>CALUPT010000007.1 GCA_944322715.1 uncultured Bacteroidales bacterium
TCAATTGTAAATAAGCGGTTTTATTTGCACTTGTTTAGCTCTTGTTTTCATTTTAGGGCTTCACTTTATAAATCTGGAAAATTAGAGAAGGGAAAATGATTGCCTACAGGGAAAATGCAATGAGATTGAGAGGGAAACGTAATGAAGAACTTTCTTTCCAGATAAAAAGCACATATAATAAGATAGAATTCCTCGTAAATAATATGACGGCTATAGAGTTAAGATATAAACCGATTATTTCTAACGGTATCGGTTTCTATTTATATGGTGCTCAAACAGCGGACTTTGATGATTTGGAGATAATACAGTAATTTGACTATACTGCTATACTGTCATTACTTTACATCCCCTCTATGTGAGGGGATTTTTTATGTTATTATATATCATCATATTATCGACGCTGTAATTTTGTGAGGGGTATATAAAATGAAAAATCGGGAAAATATAGCGCAGGTTGGAGAATGAGAAAATAAGACTAATACAACTAATTGATTTACAATTATATTACTTTAAGTTTAACCCAGTATCTGCTGGCGTGAATATGTTAGCAAACCTGTTAGCAAAATAATGAAGAAAGATTACGGATGTTCATAACTCGTTGATTATCACCGCGCGAAGCGCATAGCTCAGTTGGTAGAGCATCAGCTTCCCAAGCTGAGGGTCGCGAGTTCGAATCTCGTTTTCCGCTCATTCAGGTCGCTGCATCCTTCGGATGCGGCGACTGTTTGTTTATTAAACAAACAGCACATGAGCGAAGCTCATCGGCGACCTGAATGAAAGTGCCTCCCCGGCGAGGGGTATGGAGATGTCGGAGCACAGCGACGAAATCTCGTTTTCCGCTCATTCATTATCAAGCAGTTACAGAGATGTGACTGCTTTTCTTTTTGTCTTTTACAAGCCAGTTTAATCCATGTTTAAGACACTTCCGGTAATGATTTTGTTTTATTATACTAATGTTATAATTTGTGATATTAAATATGACACATGTATGGAGACAATAGCATTGGACAGGAAACAGACGGCTTTCAGGCTAAGGAAAGACCTGCTTGAAAGGCTGAAAATAGAGGCAGGAAAAAAGAACAGAAGCCTCAATAATAGAAATCGTAGCTTCAGGCAAATTCAAGAAAGATTTAAGTTTAACCAAACATAGTTTGCATAGGATGTAAACCAGTGTGTAAACTGAGGATTAGACGGGCAACAGACAGGTAAAAAGAACTGTTTGAGAGATATCTGGACGTGTGTATAAATAATTGATTATAAACAACCGGGAGCATGAGCGAAGCTCAATGGAGACAGCGGATAATTTCAAATCCTCAGCATTTTTCTCCTGTAGTTTGTCGATTCCCGGTATTCTTTTTTCAGACTGTCAGACAGAAAAGACCGGTCTATAAGACTGTCGGCCATCGGACTGTCTTGCGCAAAACGGATTATTTCACGCCTTGCCAGAGTTTCAGGAATTCCGATACGTCTTCCGAACTCCATAAATTCCGTCCAGCCTACTGAATGTATATCGTCCGAATACATTCCTTCCCGGAACAAGCCTTTATCAAGTGCGAAAATTTTCGGCTCCAGCAAATGAAGCGAGGTGTTTATCAAGTCATAAGAAGGCGAAAGCCGGTATTCATCACCTCTATTGATCAGAGAAAAATTCTTCAGGTGTGCATCATCATTCAAAGAAATAAAATTGAATAAAATCAATCTGAAAAAACGAAGAATATCAATTCGGCTCGCCTTTACACAACGACTTATGACCTCGGCGCATTCCTCATAACTTCCATTGCAGTATTTGTAGTCACTGCCACCGTTTGCCTTGGTATATCCCATAATGGAAGCGAAATCCTCCTGCTGATATTTCCCGCCAGAATGCACGTCAAAACGACGTATAAGATAAGCTGCTTCATCGTCCGAAAAGAAGCAAAGACCATTTGCTCCAGTTTCTATCTTATACACCTGCGAAGCAATCTGCATTGTCAAATGTTCGTTAGCGGCACAATATTCCTTGTTTATCAACTGGTAGCCGTTCGGACGAGGTTTCAGTATGTAGTTTCCCTGCTCTCCTTGTCCGGTATATCGCAGAGACAAGCTTTCGCCTACTACAACAGAAAATTTAGGTTGCGCTCCGGATAAGGATATGCGGCCCGCATTCATTACTGCTTCCTTTGCTTCTCTGCTGTCTGTTTCAGGACTTGGAATGTCCATATAATGAGAAACTGCTGCTCCGTCAAACAGAGCCTTTCGTGCTGCCGGTGAATATGTATCATATCCTTCTGCCAATGTGGAAGGACAAACTTTAAGGTCAATCATTTCGAAACCGGTTTTATAGTCACTGCACCTATCGTGTCTGTATGGGCCGTGGCAAGCAGGATTCCGAAATCATCATCCGGAGAAATGTGCAGAAGTTGTGACTGAATCCTACGATTTTCACCCTCCGAGAGCATATTGAAAAAATAGGGGAACAGATTCTTCGAATAATATGGCTCTTTACGCAGGGGCATTGTCAAACTGACCGGAGGATTGTTGTCATCCAGAAGATAAGTCCGGTCATAAGCAAACTCATATTCCATATCGTCGAGTTCTGTCAGTTCTCCGGCTCTGATACCGTTTATATATACTTCACATTTTCTCATACATTCACTGCTTCAATCTGATTTCCATCTGCAATCCCAAGGTATCGGCTACGGCCATCAGTGTTTCTATTTTAGGATTGCCTTGTCCTCTTTCAATGGCTACCAGTGTATTGATACCTATTCCTGCCAATTCGGAAAGTTCGAACTGGTTTATACCAAGGCTTTGCCTGCGACTTTTGATAGTCTCTCCTATTTCTCTTACATTCACAATATAGTGTGATTTTCTTTCAAAAATATGACTTATTGATTAAAAAAACAACAAAAATCACAATCGATTGTGATTTTTGTTGCTGTAAACAAGTCATAACAGCCAGTCTCCAAACTTCCTTCTCAGAACAAGACAAAGTTAGAGAAAATATCCGAAAGGCAAAAGAATCTTATAAATCATTAAAACCCAATCAAAACCCAATCAAAACCCAATCAAAACAGTTATTTGGCATACTGTCATGGAACTATGGCATACGTACGGCCGCCGGTGATGGTACGGTGTCTATGCACACTGACGGACTGTATGCAGGGGATGGGCCCCGTGTACGGGTGGAGGCCTGCCGGTGGCGGGATTTCGGGAATTGCAGGATTTGTAAGAAAACTTGCAAGAAAAGTGGAATGTCCGCAGGTGGTTATAGGTCTAATTTTGTAGACGGAAATCCCGGATGGAACAGGCTGATGCGGCAAGCCGGCCTGTCCTGACGGGCTGAAACTATAACTACCAACCAATTTAACCACTTTTTATGAATATCAAAAGTTCTTTGATTTCAGCAATGCTGGTCTGCGGGATGATATTCCTTCAGGCCGGGCTTTTTGCTGTCCCTTCGAGTGGGAATGGCTACAGCCAGGCGGATGATGACAATGGAAGGGTTGTCACCGGAAAGGTCATCAGCGCCGTGGACAACGAGCCTGTCCCCGGCGCCTTTGTGGTGGAAAAGGGAACGGACAACGGAGTGATGACACTCGATGACGGAAGCTATTCCATCAGGGTGAAAGGTACCAATGCCCAGCTTGAGATTTCCTGCGTGGGATTCAAGACCGGTACATACGAGATCGGCAAGCTCGGTATCGTGGATGTCGCCCTTGAATCCGACAGCGAACTTGACGAGGCGATTGTCGTAGGTATGGGTACCCAGAAGAAGGTATCCGTCATCGGTGCCGTTTCATCTATCCAGGGAGGAGCCCTCAGGTCTTCTTCATCCAATCTTACTTCCAACATTGCCGGTAAGCTGGCCGGAGTGATATCCATGACGAATTCCGGTGATCCGGGTGCCGCCTCTGAATTCTATATCAGAGGTATCAACACCTTCGGAGGAGTATCCACGCCTCTCATCCTTCTGGATGACGTGGAGATTTCCGCAAATGACCTCAACCGTATCCCGCCTGAGTCCATCAAGAGTTTCACCGTGCTCAAGGATGCTTCGGCAACGGCCATCTATGGTGTCCGCGGTGCGAACGGTGTCATGATCGTGACCACCAAGAACGGTTCCGAGAACATGCGTACCCAGGTCAACGCGACTGTGGAGACAATGCTTACCCAGCCGGTGAATATGGTGGACTTCGTGGACGGACCTGCCTGGATGGAACTTTACAATGAGGCGTATATGGCCAGGGGGGGCCAGGCTCCGGTCTATTCTCAGGAGGATATAGAGTATACACGGAGCGGACTGTATCCGTATGTATATCCTAATGTAGACTGGAAAAAGCTTCTTTTCCGTGACTTCAACTTCAATCAGAGGGCCAATATCAATGTCCAGGGAGGAGGTAACAAGGCCACTTATTATATGTCCTTGAACTTCAACCATGACACAGGTATAGCCAAGGCTCCGACCGACTATGTATTCAACAACAACCTCCAGCAGTATGTGTTCAATTTCCAGAACAACATAACCTACAAGCTGACGAATACCACCAAGCTCGACCTCAGGCTCAATGCACAGATAGTGCAGAAGCAGGGAATGAGCGAGAGTACTGCCAGTCTTTTCGACTATATGCTCAACGCCAACCCTGTGATGTTCCCGGCGACTTTCCCGGCCCAGCAGGGTGATGAATATATCAGGTTCGGCAGCGTCGAGGTCCAGGGCGGCGGCATCCGCACGAACCCGTATGCGGCGATGCTGGATGACCACGGTGTCACCAAGGAGAACAAGCTCAATGTGGTGCTGAAGATAGATCAGGATCTGAGCATGATTACCAAAGGGCTTTCAGTCAATGCGATGGTAAACTGGAACAACTGGTCGTGGTCGCAGTTCAAACAGTCTATCACTCCTTATTATTTCCAGCTTGACCGTTCCGGGTGGAGTCCGGATACACCGGATATGTTCACCCAGGTGCCTATAGGAACTGCTGGAAACAAGTTCATAACGGAAACCTATTCCGAGCCGCAGTCAAGCCAGACTTTCTATTTCGATGCGAGACTCAATTACAACCGTTCTTTCGGAAAGCACAATGTGGGCGCCCTGCTGATGTACCTTATGAGGGACTATATGCCTAACAGGGCTCTGTCGCAGAGGAACCAGGGACTTTCTGGCCGTGTGACATACGACTATGCTGAACGGTATTTCGTGGAACTCAACTTCGGTTATAACGGTACGGAAAGACTTGCCAAGGGAAGCCGTTTCGAGTTCTTCCCATCAGCATCCATAGGCTGGGTGCCGAGCAACGAGAAGTTCTGGGAGCCGGCGAAGGATGTCATCGACTATCTCAAGCTCCGTGCCTCATACGGTATTGTCGGTAGCGACGGTTTCGACTGCTACAACCATTTCGTCTATTTCGATTCAGTATCACTCAACGGCGGCGGTACCGCTTTCTTCGGTCCTTCGACGGACAATGCGACCCAGTATCATTCGCATTCCATCGGTGCATACAAGGTGGACAATGCTACCTGGGAGAGGTCCCACAAGCTCGATATCGGTATGGACTTCACCCTTTTCAGCCAGCTGGATGTGACGGTTGACTGGTTCTACGACAAAAGGGACAGGATAATGATGAGGCGTGGTTCCTGGCCGTATGTGTCAGGTTACTGGAACGCCGTGCCATGGGGTCAGGTCGGAGAGGCTTCCTCGAGAGGTATAGAGTTCAGCCTCAACTGGGCGAAGAATTTCGGCAGGGACTGGAGACTTGAGGCAAGGGCCAATTTCACCTACACCAAGAACCAGTACGATTACTATGACGAGCCTCAGTATTCGCAGCCGTGGACTTCAAGGGTAGGCAGACCTCTCGACAACTATTATATGTGGGGATATGTGGCTGACGGACTTTTCGTCGACCAGGCTGACATAGACAACCATGCGGAGCAGCAGCTCGGAAGCACCGTGAGACCGGGTGACGTGAAGTACCGTGACATCAACGGTGACGGAGTCATTACGACCGATGACCAGATACAGATCTCTCCTTACGGAAGACTTCCTCGTATCCAGTACGGTTTCGGTTTCAATGTGATGTGGAAGAAATGGGATCTCGGAGTGTTCTTCAACGGCTCGGCCATGAGGACGATCGCCATCAGCGGACTTGTGCCGTTCGGATCGAATGCGTGCAACGTAATAGACTATATAGCAGAGAACCGCTGGTCTGAGATGGATCCGGATCCGAATGCTTCATACCCGAGGCTCGGTGTCAATGCCGGAGATGTCCGCAACAACTTCGAGTCCAGCACCTACTGGCTCAGGGACGGCAGCTTCCTCCGTTTCAAGACTCTGGAGATAGGATATTCCTTCAAGATTGCGAGGGTATATCTCAACGGTGACAACCTTGCCGTGTTCAGTCCGTTCAAGCTCTGGGATCCGGAGCTCAACTGGAACGCCTATCCTTTCTCGAGGACATTCACTCTCGGTGTACAGTTCAGGTTCTGACACGGTTGATGAGGCTGACTATCTAATTTGCATTTGAAAAATGATTGTTACAATGAAAAATATATTGAAAACTGCAGCATTGGTGGCTCTGCCGGCGCTGGCGCTCTCTTCCTGCAATTTCCTCGATGTGGCTCCGGCAAGGACAGCCGACCTTACGGATGCGATGAAGGACAAGAATATGGTGGAGAACTGGATCTTCGGATGCTACTCTTTCGTGCCGAATCTCAATACGGCAGGATACAGGAATTTCGAAGGTACTACGGATGAATTTGTCTATCCGGATGCCTGGGGCAGCAGCCAGCACTATGATTCATATTATGTCTCCCGCGGTCTGATGAATGCCAGCAACGTACCGGCATCGAAATGGCAGGAGACATACGGTGCCATCGGCAACGTGCATCTTTTCCTGAGGGAGCTCGAGAACCAGAATCCGTATTTCCTGACAGAAGATGACAAGGAACTGTACAGGGCGCATGCCCACTTCCTCAAGGGCTTCTATTATATGAGGCTGCTCGAACTTTTCGGGCCGGTCCCTATCGTGAATGAATATATGCCGACCGATACGCCAATATCGGAATTCCCGGGCAGGTCGCATTTCGACTATTGCGTGGACTATATCTGCAATGAACTGGATGCAGCGAGCGCTTCTCCGCAGTTCCAGTCCGGTTATCTTCTCAACGATACATATGGACGAGGAAACAAGACAATCTGCGCAGCCCTCAAGTCAAGACTTCTGGTATATGCAGCTTCACCGCTCTGGAACGGCAGCTTTCCTTTCCCTGAATGGCGTAATACGAACTATCAGACTCCTGGCTATGGGTATGAACTCGTAAGCCACACTTTCGATCTCGAAAAATGGCGCAGGGCAAAGACCGCAACGGAAGAGGCGATACAGATTGCACTGGAAAACGGCCGCGAGCTTATGGATCTGGATGATCTGGAGGTGATAAAGAATATGCACCAGGATGTGGACTATTATTCTGCCTGGATTCCCGGGATAGACAATGAAAGTGAGGAAGGGAAGGAATTCCTTGACAGGATGTTCCTGATGCGCTATATCGCGAACTCAGATGAGACCCAGGGAAACAAGGAGCTTATCTTCACTGCTTTCAACGGAGACGGACATACCAAGACCTGGGACTATTTCAATGCTTCAATGCCGAGGAATGTCATTTTGAAGAACGACAATGTAATGTGGCACGGCTGGTGCGGAATAAGTCCGACCCTGCAGATGGTGGAGAGCTTCTATACGGCAGATGGACATCTGCCGGAAATGGTGGCCGGTACCGATGAGTTCCCTGCAGAGGAAGAGTGGCTCAAGTCTGCAGGCATACCGGACAGGGAGATGATCATCAATCTCAATGTCGGCAGGGAGCCGAGATTCTATGCCTGGGTGCTTTTCGATGGCGCGGATCTCGGTCCGGTACTTGTGGACGGCTCTCCGCTCCGGATAGACTTCAGGAATCCGGACAAGGCGGGATTCAAGAATGACCCGTCCGATGAGAACCAGTGTCAGACAGGGTATCTCGCCCAGAAATATATCGCGCCTCATACAAGATTCAGTGCACAGACCCAGAATTACGAGCAGTATCCTCTTGCGATGATCAGGATGGCCGAGCTTTATCTCAATCTTGCGGAGTGCTGTGCAGTGCTGTATCTCAACGGAGAGGCAGGCGAGCTCCAGAATGCTCTGGATGCCCTCAACAAGATCCGTGTGCGTGCAGGAGTGCCTGAACTGACAGAGGCTGACTGCACTGATGATATGACAATTCTCGACTGGGTGAAGGCGGAGCGCCGTATCGAACTCTTTATGGAGGGCAGACGCTACTATGACCTTCGCCGCTGGTGTGAGGCTGAACAGTATCTCAAGGCTGGTGCCAGAACTGGACTCGACTCATTTGTAAGCCGTATCGAGAATCCTACAATTGAACAGTTCAACCAGGAAAAGCCGGTGGATGGGGACTATGCATGGTATAACAGGATGTATCTCCTTCCTGTCCTTCAGACGGAGATATATAACGACCCTCAGCTCGTCCAGGCTCCCGGATATTGATGAATGACCCAAAAGAATTATGTTTATGAAGACTATAATAAAGACTTTTCTGGCGGTTACGGCTGCAGTGGCTGTGTCGGCCTGTGACGGGGACCGCTATGACCTTCTGGAGATGACGACGGACCCATATCACAAGGTTCTGGGTTTCTCTGATGCACAGTATGAGAATATGCACCTGTACAATGCGTCCGAGCCTGTGACTGTCTCTTTCAAGGTGCTCAAGGGCGGAAGCGATCCAGAGTCACCGTGTTCCATGAAGGTATCATCGATACCTCAGGAAGAACTGAGCGGATACAGCCAGTCATACATTGCCGTGCCGAAGAGTTACTATACCGTGGATGGAACATTCGATTTCCAGCCCGGGGAGCCAGCCAAAAATGTATCTGTGACTTTTTCCGCCGAAGGAATCGCAAAGATGAAGACTTATTGCGAGGAGGTGACGGCTGCCGGCAACCAGCTCGTGCTCGGGATAAGGATAGAAAGCGAAGATGCTACCGTGAATTCCAATAAAAGCGAATTGTTCAGGATAATCGATGTGACAGATCCTATGTTTGAGCACAGCGTAGTCGGTGCTGACAATTCCATCAACAATCTGTTGGGCTTCGATGCTCTCGACAAATGCAATCTGTATGACCTTCCACGGCTGCTCTTCTCTTTGCAGGGGACCGAGAACCAGTGGAACTCTGAATTCACTGTAAAATACAGGAAGGATCTGGCGGAGCGCTACAACCAGACGAACGGGACATCATACTCCATTCTTGATGAAGGAGTCATCGGCTTCGAGTCGGAGACTGTGCAACTGGCTCCAGGCGAGAACGAGCTTTCGATCAGCCTTGTCAAAGGAACCGGTGCGATACCTGATGCCACCAGGCTTTACCTGTTCCCGGTAGAGGTGGTCAATTCCAGGTTCGGAACAGATCTTACGACTAATGAAGACGATGAACTCAATAATAATGTCATCTATCTGGTGCTGGGATCGGAAGTGAAGCTCAATGTGAGCGACCTTTATTCTCCTTGTACCGCGACCGGTCACGGTAGCTCTGATGGTGGAGGATTGGCCTCTCTTATAAACAATACTTTAGGGGACGATTTCTGGTCATCCAACTGGGATAATTCATATCAGAGCAAGGACTGGCATCACTTTATCCAGGTCAGGTTCACCGAGCCTCTTACGGAAGGCATAAGGGTGCAGTACTGGAACAGGCCTTACCTCAATCCTTGTCCGACAGAGATTGAGATATGGGTGACAGACAAGGCTTCGGTAGAGGAGCGCGATACCAGGGATGGCTGGATACTGCTCGACAGTTATAATATGACTGATGACGGCCTGCCTGTGTCCGCTAATCCAGAGGATCCGTGGTCGTCTCCTTCATATCTTTTCAGCGGGACTGAAGGTCTGGAAGGCAAGAGCATTACGTATATGAGGTTCTGTATGGTCAAGTCCCAGGACAGTGGCGGGAACGGAGAGCAGGAAGTCGGATACGGTGCGTCTTCCGTTTCAATCTCCGAACTGAAGGTATGGGGCAACTGATTGGAGAACGATTCACCAGAAAACAGTTGATTATGAATACGACTATTAAATCTTTGATGGTTCTCGCGGCCGCCACGGTATTAGTGGCGGGCTGCGAGGATGAACTTCCTTTAGTGAATACTGAAGAGAGCAGGCCTGTCCTCGGTTTCGAGACTGCACAGACGGGAGATATCGATATGTACGGCAAGACGGACGGGACTGTCTCTTTTATGATACACAAGAGCGGAGACGGCGCATGCAGTGTGAATGTGACCGGAATGACGCAGGAACAGCTGAACGAGTATGAGCCGTTCTATACGCCCCTGACTTCTGATTGCTATACTGTCGAGGTGGAAGACGCCTCGCTTGCAGCAGATGAGATGTCAAGCGAAGTGAAGGTGTCTTTTTCCGAGGATAATATTTCCAGAATGATGGATCTGGCGGCATCGTCCGGTGGAAGACAGCTGGCCCTTGCCCTCAGAATAGAGAGCGAGGATGCGGATGTGGATGCCGATAGAGGTGTAGTGTACTGGACTGTCACATTGACAGGCGACAGGCCGGTCATCCGGTTCGCGGGTGAAAGCGAAGCCTCGCTCAGTTTCTATGAAGGGAAGGATGTCTCCACGTCTTTCAGTGTCGCGAAAATCGGCAATGCGGAAAGCTGTTCCGTACGCGTAGTGCCTGTATCGCAGGAGGAGCTTTCATCATACAATTCTGAATATGTCGCTCTTCCATCCGAGTGCTATTCATATAGCGGGGAACTGAATTTCCTGTCTGACGAATTTTCCAGAACGCTCGATGTGTCTTTCTCGGCAGAGAATCTTGATATGGTATACGACCTTATGACTGAGAATGAAGGCAGGCAGATAGTGCTGGCTCTGGCTCTTGAAAGCGAGGATGCAGAGATCGATGCGGACAAGGATGCCGCATACAGGACTGTCAGTGTGATTAAGATACCGTTCACGCTGGAATCCATCTCCGGAATAGACAATGCAATGAACGGTCTTGCCGGTATCGATGCCCTGGACAAGGGGGATCTACTCAATCTGCCTTCACTTGTATTCTCTGTGGCTGATGCATACGATGGAACATTTTCATTGACAGTGAAGTACAGACCTGATCTCGCGCAGCGGTACAATGAGACAAACCAGACATCGTACCAGATTCTTCCGGAAGGAGTTGTCGGCTTTGACGAGGAGACGATTGAAGTCGGTGCAGGACAGGGGAGCGTGGAAGTGCCTCTGAAGCTCATCGGCGAGATACCTGACATTACTGCCGGATACCTTTTCCCTGTCGAAATATCCAGTGAGGTACCGGTAGATATGGAATCCATCGGGAATGTTGGCATCCAGGAGAATGTCTACTACGTCGTGCTTGCTTCAGAAGTGAAACTTACCGCTGACAATCTCTATTCTCCTTGCACCGCACCATCGCATCTCGGAGGAGCAGGAGGCGGAGTGGCGGCTCTTGTCAACAATATTAATGGAGACGATTTCTGGTCTTCAGACTGGACAGCTCCGTATCAGAGTAAGGACTGGCATCACTTTATCCAGGTCAGGTTTCCTCAGCCTCTTACGGAAGGTATAAGGGTGCAGTACTGGAACAGGCCATATGACAATCCGATGCCGACTGTAGTTGAAGTATGGGTGACCGACAAGGAAACTGTCGAGGAACGCGACTCCAGGGATGGCTGGGTCATGCTGGGCAGCTATAATTCAAATGATGGCAGTCTTTCCCTGTCAGCGGATCTGCCGTGGTCGTTCCCTTCGTATATTTTCAGCGAGATTCCTGAACTGTCGGGCAAGAAGATCACCTATATGAGGTTCTGCATCGTCGAGACCAGGGACAGCGGCGGTCAGGGATCGAAGGAGGTCGGATACGGAGCTTCTTCCGCTTCATTGTCCGAACTGAAGGTATGGGGTAACTGATACCAGGCTGTCTTGATATGAAATATTTGTATTATATATTGGCAATCTGCATTCTGGCGGGCTGTTCCTCTTCCTCCGGCGAGGAAGAGGGCGGCGGCCGGGATGCCTTTGTCGTCCGTATTCTTGACGGGAACGGAAGTCCGGTGACGGAGAATGTCCGGCTGGATGTCTATACCGTAAGGGAGGATTTCAATTCCCTTGTGCCGTATGCAGACTATGATGTCACATCCGGCACGGCTGAGATAACAGTCTACAGGCCGACACGGCTTATTGTCACGGCAGTAGCCTCTTCATATAATCCCGTGAGGATGACTGTGGACAATGCAGTGGCCGGGCAGTCCGTGGATATAGTGCTGGAGCCGCGTTCAGGTCTGAGAATAATGGAATATAATGTCGATTACGGCTGGGGATACCAGGATCCTGCAGAAGCCGACTGGGAGAGCGAGTCTGCAAGACGCAAGGCCAGCTTTGTGCAGTGGGTGAAGAAATATGATCCTGATATAATCACTTTCTGCGAACTGAACTGTTTCGGCTTCGGGACAGAAGAGAGACCGGACGATATCGATGCCGATTTCCAGGAATTCGCTCGGCAGTATGGACACAGTTATGCATCGATCCGCAAGCAGGGAGGACGCAACAGCTTCCCGACAGGAATATCTTCCCGTTATCCTCTTTCGGATATCGAGAAGGTAGAGCTTCAGACAGCTCCCCAGACAGGATATCGTGTCCACGGATTCCTTCAGGCCGAGTGTGAAGGCGTGACCCTCATCGCGTGCCATCTCTCTTCCCAGGATGCAACCACACGCGAGGTGGAGGCGGAGGAGATAGCTAAGAGAGTGTCTGCAGAGGAATATGCCCTCTGTTCCGGAGATATGAACAGTGACAGCCGTGAGGACCTGGCGCATCTTGCGGATGGTGTATGGCCGAATAACAGATGGTGGAACAGTCCTCCGCAGTACGGGCCGATAGACAGATATCTTGATGCAGGTCTGGAGGATTCTTACTATCTTGTGTCGGATTATTTCCAGGCTACGTGTTCTGCAAAGAACGGTGATGAACTGTATGATTTCTCAACGATATCAATGACCGGAATGAAGGTGGACTGTATGATGATGACCCCGTCTCTGGCGGAGAAATGCGATTTCGCCGCGATTATCCAGACATCGCAGACACGCAGGGCATCGGATCATTTCCCTTATATGGTTCATCTTGATTCAGTCAGATAACCGCAGGCGGGACGTATTGTTTATTATATTTAACGTGAATTCCCGAACCGATGAACTTAAGGACTTTCTTCGTTATGTCTCTTCTGTCCGCCGCAGCTGCAGTGGCATCTGTGGCGGAGGAGAGACAGTATATATTCCGTTCGATTGATGTGGATGACGGCCTGTCCCAGAATTCAGTGATGGACATAGTCCAGGACAGGTACGGGTTTGTCTGGTTCGGTACGAAGGACGGTCTCAACAGATATGACGGTGTGGAGCTCAGGCGGTTCTCTCCGCGTAACGCCATTCCAGGCAACGAGTATGTGACCGTTATGCAGGAGGATTCATCCGGAAGGATATGGGTGGGCACCAATGCCGGGATGTGTGTCTATCATTCGGAGTATGAGAGGGAGGAACGCTTCCTTCAGAAGACTTCTGCCGGGGATTATATCCGCAGATGCGTCAATGCGCTCGCCGTGTCTCCAGCCGGAGAGATCTGGAGCGCAGTGGATGGACAGGGCTTTTTCTGCTATGATCCGGCAGAGGATGTCCTGTCCTTGTCTGCATCCGATGCTTCCGGTGAGATGTCATACCGCGATGCGAGGAGTATCTGCTTTGATGCCAGGGGAAGATGCTATGCGGATATAGGTGATGGCAATCTGTACATTTCGGATGACCGCCTTGAGTCTGCTGTCCCGCTGTTCGATGAACCGGTCTTCAAGGACAGGAGGATAAACAAGCTTGTCATAGTGTCGTACAGCAAGCTGTTCGTATGTACGGTGCAGGGGCTTTTCTGCGTAAGCCTGTCCACCGGAGAAATGACCGAGGTGGATCTGGGATGGGACAGGTTCCGCCACGTCCACGATATCATCTGTATGCCGGATGGTGATATCTGGGTGGGGAGCGATACAGGAATAGTGATTCTCGGCCCATCCATGAAAGTGAGGCGCTATATGCTCCCGGACTGGGGCGACATTTATTCTCCCGAGGATATCGCTACGTATTCGTTCTGCCTTGACAGGGAAGGCGGACTGTGGGCGGGGACATATTTTGCCGGAGCAGGATACTATCCCAAGGACTATACGCATATAAGACGTTATTATCCGAAATCATACGAGGATCATTTCGGGCAGAGGGTGAGGGAGATCGTCCCTGATCCGGACGGCACCCTGTGGGTCGGGACAGAGGACAGGGGACTGGTCCATTTCTTCCCGGACAGCGGTGACTACGTGCCGATACGCCATCCGGCGATATCGGACAATATCCACGGACTGTGCCTGGACGGTGATTTTCTGTGGATAGGGACCTATGACCGTTCAAAGGGGCTGGTCAGGTACAATATACGGACAAGGGAGATAAAACCCTATCCGAGCGCAGGTGTCGAGATATATTCCATAGAGAAGACGGATGATGGAACCATTCTTCTCGGAACCACATCCGGTCTGAAAAAATATGACAGGGGAAGAGATGTCTTTGTCGCGGATACTTCCGTCACCTGTTTCATCAATGATATCTATGCTGATTCATCCGGGAATCTGTGGATAGCCACCAATTCCGACGGGGTGTATCTGCAGGATGCCCTGTCGGGAGAATGGAGACATTTCAGATATGATGAGTCGGATGTTTCCACTCTTGCCGCCGATATGGTATTGGGCATATTCGAGGACAGCCGGTCCAGGATATGGCTCACCACCCAGGGAGGCGGGGTATGCCGGTGGATCCCTGCAGAGAACGGATTCCACAGGTACCTCTATGACAGCGAGATTCCGTTCTCGACCGTATACCGGATCGAAGAGGATTCAAAAGGGGTGTTCTGGATGACCACGAACAACGGGCTGGTCAGGTACGATGAACAGGGCGGGTCATATATGGTCTATACGACGGCGGATGGACTGCTGAGCAACCAGTTCAACTATTCATCCAGCTGCATTGACCAGTCAGGAAAGATATGGGCCGGCAGTATCAAGGGGCTGATGTCGTTCATTCCTTCTGCTTTCATTGATGATGCATATATGCCGCCTGTCGTCTTTACAGGGCTGAGCATCTATAACAGGCCCGTCTCGATAGGAAGCGAGGACTCTCCTCTGGAAAAGAGCATTTCTGTTGTGGACAGGCTTGATCTTTCTGCCTCGCAGAGCACATTCTCGATAAGCCTGTCTCCAATGAATTTCCGTTCCCCGAGACCGATACAGCTGTCGTATATGCTTGATGGCTATGATTCAGAATGGTATCCGGTGATGGACAATACCATTTCCTATACGAGACTGGCTCCGGGGGTATATTGTCTCAAGATACGCGGGAATAACGGAACTGTACCTGTGAAAGAGCTTGAGATCAGGGTACATCCTCCATTCTATTACAGTGTATGGGCGTTCCTCGTCTATGCCGTGGCGGTTGCTGCGGCAGTATCCTATGCCGTCATGAGATTCAGGAAAAAGCAGCAGGAGGACAGGGACAGGATGGAGCAGGACAAGATCAGGGAACTGTATGTGGCGAAGTTCAATTTCTTCACCAACATAGCGCATGAGATACGTACGCCGCTTTCCCTGATATCCGGTCCTGTCGAAAGCCTGAAGAAGAATATGGAGAAGACGGACAATCCGGAACTGAACGAGGATCTGGACATGATAAGCCAGAACACGCGACGGCTGACGGAGCTGATAAACCAGCTTCTGGATTTCCGCAAGGCGGAGCAGGGAAGCATAGTGCTTAACATGGCCGAAAGCGATATTCCGGCTCTTGTGAAGAATGTATGGTCCGGATTCTCCGGTGCAGGCCGTCACAGGAATATCAAAATGTTTCTTTCATTGCCTGAGCGTCCATTTACGGCAGTCGTTGACAGGGAGGCAATGGTCAAGATACTTTCGAACCTTCTGTCCAATGCCCTGAAATATGCCGGGACATACGCCAGTCTGGAACTTTCCGTACCGGAAGACTCCGGCATCTTCAGGATAGTCCTGACCAATGACGGGAAGATCATTCCTCCTGATATGAGGGAGAGCATCTTCCAGCCGTTTGTCAGATATGCCGGACAGGAAGGGACGGCCGCAGGTACAGGCATAGGCCTTGCCCTTGCCCGTTCTCTTGCGGAACTGCACAACGGCTCGCTCTGCATGGATGATGATGACAGCGTGAACAGGTTCATCTGCGAGATACCGCTTGCATACGATACCGCGACGGGATATCATGATTCTTCTGAAAGCGGCGAGGCGCGGGCCTTCAATCCGATAGTCCCGAAAGCTCCGGCTCCGGGCAAATCCACGGTCCTTGTGGTTGAGGACAATCCTGAAATGCTCGCTTTCCTGTCGCGGCAGCTTTCCGGAAAATATAATGTGACACCTGTCGCAGACGGGTATTCCGCAAAGGAGAAGCTCGAAGATCCGGATTGTACGGTGGATATAGTGACAAGCGATGTGATGATGCCCGGGATGGACGGGTTCGAGCTGTGCGGATGGATAAAGGATAACCTGCAGACCAGCCATATACCTGTCATCCTCCTTACGGCCAAGGCAGATATGGGCTCCAGGATAACAGGGTTGAACTATGGGGCCGATGCCTATATAGAGAAACCGTTCCCGATAGCATATCTCATGACATCCATATCCAGTATCCTGGAGAACAGGGAGAGACTGAAACGGCATTTCGCAGTCTCGCCATTCGGGAAAGTGACGGATCTGGCGCGTTCCTCCGCCGATGAGAAATTCCTCTCCGACCTTCAGGATTTCGTGACAGGACGCATAGATGATCCGGATCTGACTGTCAATGACATGGCCGATGCCGTGTGTATGAGCTCATCCAGCCTTTTCCGCAAGCTGAAGGGTCTGATAGGCATGGCGCCTGTGGAATATCTCCAGCTGGAACGGCTCAAGAGGGCGGCCGCCCTCCTGAAGGAACAGAAATATACCGTGGCGGATGTCAGCCTCATGTCGGGATTCAACTCCAACACATATTTCACCCTGTGCTTCAAGAAGCAGTTCGGGGTGACACCTTCCGTATTTATGAAAAACAGCAAACATACCTTATGAAAAGTCCTAAAATCCTTTTTGCCGCACTCGTCTGTGCAGGATGCGCAGCAGCCTGCACGGATACAGGTCGCGTGGTCTCGTCAGTCGACAGACCGGATACCGGCAGCCGTAATGTCAGTTATGTTTCAGGCCGGGAACCGCTGCTTCCGCAGAGCTTCATAAAACTGCCTGTAGGAAGCGTCCGTCCGGAAGGATGGGTACGCCGCTATCTCGAACTGCAGCGGGATGGCCTCACCGGACATCTCGGGGAGATAAGTGCCTGGCTGGACAAGGAAGACAATGCATGGCTCAGCCCGGGCGGCAGCCGCGGCTGGGAGGAAGTCCCGTACTGGCTCAAAGGCTACGGAGATATGGCATATATTCTCGGAGACGAGGATATGATAGAGGAGACCATGGTCTGGATAGAGGGTGTCCTGGACAGCAGGCGGGATGACGGCTTTTTCGGGCCCGTAAGCGTCAGGAACGGCAAGCCGGAACTGTGGGGGCAGATGATAATGCTCTGGTGCCTGCAGTCATACTATGAGTACTCGGGTGACGGCAGGGTGATTGACCTGATGACAGACTTTTTCAGGTGGGAGCTGGGCCTTCCCGACGAGATGTTTCTCGAGGATTACTGGGAGAAATGCCGCGGAGGGGACAACCTTCTGAGCGTGTTGTGGCTGTATGAGCGTACCGGGGAGGATTTCCTCCTGGAACTTGCCGAAAAGATACACCGCAACACTATAGACTGGGACAGGGTCGGCACGCTGCCCGACTGGCACAATGTCAATATTGCGGAAGGATTCCGCGAGCCGGCCCAGTATTATCTGCTTGCCGGGGATTCCACTATGCTCGCGGCTTCATACAATGTCCACAGCCTTGTCCGCAGGGCTTTCGGCCAGGTGCCCGGCGGGATGTTCGGAGCGGATGAGAATGCACGTATGGGCTATATCGACCCGCGCCAGGGAGTGGAAACATGCGGAATGGTGGAACAGATGGCTTCGGACGAGATAATGCTCCGTATTACCGGAGACCCGTTCTGGGCAGAGCATTGCGAGGAAGTGGCGTTCAATTCATATCCTGCTGCGGTAATGCCTGATTTCAGGGCATTGCGCTATATCACCTGTCCGAACCATACCATCAGCGATGCGAAGGACTACCACCCTGCCATAGAGAACAGGGGGCCGTACCTGGCAATGAATCCGTTCAGCAGCAGGTGCTGCCAGCACAACCATGCGTTCGGCTGGCCGTATTTTGCGGAAAATCTCATACTTGCCACCCAGGACAACGGAGTGGCTGCAGCCATCTATTCTGCCTGTACGGCCAATGTCATGGTAGCGGATGGAAAGGAGATAGTCCTCAGGGAGGAGACCCGTTATCCGTTTGAGGAGGACATCCTCTTCACGGTGGAGACTTCCGGAGATGTCCGTTTCCCGTTCTATCTCAGGATACCGTCATGGACGGAGAATGCCAGCGTGAAGGTCAACGGCAAGTCTGTCGGAGCGGTTCCCGTGGCAGGCAGGTATTTCAGGATAGACAGGCTCTGGCAGGATGGCGACAGGGTATCGGTGACATTCCCGATGTCTCTGACCATGAGACGCTGGCAGGCGAACAGGGGAAGCGTGAGTGTCGATTACGGTCCTCTGACCCTGTCTCTGAAGATAGGGGAGAAATATGTGGAGAGGAACAGCACCGAGACGGTCATCTTCGATGCCGGCTGGCAGGAGGATGCGGATCCGACGCAGTGGCCGACCACCGAGATATATCCGGAGGGGGACTGGAACTACGCCCTTTCCCTTCCGGTTGGGGAGAAGTCTCTGGATGACATCGAGATTGTCCGCAAGGAGTGGCCGGAGGATGATTTTCCGTTCTCTCTTGACGGTGTTCCGCTCGAGTTCAGGGCTACGGGTCGGAAAGTGCCGTCCTGGGGACCGGATCCGACGGGACTTTGCGGTGTGCTTCCTCCGGAGAATGCGGCAGTCGGGGAGAGGGAGCCGATCACCCTTGTACCTATGGGAGCGGCCAGACTGCGGATCTCCGCCTTCCCGTATTCAGAATGATGTCATCCTGAGCGACGCCTGTCATCCTGAGCGTCAGCGAAGGATCTGTGCCCCTTTCCCGCACTGTCATCCTGAGCGACGCCTGTCATCCTGAGCGTCAGCGAAGGATCTGAAAAACCGAAAATGTCATAATTATTACAATACGATGAAACGATTTTACGAATATCTGATTCTCGGCGTGTCTCTCCTTGTCCTGGCTGCAGGCTGCAGGAAAGGTCCTTCAATGAATGGCCTTGCATTGGGATATGCCTCGTACGATGTGCAGACCGCCTTTCTTGAAGAGGAGGAGACTGTGCTGAATGTGGATACGCGGCTTACTGTAGAGAGCGGCGGCGGTCTCCAGGGTCAGCTTGACTACACGCTGACTGTCCCGACCGATGCGGCGGAACTTGTGAAAAAGTACAATGAGGTGCACGGGACTGGTTATGAACTCCTTCCTGAGGGCTCGTATTCCATAGGTACAGGGACGTGGCTTCCGAGCAGTATAAATTCCAGGGTGCCTGTGACTTTCTACAGATCCAAGGTGGGAGAACTTTCATATCTGCTGCCTGTACGGCTTTCTGCGGACGGTGTGAGAATAGCCTCCGGTGTGACCTATATTGCCGCAGGCAAGAATTTCTATACCAATCCGGTGATAATCCAGAGCTGTTCCGATCCTACGATAATGCGTGCACAGGACGGGACTTTCTATCTTGCTGCCACGGAAGAAGGCAGTTATCCTTATCCGTCGGAGACCCAGGGACTGCCGATCTTCAGGTCCGATGATCTTGTGAACTGGAACTGCGGCGAGAATGGAGAAGACTGGGATAACACCCGTGTGTTCAACCCCAAGACAGACTCTGAATGGGGAGAAGGTGCGGGCGGCCTCTGGGCTCCTGAACTGAGATATATCGCAGGCAAGTATGTCTGCTATTATTCCTTGATCAGAAATGGATCCTGGGATTCAACCGGATGGAAAACCATGGATATAGGAGTGGCGACATCCGAAACGCCGGAAGGGCCGTACAGGAATGCACATAAACTGATCGATGCCGAAGAGTTGGGCGTGCTGCCTTCCATCGACCCGTTCTATTACGAGGAAGACGGGAAGCATTATATGTTCTGGGGGACGCATCCTTCAGGAATATGGGTGACGGAACTGACGGAGGACGGACTTGATGTGAAAAGAGACATTTCCGGGAACCCGACATTGAAACAGCAGATCGCCAAGTCCGATGTCGGGGAAGGCGTGGTCATATACAAACGCGGGGAATGGTACTATCTCTTCTGTTCCATGGGCAGTCCTACAGCCAATGAAAACAGTACCTATCACGTCGTCATGGGACGTTCGGAGAATCTTCTCGGTCCATACGTGACAAAGGATGGGGGACGGCTGCTTGACGGGAATTCAGAGCTGTTTGTGAAGACTGAAGGCGATTTATTCGCTCCAGGGCACAATTCCATAATCATAGAAGATGACAGGGGGCAGATGTGGACAGCGATTCATTCCTATGCTGACGGTGAGTGGAGTCACGGACATCCTCTCTCCGTAATGCAGATATTCCTCGATGAGGATGGCTGGCCGTACGTGCCTGACAATCAAGTCCCTCGCAAGGCACTTGTCCCGATATTCGACAAATAGTCCACAGAAACGTTTCCATCTATGATGCTCAGCAGTATTCTATTTTCCATCTTTCTGGCATTCACCCCGTGCGGGCTCTTGCCGGACTTTGCGGCCGGTGATTGCCGGTACACGGTTCCTGCCACGAATGTCTCCGGCGATGAGAGCCGGGACAATGACTCCGGTTCGGCCATACCTCTTGCAATAGCCGACCCTTATGTCATTTATGACGAGGGGACGGGAGTGTATTATGCATACGGGACCAGTGCTCCGGACGGTTTCAAGACGTATGTTTCGACGGATCTTGTCCATTGGAGGCAGGCGGATACCCGGCTCGGGGACGGATATGTCCTGCGCAAGGGGCATTCCGTATTCGGCGATGCCAATTTCTGGGCTCCCGAGGTCTGGAAGATAGGGGATACCTACTATATGCTGTATACTGCCGATTTCAGCCTGTGTGTCGCGCAGTCTGATTCGCCTCTCGGCCCGTTCGTCCAGCAGGACGGACCGTATTGTCTCGTGCATGGCGCGATCGACCATACTCTCTGCATCGATGACGCGACAGGGGAGTATTACCTTTGTTTCAACGCCACGAGAAACGGACGGAACAGCATATACATGGCAAGGGTCGAAAAGGACTTCTCGGCCATGGCTCCGGAGAGCGGGTGGCAGCTCTGTCTGACGACATCGCCCGGGACGTGGGAGGAGATACAGAACCAGATTATAGAGGGGCCGTTCATTATAAGGCACGGAGGGAAATATTACCTCACCTATTCTGCCAACGATTACCGCAGCCAGGATTATGCGGTAGGCTATGCCGTTTCAGATACCCTTTTCCCCGGCAAATGGGAAAAGGCGGCTGACAATCCGATTCTCCGCCGGCCTGCCGGACTTGTCGGTACCGGACATTCATCGTTTTTCACAGGAGCCGATGGTCAGCTGTATATCGTCTTTCACGCACATCCCGACATGGAATCATACGATCCGAGACATACGTATGTCGGCAAGGCGCTGATCGGAGAAGATGGCGTGCTGAAAATCGATGGGAACTGTTTCCCCGCATTTCTGGTATCTGAATAAATTACTGTCATGAAAATAGGAATTATGAATTTAAAAGGTATCCGTATGTTTGCTCTAATCTGTCTGCTGGCAATATTGTCTTGTGAAAATGTTTCGATCAGGGATATTGTCGGGTCAGGCGGATCATCCGGGACACGGTTCAATATCGAGACACTCGACAATCCCGTGCTCCCGGAGGATGCTGCCGATCCATCCCTGCTGGATGACAGGGAGAGGACAGGTTACTATTACCTCTATACGACCGAGAACGGGGAGTGCGACATTCCTGTGTACAGGTCGAAGAATCTGGTGGACTGGGAATTTGTCGGGGATGCCTTTCCAGACGGCTTCCAGCGGAAATGGGGCGAGTCCTGGGCGCGTCCGTGGGCTCCCGACATCAACTATATCAATGGCAAGTATGTCCTGTACTATTCCATGGGATGCTGGAACGAGCCTATGCTGAGCGAGAGCGGAGTGGCGGTGTCTGACTCTCCTGAAGGTCCGTTTGCCGACATAGACGGCAACCCTCTTCTCAACAGGGAGAACTGCCGGGTATTCAATCCTATCGATGTCAGTTTCTTTGATGACGGCGAGAAGAAATATATCTTCTGGGGAAGTTACAAACTCAGCGATGACCCGTCTGTAGATTACGGAATCTATGCCATAGAGGTTACAGATGACGGACTTGCCATAAAGGAGGGCGCCTCCAAGGTAAAGGTTGCGGGCAACCAGATAGAAGGGACTATGGTCACGAAAAAGGACGGCTGGTATTATCTTTTCGCTTCTACCGGTCAGACACTGGCAGGAACGTCCAGCGACTACCGGGTGGTGGTCGGGCGTTCGGACAACATCCTCGGGCCTTACGCAGGTCCGGATGGCACACCGATGCTGGACAATGATGGTTATAACAACTATATCCTTTCGGGAGACGGCAGCACGTTCTTCGGTACCGGACACAATTCCGGAATAGTCACTGATGATGCCGGACAGAGCTGGATGGCCTATCATACGTTATGGACTGGCAATAACCTGAGTGTCAGGGTTGTATGCCTCGACCGGATAATATGGACCGACGGATGGCCTTCTTTGGTTACAGGACATCCTGTCACGGACGGCACAGGACCTATGTTCAAAATTAATTTCTGATATGATGAAAAGATTTCTTGTTCTTCTCGCTTTGGCGGTATCGGGGGTCGTATATGCGCAGAATGATGCCTCGGATGGCTGGGTACTGTCCACGGATGATGCGAATGGCCGGTATGTCGGAGCGCCTGTCGCCAACGGAAGGATCGGTATCCTGCCGTGGAGAGAGCCTTTTTCTGTAAACCATGTGATCCTGAACCACGTCTTCGATGCCGATGGTCCGGAAGGTATCAGCCGGATGCTGCGCGGAATCAATCCTTTCGGCCTGGAGATGAGGATCGACGGGGAGAAGGTGGCAATGCAGAACATATCCGGCTGGAGGCAGACGCTGGATATGAGGGAGGCAAGCCATAATACCTCTTTCGAAGTGCCGGGAAAGGCAGAGGTCTCCTATTCCATATATGCCCTCAGGAATATGCCGTATTCCGGACTTGTGACAGTCAGGGTAAAGGCTCTTGATGACATCTTCCTGCAGATGGACAATGTCGTTTCTGTCCCTGATGAATACAGGGAGCCGGGACATCGTGTCTACAGGACCAATATTGATGGAATGCCTTTGGATATACACAGGACGGAAGCCCTTTCCCTGTACAGGGAACAGAAGGTGTCGGCATCATCCGCATTCATATACGCCACTGCTACGGCATCGCTTGCCGAAGGCGGGAATGTCCTTGTCTCAAGGGTGAAGAAAGGGGATACTGTCGAGTTCGCCCTGGCAGGTACGGTATGTTCTGGACGTGATTTTCTGGATCCGTACAACGAGTCCGACAGACAGATAACATATATCGTCAAGGAAGGTGTCGGCAAGGTCCTTGAAGGGCACAGGTCCCTGTGGAATGAAATGTGGCAGGGCGATATTGTCATAGAAGGCGATGACAAGGCGCAGAAGGATGTGCGTTTCGCCCTTTACAACCTGTATTCGTACTGCCGGGAGGGCAGCAGGCTCAGCATATCTCCGATGGGGCTGTCTTCACAGGGATATAACGGGCATATCTTCTGGGATACCGAGATATGGATGTATCCTCCGATGCTGTTTCTCAACCGGGGGATAGCGGAATCGATGATAGACTACAGGACAGACAGGCTCGGCGCGGCGCGCCACAGGGCAGACAACTATGGCTATGAAGGGGCCATGTTCCCGTGGGAGAGCGATGACGCCGGACAGGAGGCCTGCCCTCTCTTTGCTCCGACAGGGGCATTCGAGCACCATATCACTGCCGATATAGCAATAGCAGCCTGGAACTTCTACTGTATGACTCGGGACAGGGAATGGCTGAAGAAGGAAGGCTGGCCTCTGCTCAAGGCTGCAGCCGAATTCTGGACAAGCCGTGTCCACAGGAACGATGATGGATCATATTCGATCCTCAATGTCGTCGCAGCCGATGAATATGCAGAAGGAGTGGATGACAATTCCTTCACCAACGGTGCAGCCATCAAGGCCCTTACGGCGGCGACGAAGGCTGCGGCTGTCTGCGGGGAGAAGGCCCCTGCGATATGGAAAGAGATTGCCTGCAATATCCGTATCCTCGAATTCGAGGATGGAGTCACCCGTGAGTATGACGGTTATGATGGAGGGATCATCAAACAGGCCGATGCAAACCTTCTTGCCTATCCTCTCGGGATTGTCACCGACCCTCAGGAGATCAGGAAAGATCTTGAATACTATATAGGAAGGATTGATGACAATGCGCCGGCCATGTCGCATTCGGTCTTCTGTGTGCAGTATGCCCGGCTCGGAGATGGGGAGAGGGCCTATGAACTTTTCAAACGCTGCTACGAACCCAATTCCAAGCCGCCGTTCGGGGTCATTACAGAGACTCCGTTCAGCGATAATCCGTATTTTGCTACCGGAGCCGGAGGAATGCTGCAGGCTGTCATCAACGGCTTCTGCGGACTGGAGATAACCGACAAGGGGGTGGTCCAGCTGCCGGCAGCCCTTCCACCGCACTGGAAAAGCGTGACTGTCAAGGGTGTCGGTCCGGACAGGAAAACCTATGTCAATTCACACAAGTGACAAAAAGAGGGCGGGTCTGATTTTGACCCGCCCTCTTTTCGTGGTGACCCCTACAGGATTCAAACCTGTAACCTTTTGATCCGTAGTCAAATGCTCTATTCAGTTGAGCTAAGGGGCCGATATTTTCCGTTATTCGGCAACAGCCGCAGCCTTTGGCGCACCGAACTTCTTTTCCTTTATGCGGGCTTTCTTTCCTGAAAGCTTGCGGAGGTAGAAGATACGTGCCCTGCGCACTTTACCGACCTTGTTGAGTTCGATGGAGTCGATGAAAGGTGAAGAAAAAGGGAAAATCCTTTCCACTCCGATGCCGCTCGAAATCTTCCTGATGGTGAAGGTCTTCGTTGCAGGTGAAGCTCCTCTGAGCTGTATTACCACGCCTCTGAACTTCTGAAGCCTTTCCTTGTCACCCTCCTTGATTCTGTAGGTCACAGTGATTGTGTCACCTGCCTTGAACTTCGGGTATGAAGCGACTTTCTCGTTTGCGAAAGTCTCATCTACAATCTTGATCAAATCCATAATTCGATATGTTTAAGTGGCAACATTGCGGTCTTTTGACCCTGCACAAGAGGTTGCTTTCATTTTGGGACTGCAAAGGTATAAATATTTTCTTTGCATCCAAAATTTTTTAGAACATATTTCTCAGCCTGTCGAAGAAACTTCTGTCCTCCTTGCTCGGATTCGGCCTGAACGAGTCGCTGCCACGCATGCGTTCAAGCATTTCCCTGTCTTCTCGTGACAGTTTCTTCGGTACCCAGACGATGTATTTCACATAGAGGTCGCCCGTGTTTCCGCCGTTGACGGTAGGCAGTCCGCGGCCTTTCAGTCTGACAACGGTGCCTGACTGGGTCCCCGGTTCCACCTTCACTTTGTATCTCCCATCGAGACAAGGCACTTCGACTTCGGTTCCGAGTATGGCATCGATCACTGAAATGATTTTCGTGTACATCAGGTTGTTGCCATCCCTCTTGAGTTCTGCGTGCTCCACCTCCTCTATCAGCACGAGCAGATCTCCCGGGACGCCGTTGTTCTTTGCAGCATGTCCTTCTCCGCGTATGGTCAGCTGCATTCCGTTCTCCACTCCCGCAGGTATGTTGACCTTGACGGTCTCGCGGTGACGCTCCAGCCCCGTCCCTCCGCATTTGTGGCACGGATTGCTGATAATCTTGCCTTCTCCGCCGCACTGCTGGCAGGTGGAGTAGCTCACGGTCTGCCCGAGGAAACTGTTCATTACCCTCTTTACCTGTCCCGTACCGTTGCACGCAGGGCAGGTCTTGATGTCAGCCGCATTCCTTGTCCCCTTTCCGCCGCATTCCGTGCACGGAACGAGTTTCTCTATGCTGATTTCCTTTTCTGCACCGCGGGCGATTTCTTCGAGTGTCATCTTGACACGTACGCGGATGTCACGGCCTCTGTAGACCCTCTGCCTCTCTCTTGTCCCGCTCCCTCCGAAGCCTCCGAATCCGCCGAAACCTCCGGAAAATCCTCCGAATCCGCCTCCGAACAGATTGTTGAGGATGTCGTTCAGATCCCCGAATCCTCCGCTGAAATCCGGCCCCGGCTGGCTACCCACGCCGGCGTGTCCGAACCTGTCGTATTTGGCACGCTTGTCAGGATCGCTCAATACGGAATAGGCCTCCGCCGCCTCCTTGAATTTCTCCTCGGCTTCCTTGTTGCCGGGGTTCTTGTCAGGGTGGTACTGGATGGCCTTTTTCCTGTATGCTTTCTTTATTTCATCGAGTGTGGCGTCTCTCCCGACGCCGAGCACTTCATAGTAATCTCTTTTTTCTGCCATTTTCCAATCTCCTTTTTAGAAACAGCCGCGCTGGGCGGTTCCGCGTCCGCATCCTCCGTCATGTACGACAATCCGAAAGCGAATCAGATGGCTACGACGACTTTTGCGAACCGGATGACCTTTCCGTTCAGAGTATATCCCGTCTGGACGACGTCATATACCTTGCCTTTCTTGTCTTTCTCTTCGACCGGGAATTGGGCGACAGCCTCGTGAAGATCCGTGTCGAAATCTTTTCCGAGGGATTCTATCACGGCAAGTCCCTTTGTCTTGAGGTATCCCAACAGCTTGTTGTATATGAGTTCGGTGCCCTCCTTCGCCGCTGCGCTGTCCTCGCTGTCCTGAAGTGCTTTCAACGCCCTCTCGAAATCATCGAGAACCGGCAGCAGACCCTTTATGGTGTCAGCGGCCGCGCTTGAGACAAGCTCGAGTTTCTCCTGCGAAGTCCTGCGCCGGAAGTTGTCGAATTCAGCCATCAGCCTGAGGTAGTCATCCTTTTCCTTTGCCAGCCTGTCTTCGAGTTCCTTTATCCTGCTTTCCTCCTCGTTTTCTTCAGGAACCGGTTCTGTTTCAGGTATTTCCGTTTCCGGAGTTTCTGTTTCCGGTGTTTCCTCCGTTTCCGGTTTCTCCTTCCCGGCTGCATCTTCGCTCCGGCCGCCCTGTCCCTCTTCAGGGGAATTCACCTGCCCCTCCGTCTTCTTCCCCTCTTTTGTCTCTTTCCCCTCCTGTTTCAGGTTTTTCTTCTCGTTTTTCTTTTCCATATACTGTATCTCCTTATTATCATGACTTTTGCCCGTTGCGGGCGTCTGGCAGGAAGCAAAATGTCTGCCAATCATCCCGGAACCCGTCCGGACTGCCAATCTGGCAGATGAAATATAGACCGACCCTCACGGGCCGGCCTATATGGTAATTATAGATTTTTGGTATTATGGATTATGCCTTTATCTCCTTGTATTTAGGCACAAGGGCCTTCATGATGCACCATGCCACGAGATATGCTATCGCGCAGCCGCAGAATACTATCATGTAGCCGGCCGCTTTGCCCTCGAATCCGAGGAACTGGAATGCAGCACCTGCGTTTTCAGAATATGTGAACAGTGCGCCTGCCCCTTTCTGGATGAAGAAGGATCCGACACCTCCTGCCATGCCTCCGATGCCTGTGATGGTGGAGATGGCCGATTTAGGGAACATGTCACCGATGGTGGAGAACAGGTTGGCGGACCATGCCTGATGTCCGGCTCCTGCAAGTCCGATGATAATGGCCGGCCACCATACCGAAATGGCGCCAGCGCTCTGGGCAAGCAGGGCTGGGAGCGGCAGGAAAGCGAATATAAGCATTGCGAGCATCCTTCCGTTGTACGGGTTCATGCCTTTCTTTTCGACGAACAGCTTCGGCAGGTATCCTCCGAAGATGGAAAGCACGGTCACTATGGCATAGAGCACGGTTATAAGGGCCACACCCATTCCTGAACTTGATGCATATCCGTACTGGTCGGAGAAATAGGCCGGGGCCCAGAACAGGTAGAACCACCAGACTCCATCCGTAAAGAACTTGCCGACGATGAAAGACCATGTCTGGCGGTATGTGAAGCATTTCCAGAGAGGGATGGATTTCTCCTCCTTCTTATCTTCCTTGACAGCAGCTGCAGCCTCTTCCACATAGTCCTGGTTGATGTATTCAAGCTCTGCGGCATTGACATGCTTTGATTTCTCGGGCTTGTTGTACATGAATACCCAGAATCCCATCCAGACATATCCGAGGGCTCCGATGATGACGAATGCCATTTCCCAGCCTCCTCCGACTCCTCTGTCCTTGAAGAACTGCGCGAGGAGAGGAATAGTGGCAGGTGCTATCAGGGCGCCGATCGAAGCTCCTGAATTGAAGATAGATGTGGCGAATGCACGGTCCTTCTTCGGGAAATATTCGGCCGTCACCTTGATGGCGGCAGGGAAGTTGCCCGCTTCTCCGAGGGCGAGTATGCATCTTGCGGCCAGGAAGAGCCATACGCTCGTGGAGGCTATCGCAAGGGCTGCGGTGGATCCCGCCTGGACTGCGGTCATTGCAGCGGCGTTGTCATATCCTTCGATATGCACCGTAAGCCAGCCGCAGATGGCATGGAGGCAGGCTCCGGTCGACCATACGCCTATGGACCACAGGTAGCCTTTCTTCGTGCCCATCCAGTCCACGAACTTGCCGGCGAAGAGCATGCAGATGGCATAGACAATGGAGAATACGGCCGTGATGGTACCGTAGTCATTGTCGGTCCAGTGGAATTCCGGCGCTATGAAGTCTTTCCATGTCAGAGAGAGTACCTGACGGTCGAGGTAGTTGACGGTTGTAGCCACGAACAGCAGTACGACCATCCACCAGCGCCAGTTGGTCATCAGTTTTTTAGTTGTCGATTCCATCAATTATTGTTTATCGGTTAATGTTATCTTATATCTTTGATGATTGCCAGGGCATCCCTGCACAGTCCGGTGATTTTGCTCCACTCTCCGGCCGCAATGACATCCTTGGGGAAGAGGTTGCTGCCCATCCCGACACATGTCACCCCTGCCTTGAACCAGCCTTCCAGATTCTCCCTTGTCGGCTTGACGCCTCCGGTTACCATGATCTGGCTCCAGGGCATAGGGGCACGCAGTCCTTTCACGAATGCAGGTCCGAGCACATCTCCCGGGAATACCTTGCACAGGTCGCACCCGAGCTCCTGTGCGGCCCCGATTTCGGACACGCTGCCGCATCCAGGGCAGTAAGGTATCAGCCTGCGGTTGCAGACAGGGGCTATGGCAGGGTTGAAAAGCGGACCGACCACGAAGTTCGCTCCGAGCTGGATATAGAGGGCTGCCGTTGCAGGATCCACGACTGATCCCACCCCGAGAATCATCCCGGGCAGTTCCCTGTTGGCGTATTTCACGAGTTCTCCGAACACTTCCTGTGCGAAATCCCCGCGGTTGGTAAATTCGAATGCGCGGACGCCGCCTTCATAGCAGGCCCTTACGACATTCTTCGATATTTCAGGATCGGCATTATAGAACACGGGGACCATCCCTGTCTCCTTTATTGCCGCAAGAACTTCAAGTTTGCTGTATTTTGCCATTTTTCCTTTTGTTTTGTGTTGCATTAGCTTGTTACAGATCCTTCGCTTCGCTCAGGATGACAATCTTTGTCTCTTCTGGGCTGCGCTCAGGATGACAATCTTTGTCTCTTCTGGGCTGCGCCCGGGATGACAATCTTTGTCTCTTCTAGGCTGCGCCCGGGATGACATTAACGGGAAACCCTTCCGCTTCCGTCGCCCTTCATCAGGTTTTCCACCTCTGCCACTGTCACCTGGTTGAAGTCTCCGAAAATGGTGTGTTTCAGACATGATGCCGCAACGGCGAAATTGAGCGCCTTCTGGTCATCTCCGGTGTATGTGAGGAGACCGTAGATGAGTCCGCCCATGAAAGAGTCTCCGCCTCCGACACGGTCCACGATGTGGGTGATGTCGTAGCGGGGGGACTGGTAGAGTTTTGTCCCATCGAAGAGGACCCCGCCCCAGGTGTTGTGGTTGGCATTGATCGAGCCCCTGAGGGTGATGATGACTTTCCTTGCACGAGGGAACCTTGCCATCAGCTGCCTGCATACGCTTTCGAATTCAGCGGCGTTGACTTCGCCTTTTGTCGCCGTGACATCGAACCCTTCAGGCTTGATGCCGAATACCTTCTCCGCATCTTCCTCGTTGCCGAGAATCACATCGCAGCCCTCTACGAGTTCAGGCATCACTTCGGATGCCTTCTTGCCGTATTTCCAGAGGTTCTTGCGGTAGTTCAGGTCGCAGGATACGGTCACGCCGAGCCTGTTGGCAGCCTTGATGGCTTCGAGGCACACATCGGCCGCACCCTGGCTGATGGCCGGGGTGATGCCCGTCCAGTGGAACCAGTCCGCCCCTTCGAAGACCTTGTCCCAGTCGATCATCCCTTTCTCTATCTCGGAAATGGCTGAATGAGCCCTGTCGTAGACAACCTTGCTTGCGCGGGCTACCGCTCCGGTCTCGAGGAAATAGATTCCGAGCCTGTCGCCGCCTTCGATGCAGTATTTCGTCCCCACGCCGTAACTGTGGAGATCCCTGATGCAGCTTGCCGCAATGTCGTTCTTGGGGAATCTTGTCACGAATTCCGTCTCGATGCCGTAGTTGGCGAGAGATACGGCCACATTGGCTTCTCCGCCTCCGAATGTGGCTGCAAATTCCTTTGCCTGTGAAAATCTCAGATAACCTGGAGTGGAGAGCCTGAGCATGATCTCTCCGAATGTGATGACTTTTGGCATATCAATTATATGTTTTGACGTTCAAAATCCCGATTATGGACATTGGCTGCAAAATTAGAAATATTTTTTCATTTTCCGTGCACGGTAACGGAAAATATTTGCATATATTTGTGAAAAGTTTCCGAAAACGAATACAGGCGATGGAAGGCAAGATAACTATCAATGATGTGGCGAAAGCGGCAGGAGTGTCCAAGGGGACTGTGGACAGGGTCCTGCACAACAGGGGGGAAGTGTCGGCGGCCAGCAAGGCAAGGGTGCTGAAAGTGATCGAGGAGCTCGGATTCAGTCCCAATGTGTATGCGTCCCTGCTGGCATCCCGCAAGGTCCGGAAGATCGTATGCCTGATCCCGGAGTTCCATCAGGGGGAGTTCTGGGAACTGACGGAGAAAGGAATCGGTGCCGGGCAGGAGAATGCCGCCAAGTACGGAGTGGAGGTCGTCACCGTGAGGTATGACCAGTATGACATGGAATCTTTCCAGAGGGCATGCGCCAGGACGCTTGAAGAGGATCCTGTCGGGGTAGTGCTTGCGCCGATGTTCAGGAACGAGACCCTGAAGTTCGTCAAGGAGCTCTCCGCAAAGGGTATATATTATGTGTACATAGATTCCAAGTTGGAGGAGGATGGCTATCTGGCTTATTTCGGAATGCCCATGTATCAGAGCGGTTATCTGTGTGCGGATATCCTGACGATGGGGATGCCTGTGCGCTCCGTGAACATCATCCGCATAGCCCGGGACAAGAAAGGCCTGTCGGATCCTACCCTGACACGCAGGACAGGATTCGTGGACTATATAGGCGAACACTTTCCCGATTGCGAGGTGAGGAACGTATTCATAGACCCGAAGGACAGGGATCTCCGTTTTGAAGCGCTGGACAGGATGTTCGGACAGATGCCCGCCGATCATCTCGTCATGTTCAATTCGAGGATACATCTTGTGGCTGACTATCTCCGTGAAAGGGGAGTGCATGGCTGCAGGGTAGTCGGGTTCGATGTCCTGGAGAAGAATCTTGCGGCGTTGAGGGAGGATTACGTGCAGGCTCTTATCGCGCAGCATTCCGACCAGCAGGCCGCCGCCGCGATCGACTCCATCGTGGAGGTGTCGCTTCTGCACCGGCCGTTGGCCAAGAGGGACAATTTTACGCAGATGGATATTCTCAACAGGTATAATTGCGACTATTATCTGTGACAGATCCTTCGCTGACGCTCAGGATGACAGGAGGGTCAGAGGGAGAGTTCGAGCCACCGCGATTCCATGGTGTCGATCAGGGAGATGATTTCCCCGATGCGTTCGGAGGCTTCCTGCAGCTGTCCGTACTGGAGTGTTCCGCTGTTGAGACTCGCTTCGAGTTCCGCCTTTTCGTTGTTGAGCGCTTCCAGATCCCTTTCGATCCGTTCCAGTTCCTTCTGTTCCTTGTAGGAAAGCTTTCTTTTGGCCGGCTTCCCGGACTCTTCCGGTTTTCCGCCGGAGAAGCCGCCGGACTTTTTCCCGTTGTTCCCGATGCTCTTTCCAGCCGGCTGCGCTTCCTTTTCATTCTCCCTTGCCCCGTTTTTCTGCCGGGCCTCGTAGTCCTTTATATATGAGCGGTATTCGCTGTAACTTCCGATGAAATCCTTGATGACCCCGTCCCCGCAGAATATGAAAAGATGGTCGACGAGCCTGTCGAGAAAATGCCTGTCATGGGAGACGATGATGAGCGTGCCGCCGAACTCCTTCAGGTATTCTTCCAGAATGTTGAGGGTGACGATATCCAGGTCGTTTGTGGGCTCGTCCATTACCAGCAGGTTGGGCTTCTGCATCAGTATTGTCAGGAGGTATAGCCGTCTTCTCTCCCCGCCGCTGAGCCTGCCGACCCTGTTGTTGAGCATGTCATGGGGAAAGAGGAACCTTCCGAGCAGGGAAGTGTCGTTTACAATGTCCAGTACCGTGTCATCCGGGCTGAACTCCATTCCGGTCTGCCTGTAATATCCTATTTTCAGGGATTCCCCGCGTTCGATTTTTCCGTAGAGCCTTCCCCTGGTCGGCATTCCATCCGGTTTCATGTCTGCTCTCCCGCCGGTTTGCCGCGGGTCACCCTCCATGTATTCCACCATGTCGGGGGTGTAGCTGCCGGTGAGGAGATTGATGAAAGTGGATTTTCCCGCTCCGTTCCTGCCGACGATTCCGACTTTCTCGTATCTCTGGAAATTGTAGGTGAACCGGTCGAGATAGCATTTGTCCCCGTAATAGAAACTGACATCCTTGCAGTCGATGACCTTTGAGCCGAGATATGTCCTGCCCCGGACATCCTCCATCGATATCTGTTTGTCCCTGTATGCCTGCTCCGCCCTGTCCTTCAGTTCATGGAAGGCATCGATACGGTATTTCGCCTTTCCGGTACGGGCCTGCGGCGTGCTGCGCATCCATTCCAGTTCCCTGCGCAGAATGTTCCTGACCTTGTCTGTCTCGGCGTTGTAGTTGGAGATGCGTTCGCTGCGCTTTTCAAGATAGCCCGCGTAGTTTTCCCTGTAGATGAACAGCTGTCCGCGGTCGAGTTCCATTATGGTGTTGCATACCCGGTCCAGGAAATATCTGTCATGGGTCACCATCAGCAGGGTGCATCTCGACCTGCTCAGGTATCCCTCAATGAATTCTATCGCATCAATGTCCAAATGGTTGGTCGGCTCGTCCATGATGAAGAAGTCCGCCTCGCTGGCAAGCATTTCCGCGATTGCCACCCTTTTGACCTCACCTCCTGACAGTTCTTTCATTTTCTGCCCGGAGTCCGGAAGCCCCAGGCTGGTAAGGAAGGTCCGCACCTTACGTTCGTATTCCCAGAGATGCTCCTCGTCCATCTTCTCCGTGAGGGATGAACTGTGGTCCATTATCTGTCCGAAAATGTCTTTTTCCGGGTCGAAGTCGTATTCCTGTTCGAGAAACGATATCCTGATGTCTTTCAGGAACGTGATCTTTCCTCCGGAATCCGACTTGTCCTTGCCGGCGAGGATCCGCAGCAGGGATGTCTTTCCGGTGCCGTTCGGCGCGATCAGGGCAATCTTGTCACCTTCGTTGATGTTGAATCCTATGTTTTCGAACAGGACTTTCGGTCCGTAGGATTTGGATATGTTCTCGATCTGAAGATAGCTTGGCATGGCTCCTGTGAAATTGGCCCCTCTCGTGGGCATTGCCTTATCTGAACATCCTGTCGACTTCCTTTACGGCTTCCGGGAGGGCGAACACCGCCACCCTGTCGTATGCCTTTATCTCCGTGTCTCCGACGGCTATGAGAGATTCGTTCCCCCTTATGACACCTCCGATGATGGCATTTTTCGGGAATTCTATATCCTTGAGCTTGCCTTTGGTTATCAGACTGTTCGGAGCTACGATGAATTCGATGACCTCGGCATTCGTGCCGCTCATGTACTTGATGAACCTGACCTTGTTGCTGAGGGTGAACTTGAATATCCTGCCGGCGGTTATGAGCTTCTTGTTGATTACCGCATCCACTCCCATGCTCTCGGCGAGGCGGATATATTCTATGTTCTCCACTTCGGCTATGGTCCTGCCGATGCCGAGCCTTTTTGCGGCCACGCAGGCAAGTATGTTGGTCTCGGTGCTGCTCGTGACCGCCACGAAGGCATCATAGTCTCGGATGGACTCTTCCAAAAGCATGTCGGAGTTGCGCCCGTCCCCGTTCACCACAATCACGTTGTTCGGCAGCTTTTCGGACAGTTCCAGGCATTTGTCCTTGTTCAGTTCGATGATCTTGATGGTGTCGATTTCCCTGCACATCATTTTCGCTACCATCTCTCCAATGGGGCCGCCGCCGAGAATCATCAGCCTGTTCACCTCGATGTTGTGCTTGCCGATATATTTCATCAGGGACTCTATGCCTTCACGTTTGGAAATGATGAAGACAAGATCGTGATACTTGAACTTGGTGTCGTATTTCGGAATGATGGTGGTGTTGTTCCTGGAGATGGCAACTACCCTGAACTTCAGGTCATCCGTACTCGCGGCCTGGCTGAAGTCGATCAGCTTGGTGTCGATGATAGGGGAGTCCTCGTCCAGCTTGAACACGGCCATCTGCAGGCGTCCCCTTGCGAAGTCCATGGAATCGGTTGAGGCAGTCCTTTTCAGCAGATCGTATATTTCTCCGGCAGCGATCTTTTCGGGATAGAACATGAGGTCTATGCCCATTTCCGTGAAAAGGAACTTGTTCTCGTAGGTGAGGTATTCTTCGTTGTCTATACGGGCGGTTACCTTCTTACTCCCGAGCCTTTTGGCAAGGAGGCAGCTGACGATGTTGACATCCTGCGATGCAGATGGGTTCACCGCGATGAAAAGGTCCGCATCTTCGCATCCGGCCTCCTTGAGCACCTCTATCGAAGATGGGTTGCCGGTGACTGTGATGACATCCGAACTGGCTGCCAGTGCCTCGAGCCTCGATGGTTCGCTGTCTATGACCGTTATGTCGTTGGACTCGTTGCTCAGCATCTTTGCCAGATGCGAGCCGACTTCCCCTGCTCCTGCTATTACTATTTTCATGATCCTCTCCTGTCAGTTAAGGCTTTGATGCCTGTCCCGGTTGCAATCCCCGGCTCAAATGCCCGAACGTATCATCTTGAAAATGTCCTTCCTGTATATCAGGGCTTTCGGGACGATCCATCCGGGATACATGCCTGCCACTCCGGCTATCTTTCCCTTTTCGATGAGATATCGCTCTATCTCCTCTCCGGAGACTTCCCTGACTGACCTCCGGTAGTCCCTGTGCGCCCTTATCACGGCCTTGAAATACCCGAACTTGAAGGTTATCAGATAGATCAGTGCAGCGCATCCATCGAGCAGCATCCTTATGAATATCGTCTTCCTTGCCTGCCTGATGCCGGTACCGGCGGCCTCTGCCGCAATCTCCTCCGCCTCGCTCTCATCCCCCTCCATCTGTGCCCCTTCCGGCTCTATGTAGTTGTCGTTATAGTATTCGAGAGCGTATGTCTTTGCCAGATTGTTGCTCAGCATCAGAAGGTTGTTGCGGTAGTTCAGCTCCAGTTTCCATGGGGAGCCCTTCGGCAGAGTCCCTCCTCCGACATGATATACCGTGGAGTCGGGGATGACTGTGACAAGGTATCCTTCGAGCTGTATCCTCCAGCACAGGTCTATCTCTTCCTGATGGGCAAAGAAGCGGTTGTCGAACCCTCCGATCCTGTGGAACAGTTCTGCCCTTACCATGAGACACGCGCCGCTCGCCCACAGCACATCGGCAGGTTCATCGTACTGTCCGAAATCCTTTTCGGTCCAGTCGAGGACGCGGCCGCGGCAGAAAGGATAGCCGTATCTGTCGATATAGCCTCCTGCCGCCCCTGCGTATTCGAACATCTCCCTGTCCTTCCATGAATGCAGTTTCGGGGCGCATGCACCGCAGAGAGGATGTGTGTCGATGTATTCTTCCAATGGGGCAAGCCAGCCGTCGCTGACCTCGATGTCAGAGTTGATGAGCAGATAATATTGCGCATCTATCTGCTTCAGGGCTTTGTTATAGCCTCCGGCGTATCCGTAGTTCCTGTCGAAGACTATGGTCCTGATCTCCGGAAAATTCTCCCTGAGCCATTCCATGGAGCCATCCGTGGAGGCGTTGTCGGCAATGATGACACGGTTGTCCGCAGATGTGCCCGTCCCTGCGCCGATGGAGTCCACGAGTCCCGGAAGAAACCGTTTGAGATATTCCTTCCCGTTCCAGTTCAGTATTACTATGGCAGTCTTCATAATCCAGAATGCAAATATAATAAGAAATTCCTATCTTGAGCCGAGCCAGATGAAGACCATGCCCGCAAGGATGAACGCCAGGTCGAGCGCTTTCGCTTTCAGGTTGCGTTCCCTGAACAGCAGGGCTCCGCAGAGGAAAGAGATTATCACTGAGCCTCTTCTGACTAACGAGACTACTGAAATCATGGAGTCCGGCTGGTTCAGGGCCGAGAGATAGGCGAAGTCGGCGGCCGAAATGAAGATGGATATGAACGGAATCGCCATGCTCCAGTGGAACGGGGTGGTCATCTTCCTTTTGGGAAGCCACAGTATCAGTATCACCGCACCCATCATGATGAACTGGTAGAAATTGTACCAGCTCTGGACGAACATCGGACCGAGCATGCCCATTATGTATTTGTCATACAGGCCGCTCAATGCTCCGGCGATTGTGGCCGCGGCGATGAACCATATCCATCTGTTGTGGGAGAAATCCACGTTTTCCCTTTTGCTCGAACGGCTCAGGAGAAAGAGCGACACCATTGCCAGGATGACGCCGGCCCACTGCCATGCGTTGAGCCTCTCCCCGAACAGGAGCATTGCCCCGACCAGCACGAGTATGGGACGGGTGGCGTTTATCGGGCCGACTATGGTTATCGGCAGGTGTTTCAGACCGAAATAACCGAATATCCAGGAAGTCAGGACTATGCAGGATTTGAGGATTACGAGCAGATGGGCTTTCAGCAGAGGGTGGGAGTCCATGTATCCTGCCAGCCCTGCGGCTCCGGCTGATGAAAGTCCGTCGCCCTTTAGTATCCGCGCGGCTTCCCCTGACGTCTCCGGATGTCCCGCGAACGGGCTGCTGTCAAGGATTGTCCCTGCAAACCAGCCTGTCCCCGCGATGGAATCGATTATGAAAGGGGAGAATATGAGTGTGGAGAAAAATGTATTGAGAAGCAGCACCGGAAGGACAGCGTTGTTTTCCAGTGCCGCTTTTTTCGATGTGTCATAGAAGCCGAGCAGGGCGGCCGAGACAAATGCGAGCAGCAGCCACATAGACTACTCCTTATGTCCGCAGCATCCTCCTTCGTGTCCCTCTCCGTGTCCTTCGCCGTGACAGCAGCCTTCGTGACCTTCGCCCTTACCGTGGTGGCAATGGCCTTCGCCGTGTCCTCCGCAGCATCCTCCTTCGTGTCCCTCTCCGTGTCCTTCGCCGTGTCCTTCTCCGTGACCTCCGCAGCCTCCGTGGCATCCGCAGTTGCTCCGGACATATTCCCCGTGCAGCCCCTCTGCCAGTTCCTTTTCCGTGGCATCCCTGACAGTCAGGATCTTGCCGGAGAAATTGAGTGTCTTGCCCGCCATTGGGGAGTTCAGGTCTATCTTCACGGAATCATCGCTTACCTCCAGAATGATGCCTGGCACTACACCTCCTGCCTTGTTTATCAGAGGGATGCGGTTTCCGACGACCATCAGGTCTTCCCGGAGTTCCCCGTTCACCTCGAAAGCCGCCTTCGGCAGGTCTATCACCCTGTCAGGGTCAATTTCCCCATATCCCTCTTCCGGAGTAAGGGTGAACCTGAACCCGTCTCCCGGTTCCAGTCCCTCTATGTTCTTCTCGAATTTTTCAAGAAGGGTCCTCGTGCCGTGTATATAGTCGAGCGGCCTTTCTTCCGGACATCTGTCCACTGTATGTCCGTCCACTTCCAGCTCGTATGCGAGCTCTACTACCTTATTCTGTCCTATTTTCATGACTGTCTGTCTTTTTGTCAAACCTGTACGGACCGTTTGCCGGTCCTTTCCCGTTCCGTATGGAACCGTCATCCCGAAAAGTCCACATTGCCGAACGCAAGCGTGGGTATCTGCCAGCGGGTCCCTTCCCTCGCATCCGCCCCTGCCGCAATGACTGATTTCCACAGTGACACCATGTCGCCGGTTATCAGCATTTCTTTTACAGGTGCGGCAATCTTCCCATTCTTGAAGAAGAACCCTTCCACACCGTAGGAAAAATATCCGGTGGCACGGTTGTAGTTCCCTCCGTTGAATCCTGTCACGAGGATACCTTCCCCGGCCGCTTCGAGAATGGTCTGCAAATTTATGTCATTTTCTTCATATTCCAAACCGCCCGCGAGACTCCGGCTTATGAAAGGGCGGATTACCGGTATGGACGGCCCGTCCACTGTGGGCGGAATTCCCAGCATGCCGGAATAATACGTGTTTATGAAATACATTTCCACCCTGCCGTTCCTGATGATGTCCGTTTCTGCTGTAGCTGCGCCTTCCGTGTCGAACAGTCTGGCTCCGGCCTGCCCTTTTCTCCAGGGCCTGTCGCTTATCGTCAGTTCATCGGGAAAGATCTTCTGACCTGCGGAACCTTCGAGGAACGAGTTCTTCTGCTGGATTGCGGAGCCGTTCAGCGCATTGAGCAGAGGAGCCGCCAGCCTTGAGCTGCATCTGCTGTCCACTACCATGGTGAACCGTCCTCCTTCGCGTCTTGCCGCTCCGATCTGCGCTGCGGCTTCGGACAGTGCGGCAGGGGAGCATTCCCGTATCCTTATCCTGTCCCGGTGCGGAGAAGCCGTCCACCAGTAGCCGCTGTACCTGTCTCCTTTGTTGTCCCGTATCGTCAGTTCCGACCAGAACGAGAACGATGTCTCCGTATGCCTGCCCTCGAATCCCTGCGAGTCCGTCATGTAGCAGTCATCTATCGAGTCAGAATATTCGCATTCTTCCGATATTATCCCGTATCCTCCGTCCTTTCCCGTCTTTCCGAAGATCGCTCCGGAGAGGGCTGCGCTGATCCTGTCTTCGGGGGAAATGCCCTCGTACGAGCAGTCGTAAAGCCCGGGTTCGCGTCCGGTGATGGCATTGCGCGCATATCTGGACGGGTCAGGAAGTTTTCTGCAGTTGTCCGGGGCCAGCAGTCTTGTGCGTTCTATGGCTTTCAGTATGAAAGCCTCGGTCCCCCCGGCACAGAACCTGTTGGTGGAATACGTGCCGTATCTGCCATCCACGAAAAGATGCATGTAAAGCGACCTGTCCGCATTCCTGCTGACCTTGTCCACCTCCCCGTTCAGCAGCTGTACCGAGTTGAGCACGTTCTTGCTGACAGACACCCTTGCCTGCGATGCCCCTGAAGATATGGCGAATTCCATACAGTGCCTTGCTGCGGATATTTCCTCCGGGGTTATCCCGGAAAATCCCCTGCCGCCGTCCATCAGTATTTCCTGTAAATCCTTCATGACTGCCACTTCTGATTGTTTACATGAACCTGCACCGTCATTCTCCTCCCACCACTAAGGAACTGACGAGTACGGTAGGTATGCCGACCGATACCGGTACATTCTGTTCCTTGCCGCAGGTCCAGGTCCCCTCGTCTATCCTCAGGTCATTGCCGACCGCCGTGATTCTTGACAGGGCTTCCGGACCGTTCCCTATTACATTTATATCCTTGACAGGGGCCGTGAGCCTGCCGTTTTCGATAAGATATCCGCTCTTTACATAGAAGGTGAAGTCCCCTTCCCCGATCCTGACCTGGCCGTTGGAGAATTCATCCACATAGATGCCGTGCCTTACCGATGCTATGATGTCGTCCGGGTCGGCGTCCCCTGATTCCATATAGGTGGAGCGCATTCTCGGTATCGGATTGAACCTGAATGATTCCCTCCTGCCGTTTCCGGTGGGGGAGACCCCGAAGAAGGATGCGCTTATCCTGTCGTGCAGGTAGGATGAGAGTATGCCATCCTCCACCATGTAGGTTTTCTGGCCCGGTACCCCTTCATCATCGAAGTTCAATGCCCCCCTGTTGCCTGGCAGCGTGCCGTCATCTGCTATGCTGATGCCGGGGCTGCATATCCTGCGGCCGATTTTGCCCGAAAAGATGGACTGTCCCTTGCGGTTGAAGTCCGCCTCGAAGGCATGTCCCATCGCTTCATGGAGGAGTATCCCGGATGCCCCTGCACCCATCACGACAGGCATTTCGCCTCCTTTCGGCCTGCGGGCATCGAACCTTGCATCCATACCTTCCACGACCTTGCATGCAAGCCTGTCCGCCACTTCTTCCGAAATCATGTCCGCCCCGAACCTGTGGCTCCAGGATGCCGTGCCGTTTTCGGTCTTCCCGTTCCGGGAGAAGACCGCCGTGACCGTAATGCTGCACATGGGCCTGCTGTCTGCGGTCAGTTCCCCCATCGAGTTGAACATCATTATATAGCTCTGGTAATCTGCAAGATGTACCATGACTTTCACTACGCTGCCGTCCTTGCTCCTGACAGATGCATCTATCCTTTTGAGCAGCGGGAGGAACTTCCCGTGATCCTCCTTGTCCCATGTACGGACGACAGGGTACAGGTCCTGATGTAACCGTTTGTCCATGTATCCTCCGGCCTCAGGGTTCCCGATGCCGTCCGGCCGTATGCCCTTTTCCATGACAGAAGACCGGCCCGTCCTGCCGCGGCCCGTCTCTATGGCCGGAATCCTCTCCTGCCTGCCGCGCCCTCCGGCTATGGAGGATGCGGCCCGTGCTGCAGCCAGCATGTCTTTCAGCCCGGTGCTTTCCGAATAGGCATATCCCGTCTTCTCTCCGTCAAGTACGCGGATGCCCACGCCGAAATCCTCGTTGTAGCTTCCATCGTTGACTTCACCATCCTTCAGAAGCAGGTCATTGTAGATGGTGTATTCAAAATACAGGTCGCACCAGTCGCCTCCCGAGGACAGCCCTGCGGAAACCGCCTGTTCCATCTGCGCCCTGTCAGTCCTGAAAATATTGAAGAAATCTTCCTGATTCATATATTCTTCCGATAGTCTCCCACCAGTTTCCTGATGATTCCGAATGTCTCCTCATCCTTGACGATGAGCGGACGTGCCTTGCCGCCCTCCGCCACTACCTTGAACGGTACCTGTGAATTGTCTGCAAGGATCCACCTGTCGCATATCGGGGCATAGTCATTGAAAAAATAGCCTATCCCCACACGGTAGCGTCTGCGTACCGTCTCTTCCGGTATGTTGTGGCCTCCTGCCGCTACCCTTGCCTTTACCCTTCTGACAGCCAGGTCAGGGGAGTTGAGCCAGAAATACAGCACGGTCACATAGTATCCCTTCTCCTGTGCGGCCCGCACCGTGTTCAGAAGAGAGCGCGTGGCAAGAGTGGTCTCGATGCCGAAATCCTCGTTCCTCTGGAGAAGATACCTGATTCTCATGAGCATGTAACGGCTTGCCTGGATGGACGCCCCTTCCGGATTGAAAGGGGAGAGCCCCTTGGCGAATTCGTCCGAATTCACGAACTGCCTGCATTCCAGCATCTCTGGAAGCAGGGTGTATGAAGCTGTGGTCTTGCCGGCGCCGTTGCATCCGGACACTATGTAAAGTCGTGGCATATATAATGGCTTCTTGAATCAGTCTGTATCACCTCTGTCGGAATGCGCTTCATCCCTGATGCGTCACTCCGTATCCGAAGAGGGCGAAGTCCCCCTTGCATGGGTCTCCCGGGAAGATGTCATCGAATGCGGCGGTTATCTCCCTTGCAGTCGCAATGTCCTTGCTCTTTCTTTCCGTCAGCCCGAGTGCGGCCGCCTGTCCGTAGACATGTACATCCAGCGGGATTATCAGGTCTGCCGGAGAACTGTCTTTCCACAGACCCAGGTCGACCTTCCCGTCATCCCTCACTAACCAGCGTCTCATCATGTTTATCTTCTTGTCGGGAGCCTTCGGATCCTCTTTCCTGCCGTAGATGCTGCATCTTATCTGCGCGTTGTCCAGCCCCTCGATGCTTTCTCTCCTGCCGTACACCTCTTTCAGGTTCGAGCATATCCTGGCGAACTCGCTCCATTTCACCGTGCGGTGCAGGCTTGAGTCATCATCCCTGTACCTTCCGCGCATCACGTAGTCGTACGGCTTCCACCCCATTTCGTCAAACGCCCTCCCGCAGTCACGCACAATCATGCATCTCCGTCCCCACGCAAGGTGTGCGGCTATGACTGCAGCTATCTCCACATCCGCAATGCCGCATTTCCCGGTACGGAACAGTTCCGCGAATCTTCTCGGAAAGATTATCGGATCCTCCTCGAAATATTTCGGATTGTTGTATTCCTCTGCCCACCCTGTGAGCTTCTCTCGTGTCAATTCATCCATATCCTGCAAAGATAGTCAGTATCTTTGAATAATGGATGCTTCAGGATGTTTCACGTTATGTATAATTGACTATATTTGCGGGTCGGAAAACAAACGGACGGTCTGCTATGGATTTTGTGACTCTCATAGACTATGTGGGTACCTTCGCCTTTGCGATAAGCGGGATAAGGCTGGCGGCGGCGAAGAATTTCGATGCTTTCGGGGCATACGTGGTGGGATTCGTGACCGCAATCGGCGGCGGGACCCTCAGGGATCTGCTGCTGGACATCACTCCGTTCTGGATGGAGCAGCCGTCGTATGTGATAATAACGGGACTTGCCCTGATATTCGTGCTGATTTTCAGGAAATATGTGGTGAGGCTCGACAACACGTTCTTCATATTCGATGCCGTGGGAATAGCGCTTTTTACCGTCGTGGGAGTGGAAAGAAGCATAGCGGCCGGCTTCCCCGTATGGGTGAACATCATAATGGGGGCGATTACGGGCGCGGCAGGCGGGATGTTCCGCGACATTTTCATAAATGAGGTGCCGCTGATTTTCAGAAAGGACATATACGCCCTGGCCTGTGCAATGGGAGGAGTGTTCTATTATCTGTGTCTGTGGCTCGGATGCGGACACCTTATGACCCAGATAATCGCGGCGGCTTCGGTCTTCCTGATCAGGGTGCTTTCCGTCCATTTCGGGATCAGTCTCCCATCGATGAAGCCGATAGACAAATGATACCGGTCCCTTCCGGAAACGTAAAATGTCCGCTGTCCTTGCAACGGATGCTTACCGGCGCGTCAGGGTCAGGAAGGGGCGGGGAATGCCGGTGTCGAATGTGAGTATCTCCCCGGTACGGGGATGTCTGAAAGACAGTGTCATTGCGTGGAGCGCGAGACGGTGCAGCGGATTTGTGGCGGCTCCGTATTTCCTGTCGCCGGCTACAGGATGACCCATGTCGGCGGCGTGCACCCTGATCTGATTCTTCCTGCCGGTTTCCAGTTCGAATTCTACCAAAGAATAATTTCCTGGCCGGATGACCCGGTAGTGCGTGACGGAGTATCTGCCTCCGTTGTCGGTCCTGCTCGAACTGACTTTCATCGACTTGGGGTTGTCCCTGAGATAACTCGCGACGGTGCCTTCGCTCTGCCCGGGTACGCCTTCAAGCACCGCCACATATTTACGCTCCAGGACGATCCTGTTCCAATCATCCTGGAGCGCATATTTTGTTTCAGGGTCTTTTGCGAAGACTATCACTCCTGACGTGTCCCTGTCCAGACGATGGACAATGAAAATCCGTCTTCCGTCTCTCTGTCTCCGGTCTCTGTGTCCTCTGCCGGAACGTACATAATCTGTAAGGATTGAATAGGCGGTGATTTCTCCCTCCCGTCCGGTGGACATCGTCAGCAGGCCGCCTGGCTTGTCCGCGACAATGATGCTGTCGTCTTCATACAGTATCTCCAGTTCTCTGCGGCCGTTCATTGCGTATCAGATTGCTTTTTTCTCCTTTGCCCTCACGAGCTTGTCCTTAAGGATATCGACGCAGTCAACAAGCGCGTCCTCGAATCTTCTGGCGTTTCTCTCGATCACGATGTCGTTGCCCGGGATACGGACATGGACCTTTACATTCTTGTTTTCGTGGTCGGCGAGCAGGGACATTGTCACTTCGACATCGGTGATCCCGTCATAGAACTTTGGTAATTTAGATAGTTTCTTCTCCACGAAATCCAACAGTTTCTGATCAGCGTTGAATTTGATCGATTGTACTCTAATCTCCATTTTTACCTCCGTTTTTTCTTGCCCTCGGATGGGCTGATTCATAAATTTTCTTCAGCCGGCCGATGGAATTGTGGGTGTACACCTGTGTCGCCGCAAGCGATGAGTGTCCGAGAAGTTCCTTGATAGCGTTCAGGTCGGTCCCTCCGTCCAGCAGTTCGGTCGCCAGAGTATGCCTGAGGACATGGGGAGACTTCCTCCCTGTAATGCCTGCCTCCGGGGAAAACTCCCTCTTGATCATCCTGTCCACATATTCAGGGTAGAGCGCTCTGCCGCTGAATGTGACGAACAGCGGGGATCCGGATGTACGGTCTTCACTCACCATCAGTCCAACCGACTGTAAATATAATGAAATTTCTTTTAACAATGAAGGCACGAGCGGAATTTCTCTCGTTTTGTCCCCCTTGCCCCTTACTTTCATTACATGCCGGCTGAAATCGATGTCGGAGATTTTCAGACCGATGAGTTCGGCCCGGCGGATGCCTGTCGCATACAGGGTCATGACTACGGCCCTTGCAAGGCGTTTTTCATACAGGCTTTTGGTCTGTTTCCTGTCAGGGGAGACATAGAGGGACTCTTCGGAGGCATAATATGCCGTACCGGCGAGATAGCTGTCGATGGCCTCTTTCCTGTAGAACTCGGGAAGCCGTTTCTCTGCCTTGGGACGGGCAATGGCCTTGGCGGGGTTTGACCTGATCAGCTTGTTCCTGAGCAGGAACCGGCAGAATCCGCTCAGGACCGATATGTGCAGATTCACTGTCCTGGGACTCATGCCGTGTCTTTCGAGCAGATATACTTCGTAGCTCCGGACAATGGATGGGGTGAGGCTTTCGAGGAAGTCTTCCCGTATGTCATCTTCGGGGGAGGCCGCCCTCCCTTTGCCCGCATCCTCCGGATAAAGGAATGTCAGGAACATTTCCAGTGACTCGCGGTAGATGTCGCAGGTCCTTGAAGAGTATCTTCTGACAGCGGAAATGTAGGTTATGTAGTCGTCGATGTATTTCATTGCGCAGCAGTTCCTTCGCTTCGCTCGGGATGACACGGGGCCGGCTCGGAGTGACTGGAGCCGGAATGGGCCGGGACGCTGAGGGGATGCAGTCCGATGGCTGCGGCCTGTTCCCTCATGTATGAATCGGCTGCATCGAAACTGTTTTCTATGATGCCATCCAGGATGGCGTTCTTCACTGCCTCTTTCAGAATGCCTATCTCTTTCCCCGGAGCGATGCCGAACGTTTCCATTATATATTCTCCGCTGATCGGGTTCTTCCAGTTGCGCAGGGCATCCTTTTCCTCCACCTCGTCCATTTTCATGCGCACGAGTTCGAAGTTCTTCCTCAGCCGCTCGACTTTCCTCGGGTTCTTGGATGTTATGTCGGCGTTGCACAGGATCATAAGGTCATCTATGTCATTGCCGGCATCGAAGAGCAGTCTGCGGACAGCCGAGTCAGTGACCTCATCGACCAAGGCGATGGGTCTCAGGTGCAGGCCGACGAGCTTCTGCACGTATTTCATTTTTTCGTTGAGGGGAAGTTTGAGCCTTTGGAAAAGCCGTGGAATCATCCTCGCCCCGATGATGTCATGCCCGTGGAATGTCCACCCGGTCTGCGGATCATACCTTTTGGCGGCAGGCTTGCCTATGTCGTGCAGCAGGGCCGCCCATCTGAGCCACAGGTCGGGTTCTGTCCTCGTCCGGCAGGTCTCCGTCCCATCTTCGAAGAAATAGTCCCTGAGCCTTCCTGCGGCTATGGCCTCCTTTTCGAATGCCGCCACATTGTCGAGCACTTCCAAAGTGTGGGAGAAATTCTCCTTGTGTCCCCTGCCTTCCACGGTCTCCACTCCCTTCAGCCCTGTCAGCTGGGGCAGGATATATTCTAAAAGGCCGGTCTCGTCCAGCAGCCGGAATCCCGTGGAGGGATGGTCGCAGACGAGTATCTTGTTCAGCTCCTCCGTTATCCTTTCCATCGAGAGTATCGTTATCCTGTCCCTGTTTCTCCTGATGGATTCGAGGGATTCGGGTACAATCGTGAACGGCCTGTCCGGAGTGCCCAGCTTCGTGGCGAACCTGATGGCCCTGATCATTCTCAGCGGATCATCGCTGTATGTCGTGTCCGGGTCGAGGGGGGTGCGGATGATGCCTTTGTCCAGGTCCCGTATCCCGCCGAACGGATCCACCAGTTCGCCGTAGTTCTCTTCCTGCAGGCTGAAAGCCATTGCGTTGATGGTGAAATCCCTCCTCTGCTGGTCGTCCTCGAGGGTACCGTCCTCCACGATGGGCTTGCGTGAATCCCTCCTGTACGACTCTTTCCGCGCGCCCACGAACTCGATTTCCACTCCGTGGTATCTGAGCATTGCCGTACCGAAATTCCTGAATACCGAGACAGTGCTGCGGACCGTCTCCCCGACCTTCTGTGCCAGGTCAATACCGCTTCCTTCCACCACTATGTCAATGTCCTTGCTCGGACGGCCGAGGAAACAGTCCCTCACATATCCTCCTATTACGAACGCCCTGACCCCGCTTTTGCGCGCAGCGTCAGATACTATCCTGAATATAGGATGTTCCAGAACACCTTCGATTACCATCACTTGCCACTTTCTTTGTCCGTGCCCGACATCTCCCCGTAGAGCGGCGCATGGTCAAGGAAAACATATCCGCTCCCGTCCGGCCTCTTCCCGCAGATATGGGTATGTTTCCCGTTGGTTATGATTATATATTTGACATTCAATACCATATTGTACCGTATGGCCTGTTCCGTCACGGCGCTGTCGAGTGTCACATCCGGCCTTTTGCATTCGATGATGGCCAGCGGCCTTGCCTGCCTGTCATAGACCACTATGTCCGCCCTGTATCTCTTCGCGCCGAGACAGAAGGATGTCTCGCTCATCATCATGTGCATCGGGACCTGCATTTCGGTGTGCAGGTATCTTATAAACCATTGGCGCACACCTTCTTCGGGAGTGAACGCCACATCCTTCTTCCTCAATGGGTCCCATATCGTGTTGCCGCACATGCAGGCAAAGGTAACGAAAAAATCCCCGTTAAAAAAATTTTTGAACCGCTTCCTAAATTGCTATCTTTGCACCCCATGGCAAAAGGTTTTGCAGATACGGATGCGCAGTGCCGCAGCATAGTGGAAGATGTCCGCAGGGGCGTCTTCTCTCCGGTGTATCTGCTCATGGGGGATGAGCCGTATTATCCGGACATGGTGTGCAATGCCATCATTGCGAATGCCTTGGATGAGAGCGAGAGGGATTTCAACCAGACCGTATGCTACGGAATGGATGTGACTGTGGAGGATGTCATAACGGCGGCCAGGAGATATCCGATGTTTGCGGAACGCCAGCTCGTTGTGGTCAAGGAGGCGCAGAACCTCAAGAGGATAGAGGAGCTGGCCGTATATTGCGGGCATCCCCTCGAATCCACAGTGCTGGTGATTTGCATGCACGGGGCCGCCGTGGACAGACGCAAGGCCTTCTACAAGGCTGTCTGCAAGGTGGGTACAGTGGTGGAGTCTTCCGCGTTGAGGGACTACGAGATGCCCAGATGGATAGCATCCTTCTATGCTTCCCGGGGACTGGATATATCTCCGGATGCAGCCGCCCTCCTTGCGGAGTTCGCGGGCACCGACCTGTCCAAGATTGCCGTGGAGACGGACAAGATACTTCACAACCTTCCGGAAGGCACCTCGGCCGTATCGGTCGGGGATATAGAGAGGAATGTCGGCATCAGCCGCCAGTACAGCGTGTTCGAACTCACGAAGGAGCTTTCCTACAGGAACGCGGCCAGGGCGCTGAAGGTGGCCGCCTATTATGCCGCATCTCCGAAGTTCTCGATGCCGATGGCTGTCAGCGCGCTTTTCACCCACTTCTACAGGATATTGAAGTACGGTGCCCTGCTCATGTCGGTCCCCCGCCCGTCTCCGTCGGACAAGGCAAAGGCCCTTCCGGGAGTGAACCCTTATTTTTATAAGGAGTACGACAGTGCCGTGGCCAACTATCCTCTGAAAAAGTGCATGGCAGTCGTGGCCCTCCTGCGGGAATACGACTTCAAGGGGAAGGGAGGAAATGCCGGGGAGGCAACGCCTGACAGGCTTTTTGTGGAACTTGTGGCAAGAATACTTAATTGACTATCGATATGGGACTTATCCAATGCAGGGATGTCTGCAGGAGTTTCGGGGAGAAGGTGGCGCTTGACCATGTGTCGCTGGACATCCCCGGAGGGAAGATTTTCGGGCTGCTCGGGCCGAACGGGGCGGGGAAGACCACCCTTATCCGTATAATAAACAGGATAATCGTGCCTGACAGCGGTGAAGTGCTGTTCAACGGGCGTCCGATCTCCGGCACCGATGTGGAGAAGATAGGCTATCTCCCCGAGGAGAGGGGGCTTTACCGGAAGATGAAGGTAGGGGAGCAGGCGATGTATTTCGCGAGGCTGAAGGGAATGTCTTCCCGGGATGCCATGGCGGAACTGAAAAAATGGTTCGAAAAGTTCGGGATACAGAGCTGGTGGAACAAGAAGGTGGAGGAACTCTCCAAGGGAATGGCGCAGAAGGTGCAGTTCATTACTACAGTCGCGCACAGACCCTCCCTGCTGATATTGGATGAGCCGTTTTCCGGCTTCGATCCTGTCAATGCCCGACTTATAAGAGACGAGATCCTGCGGATGAAGGATGAGGGGGCCACGATAGTGCTTTCCACGCACAACATGGAATCCGTCGAGGAACTCTGCGATGAGATAGCCCTGATCAACCTCTCGAAACTGGTGATTGCGGGAGAAGTGGATGAGATAAGGCGCAGGTACGGCAACAATAATGTCGGACTCACATATACTTCCGGCACTCGGGTGGCTTCTGTCCCGGGACTTTTCGATGTGCTGTCCGATACCGGAGACGGCTGCCGTCATACCGCGGTGCTTTCCCTTGCCGGGGACGCGGACAGCACTGCTGTCCTGAAGGCCCTGCTGGAGTGCGGAGTGCAGATAAATTCCTTCGAGGAACTGATCCCGAGGATGAACGACATTTTCATAAAACTGGTCACGGAAGGCGAATATGTAAGCCGGTAGGACCGCGGAAGCGGGATTCCGGGTAAAATGCAAATCAGGAGGAAGAATATGAATATCCGTAACATAGGAATAATAATATCGAGGGAATATGCGACAAGGGTAAGGAAGAAGTCGTTTCTTGTCATAACCTTCATAGTGCCGGTGCTGTTTGCCCTGCTGTGCACCCTGCCTGCACTTATAATGCTGTTGAGCAAGGAAAAGGGCAAGGTGGTCGAGGTGCTGGACGAGTCCGGAATCGTAATGCCTTATCTTTCTGACAGCGATGCCGTCGCATTCAGGGATTGCCAGGGAGAGATTCTCGATTCCCTGAAGATGCATATCGCGGATAACGGAGCAGATGCCATCCTGCATATCTCCCCGCTGGATTCTGCAGCAAGGACAGTGACGGCGGAGATCTATTCCGTCAAGCCCGTGTCGGTGGACATCAAGGAGAGCATAGCGGGGATGGTCGGGACGGCTGTCGAGGACTACAGGCTGGCAGGATACGACATAAACGGCCTGAAGCAGATAATGGAGGATGTGAAGGCCGAGATACATGTCGCTACATATACCATCGATGAGGCCGGAAGGGAGAAGATAACATCATCGGAAGTCTACATGATAGTGTCGATTGTGCTGACAATGGTCATTTACATGTTCATAGCCATGTTTTCAGGAATGGTCATGACCAGCGTGATAGAGGAGAAGTCGGGCAAGGTGGCCGAAGTCCTTGTGTCATCGGTCAAGGCTACCGAACTCATGTTCGGGAAGATAATGGGTGTGGCCTGTGTCGCCCTGACACAGTTCTTCCTGTGGATTGTGCTGGCGGTGGTGATCATTGTCGGGGTCAATGCCACCATTGGATTCGACAGCATCGCAGGAGCCGGTCCGGAGCAGATGGAACAGATGGAGCAGATGGCCGGCATGTCAGGAATGGACATGTCCATGCTCGATTCCCTCGCATCAGGGGAGAATGACCGGATGTCAGCCGTCATCGAGACCCTCAGGGATCTGAACTACGGACAGCTGATATTCTCTTTCGTGGTCTATTTCCTGCTCGGATATCTGCTTTACGCATCCCTTTTCGCCGCCATAGGCTCTGCCGTGGACAACGAGGGGGACAGCACCCAGCTTCAGCTGCCCGTGACCATACCTCTGCTGCTGGCGTTCTTCATTGCCTTCTATACATTCGAGGCTCCGGACAGCCAGCTGGCTTTCTGGGGTTCTGTTATTCCGTTCACTTCTCCGATAGTGATGCTCGCGAGGCTGCCTTTCGGGGTGCCCGTGTGGGAACTGGCGCTTTCGATAGCGCTGCTTCTTCTGACTTTTGTGGCGCTGGCATACGTGTCTGCAAGGATCTACAGGGTCGGGCTCCTTGTGTCAGGAAAGAAGACCACTTTCTCCGATTTGTGGAAGTGGTTGAAACAGAGATAGTCCGAAAACGAAAACCAACAGGGATGAAAAAGATACTGATAATGTCCGTTGCGGCCGCCATGATGTTTCCGGCCATGACGGCGGCGCAGCACCGGGATGACTTTCACTGGTCCAGGACAATAATGGATGGGTCCAGGACAGGTGTCACTCCGCCGGCCTCGGATGTCGGGGCTGCATTGGGAACCGTAAAGGGCCGGAAATATACGGCACCATCGGGAAGGGTGTTCAAGGGCGGTGCCATCGTAAAGGTAGCGGGGACGGTGATAGCGGCCCAGACCGAAATGGCTCCGGTCAAGGAGGTGATCGCCAGCTCTCCGGAGGCCATGGAATCCGCATATCCGGAAAGCCCGCTTTCCAACTGGTTTGCGGACAATCTGATCCGTGCCGCAGAGGAAATCACCGGCAGGAAGACGGACATGAGCGTAGGCAATTTCGGCGGCATCAGGGTGGACATGCCGCAGGGAGATGTTACCGTGGATGACATACGGTCCATGTTCCCTTTCAAGAATGATCTGGTATATCTTGTCCTTAAAGGTTCCGATGTCCGTGCCGTGCTGGAGCAGATGGCGGAGGATGGCTTTCAGGTGCTCGGTGGTGTCAGGGCGGTGGCCCGGGATGGGAAACTTATATCGGCTGAAATAGGGAGAAAGCCGTTGGATGACAATGCCACGTACGGAGTGGCGACAATTTCCTTCCTTTTGAATGGAGGTGACGGTTTCCATCTTTCAAGGAATGCAGTGGAGGTTGTGGATACCGGTGTCGAGATATTCGATGCGATAATGGGGCTGGTCAGAAAGGACACTGAGGAGGGAAGGAAGATAACCGGACAAAAGGATGGCCGGGTGGTGATTCTGGACTGATGCCGCCCTGACGGAAGCCTTGCGCCGTACCAATCGGCAAATTACCTCTTTCGGAAACGAAGTTTCCAGCAAGTCCTCCCCTACGGTAAGGGGAGGATTTAGGAGGGGTGACCGAAAATAGGTGCGATTTCAGAGAAATCGCTGACGTCAGTTTGACGGATTTCGGCCATTAAATGAGATGACATTGATTGACAATATAATATAGATTTATAAATTCGTCGAACTGACGTTAATGTTATGCTGACAGGATTCAAGACAAACAGGACCGTATTTGCGATGACGCTTCTTTGTGCCGTCTTTCTGATGCCTCAGGCAACCAGTATGTACGCCCAGGAACTGGTCATTCTGCATACGAACGATACGCACAGCCATATAGATCCGGTGAAGTCCGGTCCCGAGGCCGGGCTGGGCGGGGTGATAGAAAGAGCCGCATACATCGACAGTGTCAGGTCTGCCGTGGGGCGGCGGAACCTTCTTCTCGTGGATGCCGGCGATTTCAGCCAGGGAACTTCCTATTTCACTATCCTGAAAGGCGACATCGAGGTCGAACTGCTCAATGAAATGGGATACGATGCCGTGACTCTCGGCAACCATGAGTTCGACAACGGCCCCGAAGATCTTGCGCGCAGGCTGAAGATGGCGAAGTTCAGGGTCGTCTGCGCAAACTATGATCTCTCCGGAAGCGGGCTTGACAGATACGTGAAGCCGTATACCATCGTCCGCAGGGCGGGGAAGAAGATAGGGATAATCGGTCTGCTCGTCGATGTCACCAAGGTGGTGGACAGGAGCGTGGCGGAGAAGTTGAGGTATCTCGATCCTGTAGCCGTGACAAACAGGTATTCCGGACTTCTGAAGGAGAAGGGATGCGACCTTGTGATAGTGCTCTCCCATCTCGGGATGGAAAAATCGGACTTTACCGATATCCAACTTGCCCGGTCATGCCGGAATGTCGATCTGATAATCGGAGGCCATTCCCATACGTTTCTCGAAGAACCTGTCTGCGTGGAGGATGCGGATGGCAACGATGTAATGATAGTCACGGACGGCTGCTGGGGACTTTATGTCGGCAAGCTGGAACTATAGGATGTTGAGGGTCTGCTCCTTGATTTTCTCAAGGTCATCCTTCATCCTTACGACTGTCTTCTGTATGCCCGTATGGTTGGCCTTGGAGCCTGTCGTATTGATCTCCCGGCCCATCTCCTGGGCAATGAACCCGAGTTTCTTGCCCGGATAAGGCTCGTTGTCGATAGTCTCCATAAAGTAGCGGCAATGCTGGCGGAGCCTTGTCTTCTCTTCGTTGATATCGAATTTTTCTATATAGTAGACCATTTCCTCTTCGAGACGGCTCTGGTCGGGCTGGATGGAAAGTTCGTTGAATCTTGAGATTATCCTTTCCCTTACAGTGGCGGTCCTTTCGCCTTCGACGGATTCGATCTCATCTACAAGATGCAGTATCGAAGCGACCTTTTCCGTGACATCCCTGTACAGTATGGCTCCTTCCGCTGCCCTGAATTCATTGAGCCTGGCTATAGCCTCCCGTATGCAGGCATCCACTGCCGGCCAGTTCCCATCATTGATGATGTCTGGTGTCTGCGCGTTGACTACATCCGGAAACCTTGTGGCGGCGGTGAGAAGGAGAATGTCCGAATTGCCGGAAGGAATGCCCAGTCCTGCGGCCGTTTCCTGCAGCTGCCGGCAGTAGCCTTTGAGGATTTCCCCGTTGATTGACCTGGTACCCTGCCCTTCTGCAGGCTCGTATGTCAGGAACAGGTCTATGTTCCCCCTCTGCAGTTCTGCCGCGATCAGTCTGCGGACTTCCATTTCCCTGTCTTTCGGGAGCAGTTGCGATTTGATGCTTATGTCGGCGCTCTTGCCGTTGAGGGAGCGTATCTCGACGCAAAGCCTGCCTGAATCTATTGAGGTCTCGGCCTTGCCGTATCCTGTCATTGACTTGATCATTCGTTTACTGTACAGTTTATTAGGTGTGTCTCACCTGAAGCCGCAAAATTACTTAAAATTATGCTTATCCGCAATCATTGATGACAAGTGTGTAAAATTTCCTATATTTGCAAGTTGGCCGGAGGAAAGGCATTGTTTGCTGTCCGGTTGTTGTCTGTCGGATGAAAAGATTGTCAGAATAGAATATGGAAGAAGTTATCAAAGAGGGCGGAGAGACCCGCAACCTGAATTTTTTGGAGGAGATCATAGAGGCTGACCTCGCATCGGGGAAGTGTGAGAGCATCATGACCCGTTTCCCGCCGGAGCCGAACGGCTATCTGCATATAGGACATGCCAAGAGTATATGCCTCAATTTCGGGCTGGCGCAGAAATACGGCGGCAAGACAAACCTCCGCTTTGACGACACCAACCCTGTCAAGGAGGACACGGAATATGTGGATTCGATAAAGGAGGACATACACTGGCTCGGATTCCAGTGGGAGAACGAGAGGTATGCCTCGGACTATTTCGAGCAGCTTTATGAATGGGCGGAAGACCTGATCAGGAAAGGGCTGGCATACGTGGATGACCAGACCCAGGAGCAGATCAGGGAGGGGCGCGGTACTGTCCAGACTCCCGGAAAGGAGAGCCCGTGGCGGAACCGCAGCGTCGGGGAGAATCTGCGCCTGTTCCGGGAAATGAGGGACGGGAAGTATGCGGATGGAGAGAAAGTGCTCAGGGCAAAGATCGACATGGCCCATCCGAACATGCTTTTCCGCGACCCGATAATGTACAGGATCATCCACGCGAGCCACCACAGGACCGGGGACAAGTGGTGCATCTACCCGATGTATGACTACACCCACGGGCAGAGCGACTCGATAGAGCATATCACGCATTCGATATGCACTCTGGAGTTCGATGTGCACAGGCCTCTGTATGACTGGTTCATAGAGAAGCTCGGGATTTTCCCGTCGCATCAGTACGAGTTCGCCCGTCTCAACCTGACATATACCGTGATGAGCAAGCGCAAGCTGCTGGAACTGGTGAAGAACGGCTATGTAAGCGGCTGGGATGACCCGCGTATGCCTACAATCTGCGGAATCCGCCGCAGGGGATATACACCGGAGTCGATAAGGATGTTTGCGGAGAAGGTCGGCGTGGCCAAGAGGGAGCAGCTGATTGACCTGCAGCTTATGGAATGGTGTGTGCGTCAGGACCTCAATGAAAGGGCCAACCGCTATATGGTGGTGCAGGATCCTGTGAAACTGACCATCACCAACTGGGAGCCGGGCAAGGTGGAGTGGTTCGATGCCCCTCTCAATCCTGCCGCCCCGGAGGGTCCTTCTCGCAAGGTGCCTTTCACAGGCAGCCTGTATATCAGCCGCAACGACTTTATGGAGGAGCCTCCGAAGAAGTTCTTCCGTCTCAAGCCTGACGGGGAGGTGCGTCTGAAATACACCTATATCGTAAAGTGCAACGAGGTGGTGAAAGATGCCGATGGCAATATTGTCGAACTGAAATGTACGTATGACCCTGCGACACGGCCGGGGGGCGGTGAATGGCGTTCCGTCAAGGGAACGATCCACTGGGTCGCCGAGGAGTATGCCAGACCGGTGGAGCTTCGCCTGTATGACAAGCTGTTCACGGAGCCGGATATGAACGGCATTCCTGAAGGGACGGACTATAAGGAATACCTCAATCCGGAGTCTCTCGTGGTCGACAGGGGGTATGCCGAACCTGCCCTTCTGGAGGACAACAGCGGGATAGCGGTACAGTTCGAGAGGGTCGGCTATTTTTACAGGGATCCGGACAGCACTCCTGACAATCCTGTATTCAACAAGACCACTTCACTGAAGGACTCCTATAAGGTAGGACAATAGAGGATCGCACTGTCATTCTGAACATCGTCCTGTCATTCTGAACAACGCCCTGTCATTCTGAACGAAGTGAAGAATCTGGAAACAGGGACGCGGATCCTTCGCTGCGCTCAGGATGACAAGCAGGAACGGTTCAGGATGACAACCGGAACGGCTTAGGATGACAACCGGAGAATAGGTCAGGATGAAGATGCCAGGAAAAATAAAGGCTGATATGGAAAAGATATGTATGGTACGGACAGTATTGTGCGGCATTGTCCTGCTGGCGCTCTCTGCCTGCGGCAGGACAGGGGAACCGGTGCAACTTGACAGGTTCACATCCTCCGATGGCAGTGTTGCAGAGGGTACGGAGATAACGGTCGCCGGCGGAACTGCCTGGCTTGCCGATGGCGACTACAGGAATTTCATACTGACCGGAAAGGCCTGTATGGAAAAAGGTGCAGAGGCATCTTTGTTTTTCCACACCGACGGAAAGTCCTTTGCGCGGAGCGGGGCTTCCGGACATCACGGCAAGGCGGTCTCTGATGGAGCCGGAACGGATGATGGACTTTCCGGTTATGAGGTTATATTCCGCAACGGGCCGATAGACGGGACAAGGAAGACGGGAAGCCTCGCCGCAGTGCGTAATCTTTACAGATCCCTTGTGGATGACACCGAGTGGTTCACGTTCGTGATAGCGGTGAGGGAAAAGAATATCGTTGTCTCTATAGACAGCACCGAAGTGGTCTGCTATACCGAGCCGGAACAGCCGTACCGTATGGAGCCTTACAGAGACCGTCTGCTGGAACACGGCAGGATTGCCCTGAAGGGTGTGGCCGGAAAGATGACATTCAGTGACCTGACGGTGACGGAACTGCCGGATGATGCCGTGAATCCCTGTGACACCATGCCTGTGCCGGATGAGCAGAACGATTCTGTAATCAGGCTGCAGCAGAGGAATTTTCCTGTAATAGACTACCATGTCCATCTCAAGGGCGGACTGACAAAGGACATGGCGCACGCAATGTCGATGAACTACGGTATCAATTACGGTGTGGCTCCCAATGCCGGAGAGGGAGGTGTAGGACGTATGCTGGCTGACGATGAGGAGGTCTATGAATATTACGATGAAGTGAAGGACATGCCTTTCCTCAGGGGAGTGCAGGGCGAGGGCCGCAGATGGACAATGACCTTCTCGCAGGAAGCTCTGGGAGTCTTCGACTATCTCTTTACCGATGCGATGACCATAGTGGATCACAAGGGACGCCTGTCAAGGATATACAGACCGGAGGAAGCGCATTATGACGGCATTGATAAAGAACAGTATATGGATCATCTGGTGGACCAGACCGTGAAGATCCTGACCAATGAACCGGCCGACATCTATGCGAACCCTACCTATATCCCTGACGACATGGCTTCCGATTATGACAGGTACTGGACGGATGAGCGTGTGGACAGGGTTCTGGACGTTCTGGAGAAGTACGGCATAGCTCTGGAAATCAATGCAAGATACAGGATACCTTCATTCGACATTATCCGCAAGGCGAAGGAGCGCGGGATCCGCTTCACATTCGGCACCAACAATGTGGATGCAGATTTCGGGCGGCTGGAATACTGCATAGAGGCGATAGAAGAATGCGGCCTGACCCCGGATGATCTCTGGTTTCCGTCGATGAGCGTCCGCCGCGACCGTCCCGTCATCATCTATAACAGGTTTTAACTGCATTTCAGACCAACGTGCTGGTTTTTTTCCGTTATTTCAGGAAAAAATCAGGAAATTTTTCCCTTTTTACTGGAAAAGGACGGTCTGAGAAACATAAATACATATACATTTTATGTAATAACAATTTCCGTATTTACATTTTGTGTAAATACGTTTTTGTGTTATATTTGTTGCGCAAAAGAATGTAACGTTATGGAGACTCCGTTTATCTTTGGAAAGATTGCTACCGAGAAGAATTTTACTGACCGTGAGAAGGAAACAGCCGATTTGGTTCAGAACTTTACGTCGTTAATCAACACGATTATTATATCTCCTCGCCGCTGGGGTAAGAGTTCGCTTGTAAATAAGGCTGCAAATTTAGCGATGGCGCAGGACAATAACCTCAGGATTTGTCATATCGACCTTTTCAATGTGCGTAATGAGGAGCATTTCTATTCGTTGCTCGCCCAGAAGGTAATTGCCGCCACTTCCACAAGATGGGAGGATGCAATCGAGAGTGCGAAGAGTTTCTTTTCGCATCTTGTTCCCAAGATTTCAATCGGCACAGACCCCACCAATGAAGTTTCAATCGACTTTGATTGGGAGGTGGTAAAGCGCAACCCCGATGAAGTGCTCGATCTTGCAGAAAAGATTGCCATGAAAAAAGGGCTGAAAATCATAATTTGCGTAGATGAGTTCCAAAATATTGCGGAATTTGCCGATCCCGGATATTTTCAGAAAAAGTTGCGTTCACATTGGCAGCTGCACCGGAATGTAGCCTACTGTCTCTATGGCAGCAAGCGCTACATGATGATGGAAGTGTTTACAGACTCATCCAACCCATTCTACAAATTCGGCAATCTTATGTTTCTCAATAAGATTGAGACTCCCTGTCTTGTGGAATTTTTCAAGAGCCGTTTTGCTGATACCGGCAAGAACATCAGCGATGAAGCAAGCCGCTTGATTGCGGAGCTTGTAGATAACCATCCATACTATGCGCAGCAGCTTGCACAGCTTTCATGGCTCAGAACGGAGGATGTATGTACCGTAGAGATTGTGCGTGAGGCACACTCGGCATTGGTGGAGCAGCTGAGTCTGTTGTTTGTAACAATCACAGAAACACTGACCACACAGCAACTGAACTATCTCAAAGCCCTTATTGCCGGAGAAAAGGCCATCAGTTCGACTGAAGTAATGCATCGCTATCAAATATCGTCAGCTACCTCAATAACCCGTTCAAAGGCAGCCCTTGTCCGGAATGACATATTGGATAACAAGGCAGGTGAAATCTCGTTTCAGGACCCGATTTATGCCTATTGGTTGAAGACGGAGTATTTTGCAGAATAACGGTAGTGTGTCCTCACTTCCGTAGGGACTTGCGGATGACGGGGAGGACCTTGGAGACATAGCGGGAGGCGCCGAGGTCGGTGAAATGGATGGCATCCACGGTGGCTTCCCCATCATCGCCGATAAGGTTTTCGGAGGTTATGTAGTAGAGTTTCCGGAAACCTTGTCTTTTGAGCCTGTCGTAGAGGGCTTTCTGTTCCCTGTTTTTCCTGCCGACTTCTTCCGCTATCCTTTTGTTGAACAGGGTGTGGGGGAACTGGGGATCTTCGATGAAGATTACCGGCACATCAGGATGTGCATCCCGGAGAATCCTGAAAAATGTCTCTCCGCGTTCGGCGATCTGCCTTGCGGATGCGTTGGGCACATAGTCGAGGACAAACACGCCCGGGTCTTCGACTTGCGCCATCAGTTCCGCTATCTCGTAGTCGAGCAGGGCATTGCCGCTGAATCCGAGGTTGACCACGACCCTGTCGAGCTCTCTGGAAATCATGTTAGTGAAAGCCATGCCAGGGCGGCTGACGCATCCTCCCTGCAGGATGCTTGTCCCGTACATTACCACAGGCTTCCGGGCGGAAGGGCTCGCAACTGCGGGCTGCTCTATGTATGCATCGCTGTCCACTCCTATCTCTAGGTCTTCAATACCGTCATACAGGGACAGATAGAGCATGTATTCCCTGTCCTCTCGCTCCATTCCCGAAACCATGACTGTTTCCGTACTTTTTCCCTGCGGCCTCCCGGCTCCGGCAAAACGCCATTCCCCGTCATGAAGTATGTACAGGTCCAATCCACGTATCCCGACGGAAGACATGTGGTTCATATACACTTCCGAGAGCGAAGTCCATTTGACCGAAACGGATGTGGAGTTGGACCGGAACCTGATGAAAAGACCGGCGGAGTTGCGTCCGAGGTTCCATACAGGACCGCGGACCTTGCCCTGCAGATACGCAGGGAGCCGTCCGTATCTGTCGAATGTGTCATCCACGGCCTTGCCGTAGACAGGGAATCCTGCCGCATCCGTATATTTTACATCGTCTTTCGTGTATGCCGTGCCTGCAAGCAGCATCAGGACGGCCGCAATCAGTATCCGTTTCATTGCCTGTCTTTTTGTCAATCGGTAATCCGCTCATCGGCGGCTTGTATCCATGAAAGAATAAAAGTATGACATTTCCGCCAATTCCGGAAACAATCCGGACATTTTCTGTCATTTTCATGCATTATATGCTTGTCTGCAGATTCCCGCAAGTATCCGTGAAACTGTCCCTGCCGGACGTTGGCAGTCATGCCGGGATATTAGCCGGAGGATGAAAATTCATATTTTTTCCGTAAGTTTGGGGTCGGATTCGAAAAAAGAGAGGACAGACCATATATGCACCATACTTGTAACCGCTACGGATTTTTCACCGGAACAGTATCGACAGGACAGGAGACGGTATCCCGCAGGAAAATATTTTCATACCTATATATAATAGGGGCAGCCATCCTGATGGCATCCATGCCTGCATTGGCGCGACCTGCATCGGACCAGACTCTGCAGAGGACCGTCAGGGTGCCGGCATACATGGAGCGCAAGAGCTATACGGTAGAGGACGGGCTCATGTCCAACAGCATATACGGGATAGTCCAGGATTCCCTCGGCTTCATCTGGTTCGGGACCGACAACGGGCTGTGCCGTTTCGATGGCATCGAGTTCATGACCTATACCCACGATGAGGACCGCCCCTCGGGCAGCATATCGAGCAACAGCATACGCCGTCTCATGATGGACAGCAAGGGGAGGATATGGATTTCCTTAGACAACGGAGTCGACATCTACGACCCTGCCGATGGAATCTTCTCCCATTTCAATGAAGAGACGTCCACAGGAGCGAGGGTGACGGGACAGACCATAGAAATCATAGAGGACAGGGATGGCGAGATATGGATAGCGACGGTCAACCAGGGCCTTTTCCGATGGAATCCCGATACCGAAGAGCTTGCGGTCTACAGGCACGACCCGTCAGACAGGACTTCGATAGCCCAGGACTACATATCGACCCTGTACGAGAGCAGCGACGGGACCATCTGGGTCGGGACATACAGCGAGGGTCTCGATGCATTCTCCAAGCATACCGGCAGGTTCTCCCATTACAGAAAATCCAGGGGGGGCATTTCCGATAATTCCATTGATGCGATCACTGAGGATTCTTACGGGAACATCTGGATAGGGACTGTGAGTTCCGGGCTTGACCGGCTTGAAAGGAAAACCTCGACGGTCACTAATTTCAACGATACTGATGGGACCCAGTATCTGCAGCGTATACATTATATCGAGGAGATCCGCTCCGGAGAACTGCTCGTGTGCTCACATGCGGGAGCGCATCTCTACAATATTTCCGAGGATGGCATCAGGCCTGCCGGCGAGAATGGAAGCAGGTTCTCCGTATCGGATTGCGGCATGATATATTCCTTCCTTCAGGACAGGGAAGGCAATCTGTGGTTCGGCTCGATGTATGATGGGGTGGAGTTCCGTCCGGCGCAGAACAATTTCGTATCCTATATGGTACCGGAAAATGCGGATACCGACATAGCAATGAGTTCGATCTGCGAACTGGAAGATGGCAGGTATCTGCTCGGGACATGGAACAGCGGCATCCTCCTGTTCGATGAGAACAGACGTACCGTTTCCCCGCAGGTCAGGACATACGGCATCTGGACGGCAGTCCTGTCCATGCTTGTCGAAGACAGGACTCTCTGGATAGCCACTTTCCGCCAGGGGATAAAGAAGGTGGATCTCGATACCGGCTCCGTGCAGTCCTATCTGTCGGATCCTGCGGACCCCAATTCCCGCGTCTTCGTGCTTTTCAGAAGTGCCAACGGCCGTATCTGGGCGGGCACATCGGTGGGGCTCTATTACTATGACAGGCGCAGTGACAGGTTTGTCGAGCAGTTCGCGATCCAGAGGATTTCCGCCATTACGGAAGACCATCAGGGAAAACTGTGGATAGCCACGACCGGAAACGGCCTGTATGCCTACGATGTCCGCACCGGCAATCTGGACACGTACAGGCATGACCGGAACAATCCCGAATCGTTGGGACACGATTCCATATCCTCCCTTGCGGTCGATGATGACAACAGGCTGTGGATAGGCACGGCAGGCTCCGGACTGTGCCGGTATGATTCTGCCACTGACAGTTTCATCAGCTATAGCTCCATGAAGTTCCGTTTCATCAAGCAGATATTTACGGATGGCGACAGGCTCTGGATATCCACGGGCAACGGCCTTTCCGCATTCTATCCGGAAGATGGGGCGCTCAAGCACTATCCTTATCCGCGAGGCATGAGGGATGACAGGTTCAATGTCAATTCCTGTATAAAGTCATCCGGAGGCAATATAGTGCTGGTGATGACAGACGGGCTCTGCATCTTCACCCCACCACGCAGCGTAGGGATGTCGGGAACGGTGTACCCTCCGATAATAAAGCAGCTTTCGATAAACGGGGTTCCGATATCTCCTTCTGCCGTATCCGGAGAGGACTCGCCGTTGTCTCTCCCGATAGAGAAGACGGAGAAGATCTCGCTCCGCCAGAGCCGTAACCAGATAGAGTTCCGCTTCGTCTCCCCGAATTATCTCGCCCCGGACAACTATTGCTACCGCTATATGCTGGAAGGTTTTGACAGACAATGGATTGAAACCGTCAACGGAAATGCGTCGGCCCATTACAGCAACCTTCCTGCAGGCCACTACAGGCTCCGCATCCAGGTCTGCGATGACGATCTGTGGCAGGATCCCGTGGAAGCAGGGTTGGATGTCACCATACGTCCTCCGCTTCTGCTTTCGGATGTGGCTTTGGTCATTTATGTCCTTGTCATATTCTTAGCCTCCATGGCCGGGGTATGGCTGCTGAAAAGACAGTATGACAAGAGGACGCAGAGGAAGATAGCCATGCTGAGACGGAAAAACGAGAGGGATTTCTACGAGCAGAGGGTCGCTTTCTTCACGAGCATCGCCCATGAGATCAAGACTCCTCTGAGTCTTATCGCCGGCCCTGTGGAGGAGCTGATGAAGTCCGACCATCTGACAGAAGACGAGAGCCGGTACCTGTCCCTCATAAGGCAGAACAGCCAGAGGCTTTCCACCCTTGTCAGACAACTGCTCGACTTCCGCAAGATAGACACGAGCAGTTACCGCCTGCATTACGATGTCTGCAATATCGGGGAGCTTGTCAGCGGCCAGATCCGCCTTTTCAGCCAGTCGGCGTGGAAAAAGAGCGTCTCAGTCACCGAAGATATCCCGGCTGAAGGCCTTACCATTGTCACTGACAGGGAGGCCCTGACCAAGATAGTGAGCAACCTCCTGTCGAATGCCATGCGCTTTGCAGTGCACGAGGTGCATGTCAGGCTTGCAGCCGATGATGGAGGCGTATTGCTTGAGGTGCAGGATGACGGTCCCGGAATCCCGGAGGCCGAGAGGGAAAAGATCTTCCGGCCGTTCTATCAGGCGCAGAACAACAATACCGGAGCGGGTATCGGAATAGGGCTGAACCTGTGCAAGGTCCTCATTGACCTGCTCAAAGGCTCGATCAGGGCGGACAGCCGTCCGGATGGCAGACGCGGGGCGTTCTTCTCGGTCCATATTCCGGACTCGTCCGCAAGACTGGCCGCCATGGACAGCATTCTCCCTGAAGACGCCGCCAGAGCGGAAGCGGGTATGGATACGGCAGTGGAAGAGGAGCATGGCGGAAACGGGAAGGGAACCCATCAGTACAGCATAATGGTCGTGGATGATGAGGAGGAACTCCTCAATTTCCTGTGCGGGATATTGGGCAAGGAATATTCCGTCATCCGTGCTGCAGGCGGGGACCAGGCTCTCGAACTCCTGAAGCGGAATCTTCCGGACCTTATAGTAAGCGACATCATGATGGCGGGGACTGACGGCATGGAACTGTGCAGGAGAATCCGCGACAACATGGAGACCAGTCACATCCCTGTCATTCTCCTCACGGCGCGGACAGGGGAGACATCGAGGATAGAGGGATTCGAGTGCGGAGCGGATGCCTATATCGAGAAGCCGTTCTCTCCGGACTATCTCAAGAAGCAGATTGCCAGCATTCTGCACAAGAGGGATGAAATCCGCAGACGCTACGACCGCAACAGCACGGACATCCGTATCCAGACCCACAACCGTCTCGATGAGGAGTTCATAGACAAATGCAGGGAGATAGTGCTCACCCATATCGGCGATCCCGACCTGTCGGTGGACTTTCTCGCACGCGAACTGGGAATGAGCCGGACGTCCACGTTCAAGAAGCTCAAGACCATTTCCGGAATGACGCCGAACGACTTCATGAAGCATGTCCGGCTCAAGGAGGCGATGCGGCTGATGATAGAGGGGAAATACGGCATTACCGAAATCGGATATATCACCGGTTTCAGTTCTTCATCATATTTCGCGAAGTGCTTCGCACAGGAGTTCAAGATCCTCCCTACGGAATTCGTCCGTCGTCTCGACGAAGGCACCCTCGACCGGGGGGGGGAATACCCCGCAGCGTTCTGAGAAAAATGCGGATACCGCATCCGCTATGGGCTGATTTGCAGCCCTGAAACGGATTTTGTCCTAAATATGGACGATTTTAGCCGTCCTCCGATGAATTCCCGTTTACATTTGTAATGTCGGAAAAATGCAGAATCCGGCATTACAATAGCCATTATTTTGCAATAACACACTAATAACAATGTTTATGAAAAATCAATTATTGGTTTTGGGTCTGGCTGCAGGCGTCTTCTGTCTGTCAGGTTGCCGGAACGATGCGATCGAGGAGGTCGTGTCGTTCTCTGTCGGGGAACCTACGAGGACGGAATTTACCTTCCAGGCCGGGTTGGGCAGTATTTCGCTGCAGGCTTCCGGCAGTCTTGCCGTGACTGCCGAGTCCAGTGCGCCAGAATGGTGCCGGGTGGCAGTGTATGACAACAGTTCGGTGGTGTACAATGTGGATACCAACCGTTCCGATGAGCCCCGCTCCGCTACCATCACAGTTTCGGCGGATGGTTTCCCATCAGAGACATTCGACATCAGCCAGGGACCGCTCGAGGGCCTTCTCGTGAACCCTACGGAGCTGACATTCTCGGATGAAGTGACCGAAATTTCCATCGAGGTCATAGCGGCATGCGACTATGAGGTTGTGTGGACGGAGAACGAGGATGAGGTCTTCACCGTCAAGAAAAGCGAGGATGGCAGTGTGCTGACATTCAATTCGCCTCTTCCGGGTATCTATTCCAAGAAAGGTCAGGTGAATCTCGTCCCGAAACTCGCCGAAGGCGTGACCCTGGATGGCGATGGTATAGTCGGCATTTCCCTCGACCTGCCGCGTATGGGCACATACAAGCTTCTGCTCGGGGAATGGGAGCTCGTTTCGGACAAACGGGAAGAAGGTGTCTCTCCGACCAAGTTTACATTTGAAGAAAAAGTCTATGGCGAGAGTTATAATGTATATCTGGAGGGTATCGAGAAAGTGGAGGATGAATTCCCTATAACAATCACTCTGGAAGATGGCATGGCGCTTATCCGTGCCGGACAGCAGCTCGGTATCGCAGACAATTACTATTATTCCGCACACTTCAATTATATCGGTACGAATGGGACAACCTATTTCGGACTTGATTTTAACTCTGATATATACTGGGCTGCGGAGCCTGAACTCGATGATGAAGCCAGGACTGTCACCCTCACCTTTGAAGACAAGGGGCAGGCTCATGGCAACAAGGTCGATATATGGAAGTTCTATGCCAGTGCGGGCGGATATTGGGGATGGACCCGCTGCCTTTATGCTACTAAGGCGCCTTTGGTAATATCCAAGAGCTACCCGAATACCGACCCTGACGCCGGCGGAGATACAGGATCCGATACGGGAGGAACCGATAATTAATAACAGGCTAACTGACCAAAATAGATGAAAAGATTTGTAATTTTCTTTCTGCTCTGTCTCTGGACAGCGGGCTATGCGTATGCCCAGCAGACCAGGACCGTTACCGGTAAGGTCGTTGACGAGACCGGAGCGCCAATGGTGGGAGCGGTCATCCAGATAGTCGGCACGGACGATGGTACCACTGTCGATATCGATGGTAACTACACCCTGAAGAATGTACCGGAAAATGCGGTGTTGAGAGCTTATTTCCTCGGCTATGTGCCGGTGGAGAAAAAGGCTGTCGCAGACCGTATAGACTTTGACCTGGTCCCTGACTCCGAGGAACTTGCCTCAGTCGTGGTGACAGGTATGCAGAGGCTCGACAGAAGGGTGTTCACCGGAGCGACGGACCAGCTCCAGGCAGAGGACATCAAACTGGATGGTGTGGGCGAGATTGCCCGAAGCCTTGAAGGCCGTTCGGCCGGAGTATCCGTCCAGAACGTATCCGGAACTTTCGGAGCGGCACCTAAGATCCGTATCCGCGGAGCATCCTCCATCTACGGCGACTCCAAGCCTATCTGGGTTGTCGATGGAGTGATCATGGAGGATGTGGTGGATGTGGATGCCAACTCCCTTTCATCCGGAGATGCCACGACCCTCATCAGTTCCGCCATCTCGGGACTCAACCCTGACGATATAGAAAGCTTCCAGATATTGAAGGATGGTTCCGCCACCTCCATCTATGGAGCGAGGGCAATGGCGGGTGTGATTGTCGTGACGACCAAGAAGGGCCGTCCGGGAGTCACCCGCGTATCCTATACCGGAGAATATACAATGCGTCTGGTTCCGAGCTATTCGGAGTTCAACATCATGAACTCGCAGGAGCAGATGTCGGTCTATCAGGAAATGTATGACAAGGGCTGGCTCAACTATGCGGACAAGGTTATCGGTGGCGAGAGCGGTGTTTATGGCAAGATGTCACAGCTCATCAACACCTACGACCCTGAGACCGGCTACGGAGTCATCAACACTGAGGCCGGACGCGCGGAATACCTGAAACAGGCCGAGATGCGCAACACGGACTGGTTCAGGGAACTCTTCCGTCCGAGCGTGCAGCACAGCCATTCCGTGAGCATCACTTCCGGTTCCGAAAAGGGTTCTTACTACGCATCGCTCGGTGCGCTTGTGGATCCGGGCTGGACGGTACAGAGCAAGGTCAACCGTTATACCATGCTTCTGAACGCCACGCAGAACCTGCTCAAGGACAAGCTGACCCTCAACCTCATCGGCAACGCTTCATACCGTAAGCAGACGGCTCCGGGCTCCATGTCATCCCAGGTTGATGCAGTGTTCGGAACTGTGACCCGTGATTTCGACATCAACCCTTATTCGTATGCGCTGCGGACTTCACGTACCCTTGACCCGAACGAGTTCTACACAAGGAACTATACCCCGTTCAACATCAAGGACGAGCTTTCCAAGAACTACATGGATCTGAATGTGTTCGACTCCAAGTTCCAGGCTGAGCTGAAATGGAACATCACTCCGAAGCTTGTCGTGTCCGCCCTCGGAGCGGTGAAATATTCCGCATCATCCACCGAGCATCACATCAAGGAGGGTTCCAACCAGGCCGAAGCCTACCGTTCGATGCCGAACTCCTCAGTCCAGGCCATGAACCCTTACCTTTATGACAATCCGGATGTGATAGGGGAGAAATATTCCATCCTTCCTGAAGGAGGTATCTACCGCAGGAACGACTACAGGGCGACAAGCTGGGATTTCCGTGCGTCAGCTTCGTATAACGACACCTTCAAGGACAAGCATATCGTCAACGCATACGGAATGATGGAGATCAACGGTCTTGACCGCACCTCCACCTCATTCACAGGTTGGGGTATGCAGTACGAGATGGGAGAGACCCCGTATTATATCCTCGACATGTTCAAGAAGCAGCTTGAGGATGGGACACAGTACTACAGCATGTCCAATACCCGCGAGCGCAATGTCGCCTTTGCCGGTACTGCATCCTATACTTACGACTACCGCTATACCATCAACGGCACCATCCGTTACGAGGGTTCCAACCGTCTGGGACGTTCCCGCAAGGCGCGCTGGCTTCCTACATGGAACATAGCCGGAAGGTGGTCCATCGACCAGGAGCCTTTCTTCGAGAAGGTATCCCCGACCATCTCCACCCTCGGACTGCGTCTCTCGTACTCCCTTACCGCAGACCGCGGCCCGTCCTATGTGAGCAACTCTCTTGTGACCATCTATCCGACAAACCCGTGGAGAGGTGACACCGAATATACGGAGTCCGGACTTGCGGTCTCTTCTCCTGAGAACTCCGAGCTTACGTACGAGAAGAAGCATGAGTTCAATGTCGGACTCGACCTCGGGCTTTTCGGCAACAGAATCTCCATTTCGGCTGATGCCTATACCAGAAATAACTTCGACCTTATCGGAAACACCATCACAATGGGACTCGGAGGCGCAATCAACAAGATGGGTAATGTGGCTGAAATGAAGTCTCACGGAGTCGAACTCTCCCTCCATACTGTCAATATCAAGAAGAAGGACTTCTCATGGGACAGCAACCTTATCTTCGCATGGATGGACAATACCGTTACCAAGCTCAGGACAACGACACGTGTCATCGACTTCATCACAGGTACTGGCTATTCAGTGGAGGGCAAGCCTCGCGGCTCCATCTTCTCGGTGGATTATGTCGGACTCAATGAGATGGGTGTGCCTACATTCATCAACCCGTCTGACGGTAAGCTCACCACGACAGGTGTCGCATTCCAGGACATATCCACTCAGCACCTGATATATGAAGGCCCTGCCGACCCGACAATGACAGGAAGCTTCGGCAACATCTTCAAGTACAAGGGATTCACACTGAATGTCTTCATTACCTATTCATTCGGCAACAAGGTGCGTCTCGACCCGGTATTCTCCAATGTGTATTCGGACCTGACCGCGACTCCGAGGGAATTCGCAAACCGCTGGATAAATACAGGGGATGAGAAATATACTGATGTCCCTGTTATAGCCAGTTCCCGTTTCAACAACGAGACATCCAATCTGGCGATGGCATACAGCGCATACAACTACTCCGATGTCAGGATTGCCAAGGGTGATTTCATCCGTATGAAGGAGATATCCCTGACATACGACTTCCCTAAGAGGATACTGGACAGGATCAAGCTCAATGCCCTGTCTCTGAAGTTCCAGGCTACCAACCCGTTCCTAATCTATTCGGACAAGCGTCTGCAGGGACAGGATCCTGAATTCTTCAACTCCGGAGGAGTTGCTACCCCAATGCCGAAACAGTTTACCCTTACACTCAGAATAGGTATCTAAAGATATGAATACAAGAAATATAATAAGACTGATATTTGCCGGCGCCGTCCTGTGCTCCCTTGCGGGCTGTTCCAAGTTCCTCGACGAACTGCCTGACAACCGTGCAGAACTGGACACATCGGAGAAGATATACAAACTCCTTGTGTCTGCATATCCGGACAGGACATACGTGCGCATGTGCGAGACGTCATCCGACAATGTGGATGACCAGGGGGAGGACAATCCAAACTATTCCCGCCTTGCCCTGCAGAACGCCTACTGGGACGACATGATTGATGCTGAGAACGAGAGTAACCAGAACACCTGGCAGCAGTACTACAATGCCATAGGCAATGCCAACACCGCCCTTGAGGCGATAGAGAAACTCGGCACTCCGGAGGACCTGCTTCCGGCAAAAGGCGAGGCTCTGATCTGCCGTGCATACTGCCATTTCTGCCTTTCCATGCTCTACTGTCTCCCTTATCATCCCGAGAAGGCATCCGAGTATATGGGCATCCCTTACATGCTTGCTCCCGAGAAGACCCTCAATCCTCATTATGAGAGAGGTACTCTGGAGGATGTGTACCAGAAGATTGCAGCCGATATAGAGGAAGGGCTTCCTCTTATCGATGACAATGTATATTCTGTGCCGGAATACCATTTCAACCGGGATGCGGCCAATGCGTTTGCAGCAAGGTTCTATCTCAACTACATGAAATGGGACAAGGTCATCGAATGTGCCAATGCCGTTCTCGGCAGTGATCCGTCGATAGTCCTGAGGGACTGGACAGATGCGTCCAAGGCCGAATGGGGCAGACAGGCGTTCGACTATATCGACCCTGCGCACGAGTTCAACCTCATGCTTATCCCTCTCTTCTCCGCCAATGGCGGTGTCTACAATGCCTGGAGCAATTCCTGGGCAAGATTCACGCATACGTACCGCATCTCCAAACAGGAGACCTATAGATCCCCGCGTCCTATGGGCGGGCCGTATGACCTGTATTCGTACAAGTCCCTTGACAGGATATTCAACTACCAGCCGTATATCAATGACAATAACCAGAAGATATACATGCCTAAATGGCCGGACCAGTGGCAGACCATAGATCAGATTACCGGAGTGGGATACGGACGTTCCACCATGGTGGCATTCACGACAAACGAGACCCTGCTCTGCCGCGCCGAGGCATATATCCATCTCAAGGACTATGATGCTGCGGTCAAGGATATGGATGCCTGGAGCTGCATGATGTACAAGGTGGGACAGAACGGCATAGTGCACCTGACAAGGGAACGTATCAACGAAGTCTATGGCGACCCGTCTTCCGAGAACTATATCCCGGAATATACGCAGGAGCAGCCGACTTCCCGCAAGCCGATTCATCCTCACGGTTTCACCGTGGAGCCTGGGGAGCAGGAGAACATGATACAGTGCCTGCTGTACTGCCGCCGTATAGAGACCATAGCAGATGGGCTCCGCTGGCAGGATGTGAAACGCTATGGAATCAATGTGGACCGATTCGACCTCATCAACTATGTGGATGAGGACACCGAAGGATACCGCGTGAAGGAGACCCTTGACTACAGGGATCTGCGCAGGGCCATCCAGCTGCCATACGATGTCATAGCGGCCGGACTTACTCCGAATCCGCGCAACGATGACCAGCCTGACCATCCTTTCCGCCAGTAATACAGAATAAAAGAAGCTATCATGAAAAATACATTTAAATATCTTCTTGTGGCGTTGGCCGCACTCATGCTGACTTCCTGCTTCAAGGATGAGCCGGACAGCAAGAGCATCTTTGACGGTCAGGAGGAAGAACTGAAGAGTGAGTTCGACCTCTGGCTCGAACGCCATTATATCGAACCTTACAACATCAATTTCGAGTACAGGATGCCTGACCGTGAGACGCATTACAGCTATTGGGTGTCTCCTCCGCCTGTTGACAAGTGTATCCAGCTTGCCAAACTGATCAAGTATGTCGTCCTTGATGGACTGGCAGAGCTGATGGCAGATGAGGAAGACCCTCTCCTTCTGGCAAAGAGCTATTTCCCACGCCAGCTTTTCCTTGTGGGCAGTCATGAGATTTCGAGCACAGGAACAGTGGTGCTTGCATCTGCGGAAAACGGACTGCAGATAAATCTGCTCGGAGTCAATTTCTTCAACCATGAGGACGAGTCCAGCTGTGAGCAGTTTGTGGGTACCATAATCCATGAGTTCGCCCATATCCTTGATGGCAACATCGCCGTACCTATAGAGTATGACCTTGTGACCAAGGATGGATATATAGGAGACCAGTACACCACTGCTCCCGGAGATTATCTGCAGAAAGGCTTCCTGAGCAACTATGCTCGTTCATCCCCAGCCGAGGATATTGCAGTGATGGTGGCAGCCCTTGTCGGCAATGATGCCGACTGGTGGGACAGCACCCTGTCCCAGGCAGGTGAAGGCCGCGCCTTCCTTGAAAAGAAAAGGGACATCCTCATCTCATGGCTCCGCGATGAATTCAATATCGATGTCTATGAATGGCATGACATATACACCGGAAGGGTAGCCAGCATCAATCAGATTGACTGGGACAGCCTGGATGATTAGCAATCTGTAATAAGGATAGAAAAATGAACAGAAAAATCAGAATATCAGGACTGCTTGCAGCCGCTCTTTTTACAGCGGCTGGATGCCAGGATGACTTTTATGTATTTGAAGACTCGGCGGCAGAGCGTATCGCACAAGGGCTTGAGAAATATGACAAGGCCCTGCTCGATGGCAAGACATGGGTGATGGAGTATTTCCCGAGCGAGGAATTCAGATACGGAGGCTGGATGTATGTGCTCAGGTTCAATGAAGACCATACAGTCCGCGCCTGGTTCGAGGGCGAGACATTTGCCGATGACAGCTATATCGAGACCCCGTATGCCATCGAGCATTCGACAGGTCCGATGCTCAAGTTCGTCAACTACAATGACTACCTGCACTATTTCTCCTTCCCTGGCGGGAACGGAGGATTCCAGGGCTACGAGGGAGACTTCGAGTTCACCTTCATGGACATATCTCCGGAGCATGTCATAAGGCTCAGGGGAGTCAAGACGGAGAACAATTATTTCCTCTACCCTCTGCCTGAGGGATATACACCTGAGGAATATGTAGATGCCGTGCGCGAATGGCAGGCGGATGTCGCCCCGACCAGCATGAAGCTCATGATAAACGGCAAGCAGTTCGGTACTGTCACCAGAGCAAGCACATACAGGGAAGACAGTTTCGAGCATTGCTACCAGAGCAAGCTGTGGACAGTGTCCTACACCTATCAGCAGCAGAAGACCGACAGCCAGGGTGAACCGGTGTTCGATGACCAGAGCGGGAAACCGGTATATGAGGATGTACTTGTGAATGATGTATTGTCGTTCATCGCATATCCTGATGGCACCATGAGTCTCTACGAACCTTATACGTTCAAGGGCGAGGTCGAAGGTCTTGCGGATCAGACCATCCAGACATTCAAATGGGTAAAGGGAGCGGTTTCTACGGCGGACTGTTTTGTCTGCACGGACTCCCTGCTTGAGATACGCTTCGAACAGTAATGCCGGGATTCAGGTCAATGAAAAGACAACTTCTTCCGTATATCGTTTTGGTACTGCTTTCGGCAGCCTGTACAGACAGGCTGCCCGAAATGCAGGAAATCCCTTCCGGGACCGCATCGGTCTCTGCCGGGGATGCTTACGTGCCGGGCGTGTTCCGTGTCAAGGTCAGCGAGGACTCTCCTGAGCTCGACACACGGATATTTACCCGCAGCGGAGGCTCCGGCAGCGCGACATTCGACAGGGCGGCGGCACGGGCAGGGGCAGTCGGCCTCTCCCGCGTGTTCTCGGATGGGGACAGGTTCAGGGAGCGTCGCCGCAAGGCGGGGCTGCACCGCTGGTACGATGTCCGTTTCAGCGAGGATATTCCTGTTGCCGAAGCGATTGCGAAATTCGGAAAACCTGAGGGCGTGGTCTGTGTAGAGCCTGTCTGCCGTATGGTCCCGACATCGGAAAAGATATCCGGGGCCCCGCTGTACAAGGCTCTCGGCATGACCGAATCTCCGTTCAACGATCCTCTTCACTTCAACCAGTGGTTCATGCACAATGACGGCAGCCTGCCGTATTCCGTGGCGGGGGCGGACCTGAACCTCTACCCTGCATGGACCCGCACGGCGGGAAGCCGGGAAGTGATAGTCGCGATATGCGATGGAGGCATTGACTATGAACATGAGGACCTGAAAGCCAACATGTGGGATGACGGACAGGGACATTGCGGATACAACTGCAAGAGGAACAACCATGAAATCACTCCGAGCGACCACGGGACCCATGTCGCGGGCATAGTGGCTGCCGTCAACAACAACGGCAGAGGCTGCTGCGGCATTGCCGGAGGCGATGGAAGCCAGGGCAGCGGGGTCAGGCTCATGAGCATTCAGATATTCGACGATGAACCGACGGACAACACCGATTCATTGGAGGAACTGATGGTGTGGAGTGCCGATCACGGGGCGGTGATAAGCCAGAACAGCTGGAGTTACTCCAATCTCTCCGACCTGTCCCAGGCGGGAAAGGATGCCATCGACTATTTTATCGAACATGCCGGCTGCGGTGAGGACGGCAACCAGTTGCCTGACTCTCCAATGAAAGGTGGAGTGGTCATATTCGCTGCCGGGAATGATGGCGTGGATACTCCACAGTTTCCTGCTGCATACGACCCTGTGATTGCCGTGGCATCTTTGGGAAACGATTTCAGGAAAGCCTCTTCTTCCAACTACGGCGACTGGATAGACATAGCCGCACTCGGAGGTGACGCCAACGGAGACAGCAGGTATGCTGTCTACAGCACGGTGACCGACAACGGTTACGGCTTTGCCGCAGGTACATCGATGGCCTGCCCGCAGGTGGCCGGAATAGCCGCCCTCGCCGTATCTGAATTCGGGGGCCCCGGGTTCACCAATACCGATCTCGTGGAGATGCTGATGGAATCCGGACGCAAGGAATTGACTGAAAGCCATAATCCGGAGTATGTCGGCCAGCTCGGCAACGGGCTGATCGATGCCGGCTACATATTCTTCAGGGATGCCGTGCCGGCCCCTGTCACGCAGGTGACGGCGACAGGACGCAGATGCAGGGTAGAGATGGAATGGAAGGCTCCCTCCGACTACAAGGGAGGGCCTCTTACCGGATATGACATCTATGTGTCCGCGACTCCGTTCTCGGCTTCCACAGTGGAGGATATTCCCGATGAGGCCGAATGCCGTCATGTCGATGCTGTCGTGGCAGAGGATGGACAGACAGTCTCCTGCTATATTGATGGGCTTGACCCCGATACGGAATACTGCTTTGCAGTCGTGAGCCTAAGTCCCGGAGGGACGCCGGCTGCACCGCATGTCTTCACGGCAAGGACTTCCGATACCGCTCCTGTAGCGGTGAAGCCTCTGCCTGACATATATGTCGCGGACAGTGACCGGATCGGCGTGTCATTCTCTCTCGGGGAATATTTTTCGGATGCCGACATGCCAGATGATGAACTGACCTATTTCGTCTCCTTCCCTTCTACGGGGACAGTAATCGGGAGGACGGAAGGGGAGTTCCTGAGGCTTTTGCCTCAGAACTCCGGTGCAGTCACCCTGACAGTCATCGCAGCCGATGCGGATGGAAAGACGGCCGGGCAGCCGATGCGCGTCATCGTGAACAGCGTCGGACCGGACATCGACCTGTATCCTAACCCGTGCGGGGATGTGCTGAACATCAGAATCCCGGGAGCGGAAGGAGTTTTCCCTGTCAGGATATACGATGTGGCCGGCGGGCTTGCCCTTTCTGCCGATGTGACCGTTTCGGATACGGAAGAGAGCCTTTCATCATCCCCGGCGGGAACCATTGATGTCTCGTCCCTTGCTCCTGGAAGATACACCTGTGAGACGGATTATTTCGGCAAGACGGTCTCGTCCATGATTATCAAGCGTTAAAACAGATGCGAAACAGTATCATCATATTCATATCCGCAGTCTTTCTTGCTGCACCCCAGGCTGTCACCGCACAGTCGGGAAGTTCCGTCATGCCGTTTCTGCTGATGGATTCCGATGCGCGGACGGCAGGAATGGCCGGAGCCGGCGCGATATTGCCCGACAATCCGTCCGCAGCCCTCCACAATGCGGCCGCAATCCTGACAGGAGAGCGCAGTGGCGGGGCGGCAGTGTCTGCAGGACCATGGAACACGGCTTTCGATGTGGCGGATGTGCTCTGCAGTGCCGGCGGGTACTGGAACATCGATGGCCGCAACGGCATTGTCGCGGCAGTGCGCTATGTTCCGGGAGATAAGGTTGCCCTGACTGATGACTGGGGCTATCCTGCGGGAGAGGCGCGTCCTTATGACCTTGCGGCGGAGATAGGATATGCCAGAGGCTTCGGAGAGCATTTTTCGGTAGCCCTGACCGCACGCTATCTCCGTTCCGACCTCGGACTCGGGGAGGCTCCGATGCAGGGTGTGTCTTTCGACCTTGCAGGAGTCTACCGTCACGGGATTGCCTTCCGCGATGGGGCGCAGTGGAGCGTGGGACTGAAGATAGCGGATTTGGGCCCGTCGGTGAAGTCCGGGACGGGAGCAGGGTATGCCCTTCCGATGCGGGCGACGGCCAGCGGACATGTCAGACTGCCTTTCTCGGAGGATCATGTCCTTAATGTGGTTGCCGATATCGGCTGCCGGTTCTCTCCGGCATCTTTCGAGGCTGCCGCAGGAGCGGAATACGTGTTCCTCCGCCATGGGATTGTCCGTGCCGGCTTTCATGCAGGGGATGCCCTCTCCGGCGGGAACTATGCGGCGGCAGGATGCGGATTCATCGCCGGACCTGTCAGCTGCAGCGCCTCCTGGCGTTTTGCGGGTGACGGCCCTCTCGACAACACCATCTGTTTCACTTTGGCCCTGCTGTTATGAAAATAAAATGATATTCGCCATAATATGTATTTTTTTATCCTTATACCAGAAGAATAATTAGGAAATTTGTTCAACTCCATAAATTGATTAAACACTAATAACTGATACACTTATGAAAGCACCGAGACTCTTGACATTTCTGCTTGCGGCTGCGGTTCTCCCTGCATGTCAGAAAGAAGAACTGGCCGGTCCGGAGTACGATATGGATGCCGTTGCATTCCGCGGTACTGCGACCTTTGCCGCTTCAGGTTCATCGGAAGAGGCCTTTGACCTGCTCTGGGAAGCCGATGTGGACCGTATCGGTCTGTTCACGCTTGCCGGAGGCGAGGTAGAACTGGCCAATGTCTATTATGCCGCATACTCCAGCGAGTCTGGAAGCGTGGATTTCCTCAGCCCATCCCGAAACAAGGGGATAAAATGGGATGAGACCAGTGCGGTAGTGCGTGACATCTATGCCTATTATCCGTACAAGGCTTCCAACAACGACTATACCTCCATCCCTGTCTCCATTTCCGCAAGGCAGACCGGCAAGGCTGGAGATGCAAGGGCGGTGAAGAAAAACATCAGCCTGTATTCATCGGCAACGGATGTAGCCTCTTCGGCGGAAACGGTGCCTCTCTCGTTCGAGAGCACCGCTGCCATTATCAGGCTCGACATCAGTTCGAATGTGCCGATACCGTCCGTAAAGGAACTCACGCTTTCCGCTGACCAGGGAGTGAGCCTTGCATCGGAAGGAGGTTCCCTCGATATTTCCGCGGGGACTCTCACGTGGAATTCTTCCGTCGCGCCATCGAATGTCATTGAATATACGTTCCGGGAACCGGTGAGCATCAGCAGTTCTCCTGTCACTGTCTATCTTGCGGTCAATGCCCTGTCCCAGGGTATAGTCCTCGACCTCGACATTGAGTACGGAAACGACAAGGCCCTCTATCTCGGTGAACTGACGGTGCCGGAAGGAGGCATAAAGGCAGGGACCGTAACCACATATCCTGTGGATTTCGAGTATGAGGGTGCAGAAGGTTACGAGAATGCCATCGACCTGAGTGCAAACGGTACTGCAAACACCTATATCGTTTCCAAAGCGGGAGCGACTTACCGTTTCGATGCCACTGTCAAGGGCAACGGCATCCCGCGCACATTCACATGGACAGAGAGCGACGGCACGGAGATCACCCGTTCCTATTCGGACCTCGACATCAATCCTGTGGATGTACGTCTCGTATGGTACAACTCGCCGAAGACTGCCGATGGGTATTCCGACAAGAGTCCGGTGGACCTCAGTTCTGTGATGTATGAGCTTGGTACGATATACTTCACTACACCAGAGCCGTTTGTCCCTGGTAACGTGCTGCTCGCGGCATACAATGAAAGCGGCGAGATTCTCTGGAGCTGGAACATCTGGGCTGCGGAGAACTATGATCCGGAGACTACGGCGAAGACGGCCGGCCGTTATACCGTTATGGACAGGAATCTCGGCGCCGTCGCAGGCCCTGAGGTGATGAACAGTTCCGACATCCGTGAGGCAGCCTGGGCAGTCGGCAACTATTACCAGTGGGGCCGCAAGGATCCGTTCCCGGCTCCTGCAGAATACAGCGATGATGGATTGGATGGCGGAAAGGAAATGTACTGGGGTCTTCCTACCCACACACAGATAGCAGATTATATGCAGGATTATTCATCCAAATCATGGGGTTCTGCAGACCTCATCTTCGGAAGCGAGCCTGCGGACAACGGACGCCAGCTCTCATCCGTGCTCGGCAGCAGTTTTACCGTGGACCAGGCGGTGGAGGAATCCATCAAATATCCTTATCGCTGGATGTTCTGGTCAGGAACGGATAGCGGTAACGACAATTACAACTGGACCAGAAGCAGCCTTTCCGGAACGGCAAACGCCAAGGCATGGCGTTATCTCTGGGGCAATCCTATAGTTGACCCTGAATACGGCACCGATGAGTCCGACAACGTGAAGACCATCTATGACCCGTGCCCTCCTGGCTGGAAAGTGATGCCGCGCGAGGCCTATGCTTTCGCAGCAGCCAGTACGACTGCCCTGTCCCACGGGCGGTACAACGAGCATACCGGATTATATTTCCCTGCAACGGGCCAGAGACAGGCAGGTTTCGGAGGAAGCCAGATCCGATCCCTTGGAGGACTGTCCATATTCCTCGAGACTTCGAATGTTTCGGACAACGAGCAGTGGCAGGGCAACGAGGGCGGAGTCAGCGATTATAACTCGTATATAGGCGCCGGCTACAATGTCCGCTGTGTCAAGGAAGAGGCAGGAAGTCTCTCCCTGTCCCATGCGGGTCCTGCGTGCGTGCTCATAGGCGACTCCATCACGAGGACATGGAACAGTTATGTCCCGACATTCTTCCCTGACCACAACTGTGTGGCCTACGGAGCGGATGGTACCACCACCAACAATTTCGTGGGCAGGTTCTTCTCCCAGGCGATCGCCAACGACCCTAAGGTCGTGCATATAATGGGCGGTATCAACGATATGGCCGGCAATGACGGATCAATCCCTACGGAAGAGGAAATCTTCGAAAACTTCAAGACCATGGCGGAGCAGGCCGCAAGCTGGGGCATCAAGGTGATGATAGGCTCCACTCCTCCTGCGGGCAGGATAGGCTGGCAGAATGATGAATGGAATGCCGAGCATCCTGTTATCCCGCGTGTGCAGAATCTCAACAAAATGCTGAAGGCATACTGCGAAGAGCGCGGCTTCACCTATGTGGACTACTATTCTGAGCTTGTGGATGAGACAGGTGCCCTGAAACAGCAGTACAGGAACGATGATGTCCATCCTAATACCGGCTGTTTCGAGACTGTGATGGGCCCTATCTTCCTCGATGCCCTTCAGAAGACCATGCATGTCGAGGGGTCGGCCGGCACGGGAGGCAATGTGGATGATTTCGAAAAAGAGCCATGGAACTGACCTGTCATTCTGAGCGACAACATTGTCATTCTGAGCGCAGCGAAGAATCTGATAAAACGAAAAAATAAAATACTATGAAATATACACCATATATCGCAATTCTGGCCATGCTGCTGGCGACCGCATGCGCCAAGGAAGAACTCAAGGAGGAGCAGCAGCTCCCCCTTCCGGAGAACGGAATCCGTTTTTCCGGCACCATGGGTGCTGCCACTCCGGCAGACTCTCCGTCCACCCGTACCGTATATGAGGATCAGTCCGACAGGATAGCCGTACAGTGGGAGTTGGGGGATGAAATAGGCCTTTTCTGTGAAGTAGGGGAAGGCGCCGGGAACCTCGAACTCACCGCGGCCAACTACGGTTACCGCAACAAGACGGTTGCAGATTCAAAGACAGCGGATTTCTCCGAATATCTTCTGCCGGGAGAGGTCGCCTGCTGGAGCGATGAGACCACTCCGCATGACTTCTATGCCTACTACCCGTATAGTGAGACTGCCTCCGGGACTGAAGCCGACCCGAGGGCTGTCCCTGTAGAACTGCCTGCAGTCCAGTCCTGGATTTCAACGGCTCCTATGGACTATTTCTCGGATATAGACTTCATGTATGCCGAGGCTCTTGACCAGACGCAGACGGCGGTGGGCGAAGACAAGCCTGTCAATCTCAATTTCCAGCACCTCTTCCCTGTGCTCCAGATGAATGTCCGGACCACACGCTTTGCCAGAATCGATGCCATCATCTTCAGCTGTAGGGAGACGGGTGAGGCGGTCTCTCTCGGGAAAGGCTCCACTGTAGACCTTACGACAAGAGAGATTACGGCTGCCAATGCCACAAACGAGATCCGTATAGAGGGGAGCATGAGTTCCATGATAAGCAGCTTTTCCACTTTCCAGATGCTCGTCTCTCCGGGACATGCGGGCATGACGTTCGATGTCATACTCGAAATCAACGGAAATGAATACAAGAGACAGGCACCGCTTGTAGTGCCTGAAGGCGGTCTTCTCGGAGGCAAGACGTATGTCGTGACTGTCGATAATCTTGAGATAGCCGAGGAAGATGCGGAACCGTTGACTGACCTTAGCGAAGAGGAACCGGCCAATACCTACTATGTGACTGAGGCGGACAGACTCTATCGTTTCCGGGCCGACATCAGGGGCAACGGGAAAGGCGTTCTGGACGGAGAACCTGCTGAAATAGACCCTAAGGGAGTCCTTGTCCTCTGGTACAGCCGTGTCCAGTTCGGTTACGGACCATGGACATATACGGAACCTTCGATCAGTTTCGCGACCCTGAGTCTTGAACCTGACGGATATGTCTACTTCAAGACACCTGAGACATTCATCCCTGGCCAGATGGTGATAGCCGTCTTCGACAGGGAGGTGGACTACGACACGATAGAGGTGAACGCCGAGCGTCAGATCACCAATGCGAATATCCTCTGGAGCTGGAACATAATCTTTGCGGAGGGATATGATCCCGACAATGTCGAAAACCAGATACAGAAGGGAGGATACATTTTCATGGACCGCGACCTCGGTGCGATAATCGACCCTCTGGAGGCTGTCTCCGGGACGAATGTGAATGAGGTCCAGCTCGCATCATCCTGCGGCAATGTTTACCAGTGGGGCCGCAAGGATCCGTTCCCGGGTGTCCCGGACTATACCAGTGCCAACCATACCTACATGACCAGCCTCTGGTTCGCTCCTGGATTCACTCCGGTTACTGCACTTCAGGTGGGACCGTATGAAGCACATGGAAGAAGAACGGAGGGCAATATATTCGCTAACAATGCCGATCTCCTGTGTATCAATATAGCAGGAAAGACATTGTCACCTGCCGAGGTTTTCGATATCGGGACATCTGCTCCATACCTGTGGATTCAGGCAGATGGCAACCTGTTCACCGATGAGAGCGCAAAGGCAGTCTGGGGCAATCCTGACCATTCCCTGGCGGTAGGGGACAAGACCATGTACGACCCTTGTCCTCCGGGATGGAAGGTGATGAGCCGTGCTGCATGGAACGCCTTTACTGAAAACGGGACGGCTGTAGCCAAACTCGGAATCAAATCCGGAGATACCTATTTGGGAGGCAGGGGAATCTGGTATATGGATTCATGGTTCCCTTGCATAGGAGACCAGTACAGCCACAATTCAAACGGTAATCCTCAGGGAGGGACGACCAACACATACTCCAGCCATTGGCTCGACGGGTCGTTTGATGCCGCTGTCGTATTCTTCAACGCTACCGGCAAGAAGACAGGAGATGATGTTCCTGCAGGCAGCGGCTCTGCAGGCAGGACAGACAGAAGTGCTGCGGTACGCTGCATGAAGGTCATTCCTGGTCCTGTAATGCCGGGCGGCGAGGATATCGATCCTATCGAGAAGGAGGAATGGAAATGATAATGAAAAAACACAAGACTATGAAATATACACCATATATAACCATCCTGGCCATGCTGCTTGCGGCAGCCTGTGCCAAAGAGAATATCGTAGAGGATGGACAGCAGGGCCTTCCCGATGATGCGGTGACATTCTCCGCCTCGATGGCTTCCCGTCAGGACGGTGAGTCCGGTCCTGACACACGCACGGTCTACAAGGACGGGACTGATATCATCAATGTGGAATGGGCGGCAGGTGACAGGATAGGAGTCTTCTGCATGTTCGGGGAGCAGGTCACTGCAGCCAATGTCGGCTACAGTACCGGGACGGCAGGCAAGACAGCCACATTCACTTGCTTCGATGATGAGGCCATAAGCTGGGAGGACATGACATCTGTCCATGACTTCTTTGCCTACTATCCATATACGGAGACAGCCGAGGGCGCGCAGGCGGACTTCCATGCCGTCCCTGTGTCCCTGCCTGCAGTCCAGACCTACGATGGGTCTGACCCGATGGGGCATCTTTCCGACCACGGTTTTATCTATGCCGTGGCGAAAGACCAGACCAGAGAAAAGATAGGAAACGGAAACGTACCTCTGAAGTTCTCCCATCTTTTCCCTGTGCTGGAGGTGCGCATCACCGCCGACAGGTTCGCCACTGTTGACAAGATTGTCTTCCGCAGCAAGAATGAGTCTTCCCTGATGTCATTCACTGGCGGAAGTGTGGATATAGAAACCGGAGCGCTTGACCTTACGGCAGCTACAGGCGGCTCATCCATCAGTCTCGAAGGCAGTATGCCCGTGCAGATGGGGAGGCCGATGCCATTCCATCTGCTGGTGCCTCCGGGACATGGCGGAGAGGAATTCGTAATAGAAGCCGTCATAAATGACAAGACCGTGACCCTTGCCGAGCGGACTGCTCCTGCAGAGGGCTTCGCTGCCGGCAAGGCATATTATGTGAATGCAACGATGACGATAGATGAGTCCGATGCCGAGCCGGTGACCGACCTGAGTGCAAACGGCACTGCCAACACCTACTATGTCACCAAGGCAAATACCATCTACAGTTTCGATGTCACTGTCAAAGGCAACGGCGAGGATCAGTACGCCCTTGAAGAGACGGCTATTGCTCCTCAGAGCCTGCTTGTGCTCTGGTACACCTGCCTGCAGACATCCGCCGAACCGTGGGCACAGAACGAGCCTGTTGTCATATCGACCCTGACTCTCGGGACGGATGGCAGGGCATATTTCAGGACCCCTGAGACTTTCGTACCGGGCAATGTGGTGATAGTCGCCCTTGACAAAGTGCTCGGTTATGACGATGTGCAGGCCGATCCGACAACCCGTGTCATCTCCAATGCCGAGATCCTCTGGAGCTGGAACCTTGTCGTGGCCAAAGGTTATGACCCTATGGCTGCGGAAAACCAGTTTGCCAAGGGAGGCTATGTCTTCATGACCAGGGAGCTCGGTGCCCTTATCGACCCAGAAGATGCGGTGATTGATGGCAATACGAATATGATTGCATTGGCCAGTACAGCCGGTAATACCTACCAGTGGGGCAGAAAAGACCCGTTCCCGGGGATTCCTGACTATAGAAGCGGTAGTATCAATGGCTTCGCCGGTCTCTGGTTTACCCCTGTTTACACCCCGATACCAGCCCTTGACAGAGGTACATTCGGCAATAGCGGGAAGCAGGCATATAACCAGATTCTCGGAAATACCGTCGAGACGGTTACTCTTGATGCAAAGAGTGCATCATATTCCACTACGGCAGAGTACATCGGTCAGATGACCAAAAATCCTCATCTGTGGTACAATAGGAATGGTGCATTCCCTGGACCAGACGGCGCCAATGTATGGGGAAATCCTCAGCGGGCGGACATCTTGGGTGTCAAGACCATCTACGACCCTTGTCCACCGGGCTACAAGGTGATGAGCGAGGCCGCATGGATGACACTGACAGAAAATCTGGCTCCTGAGACTCTTTCAGTGCCGGATCCGGGAAGAGGAATCCTGCTTGACGAGACCCTGTATTTCCCTATCAAGGGATATGAGGCTTTCCGCAATACAGATGCAGCGCCAAGTGGAGGTACCTCACTTGGAAGCGGTGGCGGGTCATCCGGACTCTGGTCCGACGGCTCGAATGGAGGTCATTACTGTTTCTTTCAGGCCACAAGCAAGACTTATATCATGACTTACTGTGAAGACAGGGCCGGAATCAATGCCTTCAAAGGCTGCGGTGTCCGCTGCATAAAGGAATCCTACAGCGGAGTGAACACCGGCACTGAAGGCGATGATGACCTCATCAATCTCGGCAAGGAGGAATGGAACTAGACTGTCATTCCGGACGAAGCGAAGAATCTGAATAAATGAATAAAACTCTATTGTAATATGAAATATATACCATATATAACCGTTCTGACCATCCTGCTGTCGGCCGGATGTGCCAAACAGGAAACGATGGTGGAACAGCATCCTGCGATTCCGGAAAATGCGGTAAGCTTTTCCGGAACCCTGCGGGGTGAATGGCAGCCGGCTGCCCCTGATACCAGGACATCATACGAGGACAAGGAGACTTCCGTTTCCGTCAACTGGCTTGAAGGAGACCAGGTCGGTATCTTCTGCAATGTGGAAGAGGTGCAGACAGCAGCCAACTTCGGATATGCCACCACGCAGGCAGGAGCCACCACTGCATTTACGGCCCTTTCAACAAAAGACATTGTGCTGTGGAATAGTGAGACCGCTCTTCATGACTTCTATGCCTACTATCCGTATGCGGAGACGGCAGACGGAACAACGGCTGATTTCAAGGCTGTCCCTGTGACCCTCCCTGCTGTTCAGGAATATGATGAAGCCGCACCTATGGCGCACCTTGCCGAAAACGGTTTCATATATGGTTCTGCAACAGGACAGGACTGGGAAACGGTAGGCGACGGTTCTGTCCCTCTCGAATTCAGGCATCTGTTCCCTCTCATAGAGGTCCGTCTCACTGCCGACAGGTTCGCCGTGGTGGATGCCATTACTTTCCGCTGTGAAAATGCTGATGAGAAGGTCTCTCTGGATGAAGGTGCCACAGTGGACCTGACTACAGGCACACTCAGCTGTGACAATGCAACGGGAACTCCTCAGACCTCCCTGCAGGGCGGACTGACTGCATTGATGAATAAACCAGTTTCCGCCTACATGCTCCTTTCTCCGGGACATGCGGGACAGAAATTCTTTGTGGATGTGACGATAGGAGAATCCGAATACAAGGAAGTCAAGGAACTTACCGTTCCTGAAGGCGGTCTTCAGGGAGGTACCACATATATTGTCAATGTGGATCTGGCGGTGAACGAATCCGATGCGGAACCTGTGACCGACCTGAGCGCAAACGGTACGGCCAACAGTTATTATGTCACTATACCTGGCACCCTCTACAGTTTCGATGCCACTGTCAAGGGCAACGGCGAGGAGTTGTATGCACTTGAAGAGACGTCCATTGAGCCGAAGAGCCTGCTCGTGCTCTGGTACACGTGTCTGCAGACATCTTCTGAACCGTGGGCGCGGAATGAACCTATCCTCGTGGAGACCCTGACTCTCGGTCCTGACGGCAGGGCATACTTCAAGACACCGGTAGCATTCGTCCCTGGAAATGTGGTGATTGTCGCGCTTGACAAGGAACTCGACTATGACGATGTGACCGCAGATGAAGCCACGCGAGTCATTTCCGAGGCCAATATTCTCTGGAGCTGGAACCTTGTGGTGGCCGAGGGATATGACCCAATGGCTGCGGAAAACCAGTATGACAAGGGTGGATATACATTCATGTCCCGCGACCTCGGGGCGGTCATCGACCCTGAGGATGCCGTGCTTGGCGGAACGACCAATATGTATGCTCTGGCCGGTACGGCCGGCAACTGCTACCAGTGGGGCCGCAAGGACCCGTTCCCTGCTTTCCCGTGTTATGACAGCGGTAAAGATGGAGGGCTGTCATTCACACCTGCATACACTCTGATTCCTGCCCTTGACAGAGGGACGGTTCCGGCGGACGGAACCGGCAGACCGGCATATAACCAGATTTTCGGGAATAAAGCCGAATCCATTTCTGTCGATGTAGGCGGCAATACCTACAATACTACTGCTGAATTCGTGCAGGAGCAGACGAGAAATCCTCACATCTGGCTCAAGATGTGGAATATCCCGGGAGATGACAGGGCAGAGTTGTGGGGTGGCGGCAATGCCGGAGTCAAGACCATCCATGACCCTTGTCCTCCGGGATATATGGTGATGACCAAGGCGGCATGGAATGCCCTGACGGACAACCAGACTACGACTCAGGCTGTGATTGTGGACCACAGGAGAGGAATCCTGTTGGACGGCTCATGCTATTTCCCTGTCTACGGTAACATTCCTTACCGTACAAAAGATGGTATATGCCAGGGAGACAGGGGATGTTTTAACCATACATCCAATGGAGGCCGTACAGGACTGTGGACTTCTGAGATGACTGCCGTTTCCTTCTATGGAGGAGGGAAAAACCCTGGTGATGCAGCCGTCTTTACTACAGTCGACAACCCTGATCTGTTTGGCGGTTGCAGTGTCCGCTGTATCAGACAGACAGCCGGACCGGCAGTCTCAGGCGGCAGCGTAGTCGACCTCGACCGCGAAAACTGGTAATCCTGTCATTCTGATCGAAGAATCTGTAAAAATGAATAAAACTATTACGACATGAAATATACACCATATATAACCGTTCTGACTGTCCTGCTTGCTGCCGCATGCGCCAAGCAGGAGACGGTCGGGGAACAGCAGCCGGCTCTTCCGGAGAATGCAGTCAGCTTTTCGGGAACAGTGTCAAGGGGAGGCAGTCCGATGGATGCCTCTCCTGACACCAGAACGATATATGAAGATATGTCTGAGAAGCTGGCAGTGACATGGGCAGAGGGAGATGAGGTAGGAATCTTCTGCGAGACGGGGGAGGAAAATGCTTCCGTTGCCTCCAACTATGGCTACAGGACGGCAGCCGCCGGAGCGACTTCTGCTTTCGTGCCTATGGACAGCTACAATCAGGTCATAACCTGGGCGGACATGACGACCGCACATGACTTCTATGCGTACTATCCGTATTCACCGGCGCAGGAAGGCTCCACGGTTGACAGGCACAAGGTTCCTGTCAGCCTGCCGTCTGTCCAGACATTCGATGCCGCCGACCCTCTGGGACATCTGGCGGACATCGACTTCATGTACGCCAGTGCCGTGGACAGGACCGCTGACGGAGGAATGGTCTCGTTCGATTTCAGTTATCTGTTTTCCGTGCTTGAAGTGAGATTGACGACTTCCTTGCTCGCCACGGTAGATGCCATTGAACTGAGTTGTACGGAAGACGCGGAAGCCGTTGCATTTGAAGGCGCGACTGTCGACATTGAGACAGGCGCTCTCGACATGACGGGAGCCTCCGTGTCCAGCACCATACGTCTTGAAGGCAGCCAGGAGACAAGTATTGGGGACTATGTGTCCTTCTTCATGCTCATCTCTCCTGGTCATGCCGGCAAGACATTCGACATCACTGCCGAGATAGGCGGCACACCATACACTGTCGTTTCAGGGAAGGCTGCTCCCGAGGCTGGGTTCGCTGCCGGCAAGACATACGTGCTGGATGCAGGTCAGGTGGAAGTGGATATTGAAGATGCCACTCCTTTCGTTGACCTTAGCGCGGGCGGTACCGCCAACAGCTATTATGTGACCGCACCGGACATGCTGTACAGGTTCCGTGCAGATGTCAAGGGCAATGGAGTCGATCCTGCCGATGGCGATGTCACCATGGCACCGGAAGCCGCACTTGTCCTATGGTACACCTGTTTCCAGACAAACCACAGCCCATGGCTGCAGGAATCACCGATCGTTATCGGTTCATTGGAATTAGAGTCTGATGGATACATTTACTTCCGGACACCGGAGACTTTCGTGAACGGAAATGTGGTTGTCATCGCTCTTGATGAGGATCTTGACTATGCTGAAATCCAGGCCCAGGACCGTCAGATTACCAATGCAAACGTGCTGTGGAGCTGGAATCTCGTAGTCACCGAAGGGTATGACCCGAACAGTGTCGCCAGCCAGTTCACCAAGGGTGGCTATACTTTCATGAGCAGGGATCTCGGTGCTATCATCGATCCGGAGCAGGCCCTGATCGGAGGGACCTGGAACAGGACAGCCCTTGCCGCAGCAATAGGCAACTGCTACCAGTGGGGACGAAAGGACCCGTTCCCGTCCCTGCCTGATGTCAATTCATATATAGCGAGCTATACCACCAATCTGCATTTTACTCCTGCATATACCCCTATTCCTGCACTGGATCTGGGCAGATTTGGAATGACGACACCTGACAGGTCTGCAGACCACCAGATTCTGGGGACGACGGATGAGACCATCTGCATGACTGTACCGGCTGATGTCACCACCCCTGAAGCCTGTATCGGGCTGCTTACGGAGAATCCCCATATCTGGATGACACTTTCCGGAGAAGGGTATCTTGTGCCGGATGATGCAGGAAAGGCTGTATGGGGGAATCCTGAGAATTCCGGGATCGGAGAGAAGACCATGTATGACCCTTGCCCTCCAGGATGGAAAGTGATGAGCAGGGATGCATGGCTGGCTCTGACAGACAACCTCAGCAGCACGGTCGCAAAGACGGATGGTGTAGATGGAATCCTTGTGGATGACAGGTATTATTTCCCTGTGACAGGAGGCCGGTGGCGCAACAGTAAAGGATATGCCAGCGGTTATGCTGCAAGCTGCGGGATACAGGCAGAGTCAGGCTACTGGTTCGATTCCCGGACAGATAACGGATACGGCAATTTCCGCACTGCCGTCAATTTCGCGGCTGAAGGAGGGGACCGTAGCGTCACATGCAGCACCCCGACTACAACATACGGGACAGACGGTGCAAGTGTCCGCTGCATCAAGATAAATCCTGGTACGGCAGTCCCTGGCGGAGAGCTTGACAACTTCGACAAGAAGGACTGGTAATTGTCATTCCGATTGGAGCAATGTCATTCTGAGCGTCAGCGAAGAATCTGATGAATTGAATAAAACATAATGTCAAACGATATGAAATACAGACAATATCTTACCGCGCTTGCCGTCCTTCTTGCGACGGCATGCGCCAAAGAGGAAATAACAGAGGAGCCGAGGCCCGCTCTGCCGGAGGACGCCGTCATGTTCTCCGGCTCGGTGGAGCGGCTGGCCGGCACAAAGACATCGTATGAAGATACCGATGAATCCATCATAGTGTCATGGGCCGAGAAGGACAGGATAGGGGTGTTCTGCGAAGTGGATGGTTCGGCTACGGCAGCCAATTACGGCTATCAGAACGGAACCGCAGGGCAGACAGCCTCGTTCTCTGCCATCGATGCCGGCAAGGTCATCAGAAAGGCCGAGGGTTCCCATACATTCTATGCCTACTATCCTTATACGGCGGGTGATCAGCTGAATGCGGATGCCGTGCCTGTGACCCTTCCTGCCGAACAGAAATTCGACCCTGCCCTTCCGCAGGGACAGTTCTCCGCCCTTGACTTCATGTATGCCAAGGCGGAGGGCGTGACATTCTCCCTGGAAGGACAGGAGGACCAGGTGGTGCCTCTGACCTTCTCCCACCTTTTCTCCGTCCTCGAAGTAAGGATTGCAACTACAAGGCCTGCCATTGTGGACAAGCTGATATTCAGCTGTGATGAGACAGCAGAGGCCGTCTCTCTCGGAGCCGGCTCTACCGTCAGCCTCAAGACAGGGGAAATCACTGCGGCAGAGACATCCAATACTGTTACTCTGACCGGCAGCCAGGGTACGATGCCCGGCAGCCTGACCTCGTGGCAGATGTTCATTACTCCCGGGCATGCGGGCAAGACATTTACCGTCAAGGCTGTCATAAACGGCAATGAATACACTGTTGCGGAAGCCAAGGCCGCTCCGGAAGGAGGTTTCCTTGCCGGAGACACCTACCGTCTGACCAATGACAATCTGGAGGTCAATGCGGCAGATGCCACGACAACCGACCTCAGCATCAACGGTACGGCAAATACCTATATCATTTCCGAGGCCGCCACGACCTATACGTTCAACGCAAAGGTCATGGGCAACGGCGTGCCGCGCACATTCACATGGACAGAGAGCGATGGAACGGAGATTACCCGCTCCTATTCGGATCTCAACATCGAGCCTGAAGATGTGAAGGTGGTGTGGTACAACACTCCAAAGACAGCCGGAGGCTATGTCAACGAGTGCCCGATTATCCTTGAGAGCGTCTCATACGACAAGGCTACAGGTCTCGTGACCTTCATTACCCCTCAGCCGTTCGTGACCGGAAATGTCCTGCTCGCCGCGTATGATGCCGCCGGGACGATCCTCTGGAGCTGGAACATCTGGGCTGCAGGAGAGGGTTACAGTGCCGATGCAACGGCAAGGAATGTGGGCAGGTACGTGATGATGGACCGCAACCTCGGCGCCGCCGCCGGCCCGGAGGTGATGAATACAGCGGATGATGCCAAGGCTGTAGGACATTATTACCAGTGGGGCCGCAAGGATCCGTTCCCTGCCATGGCTGAATACGCGAAATCCCCTACCGGAGTCATTGCGACTTCCGGAGGTAATACCGGCAGCTGGGGATTGCCATCACACACTCCGATAGATGAACTCAAGAGCGCTAATCAGACTCTGGAATTTAACGACCTGATTTTCGGTACTGATGCAATCGCAAACTGCTGTCAGTTGAAGACTGAAATAGGCGACAGTTTCACTACAGAACAGAGTCTGCCTGTGTCCATCAAGTATCCTTACAAATGGATGTCTTACGAAGGCAGTGATGCAAGATGGAACGAATATGTCTGGTCGGCACCGTATAATATGCTGTCATCGCCGGAAGAAAGATTTTCATGGCGCTATCTCTGGGGTAATCCTAATCCGAATGCAAGTGTAGAGCAGACAGACAATGTCAAGACCATCTATGACCCTTGTCCTCCGGGCTGGAAAGTCATGCCGCGCCTTGCATGGGAGTTTGTGGATGATGGTCTCGAGACATTGACAAACGGATATTACAGTCCTGTGTACGACCTTTATTTCCCGTTCACCGGACAGAGGCAGGCCGGTTTTGGAGGCAGCCTGATACAGGCTGTGGATATGCAGTATCTCCATACATGCAATGTCGGCGGGACTGCCCAGTGGGAGGTAATCAGGAATATGCTGACCAATAATCTGACCTACACCGCCGCAGGTCACAATGTCCGCTGCGTCAAGGAGGATATGGTTGTAGCAGACCTTCCTCACAGGGGCCCGCTTTGCGTGCTCATCGGTGATTCGATTACAAGAACATGGAACTCGTATGATGGAGGCTTCTTCTCTTCCAACAATCTCCTTGCAAAGGGGGCCGATGGACAGACGAGCCAGCAGATCCTCGACAGGTTCTACAGCGATGTGATCACCAACACCCCTCCGGCGGTGCATATAATGTGCGGAATCAACGACATAGCCAACAATGACGGGGCGAACCGTACCAATGAAGGCATTTTCGCTAATATCAAGGCTATGGCTGAAATGGCCGCAGGTTACGGGATCAAGGTGATGATCGGTTCGACCCCTCCTGCCAACTATATCTGGTGGGTGGACAATGCAGAGCAGTGGAACGAGGAGCATCCGGACACGGCACAGCGCGTAATCGATCTGAATGAAGACCTCAAGGCATATTGCAAAGAGAACGGCTTCATCTATGTAGACTACTGGACTGCGCTTGCTGACACGGATGAAGACAATCTCAACGGTCTCAAGGAAGAATATCAGGTGGATTCGGTGCATCCTAATACCAAATGCTTCCAGGAGGTGATGGGACCGATTTTCCTGGATGCCCTTGACGAGGCTCTTGAAATCCCTGGCTCGGCTGCACCTGGCGGTCAGCTCGATGATTTCGACAGAGAGGATATTACACTTAACTGATCACTGCCATGAAATATACATCATATCTTACAATGCTGGCTGTCCTGCTTGCGGCAGCCTGTACAAAGGACGACATTACAGAGACTGTCACGCAGCCTGCTCCGGAGAATGCCATCAGCTTCTCCGGGCAGATGAAGCCTGCCGATGGCGATGCGTCTGCACCGGGTACCCGTACCACGTACGGTGACAACGGGAAGGCAATCACCGTGGAGTGGGCCGAGGGTGACGAGATAGGAGTCTTCGCCAAGGCCGGGGATGAGCTTATCGCTTCCAACTACGGTTACAGGACCCGTTCTGCAGGCAAGGAGACCACATTCGGTTTCATGATCTATGATGATGCCGTCTGCTGGGCCGATGAGACGACCGGGCATGATTTCTATGCCTATTATCCTTATTCCAAGACAACAGGAGATGACGTGCCGGACTATACCGCCGTTCCTGTGACACTTCCGGCAGAGCAGGTTTATGACCCTGCCGACCCTCAGGGACAGTTCGCTGCCCTGGACTTCATGTATGCGGCTGCCACAGGGCAGACACAGGCGGCTGTCGGACAGGGGAGCGTGCCTCTGCAGTTCTCCCATCTGTTCTCCATACTGGAGGTGAAGGTCACTACCGACAGGTTCGCCACCATCGATGGGATTGTGCTTCGCTGCAAGGACAGCGGAGAGATACTGTCATACGGTGATGGTACTACAGTCGATCTCTCGACAGGAACCGTAACTCCGGCAGAAACAGGCAACGGTGCTGAAATCATAGTTGCAGGTACGCAGAGTACGAAGGTCAGTTCCTACACTACCTGGCAGATGATGATATCTTCCGGCCATGCGGACAAGGAGTTCGAGGTATTGGCGATGATCAATGACAAGGAACAGCTTGCTGCTTCCTTTACCGTGCCTGCCGCCGGACTTGCCGCAGGGAAGACCTACTGCGTGACCGTCGATGGCATGAAGATAGCTGATGAGGATGCGGAGACGATAGTCGACCTCAGTGCTGACGGTACCGCCAACTGCTACTATGTCACCCAGCCTAATACCCTCTACCGTTTCAACGCATCCGTGAAAGGCAACGGAGAAGCCTTGTCGATTGACGGCCTTTCATATAGCGAGGCCGATCTCAAAATAGCCCCGGAATCGGCGCTTGTATTGTGGTACAACTGTCTCCAGACATCATATTCCCCATGGCAGCAGCGCGAACCGATTGTTGTGGCATCATTGGGGCTTGAGGAGGATGGATATGTCTATTTCAGGACTCCTGAGACATTTGTTCCGGGTAATGTCGTGGTGATTGCCCTCGATGAGAAGCTCGGATACGAGGATGTGGAAGCAGAAGGTTCGATGGAAACAGTATGGCAGATAAGCAATGCCAATGTGCTCTGGAGCTGGAATCTTGTTGTGACAGAGTACGATCCGAATGATGCAGCAAACCAGATTACCCATGGAGGCTATACGATAATGGACCGTAATCTCGGGGCTGTTGTACATTGGGAGAATACAACGAGGACGCCGATGGCTATGTTGGAATCCATAGACCTGGCGTGGACTACCGGCAACTGCTACCAGTGGGGCCGTAAGGATCCGTTCCCTGGAACTCCTGACTATATGAGCAACACTGCAACCTATATGTCCTGCCTGTGGTTCTCCCCTGCGTTTACGCCGGTGAATGCTCTTGACCGTGGCACATATATCGCTCCGAGTTATATTGCAGGCCGGAATGCCGACCATCAGATATTCGGAACCACGACTGAGACGGTATGTCTGGATATCCGCACCTCGGACTATACAAGCGGTCAGATATTCAGACTCCAGTCTGCCAACCCGCATCTGTGGATATACAGGAACAATAACGGTGATGCGACCAACAAAATGTTCAGTGATCCCGAAGGGCTTGCCGCCTGGGGCAATCCGTCACAGGATGTTGTAGGCCAGAAGACCATCTATGATCCTTGTCCTCCGGGCTGGAAAGTGATGACCAAGGCTGCGTGGATGGGTATTACTGACAGTCAGACTGCGGCTCCGGAATTCCGTGCGGACCAGACAGGGCGAGGAGTCTTCCTTTACGGCAAGTTCTTCCCGCTTGCAGGAAATGCGACATTATGGCACAATTCCAATGCAGCTCCGGATGGGAATGTACGCGGCGGCGGCCACGCCCTCTACTTTGTAGACGGTCCTGATGCAGGCATGACTTCTGCACATGTGGTCGGATTCGGTACCTCATCCAATTTCTTCGACGCAGGTGGGGACATGACAATCACCCAGGTCGCAAACGACACCAACAGTGACAGGGGTGCTGCCGTACGCTGTATGAAGATACCTTCAGGACAGGCTGTCCCTGGCGGAGACATCGATGGCTTCGAAGGAGTCGACTGGTAGGAATGTCATTCCGAGCGTAGCGAAGAATCTGTTAAAATCAAATGAATCAAAATTATACGACATGAAATATACACCGTATATAACCATTCTGGCCGTGTTGCTGGCGACAGCATGCGCCAAGGAAGAAATAATCGGGGAGCAGCAGCCGGCGCTGCCGGAAAATGCTGTCCGCTTCTCCGGATTGCTGGGACAGGAGGGGCAGGCGGATGCCGCCCCCGGTACCCGTACCTCATACGAGGATGTCGACAATTCCATCAAGGTGCTGTGGACTGACACTGACGAGATAGGTGTCTTCTGCGAAGCCGGGGAAGTGCGGGCAGCATCAAATTATGGATATCGTAACGCGGTTGCAGGGGCTACCGCCTCTTTCTCTGCCATAGATGCGGATAAGGTGATTACATGGAACAATGGGGAGACGCACGATTTCTATGCATACTACCCGTATTCAGGGGGGGACATTTCTCCTGAGGCTGTCCCTGTGACCTTGCCTGCGGAGCAGTCTTCCGATGCGGCCGATCCTGATGCCGGATTTGCCGCCCTGGATTTTATGTATGCAGTTTCGAAAGGCGTCACCAGTGCTTCCGATGGCAGGCTGGATGAGCCGGTCGCCCTGAAATTCTCCCATCTCTTTGCAGTAGTGGATGTGAAGATTACCGCATCCCTGACAGCAGTCGTGGATGAGCTTGTATTCAGTTGTTCGGATGAGACTGCGGCATTGTCTGTCGGGGAGGGTTCTTCGGTCGATGTCAGGACCGGTTCCCTTTCAGTCATGAACCCATCCAACGTCATTACCCTTACAGGCAGCCGTAATGTGATGCCCGGCAGCGCGACTTCTTTCCGTTTCCTTGTCAATCCCGGACATGCGGACAAGGAGTTCACGATAACTGCGAAAATCAACGGCAAGGGCTATCCTGTGGCGACAAAGACCGCGCCTTCTGCAGGACTTGAGGCCGGCAAGGTGTATCATATCACTCCTGAGCAGCTTGCCATCTCCCCTGAGGATGCCCTTACGGTGAACCTGAGCGCAAACGGCACGGCAAACACCTATATCGTCTCTTACCCTGCGACTACATACACCTTCGATGCCACTGTAAAGGGCAACGGCGTGGAACGGTCGTTCACATGGTCGGAGTCGGATGGTACGGAGATAACCCGGGGCTACACTTCTGCAGACCTTGAAATAGCCCCTGCTTCCGTAGGGCTCGTGTGGTACAACACCCCTAAGACTGCAGATGGTTATGTGAACGTGAGTCCTGTGACCCTTGAAAGTGTCTCCTACAATCCGGAGACAGGCATGGCCAGCTTCACGACACCTGCCGGATTCGTGGTCGGAAATGTCCTGCTCGCCGCGTATGATGCCGAGGGCATTGTACTCTGGAGCTGGAATATCTGGGCTGCTGGCGAGGGCTATGATGCCGACGCCGCTTCCAGACCGGTTGCCAACGGTTATGTAATGATGGACCGCAACCTCGGTGCAGCCGCAGGCCCTGAAGTCCGGGGAACATCGGATGAAGCCAAGGCGATAGGCAACTACTACCAGTGGGGCCGCAAGGATCCGTTCCCGGCCGCAGCGGAATATAGCCCGAACAGTGGTGTAGTCACTATGTATGTCAATGAGACAAGAACATGGGGATTGCCGACTCATACTCCAGTTGAGGCTTTCAGACAGACTTCAGACAAACAGACATTGGATTTCACTGATCTGATTTTCGGGACAGATGCAGCATCCAACTGCCGTCCGTTGTCGACTATTCTCGGAACCGGTTTTACAGTAGATGAGGCAGTGGCGGAATCTGTACAATATCCTTATCGTTGGATGTCATGGTCAGGAAGCAACAGTGATAAGGATAACTATAACTGGACCCGCAGTGATCTTTCAGGAATGGAGAATGGCAGGTCATGGAAATATCTGTGGGGTAATCCGGACAAGGATCCTCAAGATGAGGCGAGCGACAATGACAAGACCATCTTTGACCCTTGTCCTCCGGGCTGGAAAGTAATGCCTCGGGCCGCATGGAGTTTCGCCGACCTCAATGATGTCTCCGGCTGGCACGGCTATTACAGTTCATCAATGGATATCTATGTTCCGGACAGTGGACAGCGTCAAGGCGGATATGGAGGAAGTATGATAAATTCCATCGATAACGGAACAGCATTCATTACCACAGCCAATGTCGCTGAAACTGCCCCTTACAGGACAGATGGAGGATCGACTACTTCATACAATTCATACGTGGGTGCGGGATACCAGGTACGCTGCGTGAAAGAATAGAATAACTTGATATATTTAGTTAATTTTTATCATAATGGACAAAAGCAGAAGAAGTTTTCTGAAAAAAGCCGGCGCAGGAGTGGCTCTTTTCACGATATTGCCGAGAAATGTCCTCGGTGCGATGAACGGCGACAAACGCTATGTAGCCCCGAGTGACCAGCTGACGAAAGGCATAATCGGTGTCGGAGGGATAGGCAAGTCCGGCTATCATTTCACCAGCGATGAGCGGTGCCGGCTTGTGGCGGTCTGCGATGCGGATTCGGATCACCTCAAGGGTGCGGTTGAACTCGGCAAGAAAAAGTTCGGCCAGACCTTACAGGCCTATAAAGATTACCGTGACCTTATACACGACCCCAATGTGGATATAGTGCACATTGCCACCCCTCCTCACTGGCACGGTCTGATGGCGGTCGAGGCTGCCCGCGCAGGGAAGGACATCTTCTGCGAGAAGCCGATGACAAGGACCATAGGCGAGGGAAAGCTGGTCAAGGAAGCCGTAAGGAGAAACGGGCGAATATTCCGTCTGAACACCTGGTTCCGGTTCACCGACACTTTCTATGGCCTTGCCACTACGGTAGAGCCGCTGAAGAAACTCGTGGACAGCGGACAGCTCGGCTGGCCTCTGACTGTCCGTATTTCAGGGGCCACGGGCTTTACGTGGAAATTCTTCTGGACGGGTCACGAGAACCTTGTCCCCCAGGCTGTACCTGCTGCTCTCGACTACGACATGTGGCTTGGCCCGGCACCGTACAAGCCGTACAACCCGCACCGCGTACACCAGACCTTCAGGGGCTACTGGGACTATGATGGCGGCGGGCTTGCAGACATGGGACAGCATTATATCGACCCTGTGCAGTATTTCCTCGGCAAGGATGACACCTTCCCTGTCAAGGTGGAGGTGGATGCCCCTCAGCAGCATCCTGATGCTGTCGGGATTTGGCGCAGCATCACCTATACGTATGATGATGGCTGCAAGATCATTCTCGAGGGCGAAGGCTTTGAAAGCAAGGGCAAGGTTCCTTATATCGAAGGTCCTAAGGGCAAGGTCTACAAAGGATTCGAGTGCACCATCCCTAATGTGATGGATCTGATTGCCGAGATGCCTGATCCTGTTCCTCAGAACACGGATTTCATCGACTGTGTGCGCACCCGCAAGCATTTTGCCCTCAATGAGGACAACGGCTACCACAGTTCTACGATAGTGAACATGGGTGTGTGCGCCCTGAGACTCGGCAGGACTTTGAATTTCGACCCTGTAAGCCAGTTCTTTGTCGGGGATGATGAGGCCAACCGGCTGATCGACCAGCCGATGCGCGGCACCTGGGGGCTGTAGCGGTTCTGTCATTCCGAGTGGCACCCTGTCATTCTGAACGAAGTGAAGAATCTGATGTAGAAATGAATAAAAATTATATACAATGAAAAAGAAACTGTTTATAACATTGTCAGCGCTGCTTTGCGCATTCATGTCCGCTGCTTTTTCCGCAGATGCCCAGGATGCGCGGCAGCGTAGCGTGACAACGATTGTACAGGATGCCCTTGCCCTCCTGCCTGCCAAGACAGAGGCCGAACTGCTTCCGCTTGTACAGGATATCGCATCTTCCGCTCCGGAATCCGTGGAGATTTTGGGAGGGATGCTTGTTCCTGCCGACAAGGGGCAGAACAGCAAGGTGGAGTATGCCGTTAACGGTGTGGTCAATTATGCCGGCTCTGCTGCAGGGGCTGCCGACCGTGCGGATATATGCGCCGGCCTTGTTTCTGCGATAGGGAAGTGTTCTGATCCGGCCAACAGGTCATTCCTGCTTTCCCGGCTGGCTCTGATTGCCGGTTCTGACCAGATTCCGGTGTTCGTGGAATATGCCGGGGATCCGCAGTATGCATCGGAGGCTGTAGGTGCTCTGATAAATATCGAAGGAAGTGATGAGGCCATCATGGGCCTGTTCGAGGCAGATGCCGTCTCCCATCCTCTGCTTGCGTATGCGGCTGCGGAGAAGGGTCTTGAAGCTGCCGAACCGTATCTGCTTTCATGGATGGAGGCTCTCGGCGGGAATGCCGATGCGGATTCGGATGCCACCAGCGCTTCCGATACTCCGGATCTTGCAACCTATTCGCATGCCCTTGCCCTGTGCGGTACGGAGGCTTCGATGAAGGCCCTGCAGAAGGTTTCCGAAGATGATTATATGATCCTGCTCGGACGCCTTGCCGTGACCAATCCCAAAAAGGCCGCTTCGGCTGCCAGGAAATATCTGAAGAATGCCGACAGCAATGTGCGTTGTGCAGCCCTGTCTGTAATGGCGACTGCCTATGGCGCTGATGTTAAGGACCTCCTGCTTTCCGCCCTCAAGGATGGGGACCGTGAATATCGGATGACGGCTCTCGACTATGCGGCATCATATACGGAGGATGCGGAACTTTGCTCGAAGATTGCGGCCATGTTCCCTAAACTCGGTACCGGGGCAAGGATCGATGTGCTCAACTGGGCAGGGGCCAATGCAGTGACGGCTCTGACCGATGTCGTCCTTGCATGCATTCCTTCCGTTGATTCTGAATCCGCCGCTTCAGGGGCCGTTTCCGGAGATTCCGTTCCTTCGGATATGGAACAGCTCGCTGTGGCTGCCATCGCTGCGGCCGGGAATATCGGCGGAGAACAGGCTGCTGATGCCCTTGTAGCCCAGTTGGGAGGTTCAGAGGCTTGTGCGAAGGCTGCATACAAGGCTCTCCTTTCTTTCAACGGGGATATCGAACCGCAGATTTCAGAGGCATTGGAGGCTGGCAGCCAGTCTGCAGTCTATGCCATGAAGATAGCTTCTGCACGCCGTATGGTGGGACTTTCTCCTGAAATATTCGCGCTTGTGGATTCGGGTGACGGTGCAGTCAGGGAAGCCGCTCTCAAGGCTTTGCCGGGCGTGGTGACTTCCGCTGATACGGAGGCCATCGATGCCCTCCTTGCGAAGGCAGATCCTGTTGAGACAGGCTTGCTCCAGAAGGCTTTCTGCTCTGCCATCAGCCGTCTGTCCGCGGATGAGAAATATGATGTGGCGGTAGGTTTTGCAGAAAAGGCAGATGACATTACGAGATATTATCCTGTTATCGCTTTCACCGCTTCGGCTGATGCCGTAGCCATGCTCGACAAGGAGTATGCCGTCAATCCGGAGCCTGCTTTCAAGGCTCTGCTGACTGTCGCCGATCCTGCTGCAGCGGATGTGCTTTTCCGCATAGCAGATGAAGATGCATCCAAGAAGGATGCCGCCCTTTCCCGTTTCATTGACCTCGTGTCCGCATCCGGCAAGGGAGACCTCTATAAGGTGGAGAAACTCGATGCGGCTCTGGCGCTTGCTCCATCCGCAAATGTGCAGAAAAAGGCCATCTATGTGCTGGCCGGTATTCCGGTCCGTCCTGCTTTTGGTCTTGTTGCCGGGTATCTTGACGATCCGCAGACGGCATACGCTGCTGCATACGCTGTCAAGAACATAGCGGCCAAGACAGAAGATGAACTTGATTACTATGCCCTGACTTCCGCCCTTGACAAGGCCAAGGCTGTTTATGCAAAGGGAACCAGCGCGGATGATGGGTATGCAGTGGATGAGATCAACATGATCCTTTCTGGTCTTCAGCCGCCTGCCGAGAAGTTCGTCCTTCCGGAGGATGAGGCAGAGGCCGGATATGAGGTCCTGTTCGACGGTACCGACATGTCCGCATGGACCGGTAACCTGAGGAACTATTCTCTGGTCAACGGCACTATCTATGTCACTGCCAATTACGGTAACGGAGGCAATCTCTATACCAAGAAAGAGTATGGCGATTTCATCTTCCGTTTCGAGTTCTGCTTCGAGAAGCCAGGCGTGAACAACGGAGTCGGTATCAGGACACCACAGGATGTTGATGCCGCATATTACGGAATGTGCGAGTGCCAGATTCTCGACCATGATGATCCTATCTATAAGGGGCTTGCCGAATATCAGGTCCATGGCTCAGCCTACGGTATCATTCCTGCGAAGCGTATTGTACACAAGCCTCTCGGGACTTGGAACCAGGAAGAAATCAAGGTGGTGGGAGACCGTATCACCGTGACCCTGAATGGTGAAGTTATCCTTGACGGCAATCTGCGCGAGGCCTGCAAGGGACACAATGTCGCTCCGGATGGAAGCAGCACCAACCCTTACACCATCGACCACAGGAATCATCCGGGAATGTTCAACAAGAGCGGACATATCAGTTTCTGCGGCCACGGGGCAGGCATCCGTTTCCGCAACATCCGTGTCCTCGACCTCTCGAAGTAGCGGAGGCCTTCCGTCCGGACAGTGTACTTTGCTCTTTCGAGGAGGAAAGTCCCTCTGTCCGAAGTGGCGGACGCCATACGAAACTGCAGTTCTCCGCACAACATTTATGAGGGCGGGTCTGACTTTGACCCGCCCTCCTTTTTCTGTTCCCTGGCGAGACCGTCGTTTCCCGGTTAGGCTGTCGTTTCCCGGTGAGACCAGTCTTTGCGATGGTGTTCTTGTAGTCGTTCTCGATCATCATATCTTGTTCGTATTGGTTTATCTGTCCCGAGGAGGGATGGACATCGGCCATCACAGTCACAAAGAGCAGCCATAATATTTGATAATTCGGATTTATCATATAAATTTGTCGGTCGTTTTGTTTGACACATTAACAAATTAAAGGAATAGAATTATGGCTTACAAAATTTCAGAGGACTGCGTTGCTTGCGGTACCTGCATCAACGAGTGCCCGCAGGGTGCTATTTCAGAAGGAGATATCTATAAGATTGATCCGGCTCTTTGTGTAGACTGCGGTACTTGTGCCGATGTCTGCCCGATGGGTGCTATCGCTCCGGAGGCTTAATTTTCCGGCTGTATTATAGCGGAGGCTTGCCTCCTGTATGACGTTGAAGGGACATGAGCATAAGACATGTCCCTTTTTCAGTGCACAGAAAAAGGCTGCACCGGAACATTTGGCTCCGATACAGCCTTATTGTAAGGCCGGGATGCGGCTATTCTGCCGGTCCCATTACGATTTCAATGAAGTTGCCCTGTTCCAGGATGCTCTGGAGAACGGATTTGATGTTCTCTGCATTGATTTCAGGGAGGGCAGCCTCGTAAAGGGCATCGAAGTCCTCTCCATCATAGTTGTACCAGTTCTGGATGTTGCTGAGCCAGTAACCGTTGCTGATCCTGGATTCCGGTATCTTCTTCTTGAAGTTCTCGATAACCATTGATATCTGTTCTGCTGTCGGACCGTTGTATGCAAGGTCTTCCAGCCCCTTTATCGCGAGTTCGCGCAGCTTGTCGGACTGTTCCGGGTTGGTGTTGAAATATACCTGGATCATTGCCCTGTCTTCAGGCAGTCTCTGCATGTTCATGTATGCGGAAGCCCCGTATGTCCCCCCTTCCTCTTCCCGGAGAGTCTCTGTATAGATCATGTCGAGGATATAGGAGGCTGCATCCAACATTACGGCTGTCCTGACGCTGTATGGGATGTATGCCGTCCATACCTGCAGGACAGTGTTCATAGGGGTTTCCATTTTCGTGGAGAAGACATCCTTTTTCTCTCCTTTGGCTATTCTCGGGGCATTGTCCACCCATTCAGTGGCTTTCTTCCCTTTTGGGAGCGACCCGAAGTATTTCTCCACCATTGGCTTGAGTGTGGCAGGATCCACATTGCCGACAATGTAGACAGTGCTGCCGGCTGCATCCTTGAAAAGCTGGTCCCGGTACACCCTTTCGATTGTCTCCATCGATGCCTTTTCGAGAGTCGCTTCCGAGAGACTGACATTTCTCGGATTGTCTCCGTACAGAACCTTGTTTAACCTGTTCCGGAATATGAAGTTCGGCTGGGTCTGGAGGTTAGGCAGCAGGGCCTTGATCTGTTCGATACCGAGGAGGTATTCATCGAAATCGAATCTCGGATCGGTGAATTTCAGATACATGAGCTGCAGGGCGGTTTCCAGGTCTTTCGGAGATGCGCTGGCTGAGATGCCATGCCTGAAATTGCCGAGATTCAGCGATACGCTGACAGACTTGCCGGCGAGCATTTTCGAGAGCGTCGTGCTCGGGAATTTCGAGATTCCGGAATTCCTTTCGAACAGTGAAATGATATTGTCTTCGAATGATGGCAGGTCTTCCGTGTCCACTATGCTGAGGCCGCCATCCTTGACAAGCTGGATCATGACCTGGTCTTTCTTGAATTCCGTAGGGTACACTACGACCCTGACTCCGTTCTTGAGAGTCCATTCGGTGGCTCCGTATATGGTCACGGTTTCCTTTTTCACCTTTGAGCCTTTCAGGGCAGCAGGGTCGAGAAGCGGCTCATTGACATGTTCTTCTTCGTTGGCCTTGATCTCGGATGCCTTGACTTCGGCTATGGCATTGAGAAAGTCGGCTTCTGATGGATGCACAAGGCCTTCCTTTTCCGGAGCCTTGTAGATGATGACCATATTCGTGTCCGGAGCCATCTGCGCCGCTACATTGTTCAGAAGTCCGGAATTGATCTGTCCGCAGAACATTTCGGCATATTCGTATGCCGTGGCAGGTTCCATGTAGGCCTGGTTGTCGAAGAAGTTGGCGATGTATTCGTCGATGAATTCCGCGTTGTTCCTTGTGTCGGCCGCATCTGCCGCCCTTTCGAATGCCCGGAGGATGTTGTCCTTGGCTCTTGCGACCTCTGCATCCGAGAAACCGTACCTCTTCATTTTCTCGACCTCGGTGAGGAAAGCCTTGAACGCCGGTATGCCTTCTCCATCCTTGCATGATATTGAGCCGAATGTAGTCTGGCATGTCTCGCAGAGATTGTCAAAGCCGAGGCCTGCCGACATGAAAGGAGCATCGGGAGTGGATGCCATGTCGTTGAACCTTTCCGCCATGATAACGGAGATGTAGGTGTCCACGAGATCAAGCAGCATGCCTACATCCGTGCTGTTGAGTTCCTCCGGCCTTGCAGGACTCTTCCACAGGATTTCAATGCCCGTGGAAGTCGCTTCCGGGTCGGTTATTATTCCCACTACAGGTTCGCTGTTGTCAGGGATTACCGGCATTACCTTTGGTTTAGGGTTTTCTGCTGCAGGTATGTCGCTGAACAGCTCCCTGATCTTGTTCTCTATGTAGTCAACATCGATGTCTCCTACGACTATGACTGCCTGCAGGTCAGGCCTGTACCATGTCCTGTAGAAGTTGACGAGGCTTTCTGGCCTGAAGTTCTCGAGGTTGTCCTGGCTGCCGATGAGGGTGCACGTGGCATATTTGGAGTCTCCGTAGTAGTAAGGCAGGGATTTCTCATGCATCCTCCATGTTGCGTTGTTCCTGGACCTCTTCTCCTCAATGATCACGCCCCTTTCCTTGTCTATCTCTATCGGATCGCAGGTGACATAGTGGGAATAGTCGTGCATGATCAGCAGACAGGTGTCCACAATGCCAGTCCTCGATACCGGAATGTTGTTGAGCATGTATGTGGTCTGCTCTACTCCCGTCGATGCGTTGATGTTGCGGCCGAATTCCGCTCCTATGCTCTGGAGGTAGTCCAGCATCTGTTTGCCCGGCAGGTTCTCGGTGCCGTTGAAGCACATGTGTTCGAGGAAGTGTGCAAGTCCGTCCTGGTCGGGTGTCTCCTGGATTGCGCCGACATTGGTCGCAAGGTAGAACTCGGCCCGGCCTTCAGGCCTGTCGTTGTGTCTGATATAATAGGTGAGCCCGTTGTCCAGCTTGCCTTTGCGGACTGCCGGATCGTTCGGAAGCTGCTGGATCTGCGGCTGTTGTCCGAAGACAATGGCTGCAGAGAACAGCGCAGCGATGAATGTAAGGATACGTTTCATGATAAGTTGTTATATGTTTGTCAATATTTTCAAATCCCATTGGTCCCTCGGTGGGACCTGCCGTTTGCACCGGTTTTCAGCCGGACCGGCGGGTATTCCATAAAAATCGGACCAAATCTTACAAAAATAGGAATTATTTGGATATGGTACCGAATTTTATTGACGAATCTGCACGAATCTACAAGAAGCAACGCAAACCGGAACATACGGAAACGGAACCATAAAATTTTCGGAATGAATTTTAATTCTTGTAACTTTGCGGTATCACGTTGCAGTCAGCCGTTATGGAAGATTTCAGGATGAAGCTTTTCGAAGCCGTGTATGAGTCGGGCAGTTTCACAAAGGCTGCCGGCGTGCTCGGCATCAGCCAGCCGGCGGTGAGCCAGAACATATCGGAACTTGAGAAGAGTGCCGGATGCAGCCTGTTCGCCAGAGCCGGCGGCAGGGTATCCGTCACTCCGCAAGGGGAGATTTTCCACCGTTTCGCGCGTAAGGTAAACTCGGCATACCATGATATGGATGCGGTATTCTGCACGAAGCTGCCCGCGGGCTCCTCATTCAGAATATATGCGGATCCTCCTGCAAGACATTATCTTATGCATGATGTCCTGTCCTCTCTCGGGATATTGTACCCCGACTGCGGTTTCGTGCTGTCCGACATGCAGGAAGGCGCTGACATTTGCATAATGTCAACGCCCTCTTGTCAGTCAGGATGCCTTGTGTCAAGTTTTTATGTCCTTCCTCCGGATCATTTCCTTTCTAAGGTAATCCGGCCTATGATATCATCTATTCTGGAATGACTGTATCTATCTGTTCCTTTGGGCTTCGAGCCAGCGTGCGAGTGAATCGTAGAATTCATCCCTTGCATAGCTGAACCCGTCATTGCCTTCTCCTACATATTTCTCGGCCGAGAAGCCCCAGCCGTGTCCTCCGTAAGGATAGATGTGCATCTCCACAGGGACCTTGCAGGACAGCAGGGAGCGGTAGAGCCTTATGCTGTTCTCTGCAGGTACTGTCGTGTCATCGCTGCACAGGGCCATGAACACCGGAGCATTGTCGGAAGATACCTGGTTTTCGAGGGAATACCTCTTTTCAAGCATATTGTACAGTCTTTTCGCCTTGTCCCATTCCTTCCATGTCTTCCCGTTCCTGCCTGTAAAGGAATTTTCTTCCCCGATCAGCTGGTCATGTGTTCCCATGTGCGTGACAGTCGTGTCGAATGTGACTACAGGATAGATGAATACGGAGAAATCAGGTCTGGTCGCGGCATCGGCATACATGAGGGAAGTTGTCACGGCAAGATGTCCTCCTGCGGAGAATCCCATGACTCCGATCTGGCTGACACCCCATTTCCCGGCATTCTCCCTGCAGTAGCGGAATGTGTTCTGTATATCGGCCAGCGGAACTTCCCAGTGTCCGTTAGGAAGGCGGTATTTGACGATGGCTGCGGTGATGCCTCTCTCGGCCAGCCATTCCGCCACATATACGCCCTCATTGTATGAGGACACGATGCTGTATCCTCCTCCCGGGCATACTATTACCATCTGCCCGTTCGGCTTCTTCGGAAAATAGAGGTCGAACCTTGCATTGACATTGATGTTGCCGATGTTTCCCGCACCGTTTATTTCCTCCGGACCTGTGAGTCCGTTGCTCTCTTCCATCCTGAATCCTGCGCAGGTGACTTTGTCGGCGACCACCGGATCGGTGTTGTCAACAAGTTTCTCCCCGTACAGGAGCACTGTCTCGTCTGGCCTGAAGTCCGTCTTGGGCTGCGCCATTACATCCTGGGCTGCGGCCGATACGAATATCCCGGCCATTGCAGCTGCAATCATTGTTTTCGTTTTCATTCCTTCCTGGCTAAATTATAAGCAATTTAATCTGGTGTCAGATAAAAAAGGGCCGGCTGCATAGCAACCAGCCCTGGAATCACATCATCAGTCAAGGATTATTCCTTGCCTGCGAGTCTCTTGTAGGTGTTGAGACGGATCTTGGCGAACTCCTCTGTCTTCTGAAGCAGTTCGTCCGCTGTCTCAGGGAACATCTTGTAGAGCGATGCGAACCTCACCTCTCCTTTCAGGAAATCCTGGAACTTGGTCCAGTCCGGCTCCTTGCTGTCGAGAGAGAACGGATTCTTCCCTTCCTCCTCAAGGACAGGATTGTATCTGTAGAGATGCCAGTAACCGCATTCTACAGCGAGTTTCTCCTCCTTCTGGCTCAGACCCATACCTGCTTTCAGCCCGTGGTTGATACAAGGCGAGTAAGCAATGATAAGGGATGGACCATCGTATGCCTCCGCTTCCTTGATGGCATTGAAGAACTGTGCCGGATTTGCTCCCATGGCTACCTGTGCCACATATACATATCCATAGCTGATAGCCATCATTCCGAGGTCTTTCTTGCGGATTTTCTTTCCTGAAGCGGCGAACTTCGCAATGGCTCCTGCAGGAGTTGACTTTGATGACTGTCCGCCGGTATTGGAATATACCTCGGTGTCGAGCACGAGAACATTCACATTCTCTCCGGAAGCGAGGACATGGTCGAGTCCGCCGTATCCGATGTCGTATGCCCAGCCGTCACCTCCGAATATCCACTGGCTGCGGGATGGGATGAAGTGCCTGTATTCGAGAAGCGCCTTGCATGTGTCGCAGTTGCACTCTTCCATGAGAGGAACGAGTTCGTCAGCTACCTCACGGGTCGCTTTCGCATCGTTGCGGTTCTCTAACCATTTGGTGAAGAGAGCCTTCATCTGATCGGTGCAGCAGCTGCATGAGAGTCCCTGCTCCATCAGCCTTGCTACCGTAGCACGTGCCCTGTCCGAGCCGAGCTTCATTCCGAGTCCGTATTCGGCATTGTCCTCGAACAGCGAGTTTGCCCATGCCGGTCCGTGCCCGTTGGCGTTGGTGCAGTAAGGAGATGCCGGGAATGATGCCCCGTAGATTGAAGAGCATCCAGTCGCGTTGGCAATCATCATATGGTCTCCGAAAAGCTGGGTGATGGTCTTGATGTAAGGCGTCTCGCCGCATCCTGCACATGCGCCCGAGAACTCGAACAGAGGCTGTGAGAACTGTGCGTTCTTCACGTTCTGGAACTTGTTCTGTACGGTGTCCTTATAGCCGATGTTGGAGTGCAGCCAGTTGAAGTTGGCCTGCTCTGCCTCCTGGGATTCCGCAGGAACCATGACGAGAGCCTTGTCCTTTGCAGGGCAGACATCGGCACAGTTGCCGCATCCCGTACAGTCGGCAGGGGATACCTGCATTGTGAATGTATAGTCCTTGAATACAGCCTTGCCCTGGGCCTTCTTGATGCCTGCAGGAGCGGATGCCGCCTCTTCGGCTGTCATGAGGAACGGACGGATGGCTGCATGAGGGCAGACGAATGAGCAGGTGTTGCACTGGATACAGTTCTCTGCCTTCCACTCAGGCACGAACACTGCAACTCCGCGTTTCTCGTATGCCGCCGTCCCGTCCGGGATCGTACCATCGGCTGCATCCTTGAATGCGCTTACAGGAAGCTGGTCGCCGCACTGTGCGTTCACGATGTCTGCAACCTGCTTTACGAATTCCGGAGCGAGCCTGTCCTTGTTAGGGTTCTCGAACTTGCCGGTAATCTCTTTCCATTCCGCCGGTACGTTCACCTTGATGTATTCTCCGCCCCTGTCTACGGCTGCATAGTTCATCTTCACGACATTCTCTCCCTTCTTGCCGTAGCTCTTGTCTATGGCCTTCTTCATGTATGTCACTGCATCCTCGTACGGGATGATGCCGGTGATCTTGAAGAATGCCGACTGGAGAATGGTGTTGGTCCTTCCTCCGAGACCGATCTCGGAAGCGATCTTCGTGGCGTTGATGATGTAGAGGGAGATGTTCTTCTTTCCGATGACTGACTTCACGTAGTCAGGAATCCTCTTGAGCGTCTCTTCCTCGTCCCAAATGCTGTTGAGCAGGAGGGTGCCGTTCTGCTTGATGCCCTTGAGCACATCGTATTTGTGCAGGTAGGATGGTACATGGCAGGCTACGAAGTCAGGTGTGGATACGAGGTAAGGGGCCTTGATCGGCTGGTCTCCGAAACGGAGGTGCGAACAGGTGTATCCGCCGGATTTCTTGGAGTCGTAGTCGAAATATCCCTGGCAGTATTTGTCGGTATGGTCGCCTATGATCTTGATGGTGTTCTTGTTGGCACCGACCGTACCATCGGAGCCGAGTCCGTAGAACTTGCACTCTGTAGTGCCCGGCTTGACGATGGATATTTCCTCCTTGACAGGGAGAGACTTGAATGTCACGTCATCAACTATGCCGATGGTGAACCCGTTCTTCGGTTCTGCCAGTTCAAGATTCTCATAAACTGCAACGATCTGTGCAGGCGAAGTGTCCTTGGATGAAAGTCCGTAACGGCCTCCGATTACGAGCGGAGCGTTTTCGATACCCTGGAAGAGTGCCTTTACATCGAGGTAGAGAGGCTCTCCGAGAGCTCCCGGCTCCTTGGTCCTGTCGAGGACCGCGATCCTCTTGACGCTCTTCGGAAGGACTTTCATGAAATATTTGGCCGAGAAAGGTCTGTAGAGACGGACAACAATGAGTCCGACCTTCTTGCCCTGGGTGGCGAGATGGTCGATGGTCTCCTTGATGGTCTCCGTGACGGATCCCATGGCTATGATGATGTTCTCTGCATCCGGGGCGCCGTAGTAGTCGAACGGACGGTAGTCCCTTCCGGTAGCTTCGCTGATCTCGCCCATGTATCTTGCAACGATGTCAGGCACGGCCTCGTAGTATTCGTTGCATGCCTCGCGGGCCTGGAAATATACATCCCCGTTCTGGGCTGTTCCCCTCGTTACGGGAGCATCCGGATTGAGAGCCTTTGCCCTGAATCTTGCGAGGGACTTGGTGCTGATCATATCCCTGAGCTTGTCCTCATCGATAAGCTCGATCTTCTGGATTTCGTGCGATGTGCGGAATCCGTCGAAGAAGTGGATGAACGGAACGCTCGACTTGATGGTGGACAGATGCGCCACGGCAGCCATGTCGAGGGCTTCCTGTACGGAAGCGGATGCCAGCATTGCGAATCCTGTCTGGCGGCATGCCATCACATCCTGGTGGTCTCCGAAGATGGAGAGGGCGTGTGATGCAAGGGCGCGCGCCGATACATGGAATACCGCAGGAAGCAGTTCTCCGGCGATCTTGTACATGTTCGGGATCATCAGAAGCAGACCCTGTGATGCCGTGAATGTGGTTGTGAGCGCTCCGGCCTGAAGCGAACCGTGTACGGCGCCGGCCGCACCTCCTTCACTTTGCATTTCGGTAACCTTCACAGTCTCTCCGAAGAGATTCTTCTTTCCCTGAGCTGCCCACTCATCGACATATTCTGCCATAGTCGATGACGGTGTGATAGGGTAGATCGCAGCGTGCTCGCTGAAAAGATAAGCGATGTGGGCAGCTGCGTAGTTACCGTCACAAGTGATAAATTTTTTCTCGTTTGCCATAATCGTTAAAGTTTATGAGACTTGGTTATATCTTGTTTAAATGTTTTCTGTCTCCATGCCGTGGCCGGTCACGAAATCTTTGCGAATTTATACAATTTTTCCGTATAATCCGAAGAAATTCCGATAAAACTACAGGAGGGCGCGTCGTTATGATGCACCCTCCTGTACAGGTCATTGTTCAATGGTCGTGATTCCCTCGATTGTGACCGTGTCTCCCGCCGTCTTCCTGATGAGGCCCTGAAGCACGTTCCCCGGGCCGATTTCCATGAAGTAGCCGGCTCCATCGGCGATCATGTTCTTCACGCTCTGTGTCCATTTGACAGGTGAGGTCAGCTGCGCGAGAAGGTTCTTCTTGATGGTATCCGGGTCCGTGGATGGCTGTGCGGTCACATTCTGGTAGACAGGGCATACCGGTGTCTTGAAGGATGTGGTCTCGATGCCTTCGGCAAGCTCCACCCTCGCAGGCTCCATGAGAGGGGAGTGGAAGGCGCCTCCCACCTGAAGTACGAGCGCCCTCTTCGCTCCTGCGGCCTTGCATTTCTCACAGGCTTCGTTTACGGCCTCCACTTCTCCTGAAATCACTATCTGTCCGTTACAGTTGTAGTTGGCAGGGACTACCACGCCGCTGCAGCCGGCGCAGATCTCCTCTACCTTTTCGTCAGGGAGTGCAATGATGGCTGCCATTGTGGACGGCTTGATTTCGCAGGCCTTCTGCATTGCCCTTGCGCGGATGCTCACAAGCCTGAGTGCATCCTCGAAGTCCATAGCCCCTGCTGCCGCAAGTGCGGAGAACTCTCCGAGAGAGTGTCCTGCAACCATGTCCGGACTGAACCCGTCATAGCATTTTGCGAGCACTACGGAGTGCAGGAATACCGCAGGTTGTGTCACCTTTGTGGCCTTGAGGTCTTCCGGTGTCCCTTCAAACATGATATCGGTGATTCTGAATCCGAGGATCTCATTAGCTTTTTCAAGCATTTCCTTTGCGGTGGCATTGGTGTCGTAGAGAGCCTTTGCCATGCCCGGGAACTGTGACCCCTGTCCCGGGAAAACGTATGCTTTCTTCATAGTGTCTTGAGTTTTTAACTTGGCAAAAGTACAAAATTTTCCCGACTAAGCAGCAGATTTATCGCCGGACAGTATCTTTTTACTGAAAAATGATTATTTTTGCAGTCCGTTTCGGAAAATGGCCGGTGTTTTCCTTCCATGTCTTTCTGAAACGGCCCTGCCGGCCGGGCGGAAGTGCGGCGGTCCAGGAGGAATGCTCCCGTAGTTTAATGGATAGAATTTCGGATTCCGGTTCCGACGGTTGCGGTTCGATTCCGCACGGGAGTACGAGCAAAGCAGCCATATTGCAACTTAGGTCCCGGCTTGATGAACTGTGCAACCGGTACAGGCAGGTGAAAGACTCTGCGCTGGTTGGTGCGCTGTCTGGACATGCGGAGGGGTCGAGGGCGTTCGCCCGTTACAGGACTATAGACGAACAGATGAAGGAAGAACTGGTCAGGCTGCTGGAGAAGAAGCCATAGCCCCTATTTCTTCTCTTTCCGCTTTATCGTGTGCTTCAGTTTGAGTACGGCGAAGTTCAGCTCTATCTCGGTCTCCGTCTCGTCTGTCTTCATGTCGTCCCCGAACAGGTCTGCCATTATCTCTCCGGACTTCTCCATCAGGGTCTTCTGCCGGAACTTGTCCGGATTGGCGGACATCTCTCCTATCGTCCGGGACAGTTCGCGAAGTTTGGCGAACGCCTCGATTATCGCTATCGTGGTGTTCGTCGCCCGTTCGCCCTTCAGGATTGTGGCGAGCATATAAAGCCCTTTCTCTGTGAATGCTTTCGGAGGAACCGGGGAGTATTTCAGTTCGGGGTTATCAAAATTTTTGATAACCTCATGTTTTTCCTCTTTGGTAAGCGGCAGGACATATCCGTCCGGGAACTTGTCCGGATTGTTCCTGACCGCCTGGTTTATCTCCCTTGTCTCTACCCCGTACAGGGTGGCCACATTGCTGTCGAGGATGACCTTCTGCCCTCGGAGCTCTATGATGAACTCCTCCACGCTGTTGAATTTCACTATATCTGACATGTTATTTTGATATTTTTAAGGCAGGTTTGTACGACCGGCTTATCTCTCATGCAGCAGCTGGCTCTCCTTGAAAGTCCCTGTAACTTCCTGCCCGGTAATCTTTCATTTGTAAAATGATGTGCTTGATTGTTTTGCAAAATTACAAAAAATGCAGAAGATACGGAGTGCCTTGTGGCGACTGGCATGGAAAAGACAAACAAAAAAAGCAGCTACATTTCTGTAACTGCTTTTTGCCGTGTGGGAGCAGAGGGAGTCGAACCCCCGACCCTCTGCTTGTAAGGCAGACGCTCTGAACCAACTGAGCTATGCTCCCTTTTTTCGTTTCTTGTGGCTTATTACTGCGTCAGACTTCGTGTCCTCACTCCTCACAACCAACAGGTTGCTGCGTCGTTCGTCACTCGTCTTCCTTGTCCTAAACCAAAATAAACTTCAAAATTCTTTCGTTTCTTTTTCCGTATTGCAGCGTCAGACTTCGTGTCCTCACTCCTCACAACCAGCAGGTTGCTGCGTCGTTCGTCACTCGTCTTCCTTGCACTGCGGAAAAACAAACTTCAAAAAGATTCTTTCCGAAATTCCGTCTGTTAAAGAACTGGCCTTTGGGGAGGTTTTCTCCGAAAAGGACTGCAAAGATACGCAAGAAATTTTATTCTGCAAATTTTTATGAGGCAGAGTCAGATTTTTAGGATGCAAGAATGAAATGAATGCTGCCAGCACTTGCCGTATTATCGGTTCAGACAGTCTGCCGGATCTCTTTCCCGAATGGCAGACATGACAGTAACGCCATCTGGAAATGCTTGATGCCTAATGGTATGCCGATTATCGTGATGCAGAACACAAGCCCGAAAAACAGGTGCGTAAGGGCTATTTCCCACCAGCCGCAGCATATCCATATAACATTCATGATGACTGACAGGCAGCCTGTACTGTTTGCCCCGTTCACTATTTCCCTGCCGAAGGGCCACAGGGCATAGTTGCCGAACTTGAAGAGCTGTATCCCGAACGGGATGCCTATAATGGTGATGCAGAGCAGCAGGCCTGCAATGAAGTACATGATGGCGGTGATCAGGCCGCCGAAAATGATCCAAAAAATGTTTCCGATTACGTTCATGTCCTGTCTTTTTTAGGAAACCAGCCTTTCTCCACCCTTTTCTTCTGCTGGAAAAGTTCCAGAATCGACCAGAAACAGGAAAAAGCCGCGACACCCGATATGGTGGACCATACAAGGTCCTCGAGGAAGAGCGAAAGTACGGCAAATCCTAAACCTGCCAGCAGGAATGCCCACCAGCAGCGTGTTCCGAAATGATATTCGGCCTTTATCACGACGGGATGGAAAATTCCGATTATCAGAAAAGTCGCGAGACCTACCAGGATGCCAGCAATATTCATCTTTTTTAAATTCTTGTCGGTTGGCAAAGATAATGAAAAATCCGATTATCTTTGCAAACCTTAATTTTGTCGTGGATAGTTTATGGACAGGAACAGTTATGCTTTGGGCATGAGCATTGCCCACAATATGCTTTCTTCCGGAGTGAAGGACATTTCTTTTGAGGATTTTGCCGCAGGTCTGAAAGCGGTGCTTTCCGGTGCGGAACCGGAGGTAAGTTTCGAGGAGGCATCCCGGCTGCTGGACAAGTATTTCGCCGATATTGAGAAGAAACAGAAGGCGGAGTCTGCGGCGGTGAATGCCGCGGTGAAGCGTGAAGGGGAGGAGTTCCTTGCGGCAAATGCGGGAAAGGATGGTGTGAAAGTTCTTCCGAGCGGTCTCCAGTATAAGGTGATCCGGGAAGGGACAGGCAGGAAGCCTGGGCGGACGGACAAGGTCAAGTGCCATTATGAAGGCCGTTTCATCAACGGAAGCAAGTTCGACAGTTCGTATGACCGTCGGCAGCCGGCTGTGTTCGGACTGGATCAGGTGATTTCAGGCTGGACCGAGGGTCTGCAGCTGATGTCGGAAGGGTCGGAATATGAATTCTATATACCGTACACCCTCGGTTACGGAGAGTCCGGGGCTCCTGGCGCCATTCCTCCGTACAGCGCGCTGGTGTTTACCGTAGAGCTTATAGAAGTCCTGTAGGAAACATGCCGGACGATGACGCGAAGAAGAGGGGGCGTTATGGATACAGTCTCGGAAAACAAGGGAATGCCGGAGGCCGGACTGCTGCTTGCGGATGCAGGCGGCAGCAAGACTGACTGGATACTTGTCTGCGGCGGGAAAGCCTCAAAGTTTACTGCGGCAGGAATGAATCTGGCGGTTATGGGGAAGGAGGCTGTCCTGGCCGCAGTCCTGTCCGCGGCTGAAAGCATGGGCGACATGGCGGCCAGGGTAAGGGATATCCGGTATTACGGGGCCGGTGTCATCGGTTCGGGTCATGTCATTGAACTGGATGCCGTGCTGAAGAACGTCTTTCCCGGAGCATCCGTGTCATACGGGTCGGATCTTCTCCTTGCGGCGGAGGCCGGACTGGGAAACGGCAGCGGGATAATCTGTATCCTCGGGACGGGCTCCAACAGCGGAATGTATGACGGCAGGAAGATAGTTTCCAATATCCGTCCCGGCGGATATATTCTCGGGGATGAAGGCGGCGGGAGCGCTCTCGGCAGGATGCTGCTGTCAGACTATGTGAAGGGCAGGCTTCCTGAAAGCATCATGGAGAAATTCTCCGCGGCATATCCGGGCCTTTCCTACAGTGTCGTGGTGGAACACGTTTACAGGGGCGGCAATCCGGCAGGTTATCTCGCTTCGTTCGCCCCGTTCGTGCTTTCATGCCGGGGAGACGGCTATGCCGATGGCCTGATAGACAGGAATCTCAGGAATTTCGTGGAACGTTCGGTCCTCCCTTATGGCCGTGCGGACTGTGACATTGCGGTATCTGGCTCCATGGGAGTCGAATGCAGGAAGGAACTGGAACGTCTCGGAAGAGAATACGGCCTGCATTTCATCCGTTTCGTGAAGAGTCCGGCGGATGTCCTGGCGCAGAGAATACTGGAGGCGGTTCCATGCCCGGAGGAGCGGCAGACAGGGAAGTCCGGCGGGGATGGCCCGGAGGAATATTGACAGTTATGGCATATAAGGAAAAATATCCATCAGTGCTGCTCGAGGAGGCGGTCGATGCTATCAGTTCCCTGCCAGGAGTGGGGAGGAAAGGGGCGTTGAGGCTTGCCCTGCATCTGCTGAAGCAGCCACAGGAGAATGTACGCCATTTCGCTTCTGCCGTGAGCCGTCTCAGGGACGAGGTGAAATATTGCAGGGAATGCAGCATGATTTCGGATGGGGATGTCTGCTCCATCTGTTCGGACAGAAGCCGCGACCACAGGACGCTGTGCGTGGTGGAGAGTGTCAGGGATGTGATGAGCATAGAGAATACGGGACAGTACAGGGGCGTGTACCATGTACTGGGCGGCATTATCTCTCCGATAGATGGTATCGGACCTTCCGACCTGACCATTTCGCGTTTGGTCGAAAGGGTGCGGGATCTTGTGCAGGACGGCGGGAGCGCCCCACGGGATGTCGAAGTGATATTCGCATTGAGCGGGGATGTGGAAGGCGAGACAACGGCATTCTACATCTACAGACAGATTTCCGGACTCGGGGTCAGGGTCTCATCCATTGCGAGGGGCCTGGGTTTCGGGGATGACCTGGAATATGCGGATGAACTGACGCTCGGCCGCTCCATAGTGAACAGACAGGAATTCCGGCCATAGAACCGGTTTTTTAACGGTATTGCCGGTGAGAGTATAATATTAAGGTATGACGATAATAGAGATTGTGCTGATGGCTCTGTCGTTGAGCGTTGATACTCTTGCGGTGTCGATGTGCGGCAGCGTAACGCTTGGAAAGACGGATTTCCGGAAGACGGCCGGTGTCGCTCTGGCATTTGCTGTCATGCAGGCCGCATTCCTGTCTGCCGGATGGCTTTTGGGCAGTTCCATAGTAAGGTATGTCGAAAGCATTGCCGGAGCCATCGGGTTTATTCTTCTGTTATATATTGGTGTCAACATGATCCGAGGTGCACTGAAAGCCGGAAGCGGGGAATCGGTGAACCTGTCCGGAATCCGCTCCCTGATTCTTGCGTCAGTGGCGACCAGTATAGATGCCGCTGCCGTGGGAGTGTCTCTTGCCATGACGGAACCGGACATGAAGACCATTGTCATTTCGATAGTGTCCGTGTTTGTCATTACAGCCGCAGCGGCGGTTACCGGAGTTCTGGGCGGCTGCAGGATCGGCAGCAGATTCGGCAAGCCTGCACAGATAGCAGGAGGCATTGTCCTTATAGCCATAGGCCTCAATATCCTGATAGGTTAGCCATCCGGCATGATGTGGTCCATGATTGTCATGAAAATTTTGTCATTACGGCAATAATTTGTTACTTTTGCAGGCTTTCTTTCAGTTGGACAGGGAAAGGGAGGCGTAGTGCCGGAAAGAAATGCAATGGAACGGGCTGCAGATGCGGACCTGAAGTCTAATCCTCCGACGACCGGGCCGGACTAAAACAGGCAAATAGGATGATATCGATCTACTATAAGGCTGCAGGACAGATAGAGGTTGCCCAGTCGGTGACGGATTTCCAGAACATGAACAGACAGGATGTCGTTTGGATCGACCTCTATTCTCCGGAAGGGGAGGAGAAGAGAGGGGCCGAGGCATTTCTCGGGACCACTATCCAGAGCAGGGCGCAGGCCGAGGAGATCGAGAGTTCTTCACGTTTTTCCGAAACGGACCATGCCATATTCGCCAATACCAACTTCCTGATACCGGGTCCTGAGGAGTATTCCATGGAGAGCGTCTCTTTCATCCTGACAGACAGCGTGCTTACCACTGTGAGGGAATGTCCGTTGAGGAGCTTCACCGACCTGCAGCGCAGAATGCAGGCCTTCCCGAAATTCTATCCATCCGGCAATGTCGTCTTCGTGAGCATCCTGGAGCAGAGAGTCGACCTTGATGCGGATATGATCGAGTTGATGTCCAAGGAGATAGCCCAGTACAACAGAAAAGTCAGCCTGGGAGAGGACATCAACGAGGAGTTCCTGCTCGACATCAACCAGCTGCAGGAGAACACGATGTTGGTGAGGGAGAACATAGTGGACAAGCAGAGGGTCGTGTCCAACCTTTTGAAGACCGATCTTTTCCCGCAGGAGTTGCGCAGCAAGCTGAATGTCCTTCTGAAGGATATCTCATCCCTTATCAACCATACGAATTTCAGTTTCGAGAGACTTGAATACCTGCAGAATACGGTGATAGGTCTTATCAATTTGGACCAGAACAAGATAATGAAGGTGTTCACCCTCGTTTCGCTTCTGTTGATGCCGCCGACCCTCATAGCCAGTTTCTACGGCATGAACGTGAATCTTCCCATGAGCGGACAATGGTGGGACTGGGTGGCGATTCTCGCTCTCATGCTCGTATCATTCGCCCTGATACTCCTGATCTTCAAGAAAAGGAAAATGCTTTAACAGTAAATGACCGTGATCTATGAAAAAAGTGACCGTTCTTGTCCCATGCTATAACGAGGAGGAGGCGCTTCCCCTGTTTTATGAAAGAATCTGCGGGACCATATCCTCTTTGGATGGTTATGAGTGGGAACTGCTGTTCATCAACGATGGAAGCAGGGACAGGACATTGCAGATCATGAGAAATCTCCATGCCAGGGATTCGAGGGTATCGTATGTGGACCTTTCGAGAAATTACGGCAAGGAGAAGGCGATGCTTGCCGGATTCGACTATGCGGCGGGAGACTGCACGATAATAATGGATGCTGACCTGCAGGACCCTCCGGAACTGATTCCGCAAATGCTCGGATACTGGGAGGAAGGGTATGAGGATGTATATGCCAAAAGGAACAGCCGCGGAAGGGAAAGCCTTTCGAGACGGTTCTTCTCGCTGATGTTTTACAGTATACTGCAGAAGACCACCAGGATAGAGGTCCTGCAGAATGTGGGCGATTTCCGGCTTCTGGACAGATGCTGCACCGATGCAATGAAGAACCTCCGCGAGGCCGAACGTTATACGAAAGGAATGTTCTGCTGGATAGGCTTCCGCAAGAAAGAGATTGTCTTCGACAGGGGAGACCGTGTGGCCGGAAAGTCTTCCTGGAATTTCTTCTCCCTGCTGGCGCTTGCAATAGAGGGCATTACCTCTTTTTCCATAGCCCCGCTGCGGATTTCCACCGTCAGCGGTGCGATAATTTCTCTTGCGGCCTTCATCTATATGATATTCGTCTTCGTGAAGACCCTCATACTGGGAGATCCTGTCCAGGGTTTCCCGACAACGATAATCATTATCCTTTTCTTAGGCGGAGTCCAGCTCCTCTCCATAGGCCTGCTGGGGGAATACATCGGCCGGATATTCATAGAGACCAAGCACAGACCGGTATATATCGCCCGTGAGCATAACGGTACACTGATAAAATGATGTCGTCCTGCCTGCCATGAATGAGATACAATGGATGCAATGAAAAAATACGGATTTTTTGAAAACAGGTTCTTCCCCGCAGTGTTCCTGCTGCTGTCTTTCGCTTTCCTGCTGGTGTTTTCCTTTTCGACATCGCCTCTTTATGCATATACAGGTTTCGACAGCGCCACATTCAGGACGATAGGGCTTGGCATATTGCAGGGGAAACTTCCGTATGCGGATCTTTTCGACCATAAGGGACCGCTGGCATTCTATTTCAATGCCGCGGGGATAGGCATTATTCCGGGTGACTGGGGGATCTTCCTGATGCAGGTCCTGTTCATGGCGGTTTCCGCATATCTCATATACAGGACGGACTGTCTTTTCACTGACAGGAAAACAGCCTTCATTTGTGTCCTGTTGCTGTTTTTCCCGTTCGTCGACTTCATCGTGGAGGGCAACCAGTGCGAGGAGTGGATGATGCCGTTCGTTACGCTTTCGGTCTATCTTGTCCTGTCTTGGATGATGCGCGGCGAGGGGCTGCAGCATTCTCCGTGGTGCAGCCTGTTCTACGGCATCAGCTTTTCCGTGCTGTTCTTCATCCGTCCGAACGATGCGGTGATGAGCATTGGCTCCATAATGCTCGGGGTATTTCTGGTCCTGATGGCCAGGAAAATGTACGGAAACGCGGCTCTGAATGTCCTGGCCTTTCTGGCCGGCTGTGCGGCGGTGGCGTGCCCGATAATGCTGTATTTCAGTTCAATGGGGATTCTGGATGACATGCTGTTCGGAACGGTTTTCTACAATATCAGATATGCGGATGAGATACCGTTTCTGTCGATGAGCTGGGGAATAATAGCGGTCTGCGCGATCATTGTCGGAGGCCTTATATGGCTTGCAGCCAGAGACAGGAAAACGGCTGTCATGAACTATGTCCTGATACCTTACCTTGTCCTTACTCTCGTGTTCATAGGCAAGAGGGACTACTGGCACTATCTCATTCCAATGCTTCCGTACGTATCCCTGTTTTTTGTATTCTGCCTCAGATACAGGCTCAGGCCCGTGGTTATAGCCATATCGGTCCTGTTCTTTTCAGGCAGTTATTACCAGGACAGGATGCTGGTCAGGAATATCCTGGTCAACAAGGAGATAAAGGAAATATATGTCCAGACGGACAGGCTTTTCTCCCTTGTGCCGGAGGAGGAACGCAATTCGGTGTGGAACCACGACATGTTTTCGTTCGGTGAGAGCCATCCGCGTGTCTTCTCCCTTGTCGGGGCGTACTTTCATGCCGGGGTGACCCCGGGGAACAGGGTGTTCATTCCCTTTCACAGGGTCAATTTCGGAGAGGAGGAGACCCTTGCGGCCAATGCTCCGGAATGGGTGATGGCCCTGAATCCGGATGCGGATGATCCGGATTCCCGGTACCTGAGGGAAAACTACACTCTCGCAGCAAGTACGGATGACAGCTGCCCGTGCAGGATAGGGTTATACAGGAGGTCGGATGGAACGTCTGAAGAGACTCTCAGGTAAGGTTTTCGGGTCTGAATTCGTCCGTTTTGCGGCAGTCGGTGTCATTGCGACCGCCGTCCATTACGGACTGTACCTGCTGCTGAAACTGTTTGTCGGGGTCAACATGGCTTATACCATCGGCTATCTTGTCAGTCTCGGCTGTAATTTCGTGCTTACGGCAAAGTTCACTTTCCGGACAGGCGTGTCGGCTTTGAGGGGGACAGGTTTCGTCCTCAGCCATGCGGTCAACTATTGCCTGCATATATTGCTCCTGAACCTGTTCCTGAAACTCGGCGTCCCTTCAGGGATTGCTCCGGTACCGGTGTACTGCATTGCTGTCCCGGTCAATTTTCTTTTGGTCAGGACGGTGTTCAGGAAACTGCGTTGAACGGTTGTCTCATAAATTTATTGAATCACTTGTTTTTATGATAATTTATCCATATTTTTGCCCGCCTTTTGGATATGGCGGGCATTTTTGTCTGCCGTTCACGGGCAAGAAATAATGTTTAACCCCTAGTTTGTTTATTTATTCAATTATGGAAGAAATCAAACCGGCAGTTGCAGAGGAGTCTCCGGCAGTGGAGGCAGCCGAGGCACGTGTAGAGGCCGCTGCAACGGAAGAATCCCAGAATGTGGCATTGAATGCCTCTGTCGATCCGGACAAGTTCGACTGGGATGCATTCGAGAATGACGGCGATGTCTATGGTCAGGAAGACCGCAAGGCTGTCGCCGAGGAGTATGACAAGACCCTTTCAAAGGTAGTCGAGAACGAGGTCGTAGAGGGCGTCGTGACGGCCATCACCAAGAGGGAGGTCATTGTCAATATCGGCTACAAGAGCGAAGGCGTCATCATGGCTCCGGAGTTCCGCTACAACCCTGACCTCAAGGTAGGAGACAAGGTGGAAGTGTATGTGGAGAATGCGGAGGACAGGAAAGGCCAGCTTATCCTTTCACACAAGAAGGCACGCGCGCTCCGCTCATGGGATATGGTCAACGAGGCATACAACAACAACGAGATCGTCAAGGGTTATGTCAAGACCCGCACCAAGGGCGGCATGATCGTGGATATCTTCGGTATCGAGGCGTTCCTCCCTGGTTCGCAGATCGATATCAAGCCTATCCGCGACTACGACCAGTTCGTGGACACCACAATGGATTTCAAGATTGTCAAGATCAACCAGGAGTTCAGGAACGTGGTGGTTTCGCACAAGGCTCTCATCGAGGCGGAGCTCGAGCAGCAGAAGAGCGAGATCATCAGCAAGCTCGAGAAAGGCCAGGTACTCGAAGGTACTGTCAAGAACATCACCAACTACGGAGTATTCGTGGACCTTGGCGGTGTCGACGGACTTATCCATATCACTGACCTTTCATGGGGCAGGATCAACCATCCGGAGGAAGTCGTACAGCTCGACCAGAAGATACGTGTCGTAATCCTCGACTTCGATGAGTCCAAGAAGAGGATCGCCCTCGGTCTCAAGCAGCTTACCGTACATCCGTGGGATGCCCTCGATCCGAACCTCAAGGTGGGTGACAAGGTGAAGGGCAAGGTAGTCCTTATCGCCGACTATGGCGCATTCGTAGAGATAGAGCCGGGCGTCGAGGGTCTTATCCATGTATCCGAGATGTCATGGTCGCCGCGTCTGCGCATCGCCCAGGATTTCCTGAAGGTAGGAGACGAAGTGGAGGCTCAGATCCTCACCCTCGACAGAGATGAGAAGAAGATGTCTCTCGGTCTGAAACAGCTCGTACCGAATCCATGGGAGAATATCCGCGAGAAATATCCTGTCGGATCGAAACATACTGCAATTGTGCGCAACATCACCAACTTCGGCGTGTTTGCGGAACTCGAGGAAGGCATCGAGGGTCTTGTACATATCAGTGACATCTCCTGGACCAAGATCAAGCATCCATCGGAGTTCGTCAAGGTCGGAGACAAGATCGATGTGGTCATTCTCGACTTCGATGAGGACAACCACAAACTCAGTCTCGGACACAAGCAGCTCCTCCCTAACCCGTGGGATGAGATCGAGACCAACTTCGCCGTAGGAACTGTCGTTGACGGTACTGTGGCAAGCATTTCCGACAAGGGAGCCACTGTCACCTTCCCTGGAGACATCGAGGCTACCTGCTTCAGCAAGGAGCTTGTGAAAGAGGACGGCACAATGCCTGCAGCAGGCGATACCCTTCCTTTCAAGGTCGTTGAGCTCAGGAGAAGCACCAAGAAGATCGTGGTTTCACATGTGAAGACCTACACCGGAGAGGAGGTCAAGGCAAGCAAGCCTGCTTCCGAGTCCGACAGCACCAAGAAGGCGGTCAAGAAGATCAATTCCAATATCGAGAAGACGACTCTCGGTGACATCGATGCTCTTGCTGCCCTCAAGGACAAGCTCGAGAAAGGTGAGTAGCAGATGAATTTCACTCTGAATATATTGGGCACGGCTTCGGCCCTGCCCACTGTAAACAGATATCCCAGCGCTCAGGTACTTGATGTACGTGGGCGCTTGTTTTTGATTGACTGCGGTGAAGGGGCGCAGATGCAGATGCGCAGGATGGGGCTTTCGTATCTGAAAGTGGAAGTGATCTGTCTTTCCCATATCCACGGGGATCATCTTTTCGGACTTTCAGGCCTGCTTTCCACGATGGGACTGATGGGCAGGAAGACCCCTCTGACGATATTCGCTCCGCGTTCTTTCGGACCGGTGCTGAAGTTCTACCTGTCGTATTTCGGAGAAGGGTTCCGGTTTCCGGTAGAACATCATGTCCTGTCGATGAAGGAGCCGGAAAAGGTGCTTGACACCAAGGCTGTGGAAATGTATGCCTTTCCTCTCAACCACAGGATAGAGACTTTCGGCTTCCTGTTCAGGGAAAAGGAGCCTCAGAGGAACATCCGTAAGGATGCCATAGACAAATACGGCTTGGGAATCGCGGAAATGGGCAGACTCAAGAACGGCGGGGATATCGTGCGTCCGGATGGGACTGTCATCGCCAACGGAGATGTGACATACAGACCGTATGATCCGCGTTCTTATGCCTATTGCAGCGATACAGCCCCTTTCCCGGAACTTTCCGGATGGGTGCAAGGGGTCGATCTGCTGTATCATGAGGCGACATTTCCTGCAGGCATGGAGGAAATGGCTGCAGCGACATTCCATTCGACTACGGTCCAGGCCGCCGGGTGTGCAGCTATGGCCGGCGTGAAACGGCTTATAGTCGGCCATTATTCATCCAGAGTCAAGGATATCCGTCCTCTTTTGGATGAGATGACACCGGTTTTCCCGAAGACGATGCTTGCAAAGGAAGGCGATGTCATCGACATTCCTCTCAGACGGTACCATGGGTAGATTTTACAGGGTTGTTTTGTCGCATCTGTTTTTGTATTTTTGTCCCGGTCCGGGATACGGGTTTCCCGACGGAAATTGTAAATTTTGACTGAATGAAAAGAATTTTGCCTGTAAACCTTGCTGCATTTGTCCTTGTGGCAACGGTTTGGCTGTCGTCCGGGTCTGCGGTGAAGGCGGATTCCTCTCCGCAGGAGAAATATATCGGGAACTGGTACAGGGTTGCCGTGTCGGAAATGTACCGCAGCGGGGTGCCTGCAAGCATCACACTTGCCCAGGGGCTCCTCGAGTCCGGAAGCGGACAGTCCGAGCTCGCAGTCCATGCCAACAACCATTTCGGCATCAAGTGCCATGACTGGAAAGGGCAGAAGGCGTATTATGACGATGACAGGAAAGGGGAATGTTTCCGGAAATATACTCATGCGGAGGCATCGTTCAAGGACCATTCGGATTTTCTGAGGTACAGGGACAGATACAAGCCGCTTTTCGATTTGGACAGGACGGACTACAAGGGATGGGCATACGGGCTCAAGAAGGCCGGTTATGCCACAGATCCGGCGTATCCGAGGAAACTGATAGACCTTATCGAAAGATATGACCTGGACAGGTTCGATTCGTATTCACTGTCGGACATCGGGTCTTCGGCCGTTTCGGCATCAGGAAAACCCGCCGGACCGGACAGGATGGCCCGGCGGGCTGAACGCAGGATGGAAAGGGAGGCCAGACGTGCTGCAAGACAGGCAAAAAAAGCCGGAATGTCCACTCCGTCCGGCATTCCGGAACCTCCGGCTCTGATCGAGACCCCTGTCCCTGTCGGGACTGGCGATTTCGAGAAGTTCAGTTTCTCCATGTCGAGGCAGTTGTATTCGCAGAACAGGGTGCCTTTCGTATATTCAGTGGAGGGGGAGACCTATTCGAGCATAGCAAGGGCGTACAATCTGTTCCTCGGAGAGATATTGAGGTTCAACGATGCGGGGCAGGATACCGAATTGAAGCCCGGGTCGGTGGTCTATCTGCAGGCGAAGAAGAACCGCGCGGCAAGGCTGGTGGACAAGTATGTGGCGGAAGGAGGGGAGACTCTGCGGGACATAGCGCAGCGTTTTGCCGTGAAGCTCTCGAGTCTGGAGAAGATGAACGGAATCGATGCATCGTATGTCATACGGCCGGAAGACACCATTGTGCTGAGGTAGGGATAAAACATTGTCATTCTGAACGGGACACTGTCATTCTGAACTGGACATTGTCATTCTGAACGAAGTGAAGAATCTGATGCTGTAAACCGGAATGAAACACCGGATCCTTCGCTGGTGCTCAGGATGACAGCGGGGAGAAAAAGTGATTTGATATGAAGAAGAAAAAGTTAACGGTCATTGCAGTATCCGCGGCAGCCGTTCTGGTTGCCGGAGTGTGCCTGTGGGTGGGACTGAGGTACATGGCTGACAACAGGCTGCCGAATTTCGGAAAGGATTATGTCCTGTATGTATATCCGGACACTGACGCCGGTGCCGTCATCGATTCCATAGCGGCAGGTGCGGATGTCAGAAGAAAAGGAAGTCTTGTCAGATGCGTCAGGAAAGAACGCCTGGCTGAGAGACTGCAGCCGGGGCGGTATGAAATCTCTCCGTCGATGTCCGCCGTATATGCGGTGAGGATGCTGTGCAACGGCTGGCAGAGTCCGCAGAAACTGACTCTTTCCGGGACAATCCGCAGCAAGGGCCGTCTGGCCTCATTGATCGGAAGGCAGATGATGGCGGATTCCATTGTCATCGATTCTCTGCTGGACTGCAATGATTTCCTGCAGCAGTTCGGCTTTGATTCTACAAATGTCTTCGCTCTGTTTCTGCCGGATACATATTATATGTACTGGACGGCATCGCCGCAGGAGATTTTTGCGAGGTTCAGGAAGGAGTATGATGCTTTCTGGACGCCCGGGCGTATTGACAGGGCGGAGGCTCTCGGTCTGGACAGAATGGAGGTGTCGGTACTCGCTTCGATTGTCAACGGGGAGACCTTGCGGAAATCCGAATATCCGCAGATAGCAGGGGTGTACCTGAACCGTCTGGAAAGGGGAATGAAACTGCAGGCCGACCCGACAGTGGCATTCTGCTTCAATTACGGGCCGGACAGGATACTGAAGAAGCATACGAGGGTGGATTCTCCGTACAATACGTACAGATATGCCGGACTTCCTCCGGCACCCATCAATGTCCCTCCGAAGGCCTGTATCGATGCCGTCCTCAATCCGGATACCCATGATTACCTGTATTTCTGCGCCAGTCCGGACTTCGATGGCACGCACCGTTTCGCATCTTCCTACAGCGAACACCTCCGCAATGCCCGCGCTTTCCAGCGCGCCCTCACCGCCCGCCAGCGGGACAAGGCATCAAATGCCCGGGATGAATGATGTGAGACGGCTTTCACGGCAGTTACGGCCAATGCCATCTCCGTTCTATTCTCCGGTATCTGCCTGTTGCGCCTGCAGGCTGCATAGTTTGCGGGCTATGATTCGGGCGGAGCAGGCGACAAGTTCGGGGCACGGGCGTTTTCTGTAATATTCCGGCGTGCGTTCGGATGGTACCGGAGGTTCCATCATGCTGCGGCTCCCGGTCTGGGCGTCTGCCGGACTGCAGTCCCCATCCGGCTGCGCCGTATCCGGTTTCGGCCTGAGCCCGAGCAGTTCGGCGCAGATGATGCTGCCGTTCTCCTTGCGGAATTCCCCGGCGAGTTCCTGTACAAGAGCATAGTTCGCAGTCCTTTCCGCCATGTTCTTCGGGTGGATGGCCGGGGAGATGAATCCGGCCGCCATTCCCATTGCGCTGACGGTGCCGCAGACTTCCCGCATCCGGGCCATCCCTCCTCCGAATCCCGAGGCTATGGTCGCCACTGTCTGTTCATCAGCTTCGAATATGTCGCAGAATGCCAGCATTACCGCCTGGCAGCAGTTGTATCCGTCGAGGAAGTTCTGTCTTGCGCGCCGCGCCCTTTCCTCTATGTCTATTCCCGTTTTCAGATTCATATTTGTTATTTATTGTCTGGTGACCTTGTTGACGAATTTCAGCGCACGTATCTGCGAGATTACCTTGTCCAGTTCCAGACTGCCCGGCACCGAGATTTTCAGCGTGATGTCGTACACTCCAGTCCTGTCGTTTTCCGACACGTTGAAACTGCGGATGGAAGCCCGGAATGAGCCGACCACCTCCATGATTCCGTTGATGACGGCCGCCTCGTGGTCTGCAATCACCCTTAGCGTGGTCTGGAAACTCCCTGAACTCGGGTTGTCGCTCCAGCGTACCTTCTGTATCCTGTACGGATACCGGTCCATCAGACGGGCGGCATTCGGGCAGGATATCCTGTGTATCTTGATGCCATCCTTTATGGACACGAATCCGAACACATCGTCCCCGAAGACAGGATTGCAGCACTTCGCCATCCTGTAGTCGAGATTCCTGACATTCTTCGCATCGATTACGAGGATATCATCCGATGATTTGGGGCTGCCTGCATCGTATGTCCTTTTTTCAGCCGGGCCGGATGTATCATCCGCCGTTTTTGCAGGTTCATGCTCCAAGATGAAGTCCTTGATGTCGGTTATGTCCAGCGTCCCGTCCCCGATAGCGGCATAGAATGCGTTCAGGGTCTTGTATGCCCTCTTTTTCATGAAGGCGGCGAGCATGTCGTCGCTTATCTCCAGTTTCCAGTTCTTGAGTCTCCTTTCAAGCAGTTCCTTGCCGTCGGCTGCATTTCTGAACTCCGTCTCCGACAGATGCTTGCGGATTCTTGCCTTTGCCTTGGATGTGACCACGAAACCGAGCCAGTCCGCGGAAGGCTTCTGGTTCTTGCCGCTCATTATCTCCACCACATCTCCGGTATTGAGCTTCTCCTTGATGGAGACGGCCTTGCCGTTGACTTTCGCTCCGGTACATTTCACCCCGAGGTTGGAATGTATGTCGAATGCGAAGTCGAGGACAGTCGCTCCTGCAGAGAGTTTCCTCAGCTCTCCGGAAGGGGTGAACACGAATATCTCTTTCGATGGCGGCGCCGGAAGTTCATCCTCGTAATATTTGCCGTTGGTCTCGCCCGGGTGTTCGAGAGTATAGCGTACCGAGTTGAGCCAGTTGTCCAAAGACGCCTCGTGCTTTATGCCCTTGTAGGACCAGTGCGATGCCAGTCCGCTTTCGGCCATTTCGTCCATCCTCTTCGTCCTGATCTGGACTTCTATATACGCCCCTTCCCGGTTCTTGACTGTGATGTGCAGGGATTCGTATCCGTTCGGCTTGGGATTGGACAGCCAGTCCCGGAGCCTCCTGGTGTCGGATTCGTATTCTTCCGTCACGTATGAGAACACTTTCCAGCACAGGTCGTGCTCCGTTTTCCTGTCCGGTTCGCAGTCGATGATGAACCTGATGGCAAACACATCATAGACCCCTTCGAACGGCACTTTCTGCTTCTGCATCTTCTTCCATATCGAATAGGCGGTCTTGGTGCGTACCTTCAGCTTGTAGACGATGCCGGCTTCCGAAAGTTTCTGTTTCAACGGCTCTATGAACTGGGTGGTGAGCCGCTGCCTGTCCTTTTCGGTGCTCTTGAGCTTGTTGGTGATGGCCCTGTACTGCTCCGGTTCCGCAAAGCGGAAATAGATGTCCTCCATCTCGCTTTTCATGTTGTACAGACCGAGCTGGTGGGCAAGAGGTATGTAGAGCATCAGCGACTCCAGAATCTTCCGTTCGCGCGACAGTTTCGGGAAGATCTCGAGGTTGCGCATGACCTCCAGTCTGTCGGCCAGTTTCAGCACGGTGACACGCGGGTCCTTCGAATATGATACTATCAGTTTCTTGTAGTTCTCCGCTTCAAGCCTGGTGTCCTTAGGCTTGATGGTGGATATCTTGTTGAGCCCGTCTACCATCGTCAGCACATCTTTTCCGAAAATGCCGGAAATGCCGTGTCTGTCCGCTGCATTGTCCGCATTCCCGTCAAGGAGCTTCTCCTGCAGTCCCGCCGAAGATAGGAATCTTTCAGGGTTGTTCTCCTCCTCGAATCTCATGGCCTCGTGCAGGAATACGGCCGCTATGCATTCGGCAGGCAGCCCGATCTCCTCCGCCGCAATCCTGGCCACTCCCACCGGATGTTCGATAAACGGCCTCCCGTTTCCTCTGGTCTGGCCTGCAAGCGAATGCGCGGCAATGTCGTATGCAACGCGTATCATTTCCATGCCGGCGGCATCGAATCCCGGGAAAAGTTCATCTGTCCTGTCCATAGCCTTCAGATTTTGTCCAAAACACAAACTTAACGAAAATTTGCGGAAAAACCTCTTCCTGGAGACCGTAAATGTGTCCGGACAGTAGATGGAACTGTGAAAAATGGTTATCTTTGAAGGCCGTTATCGGCAACATGCCTAAAGACAATGAAGTTCCATATAGAATCCGAATACAGACCATCCGGAGACCAGCCGGAAGCCATCGATGGGATATGCGCCGCCCTGAATGACGGGGTGGATGCAGTGACCCTGCTCGGAGTGACGGGGTCGGGGAAGACATTCACCATGGCAAATGTGATAGAGAGGCTGCAGAGACCGGCCCTTATCCTGAGCCACAACAAGACCCTGGCCGCACAGCTCTACGGGGAGTTCAAGAGTTTCTTCCCATCGAACGCCGTGGAATATTTCGTGTCCTACTATGACTACTACCAGCCGGAGGCCTATATCCCCACGACAGATACATACATAGAGAAAGACCTGAGCATCAACGATGAGATAGAGAAACTGCGCCTGAGTGCCGCATCATCCCTCCTGTCGGGACGCAGGGATGTGATAGTGGTGTCCAGCGTCTCCTGCCTCTACGGTATCGGCAATCCGGAAGATTTCCACGCCCAGACCGTGATTGTGCGCAAGGGAGAGGAAAGGAGCATGACAAGACTCCTGTACCAGTTGGTGGATGCATTGTACTCACGTACGGAAGCGGATTTCAGGCGCGGAACCTTCCGTGTCAGGGGCGATACGGTTGACATTTGTCTCAGTGGAGGCGACAATGCCGTGAGGATAGAATTTTTCGGAGACGAGGTGGACAGCATTTCCATTGTCGACCCTGTCACGGGCGCCTTCATCGACAGTCTGGATGAAGTGGCCATCTACCCGGCCAACAATTTCGTCACGACCAAGGAAAGGAGTATCAAGGCCATCAGCCAGATTCAGGATGATTTGGTGAACCAGTGCGCATATTTCAACGACATCGGCAGGACACTGGAAGCGAAACGCCTGAAACAGAGGGTGGAATATGACCTTGAAATGATCAAGGAGATGGGCTACTGCCCCGGCATAGAGAACTATTCCCGGTATTTTGACGGCAGGACCGAGGGGATGAGGCCTTTCTGCCTGCTGGACTATTTCCCTAAGGACTATATCACCTTTATCGATGAAAGCCATGTCACGCTTCCGCAGATAAGGGCGATGTACGGAGGGGACCATTCCCGCAAGTCCGTACTTGTGGAATACGGTTTCAGGCTTCCTGCGGCTGCTGACAACAGACCTTTGAAATTCGAGGAATTCGAGGAGATATCGGGGCAGACGGTATATGTCAGCGCCACTCCGGGAGACTATGAACTGGAAAAATCGGAAGGCCTTGTGGTCGAACAGGTCGTCCGTCCTACGGGCCTTCTTGATCCGCCTGTCGAGGTCCGGCCTACCGCGAACCAGGTGGATGACCTTCTGGAAGAGATCCGTGTCAGGGCGGAGAAGGATGAAAGGGTACTGGTGACGACCCTTACCAAAAGGATGGCGGAGGAATTGGAGAAGTACTTCACAAAGATGGGGGTGCGCTGCAGGTACATACATTCGGATGTCGACACCCTCGAGCGGGTGGAGATCATAGAGGACTTCAAGAACGGGCTGTTCGATGTGCTTGTGGGAGTCAATCTTCTGAGGGAAGGTCTCGACATCCCTACGGTGTCGCTTGTGGCCATTCTGGATGCCGACAAGGAAGGATTCCTGCGTTCGGGACGCTCCCTTACCCAGACTGCGGGAAGGGCCGCCAGGAATGTGAACGGACTTGTGATAATGTATGCCGACACCATTACCCGCTCGATGCAGGAGACCATATACGAGACTGACCGTCGCCGTGCCAAGCAGATGGAATACAACAAAAAGCACAATATAACTCCGACGCAGGTGGGCGTGAAGAAGAACGCTCTGGCGCCGGCCGGGGAACATGTCGGACGAGGGGCAGGGGGCGGGATGCGGCACAGGAATCCTCGCCTGGACAATACGGTCAGCGGAAAGGTCAGCGCGGCGAATTCATACGAGGCACCCCATTATATCCCCGACCCTTCAGAACTGGGGCGCGGTACCGTCTCGGTCGGACTGGGGCATGATTCCCGTCGCGAGACCAATTCCGCGTATGCGGATGGCTATATCAGGGCCGACCTCGCTGCCGTCCTGCAGGATCCCGTGATCAGGTCCATGACCAGACCACAGGTGGAAAAGGCGGCCGGGCAGGCGAAAAGGAACATGCAGAAGGCCGCGGCTGAACTGGATTTCCTCGCAGCGGCGAAATACCGCGATGAGATGTGGGCCCTGAACGAATATCTCAAGGTCTGGAAGGAATAGCCGGCAGGTCCGGTCCGGACTTGGAACAAGGGTCCGCTACAGCCCGGACTCTCCTGTCAGAGCGGCGACCCGACGGGTCACGTTGCCGATATTGTCGAACAGTACGGTGTTGAAACCGAGTCTGGCGGCTGTCTCTATATTGGCAGGGCTGTCATCAATGAATATGCATTCTCCGGCGTTCAGACCGTATCTTTCCAGCAGGATTCCGAATATCCTCGGATCAGGCTTGATGAGTTTCTCCTGTCCCGAGACCACGATTCCGTCGAACCGGTGCAGGACCGGATATTTCGACCGGGCTATGGGGAAGGTCTCCGCTGACCAGTTGGTAAGTCCGTATATGCCGTATCCGAGCTTCTTCAGTTTCATCAGCAGCGCGACGGTCCCGGGAAATTCTCCGTGCAGCATGGACTCCCAGCCGTCCCGGTACAGCCGGATAGCTTCCGAATATTGCGGAAACCGCTCTTCCAGCAGTCTTACCCCTTCATCGAACGTGCGCCCCCTGTCATGTTCCGCATTCCATTCACCGGTACATACGTGTGACAGAAAATATTCCATTTCCCTGTCATCATTGAAATATGTCCTGTACAGGTATCTCGGGTTCCAGTCTATCAGGACCCCTCCGAAATCGAATACAATGTTCCTTATGCTGTCCATTCTTATCTACATATTTTCCGGTATGCCGCAAAGGTATGACAATTTTCCGTAAATTTGCAGGCGTCTGATAAAACACTCGTCAAGATGAAAAAGACATTTGCCGTTATTCTTGCCGGTCTGACAGCGGCCGGCCTCTATGCCCAGGACATTGATATGGAGCAGCTTGCCCGGATAAGGGACTCTTTCGGAAATACATCTTCCGACAGGGCGGCGCAGAATGCCATTTCCAATACATACAATCTGAAAAGCCTTGCTCTCAACAGGGAAGGGCAGGGCAGGACGGACCATTTCTTCAGGTACAGGGTGGATGTGAGCGGCATTACCGACCAGCAGCAGTCAGGGAGATGCTGGATGTTCACCTCCATGAATGTCCTGCGTCCGGGAGTAATGGAAAAGTTCAATATTTCCTCCTTCGATTTCTCCCACAACTACTGCTATTTCTGGGACATGTTCGAGAAAAGCAACCTTTTCCTGGAGAACGTGATAAGTACGGCGAAAAAGGATATCATAATGGACAGGGATGTGGCTTTCTGGTTCCAGAATCCTGTCAATGATGGAGGCGTGTGGAACAGTTTCTACAATGTGGCCGAGAAATACGGCGTAGTCCCGGCTGAGGTGATGCCCGAGACCGCGCATTCCAACAGGACGTCTATGCTGACATCTTTCCTTAATGAACTTCTCCGCAAGGAGGGGTATGCGCTCAGGGAGATGATTGCAGGCGGACGCAGCGAAAAGGAGGCGCGGGAGTACAAGATCGGCTCCATGGAAAAGGTGTACAGGATGCTTGCCCTGTGTCTCGGGGAGCCTCCGGTCGAGTTCGAATGGAGGTATGAGACCAGGGATGGGGAGATAAAGTCGCTCGACAGCACTCCTCTGGACTTCTACCGCAGCATAATTCCCGAGAACTACGGTTCTGATTCTTACATAATGGTAATGAACGATCCTACAAGACCTTATTATAAGGTCTACGAGATCAGTAATTACAGGAATACGTATGAAGGCGTCAACTGGACGTACCTCAATCTGCCTCTTGATGTCATCAAGGCTGCTGCGGTCAAATCGATCATGAATAACGAGGCTCTGTACGCATCGTGCGATATGAGCAATTTCTATAATAATGACGAAGGTATAGCCGATCCTCAAATGTACGACTACGAGGCTCTTTTCGGCATGGAGTTCCAGATGGATGACAAGAAGGCGCGGATACTGACGCGCGAAAGCGGTTCGGCGCACGCAATGGCCCTGATAGCGGTCGATACGGATGAGGAGGGGAATACCGTAAAGTGGCAGTTCGAGAACAGCTGGGGGGCGGATGCAGGGCATAACGGCTATCTGACATTCTCTGACAAATGGTTCGATGACTATATGTTCAGACTTGTCATAAACAGCGCCTATCTGGATGAAAAGGCCCTTGATGCAGCCAGGAACAAGCCTGTCCTCCTGCCTGCGTGGGACTATATGTTCTGACAGGTGCCCCTGTAAATAAAAAAAAGAGGAAATCGCCACTCTCGTGGGGACCCTCATACTAACCACATAATTAATAACACTAAAACTAATAACCGGGCACAAAGGTACCGCTTTTTCTGATATCTGCAATATTTTCTTGCAAAAAATGTCCGTTTTTAACAGAAATTTAACATTTCGGGATTTTCCTGCCATTATCCTTGTTTCGGCCTGAAAAATTGACTATTTTTGACCGTTTTTTTGAGTTAGATAGGTGTATGTCAAATCCTGGGAACAGAAAGAAATTCTTATTGGGCGGACTTGCCGGTCTTGTGCTGGGCTTTTCATTGATGATAGTGCTGAACTCCCTCTATGTAAAGAGTTCATCCAACGAGTCCTGCATGATGTGCCACGCGCATCCCGATTCCGATGCGAGCTGGAAGCAGTCCGTGCATTACAACAACGGAAGCGGCACCATGACGGAGTGCGCGGCCTGCCATCTTCCTCCAAAAGGTTCCGTCGGCCATTTCATGGCAAAGGCGAAGACAGGGATGAAGGATGTATGGTCCTATATCACCAAAGATACCGAAAAGATAGACTGGGAGAGCAAGAGCCAGCTGGAATACGCGGTCGGCATTGTGTATAATGAATCCTGTGAAGCCTGCCATGTCAACCTCTTTCCGGAGGGTATAACCGATGAAGGGGTGACGGCCCATCTCTATTACGAAGACAATGCGGAGAAACTGGATCTCCAGTGTATCAGCTGCCATCTTGATGCAGGACACTACAATCCGAACTACAGGCACGAGCAGCTGACAGTCATTCCGGAGCAGGGTCATAAGGAGGTCTATGCCGAAGCTGCGACGGTGACGGAATTCCGCAATTTCACTGAAACCGTTCCGGGCACTTCCGCATCGATAGACATGGTGGCTGTTCCCGGAGGGACGTTCATTATGGGAAGTCCCGACAACGAGCCTTTCCGCCGTCCGGATGAGTCTCCGCAGCGCGAGGTTACGGTCTCTCCGTTCTTCATGGGCGAGACCGAGGTCACATGGGACCAGTTCTGGGCATTCTATGCCGAGACCATGTCGGAAGGGCGTACTCCTCCGGAGGTCGTCTATGCCAATAACATGAGGGATGATGTGGATGCCATAAGCGGACCTACGCCTCCGTTCGGATATCCGGACCAGGGCTGGGGAATGGGAGACAGGCCTGTCATAACCATGACGCATTATTCAGCGGAGACATTCTGCCAGTGGCTTTCCAGGAAGACAGGCAGACATTACAGGCTGCCTACGGAGGCCGAGTGGGAATATGCGGCAAGAGGAGGCACGACCACGCCGTATTTCTTCGAAGGAAGCCCGAGAAAGTATTCTGACAGAGGACTGTGGCGTGGAATCTTCGGAGCGGATACGACAGTCATAAACAGTTATGTCATATATGCGGCAAACAGCCGGAACCGTTCTCAGGAGCCATCGGAAGTCAGGGCCAATCCGTTCGGACTGAAGAACATGCTGGGAAATGTCATGGAATACTGCTCCGACTGGTATGCCGAGGATGCCTATTCCATGCTGCAGGACGGGGCCGTGGATCCGAAAGGTCCGGAGTCCGGAACAGAGCATGTGGTCAGGGGCGGTTTCTATATGGATGATGCTGCAGACCTGCGCTGTGCCGCCAGGGGACATACCGAGCATGATGCATGGCTGAAGACAGACCCGCAGAACCCGAAGAGCATCTGGTGGTATTCGGATGTCAAGGGTATAGGCTTCCGGGTGGTATGCGATGTGCCGGAAGGTATCCAGGTGAAATGAAACGAACATGTAATTAATTTATATTAAAACCATTACCATGAACGACAAGAAAATCAGCAGAAAGGATTTCCTTACCTATTCTGCAGCTCTGGGTGTCAGCGGCATCCTGGGCACGTCACTGCTTTCTTCCTGTGGAGGGAAGAAATTCGTTCCATTGAAACAGCCGGGAGAATACTATGTCCCGGAACTTCCAGACAAGGCTGTGGCCGGCAAAGAATTGAAAGTCGGAGTAGTGGGCTGCGGCGGACGCGGTTCAGGCGCAGTCATGGACCTTCTTGATGCTGCTGACGGAATCAGGATTGTCGCCCTTGGCGATACTTTCCGTGACCGCGTGGATGGCCTGCGCAACGATATCCGTGAAAAGCGCGGACAGGAAGTTCCTGCCGAAAACTGCTTCGTCGGATTCGATTCATACAGGAAAGTCATCGATTCCGGTATAGACATGGTTATCCTGACCACTCCGCCGGTTTTCCGTCCGGAGCATTTCAAATATGCCACCGAGAAAGGAGTGCATTCGTTTCTTGAGAAACCGGTCGCCGTGGATCCGAAGGGATGCCGCACGGTGATAGCCACCGCCCGTCAGGCAAAAGCCAAGGGACTGTGCGTGGTGACAGGCACGCAGCGTCACCATCAGCGTCCGTATGTTGAGGCATTCCAGAAGATCCAGGAAGGATATATCGGTGAGATAACCGGAGGGAATGTATATTGGAACCAGGGAATGCTCTGGTACCGCGAGCGTCAGGCAGGCTGGAGCGACATGGAATGGATGCTCCGTGACTGGGTGAACTGGAAATGGCTTTCCGGAGACCATATCGTGGAGCAGCATGTGCACAACATAGATGTCTTCCTCTGGATGTCAGGACTGAAGCCGGTCAAGGCTACGGCATTCGGCGCCCGTCACCGCCGCATAACCGGAGACCAGTACGACCAGTTCAGCGTCGATTTCGAATTCGAGAACGGAATCCATCTGCACAGCATGTGCCGTCAGATTGATGGATGCAGCAACAATATAGGTGAATATATCCAGGGAACCAAAGGCTCTTGGAACAGCTACAACCACGAGATAAAGGACCTGAAAGGCAATGTAATCTGGAAATTCGACGAGGCGGCAGCAAATGCGGCCTTCAAGCAGCACAATCCGTATGTGCTCGAACATGTGGATCTGGTGAACCATATCCGCAAGGGTGAAGTGTTCGAGGAGGCGGAGGAGTGCGCTATATCCACCCTGGCCGGTATAATGGGGCGCGAGGCCGCCTATTCAGGAGCGACAATCGGATGGGATGAAATCAGCGCGTCACAGATTGACTATTCGCCTGTACGGCTTGAGATGGGCAAGGTCGATATGTCAAAATATGTAGTCCCGGTTCCGGGCAGCGGCAAATGATGCAGTTATGAGAAGAAGGGATTTTATACGAAGGTCGCTTGCCGGCGCCGCTACGGTGACGCTTGCAGGTGCGCCTTTGCAGCTTGTGTCTGCCTGTTCGCCGAAAGGTACAGCGCAGTGTCCGGAACTGAAACTTTCATTCCAGGAGGGTATCGCTCCCGGAGAAAGTCTCAATGAGAAACTGGACTATATGGAGAATCTCGGCATCGCAGGCTTCGAGCCGGGAGGAAGGGATCTTCCGTCGAGGGTCGGAGAACTTGACCGTGCCCTTGCGGGAAGGAACATAAAGGTATCCGCAATATGCGCCGGTTTCGGCGGTTTCATACTTGCTGAAGATCCGGCGGTGAAGGCTGAATTCGACTCGACGATGCGCGACATAGTGGCGGCGGCAGGAGAACTCGGGTCCACCGGAGTGATCATGGTGCCGGCGTTCAACGGCCAGAAACCGTGCAGGCCGCATACGCTCGAGACGAGGGAATATCTGACGGAACAGCTTCACGAACTGGGAGAATATGCCCTGAAATGCGGTACGACCGTTATTCTGGAACCTTTGAACAGGGGAGAGGCATTCTATCTCCGCCAGGTGGCGGATGCTGCGGCAATCTGCCGTGATGCAAAGAGCGCCGGAGTGAAATGCATGGGCGATTTCTGGCACATGCAGGAGGAGACATCCGACTATGCGGCTTTCATGTCGGCGGGACCGGAATATCTCCAGCATGTACATGTGGCCAGCAGAGGCCGCCGTATAATGCCCGGAGAGGATGGGGAGTCAGACAACTATCTTGATGGAATGAGGGCTCTCAAGGAAATGGGATACGACAAGTATGTAAGTTTCGAGTGCGGCACCGATGGCGACCGTACGGTAACCGTCCCTGCGGCAGTCGCCCTTCTGCGTGAGCAGTGGCAGAAGGCCTGAGAGGGGATTTCCAGACCATTCCGGACATGGCTTTCATTCGCTGGAACTACGGGACGGCTTTTCTGCGTTGTGCCCTGCTGCTTGTGGCGGGCACAACGCTGCAGTTGACGGCAGGAGGTATCGATGGCGGTTTTCTCCGTCATCCGTGGGGTATCGTTCTTGCCGTCAATTATCTGTATCTGCTGATTCTGGCGTATTCATACAGTGACAGATACCGATGGCTCCGCACCCTATGGGATGACAGGGCCTGCATATCCTCTCTTGTGACCCTGCTCCTGCTGGTCATGGTATTCGGCCTTGTCCGCCAGGATGGTGCGGAAGAGGGCCTTTCCGGTGTTCTCGGACTGTCCCGGATGCGCTCCGCCTGGGCGTTCAACATTATTCTTCTTTATTTCATGACCGTTCTCGGAATACGGGCGGTCTCGGATGTGACGGCGCTTTTCCGGTCTGTGCGGAGCCGGGCGGATGGCGAGGCGCCATCGGAATATTCCCGGGTTTTCCGCAGGATTGCGGTGACTGTCATCCATACGGCGGTCTTCCTTGTGCTTCTTGCCGGCATGTTCGGAGCAGGGGACAGGGTCCGCTGCAGGCTGACTGCACATCAGGGTGTGCCGGAAGGGATGGCGCTTACGGATGATGGCAGGGTTGTGGGTCTGCCTTTTTCTGTCGTGCTGAGAAAATTCTCCATTGATGAATATCCTCCCCGTCTTTATGTCCGTGACATGCATGTAGGGGAGGATTCCGAAGAATTCCTTTCGGTTGAAGAAGAGGGGGCTTCCGCTTCTTTCGAAGGGTGGACCTTTTCTGCGGATACTGTCCTTGATATGGCCGGCAGACTTCCGTCTGAGACCGTGTACAGGGCTATGGAGCATGTAGGTGCGGTGCCGGCCGTGCATGTTACGGCCGTAAGCGGCCTGACAGGAGAGACCCGTTCCGGCTGGGTGAGTTGCGGCAGCCACATATTTGCGGCGTCATCCCTCGATCTCGGCGGAGGCAAGGTCCTTGTGATGCCGTATCCGCAGGCGAGGCGCTATCTGTCGGAAGTGACGGTAACCGTGGATGGCAAGGCAACGGATATGGACATAGGGGTCAATCATCCGGGCAAAGTCGGGTCATGGCGCATATACCAGTCGGGCTACGACACTTCGAAAGGGAAATGGAGTACGGTCAGCGTTCTCGAATGCGTAAGGGATCCCTGGTACGGTGCGGTGCATGTCGCCCTGTGGCTGATTCTTGCAGCAGGTGCGGTCATGTCGGCCGCCGCAGTGAGCCGGCGCCGGCGTTCCGGAGATTCCGGGCGAGCAGTTCCATGCGGGGATAGCGGAAAAGGAAAGGAGGGCGGCTCATGATGTGGGACAGTTTCGTATGGTTCGCCTTGGCCGCTGCGGTATTATGGACAGCCGGTGCGGCAACGGGTGCGGCAGGAGGCAGGGTACGGCTCGCTTCGGCCCTCTCCCTGTGCGGTTCGGCCGTTTTCCTTGCATTCATCGCCGGGTTATGGATATCCCTCGGCCGTCCTCCGATGCGCACCATCGGGGAGACAAGGCTGTGGTATTCGTTTTTCCTTTCCCTTATCGGAGCGGCGGTATATGCCGGATGGCGCTACAGATGGATTTTGCCGTTCAGCTGCATGATGTCCGTCGTTTTCCTTTGCATCAACCTGTTCAGACCGGAAATACATGATGAGGCCCTCATGCCGGCCCTGCAGAGCGTCTGGTTCGTTCCGCATGTCACGGTCTATATGTTTGCATACGCATTGCTCGGGGCCGTTGTCATCTTTGCCCTTTATCTTTGGCTCAGACCATCCCGCAAAGAGCCGACAGAGGATGAGATGGCGCTGTGCGACAATCTCGTCAGGGCAGGCTGGTCCTTTCTCACGCTCGGCATGGTGATGGGTGCATTGTGGGCAAAGCAGGCCTGGGGCGACTGGTGGACATGGGATCCGAAAGAGACATGGGCGATGGCCACATGGCTGTCCTATCTGCTGTACCTGCATCTTCGCCCGCTGTCCGGACCTGCCGGAGCAGGAACAGACGCCGGACCCGGCAGGAAACCTGTGGTCAGCCATGACATGCTTTTCGCCCTGCTGGTATTCTCGTTCCTTCTGCTGCAGATGTGCTGGTACGGCATCAATTATCTTCCTGCGGCGCAGGGAATCAGCATCCACACATATTGAGGCAGGTCGCCAATGCAGGTTGCTGCCGGTCGCCCGATTGTCTTCGCCTGATTGTCATGTCCGGGTGACGGAATTTCCGATAATTTTCATTATCTTGCAAAGATTTTATGTGTCAACCATTTATAGATGGAAAATAACCCGACTGTTGCAGGCGGCCGGATTGTCTGGCTGGATGTAGTGCGCCTTGTCGCCATGTTTACGGTGGTCTGCTGCCACTGTACGGACCCTTTCAACTTCTATAGCGGAGATTCGACCGCGGAACTGGACCGGATAAGGTTCTGGGGAGCGGCCTGGGGTGCTGCCCTCCGTCCGTGCGTTCCGCTTTTCGTCATGATAACGGGCGCCCTTCTCCTCCCGGTCAGGGATGAGGCCGGCCCGTTCTGCAGGAAGAGGATCGGACGTGTCTTCTGGCCTTTTCTGATATGGTCGGTGCTGTACAACCTGTTTCCCTGGCTGCTGGGTATCCTCGGGTTCGGACCGGATGCCCTCAAGGTCTTTTTCCCGTATGTCAGCGACCTGTCCGGGATCCAGAGCCTGTCGGCGGCAGTCGGGAACATAGCCTCCATTCCTCTGAATTTCTCCGACTTTGCCGTACACATGTGGTATATCTACCTTCTCATCGGCCTCTATCTGTTCATGCCTGTCTTCTCCGCATGGGTGGAGAAGGCCTCGGACAGGGCGAAACTCTTTTTCCTTGCCATCTGGGCGGTCACTCTTTTCGTCCCGTTCATCAGGGAATATCTCGGCAGGTATATATGGGGCGCATGTTCATGGAACGAGTTCTACATGCTGTACAGTTTTGCCGGATTCAACGGCTATCTTCTGCTCGGACACTATCTGCGCAACCATGACTGGCCTCTGAAACGCATACTGGCATTCGGGATACCGATGTTTCTCGTGGGATATGCCGTGACTTTCTTCGGCGTGAGGCATGTCACATCGCTGCCGGAGTACACGGCGGAGCAGTATGAACTTTTCCTGTATTACTGTTCTCCCAATGTCGTCCTTATGACAGTCCCCGTATTCCTGCTGTGCAGGAAGGTCAATGTCAGGTCGGTGAAACTGCAGGGTCTCCTTGCCAATCTCACCTTGTGCGGATTCGGGGTATATATGGTGCATTATTTCCTTACAGGGCCTTCCGTCGAATTGATGAGGACACTGTGCATTCCCGTGTGGCTGCAGATCCCCGCTGCGGCAATCGTAGCGTTTGCCCTGTCATGGCTGATTGTATGGGGCATTCGCATCCTTGCACGCAAAAAGGCCAGGTATATCGTCGGATAGACCTGGCCCTGTGGTTCAGCCCGTCCGGAGGCGGACTCCCTCCCGGAACTTTCTATTTGTAGCCCAGACGGCGTTCCATCCTGTCGTTCTGGCGGTTTATCTTCCGTACGTTCCTCTCCAAGGCCGGAGTGATGTCCTTGCAGGTTTTGTGACAGGCCATCGAGAGAGAATACATCCTTCCGATGCAGAAGTTGCTGTGCTCGCATTCGCTGCAGTGATTCTCATCCGCTTTCATCTTGTTGACGAAGTCGGTGTCCTCAAGCACTGCACGCCCCATCTGCAGCATCTGGAACCCGCTGTCTATCACCTTGTCGGCATCCTGTCTTGTGGTGACACCTCCGACATATACGAGAGGCATGTCCGGAAGTGCGGCCCTGAACCTGAGGGCATCCTCCAGGAAAAACAGCTTCTTGAACGGTACCGTCGGAGAGACTATCTTCCCCCCGAGGATCACTCCTGCCTTGAGCCACCACTGGCTCCACGGCATGTAATGCACGATGGAGCGGACAGGGAACTGTCCCCTCATTACGTACATCGGAGCCCTGCTTACGAATCCTCCGCTCAGCACGAGGGCATCGGCCCCGCATTTCTGCAGCTCCTTCGCTACCTTTATGGAGTCTTCCACCTCCATTCCTCCCTTGAAACCGTCCCTCGTGTTCATTTTCACGAAGATTGCGACGCGGCCTTTTGCGGCCCTGACCACGGACTCCATGCATTGGCGCATGAACCTCATCCTGTTCTCCAGCGAACCTCCGTATTCATCCCGCCTGTGGTTGGTGTAAGGTGAAAGGAACTGGGATATCAGGTATCCGTGCCCGGCGTGGATTTCCACGGCATCGAATCCTGCCTCGATGGCAAGCTCCACTGCCCTGCCGTATGCATCCGCCACTTCATCGATTTCCCTGCGGTTCATCTTGTGGACGAAAGTAGGGGAGTAGAGGTTGAATCCCCTGCTCGCCCCGTACGGCATGCAGCCGCATATCCGTCTGTGTGACATGTTTCCGCAGTGCCCGAGCTGGATGGACGCCTTGGCCCCTTCCGCATGGATGGCATCCGTGAGTTTCTTGAGGTCCGGGACAATCTCCGGACGCATCCACAACTGCCTCTCGAAAGACAGCCCGCTTCTGCACACGGCAGCGTATGCTACGGTGGTCATCCCGATTCCGCCGCGTGCGACTGCGGTATGGTAGTCGAAAAGTTCCTGTGATGGAGAATTGTGTTCGCACATTCCTTCGAATGCAGCCGAACGGATGGTCCTGTTGCGAAGTTCTATCGGACCGATTCTGTAAGGTGTAAATAATTCGCTCATTTAAGGCTTTGATCTTATTCCGTCTCTTCTACCAGATGAAAGGTATCAGATGTTTCTTGTGCAGTTCCCTGTATTCGTCCCCGAATTCCTCCTCGTATTTCTCCGTGAGGGCCTTGGCGCGCGGTGCAAGGTTGGCGAATGTCCATATCGCGAACAGCAGCCCTGCCGGCGACCATGTCAGGATGGCATAGCCCGTCCATTCCGTCACTTCCCCGAAATAGTTGGCGGACGTGACATACTTGTAGAGATGCTTGCGCGGAATGTAGTGTCTGGTGTCTCCCGGCTTGCGCAGATGCCTGATCACCGAGTCGGAATCCATGTTGATGAGCATTCCGGTGAGGAAGATGAGTGTCCCGATGATGAACTGGATGGATGTGAACCAGTCTGCCGTGTACATGCCGGCCGGGGCGAACCTGTACAGCCATGCCCCTATGAAATATGAATTCAGCGTATTGAATACCATGCCCATGACCATGATTGCGACCGGCATGGTGCCTTTCCCCCTCATCAGGAGAGGAAAGATGAAGGCCCTCTGGAAATAGTGCACCAGGAACAGACCGGCCATGGTGTAGAGGACCGCCTTGTCGTTGCCGGTATCTATGCCGGACTGTGCGAACCTGAGCGTGTAGAACAGCAGAAAACAGAAAGCAGGTGCTTCCATAAGCACCCATGCCATCCTGTTGTTGATCTTAGGACCCCAGTTGGCTGTGGACAGATAGCCGTATCCGGCCTTGAAATGGAACAATGCAATGTACACGACCACTGCGAGCAGGGCCATTGCTATAATCATCAGTATATATGTATGCATTGCGTCAGGTTTTGGTTTCACATATACCCCGCAAAGATAATAAGAATCCTTTTAAAATTTTCTTGAAAATCTTTTTTTCACTACCTTTGTACCCCTGTTAACGGTAAAATCATTGTATGAGCACAAAGTACGTATTCGTTTCAGGCGGTGTCGCCTCTTCGCTGGGCAAAGGCATCATTTCGGCATCTCTTGCCAAACTTCTGCAGGCCAGGGGTCTGAGGGTGACAATCCAGAAATTCGACCCGTATATCAACATTGACCCGGGCACCTTGAATCCGTATGAGCACGGGGAGTGCTATGTCACGGAGGATGGCGCGGAGACCGACCTCGATCTGGGCCATTACGAGAGGTTTCTCGGAGTGCACACATCCAAGGCGAACAATGTGACTACGGGCAAGATATACCATACGGTGATAAGCCGCGAGAGGGAAGGCGCGTATCTCGGCAAGACCGTGCAGATCGTGCCGCACATCACGGACGAAATCAAGAGAAGGATGCTTCTGCTCGGCAAGAGCGGGAAATACGATGTGGTCATAACCGAGATCGGCGGCACTGTGGGAGACATGGAGTCGCAGCCGTTCATCGAGGCCGTGCGCCAGCTCCAGTGGGAACTCCCCGAGGAAGACTGCGTGACCATCCACCTTACCCTGGTGCCGTATCTGCGTGCGGCAAAGGAACTCAAGACCAAGCCGACCCAGCATTCGGTCCAGATGCTCCAGCAGAGCGGTGTGCAGCCTGACATCATAGTCTGCCGCACCGAGCAGCCCCTGACTCCTGAAATCCGCAAGAAAGTGGCTCTGTTCTGCAATGTGAAGCCGGGACATGTGATACAGTCGATAGATGCCCCCTCCATATACCTCGTCCCTCTGAATATGGCCGAGGAGAAGCTTGATGTGCTGGTCCTCAGGCATTTCAAGATGGAGAGCCTTCCGGAGCCGGATCTCACCAGGTGGAATGCGTTCCTTGAGAAACTGTTCCATCCGAAGTCGGAGACCGATATCGCCCTTGTGGGCAAATATGTGGAACTGCAGGATGCATACAAGTCCATACTCGAGTCTTTCGTGCATGCAGGAGCGGCGAATGAATGCAAGGTCAATGTGCACACCGTGCACAGCGAATTCCTGAATGAGGAGAATGCGGAGGAGAAACTCGGGAAAATGGATGCGATACTTGTCGCTCCCGGTTTCGGAGAGAGGGGGCTCGAGGGCAAGATCGTGGCGGTCAGGTATGCCAGGGAGCACAATGTGCCGTTCTTCGGAATATGCCTCGGCATGCAGATGTGCGTGGTGGAGTTTGCCAGGGATGTGCTCGGACTCAAGGATGCCGTGTCCACGGAAGTCAATCCTGCCACGCCTGTGCCTATCATCGACCTGATGGAGGACCAGAAGAGCACCACCATCAAGGGCGGGACCATGCGTCTGGGAGCATACGACTGCAAGCTGGACAAGGATTCCCTCGCATACAGGATATACGGCAAGGAACTGATATCCGAGCGTCACAGACACAGATATGAATTCAACAACGACTACCTCCCTCTTGTGGAGCAGGCCGGGATGAAGGCTTCCGGAAGGAATCCGGAGACAGGACTGGTGGAGATAGTCGAGATTCCATCTCATCCGTTCTTCATAGGAGTGCAGTTCCATCCCGAACTCAAGAGCACTCCGGAGCATCCGCAGCCGATTTTCGTGGCCTTTGTAAAGGCGGCCATGAAGTACAGGAAGGAGCATCGCAAGGATGGATCCCGCGCCAGTGAGGCTTCGAAAGAATAACCGTCGGCAGAATGTCTTTTTTCAGCGGAATAAGGATTGCGGTATTGCCGGTGATGTGCGGCATAGTGGCGGGAATGTTCATGTCCGCCTGCGTGTCCGCAAAGGTCAGGGAGTACCGTGCGGAAGTCGTCGGGGAATATCCTCACGATCCTGCCGCATATACCCAGGGTCTGTTCTTCAATGACGGGCAGCTATACGAAAGCACGGGGACATACGGGCGTTCTTCTTTCCGCAAGGTCGACCTGACGACTGGAAAGGTACTGGAAAAGATAGATTTCTCGAAAAAATATTTCATCGAGGGCTCCGCAATGATGGGGGGAAACCTCTATCTCCTGACATGGACAAGCAAGGTTGCCTTCATCTATGATGCCGCCACCCTGGAATACGTATCCACATATTCCTATCCGAGACAGGGCTGGGGACTGACAACGGATGGCACCCGGCTGATTGCAAGCGACGGCTCCTCCACCCTTTATTTCATGGATGGGGCGTTTTCCGTGACCAGGCGCCTTACGGTAAGGCTCAACGGCCGTCCGATGAGACTTCTCAACGAACTGGAATACGTAGATGGGAAGATATGGGCCAATGTCTATACCGCAGACCTTATCCTGATAATAGATCCTGCGACCGGAAACGTCGAGGCGACGGTGGATGCATCCGGCCTGCTTCCGGCAGGGCTCAGGACGGAGGATACCGATGTGCTGAACGGGATAGCATACGATGAAAAAACCGGCAAGATATATCTTACCGGCAAGAACTGGCCCCGTCTGTATGAAATCCGTCTGACGGAAAAATAGACGGGCCCGCCTACAGTCATTCCTTAGGGTCAGAACGCTGCGATCAGTTCGTCGTTGCTGTATGCATCGGCTCCGTAGCAGGTCTTAAGATATGCAAGTCCTGCCTTGTAGTCCTCTTCCGTGAATGAGTCCGTCGCTTCCTTTGCCACCACGACATCATATCCGAGGCAGAAGGCATCTGCAGATGTGTGGCGTACGCACATGTGGGTGTGAAGTCCGGTCATGATCACCGTCTTCACCCCGAGTTCCCTGAGCAGGATGTCGAGGTCCGTCTGGAAAAATCCGCTGTAGCGGCGTTTCGGTACCACATAGTCCTTGTCGGACACCTTGAGTTCTGGAATGACTTCCGCGCCCTTGGTCCCTGCAATGGCATGGTCCCCCCAGATTGTCAGTTCCCTGTCGATGCCCTTGACATGCGCATCGTTGCAGAAGATTACAGGTACGCCTGCCTTGCGTGCCGCGTCTAACAGACGGGCGGTTGCAGGTACGATAGCCTTGCCGCGGTCGCATGTGAGGGCGCCCGTGACGAAATCGTTGAGCATGTCAACGACCAGGATTGCCGGTTTTTCCAATTTTTCCATAATGTCGGTAATTTATTGAAGTTATAGGATTATTGTCGTTTCAGCCATTTGTCTGTCAGCCATTTCCTGACAGGCATGTCATAGAGTCTGAGCCATGCCCAGGCGATGGCGATGGCCTGGTACAGACCATCTGCAGGACATTGCCTCCCTCCAATGCAAGGCACTGCGAATACTGCGGCGAGTTTCAGGGATGACCACCAGAAACCTCCCTTTATCCGAAGCGGACTTCCTGCAGGGTTTGATGCGTTCATTCTTGCCGGGAGAAGTCTCGATATCAGCAGTCCGCAAAGGAACGGATACAGAAGCCGTGTGAATCCGATGAAAATCTGGGGACCGTTCAGGCTCCAGCCTCCTCTTGAAAAATGCGGCCAGGTCCATCCTGTCCCATCTGTCATCGTATGCGTAGCCGATGACGAATCCGGAAAGCATGAAGAAAAAGTCTACGGCGAGATAACCGTGGTTCAATATCTGATATGCAGGACCCTTGGAATAGGTTTCCAGCAGATGGAATGCTATTACAAGCATTGATGCGACCCCCCTGAGTCCATCCAGAATTTCGTATCGCGGTTTCGATGCCAGATATGTTCCCTGTGCCATTGCCAAATGGTTGAAGATGGGTGCAAAAATAGTGATAATTTTATGATTGACCGCAAGAATACTTTGAAAAACAGGGGGGCAGAGTCAACGAGTCTGCTTTCCCCATTGTTTTAACGCCAAACTGCCAAGTGATAAAACGCCAAATACCCAACCAAAATAACGCCAAATGGCAAAGTAATCCATAAAAACATTTGAGAATAAGCGGTTTGTGATTATCTTTGCCCCTTGATTATTGACGTGATAATTAGAGCAGATGGATAATAAGACTTACAGGGTGAGAATAGCCGACAAGTTACTCGCGGAGAAGCTGGACGCTATGGGCTGATAGAAGTGAAACTGGGAGGCAGCACGGGTATAGAAGAAGGAGCTGCTACGCTGAAGGCTTTGGCCGCCCGGATTGATACCGACAAAATGAAAAGCCCCTCGTTCCTTATGGTCCTTACCGCTGTCGGGCAGTTCGCCTACACGCGCAAGGACGGGGTATTGGTCGTGCCTGTCGGCTGCCTGAAACCGTAACTCGGGCGGGGCTAATCCTGAACTCTTTTCACCCGGCTGCGATAAGCATCAGTATTGCAGATGCTATCATCGGTTTCCGCCACTTTCCGAAATATGCCGATGGCAATGTCCTCCTTGTCCGACGAACCGTTGACGGACGGTGTGACGGCTGACATGGAAAGCAAGTAGCAAAGCAAACGATTTCGGAATAGAATAAGGCAAACGTAAACGGTTGAGGAACAACTAAAAGTGAATTTCTTGCACTATTTACTTAACGCAAGAAGTAACGGTTATGAGCAGGAGTTCAGTTACCAAATCGTTAGCTTGGCTGTTACCAAAAGCCGAGTGGTAACGAAATAATCTGCAATAGCATCACATTGCGTTGATTGTCATCATTTTGCATAGCAAAGAACGCTTATATATGGGCTAACTTAGCAACCAAAAATATAAGCGTATGAAAGTAGAAAAATTCAAGGTGTTGCTCTACCTCAAAAAGATCGGATTAGACAAGTCGGGTAAGGCTCCCATCATGGGACGCATTACCGTAAACCGAACGATGGCGCAGTTCAGCAGCAAGCTGTCTTGTACTCCCGAATTATGGAATCCTCGCGAGAGCCGACTAAATGGCAAAAGCAAGGAGGCTGTTGAAATCAATGCAAAGATTGACAAGTTGCTGCTTGCCATTAACTTGGCATTTGATACTCTTTTGGAGCGCAAGATTGATTTCGATGCAACGGCAGTCAAAGAAGCGTTTCAAGGTTGAAGATTTGGCTTTCGGGCAATTGAATGAGCATTTGGCCTATGAGTTTCAGGAGTATGTTCTAAAGGACAAAGGTCTTGCAGTTGATACGGCAAGGCATTATCTGGCCATACTCAAAAAGATTTGCCGACTGGCTTTCAAAGAAGGTCATTCAGAGAAACGCTATTTCGTAAATTTCAAACTGCCAAAAGAGAATAGGAAAGCACCACGAGCATTAAACCGTGAGGACTTTGAGAAAATTCGAGATTTGGAAATTCCTGCATCCAGAGTAACGCATAATATTGCAAGGGATCTATTCTTATTTGCTTGCTATACTGGTGTTCCCTATGCCGATGCTGTTTCAATAACAGACGATAACATATATACCGATGACAATGGTGCATTATGGCTGAAATATCTGCGTAAGAAAAATGAGCACTTGGGTAGAGTGAAATTATTGCCCGAAGCTATTGCTCTGATAGAGAAATACCGCAGTAATGAGCGCAAGGAGTTATTCCCGATGATACACCACCCTAATCTGCGAAGGCATATGAAAGGACTTAGGGATTTAGCCGGGATTAAGACTGCTGATTTGGTCTATCACATGGGGCGTCATACCTTCGGAAGTCTGATTACGCTTGAAGCTGGTGTTCCAATAGAAACAATCAGCAAAATGCTTGGGCATACCAACCTTACCACTACTCAACTTTATGCTAAGGTAACACCTAAGAAGTTGTTCGATGATATGGATATATTCATCAAGGCAACAAGTGATATGACATTAGTTTTATAACCCACAAAAAGTTTGAATTATGAGAAGTACATATAAACAACTGTACTACATTAACCGCAGCAAAATTAAAGCCGATGGTACAACCGCCATTATGTGCCGAGTAACCATTGATGGCAAGGCTACTGTATTATCTACAGGACTCTTTTGCCGTCCTGATGAATGGAACAGCAAGAAAGGCGAAACAAATAATAGTAGAATCAATGGTATGCTCAATGACTATAAGAATCGTATTGATGATACTTACAATAGTCTGCTAAAAAACAAATGGTGTCATTACTGCTGAATTGCTAAAGAATGCCATTACGGGTGTTTCAGATATTCCAAAATACATATTGCAAGCAGGAGAGATAGAGAGGGAACATCTTAAAATCCGTTCCGTACAGATTGACTCCACATCCTCTTATCGTGGGTCAAAGATGTATCAACACTATTTGCGTGAGTATATCAATTCGTTGGGCAAAGAGGATATGCTATTTACCGACATTACAGAGGAGTTTGGCAATAACTTCGTACTCTATATGAAGATGAACTACCCGCATAAGCCATCATATAGGAATCATTGTTTGTGTTGGCTGAAACGATTAGTCTATTTGGCTGTGGATAATGGTATCTTGCGTTTCAACCCATTAGGAGATGTCCAGTATGAGAAGAAGCCTCCCAAGAGATTGATGTACATAAGCAAAAGTCAATTGCAGGATATTATGAACCATCCAAAACTTGATCCATTGCAGGAGTTGGCAAGACGGACATTTATTTTCTCTTGTTTTTGTGGCTTAGCGTATGTGGATGTGCAACGATTATATCCTCATCACATAGGAACAACAGCAGAAGGACGCAAATACATTAGAACATACCGTAAGAAAACAGATGTAGAGGCATTTATTCCATTGCATCCGATAGCAGAACAAATACTGTCGCTATACAATACCACAGATGACAGCAAGCCTGTCTTTCCATTACCTTGCAGAGATATGATTTGGTTCGAGATACACGAATTGGGCTTTGCTCACCAGTTCAAACAAAATTTGTCCTACCATCAATCGAGACACACATTCGGAACGCTTCTTGTCTCGGCAGGTGTTCCAATGGAGAGTATTGCCAAGATGATGGGACATACAAATATCCGTACAACTCAAGGATATGCCAAAGTAACTGATGATAAGATTTCGGAGGATATGGATAAACTAATGGAGAAAAGAAGTAACTATAACAAAATTTAATCTGTAAATAATTAGAATTCAATTGGTCGTAGAAATAATAGTTATATCTTTGTACAAAATTATAATTCCAAAAATATGAATGAAAGTATAACATTGGATCCTTTATCATATACTTCGTACTATGTTGAGAGTTGTTTTAATGAAACCTTTCTAGCTTCAGGTACATGTTTTTTTTATCAAGAGAAAAGATTCTACTTTCTTGATTGAAAGTGTAAAGGTCAAGCGGCAAGCCGTTTCGGGCAGAATCTTCCTCCTACGGAGAGTATTCAGCCCGAAAACCT
>CALUPT010000008.1 GCA_944322715.1 uncultured Bacteroidales bacterium
ATACCTCACGCCAAACGAAAAATTTAAACAAATTATTAATCAGAATTCTGTTGCATTTGCAAGTTGAATTCAGCTTCTACATACTTCCCACATGCGTCCGGGACTGGAGTGACAGCAAAGGACGGACATGCCATTACGCAGATGTCCACAACCCTGACCATATCGCCGCACTGCTGCCATCCAACGAACTGGCAGATGAGATTTTCGGAAAATACGCCAATTTCCATTCCCCGTACTACAGACAGATCACATTGGACTCATGGACGGATGAAAAGACTGTCAACGAGAGATTTCCGCACGCCATGGAGGATGTGTACAGAGCCTTTGACCACTATATGGAAAACATGAATGATGGCAGGCCGTTCTTCATCGCAGGATTCAGCCAGGGGGCGAAATGCGTGGTCGAACTCGTCAAATCCCTGGACGAGACGGAACTGGAGAGGCTTGTCGCCGCCTACGTGATAGGTTATAAAGTTACACCCGAAGACATGGAAAACGGCAATATCAGACCTGCACAGGGCAGCAGCGACACAGGAGTCACGATCTGTTACAATTCTGTAGAATCACCGGAATGCGCTTGCCCTGGATTGTCCCCGTCCTCATTGTGCATAAATCCGCTGAACTGGAAATGCGATTCCTCTCCCGCCTCTGTCCGGGATACGGTCACGGTATCCGTGGATACCGGGCACAAGCTTCTCATAGTCAAGGGACTCGACAGCGACAGATACTATCATCCATCTCTGGGAAACCTCTTTGTGAAAGGCAATTATCATCTTCTCGAACTGGAACTATACAAGGATTCACTCCAGGAAAATATCAGACAACGGTCGGAAAACCTCTAATGCGGCCTATCAGGACGCGATCGCCCGATTGTCGTTGGTTCATATCTCAACCGTCTCCCCGTTCCGTGAAATTGCCCAGAACGGGATGGAAAGCGCATCCGTGAACTCCCTCATGCGCCAGGCCGATGCAAAGCCGCTGGCAGTAAAGTGCATTGGAACGAAAAGTCCCGTCCTGAAACGTGAAATGAACTGTCTTGCCCCTTTGGTATAGCCGTTGCCGGTCCTGCCATCCACTGGGAACATCACCACATCGAAACCGTCCCTGATCTTCCGGATATCCTTCAGTTCGCCTATGTAGAGTTTCTCCTCCCTGACAGGGTCGATCATCTCCCCTGTCTCCGTACTGCGAACAAGGCCTCCCTGGAAATCATCAGTCAGGAACCGGGAATACCAGTTATTGAGGTCTCCCGCATGGAAAATGCTCCTGCCGCCGGTATCCACAATCCAAGACACTCCGCTGTCATTACTGCCCGTCGCGGTCACCCTCACATTCTCATCCGCCCATGTGCCGCCCTTGGCAAGCCACCGGTCTGCCTCCCCTCTCTCCGCACGCCTGTGTTTCAGGATATCCTTGGAAAGGATATAACTGACTCCCGGTATGGAGCCATTTTCCCTGACCGGACGCATGCCTTTCCAAAGAAATATCTCCCTGTTGAAATGATCTTCATGAAAATGGCTGGAGAAGACATACAGCTGCTTTTCCCCGGACAACAGTCCCGGAATAACGCCTGCCGGATCCTTCCAGAAGTCAAAGACCAGTATGCATCTGTCTGTCTCTACAGCAAAGCAGCTGTGATATACGAACGTTATCTTCATGTCAGCCGAAATGAACCGGACAAATGTATCAATAATTTTTCACAGAAGATGCCTGTCGTACGGAAAATACAGATTCAACACCGAAGTGCAACAGCCGGATAATGGCGGTCCGGATAATATGATTATCATTGGATGACAAAATATAAATGGATATATTTGCAGGAATGAATCATAAATAAAACGACACGATATGAAGACCAACAGATTATCAGCAGTCCTCATCGCTGCGGCTGCAATCGTTCTCTCTATGTCAGGATGCAGCGGCAACTCAGGAAAAGCCCCTGCTGCACAGGAGACTTCGGTATCAGAAACCGTAATCGACAACATCATGACCCGCAGAAGTGTCAGGAAGTACAAACCACAACCCGTCGGACGCGACACAATGCAGGTAATACTCAACTGCGGCATCAATGCACCGAACGGGCAGAACAAACAGTCATGGGAAATACGTGTCGTAGACAACCCGGAATATATCAACGGCATTACAGCCGCGTATCTCAAGGAAAATCCCGCAGCCGGAGAAGACCCGTCTTTCGTAAACATGTTCCGTAACGCACCTACCGTCGTGTTCATCGCCAATGACCCAGGCTACGACTTCTCACAGATCGACTGCGGCCTGCTGGCCGAAAACATGATCCTCTCCGCCTGGTCAATGGGAATCGGCTCCTGCTGTCTCGGAGGGCCGGCAAGATTTATGACCGGAAGCCCTGCCGCTGCCGACTATGTAAAACAGCTCGGATTCACTGAGGGTTACAACCTGCTCCTCTGTATCGCGTTCGGCTACCCGGATGAAACGCCTGCAGCCAAACCGCGTGATGCATCCAAGGCCAGGTATATAGACTGACTTAAACAAGTCTTCAGTAAAATCGGTCACTTCTGCCTTTTCCTAACCGAAACGGACAATCAGCACCACAGGAGAAACCATTAAAACCGAGAAATGACTATGAAATCAGAAAATTCGGGATGCATGATTTTAGTATTGTTCGTATTCATTATGATGACAATCGGGGCTTTTGCAATGGATATGTATCTGGGCATATTTTTCCTCCTGATATGTATAATGTTGATTGTTGCTTTTTTAGGTCTTACAGGTTATTTGATAGTAATAAAGAAATATCTTGATTGGTTTTTCGGTAAAGGTCGATTTTGGAATAAATAGTGTTTTTATTATTTGTTATAATGGACAGCAAAGCTGTCCTTTTTTTGTATATGGGCAGTCCATTCCATATAATAACCGAAATTAGTCAAACTGACAATGGCGATTTCAAGGTCAAGAATCTCCTTCCTGCCCTTGTCACCGTTCACGATAATGTTCAGCCGGAGGTCCTCCTCCTTCAGTCTCGATGCCATAGTTTCCTCGTTTTATGGCACAAAAATAGCCGCCCTCAGGCGGCTCGCAAAGGACACGGATAATGCCCTGTCAAAATATTATCAGGCAATACACGGCTATAGCCCAGATGGCAATACAAGGGAAAGCAATAGCTGCCATCAGCTTGGCAAGGCGGACATTGTACTCCTTCTCCCTCCTGTCCTCCTCTCTGATATCCTGCGCCGGATTATCCTTGTATTTCGAAAGAAAGACAGAAGCATTGATCAGCGCTGCAAGCATCGAAGAAAATGCTACAACCAGAACCCCACTGGCAGCAATGCCAAGCATCCCGAGATCAGAAAGAAGCACCATAACAATAAGGAACGCCACCACCCCGACGGCAAACCACTTCACAATCTGCCATATAATATGACCCATAACACTCCAATTTTTACATTAAACATCCCGCCATCAGGCGGCAGATCACAAAGAAAGAGCCAATACCACGATCCCGATCATAACAGCTATGAAGACAAAATACAGTATACACCCCTTCTCCTCGACAGACAGCCACCTTTTCGCCTTGGGACTCACAAAAGCATATACAATATACACCAGCAACGATATCGGCAACAACACAGGAAGCAGCAGAAGCGCAAGAACCTTCGGAATACTCCCCTTGTACCTCTGATAGAGAAGAATCAAAACAGCTATCAGAGCCGCACCGCCAGATATGTAGAAAGGCCACATAATCTCACCTCCTTTTCCTCAAATATACGAAAAATCCTCAAAACCAATGAAAAACCCGCAGAACCTCCCGGCCGTGCGGGAAAATGTTAAAAAATGTGTAAAAAGAGTCGAACCCGGCGGGTTGTGAATTGCTTTCAAACTTTATATCTTTGACAGACTGGAAACAGCCATTAAGAATACTCTTATCATTCAATATATGTTGTGAATTGCTTTCAAACTTTATATCTTTGACAGACTGGAAACAGCTGCGAGAGCAAGACACTGCCGTAACCGGAGTTGTGAATTGCTTTCAAACTTTATATCTTTGACAGACTGGAAACAGCATTTGTTTATTATTTGTACGTTGAGTGTTCGTTGTGAATTGCTTTCAAACTTTATATCTTTGACAGACTGGAAACAGCACCCTCAGAACATTTCTTCTGTCGAAGCTAGTTGTGAATTGCTTTCAAACTTTATATCTTTGACAGACTGGAAACAGCGCATCGCGAATGTCAGTGTAGTCACGAACAGTTGTGAATTGCTTTCAAACTTTATATCTTTGACAGACTGGAAACAGCCAAGATCAACAATATCGGCAGCGACTCCGCGTTGTGAATTGCTTTCAAACTTTATATCTTTGACAGACTGGAAACAGCTTTAACAAATTAAACAAATTAACAAAAAAAGTTGTGAATTGCTTTCAAACTTTATATCTTTGACAGACTGGAAACAGCCGTCCGCGCCTGTCGTGTGCTGCATTATGGTTGTGAATTGCTTTCAAACTTTATATCTTTGACAGACTGGAAACAGCAGTCCCTCCCTCCAGATGGAACACGGATGCGTTGTGAATTGCTTTCAAACTTTATATCTTTGACAGACTGGAAACAGCAGTTAAACACATTTCTTTCCCATTGCATAAGTTGTGAATTGCTTTCAAACTTTATATCTTTGACAGACTGGAAACAGCTATTGTTTGGCAAAATCCATGAAAAATCAAGTTGTGAATTGCTTTCAAACTTTATATCTTTGACAGACTGGAAACAGCCTGATTCTGAATTAAGTTTTACAGCTTTGCGTTGTGAATTGCTTTCAAACTTTATATCTTTGACAGACTGGAAACAGCCATTAAGAATACTCTTATCATTCAATATATGTTGTGAATTGCTTTCAAACTTTATATCTTTGACAGACTGGAAACAGCCAGGTCAATCTTCAGCACCTCGAACCGGGCGTTGTGAATTGCTTTCAAACTTTATATCTTTGACAGACTGGAAACAGCGCCATAATGATTACCTTTTTAATAAAAATTGTTGTGAATTGCTTTCAAACTTTATATCTTTGACAGACTGGAAACAGCATGTCATCAGGAACGTCATCACCATGGGTAGTTGTGAATTGCTTTCAAACTTTATATCTTTGACAGACTGGAAACAGCCAATTCTGGTATCCAGAATACCAATCCTCAGTTGTGAATTGCTTTCAAACTTTATATCTTTGACAGACTGGAAACAGCGCTGGAGATCATATCCAAGCAGCTCTATGCGTTGTGAATTGCTTTCAAACTTTATATCTTTGACAGACTGGAAACAGCGTGATCTTCGTTTCACAGACAATGTTCTCCGTTGTGAATTGCTTTCAAACTTTATATCTTTGACAGACTGGAAACAGCTCTGTATAAAAGTTTTGTGCTTCATCGTCAGTTGTGAATTGCTTTCAAACTTTATATCTTTGACAGACTGGAAACAGCATTCTGGTAGCCGAGATTCGTAATCGTTGCGTTGTGAATTGCTTTCAAACTTTATATCTTTGACAGACTGGAAACAGCACAATCTGGACAAAGAATTATCACACAACTATTTAGACTATGTTTCCAGAATAAAAAAATCCGATAGTGATATCGGATTTTTTGTTTATATATGGACTGTTTTTCTGTTCAGAACAATTCAAGCTGAAGATTCTCTGTCGGCGGTTCTCTGTGTTTCTTCTCGGTAAACAGTTCCATTGAGCCGAACTGCTTGTCCGTTATGGACAGGATACCGACCTGCCCCGACGGAGGCAGGAAATTCTTTACCCTCTTGATATGAACCTCTGCATTCTCCACACTCGGACAGTGACGCATATAGATTGAAAACTGGAACATTATAAATCCATCTACGATAAGCCTTTTGCGAAAATCAGCAGCCTCCTTCCTCTCCTTCTTCGTATCGGTAGGAAGGTCGAAGAAAACAAGTACCCACATTATTCTATATTCACTGAACCTGTCCTGCATATATTATGTCATTTCAGGATAAATGATTTTCCTCAGTTCCCCGTTGAAGCATTTTGCAAGAGAAGATGTAGTCTGCGAAACTGCCACCATCAACGGACTGCGCCTCCCTCCGATGGACACCTCGACAACCGGTATGGACAGCATCCTGACCTTTATTTCTTTAGTCAGATCCGTATAACCATATTCCCTGGTTATGTCATAGACAATTCTGTCAACGTATGGACGATATGGCTCCATAATGTCATCCGCAAGACAATATGCATTATATCTGTTATGATGATGAATACCAAGAGTCGGCAGAAGACCGCTTGAGACCAAGGCTCTTGCGACTATTGCCCTTAATATCGCATAGCCGTAATTCAGAAGATTATTCGGTTCCGCTTCATCCCTACCTCTGGTGAAACCATCTTTGTCAGGGAAAATCGTTTTCCAGTAATATGCTGCAGCCCTGGCTTCCAGGTTGTCCGCATCTCCACTCTTTACCTTAGAAGACATTATCTTCATGTTATTATGCTCTTCACCTGTAACATATTTCAGGACAAATGCCTGGTTCGCTATTTTACATTGTATCGTCTGCTGCCATAACTGTTTCTTCAACGGCAATGATGCATCCAGCTGCCTACGAAACCTTTCATTCTGAATGGTGTTTCCATACAACGGGAGCATAAGCCCTACAGGAAGATGGTTCGAGCCGCAGGTTATCACTGCACAGTTATTGTCTATCAACTCTTCCAACAGACCTTGCGTAACGGTTATCTGCTTATTGTCAAGTATAACTATGCCAATGTCTTCAACAGGTATTGTCTTCACGACCGCCCTGTAACTTTTCGCGTTGTCAAAGTCCGGCAAATCGCCATCCTCCTCTGGAGCCTTGATGACCAACTGCTTGAGCCGCAATGACAGATAAGCGGGATTTCCGAAATATAATGTCCGTTTTATCATCTTACCGATCAGCTTTATATAACATCAATATTCTCCGACAGCCACTATCTCTCCCAGGTGATTTATTCTGACTTTTACAATGCCTTTCAAGCCATTGACGTTTTGAATTCGTTTCCAAGTAACATCTCTTAATTCTGCCTTATCTTCCACAGAAGTCTCTAAATGATGTCGGAAAACATAATATTTTGTCGCCAATTTCTGCACCCTGAATAGATTAGGACTGATCAAGGCATAATTATCAGGATCCATAAGATCAATATCATTCGGGTTGAACCCTGACCTTTCATTCGGGAATACAAAATATTCATTCTGTTTCATTGTAAACTTGAATTGCCATCCTTTACTCTTATTATATGCCTTATCAACTACAGGATCTCTGAAAGTTACAGCAACCACTGCATCATAGAAAGATACCACGTGTTCCTGGAGATTTCCATCCTTATCTATAAAAATTGCTATGTGATGATTGCTACTTGTACTGACATAATCAGATGGCTGTACTTTTCCTTGTGCATCAAGCATAGAAACGCCTAAGACATTATGCTTGTCGTGAAGAGGTACGGCATTGCTTACTCCCGTTATCGTTACCCTTTTGACAGCAATCCCCTTCTCTTTGTTCAACCATACAGGATTCTCATCCAGGTTGGAAAAAGCTTTCTTGGCATCTCCTCCATATTCTTCAAGTCTGTCCAGCAGAATATTCCTTACTCTCACATCAATAATCTTCCTTATCGTTTTCTCATCTTTGAAATTATCCGGATTTATCTCTTTTCTTGTCGTATATACAAGCCCCAAGGTTACAGTCTTGACAACTGACGGCACCATACGGGTATGCATTTCATCTATGAATACCGGATTTTTATCCAGGGCATTCTTTCCGGTAAACGCTTTCTTCGGATCATTCCCATATTCGGCAAGCCTTGATCTCAAAGCATCTCGATATACAGGGCTTGCAACTGTCTCAATCTTAGCAATATTGAACTTTGAGCCTATAGTTTCTTCTTTAGGCACGTATCTGTATATCGATCCATAAACTGTCTCATTATGCAACTGTCCTCGTGGTGTCAACTGAATTTTCTCGTTATAACCTCCTTTTTTCTTTGTCTTGTTTACATTTCGGGTTACAACTTTATTCTTGGCCTTGATAGATACGAGAATATTTCCCAGATGTCTTTTCGCTTCCTGTCTGAACTGGTCAAGCGGTATCGGTGGCAGGAATCTCAATCTGCCCTTGTCATCCCTGTATAACTGCATCGACTCTATATATCTGACTACTCTTGTCTGTTCATCCTTTGGGATATTGCAGATTCCATACTTACTCAGATCCACATACTGCGGATCATTCTCACTTTTGGGAACTCTTGCATTGAGATTGTTTAAATACTGGATGTAGCTTCTCTTAGTGAATGCTATTGTCAAAGCATCCATTGCGTGGTGTCTATGGTCATTCCGCTTTGTCCAGTCAGTAATCCTCGTCTTTGTCTGACCGTCCTTATCCTGATAAGTCTCTGTCAGACCCGACAGATAATACTTGTCCCAGTTCAACTCTTTCATTACATCGACCAACTGCCAGTCTTCCCTGAGACGGGCAGTGACAGAACCGGTAGTCGGGACGACAAATTTTACCGCTTCCTCAAGAATTTCTCTTGCCTTTTTGGCAATATACTGGGAATCACGCAAATCTCTTTCGATAAAACCTTCAGGAATATCTTTCTCAGACATCAGCAGATGTGCAGCTTTTGTTTTACTTATTGCCTTATCGTTAAGCAATTTCTGTATTCTGGATTTATATTCAGCTACACCTTCCTCTCCATATTTTGACTTGACATAATCAAATGCAGTCATACTTCCTTTCTGGATATTGACATCCTTGGCTTCGAGAGTCTTGTTGGCAAATGAATCATCAAATAATCTTGCCTGCGGGATTATATGTTCGACATCGAAATCTTTAGAAAAAAGTCTCTCCTGAGGGATATAAGTACCTGAATACAATGTCTTATAACCGTTTGCAGACAACTCTTTATAAAGCCTGTATTTTATAATATCATTCCTGCTTGGATTGGCAATACCGAATTTCTCCTGCAATTCCTGACGGACTCTGTCATTTTCTTTCGTTGCTGTCGAGATATCCGATGCCGCCTGTTCTCTTTCCTTCTTGCTCTTTTTCAGTTCCCTTGCAAGTTCAATCCGGATTTCATCCGGCTTGCCATACTCATCAATCACTGCATTCACTACATTGACCATCTGGTTAAGGATTTTCTCGACAACAGGATTCCTGAGACTGTTTTGCAGCACAGGATCGAGTCTGTCCTTATAAGACTTGTTTTCAATCTCTTCTTTTGTCAATGACCTTTTGGAATGCCTGTATCCAGCATATTCGCAGGCTACACTATATTCATTGCCTTCTTTCATATATGGCAGAATCTTCTTGATCGCCCGGGCACTGAGACTTCCATAATCAGGATCAAAAGTTACACCTGCAATAATCCTGGCGTACTCTTTCTCACAACCTGTAATTTCAGCGACTTTGCCGACCAGACTTTCATTTCCGCTCCTGGACTTGTCTCCCACGTATGAATACAGCAAATGCCATAACCTGAACATGGTCTGTTCTTCCACTTCATCGTCTGGCAAAGTTGTATCAAAATAGAGAATATCTGTATTATAACCTAAAGCAGTAAAAACATTCTCAACCGTCTTTACAATCTCAGCCGATGATTTCTTCAGAAGTTCCACTGCTTCGCCATGCCCGCTTTCTTCAAGAATCTTGGCGTATGCCTTGAACAAGGTTGCCTGAGTCCGATTTCCTTCTATTTCCTTGTAATTTAAATCCAAGTCTTTACAGTTCTTCCCAAACAGCAGTTTAAGCACATCTGATTTTGAGAGTTTCTCTTTTATTGAAAGTTCTTGAGCCAGTTTCTCCTTATGTTCCTGTCCAAGAAAATTCCCGTTAACCTTCAAGTTATTGATAATCTGCCATATCTTGAATTCCTGAAACCAGGGAGATGATTTCGGGCAGACTTTAGGACCGATAATTTTTATCTTCTTCTTCCCGTTTACAGTAATCTCTTTTTCTTCTCCCTCCAGTTCACAGATACTGACAAGACCTTTCTGACTTTTCAAAGGCCGCTGATAGAAGATAACAATATCCCGGATCTCATTTTTAAGATCGGCTGTCAGTTCAGGATGAAATTCCGCCTGCGCTGTCCAGATTCTTTCAAATTCATCCAGATAGTCCTGTCTATAGAAAACTATATTCTTCAGGCTCTGGTTTGGATTCTTGTCTATAATGGAAACCAGATATTGCCCTACAGTTACATTATTGAAATACAATTCTTTACTTCTATCGCTGATATTCCCGAGATATCCGCTGGACCCCTTAAGATTGCCGTTGACCTTCTGCAGGACGACTGCAAGTTCCTCCAAGCCTAATTTTTCAGAAAGTGCCTTTACACGCCATTTGTAATTCTCTTTGACCAGATCTTTACCTTTGACAGTCCTTTTATTGCCAACGATATTGAACGGCGATGCACAGATTGTCCACGTCTGCTTTTCATTCTTGTCTTTCAGATTCTCTTTTAACTCGTCTGTAAGTATATCCGGATAAAACTGTTTCTGGAATTCCCATATTCTGTCAAATTCTTCCGCAAGATCAGATCTGTAGAAATCCGGAATTTTATATTTGCCCTCAGACAACTGCCGGAAGCAATATTGTCCTGGTGTGATATTATTCTCGTACAGATATTTCGCAATATCCATACTGTCAATAAACTGCCCGTCTTCTTCATTCTTTGCCTTCCTGCTGCTCCTGTATCCTCTTTTCTTGTTGATCATCAGAAGTACCCGCGCAAGTTCAGTCAAAGAAATCTCCTCTGTCACAGCCTTTGCCCTTAGACGAAGGGTCTGGAAAGTTGTGAAATTACCTTGTTCCGCAAGGACTGTCTCATCTGCTATCCATCCTGCATTTTTCAAGACTTCTATCAGATTCTTCCTGCGGAGTTTATATCGCTGCAGATTGCGGCGCATACTTCTTTTCTGCGTTCTGTCTGCATTCGTAGTAATACTTTTTCCTGATTCAAAATTGTTCCGTTCATCTACAGACAACGGATTCACTCTCACGCCGAGCCGTACTATTGAAGACTTCTCTTCACTGTTTTCCGCTTCATTCACTACCGCCCAGCCGATGGAGTTGGTACCGAGGTCAAGTCCTAATATCTTTCTCATTGGAATTATGTGTTATCGTGTGGTTTTTACTATTAAAGGCCGGAAACGGGCAGATTTCCGGATATTGTTTCAAACTTAATAAAAATTTGTTTCCATTGCACATATTCCATAATAATTCAACTGAAAATCTGACATATAACGCTTCTTCAATAAATTTTCCGTCATTAATTTTGGAAATCTGACTAAATGGAATAACTTTGCATAAGTTTGAAGCAATTCACAATAAGGATTATTCCGTTGTGAGAACATTAGAGGTGGCGGTTCTCCGTCGCCTTTTTTTGTAAAACGCCTCAAGAAGCTGCAGTGGCAATATGAAAGCGAAAAAGCATAATTTTGAAAAAAGGACCCTGGTCTCGCCTGCCGATGGGCTGGAGATCAGCGTATTGATATGCCGGCCGTCTGGAAAGGATATTATGTCGGACGGAAGCTGTGCGGAACATGAAGTGGCAGACAGAGGTAAAGTACATTGTCCGACAGGAATAGTCCAGCTTGTGCACGGGATGTGCGAACACAAGGAGAGATACATCCCGTTTATGGAATTTCTGGCGGACAACGGATATGCAAGCATAATTCACGACCACCGGGGCCACGGGGAATCGGTAAAGTCGTCCGATGACCTGGGCTATTTCTATGAAGGCGGGTATATGGCTATGATGGAGGATGTCAGGGCTGTCACGCTAATGGCCTGCGAAGAATTCAGCAGGCCGGAGACCCGTATGAATAAAGAATCCGCGGGACTGCCGCTGATTCTATTGGGCCACAGTATGGGCTCCATGGCCGTACGTTCTTTTTCAAAAAGATATGACAATCTCATAGATGGCCTGGTTGTATGCGGCAGCCCGAGCTATAATCCAGGACTGTCTGTCGGGAAAGCTCTCGCCAAAGGTTACAGGGCAATAATGGGAGAACGACACCGGCCTTCGCTGATACAGTCGATAGCATTCGGGACATTCAACAGGAGATTCCGGAATGAGAAATCCAGCAACGCATGGATCTGTTCCGACCCGGAGATTGTCAGCGCATACGATGCCGATCCGCACTGCAATTTCCAGTTCACGACCGATGGATTCATCAACCTTTTCTCCCTGATGCAGGATGCATACGACATAAAAGACTGGCATAAGACCAGTCCTGACTTGCCGGTACTGTTCATTTCAGGGGAAGATGACCCTTGCAGGATAAATGACAGACGGTTCCGTCTGGCCGTTGAAAAAATGAAAGAAGCCGGTTACCGGAATGTACAGGCCAAGACATACCCCGGGATGCGTCACGAAATCCTGAACGAGACCGGAAAAGAGGAAGTATGGAATGATATTCTGGCTTTCTGCGACAGGATAGAGAAACGGCAAAGCAATAACGCGGGATAACCGTATCCGGAAAAAGACCGAAGGTCCCTTCAGGACCGGATAAAATCGAAAACTGACACTATGGCGGACAATTATCTTGAACGGAAATACGAAGCCTATATGGAAAGGAAGGCGGCGGCAGAGAAAGCGAAGCGGGCTGCCTGGAAGAAACGCATGGATGCCTACCGCAGGAAACTGGCAGAAGAGAACGGAGAAAAGGATCAGTAGACTGGATTCACACTTATTATTTTTGCGTATCTTTGTAGGTTGGCCATTTATCCGTGCCACGGACTGAGGCATATCTGCTGCAGAATCAGAATGGCCGGCTGTTTAAAAAGGATAGATAACAACAGAATATGGAAAAACAGGATATTCCGGTCCTGCTGCTGACCGGTTACCTCGGCAGCGGAAAAACGACATTGGTGAACAGGATACTTTCAAACAGGAAAGGCATCAGATTCGCAGTGATAGTGAACGACATAGGAGAAGTCAACATTGATGCCGACCTGATCCAGGCAGGCGGGGTCGTGGCCCAGAAGGATGACAGTCTCGTCGCCCTGCAGAACGGCTGTATCTGCTGCACCCTCAAGGCAGACCTGATAGAGCAGATTTTCGAACTGACAAAAATGCAGAAATTCGACTATGTCGTAATCGAAGCCAGCGGCATCTGCGAACCGGAGCCTATCGCCCAGACAATCTGCAGCATACCATCCCTCGGCGGACCATACACGAAATACGGCACCTGCCATATCGACTGCATCGTGACTGTCGTCGATGCTCTCAGACTCCGGGATGAGTTCGGCGGCGGGGATGCACTTACAGGACAGGACATCGGGGAGGAGGATATCGCCAACCTGATCATACAGCAGATAGAATTCTGCAATATCATTCTGCTCAACAAGGCCGCGGAAGTGAAGCCGGAAGAACTGGAAAAGATAAGGGCGATTATCCGTACCCTCCAGCCGGTAGCCGAGATAATCGACTGCGACTATGCAGATGTGGATCTGGACAAGATACTGCATACCGGGCTTTTCGATTTCGACAGGGCTGCCACTTCCGCCGGCTGGATCCGTGGCATCGAGAGCCGTCCTACGGATGAGGAGGAAGAGGCGGCACGGAACAGCCGCAGGGATGGGGATCACCACAGCCACGATGGAGATGACCATGAAGAAAGTCTCCATCACGGACATGAAGACCATCATCCCGGTGAAGACGGCCACTGCCATCACCATCATCACCACCATGATGAAGGAGAAGCGGAGGAATACGGAATCAGCACATTCGTCTACTACCGCAGACCCGCATTCGACATCAACCGTTTCGACCGGTTCGTTGCAAAAAAATGGCCTGAATCAGTCATCAGGGCCAAAGGGATATGCTATTTCAGCGATGAAAGGGGGATGTCGTACCTGTTCGAACAGGCGGGAAGCCAGAAACAGCTGCGCCAGGCCGGACAGTGGTACGCCACGGCCCCCGAGGAAGATCTTATCCGGCTGATGCAGAGCGACCCTGGATTCATGCGCGACTGGGATGCCAGATACGGGGACAGAATGCAGAAGATCGTATTCATCGGCCAGAACATGGACAGGGAACAGATCACCCGCGACCTCGATGACTGTCTGGAGCAGGAATAAGGCATAGAAGACACCGGACAGAATGGCGAAACATAAAGGAAAGATACTTGTCGTGGATGACAATGCCGGGGTACGCTCGGCACTTAAGATTCTTCTGCCTCTGCATTTCGATGAGGCAGAAGCGATTGCATCTCCAAATGAACTGATTTCGCGTATCGCCGTCTTCAGGCCGGACACCGTGCTTCTGGATATGAATTTCCAGAGAGACATCAATACAGGCATGAAACGCGGGAAAAGGAGATTGTCTGCAACGAGAACCCTGTATACAACCTTCGTACTGAATGACAGGAGGCTGAGGCAAATTCCTTACAAAGCACTGTCGGTCAATTAAAACAGCATATCCGCAGCAGCCGTTTCATAGAACGGGTGCCGCGGATATGTTTCTCCCGGTATGCCGATTTTTCAGAACTGACGGAGGAGATCAACCATCTCGATTGCGGTTGTCATGGCATCGAAACCCTTGTTGCCGGCCTTTGTCCCGGCGCGCTCCACAGCCTGCTCTATCGAATCCGTGGTAAGCACTCCGAAAATCACCGGCACATTGCTGTCAAGACCGACCTTGGCAATACCTTTTGTAGTCTCGCCTGCCACCATATCGAAATGCGGGGTCGCACCACGGATGACGGCGCCGAGACATACGACCGCGTCATAACGTCCCGAATCCGCCATTTTCTTTGCAACCAGCGGTATCTCAAATGAGCCTGGCACCCAGGCCACTTCCAGATCATCCGTATCGCCGCCATGACGGACAAACGAATCTTCGGCTCCTGAAAGCAGTTTCGAGGTTATGAATTCATTGAAACGGGCTGCCACTATGCCTATCCTCTGGCCGTGCGCCGAAAGTTTTCCTTCAATCTTTTTCATCTTCAGTTACAGTTTATTCAATTCTTATCCTTTTATATCATAATGCCCCGTCACACCGGACAAAGCCATATCCCTGCCATCCTGGAAGAATCCGTCAGTGCTTGACGTGAAGGAGATGTCCCATCTTGCGGTACTTTGTGTACAGATAGAACTCGTTCTTCTCGTTGCAGGTCATCTCGATAGGATCCCTGCCGACTATCTCGATGCCATACCCGTCCAGTCCTGTAATCTTCATCGGATTGTTGGTCATAAGTATCAGTTTCTTCACGCCGAGATCGGCAAGGATGGATGCCCCGGTACCATATTCCCTCAGATCGGCCTTGAACCCGAGGGCAATATTGGCCTCGACAGTGTCCATACCCTGATCCTGGAGTTTATAGGCCTTCAGTTTATTTACAAGACCTATCCCCCTGCCTTCCTGACGCAGATACAGCAGCACTCCCCTGCCTTTCTTCTCGATTCTCCTCAACGCCTCCGCGAGCTGCTCTCCGCAGTCACACCTGAGCGACCCGAATGCATCGCCCGTCAGACATTCTGAATGGACACGGCACAGGACAGGTTCATCGGTAGAGACATCACCTTTTACAAGAGCCACATGCTGTTCACCATTTATCTTATTGATATAACCATAGATACGGAATGTCCCGAACTTGGTCGGCAATTCTGCATCCGTCACCCTTTCGACAATGGACTCGGTCCTGCGGCGGAAGCGTATCAGATCGGCTATCGTTATTATCTTCAGTCCGTGGGCATGGGCGAACCTGAACAGTTCGGCAGTCCTCATCATTGTCCCGTCATCCTTCATTATCTCGCAGCACAGGCCGCTTTCTCCCAGACCTGCTATCCTCACAAGGTCGACTGTCGCCTCGGTATGCCCTGACCTGATCAGCACCCCTCCCTTCCTTGCAGTAAGAGGGAACATATGCCCGGGTCTCCGGAAATCCTCCGGCTTCGAGTCCGGGTCGGCACATTTCAGGGCAGTGACAGAACGTTCGACTGCAGAAATGCCCGTCGTAGTGGAAACATGGTCGATTGATACCGTGAATGCGGTACTGTGGTTGTCAGTATTCTCGACCACCATCTGCTTCAGGTCGAGCCTGTGCGCCAGTTCTGCCGTCATCGGCATACATATCAGCCCCTTGCCGTATGTAGCCATAAAATTGACATTCTCAGTTGTCGCGAATTTTCCGGCACATATCAGATCTCCCTCATTCTCCCTCTCCGGATCATCCGTGACCACTATCATCTTACCTTGCCTGAGATCCTCGATTGCCTCTTCGATTGTGTTGAACTTCATTTCCATATTTCAATTCATATATTAACGCCAGTCAGACGAATTTGTTAAAAGCCGTTCTTTTCCAGAAATTCAAGTGTCAGTCCGCCACCGGCCAACCTGTCTGAAGAGTCAGATAAAGGCCCATCAGCCGGTCCTGACGAAAGCATATCGGCTGGCAGTCCTGCCGAAAGGATACGCGCAATGTACCTTGCAAAAACATCCGCCTCCACATTGACAATTGTCCCGGGACGGATACTGCCGAGAGTGCTGGCCGACCTCGTATGCGGAATCAGCGAGACAGAAAACGAATCATTGTCCACTGCAACGACAGTCAGACTTGCCCCGTCCACTGCCACGGACCCTTTGACCGCTATCAACGGCATCAGCCCGGAAGCGTTTCCCGGCATCTCTATCCTGATAATCCTTGCGATGCCGGATGCCTTGACAGACTCTACCCTTCCGCAGGCATCGACATGTCCAGACACTATGTGACCTCCCAGGCGTCCTCCTGCAGGCAGCGCCCTTTCCAGATTGACCATATCTCCCGGTTTCAGGCTGCCGAGAGAACTGCGGCGCAATGTCTCCGGCATAGCATCCGCAGTAAAGCTGTCGCCGGTCATCGAAGTGACTGTCAGACAGACACCGTTGACCGCTATGCTGTCCCCTTCGACAGTGCCTTCCAGGACCTTCCGGGCTTGTACAGTGACAATGGCACTGTCCTGCCCTGTCCTGATACTCTTTACCGTTCCGGTTTCCTCTATTATTCCTGTAAACATATCTGATTATTATCCAGATTATCCTCTATGCCCCAAATGGCAAATCAATTATTCATCGTGACCAGTTCCAGAATGGCAGTCAGAGGGGAAGGCATGGACAAGGATATCCGGGCCTGACCGGGTGACGGACTCTATCTCGAGAGGGAAAGCATCCGCCATCTTGGGGAAACCCGCTCCGCCCACAGGACCTTTCGCCGTACCTCCACCTATCACTTTCGGCGCGATGAAGCAATAGACTTCATCCACAAGCCCGGCCTCGACGATACTCCAGTCAAGTTCCGCTCCCCCCTCAACCAGCACGGAATCCATGCCCATCTTTCCGAGACAGGACAGAAGTGCAACAATATCGACCTTGCGTATATCATCCGTCTCCCGACGCATATAATCCTGTTCCAGGCCATCGCCTTTCGGTCCATTGTCTTTCAGTCCATCGCCGGCCACCTTGACAGTCTCGACTCCGGCATCCGCAAGCGCTGCAAGACGGGAGGGATCCGGCGTTCCGGAATATGCCACTACCGTCCTGTACTGATGTGCCGTCCTTACGACCTGTGACGACAGGCTGACAGATGCATACGAATCCGCTATGACCCTGACCGGGCTGCGCATACCATCTATCCTGCAGTTGAGGAGAGGATCATCCACCCGCACAGTGCCAATGCCTGCCATTATGGCCATATTCCACGCCCTGAGCTGATGGGCATAACGCCGGGACTCCTCTGATGACACCCATCTGGAATCCCCTGTCGAGGCAGCGATCCTGCCATCGAGAGTCATTGCCCATTTCATCGTCACCCACGGCCTGCCAGAAGTGATGTATTTCAGGAATACCCTGTTCTGATATCTCAGGTCGGCCTCCAACAGTCCGCATTCGACTTCGATACCGTGCTCTCGCAACAGGGCAATCCCCTTCCCTGCCACAAGAGGGTTAGGGTCAGGAAGCCCTGCGACCACCCGCGAGATTCCTGCAGCTATCACCGCATCCGTACATGGCGGCTGCTTGCCATGGTGACAGCACGGCTCCAGAGTGACATACATCGTGCTTCCGGCCGGGTCCTCCGTACAGGCTGCCAGAGCTTCCCTCTCGGCATGGAGGCATCCGTACTTCCTGTGCCAGCCTTCCCCTATCACCCGTCCATCCTTGACGATAACAGCCCCCACAAGAGGATTAGGATTGACAAAGCCCCTCCCGTTCTCCGCAAGCTCCATCGCCCGCTGCATGTATTCTATGTCCTGTGCACTATACATTTCACTTAATGTCAGTTCGATGAATTTATCAATCTATATTTTACTGTCAATCAATGTTATTCCATTTAATGGCCGAAATCCGTCAAACTGATGTCAGCGATTTTTGCAAAATCGCACCTATTTTCGGTCACCCTTCCTGCTGCTCGCAACAAAACATCCTCCGGATGATTTTATTTTCCGCTCACGACCTCAGTATGACAAACAAAAAAGCCCTTGCAGCATATCAGCTTCAGGGGCGACAGACCGGGAACATGACCCGGGATTTGCGATACTTGTAACAACGGCAGACCGCACCGCTGTCCTGTATCCCATCTTCCATCCGGACTATACCGTCGGTACCGGAATTCCACCGGTTCAGTCCTCCTTCCGGAGGAGTCGCGGACTATACCGCCGGTAGGGACTTTCACCCTGCCCTGAAGAGATATGTATCGGGTGCAAATATAGTAATCTTTTCGTAAATCCTATATGCTTTCCCTACCTTTGTTTCTTGTAGGTGACTATGGCGACAATGTTGATGAGGATGGCGAAGACGGCAAGCATGACATAGTTGAACGTCAGGTCCTGGAACTGGCTTCCCTTGAGGCATACCGCACGGAGGATATTGACAAAATATGTCGTAGGCAGGAACCAGGTGAGGTACTGCGCCCATGTCTCCATCGAGCTGACCGGGGTGAATATCCCGCTCATAAGCATGAATATCAGCACAAAGAACAGCATGAGGAACACGGACTGAAGCAATGTGTCGGAATAATTGGATATGAGGAGGCCGAACCCGGCCATGAATATCAGGAAGAGTATCGCCCCGACATAGAGTTCAGGAAGGCCGCCGTGAGGGGCGAGCCCGTAGACGAAATGCCCTATCAGGAACGCCAGGGTGAAGGCGATGATACCGAGGAACCCGTAGAACACCACCTTGGAAAAGATGAAATCCCTTTTGCGCACCGGAGAGACATTGATCTGCTCTATGGTGCCTGTCTCTTTCTCCGTCACGATGCTCATCGTGGCGAAGAAGCCTCCTATAAGGATTATCACCACTATCATCATGGCCGGCACCATGAAGAGCTTGTAGTCCAGATGAGGGTTGTACCTGAAACGGGGTGTGACTTTAAGGGGCATTGCCGACATGGTCCCTGAATCTGCAGCCAGCTCTGCGGAGAAGTCCGAGACTATGGATGACAGATAGCCGCCTCCGATAGAGCCTTTGGTGCTGTTCACGGCATTGGCGGCAATGAATATCTCCACCTGCTCCCCCCGTCCTGTCCGCTTCTCCATACCTGCCGGTATCTCCATTATGATGTCCGTCCGTCCCATCCCCATCATGTCCATAGCCCGGGAATAGGTGTCACAGGTTCCTGCAGACCTGAAATAATCTGACCTCGATATCCTGTCCACAAGCCTGGCCGATGTCCCGGAACGGTCGTGGTCCACAATCGTAAGGCGCACATTGCGTATCTCCATATTTGCCAGCAGCGGCACAAAGAGCATGAGCACCACAGGCAGAAGCACAAGCACCACCGGCATGAAGCGGTTGCTGTTGAACTGCTTCATTTCCTTGATTATGAGATATCTGAACGCTGACATATCCTACTCTATCCTGTCGTTGAACTTCTTTACCGCAGCAGTGAATATGACCACAGTCATGGCCAGCAGCACGCCTGTCTCCTTGAGGACGAACACGAACGGGACGCCTTCTATCATTATCTTCCTGATAGCCTCTATATACCATTTGGCCGGGATGACCTGGGCTATCAGCTGGAAAACGTATGGCATACTCTCTATAGGATAGAGCATACCGCTCATCATCATCACCGGGACAAGGAAGACCATACCTATTATCAGCGTGGCTATTATCTGTGTCTTCACAATGGATGATACAAACAGGCCGATTCCCAGAGAAAGGACAATGTACAGCATCGACACGAGTATCATCCAGAAGAAACTGCCTTCTACCGGCACTTTCAGGACGAATATCGTCAGAAGAAGGGTAATTATGAGCACCACGCATGAAATGACGAAATAAGGTATCATCTTCGCGAAGACAATGCCTATCGGCTTGACAGGCGACACGAGCAGCACCTCCATTGTCCCTGTCTCCTTTTCCTTGACAATCGACACGGAAGTCATCAGGGCGCACACAAGCAGCAGAATCAGCCCCATTATGCCCGGAACGAAATTGTACGAGCTCTTCAGCTGGGGGTTGTAGAGCATCTTGAGGTTCGGGACAATAGCCGCACCGTCCGTATATGACTGCATGTCCTCGCAGAAATAGCCGTAGATGATATTCGTGAGATACATGACCTCCATCGAGGCGTTGTTGGGGTTGACGGCATCTGTGACAATTGACACTTCAGCTCCATCCGCATCCAGCATGGATGATGAGAAATCCTCTCCGAACATCAGGGCGGCATCGATATCACCTCTTCTCATAGCCTCATCGACATCCTCCGGTGAAGAGTACCAGCCCTTGAAGGTGAAATACGCGCTCCTGTCTATCTTGTCGACCAGCCTTGTCACGGTGATATCCTGGTCCGGGACACAGACACCTATATTGACATTGCGTATCTCCGTGGAAATCGCAAAGCCGAAAAGGACAATGAGCATCACGGGAAGACCCACAAGCACAAGCAGAGTCCTCCTGTCCCTGAAGATATGCAGGAACTCCTTTCTGACAAATGCAAAAAAACCTTTCATTCCACCATCCTATTCAGACCTTTTCGCCCCTCTTGCGAGGATATCGAACACTTCCCCTATTGAAACCGCACCGAATCTCTTCTTGAGGGCTGACGGGCTGTCAAGGGCATCGATCCGCCCATCCACCATCATCGATATCCTGTTGCAATATTCCGCCTCATCCATATAATGTGTTGTAACAAAGGCCGTGATACCGCTGTCCACGACATCATATATCAGTTCCCAGAACTGCCTCCTTGCGGCCGGATCAACTCCCCCTGTCGGTTCATCGAGGAAGACTATCTCCGGATTGTGGATAATCGAGACAAGAAACGCCAGCTTCTGCTTCCATCCCTGGGGCAGGTCCTTCACCCTCTCGTTCTTTTCGGTCATGAACCCCAGCCTGTCCATAAGTTCCACTGCCCTCCTGCGCACATCATGCCTCTCCATACCGTATATCCCTCCGAATATCTCGATATTGTCCCTTACGGTCAGGTCCGAATACAGGGCGAACTTCTGACTCATATAACCTATATTCTTCTTGATGAGCTCGGACTGTGTCCAGATATCATATCCTGCCACCATCCCCTTGCCGGAAGTAGGGAAGCTCAGTCCTGTAAGCATTTTCATTGCCGTGGTCTTCCCAGCCCCGTTAGCGCCGAGGAAGCCGAAAATCTCCCCTCTGATGACTTCAAAGGAAATATCATCCACAGCCGTGAAACTGCCGAACTTCTTGGTAAGGTGCTCAACCTCTATGACATTGTATCCTTGCATATCACTCCGTGTCTGCAGGACGGTCAGCCGTCCAGATTCATATAGCAATCCTCCAAAGTGGCAGGCTGCTCCACCGCCTCCACACCTGTGTGGCCGTATTTACCGGACAGAATACACGAGATATCCTCCGGTGTGCATACGGCGTTTTCTTTCAGCACAATATGGTGTGTATCACCGAATGTATAGCATTTACCGACATCTTCTATGCTCCTGAGATCCTGGAGCAGGCGGAACATGTCATCTGAACGTACGGCAATGAGTCTCCTGTCGAAACCTTCCACAATGTTCCGCGGGCTGTCCACCTCGAGGAAACACCCGGCCTTCATCATCGCCACCCTGTCGCACCTGTTGGCCTCATCCATATAAGCAGTGGACACGACTATTGTCATCCCTGTATCCTTCAGCCGTGCAAGCGTCTCCCAAAACTCCCTCCTGGAGGATGGGTCCACTCCCGTGGTAGGTTCATCCAGGAAAAGCACCTGAGGTGAATGGATAAGCGTGCAGCACAGGGCCAGCTTCTGCTTCATCCCGCCTGAAAGGTTGCCTGCCTTCCTGTCCGCAAAGGGTTCCAGCCTGCAGTATATGTCTTCAATGAGATGGTAGTTCTCCTCTATGGAAGTCCCGAACACGGAAGCGAAGAAATCAAGGTTCTCCTTGACCGAAAGGTCCGGATACAGGGAGAAACGGCCCGGCATATACCCTATGATTGTCCTCAGTTTCCGGTAATCCTTTATGATGTCCAGACCCTGGACCGTGGCATCTCCCTCATCAGGGGATATGAGTGTGGTCAGGAGACGGAAAAGCGTGGTCTTGCCCGCCCCATCCGGGCCGATGATACCGAAGAGCTCACCTCCGGACACGGAAAAGCCATCGGTGATGTCCACCGCAGGAGGAAGCCCTCTGCCATATCCTTTCCTGAGTCTCTGTACCCTGATTGAATCCATGATATCCATCTGTCGTCTCCAGACCGTACCGTCCTGTCACAGGACAAGCCCGCCGTACATCCCGAGCTTTATGTATCCGTCATTCTCCACAGCCACCTTGACAGCATAGACAAGGTTCTCCCTCTCATCTTCCGTCTGGATATTCTTCGGGGTGAATTCGCTCTGGCCGGAAATCCACGTTATGGTGCCGTCATACTCCTTCACATTGTCCCCGCCATAATCGGAATACACCTTCACCGCCTGCCCGAGCCTGACTCCGGCCAGCTGCGCGGAAGTGAGATATGCCCTCAGATATACCCTGTCCAGGTCCGCCACCTTGAAAAGAGGTCTTCCTGCCACCGCGAACTCCCCTGCCTCTGAATATTTCGTGAGGATGGTCCCGCTGACAGGAGACATTATCCTGCATTTGGACAGCTGGTCATCTATCTGCGCCACCTGCATCCTGATGCCGGCGCTCTGGGCATCCAGACTGTTCACCGAATTGTCAAGGGATGATCTCTGCGCCGCCAGCTGCTTCTCCAGCACCGCTTCCTGGGATATGATGTCATCCATCTGTTTCCGGGTAGCCGCCCCATCCGCAAGCAGGCGCGACACCCTGTCCTTCTCGGCAGCAAGCTTCTTGAGCTGCTCCTCCATAACCTCCAGCTGGCCTGCCACATCCGGCCTGTTATCGAGCACCGACTTCTCGGTCATCAGCAGCTGCTGTCTGGTCAGGTAAAGCTGCATAGTGTCTATGCATCCGAGCAGGCTGTCGGCAGCCACCGTATCCCCTTCCTCAGCATCGAAGAAAAGTATCCGGCCGTTCGCCTCGGCCGAAACCGTAACTTCCGTCGTCTCGAAATACCCTTCGGCATCGTAGTCTCCGAGAGCCCCCTTGCAGGAGACGATTGCAAGTACGGCGGCCGCTGCAGCCTGAATATGTCCAATCCTTATCATAATTTTCCGTAAATTACTGGTTAAGCACTACTTTCAGGTCATAAATGTTTTTAAGGAGTTCCAGTTCGTGGAGAGAACTGGATATGACAGCCCTGTTCTCTTCTGTCATGTCCCGCAGCAGGTCATTGAGAGTAATGACCCCGTTGCGGTATTTCGACTCGGAAGCCTCGCGGACGGAAGTCCTCAGACGCACTATCTCATCATCCGATTCCTTCAGCCTGTACATCCTGTCTATCTCGTTACTTATCTGCGTCTGCTGCAGATCCGAATTCCATTTGAAGGCATCCCGCCGGAGTTCTACGGACCTCTGCGAAAGGGCTATCTTCCTCCTGTCGTTCCTTCTCGTGTAGAACCCGGTAATGTCCCAAGAGAAAGTGATTCCTGCTATGCCGTTCCATGACAGTCTGTCCGACATCATGTCATTGAACATGTTCAGTCCGGGCCTGCCGTACCAGCCCTGAGCAAAAAGGGCGAACTTCGGCATGACATTCACATCCAGCATTTTTTTCTGACTCTCTATCTGACGTATCTGCGCATCGAAAAGCATCAGTTCCGTCCTGTTGTTCACGGACAGGTCCACAAGCATGACCTGAGGTTTCTCGAACACCTCGTCATCCTCTATCTTCCTGCCTATCATTATGGCAAGCATGTCCTTGTATGTCCTGAGAGTGCTCTCCAGCTGGGTCCTCTGCTGTCTCAGGGTCAGAAGTTCGACCTTCACCTTGTCCATGTCGCTCCGTGTGGCCGTACCGTTCGCCACTGCCGATTCCACCACCTTCATATTGGAAACCAACAGGGTATCCATACAGTTGCTTGCCCTGATATTGGCTTCCATCACGAGAATGCCGAAGTACATCTGGTTGATCCTCGTCTTCAGGGCATCCATATCCTTGTCGAGGGTGAGTTCCGACACTTCCTGCTCTGCCTCGACCGCCTCCCGCTGCGCCTTGGCATAACCGCCATCCCAAATGGTCTGGCTGATGCTCAGCTGCACCTTATACTGGTCTTTCGGGAGTGCGGACATGTTGATGCCGAACGCCTGGAGCATTGAATTGAATTCATCGGGAAAAGCCACGGCGTCACTCTGGTATGAAGCCTGGCCGGAAAGCGTGACGCGCGGTATGTAACCGGCCGCGGCATTCTCGAAGGAATACCGCGACATCTTCGCGGTAAGGTCATACTGATGAATGAGAGGATAGTTCTCCCTCACAAGACGGTAACAGTCTTCAAGAGTTATTGCAGGCAGCCTCAGGGCAGACATGACCAATGCGGCCGCTATGATTATTCGCTTCATGACACAACAGAACAAACGGGAAAAGATGCAGCAATAAGTATGCCCTCCGTTATTCCGTATGACGCAAAAATTGCCCTGAACGTTGCATCGGAGTGAAGGATTCCCGGAGGTAATTACAGGGAATTACGGTAAATGTCAGCGATGAGTTTCTGATACGTATTTTCCATTTCGGAGAGGGAAAGCAGTTTGGAATATATCGAATCCGCTTCCGTATAATACTCTATCACGGACAGCTGTCCGGCCTCGACAGCCTTTCCGAGCATTTCCAGAGTCTCCTCCATAAGTGCGACATCATATATTCCGAGAGCCTCCTGAAGCCTCATCATTTCATCGTATTCGGTACGTATGCGGGCCTCGGTCTCGATCTGAACCTGATTGAACCGGTACTGCGATGCCGTATGGCGTGCATTCGCTATCCTGGATTTATAGCGGTTGGAAAAAAGAGGGAACGATGCACCTACGATAAATCCGTTGCTCGCTTCACTCAGGGCCGTGTTACGGCGATATCCGACCTGCAGCTGAGGAAGCCAGTTCTGACGGTTCACCCTTATCTCCTGCTCTGCGGCCCGGACATCGGCCTCGGATGCCTTGAGTTCGAGTTCCGCCGCCATCAAAGTGTCCCTGAATGTCTCGAAATCAGTCACCGGCATTGTCCGGGGATACTCCATTGCATCGAACTGTACAGGCCGTCCTCCGTTCATTGCCCGGAGGGACTCCATCGCCGTCTGCAAATCCGTCTCCACCTGAACAAGCGCTGCGGCAACATCCATCTTCTCCATCCGTATCTTGTTGAGTTCTATCGCCGATGCATCCCCTTCAGAGAATCTTCTGTTGAAAACCGACAGCAGTTCATCCGCATTCCCGAGCCTGTCGGAAAGGAGTTCCCGTTTCCTTGACAGGAAGACTATGTCCAGACATAATTTCTTCGCCTGCAGCAGCACATTCCTTCTCTCTACCTGATACTGTCCATCTATGGCTGATCTCTGCAGCTTGCCCGCCCTGCTTCTCGAGACATACTGCGTCGGGAAATCGAACCCGTACGACACTACCAGTTCGGAACTGGATATCCCGTCCGTCCCCTTTGCCCAGAAAGGGCTGTATTCTATGGATGGATCCCCAAGATTGTTCTGCATCTTCGTCTCCAACTTGGCGGCATCATTCGCTGCCCTGAGCGACTGCAGCTGCACATTGTTCCTCTCTACCGACTCCAGCACGGACTCCATATCCTGCGCCGCGGCAGAATATGAAATGAAAGCCAGAACGGTTGCGGAGATGATTATATTTATGTGTCTGTACATTTTGTTTCTATTTAATCGGTTCTATTTTCCTTGTTTCAGATCCTTCGCTTCGCTCAGGATGACAACCGGAGGGTTCAGGATGACATTTATCCTCCTTCCTGTGCAGAAGTTCGTAGAAAATCGGCACGATGAACGCATTGAGGAACGTGGAGGTCAGCAGGCCGCCGAGGATTACCTTGGCCATAGGGCTCTGTATCTCGTTGCCCGGAAGATCGCCCCTGAGGGCAAGAGGAATCAGGGCCAGCGCGGATGACAGAGCTGTCATAAGTATCGGGTTAAGCCTGTCAAGCGAACCGTGGATAATGCTTTCATGTACCGAAACACCTTCCGCCCGGAGATGGTTGTATCTGTTTATCAACAGCATACCGTTCCTTGTGGCTATGCCGAAAAGCGATATGAAGCCGATTATGGCAGGAATGCTCACCTCCCCTGTAGTGAGAAGAAGGGCAAAAACTCCTCCTATCAGAGCCAGCGGAAGGTTCAGAAGCACGACTCCGCTCTGCACGGCGCTCTTGAACTCCATATAAAGAAGCAGGAAGATCACCACTATGCTCATAAGGGAGGTCAGCAGCAGGGTACGGCTTGCCGCCTGTTCGCTCTCGAACTGCCCGCCGTATTCGATATGGTATCCTTCCGGAAGGACTATATGCTCGTCAACCCTGTCCCGTATGTCATTCACGACGCTTCCGAGGTCACGCCCGGCAGTGTTGGCGGAAATCACTATCTTCCGCTTTACGTTTTCCCTGTTGATGGTGTTAGGACCTGTGGATGACACCACATCCGCCACGTACGAAAGCGGTATCTTGTTGCCGGCGGCATCATCTATCAGAAGGTTCCGGATATGTTCCATTGTCCCCCTGCTGTCCTCATCCGCCCTCACGACAAGGTCGAAGGTCTTGCCTTGTTCATAGACATACGAGACGACCTCACCTGACATATTGACGGAGATGAATTCGTTGAATGCTGAAAGAGGAATCCCGTATCTTGCAAGCATCTCCCTGCGCGGGACAATCTTCAGTTCCGGTCTTTCTATCTGCTGCTCCACATTCAGGTCGGCTATTCCCTCTACATCCGAAATCACATCCTTGATACGGTTGCCTATGGAGAACATTTCGTTCAGGTCATCCCCGAAAAGCTTGACCGCAATGCTCGACTGCGTACCGCTGAGCATCGCATCTATACGGTGACTGATAGGCTGTCCGATCTCTATGTTGGCTCCGACGATGGTGGAAAGTTTCCGCCTCACTTCCGCGAGAAGTTCTTCGTGCGAACGGTCCTTCAGTTCGAAGGGAGCCTCTATCTCAGACACATTCACCCCGAGAGCGTGCTCATCCAGCTCCGCCCTTCCCGTCTTGCGGGCTACGGTCTGGATCTCGGGGATGGAAAGGAGCAGTTCCTCCGCCTGCCGCCCTATCCTGTCGGATTCTTCCAGGGATATCCCCGGAAGGGAACTTACGTTTATGGTGAAAGAGCCTTCGTTGAACGACGGGAGGAAACTGTGTCCGAGGGTGAAGAACAGTCCCAGGGCCACACAGAAAAGCGCCAGCGTCGTACCGACAACAGCGGTCTTGTGTCCCAGCGCCCATTCAAGCGCCACCCTGTAATGTTTTTTCAGCCATACTGCCAGAAAGGCTTCTTTCGGGACGCCTGCATCCTTCTTTCCTCCGAGCAGATAGCTGCAGAGAACCGGAGTCAGGGTGAGGGCGACCACTGTGGAGGCGAAAAGCGCTACGATGAATGCGACTCCGAGCGGTATCAGCATCCTGCCTTCCATTCCTGAAAGGAAGAACAGAGGAATGAAGCTCACGATGATAATCAATGTAGAGTTGAGTATAGGCATCCTGACTTCCCTGGAGGCATTGTACACCACCTCCAGAACCGGCTTCCTTCCAGATGGAGGAAGCATCCTGTTTTCCCTGAGATGTTTCCATACATTCTCCACATCCACTATTGCATCATCCACGAGAGAGCCTATGGCAATAGCCATTCCGCCAAGGCTCATCGTATTCAGCGTCAAGCCCATATAGTGCAGGACAAGCACAGAGATGAGCAGAGACAGAGGGAGAGTGACAAGCGAGATAACCGTCGTCCTGACGTTGGCAAGGAAAAGGAAGAGGACAATCACTACAAACATGGCGCCCTCCAGAAGGGAATTCTTCACATTGTCTATGGAACTCTCAATGAATCTCGACTGTCTGAAAATGTCAGTGGACACGTTCACATCGGCAGGAAGATTCTTCTCCAGGTCCTCCAGCGCAGCCTCGAGCTTTGCGGTAAGTTCTATGGTGCCCGTATCAGGCTGCTTGGTCACGGTCAGCAACACGGCAGGCTTCCCCTTCTCCGATGCCAGCCCCAATTTCGGCTGGCTGGCCCCGACTTTCACATCCGCCACATCGGCAAGCGTCACCGGCGCCCCGCCGACAGTCTTGACCACCGCCCTGGACATCTTTTCCACATCGTCCGTAGAGACCACTCCCCTGACGATGTATTCATTGCCGTATTCATAGATGACACCGCCGTTCACGTTGCCGTTCATATTGCGGGTCACAGCCATCACCTCGGCAAGGGTCACCCCGTAATGCTTCATCTTTCGGGGATGGAGGAGCACCTGATATTCCTTGATATCGCCGCCCAATACCGCCACCTGGGCGACTCCTCCCGTGGAAAGGAGTCTCGGTCTGATTGTCCAGTCAGCCAGAGTCCTCAGGTCCAGCATCGATGTGCTGTCCGCAGTCAGCCCTACAATGAGCACTTCCCCGAGTATGGAAGACTGAGGTCCGAGAACAGGATTGCCCGCATTGTCGGGAAGGCTTTCCGTGACAGTGGCCAATTTCTCCGACACGATCTGCCTGTCAAGGTATATGTCGGTGCCCCAGTCGAATTCCACCCAGACTACGGAGAATCCCGTGGTGGAAGAGGAACGGACCCTTCTGACGCCTGTGGCGCCGTTCACGGCGGTCTCTATCGGGAAGGTAACAAGCTGCTCCACCTCCTCCGCCGCCATACCGTTTGCTTCGGTCATCACCACTACGGTAGGAGCATTCAGATCCGGGAATACGTCCACCTCGGCATTGAACGTCCTGTGCAGACCGGCCACAAGAAGAAGCGCGGAAGCGACAAGTATCAGCAGGCGGTTCTCGAGAGAAAAGCGTATGATTCTGTCAAGCATGGCAAACCTCCGTCTCAGTGGTTATGTGTATGTGCAGGTATGGCATTGCTGGCCGAAGCGAGCCTGACATGTATGGCTCCCTCGACAACGACCATCTCCCCTCCTTCCAGGCCCGACAGGATCTCCGCCCTGAGCCCGTCGGTCGCCCCGACAGTCACAGGCTGTTTCCTGTAGCAGTCCTCATCCAAACGGACATAGACGAAATATACCCCCTGCTCCTCGGTAAGGGCGGATACCGGAAGGCTTATCACATTGTCCCTTTCCTCTCCCATAAGCCATATCTCGGCATAAGACCCCGGAATGATATCCTCTGCCCGGTTCAGGACAAATGTCACGGGAATGAAAGGAGAAGCCTCACCGGTATTCCTGCCGTATGAAACGAGCCGTCCGCCGAGACCTGACGCACTGTAGACCTTCTCTCCGTACTGGAGACGGAAATTGGCATCCCTTATTCCGGAGACTCTGGCCGCATAACGCTCGGACACATCCGCGGTCAGATAGAGCCTGTCATTGCCGGAAACTATGGCAAGCGGCTGTCCGACAGTCACGTAATCACCCGATTTGACAAGACAGCTGCTGACATATCCCGCCTTCGGTGAAACGACTGCCGCTCCGCCATCTGATGCTCCGCCTCCGGATATGGCTTCATATTTCAGACGGGCGGTTTCATATCCGGAACGGATACTCTCGAACTCTTTGCGTGATACTATGTTTTCATCCACGAGCCTGGCCGCCCTGTCGTACTCGGCCTTCGCAGTCTCATATTCTATCTTCGCCCTGCTTACGGGATCCCCTTCCAGAAGGCCGTCCGAAACTATCGAAAACAGGATCTCATCTTCCGAGACCCGCACTCCCTCCGCAATGTCCTTACGGAAGTCCACAACTCCGGATACATTCGCAACAATGGTCACGGCATCCCCCGGAGCGGACTCCACATCTCCCCCGGTCACAATCACATCCCTGAAACTTCCGGGTTCTATGACTTCGGACACCACTCCGGCAGCCAGAGCCTTTGCCGCAGGAAGGGATATTTCCCCCGAATGGGCATGCGCCTCCTCTGAATGCACAGTCTCTTCCGACTCATGGGCATGTCCTTCATGCCCGTCCCCGTGCTTCGGAGCATTGTTGCACGACACTGCAATGGCAATGGCTCCGGCAGCAAAAAGCTTGATGATCCTCATTTTCTGCAGTCTTTTGAAATTTCCGGCTGCAAATCTACCGGATTGCCGCTGCAACCCCATTGCATAATGAAAACCGGGAAACCCGGAAGAACCGGCTGCGGATATGCGGATTTTTCTTAATTTTGCCTTGTAGTGCCCGCGTCTGCGGCACCATGAAGCCTGAATCACGACATTTAGCGGCCGGAACCGGCAGAAACATGAAAAACAAGATATTGATACGGCAATACATCTCTCCGTGCGGAGAACTTGTGCTCGGTTCGTATGGGGACCGGCTGTGTCTGTGCAACTGGACCATCGAAAAACATCCCGGGAGGGTGGACATGCGGCTGCGGTCTCTCCTCGATGCGGAATACGAAGAAGGGAAATCCGACATCACGGATGAGGCGTCTGCACAGCTCGACCAGTATTTCAGCCAGGAAAGGAAAGAGTTCGACATCCCGCTGCTGTTTGCCGGGACGGATTTCCAGAAAAGGGTATGGCAACAACTGCTGGCCATACCTTACGGCCAGACCGTATCATACGGAGAAATGGCTGCGGCCCTCGGCATGCCTAAAGCGGCAAGGGCTGTCGCAAATGCCAACGGAGCCAACGCAATCTCCATCTTCGCGCCATGTCACAGGGTAACAGGAAGCGACCGGTCCCTCACCGGTTACGGCGGAGGCATCGCCGCCAAAAGATTCCTTCTCGGCATAGAGAACACCAGGTACAGAAGTGCCGGATTCATGGCTCCGGTCCCGGACTCTGGATTCCGGTTCCCCGAAACGGTCACAGCATCTGGAGAAGATAAGGCAGGGTCAATCCGGTAAAATCATCTATCACGAGCTCCGCGTATGGGCTGACATCGGAACGGGAATTGGTCGTGGCGAGGGCGATGACTTTCCCTCCGGAATCCTTCGCCGCCTGCAGACCGTTGAAGGAATCCTCGAAGATAAACGTCCGTTCAGGCAAAGTGCCGTACACCTCCATCCCCAGCATATAACAGTCGGGAGCCGGCTTGGATCTGGAAAAGTCCTCCGCCGTGAATATGTCGGCAAACAGGGAACGTATCTCCGGATGTGCCCGGTAGACATTCCGCATCTTACTCCTGTCGGAACTCGTCACTATGGCGGCCGGACATCCCCCGGTCCTCAGTTCCTCGAGAAAACGCTCCACACCGGGAACATACGGATATTCCATCCTGCTCTCGAAGTCATTCAGCGCCTTTCTGATATCTTCCTGAGCTGTGGTATTCCCGGGAAAATACACATCGAAAATCTGACGGAGTGTCTGCCCCTTTATTCCGGCGCCCACATTACCGTCGGAGAAATATTTCACCCCCATCTCCCGCCAGAACTCCGAATACTGTCCTTCGGTATCGAAAACGACGCCATCAAGGTCGAAAAGAAAAGCTGTCCTGTCCATCGTCACGACTCATTTTTCCCCCGAACACCTGTCGCATACGCCCTTGATGGTATAGTTCACGGAACTGACCTCGAAACCCTGCGGAAGTGCGACCGAAGGAACATTTATCATTTTCAGACAATATGTCTCATGGCATACCTCGCAATAGAAATGGGCATGCATGTCGGCATTGTCCCCCGCACCGATGATCTCATATTTTTCAGAGCCGCTTCCATCTTCGAACGAATGGACAAGCTGCTGGCGGCGGAAAAGGTTCAATGTTCTGAAAATGCTGGACTTGTCAACCGTCTCCAGATTGGCCTCGAGATCGGACAAGGAAAGGGACTGGCTGGCCCTGAGCATCGCTCCGAGTACCAGTATGCGGTTGGCGGTAGGCTTTATGTCGTGACTTTCAAGAAGTTCAATGCAGCTCTGGTCCATACGGCGGTAATTTGACTGCAAAGATAGCATATTCTTCCGGTATATGAGTGTTTTCCGGAGAAATCAGTCCAAATGCCCGAACATGAACCCGACATACAGCCTCGGACCTGTCACGAAATCATCCTGCGGATTGCTCACATTCAGCATCCAGTCCGCCTTGAAGACGACATTGACCTTCCTCGTGACGGCCACCTCCACCCCTGCAAACGGGGCGACCGCAATGAATCCGTATTTTCTGTACGAGACTGCATCCTCGGTGAGATAGTCATTTCCGACAGGAGACAGTATTGTCGTGTTTGTCTGGCTGCCGCCTCCGACCGTCCCTCCGACAAAGACCCTGCAGCCGCCCAGTTTCCATGCGCAGTCGGCCAGCACTCCGCCCCAGCCGGTCTTCGCATGGCTGCGGTGTTCTCCGTATGTCAATGTCGAGACATAGCCTTCCGCACCGACACGCAGATGTCTGCCGAACATGAAACGGATTGCACCGCCCACCCCGAACGGAGCGCCTCCCACCGATATGTTATCCGGACCCGACGGTGTCATTAAGGTAATGTCCCTGCTGCAGACATACCCCGTATGGAGCATCATTCCGCCGATGAATCCTCTGTAGGCCATGCGGGACCTGCCATCGGATTCCTGTCGGACTTCCACGGCTCCGGAATTGTCCGGCACACCGGCCGCGGCCGGAAAAAGGCTGCCTGACAACAGGCAGCCTGCAACAAGCGTAAGCATCGTCTTCTTCATCTGTCTCCCTGTATTCTTGCGTATTCAGGCCGCAAAGATAAGGATTTTTCCGAATGCCTCCTACCGGCGGGAAGACCGTTCACAGTTTTTTTACTTTCAGAAGACCGGTATTCTGTTTCAGGACCTCCACCTCATCTCCGGGGACGACCTCATCCCCATCCACTACCGACACCTGCCAGTCATATTCCCCGACCTTGATCCGTCCGATGGTATTGGCCGGTATCTTCTCGGTGACTTTCAGCACCTTGCCCACATGCGGCCCGGTCTTGGCCCGCCTTATGCCTTTCTGCTGATAATGTCTGATGACAGGTCTCACGGAGACGAATACGAAAAGCGTCACAAGCACGAATGAAAGTATCTGAACCCACACGGGGACGTCACAGATGGCGGCTATCGCACCGCCTACAGCTCCTATCGCCAGGCAGACGATAATATATCCGCTCGCAAAGATTTCGATGATGAACAGCAGCAGGGCCGCTATTACCCAGATATGCCAAGGTTCCATAGTAAGATAGTTTTAGTGTCATACAGCCGTTCCTGTCCGGAAAGGGAATTCCCGCTTACAAATATAGCAAAATATTCCTTTTGTCAAAGGGATATGCAGGAAAAACGACTGTCGGAAAATGCAATGCACTACAGTCCGGCATGACGGCGTACCTTTTTCAGGACCACGAAGAACATTATTATTTCCGCAGCGAAAGTCAGAATCCAGGAGATCGGATAGGAGACATAAATGCTGTCGAGAGTATGGAATTCATCTATACGGAACACGGTCAGTATCCACCCCACCCTGAACACTACGACTCCCAGTATCGCCGTCACCATAGGAAGCGTGGAATAGCCGAGACCCCTCAGGGATCCAGTCACCGTATCCATGATACCGCACAGGAAATAAGGAAGGCAGACGTATGACATGCGGATGATGCCGCATTGTATGGCCTCGGTTTCATCGATTATGTACATTCCGAGCAGAGGATGCCTGAAACCGTAGATAAGGGCGCTCAACACCAGCCCCACTATCGTGACATACAGGAGGCAGAGTCCGGTGATGCTGCTGACCCTGTCGAATTTTCTGGCTCCGGCATTCTGTCCCGTGAAATTCATGGAAGTCTGCTGGAATGCGTTCATGCATACGTATTCGAAGCCCTCGATATTGGCGGCGGCCGCATTGCCTGTCATCGCTATATGGCCGAAGGAGTTGACCGAAGACTGTATCACCACATTGGACACCGAAAACAATGAACCCTGTATTCCCGCGGGAAGGCCGACCATGATGATCTTGCGCAGGGCATTCCTGTGGAACCGCATTTTCTTCGGGAAAAGCCTGCAGGCATCATCCCTGCGCATAAGGTCCCGGACCACAAGTCCTGCAGCAAGTATCTGCGAAATGGCGGTCGCAAGCCCGACCCCCTCGACGCCCATTCCGCATACAGGGACGAATATCAGATTGAGAAGGACATTCAGCACGCCTGCCATCGAAAGATATATCAGAGGGGTCGAGGTATCCCCTACCGCCCTGAGGATGGATGCCCCGAAATTGAAGACCATCATGAATGTCATGCCGGAGAAATACATCCTCATATATGCAGTGGACTGGTCGATGACATTTTCGGGCGTCGCCATCATCAGCAGAAGCGGCCTGGCGAATATGATCCCGGCTATTGTCAGGCCGAGCCCGCTCAGGATTGCCGTCGGTATTGCCGTATGCACAATACTTGACACCTGTCCGTCATCCCTTGCCCCGACACCCTGGGCCACACCCACTCCGGCACCTATCGAGAAGCCTATGAAAAGGTTGACTATCAGATTGATCAGGGCTCCCGTAGCCCCCACTGCCGCAAGCGCGATACTTCCGCAGAAACGACCCGCAATGATCAGGTCGACAGCCATGAAGAGCAGCTGGAGCAGTCCGGTCATGATGATGGGGACCGTGTACACTATGATCATGCGCCATAGCGGTCCCTGAGTCATATCCATTACACCTGCTCTTCTCATACCCTGAATAATTGCGGCGCGAAGTTAAGCAAAATACGGATACATTATCCCGCCTGATTCGCAGAAAGTATTTAAATTTGCATCTTAGAGATCACACGGAGAATATTATGCATATAGGAATAGCGGGCAACATAGGGTGCGGCAAGACTACGCTCACGCGGATGCTGGCGGAACATTACGGCTGGACGCCGAAGTACGAGGCCGTCACATACAATCCGTATCTGGAAGACTATTACAGCGACATCAGCCGCTGGTCATTCAACCTCGAAGTCTATTTCCTCACGCAGAGGTTCAGGGATGTGCTGGAAATATCCAGGTCGGAAAAAGTGATAATCCAGGACAGGACGATATTCGAGGGAGTCTACATATTCGTCGCGAACAACAGGGCCATGGGAAACCTCTCTGAAAGGGACTTCAACACATACATGGACCTGTTCCATCTGATGATGTCGATGGTAAAGGCTCCCGATCTGCTTATATACATGAAATCCTCGATTCCGCACCTCGTCAGCCAGATCGCCAGACGCGGACGGGACTATGAAAAAAGCATAAGCATAGAATATCTCACCGGCCTGAACGAAAGGTATGACAAATGGATATCGGAATATCCGGGCAAGGTGCTTACCATAGATGCGGACGGGCTCGACTTCCAGAACCGACCGGAAGACTTCTCCCTCATCACCGACCGCATCGATGCCATGCTCTACGGCCTGTTCCGGGAAACTGTCTGAATTCTTGTCTCTATAAACGACTTCCGGACATCGCTGATGAAATCCGCCACCGGTCTGCCGCCGGCCGACGGTTAGCGTCCGTCTACAGGATGATGACGGGTATAGAGCCAATCTATAATGCCATCGGCAAGGCCGATTACGGGGACATATATCCAGGTCGCCCCAGTGATGTCCGCTATTGTGAGAAATATCTGCCCTGCAGGAATGATCACATCGGCCCGGTCCGGCTTCAGCCCGTATTCCTCCATTCTCTGCTCCACCGTCAAGGCGGACAGCCTGTCGAATATCTCGCGCAAAGCGTCAACCCCCATCCTGCTGTGGCGGTTGTCCCGTCGCGGCACCAACCTGTAGTATTTGTTGATGTTTCCCCCCGAACCGATTATCTGTATCCCGGGGTATGACTTCGCCAGATCCTCCATGTCCCTGCGCAGCCTCTGCCACTCGGATTCCGCCACCGCTCCGTTGAGAGACCTGACAGTGCCTATATTGTATGAACGGGAACAGATGAGACCGCCATCCGCCAGAAGGTTGATCTCCGTGCTTCCTCCTCCCACATCCACGAACATGAAATTGCCCTTTCTGCCTCGCATCGTCTCTATATGGTTGCTGTAGATCATCCTGGCCTCCTCCTGACCGTCGATTATCTCGATCCTGATGCCTGTCTTCTCCTGGACGGTGCGGATAATCGACTGGCCGTTCTCCGCATCCCTCATGGCCGAAGTGGCGCAGGCCCTGTAGTCATCGACTCCGTATATCTTCATCAGATGCCTGTAGCATTTCATCAGACGGACCATATCCTTCTCTTTCTTCGGGGATATCCTGCCATCCGCAAACACATCGAATCCGAGTCTGAGAGGGACACGGAGAAGCAATGCCTTGCTGAAAACAGGTTTAATGTCGCTTTCAAGCTGTTTGATGAGCAGTCTGACGGCATTCGAGCCTATGTCTATCGCCGCGTATGTCTCTGCATCCTTTCTTATTTCATCCATTTCCGCCATGATATAATAATGTCAAGTCTTTCCGTATCAGATCCTTCGCTGCGCTCAGGATGACAGGTGCTACAGTCCCTGCTCCACAAGGGAGCGGTAATGGCCGTAAAGCGCCTCCTGGGATCCTGTCGGCAGAGGATTCTCCGGAGCGGCAAACTCTAATGAGCCATGCCCATCGACCACCCGGGCCTGCCTTGCATCCCTGAGTCCGTAATCCACTATCCTTATCATTTCCTGCTTCACGGTAGGGTCATATACCGGAGCCACAACCTCTATCCTGTTGTCAAGGTTACGCGGCATCCAGTCCGCCGAACCGATAAACACCTTGTCCTGGCCTCCTGCGGCAAACACGAAGATACGCGAATGTTCCAGATAACGGTCGATTATTCCGCTTACGTGCATCGGAGTCCCTTCCGGAAGGTCCGCCGTCACAAGGGAGCAGTTTCCCCTTACCAGAAGGTCGACCGGCACTCCGGAAAGCGCAGCCTCATAGAGACTGGCGACAATGGCAGGATGCGTGATATGGTTGATCTTGACCTTTATGTATGCAGGCAGGCCGTTCCTGTGATTCTTTATCTCGGCATTTATCAGGGAAATGAATTTCTTCTTCATTTCGTTCGGCGAGACAAGCAGTTCCTTGAATGTCACAGGGATATAAGGCTTTTCAATGAAGTCGAAAAGCGTCACGACATCTGTGGAAAGCCTTCTGGAGGCAGTCATCAGGATACAGTCGGTATAGGTGGCGGCATTGCCTTCGTGGAAATTGCCGGTACTTACGCATACGATATCCGCCCCTGTCTTCATCCCTATATGGACCACCTTGGAATGCACTTTCAGGCCTTCCACCCCGAAAATGACCTTGATTCCGGCATCCTGCATCTTCTGCGCCCAGTTGATATTGGACTGTTCATCGAAACGGGCGAGCAGTTCGATCACGACCGTCACCTTCTTTCCGTTGCGGGCCGCGCCGATCAGGGCGTTCACCACCCTGGAATCCTTGGCAAGACGGTACAGGGTTATCTTTATGCTCCTGACCCTGCGGTCGACGGCGGCTTCATGAAGCAGACGGATGAACGGCGCGAAACTGTGATACGGCACATGAAGGAACCTGTCCTGAGCACGGACCTTGTCTATCAGACTGTCCGGGCCATCGAAAACGGCAGGGATTATCGGAGTGAAAGGTTTGAACTTCAAGTCTTTCCTGCCGCAGTCAGGGAATTTCATGAGATCCTTGTGGTTCTGGTAGCGGCCGCCTTGCAGGACGGTATCGTTCTTGTCCAGCTCGAGCTTGCTCAACACCCTGCGCTGCAGATCCGCCGGCATGGAACTGTCGTACACGAAACGGAGAGGCTCCCCTTTCCTCCTGTTCTTCAATCCTTTGGCTATCTTCTGAAGGAGTCCGTTACGCTTGTCTTCATCTATGTCCATCTCGGCATCCCTTGTGAACTTGAAGGCGTATGCTTCGGTCGTGACATAGCCGAGTCCCCCGAAAATCTCTGACAGGGAGCATCTCACCACATCATCCAGATACATTATGTAGCTCCTGCCATCCTTGTCCGGAAGACGGATGAATCTTCCGCACGACCGGACAGGAAGATCGAAATAGGCATAGTCATACACCATCTTCCTCGTCCCGTCGGACTTCGGCACGGAAAGTCTGCCCGCCTTCACAGCCAGATATATGTCCTCATCCGTCTCGTAATCGAGATGTTTCACGGCAGAGAACCATATCGGCACTATATGCCCTTCCAGCTTTTCGTGGAAAAAGCGTCTGATGAACTTCAGCTGCCCCTCATCGGCCTGCCTGTCGTTGATCAGACATATATTGTTCTCTTCCAGCTCCCTGTAGACGGATTCCACCGCCAGCTCGTATTCCTTCGAATATGCGGAATTGAGCCTGGAAATGGCCTTGACTGTCTTTCTGGCAAGCTGGGCCTCCTTCTCCACCGCTCCCCCGGAACGGGATGAACCTTTCCCGGCCACCTTGTCTCCCCATTCGTTCACCCTGTTGAGAGAAGCGACCCTTACCCTGAAGAACTCATCCAGATTGTTGGAATATATTCCTAAAAAGGAAAGCCGTTCGAGAAGCGGGACCCCGGGTCTTTCCGCCTCCTGCAATATTCTCCTGTTGAAATACATCCAACTGACATCCCTTTCCGTATAAGGGAGTGCCGAAACCTTTTTGCCCATATTCCGCGATTTTCTGCAAAAGTAGCAAAATTATGTTACAGAGGTGTTAAGGCATGGCATTCCCGGCGGACAATTCTTTCAGTCCAGCCTCGAGACGCGACAGCCCCTCCATGAGAGTCTTTCTCGGACAGGCTATATTCACTCTTATGAACCTGTCGCCGTCCTCTCCATAACGGACGCCTGCATTTACCCAGAGACCATGCCCCGAGAGCAGGCTGTCCTCAATCCGCTGCGACCCGACACCGAGCACGGAACAGTCCACCCACACAAGATATGTCCCTTCAAGCGGAAGGACAGGGAAATCCGGCAGGCGTTCTGCAAAAAATTCCCTTAAATACAAATAGTTGTCATACAGATAGACTTTCAGTTCATCCAGCCAGTCTCCGCTGCAATCGTACGCAGCCATCAGCCCGGCCACGCCGAACGGATTGACATCGCACACCTCATTGATGTTTATCGCCCTGTCGATCTTCGCCCTGGCATCCGCATCCGCACATACGATATTCGCGATCTGGAGCCCCGCAGTATTGAAAGCCTTGCTCGGAGAGCTGCATGTCGCCGAATGCATCAGGAAATCCTCAGAGAGCGATGCGAAGGGGGTATAGTCGTGTCCGGGAAAAGCAAGTTCGCAATGTATCTCATCCGCAATGACAAACACATTGTGACGCAGGCAGATCTCCCCTATCCTCGTCAGCTCCTCCTTAGTCCATACCCTGCCCGCGGGATTGTGAGGATTGCAAAGTATCATGAGGGTCGCCTTAGGGTCGGAAGCCTTCCTTTCCAGATCACCGAAATCTATCGAGTAGGTGACATCCTTGTATATCAAGGAATTCCGGCTTATCTCGCAGCCGTTGTTCCTGATCGAGGAAAAGAAACAGTTGTAGACCGGAGTCTGGATTATCACCTTGTCCCCGGGCGAAGTCATCGCCTTTATTATCGCCGAAAGCGCCGGCACCACTCCGGGAACATAGAGTATCCAGTCTTTTCCGATATGGAACCCGTGTCTGTCCGCGAACCATCGGATGACAGACTGATAATAGGCATCCGGCACGTATGTATAGCCGAAAACCCCGTGTTCCGCCCTGCGCGTCACGGCCTCGACAATGGCCGGAGCCGTGCGGAAATCCATATCCGCGACCCACATGGGAATCACCCCATCCTGCGATACCCCATCCCATTTTACGGAACCAGTCCCCCTGCGCGGGATCATCTCATCAAAATCGTATTTCATAGACAACGGAAAATTAAGAACACCTGTCCGGAACAATCAGTCTTCCGGACCGTTACAACCCTTAAAGATAACAAAAAACCGGACAACATCGCTGTCGTCCGGGCAAATATCAAATATATGTGTCTATTCTTCCGCCGGTTTGAGGGTCGAATATACATTCTGGACATCATCGTCCTCCTCCAGCCTTTCTATCAACTTGTCCACCTCTACCCGGTCTTCTGCGGAAAGCTCTTTCAGCTCCACGTTAGGAAGTCTGGTAAACTCTCCGGAAACCATCTCGTAACCGTTGTCCTCGATGTATTTCTGTATCTGGTTGAATGCGGTGAATTCGCCGTAGATGTGGATCTCCTTCTCCTCATCCTCGTTTTCCTCCTCGAAAACCTCCTCTGCACCGTAGTCGATAAGTTCGAGTTCGAGTTCCTCGATGTCCACGGGCTTGTCGCTCTTGATGACAAAGGCGCATTTGCGGTCGAACATATAGTCCACGCTGCCGGATGTTCCGAGAGACCCTCCGCTCTTTGTGAAATATGAACGGACATTGGCTACAGTACGGTTGTTGTTGTCAGTGGCAGCCTCCACGAGTACGGCTATCCCATGAGGGCCGTAACCTTCGAGCACAATCTCCTTATAGTCGCTCTGATCCTTGTCGCTTGCACGCTTGATGGCCCTTTCTATGTTGTCCTTGGGCATGTTCTCGCTCCTTGCAGTCTGGAGCAGCGCCCTCAGACGCGGGTTGCCGGTCACATCAGGACCTCCCTGCTTCACGGCTATGGTTATTTCCTTGCCGATCTTCGTGAACGTACGGGCCATGTGCCCCCAGCGCTTGAACTTCCTTTCCTTCCTGAATTCGAATGCTCTTCCCATAGAAATACTATTTTGCTTTAGCTTCAATCCTTGAAATGTACTTGTCAATGTCGTATGCTTCCATTGACTGCGGATAGTTGTCCTTTATATCCTGATAGAATCCAAGCGCAGCTGCATCATCCCCGAGTTCCTCGCTCGTCACGCCTGCCTTGAGAAGATATCCTGCAGAGAACATGTTGTCGGATTTCTTCGCGGCCTTCTCGAACCATGCTACAGCCTGCCCATAGTCTCCGAGCCCCGCGTATGCATCCCCGATGCAGGAATACGCACGGCCCGCAAGGATGTTGTCCTTGCCGTTGTACTTCCGGAGATAGCTTATAGCCGATTCGAAATTGCCGAGCTGGAGCTCGCACACGCCGGCATAGAAATACGCTGACTTCCCTGCCTTCGCCCCGTACTCATCTATGATCTGGGCAAACCCGAGGACATTGCCATCCCCGTTGAGGGCAAGTTCGTACTCCGAATTGCGGAAATTGTTCTCCGCCGGGTACATCTGCTCCTGGGCTTCAGCCCTTTTCGGCTCGTACGCGAATTTATGCCAGAGGAAGACCCCCGCTGCAAGCACTATAATGACTGCGACGGTGATGACCATAGGCTTTGAATTCTCCTTGAAAAAGACTTCTGTCCTGGAGACTGCCTCAGCGACGGCCTCGGCGTTCGGATTTTTAGTTTCTTTAGCCATATTTCGATTTTTTGTTTCTATCGGTAAAACAGGGCGCAAATTTATAAAAATTTGACAAATCCTACAATTATTTCCGTATCTTTGTATTTCCGTAAGGAGCCGTACGGATTTCCATCGTTCCGGACTTCCCGACCGCTCCGGTTTTGCGACGACAAGAATGCCGGTACTGGAGAAAATAGTCGTATCCAATTTCAGGAACATAGGTTTCCAGGAGATACCGTTCTCCCCGAACGTCAACTGCATTTCAGGCAACAACGGGGAGGGCAAGACCAATCTTCTGGATGCCATCTATTATCTGTCGATGACAAAAAGCGCGTTCTCCACTTCCGACAGGTACATATTCAGGCACGGGACTGACTCGTTTTCCATCGGAGGGACTTACCTTATGGAAAGCCATCAGGGAGAACAGCCCCTCAGGACGAGGTTCGCAATCCAGGTGAATGCAGGCGGGGAGAAGAAACTGAAGAAGGATGACAAGGTCTATGAAAAGATCTCATCCCACATAGGGGAACTGCCTGTCGTCATGGTCTCCCCTTCCGATGTCTCCTTAGTGAGCGAATCGGGGGAAGAACGCAGACGGTTCATCAACTCGGTACTGTCGCAGATGGACAGGGAGTACCTCAATTCGGCCCAGCAGTACAACAGGCTGCTTTCCCAGCGCAACAGGCTTCTGAAGGACAGGAGACCGGACAAGGAGCTTCTGTCCGTGTTCGGGGCGAGAATGTCTCCGCATGCGCAGAAGCTGCACGATGCCAGGGCCGGTTTCGCCAGGGACCTCGCACCTGTTGTCAGTGACTTCTACCGTGCCCTCTCAGGCGGCAGGGAAGATGTGGACATCCGGTACCGTTCCGACCTGGAAAACGGCACGTTGGAAGAGGTCCTCGAGGCCAGTGCGGAACGCGATGCCGTACTGGGCTATACTTCCGCAGGCGTGCAAAGGGATGACTTCATCTTCACGATGGACGGGCACCAGATACGCCGGTGCGGCTCGCAGGGGCAGCAGAAATCCTTCATCGTGTCCCTGAAATTCGCCCAGTACGAGATAATGAAAGGGAATTACGGATTCGCACCTCTGCTGCTGCTCGATGATGTGTTCGACAAGCTGGACATGAACAGGATATCCAACCTGATCTCGATGGTGGCGAGCAGCGATTTCGGACAGATATTCATAACCGACAGCAACAAGGTGAGGCTCAGCGGCATAGTGGACGGGTTCACGACCGACAGAGCCTATTTCGAGGCTGCCGGAGGATGTTTCACGAAAATCCCGGAATAATGGGCAGGACGGACAGCATAATACGGAGGACGGATGCGGTACCGATGGACACGCTGGTCAGGGAGTACATCCGTGACATGAAGATAGCGGCAGGCCTTGACAGCCAGCTGGCCCGGGAGGCATGGGACAGGGCATCCGGAGCAGGCAGGTACACCCTCGGCTGCTCCCTGCGCGGAGGAAGGCTTTATGTGACCCTTTCCTCTTCCGTACAGAGAAGCCGGCTGTCACTGCAGAAGCAGGGCATCATGGATGAGATCAACAGGATTCTCGGGGGAAACGCCCTTTTCTCCGGAAATGCGGAAAGGGACATTCCGGTCAGGGACATAATCATGAAATGAAGAGATGTACAGAAGAATCAGAATAGTGGCCGACAGCAACATACCTTTCCTTGAAGGTATATTCGAGCCCTACGCGGACATAGCATACATAGATGGGAAGGACATCAGGCATGAGGACATCATCGATGCCGATGCCCTGATAATCAGGACAAGGACCAGATGCAACGCAGAGCTGCTGGACGGGACCAAGGTATCCCTCATAGCGACTGCCACGATAGGTACCGACCATATAGACATGGAATACTGCAGGGAGAACGGGATAAGGGTCTACAACGCCCAGGGATGCAATGCCGGAGGGGTAATGCAGTATGTGTTCACGGGACTTTACGGGACCGCATCCAGAAACGGGATAAAGCTGGATGACATGACCCTCGGCATAATCGGCGTCGGCAATGTCGGGAAAAAGGTGGAGCACATGGCAAGATACCTCGGATTCAGGATTCTCAAATGCGACCCTCCCCGCGCCGCCAAGGAAGGACCGGAAGAATTCGTACCGATGGACTACCTTGTGGCGAACTCGAACATAGTGACCATGCACACCCCGCTGGACGAGACCACAAAAGGCATGGCTGACAGGCATTTCTTCGAGATTATGCGCCCGGGGACATTCTTCATCAACGCCTCCCGCGGCGAAGTGGTGGACGAGGAGGCGCTGATGGAAGCAAGGGTCAAGCTCGGCCCCGTCATCATCGACACATGGAACAATGAGCCGAACATCAATCTGAAGCTGCTGGATATGACAGATATAGCCACCCCGCACATAGCCGGATATTCGTTCCAAGGGAAACAGAACGGCACTGCATCCGCCGTCAGGGCGGTCGCCCGTCAGTTCGACATCAACGGACTGTACCATTTCTATCCGACATGCAACCTTCCCGAACACCAGCCCAAAAGGCTCGAACTCAAAGGCAAGACCCAGGGGGAAATCACCACGATATTCCAGTACAACTACCCGATATTCACGGACGACTTCATGTTCAGGATGGCTCCGGAGAATTTCGAGAAGCTCAGGAGCGAATACCAGTACCGCCGGGAAATATACGTAGACTGACAGATACCATATAATCCAAACTTCAAGACTATGTTTTCTAACAGGGACATTAAACAGATCGAGGACCGTCACTCATCAGTAGAGACAGTCAGGGCGCAGGTGGAACGCTTCAGGAAAGGATTCCCGTGGATGAAAATCATCGCGCCGGCGACTCCGGGAAACGGAATCGAAGTGCTCGACGAAAAACAGGAGGACGCTGCCATAAACTGCTACGAATCGGCAAAGATCGATGGCAAATGCAAGTTCGTGCCCGCATCAGGTGCGGCTTCAAGGATGTTCAAGGACCTTTTCAGCGGGCTCGACACCCTGAACGGCGGGAAGGATGTGGCGGAAGATTCACCTGCAGCACGGTTCGTGGCCCGCATCTGCAGTTTCGCCTTTTATGACAGGGACCTTTTCGGGACCCCGGAAGACACAGCGGCCAGCAGGCGCGACATTCTCGAAAAGACGCTTACCGATGCCGGATTGGGATACGGAGCAAAGCCTAAGGGCGTACTGAAATTCCACAGATACCCTGACGGAGAGATCCGCACGGCAATAGCGGAACACCTGGTGGAAGCCCAGGACTACATGAGAAATGCGGATGGAAGCGCCAACCTTGTAGTGACCATATCACCTGAACACCGCCAGCTTTTCGAGGAGGCGCTGGCACAGGTAAAGGATGAATACGAGAAAAGGTACGGAGTGAAGTACAACGTTACCTTCACATATCAGGACAAGGCTACCGACACCATCGCAGTGGATGTGGAGAACAGGCCTTTCCGCACGGAAACGGACTCCCTGCTTTTCCGTCCTGCAGGACACGGAGCCCTCATACACAACCTAAACAGCCTGCAGGAAGAGATCGTGTCGATAAAGAACATAGACAACGTAGCTGTCGAGAAATTCCTGCCGGTCACGGCAAAATACAAGAAAGTCCTGCTCGGCAAGGCTGTCGAACTGAGGGACAAGATTTTCGGTTACCTCAGGGAGCTTGATGCCGCTACCGGGGATGCGATGGCACACGCACTGCCTCCTTTCATCCCGAGCCTTACACAGTCATACGATGACAGGTACATGAGCCCCGAAGTGCAGAATCTGTGCAACGACATCGAGGAATTCCTCCTCAATGAACTTTGCATCAGGATGCCTGCGGCTCCTGACTGCAAGAAGAGAGTCGAAATGCTGCGCAGGAAACTCGACAGGCCGATCCGCGTCTGCGGAATGGTCAGGAACCAGGGAGAACCCGGAGGCGGGCCTTTCATCATCGAGGAGAAAGACGGTTCCACCTCGCTCCAGATCCTCGAAAGCGTGCAGATCAACATGTCGGATGAAAATGCGAAGTCAGCCCTTGCCGCAGCGACGCATTTCAACCCTGTCGACATAGTGTGCTGCCTGCACGATTACAAGGGAAACAGCTTCGATCTCACGGAATATGTGGATGAAGAAGCCGGATTCATCAGTTCCAAGAGCTATCAGGGACGCGAACTGAAGGCGCTCGAACTGCCGGGGCTGTGGAACGGATCCATGAGCGACTGGAACACCCTCTTTGTGGAAGTGCCGTTGGAGACATTCAATCCTGTCAAGGTCGTGCTCGACCTTCTCCGTCCCGCCCACCAGAACTGACATCCAATTGGGTACGGAACTTGTCGATACGCTGGAAAGGGAGAAGAGACTGGATGCCGCAGGGTACCGGTCTCTTCTTGAATGCCGTGACCCTGATACGGTTGCATATCTGCACGAAACCGCCAGAAACACCGCCGTCAGGAGATTCGGGCATGGCATATACGTCCGAGGCCTCATGGAATTCACGAATATATGCAGGAATGACTGCCTCTACTGCGGAATCAGGAAGAGCAACAGGAACATCCGCAGATACTGTCTGTCCGCAGAGGAGATACTCGGCAGATGCAGTTTCGGATACAGGCTCGGATTCAGGACATTCGTACTTCAGGGAGGAGAACTTCCCGACGAGGCGGATGATTTTATCGGGAAGGTCTGCAGTCTGATTCACGGCAGGTTTCCGGACTGCGCCATCACCCTGTCTCTCGGAGAGAGGAGAGAGAAAAGCTACAGGAGATTCTTCAACGCCGGAGCCACGAGATACCTTCTCAGGCACGAGACACATAATCCGGATCATTATGCTATGCTGCATCCAGCCGGAATGTCCCTGGAAAACAGGCTCCGATGCATAGCCAGACTCAAAGCCATCGGGTACCAGACAGGGACAGGGATAATGGCAGGAAGCCCGTACCAGACCGTTGACAATATAATCGAGGACATACAATACATCCAGGCGCTCCGGCCGCAAATGATAGGAATCGGACCGTTCATTCCGCACAAGGACACCCCTTTCGGAGGACTCTGCTATGGAACGGAATACCGGAACCGGACAGTCGGCGGACCGGGGCCGGCGACAAGAGAGGCAGAGGACATGAGGCTGGAACTGACACTGAAACTCATATCCATCTTCCGGCTGATGTTTCCGGATGCCCTCATTCCAGCCACCACCGCACTGGCGACTGTTGCAAATGACGGCCGGGAAAAAGGGATCCTGTCAGGAGCCAATGTTGTAATGCCCAACCTCTCGCCTCCCTGGACAAGAGACAGTTACTCTCTGTATGACGACAAGGCCTCCTCTGGGAGTGAATCCGCCGAAGGCCTTGCTGAACTTGAATCCAGGCTCGCGAGAATAGGATACCATATCGACTTCAGCCGTGGAGACTACTCTGAAAACTGCATCTGACTTCCAAGAAGATCCTTGATGGCCTCCTCCAGGGCTTTCCCGTGAATGTTCACCAGAGAGATTATTCCGTGCCTGTCTATCAGGACTACATACGGAATCGCATGCACTGCATAGGCTTTCGAAGACGCAGAACCGAACCCTTCAAGGGTGGACCACTGCGGCCATGGCATCTTTTCTTCATCCAACGCCTTCTCCCACTCTCCCCTGCGTGTATCAAGAGACACGCTGACCATTTCAAGGCCAGCTTTATGATATGTCTCATATAGACGCTTCAGTTCAGGTATCTCATTTCTGCAGGGACGGCACCACGAAGCCCAGAAAACCAGAAGAGTCACATTTCCTGAACCAGCTATCTGAGAGAATCTCCTTTCAGAGCCATCCCTAGCCAACGACATAAAATCGACATAGGGGTTTCCTTCACGTGATGATATCCTGGCTGACTCTGCCGCCTTACGTTCCGCCTCCATACGTTCAGTCCTGGCCTTATCCATCGCCACATATTCAGGAGCTATACATTTCACCGTAGAAGAATACAGGGAATCTCCGTAGAACCCCTCCGCTCTGCTGAAAAAGACTGTTGCCCCGACACGGGAATCCGCATATTTCCTGACAAAAGCCACAATATCCGGTCTTGTCTCATTGTAGAAGAAGCGGATCGAATCCGACATTGATGTCCTTCCGGCATACTCTATGGATTTTGACCTGGCCTGTCGTTGCGGAGACAATATATATTTCTCATAATCGGTATTGGCCGGAGTTCCGGACACCTTGACGCCATCTGCCTCGTATATAAGTTCCACTCTGCCCGGTTCGACTACACAAGAAGCCTGTGGAAGATCATAATAGAACTCCGTATGCCCTGACACGCCTTTCGGTTCAAATTCAAATATCGCAATAAACGGTTCTTCTGATATCCTGTATGTGAATCCATATCGGCCTCCGGATATGACGGTGCTGTCCAGGACTGTATTTTCAGAATATTCTACAGGATGCTTCCTGATCATATACACGGTCACTCCGTCATAGTCTTCCGAACCGATTTCTGCCTCTACAGTGAAATTCCGGCTGCACGAAGAAAGAATCACTGACAGCGACAGGAAAAACAATATATTACGTCCCATCATTTCAAGATATTGTCATATTCATCGCTCCTTATGATCTCCAGGGCGCGGATCACAGAAGGACTTGCCGTGTTGAGTATCCTGTAATATATGTTGTGGTCATCCGGATAGAGCGCCCTGGCAAGCAATGCTTTCAGCTGGGTCTTCACCGCCGGTGCAGTACGTTCGTATTCCTGGCCTGGACAGGTGATACCCGCTCCTTCCGCCATCCCTACCATTTCCGAAAACATCTCTTCCTCTCCATTAAATTTTCTGAAAAAGATATCGGAAGTTCTGTATTTCTTCAGCAGGGCATCTCTGTTCCTTTCCAGATACGAAGCAGCCTCCATTTTCTGCATTCCGTTGAAAGCAAGATTATAATACCATTCAGTCATAAAAGTCGTATCGCGCGGCACCTGTACATCCACACCGATACCTCCATCGGAATGCAGTTCCCTTCCTTTCAGAAGAGACCTGTAGACAAGCGTCGGGTCAGCATATACCCTGCCGTATCCTTCATAAGGCTTCTGTATCTGCATCCCAGATGGCGTCAGATAACGTGCAACAGTAATCCTCAGCGCAGAACCATCTTCAAACGGAAGCGTCTCCTGGATCAGTCCCTTACCGAAAGTAGGACTGCCCACAAGGACCGCACGGTCCCAGTCACGAAGCGCTCCGGCAAGGATTTCTGCTGCAGACATCGTCCTGTCGTCTACAAGCAGTACAAGCCTGCCTTTCTCAAAACAGCCATCGATCTGTGCTGAAGCCGTCCGGGTAGGGATATGCGCTCCTGATGTAGTGACTATTGTCTTGTCCCCGTCAAGGAACTCATCCGCGACTGCGACTGCGGACTCGAAAAATCCGCCCGGATTGCCCTGCAGGTCAAGGACAAGGTTTTTCATACCCTGTTTCCTGAGTTCCGACACTGCTGACCTGAATTCATCCAGAGTATGCTCTGCAAACATCGTAAGACATATATATCCGGTCCCGCTCTTCTTATCAGCGATATATGCTGTCCGGACTGTTCCGGATGCACCGCCCTGAATGCCGGAAGATTCACCCGCATTGGCCGCATTCACGGGAAATGCCGAAGGATCTCCGGCGGTCGGACCGAGAAGAGCCGCTTCACTGGCCATCACTTCCTCCGGAGTCAGGTAGGCGGAAAAGGGATCCAGTTCATTCATAGCCCTGGCTATCATCCCGTCCACGAATGATGCCTTGTCGACAGTATCGACATACATGTTCATGATGGCATACATTGTCATATTCAGTTTCTCTTCCGGTGATTTCTGCGCTCTGGAAGAAATACTGGACAAGGACAGCAGGACTGCCGCACACAAGACAAAACGTTTCATAACTATTCGTTCTTCAAGATTTCTATGACAGCCGAGATCTCATCCATAAGCCCGCTCGGGCTGCCGCCATAACCTTCTGCGATATAGCGCACCCTCCCGTTTTTCAATACGGCTTTCTGCGGGATTCCCGATGTCCCGTGAATGATGCTTCTGTAGACTTTGTCATATCCATTGCTCCCATCCCTGCAAGAATCCAGCAGGACTGTCATATCATGATAATTACCTCTCTTCCAGATTCTTCTGATCCTAGCTTTGTCTGGTTCATCCTGGGTGCAGACAAAGAAGAAATGGACATTGTCATCATCCGCATACTTATCCACAGCCAACTGCATCCCCGAAAGGGCAGCAATGCAAGGAGCACACCAGGTAGCCCAGAAGTCCAGCACAATTATGTCATCCGGGCCATATTCGGAAGAATCCACTTTCTTCCCCTGCATAGAAGTGAGGATGAAGTGCTCATACGGCTCATCGGTCATCCCCTTCTGTACATCTCTAATCAGGTTTTCTTTCGCCTTTTCTGTCTTGAGTGATGAATAGTATTCATCGAAAGTGGCAGACGGCTTCGGATCGAGAGAATCGTAATGGTCACCCAGCATAGAGAATAGTTTCGGCGTAAGCCTTCCTACAGCAGCAGAACCGATGACGGCATTCACCGCCTCCTTGTCCCGTCCCAGTTCCTCAAGTGCCATCACGTATGCTTCATTTCCTGCCGGATACTGATCATACCTGTCCTCTTCATTGATCTTTTCCATACATTTCACCGCATCCGCAGGCCGTCCGCTTCTCTGAAGGACTTCTGTCTGGACTGCAAGATAATATTTCATAGATTCAGCGCCTGACCGTATTGCACCATCAGAATACATATCCACATCCGCATCTTTCTTGGCATACATTTCATCGATGATATCCTGTGCAATATCCACATATTCGCGAGGGTCTACCGGAACTTTCATTATATAGAACATAGGGCCGTGGGAATAAAGATCAACCAGCATGGTATATGTCATCTCAGGCAGGACTTCACGAAGTTTATCCCACTGCTTTGAGGCATATAGATACTTGGCATATCCACGATAGAAATTCATATATACAAAACCCTGGCTGTCAGGATGCGCCAGCCAGTCTGACAAAGGGAACTCCTTTCTGAAAGAATCGCACAATGCCATATACTCCACGGTATCGGCAGCTGCGTTGACCGATTCGGCAGCATACCTTCGGGCAAACATTCCTTTAGGATATTTCCTGAAAAGTTCGGTCTTCAAGGCATCTGCCCTGACTGTATCCTTGTCCCTGTAAAGAGCCATGTAATAGTCGGAAGACAATTTCTCCTCTTCTGTCTTCACATCCTGTGCTGCAGAAGAGAATACAGCCGCCATAAAGAAAAAGGCTGCAAGTATTATCCTTTTGTTCATGTCCTGTCTTGAAAAATTACAAACCATAATTTAAAACGACGAGATCGGCATGGAAAGCTGTCAGCCGATGCATCACAACCGGATCATTCAGTAGCGATTGCTCTCAAGTCAATACCGTAATTGTCCTTATAGTAATCCAGTATAATGTTCCACTTGGTCGCCACAGTCTCATATTTCAGAAACTCGGCCGCTTCCTCATCCGTAGCGTTCAGTATCTGGGCAATGTAATAATTGAAATCATTGGATCTCGGATCACTTGAAGACCAGGTATCGTTGGTCTCTGAATACTTCATGTAGATTTCATTGTATACGCTGTATCCATACTGGCTGTAATTAGGGATGAAACCTCGGTTGCGGAGAGCTTCCAGCTGCTCGGGAGTATATTCATAAGAATATGTTGTCGGATTGTATGTCATCTCGGGCTTTGTTGTATAATCCGATACAGTATAGAATTCTGTCGGTGTAGTCAGCACGCCTGACGATACGTATTCTGTCCATAAAGCAGTAATCAAGGCTATTTTCTTTGATTTCAGGGCCGCCTCGTCAAGAGAAGCCACGGTACTCATACCGCCAAGGACAATGAAATTCTCCCCGATATAGTAATCCGCAGGATATTTCCGGATATCCCCTCCGCCGAAATCCCTTTCAACATAATACTCCTCCACAATATACATCCTGTAAGGCGCTCCACCGGTTTTCATAAAATCATCAGGGAAATATCTCCACCATATCTTGTCGAGATAGTCAAGCATATCACCCACATAGGAAGGATCACCTTCAGTATACTTATTTACCCTGTCGCCTGTAGAAGCGTTACCTGATATCTGCTGCCAGAAAATATCATCGGCATCAATCTTATAGAGCAGATAAGACCCCCATTTCTCATATATGTCCATAATACGGGCATTGTCTTCTTCGGATGCCCCTTCCTGAGGGAGGGAATAGCCTGTATCGATGTCCAGCGGATCACCGATCGGAACATCCTTGCTGCAGGAAGGAATGACTGTCATCATCACCATTACGGAGCAGACTGCCGCCGCAAGGTTGAATATGTTATCTTTCATAATACTTGTCTTTATTATCGATTAAATTATTCCGTTACTGCAACTCCCTGACGCTGCGCTCCGTTCCTGCACTCATTCTGGACAAGTGCACGGTTCTGCTCCAGCAGACAGCTAGGAAGGGGAAGCGTATACATAGGGTCGTTATGCTGAAGAGTATAGACGAATTCCTGGCCACCCTGCTCCGCCTTATAGATATGGGTGATTTCCGGCATTCCCTGACGGCGGAGGTCGAACCATCTGTGTCCTTCGAAGCACAGTTCCTTTCTCCTTTCCGTCCTGATGGCATCCAGAAGTTCATCTCCAGCGAGGGTGACAGCGGAGTATCCGGTTATCCTTGTCGCCCTGAAATCATTCAGCATCTGCAGTGCAGCCGCATCGTTCCCGAGCAGAGCCTCTGCCTCCATCCTGTTCAGGACAGCCTCGGATGTCCTTATCGCCTGGCACAGATTAGAGGAGCCGTATGGCTTGTACATCACGAAATTTGAATTGTTGGTCTCCCATTCCGGAGCTCCAAGATTGAACATTTTGTATCGCAGATCAGAGGATGAATCCCACAGAGCCTGAAAGTCAGGGTTCATCCCTGACTTGTAACCGATATTGTCCACCCTGGTGGACGCTCCGAAAATCCAAAGCACTTCCGGATTGGTATAATCAAAAGGATTGTACTGGTACGGGATATTGTCCGGATCGAATTCCGTCGTAAGGTTCATCAGTCTGATACCGTAATCCATAGCCTTCTCCACTTCATTGACACAGTCCTGGTAACGGTCCATATAGAGGTACACTCTGGACAGGAGTATATGTATTACCGGCTGGTTTATCCTGTAGTTCTGAGCTATATATTCAAGCGGGTCCATAAGTCTGGCGGCTTCGACCAGATCCGGGACAATAACATCCTCGTAGGCCTGTGCGACTGTCGACCTGGCAATCGGCTCGTTGCTGAGATTGGCATCCAGTTTCAGCGGTACACCGAGGGCGTCCCTGTTATAGTTATACGGCTCGCCATAAATATTGACAAGCTGAAAATAAAGCATCGCCCGTATGGCAAGAGCCTCCGCCTTCACCCTGTCTCTCTGCTCATCGCTTCCTATGGCTGTGTCGATAAGATCCAGGACAGCATTGCAGCCCTTGATTTTCTGGTAGAACTGATAGTACATTGTCTCGGATGCATTTTCATTTATACGCTCCTGGTATCCGTTGAAATCGCACATGTCAGGCTGCCACTGATAATACGGGGCAACGGCCACAGTCTGCTCGTTACCGGCATAATAGTCTGGCGGAAAGACAGTTACTTCTCCCGTATTCCCGTCAGGCATAGAATTGGAATAGTTCAGCATCTGGGCACAGTCATCATCCAGGTATTCAAGGATTGAAATATCCGGGCCGTTATTGTCAGGATAGCCGGAGCCGAGGAGCAGTTCGGAGAAATCCTCTGTAGTCTTCGGTATCATCTCACTCTGGGACTCTTCCTGAAGGAAGCTGCACCCGCTGAAGGCGACTGCTACAGTGCAGCCTGCCAATATTGTATAAATTCTTTTTTTCATATCTTCATCAAAATCATCATCAGAAACTCAAATTCAGCGCAATGGAGAAAGTACGGCGCGCCGGCCATGTCATAGTCTCGGGATCACGGCCTTCCCATCTTTTGTCAAACGCTATCACGAAAGGGTTGGTAAGACTTGCCGAGACGTATGCGTTGATCATTCCAAGTTTGTTTATGAAATCCTTCGGCAGATCGTACTGTAGAGATATGGATCTGCAGCGGAGGAATCCTGTATCGGCTATCCTTGCCGTAGACCTGTTATACATTTCATATATGCTGGAATATTGAGATGACAGCCCATCATCCCCGTAATACAAAGTGGTATAGAGATCATTCGGGTTTCCTGCCGGAATGGATGGGATTGTCGTATGAGTCTCATCGCCCGGCTGTCTCCACCTGTCAGCCATATATCTTGGAACATTCGATTCCGGACGCGGCATACCGCTTGACGCATAGAACGAAGGAAGCCAGCCCTGTGCTCCGACAGATATGGCGAATGCGGCACGGAGATGGAAATTTCTGTAACGGAGAGAGGTGTTTATACCTCCATAAAGATCCGGCTCAGTACATCCGGCCTTCACGAGGAAATCCTTGAATTCAGGCTGTCTCTCGTCAGTCTTGTTGAAAAGAGGCCGTCCTGTCTCGTGGTCGAGACCTGCAAAATCATAAGCCCAGAATGTCCCGTATGCCTCACCGGGGACTATTGCTGCTCCTGTAAGATAGTCTTCAGGCGAATTTATCCTGTTATTGTTCTCGACGACATTCCGTTCGTGGCTCGTATTGAACGACAGGGACCATGTCCAGTCCTCTGTCCGTACCGGAGTCGCGCTTATGATGAACTCGTACCCCCTGTTCTTCATAATCGAGCCATCGATATATGCGTTGACATCACCGTACTCTACCGGAATATCGTGCGATGAAAGGACAGAAGACAGTTTATCATAATAGTTGAAATCCGCGCTGAGCCTTCCTTTAAAGAACGAGAATGACACACCTACATTAAAGTCCCGGGTACGTTCCCAACCGAGATCAGGATAAGGAAGCGACTGGATTGTCAGGTAATACTGGTGGAAATAATCGTGGATACCCCCATCCTGTGCGATCAGATATGGAGACACTGCCGTCACAGCATTTCCTCTCCATCCATAGGAGAAGGATATGTCGAACATATCGTACCAGTTGTCTGCGAAATCCATAAACGGTTCCTCTCCGATACGCCATTTGCCTCCGAGGGAGAACGTAGGGTTGAATCTCTTGTTCTGGTCCTGTCCGAATCTGTTGGAAGCATCCAGACGCGCATTGAGGTTGACAACATATCTGTCATCGTAGCTGTAGACAGCCGTGAAATATTCACTGAGCTGGTTGGAGATTGTATTCACCACACTAGAGCCGTTCTTCATATCTTCGTGGAGCGTCGTCTGCGACTGTGTCGCCGCTCCGGTAACAGGAGTTATGGATAGAGGGACATTGGCGTATGCTTCTCCCCTGAACTTCAGATATCCATACCTCATATTGGTAAATCCATCCGTCTTGTCGGAAGTCATCTGAAAACCGAGATTCATCGTCAGGCGGTGTTTTTCCCTGAATGTGTTATTATAGACGAAAGCTCCTCTGACAGACCAGTTGAATGTACTGTTGTTCTGGGTGTTCAGCAGACCTCCATACGGGAGAGGACTGGCAAGCTCTTCAGCGGAATTCGGCTGGACAGTACCGTATTCATAACCTCTTATCGAGGTGATATAGTTGGAATATTCGGTCGCCCACGATTTCATATTCACAGAAGCGAGGGCCATGGTCACATCACCCTGGAACTGGAAATGGTCGAGGAAATCCCACCTTATACTCAGATTAGACTGGAAAGTCTGTGTTGTAGTCTGGGCTCCAGTATTTTCTATTTCGTTAAGTATATTATAGTTATAATAATTCTTGCTAGCGTAGGAATGGCTCGGGTTTCCATATTTCTCGTGATAGAAATAACTGCCATCATCGTTATACGCAGGAATGGCACGGGTAGTGTTCATTGCGTATGTGTAAGGATCCGTTCCGAAAGCGAAATCATTGACTTTGCGGTAACTGCCGTTCAGAGACAGGTCGATTGAAAGTCTGCTTACAGGTCTGTATGTAGTATTGGAACTTGCAGTAAACTGAAGCTGGTCATTCCCTTTTGCATCTCCCTGGGTATCGTTGACCCCGATCGAGAATCGGCTCTGTACCTTATCGCCGCTTGCCGATACGCTTACATTATGCGTATGGCTGACAGCCGAGCGGAACAGGATGTCAAACCAGTCCGTATTCATATACTCCATCCTGCGGAATTCATTCTGAAATTCCTGGATTGTAATCTCCTTGTTCTGCAGCTTCTGGATCAGCCCTCCATACCCTATAGGCAGGATTGCCTGTGTATACTGGTCACGGTCTGCATACATCTCCTGCTGGAACTGCATCCATTCCTGGGAATTCATCATATCATAGAGTCCGTATGCAGGACGCTGGCTGACACTGACATTACCACTGTAATTGACAGACAGTCCTCCCCCTGTGGCTCTCTTCGTAGTTATGACAATGACACCGTTGGCCGCCTGGGATCCGTAGATTGCGGTAGATGCGGCATCCTTCAGGACAGTGATGGTCTCTATATCTGCCGGATTAAGCCAGGATATGGCATTTCCGGCTGTCTGGGCGAGGTCTTCCATATCTCCGGAAATAGGGCTCGCATCATTGGGGATGGGCACCGGATTGGTCTGTATCACCCCATCAACGACCCACAACGGTTCCTGATTCCCCAGAATCGTGGATGTTCCCCTGATCCTGATCTTCGGAGTACCACCGACCTTTCCGGTAGTGTTCAGGACGGACATTCCGGGAATGACACCCTGAAGCATCTGGTCTATTGTAGCCTCTCCGGGTATAAGGATATCCTTGGCCTTGATCTGGGTGACGGCACCTACATATTCACTTCTGTTATAATTGCCATATCCTGTCACGACAATCTCATCCAGAGCTTCCAGGTCATCCTGGAGGGTCACGTTCAGATGCGTCTGTCCTGTATAATTGATTTCCTGAATGGAATATCCCAGGCAGGAAAAGACAATGGTCCCTTCTTTTCTCCCTTGGAGATCCAGGTCATAATTCCCGACCGCATTGGTTTCGACACCGATACTGGTGCCTTTGATCATGACGGCCACACCCGGTAGAGCGACACCGTTGCGATCCTGGACCTTACCGATAATGTGCCCTTGTCTGGGGATATTATAATCCTGCCCCCCCTGAACGGCAGAATCTGCCGGCCGGCCTGTATCTGCATAACCAGGCACAGATACAGACAAGGCTGCAAAAAGCAATACGGATGATAATGCTTTCATAAATGATTTTGTTAAGTCGTTAATATCCTGAATAATTATTCAAAATACAGGTAGAGTCACCCCCACGCATAGCGCAAATTTAGAATTTTTTGAAATATTATCAATGAATATACACTATTTTTGTCCCGGAATCCAAAAGTATCGGGAATGGACATGCAAAGGACACTTTTACTTGCAGCTGCAATGACTGCAGGAATTGATGCACTGGCCCAGGAGGTCTGCACATTTGAACCTGAATATTTGCACGAGGGTGATACAGTCACTCTTGGATATGACCCGGAGGCATCTTTCCTTAAAGGAGAGATAGAAGGGGTTTACTATTTCTGGAGAGATTACCGCTGGGAAGCCCGGGATATGGAAATCGAGAAGCAGAATGACGGCACGCTCACCGCGACATTCAGGATTCCGGAAAAGACAGCCCTGACTGTGTGGAAATTCTATGACAGGGATACTGTGGATATAGGAGGGCCATCTTTCACGTATGCCAGATATGTCCTGGATAAAGATGGACGGAACTTGCCTTCCGCAAATATAGGCTGGGGACTTCTGCGGGGAGAGCACACACAGGAGCTGGCGGGTATCCCATCTCTGCAGAATGCAGGATTCGACAGGAAAGATGATGAAACAGTGCGTATGTGGATAAACTATGAACTCAGGGATAACCCTGAATGTTTGAAAGATATATTCTGGTACGCCACACTGGCCATGCAGCGCGATTCCACAGTATCCAAGGCCGACATGAAGAAGAACATCAGGACACTGCTTGACAGAGATTCCGAAGGAGACAGGCTGAATGAAAGGCAGCTTATGCAGGCGCATCAGATAGTATCCTCGATACTTCCGGATTCTACTATGAGAGCAGAAATAGAAGAGAGGCTGTCAGAGCGTTATCCGGACGGTGAATTCTTCAGGGAAAAAACGGCACGCGAACTGTTCCTGATGGACAAGTCCGATCCTGATGATTTCAGTTCATGTTTTAAAGGATTCCTCAAAAGATTCCCGCCAGAGAAATTCATTGACTCATTTGTCGAAGATGATATGTTTGACCACTATTACAGCAATCTTTTCAGGATATATATATACAATGCAATCATTCTGGACAATGACTATTCCAGGCTTGTCGAATGTCTTCCTGTCGCTCCGAGAAGAGATCTGTCAATGTATTTCTGGCATATAATCCAGATTCCTTATATGCGCGGAGATGTGTCTGCAGAGAATCTCTATCCTTATGCAAGGCTGATATATGAAGAACTGCAGTCCCGCCCAAGAAATGCGGCAGAAAAAGTATGGTCTCCTAAAGAATGGAAAGACAAGTTCTATCGTGACAATGCACCTGCCTGGCTTGACTACTCTAAAATCCTTGATGAAATAGGAGAAAACAGCCATGCAATGTCACTGATGGATACACTGTCATTATATTTAGGCAGCCGTAATGCAGATTTCAATGATTTCTATGTAAAGCTGCTGAAGAAGAACGGGAGGGACAATGAGGCCCTTGCTCAGATCAAGGCCGCCGTGTCAGAGAACCAGGCATCTCCAGAAATGCTGGATATCCTGAAAACTGAATATATGAGGAACGGAGGTACAGAGGATGGATTTGACGGATACATCAATTCGATGAAATCTGAAACACTTATGAAAGCACATAGGGATGCCCTTGTGTCCAGCATGATCAATGTCCCGACAAAGCTGTTCAAGCTGGACAGACTTGAAGGGGGCAAAGTGAATATGGCTAAACTTGACGGACATATAATAGTGCTCGATTTCTGGGCAACCTGGTGTGGCCCGTGCAAAGCCGCGATGCCTGGTATGCAGATGGCAGTGGACAGATACAAGGATGATGATGCAGTTGATTTCTTCTTCATTTCCACAATGGAGAACAGGAAAGACTATGTCAAGGTTATAAAGGATTTCATCTCTGAAAAGGGCTATGACTTCCAGGTACTTCTGGACAATCCGGATGAAAAAGGACAGCGTCAGGCCGTCTATTCATACTACGCAAGGCAGTTCCATTTCTCCGGGATACCGCAGAAAATGATAATTGACGGTGAAGGCAATGTACGGTGGATAGCGACAGGATACTACGGATCTCCAAGCGCCCTTGCAGATGAGATCAGTATAATCATAGAAGAGATAAAGAAATGAGACAGATATTCAGAGCGGCCCTTGCCATCTGCTTCCTGTGCTGCGTATGCATCGCATCCGCCCGGCAGCCGGAATCTGGCTTCCGGTCCGAGGATGTGCTTTTCTACGGACAGGACTCCCTGCACTATGCAGGTACTCTCACTCTGCCAGACAATCCCGGCAGGCATACAGCCGTAGTAATCGCATCCGGGACATATCCCCAGGACCGTGATGGAACAATGGCCGGGCACAAGATTTTCAAGGAGATAGCCGAATATTTGAGTCGCAGAGGAATAGCCGTACTCCGAGTAGATGACCGAGGCGTCGGGGGATCTGACGGAATATACGAGGATGCCACCACTGCCGATTTTGCCGGGGACGTGATAGCTGCAGTAGAATATCTCCGTACCAGAAAAGAAATTGACAGGAGAAGAATCGGTGTACTGGGGCACAGTGAAGGTGGCGCAACATGCTCCATAGCGGCTTCAGAATGCAAGGATATCAGATTCCTCATATCTGTAGCCGGACTTATGACAGATGGTCTGAGTTCTGTCATACAGCAGAACAAAGACATTGTAGCCTCAACTGACGGGATACCTGACATAAACAGGAAAAGATATGACGAGATAAACGGTATTATGTTCCATACGGCGTATGAATATGCGAATGCCGACAGCACGACACTGTCAGCTGCCTTATACAAGGCCTACGATGAATGGAAAGCTAAAGACGATGAAATGATACGGGAATCCGGCATCATGAACGATCATTTCAGATATCCTATATACATGTATGTCCAGCAGGCTACAAGCAATTGGTACCGATTCTTCATCAGATACAATCCCGCAGACTATCTGAGCAAGGTGAAGATTCCCGTACTGGCTGTCAACGGGACAAATGATGTAATGGTGAACTGCAGCCAGAATCTTGAAAACGTAAGGAAATATCTCAGCCACAACAGAAATGTCACCACTGTGGCCCTGCCCGGGCTGAATCATCTTCTGTTGCCTTGCAAGAAAGGGACACCTGATGAATATGCAAAGATAAGTGCACCCGTGTCTGCGGAAGCACTTGAAATCATATTTTCATGGATAGAGGAAAATATCGGATTATAGGCTTACGGTAAACTCCACTGTTGAAGGAGGAATGCACATCGTGTCATTGCAGGCCGCATATTCCAGGAATCCCCTGACATTGCATCGCTTGCCCCTGATCTTGAATTTCTGGATAAATGTCACCTTCTTCTCGAAATAACGGACTTCCATCCCGAACATACTGTCAAAGGCTGAAATCTCTTCACCCAGGGCAGAAAGCTTGCCATCTGCGGATGCACCCTTTGCTGATTCAACTGTCACTGAAGCAGATATAGGACCTCCTTCAGGCATATCGGTAGAATATACATGCCATCCGTCAGCCATATCGGCTTCAAATATCACCTGCACTTCCTTTTCAGATACCTGTTCCTGCCTGACTGTAAACCGGACAGGAGAATCATTCTGTGCTGCCGCTGCAACCCCTGTAGCAAGCACGACACAGCAAAGAAACAATTTCAATGCTTTCATATCGGATTATTTTTTCAATAGACAACCGTCTGTCGGGTGACAAAAATAGCGTTTTTTTTACAATATTTATAAATTTGTATCCGACCTTGATATCAGTCCGATTTTAAGCAGGCATCATCAGGAAAAGATAATATGGGAAATTACAGACATGTCTTCAATCCCGCATCCGGCATTGCCGGGGAGTTCATCAATGACAGGGAGATACTCGAAACCGTCAGCTATGCTATGGATCACAGCCGCGACAGAGCTTTGATGGAAAGCATCATTGCCAAGGCGGAGGAGTGCAGGGGACTTGCGCACAGGGAGGCGGCGGTGCTGATGGAATGCAGCGAACCGGACCTTCTCGACAGGATATATTCCCTTGCACGGCAGATAAAAAGGAGACTCTACGGGAACAGGATAGTGCTCTTTGCACCGCTATATCTGTCCGACTGGTGCATAAACGGCTGTATTTACTGCCCATACCACGCAAAGAACAGGCATATACCCCGCAGGAAACTGTCACAGGACGAAATCCGGGCCGAAGTGACAGCCCTCCAGGACATGGGACACAAGAGACTGGCCATCGAAGCCGGTGAAGACCCCGTACACAACCCGATAGAATACATTCTCGAGTCTATAGGCACAATCTACGGCACCCATCACCGCAACGGCGCCATCAGGAGGGTGAACGTGAACATTGCCGCCACGACCGTGGAGAACTACCGCAAACTGAAGGAAGCCGGGATAGGCACCTATATACTGTTTCAGGAGACATACAACAGAAAGAACTATGAGAAGCTGCATCCGAGCGGCCCCAAAAGCGACTACGCCTGGCATACAGAGGCCATGGACAGGGCAATGCAGGGAGGGATAGATGATGTAGGGACAGGAGTACTGTTCGGACTGGATACCTGGAGATATGACCTTGTGGGGCTGCTGATGCACGCAGAGCATCTCGAGGCAAGGTTCGGAGTAGGGCCGCATACCATCAGCGTGCCCCGTATCTGTCCTGCGGATGGCATAGACACAGGAGACTTCCCGAACTCCGTACCGGACGATATTTTCTGCAGGATCGTGGCTGTATTGAGACTCGCCGTGCCGTACACCGGAATGATCATCTCCACAAGGGAATCCGAAAAAGTGAGGGCGAAGGTGCTGGAACTCGGAATATCCCAGATAAGCGGAGGCTCCCGTACCAGTGTAGGAGGATATGCAGACAGCAGCGTACAGAAGCAAGGAAACGATGACACGGCACAGTTCGACATCAGCGACAGGAGGTCCCTGGATGAAATTGTCGGATGGCTCCTTGATCTGGGGCATATCCCGAGTTTCTGCACCGCTTGCTACCGTGAAGGCAGGACGGGAGACAGGTTCATGTCGCTGGTAAAAAGAGGGAAGATAGCCGACTGCTGCCAGCCGAACGCACTGATGACACTTATGGAATATCTCTATGACTATGCCTCTGCGCAGACAAAGGAAAAAGGACTGGCTGCCATACGGAAAGAGATGGAAAATATTTCCAGCGATATGGTCAGGGAACTGACAGCCAGACATCTGGAAGATATCCGGAACGGAAGGCGGGATTTCCGGTTCTGAATATACTACTGAACAATCCTACTGTCATTCTGGACAAAGCACTGTCATTCTGAACGAAGTGAAGAATCTGTCAAGGGACACCGGAATGGACTCCAGATCCTTCGCTGACGCTCAGGATGACAGACAACGAAGGATGACAAAAATGATATATTTATGAAAACACCAGTCTCGGAAAGGCTCCATATAGCGGTACTGGGAGCACGCAACAGCGGCAAGTCAAGCCTTGTCAACGCCATCGCGGGCCATACGGTCTCCCTTGTGTCGGAAATTCCCGGAACCACTGCCGACCCAGTCAGCAAGGCCATGGAAATCCCGGGGACCGGGGCGGTCGTATTCATCGACACAGCCGGATTCGACGATGAAGGAGAACTCGGAGAACTCAGGGTGGAAAGGACCGGAAAATCTCTTGACAGGACAGACATTGCCATCCTGCTGTTCCGGGACGGCCTCAGGACAGAGGAAACGAATACCGCCAAAGGGACGCTACACTGCAGGAAATACGGGAATACAGGGGTCGCCGGGATCTACAGAGAATGGTACAGGATTCTGTCGGACAAGGGAATCCGCGTAATCCCGGTGCTGAATACCTGCGCTGAGGATGAACTGTCCCCGGATACGGAAGATGCAGGTCAGAGGACAGTATTGAAGATGGAGATAGAAAAGCTTACCGGACTGGAACCGGTCACGGTCAATGCGGCCACAGGCGAAGGGATACAGGCTGTCTACGATGCCATAGCCGCTATGACAGATGACACGCAGCGAGCCCGGACAATTACAGGAGACCTTGTCAATCCGGGAGACACTGTGCTGCTTGTAATGCCTCAGGACAGCGAAGCACCGAAAGGAAGGCTCATACTCCCCCAGGTCCAGACCATAAGGGAACTCCTTGACAAGGGGTGCAGCGCGGTATGCTGCACTCCGGAGACAATGTCAGCCACACTCGGGAAACTTGCCGGACCTCCGGACCTGATAATCACTGATTCACAGGTATTCAGAGAAGTCTGGCAGGCCCGCCCCGAAGGATGCCGTGTGACATCGTTCTCCATCCTGTTTGCCGCATACAAAGGAGATCTGGATGCTTTCATCAGAGGTGCAGAAGCCCTTGACAGGCTTGCTCCTGATTCGCACATCCTGATTACGGAAGCCTGCACCCATATCCCTGCCTCTGAAGACATCGGACGTGTGAAGATTCCCGGAATGCTGAAACATCACTTTGGAGACAGTCTGAACATCGACATTGTCTCTGGCAGTGACTTTCCCGATGACCTGTCAGGATATGACCTTGTCATCCACTGCGGAGCCTGTATGTTCAACAGGAAATATGTCCTCAACAGGATAAGGGATGCGGCCGGACAGAATGTTCCGATAACCAACTATGGCATTGCAATAGCCTGGGCGGCAGGAATCCTCGACAAGGTATCCTTGCCGGGACAGTGACATTGAAGACTACGCATCCAGGTCCTCGAGTATGCGCCTGACATCCACAGGCTGCAGCCGACCATAGACCTTGTCTCCTATCATCACTACAGGAGCGAGCCCGCAGGCACCGACGCACCTCAGGCAGTCGAGAGAGAACCTGCCGTCAGGCGTAGTCTCGCCGACATCTATCCCGAGCACCCTCTTGAACTCATCCAGCAGCTTCTCTCCGCCTCTGACATAACAGGCAGTTCCCATACACACCGATATAGGGTATTTCCCTTTCGCCGTCATTGTGAAGAATGCATAGAAAGTAACCACTCCATAGACTTTCGACACAGGTATATTGAGCTTTCCGGCAATCAGCTTCTGCATCTCTTCCGGCAGGTAACCCATCAGGTGCTGGGCTTCGTGAAGGATATTGATCAGCTCGCCGGGATTGTTGCCGTGTGCATCGCATATCGCATCCACCTTTCCGGCAACATCGCATGGAAGTTTCATATCTGGCATGACTTTACTCTGTTTAATCTCTGTGACAAATTGTGCTATATCCGTCCGTACCCGGCACCGTCTCCGGCAACATCTACTGCACCGACCTGTTGAAATAGTGCGTATGCAGCAGATGCTCAGCCTTCTCGCCCAACGGCTTTCCGAGATACTCGCTGTAGAGTGTCTTGATGAACGGATTTTCGTGAGACTTGCGTATCGTCTTTCCGGCATCCTCCCTGTAAAGGGCGTTTGCCCTGGCATACAGCACAGCCGAATTGCCGTGATGCAGAGGCTGGCCGCCTCCTCCTATGCAGCCGCCTGGGCAGGCCATGATCTCTATGGCATGGTACTCGTTGCGCCCGTGCCTGATATCATCCAGAAGATGGCGCGCATTTCCAAGCCCGTGCGCTATCCCGACCTTCAGTTCAAAGCCGTCAAGGTCGACAGTGGCCCGGCGGACTCCCTGCATCCCCCTCACCGCCTGGAAATTTACATCCTTAAGGGTCTTGCCTGTATACATCTCATATACAGACCTCAAGGCAGCCTCCATCACGCCTCCTGTAGTCCCGAAAATCACACCTGCTCCGGTAGAAGTGCCGAGAGGCTGGTCAAAATCCATATCGGGCAGAAGCGTGAAACTGATGTTGGCCCTCTTGATAAGTCTTGCCAGCTCCCTGGTCGATATGGAATAATCCACATCCGGATTGCCATCTGTCTTGAATTCATCCCTGTCGCATTCATATTTCTTGGCAAGACAAGGCATTATGGACACCACCACAAGCCTTTCCCGGGGTATGCCCATCTTCTCCGCCCACCAGGTCTTGGCTATCGAGCCGAACATCTGCTGCGGAGAACGGGCCGTCGATGGAATATCGAGCAGGTCCGGGAACTGATGCTCGAAAAAGTTCACCCAGGCCGGGCAGCACGATGTAAGGATCGGCAGACGCACCGACCTGTCCCCGTCAAGATATCTTGCAAGACGGTTGAGCATCTCCGCCCCCTCCTCCATTATGGTAAGGTCGGCTGCAAAGTCGGTATCGAATACATAATCGAACCCGAGTTCCCGTAAAGCAGCCACCATCTTGCCTGTGACAAGAGTCCCGGCAGGGAGGCCGAACTCCTCCCCTATCGCAGCCCTCACAGCCGGAGCGGTCTGTACTATCACCACCTTGTCCGGATCGGCAAGATCCTCAACCAGACGGTTGGTGTGGTCCCTTTCAGTCAACGCCCCGACAGGACATACCGCCACGCACTGGCCGCAATAAGTGCACTCGCTGTCGGACATCATCTTGTCGAACGCAGGGGCGATCGTGGTGTTGAACCCTCTTCTGATCGCTCCCAACGCACCCACAGTCTGCACATCGTTGCAGACACTCTCGCATCTGCGGCAGAAGATGCATTTGTCCATATTGCGGACAATCGATGCAGTGACCTCCCTTTTGCGCGGGGAGAGTTCCCCTCCGTTGAACGGCATCTCCCTGATATTGAACCTTAGGGCAAGGTTCTGAAGTTCGCAGTTACCAGCCTTCGGACAGGTCAGGCATTCATTCGGATGATCGGAAAGTATAAGTTCCGCGACTATCTTGCGGGCGTTCATCACCCTGAGCGTACTTGTGCGCACGACCATCCCCTCAGTGCACCTTGTGGCGCAGGCCGGAGCGAGATTGCGCCTGCCTTCGACCTCGACCACGCATATACGGCACGAGGCGGGGTTGTTCCTGATGCATGTACCTTTGAGGTCTATGTGGCACAGGGTCGGTATATCGATGCCGATCTTCTGTGCAGCCTCCAGTATTGTGGTCCCTTCCGGAACAGTCACGAAATGATGGTCTATCTGTAGTGTTATCTGTCTTTCTTCCATAGTCTTTCCATTCAGTTTTTCACGAACCTGCAAGGATTTTCCTCCTACGGCGGCAGCCGGAACCGTCACGACACCGATATCGCCTTGAACCTGCAGCGTGCCATACACATTCCGCATTTTATGCATTTGTCCGGATTGATGACATGAGGCTTGCGCACATCTCCGATTATGGCATCCGCCGGACAGTTCTTCGCGCACAGATGGCATCCGATGCACGATGCAGGGTTGATGAAGTATGTCAGCAGGGCCTTGCACTGTCTCGCCCTGCATTTACGGTCACGCACATGCTCCAGATACTCGTCATGAAAATGATTCAAAGTGGAAAGCACCGGATTCGGGGAAGTCTGGCCCAGGCCGCAGAGGGCCGTGTCCTTGATCACCTTCCCGAGGGTCGAGAGTGTCTTGAGATCCTCTTCGGTGCCTCTGCCATCCGTTATCTTGTTCAATGTCTCCAGAAGCCGCTTGTTGCCTATACGGCAAGGCGTGCATTTCCCGCACGACTCCTCTACGGTGAAATCCAGATAGAACCTTGCGACGGAAACCATGCAGTCATCCTCGTCCATTACTATCATTCCTCCGGATCCCATCATGGAGCCTTCCGCCACAAGATTGTCGAAATCTATCGGTATGTCGAGATGCTTCTCAGTCAGACAACCGCCTGACGGGCCTCCTGTCTGGACTGCCTTGAACTTCTTGCCGCCCTTGATACCGCCTCCGATATCATAGATCACTTCCCTCAATGTCGTCCCCATCGGCACTTCGATGAGTCCGACATTGTTGATCTTGCCTGCAAGGGCGAACACCTTTGTCCCCTTGGACTTCTCAGTTCCGATAGAGGAGAACCATTCAGCGCCCCTGGTCAGTATGACCGGGATGTTCGCCAGTGTCTCGACATTGTTGACATTGGTAGGCTTGCCGAGATACCCGGATTCGGCAGGGAAAGGAGGTTTCATGGTAGGCTCGCCGCGCTTCCCTTCCATGGAATGTATCAGGGCAGTCTCCTCTCCGCAGACGAACGCACCGGCCCCGTACCGGATCTCTATGTCAAAGCTGAAACCTGTCCCGAGGATATTCTCCCCGAGCAGCCCGTACTCCCTGGCCTGTCCGATCGCTGTCTTGAGCCTGTGAATGGCAAGAGGATATTCGGCCCTGATATACACCAGACCCTCGGACGATCCTATCGAATATCCGCAGACAGCCATTGCCTCCACTATGGAATGCGGATCCCCCTCCATGATGGAACGGTCCATAAATGCTCCCGGGTCCCCTTCATCCGCATTGCAGACCACATATTTCACATCCGAGACACTCTTCCTTGCAAATCCCCATTTCACCCCTGTCGGGAAGCCTCCGCCCCCGCGCCCCCTCAGTCCCGAGCGCTTCACCTCATCTATCACCTCCTCCGGAGTCCGGTGCAGAAGGCTGTCAGCCAGGGCTGAATAACCATCCCTGGCGATATATTCCTCTATGTTCTCCGGATCAATGAAGCCGCAGTTGCGCAGGGCCACACGCATCTGCTTGCGGTAGAAATCTATATGCTTGGAATCGCTTACGCTCTGCCCTGTCTTGGGGTCGACATAGAGCAGACGCTCCACCCTCCGGCCGCCGATGATATGGTCATTTACAATATCATCCGCATCATCCGGTGTCACCTGGGTATAGAACGTATTGTCCGGGATTATCTTGACCACAGGGCCTTTCTCGCAGAAGCCGAAACATCCGGTGGTGATGACATCCACCCTGTCGGCTATGCCCTTTTCTGTCAGCCTTTCCTTGAGCCTTTCGCCGATGAGCCGACTTGAAGATGCCTTGCAGCCGGTCCCGCCGCATACCAGCACCTGCATCCTTGCAGTCCCCGTATCAAGGCCGCTGCTGCCTTCGCTTACAGTGCTGTCACTCTGCTCCCTGAGCATCAGTTTCTTGACAGCTTCAGACCTGACGGTGCGCAGATCCCCGATTGTCAGTATTTTCATATCAGTCAGTCCAGTGTCAATTGTGGTGCTGACAAAGTTATCAAAAGATTTTCATTCCGCAAGAGCCTTCACTACCGAACAGCAGATTTCTGAAAAACAGTTCCAAAAACTCCGTCGTGGCATGAAAGAAAAGGATAGCGCATATTGTGTCAAAATACTGTTCTGTCTTGCAATAATCAATACAATGTATTATATTTGTCCATACAATTAAAAACAGATTGCTATGGAACAAGCTACATTATCAATGAGGGTGGATGATACCCTGAAGAAAAAATTCGATATGATATGTGATGATTTCGGCTTCACAAGCACTGCAGCAATCACCGTATTCATGAAAACGGTCGTGCGTGAGAGGCGCATTCCGTTCGAGATAAAGGCATCCGGCAAGGAACAGATAAATAAAGAAGCATGGGAGGCATTTCTTGAGATGAGGGCTCAGGCAGCAGATGCCGGAGTGCAGGATCTTACACTTGATGAAATTAACGCCGAGATACGGAATGCCCGTAATGAAAGATAAAATTTTTGCCGTCATCGACACCAATGTCATTGTCTCCGCACTCTTGTCTAGTAATCTTGAATCCAATCCTGTCAAAGTCTTCCGCGCAATAGTGCAGGAACGGATTGTTCCTCTGTACAATGACGAGATACTTGAAGAGTACAGGTGCGTGTTATCAAGACCAAAGTTCCATTTGGATCGCTCATTGATAGAGACAGTCATCAAAGCAATCGTTACCGATGGATTGAATATTGACAGGACACCGGCAGCAGATATCGATTTCCCGGATCCGAAAGACATCGTATTCTACGAAGTCGCTCTTTCCGTTGAAGATTCTTATCTTGTCACTGGCAATATAAGGCATTTCCCTGTAAAACCATTCATTGTCACCCCTGCCGAAATGATCCGCATTTTGGAAAATTAGAATTCGTTTACGGATCCGAGACGCTCTTCCTTGCAAATCCGATTAACATCAATCCTTCTTGTTAAACAGGAGAATCTACGGCAGGTTTTTCACAACCCATCTGCCGTTCCTTTTTCCGTTTTCCCGATCAAGCAGTCCGCGTTCAATCAAGGATGGGGTCATCCGCTTGACGGTACGCAACGATTTGCCGATATGTGCGGCTATTTCCGTTTGGGTGGCTTCCGGATTGGCTTTCAGGAAATTCAACAAGGCGATTTCTGTCAAAGTGCAATTCAAAGCGCCATTCTGGCTCTTTGAAACATTAGATATGGCACTTTGGGAAGCATTAGTGTGCAATGCTCTGTTATGCAGTTCGTTTTTCTCTCCGAACAGCAGATTTCTGAAAAACAGTTCCAAAAACTCCGTCGTGGCAAATATCGGAAACGAACTTGCATATATGCTTCAATGCCTGATCGGCATCCAATGAAGGATAATCGGTATCTTTCTCCTGACTGAAGTCATAATCAAGGGTCTGGCGGATTAACTCATGATTCGAATACAATACGGTGTCTCCATCAAGCACCCATTCTTTCTTGGTTATGTCGTAATCACGGAATCTTCCGGCAAATTCATACAAGCCGGAGAACAATCTCCTGTGGATGAGTATCAGATAATCCGGCGTGAAAGAAAAGGATCTTTCAGAAAGCATTTCGGTAATCCTGGCAGAAACCTTGTCCGCTTCCTCTGTCCTTGTATTCTCTGTTTCCAGCCTGTTCTTCTTGGATCGGTAATAACTGTCAATCAGGTGCTTCACCTCGTCAATGGTGATATCGCCTTCGATATGTCTGCCTGCGGTACGGAACAGATACTCCGATGGCTTGAGGCCATCTACATCCTGCAACCCGATAGCCGTCTGCCATACCTGGGCCTTCTCACGTCTATCGGGTTCTCCTTGTCTGATATATTTGTCGAAATCAGTCATATAATTGTCCGCTCCGTATCATCGGACAGATTGTGGTCTCGACAAAGTTATCAAAAGATTTTCATTCCGCAACCCCCTTTCCGGTCAAAGCCATGATACAATCGGTTTCTTCGCGGCTGTACGGGGTACCGTCCTGCCGCAATATTCGGAGTTTTCCATTCCATCCCATTGGCGCACAAAAAACATACACGGCTTTTGAGCCTTTAATAATCAGGTATCGACTCCAATTATCAATTGAGCAAACATTAGACTATAGATCCCTGACGAGTGTAAGACAAAATATCAATCTTTACCAAAGTATTTCTCAGTGGCACGTTCAGTCGGGAAATACATTTGTTGTTGTTTAATTCCATTAAAATTTGAATTATGATTTACGGTTACATTCGTGTCAGCAGTGACAAACAAACAGTTGAGAACCAGTGTTTTGAAATCAACAAATTCTGTAACAGAGAAAATATTGTCATTAATGACTGGATAGAAGAAAGTATTAGCGGTACAGAGAATTATAGTAAACTACAACTTGGACAATTACTACGAAAAGTCAGTAAAGATGATATTATAATTTGCAGTGAATTGTCTCGTCTTGGCAAAAATCTGTTCATGATTATGGAAATCCTAAATATTTGCATGACTAAAGAATGTCGAGTATGGACAATTAAAGACAACTATCGTCTCGGAGAAGACATTCAGAGTAAAGTTCTTGCGTTTGCTTTTGGCTTATCCGCAGAAATAGAGAGAAATCTCATTAGCCAAAAAACAAAAGAAGCACTTGCGAGGAAAAAGCCGAAGGAGTGACTTTAGGACGGCCAATAGGCAGAAAATCAGATGAATCAAAATACAAATTGTACCCCAAAAGGAATCTGATAACAGAACTTTTGAAAGAGGGTATATCAAGGCGGAAAATAGCTAAAATCTGCAAAGTGGACAGGAATACATTATGCCGCTTTATCAATGCTTTTTTGTTGGAAAAATAGGAGTGATTATGTTGAGACACATAGTCATAATTCATCATTTGGGAGCGATGCTTGGGCAATATTGAGCGATGTAGAGCAAAGCATTAAAGCTAATCGAATCCATTGGTGTACCGTTAAAAGAATGGAATATTGAAATATTCAGAGGTGTATTAACCGGATATAACGATGCATTCATCATTACATCCGAGCAACGCGATGAAATACTTGCGAATTGTATTGATGATACAGAAAGAAGAAGAACGGCCGAACTTATACGACCATTGGAGGATACCTTATAGTTCTGCCCGTAAAAGGTAAGTTTGAGAAAATCCATCAAATCTCCTTTGATTTTCTCTTCTGTGTCGATTGTGTCAATCTGCCTGTAAAGTATTTCAAGTTGTTTCTTGAACGCATCAAATGATTATTTGTCGATGCTTACTTGGCGGTAAACCTTACTCAATGACTTTGCTATTGTCTGTTCCGGCATAATACTTATTCCTATGAGTTCTATTATTGATAACGGCTTCTATCCTATTCTTCCTGTTCTTCTAACCATTCTTGCAGCTTGTTCTGGAGTAGCTTCTTGTCCGGCAAATACAGGGCATATTGCTGGGCATAGATATTGGAATTCTTTGGCAGAGTCAATTCCACCAACGCATCTTTCTTTTCTTTGCATAGCAGGATGCCGACTGTCGGCTTTTCAAAATCCCGTTTTACATATCGGTCATAATAATTGACATACATCTGCATCTGACCTAAATCCTGATGCGTGAGTTTGCCTACTTTCAAATCTATCAGGACATAGCATTGCAACAATCGATTATAGAATACAAGATCCACAAAGAAATCATCCTCATCAAAAGTAAACCGCTTTTGGCGGGCTTCGAATAGAAATCCTTTGCCAAGTTCAAGCAGGAAGTGCTGCATTTTACTGATAATCGCATTCTCAAATTTGGTTTCGGAATATGCCACATCAGGTTTAAGTCCGAGAAATTCAAGCGTGAGTGGATTTTTCAGAATGTCGACAGGCTTGTTGATTATATGTCCTTCCCGAGCCAATCGCATGACTTCGTCTTTATTACGGCTTAGGGCTAACCGTTCATATAAACTTGAACTGTATTGCCGTTGTAGTTGGCGAACACTCCAGTTTTGCTTCCGTGCTTCAATTTCATAAAAACGACGTTCTTCGTCAGACTCAATGCGCATTAATACAACATAATGTGACCATGAAAGTGTAAAAGGAGATACTTCAGCCAATTTTCTCGATGATGTTGCAGATTTTTGAATTTGGTCTACAGTGTAGACCGAATCTTCTATAGGCAATGGGGCCGACAGCGTAGACCCAATTTTATTGACTGAATATATTTGATAAAATTTCCGACACTTCTTAAGAGTCTCTACAGACCAACCATCACCCAATCGTTCTGTCAATATCTCTGAGACACCTTTTAATAGTTGCTTGCCATATTTCGCACGTTCTTCACCCTTTTGTACAACCTCAACAATAATATGCCCAATTTCATATTTGGTAATGACTTCTGCAAGATTGACTGCCCGAGCAACGTTGGCTCGAGCATCAGTAATCAATTTCTCAATGCGAGTCGCAACATCTGTTATGATGTGGTTATCTATGTGTTGTAATTTATTCACGCTCTTTATGCTCTTTAGGAATATCTTTACTTGCGAAAGATAATAATAATTCAAACATTCTGAGATATAATGAAAGATATTTCCTTTATTATTTTAATGTTTTGCGTTTTAGTACATATTAAAGGAAATAGTTTTGTCTGGCACATGGCATTGATTCAATTACGGCAGAAAAACAAAAACGACTGTTTTTTACCAAAAAGAGTTATATTTGCAGAGTTTATGGGTTCCGTAACGGACCCTCCGGAAATCCGTCCGGCAGGACCGGCTTCCGTACAGGATTAATTAAACTACAGATATTATGAGTATCCAGCAGGAAAAAATCAAAGAGCTCGTAGAGCGCAGGGCAAAGGCGCGTATGGGCGGCGGTCAGAAAAGGATCGATGCCCAGCACCAGAAAGGGAAATATACGGCGAGGGAAAGGATTGCAATGCTCCTCGACGAAGGAAGTTTCGAGGAGTACGACATGTTCGTCCAGCACCGCTGCACCAATTTCGGGATGGACAAGACCCATTATGACGGGGATGGAGTCGTGACAGGACACGGTACCATCGACGGCAGGTCAGTCTATATCTTCGCCCAGGACTTCACAGTATCCGGAGGTTCGCTTTCAGAGACAATGGCCCAGAAGATCTGCAAGGTGATGGATATGGCAATGAAGAACGGCGCCCCTTGCATCGGGCTCAACGACTCCGGCGGAGCACGTATCCAGGAAGGCATCTGCGCCCTTGCCGGTTTCGGAGAGATTTTCCAGAGAAACATAATGTCATCCGGAGTGATACCGCAGATTTCCGGTATCTTCGGTCCTTGCGCGGGAGGTGCAGTGTACTCCCCTGCCCTCACGGACTTCAACATCATGGTGAAGAACACTTCATACATGTTCCTCACCGGTCCGGGCGTGGTGAAGACCGTCACGGGTGAAGTCGTAAGCCAGGAGGATCTCGGGGGCGCGAGCGTGCATTCCACCAAGAGCGGCGTTGCGCATTTCGCAGCCGACACCGAGGAGGAAGGCCTGCAGATCATCAAGGACATCCTCAGCTTCATTCCGCAGAACAACATGGAGGAGGCTCCTGTCGTTCCGACGAATGACCCTGTCAGTCGCGTGGATGACATGCTCAATGAAATCATTCCAGACAATCCGAACAAGCCTTACGACATGTACCAGGTCATCGGCAGCATAGTCGATGATGGCAGGTTCCTGGAAATCCACAAGAACTACGCGAAGAACATCATCATCGGTTTCGCCCACATGAACGGCCGGTCTGTCGGAATCGTAGCCAACCAGCCGAAGATCCTTGCCGGAGTGCTCGACATCAACGCATCCCGCAAGGCCGCAAGGTTCGTGAGGTTCTGCGATGCATTCAACATTCCGCTCGTGACACTCGTGGATGTTCCCGGATTCCTCTGCGGCACACAGCAGGAATACGGCGGAATCATAGTACACGGAGCGAAACTTCTCTATGCATACGGAGAGGCTACCGTACCTAAGGTGACGGTAACTCTCAGGAAGTCCTACGGCGGATCCCACATCGTGATGAGCTGCAAGCAGCTGCGCGGTGACATCAACTACGCATGGCCATCGGCCAACATCGCCGTGATGGGTGCGGAGGGCGCAGTCGAGGTCCTCTATTCAAAGGAAATCAAGGCTATCGAGGATCCTGAAGAAAAGAAGCGCGTGGCAGAGGAAAAGAAGACAGAGTACAACGACCTCTTCTGCAACCCTTACCAGGCGGCCAAATACGGATACATCGATGATGTGATCGAACCTCGCAACACCCGTTTCCGCGTAATCCGGGCTTTGGAGCAGCTTGCAGGGAAAAAGGTGGTCAACCCTGCCAAGAAACACGACAACCTTCCTCTGTAGTCATCTAAAACTGAAGATCATGAACGAGATATCATCAGAAAAGGCATTCGAGATAGCGGCCCGGCTCGATGACTCCATAGGCGGCGAGATCTGCGCGGCTATCGCCATGGCCCTGGACAAATGCATGGCGGATGAGGTGCACGACAACGAAAGTTTCGTGGTGACCATCAAGCCCAAATCCACGCCGTGGAATTCCCGCTATGCGACCCTGCGCCAGCTTCCGGAACGGAAGAAATGACCGGCTGCAAATATTAATTCACCGTACAGACTAAAATCGTAAAATAATGAAACAGTATAATTTCAAGATCAACGGAAACGAATACAACGTGACCATCAATTCAGTGGACGGAAATATCGCTGATGTGACCGTGGTCGCTTCATACAAGGTAGAACTCGGAACCGGGATGGCTCCTATTTCAGTACAGTCGGCTCCGGCACAGCAGGCCGCAGTCCAGGCTCCTGTACAGGCGGCTCCTGCAGCTGCTCCGGCACCTGCACCTCAGGCAGTTCCGGCTGCTGCTCCTGCACCTCAGACCGCCCCGGCCGCTGCACCGGCTGCATCCGGCGCAGGAAAGTCTGTCACCGCACCTCTTCCGGGCAACATCGTGGGAATCTCCGTAAAAGTCGGGGATACCGTAAAGGCAGGCCAGCAGGTTGCTGTTCTTGAGGCAATGAAAATGGAGAATACCATCGAGTCTCCGGTTGCCGGCACAGTGACTGCAGTCCACGTAAACGTAGGCGACTCAGTCCCTGCCGATGCCCCTATCGTCACCATCGGGTAACCGTCTCTGCCAATCTATGTTTTCCGGAAAGGACATATTGATTCTGGACGGGGCAATGGGGACCATGATCCAGAGATACGGTCTGTCGGAGGAAGATTTCCACGGCAGACCTTTCTCTGATATTCCACACGGACTTGCCGGAAACAACGAATGCCTCAACCTCACCCGTCCAGACATAATAGAGGATATTCACCGGCAGTACATCGAGGCCGGAGCGAACATTATCGAAACCAACACCTTCAGCGCAAACTCCATTTCGCAGCAGGAATACGGCTGCGGCAGCCTTGCAGGCATGATGGCTCTCGAAGGGGCAAGGATTGCCAGACGCGCTGCGGACAGGGCAACGGCCGAAACCGGGAGACGGATACTGGTGGCCGGCAGCATTGGCCCGACATCCAAATCGCTTTCCCTTGCATCCGACCTGTCGGATCCGGCATACAGGCAATACGGCTTCGATGATATGGCAGCCGCATACGGAGAACAGGCCCGGGCGCTGATAGAAGGAGGAGCAGACATTATCCAGATAGAGACCTGCTTCGATGCCCTGAATGTCAAGGCCGCCCTGTATGCCATCTCCCGGCTGGACAGGGAAGGCATACATCCGCATACCGGAGGGAAAGACAGCGGGCCGTCCGCATTCAGGATACCTGTCATTGTATCCGTATCGGTTTCGGACAGGAGCGGAAGGACCCTGACCGGACAGACGATCGGAGCATTCTACACTGCCATATCGCACTATCCGCTCACGGCGTTCGGTCTCAACTGCTCTCTCGGAGCCGCAGGCCTCACCCCTCTCGTCAGGGATGTCTCCCACATGGCCGGATGCCCGGTCATCTGCTATCCAAATGCCGGCCTGCCGAACGAAATGGGAGGCTATGACCAGACTCCGTCTGAAATGGCGGAAGAGATCAGACAAATGGCGGAAGAGGGGCTCATAGATATAGTCGGAGGCTGCTGCGGAAGCACTCCGGAACATATCAGGGCGATTGCCGCGGCAGTAAGGGGGATTCCTGCCAGAAGGTCATTGCAAGCCACAGGCATGACGGAAACGGGAAGGCCGGCCGGCGGATTGACGGTCAGCGGACTCGAACCTGTCCGGATAGACCTTGAGACGAGCAATTTCACCAATATAGGTGAAAGGACGAATGTCGCCGGCTCCAGGAAATTCGCCCGGCTCATTGCTGCCGGAGACTACGCGGCCGCGCTGCAGATCGCCGCTGACCAGATCGAAAACGGGGCATCCGTCATAGACATCAACATGGATGATGCAATGCTGGACAGCACCCGGGAAATGGAACGCTTCTGCCGCCACATATCCAATGATCCTGCAGCCGCAAAAGCGGCCCTGATGATAGATTCCTCCCACTGGGAAACGATACTTGCCGGGCTGAAAAATTCGCAGGGAAAATGCATCGTCAATTCCATCAGCCTCAAGGAAGGGGAAAAGTCTTTCATAGACAAGGCCCTTGCCATACGCAGCCTTGGGGCGGCGATGGTCGTAATGGCATTCGATGAAAAGGGCCAGGCTACAACTTTCGAAAGGAAAATCGAAATATGCTCCAGGGCGTACGGACTGCTCACCCATGCTGGCATTCCTCCGCAGGAGATAATTTTCGATGCGAATGTCCTGTCTGTCGGTACGGGTATAGAGGAACACGCCAGATACGGCATCGACTTCATAGAAGCAGTCCGGTGGATACACCGGAACCTTCCCGGAGCAAAGACTTCCGGAGGGATATCCAACCTGTCTTTCGCATTCAGAGGCAACAACGAGGTCCGCGAGGCAATGCATTCCGTATTCCTTTACCATGCTGTCCGGGCAGGGCTGGATATGGCAATCGTCAATCCGGGCATGCTGCAGGTCTACGACCGGATAGAACCGGAAATGCTCGAATGCGTGGAGGATGTGATATTCGACCGTAATCCGGATGCCACGGAGAGACTTATAGCAAAGGCACGGAAAGTCCTGGCAGAGAAAGAAACGGCAAAAGCCGCAGCGATGACAGGACCGGCAAATCCGGCCGGAATCCAGGCCGGCGGGCATGACGGCGAACCGGCATCCGTAGAAGAAAGGCTGTGCGACGCCCTGCTCAAGGGAAAGTCTGCGGATATAGGGAAAGAAATAGAGGAAGCCCTGAAGAAATATGACGGGAACGCGGTATCCATTATCGAGGGCCCGCTTATGGAGGGCATGAAAAAGGTAGGGGAACTTTTCGGAAACGGGAAAATGTTCCTTCCGCAGGTAGTGAAATCCGCCAAGGTGATGAGGGATGCAGTGGCGATACTCGAGCCGTACATGCCGGGGCACAAGACCGGAGAAAAGTCTGATGCGGTGCCCGATACCTCAAACGGAGACAGGCCGGCGGAGAGAAACGCATCCGGCCCCAGAATCGTACTTGCCACAGTCAAGGGCGATGTACACGACATAGGCAAGAACATCACCGGCATCGTACTTACCTGCAACGGATTCAACGTCATTGACCTGGGTGTCATGGTGGACCGCGAGACCATTCTCGAGGCGGCGGAAAGGGAAAAGGCCGACATAATCGCCGTAAGCGGACTTATAACCCCATCCCTTTTCCAAATGGAAGAACTCTGCAGGGAAATGACGCGCAGAGGGCTTGACACTCCCCTTTTCATAGGAGGGGCGACCACGTCCGCACTGCACACTGCCGTAAAGCTCGCGCCTTTGTACCAGCATGTGTTCTACGGGGCGGATGCATCGGCAAGTGCCGTCATGGCAAAACGCTGCATGATCGACAGGCGGACATTCGAAAAGGAAGAACATGACGCACAGGCCAGATTGAGGGAACTGTATCACGGCAAGGGGAAATCAGGAGGCAATGCTGACCGGCAGACCGGAGGCTCCGCACCGGAGGGGGCTGCCGGCTCCGTTTCAGGCACGGCTCCGGACCGGATTTTCACGATGGACTCGTATATGGACTGCCGGACAGCCGGATTCCAGGACATCCCCGCTATGGAGATACCGGTAAAGGATGTCGTGGAATATTTCGACTGGAGAATGTTCCTCACCGTCTTCGGCATCAGATACGGCGGGCCGGTCCCTGACAATGAAGAGATAAGACAGCTGAAAGCCGACGGGCAGGCTGTCATCGACAGCATTCTGGCAGCAGAATCCGGATACCGGACGGAAGCATCCGGTGAACCGGCAGGCCCGGTACCGCATGACGGGAACTGTAGCGCAAATCCCGCGGAAACCTGCCGTATAATGATAGCAGCCGGATTTTTCGATGCCTTCTCCAAGGACGGCTGCATCTGTTTCGACGGACACTGTCTGCCGATGTTCAGAAAGGAATCCGCTACCGGCAACGCAGGTCCCCTCTCGCTCTGCGACTTCGTACCTCCGGAAAGTTCCGGCAGGAAAGGCTGTTTCGGGATGTTCGCGATATCCGTGCATGAAACCGGGCCACAATGCAATTGTAACGGCACCGACTACCCGCAGCTTGTCCGCCGGGCCGTCCGGCTGACACTCGCTGAAGCCGCATCCGCATGGCTTGACCGCTATCTGGAAGCACGGATAGCCGGAAATGAGAGTTCACGGAATGATTTGCCGGCCGGAAACGGGAAAACCGGAAGGGAAACGGACAAGCGCATAAAGATTGTCAAGCCTGCCGCAGGATATGCCAGCTGTCCGGACCATACTCTGAAAAAGGATATACTGGATCTTCTTCCGGACGGGGACCGGCTCGGGATACGGCTGACTGAAAGCTGTGCCATGGTACCGGATGCATCCATCTGCGGATTCATATTCGCCCATCCTCAGGCTACATACCCTGAAATCAGGAGGATCAGCAGGGAACAGTACGAAGCATACGCCCGCAAACGCGGCATGGATGCACAGACGGCCCGCCGGTTCCTTTCCCATCTCCTCGACTGACATGAAAAACGCAATACTATGAAGATAAGTGAAATACTGGCTTCCAGCACAAAGCCGTTCCCATCCCTCGAGATTGTCCCTCCCCTCAAAGGCATGACGAGAAGGGAACTGCTGGAATCAGTCCGTCCGTTTATGGAATTTTCCCCGAAATATATCAATGTGACCTGTCATCGCGACGAATTCGAGTTCAGGCAGGAGAAGGATGGAAGCTATTCCAGACATCTCGTCCGCAACCGGGTCAGCGAGGTGGCGGTATGCGGGGCTATCATGGCCGAATACGAGATAGATGTCGTGCCGCACATCATCTGCGGAGGAGCGACCCGGGAGGAAATCGAAAGCGAGCTGTATGACCTGAGATTCATGGGAATAGAGAATATCATGGCTCTGCGCGGAGACAGCATGAGCGGGGAAAAGAGATTCACGCCGGAACGCGGAGGCTACAGCTATGCCTCGGAACTCGTCTCCGGCATAAGGGAATTCGAAGGGAAGATCGGAGAAAACGTATTCAGCATAGGAGTTGGAGGATATCCGGAAAAACATTTCGAGGCCGCAAACATCGAGACCGACATCGCCAACCTCAAAAGGAAGGTCGATGCGGGGGCCGACTACATAATCACGCAGATGTTCTTCGACAACAAGGTGTTCTACGACTTCCGGGACCGCTGCCGGGAGGCAGGCATCACCGTTCCGGTCATTCCCGGACTCAAACCTGTTTCCACATCCAGGCAGATCGCCCTTCTCCCGCAGTCCTTCTCGATCGACATCCCTCTGGAACTGACGGAAGCCCTCGGGGAAGCAGGAACAGACAGGGAGGCGGCATACCGTACAGGCACGCAATGGTGCATACGGCAGTGCAAGGACCTTCTGAAGCATGGCGTGCCTGCCATCCATTTCTATACCATGGGCAAGTCCCGCAACATCGTGGAAATCCTGAAGGAATGTTTCTGAATTCCACTTCAACATCGATTTTAGCATGGGTTTTGTTTGGATTGTCACCGATCTTTCGTAAATTTGTGAGATTTCGGTTCCATTAACAGAAAAACCAATAATATCGATAATACTATGCAGAACAAGTTGCAGGAACTGACGGACAAACTGTACAACGAAGGTCTGTCAAAAGGCAAACAGGAGGGGGAAGCCATCGTCAGGGAGGCAAAGGCAAAGGCGGACGGGATTCTGTCTGCCGCCAGGAAAGAAGCCGAAGACATTGTGAGCAATGCCAGGAAGGAAGCGGATGAACTCAGGGCAAAGGTCGCCGGAGATCTGAAGATGGCTGCCAGTCAGAGCATTGCAGCTACCAAGCAGGACATCGAAAGGCTTATTGTGGCGAAGATCGACGAGCAGGAAGTCAGATCCGCCATGTCATCAGCGGACTTCATCAGGGGAATCATCACCGAAGTGGCAAGGAACTTCAATCCCGCATCGCCTGCAGATTTGGAGACTGTCCTTCCGGAATCCTTGAAGGAAGAACTGGAACCTTTTGTAAAAAAGGAACTTGCATCCATTCTCAAATCAGGGATCGAAGCGAAATTCTCGAAAAAGATCAGCGGAGGATTCATTATCGGGCCGAAGGATGGAGGCTATTTCATCAGTCTGACGGACGAGACCTTCATCGACCTCATCTCCGCATATCTGAGGCCTGCCACAAAGAAGATCCTTTTCGGATAGAGACAGGTTTCCATGACCAACTATTATTACATAATCGCAAGTCTGCCGGCAATCTCGCAGGACTGGAAGTTCGGAGACAGGACGGCTGAGGGGCTGATCGGAGAGATCAAGGCTCTGAGTACGCAGCGTGACCTCGACACCATCGGCCTTGTGGAAAGCGGATTCGATGCCGACAGCCTCAATGAGGACTTCTACCGCAAGGCTCTGTCGCACAGGACCCCGTTCATCAGGGAATTCTATACATTCGATCTGAACGTCCGCAATGCCAAGGCAAGATTCCTCAACAGGGCTCTCGGGAGGGAGGCGGAAAAGGATGTCATCCTGCTTCGGGAAGACGGGCAGGAACAGCCGGCGGATTTTCCGGAAGCCGCACGGATAGAGGCCATACTCCAGGACAAAGACATTCTCTCCAGGGAGCGGGCCATTGATACCCTGTACTGGAACAGGCTCGATGAGATGACTGTCGGGCACTATTTCGACATGGATGTCATTCTGGCATTCATCCTCAAGCTCCATATAATCGACAGGTGGCATCTCCTCGATGAAGGGACGGGAAGGGAAATGTTCAGAAAGTTAGTGGAAGAGGTGACAGCCACTTTCAAGGGAGTGGAATACGACCCGAAAGGGAACGGCACGACTGACAATAATATTAAAGAGGAATAAAAACATAAAAATATGAAAAGTACAGGAAAGGTCACAGGTATCGTATCCAACCTTGTCACGGTACTTACCGACGGACCGGTCTCGCAGAATGAAATATGCTATATCGACTGCGGCGGCACGCGCCTTATGGCCGAGGTCATCAAGGTGAACGGGAAGAATGCCGCCGTCCAGGTATTCGAGAGCACGCGAGGACTGAAAAACGGGGACAAGGTGGAATTCGAGGACAGGATGCTCGAGGCCTCGCTCGGCCCGGGACTGCTGTCCAGCTGCTATGACGGGCTCCAGAATGACCTTACGACCATGACGGGCGTCTTCCTCAAGAGAGGGGAATACACGGAGCCGCTGGACCACAGCAGGCTGTGGGATTTCACGCCGATTGCAGCACCTGGAGACAAGGTGACGGCCGCGGACTGGCTCGGTGAGGTCAGGGAAGGCTGGCTGCCTCACAAGATAATGGTGCCGTTCTCCTTCAAGGGGGAATATACCGTAAAATCTGTCGTGCCTGCCGGGCAATACAACATCGACACGACAGTTGCCGTCCTGACCAATGAAGAAGGAGAGGATGTAGATGTGACAATGACCCAGAAATGGCCTGTCAAGGTGGCCATCAAGGCCTACAGGGAAAAGCCGAGGCCATCGAGGATAATGGAGACAGGGGTGAGGGTGATAGACACCCTGAACCCTATCGCCGAAGGGGGTACGGGATTCATCCCGGGACCTTTCGGATGCGGCAAGACCGTGCTCCAGCACGCCATAGCCAAGCAGGGAGATGCGGAAGTGATAGTCATGGCAGCCTGCGGAGAACGCGCCAACGAGGTGGTGGAGATCTTCACAGAGTTTCCCGAGCTTATCGACCCGCACACAGGAAGGCATCTGATGGAAAGGACCACCATCATCTGCAACACCTCCAACATGCCTGTCGCCGCACGTGAGGCATCGGTCTATACGGCAATGACCATCTGCGAATACTACAGGGCAATGGGACTGAAAGTCCTCCTGCTTGCTGACTCCACTTCCCGCTGGGCACAGGCCCTCAGGGAGATGAGCAACCGTATGGAGGAGCTCCCGGGCGCGGATGCATTCCCTGTGGACCTTTCCGCAATCATATCCAGTTTCTACGCCCGCGCAGGAATGGTAGTGCTCAACAACGGCAAGACTGGCTCGGTAACATTCATCGGCACGGTCTCCCCTGCCGGAGGCAACCTCAAGGAACCTGTCACCGAATCGACGAAAAAGGCGGCGAGATGCTTCTACGCACTCGAGCAGAACCGTGCTGACAAGAAACGCTACCCTGCCGTCAATCCCATAGATTCGTATTCCAAATACCTGGAATATCCGGAAATAGAAGAATACCTGTCCGAGAAAGTGACTCCGGGCTGGGTGGGAATGGTAGAAAAGACGAAGAACATCATCCGCAAGGGGCGCGAGGCGCAGGAACAGATAAACATTCTCGGAGACGATGGGGTGCCGATGACATACCACGAGCAGTTCTGGAAGTCGGAACTGGTGGACTTCATCATTCTCCAGCAGGATGCGTTCGATCCCGTCGACAGCGTCACGCCTATGGACAGGCAGGAATACATGCTGAAACTCGTGCTGGATATCTGTGACAGGAATTTCGATTTCGAAGATTTCGAGGAATGCCGCAGGTTCTTCAATGAAGCGATCAACCTGCTCAGACAGATGAACTACTCGGAGTTCAGGAGCGGAAACTTCAACAAATACCAGGAACAACTCAATAATCTGATCAGCAATGGCAAATAAGGCATATCAAAGAATATATACCCAGTTGGAGAGCATTACCAAAGCTACGGTGTCCCTCAAGGCCGTCGGTGTCTCCAACGATGAACTGGCGGTTGTCGATGGCAGGCTGGCGCAGGTGGTCAAGACCAAGGGGGATACGGTCACACTCCAGATATTTTCCGGAACGGAAGGAATCCCGACGGATGCGCAGGTGACATTTCTCGGACATCCGCCCGTGCTGAAAGTCAGCGACGAACTTTCCGGACGTTTCTTCAATGCCTACGGCGAACCTATAGATGGAGGCCCTGAAATCGATGGAGAAGAGAGGCAGATCGGAGGGCCGTCAGTCAACCCGTACAAGAGGAAGCAGCCATCGCAGCTGATCCCGACAGGCATCGCCGGCATCGACCTCAACAATACGATCGTGTCCGGACAGAAAATCCCGTTCTTTGCCGACCCGGACCAGCCGTACAACAATGTAATGGCCCAGGTCGCCCTGCGTGCGGATGTGGACAAGATCATTCTCGGAGGAATGGGACTGTCCAATGACGACTACCTTTATTTCCGTCACGAATTCGAATCGGCCGGAGCCCTCGGCAAGATCATCAGTTTCGTCAACACCACGGAACAGCCTCCGGTGGAAAGGCTGCTGATTCCGGACATGGCCCTTACCGCGGCCGAATACTTCGCAGTGGACAAGAACGAGAAAGTGCTCGTGCTCCTGACAGACATGACCCTGTATGCGGATGCCCTGAGCATTGTCAGCAACCGAATGGATCAGATCCCATCCAAGGACTCCATGCCGGGTTCGCTCTATTCCGATCTCGCGAAGATATACGAAAAGGCCGTACAGCTTCCTGACGGCGGCTCGATAACAATCATCGCAGTCACGACCCTCAATGATGGCGACATCACGCACGCAATTCCTGACAACACAGGATACATCACCGAGGGACAGCTGTATCTGAGGGCTGACCCTGACTCCGGGAAGGTCATAATCGACCCGTTCAGGTCGCTCTCGCGTCTGAAACAGCTCGTAATCGGCAAACAGACCCGTGAAGATCACAACCAGGTGATGAACACCGCCGTACGTCTGTATTCGGATGCACAGAACGCAAAGACAAAACTGGAAAACGGGTTCGACCTGAGCGACTACGACCTCAGATGCCTGGATTTCGCCAAGGAGTACGCCACAAGACTGCTCGCAATCGATGTCAACATCTCCATCGACGAGATGCTCGACACCGCATGGGAACTTTTCGGCAAATATTTCACCAAGGCGGAGACAGGTATAAGACAGTCTCTTATCGACAAATACTGGAAATGACACATTCTGTCATTCTGAACGAAGTCCAAAAGAAATCATGAATTGTCATTCTGAACGAAGTGAAGAATCTGTTGAACTGTACAATACATGGCAATAAAATTCCAATACAACAAGACCTCTCTGAACAACATCAGCAAACAGCTGAAAATGAGGCAGAACGCCCTTCCTACACTGAAAAACAAGGAATCGGCGCTACGTCTCGAGGTGCGGCTTGCCAAGAGCAAGGCAGAGACGCTTGTAGCGGATCTCGATGCCTCGCTCAAACGATATGACTACCTTGCATCCCTGTGGAACGAATTCGATCCTGGACTGATATCCATCACTGACGTTGATCTCGAAACTGTCAAGGTGGCCGGGGTGAAGACTCCTTCTCTCAAGGAGATACACTATGAAATCCACGATTTCAACGCGTTTTCGAAGCCGGCGTGGTATGCAGATGGAGTTGCCATACTCAAGGAACTGTCCCGTCTCGGCATCGAATCGGAAGTCTATCTCGAAAAAAGCAGGATTCTCGACTTCAACAGGAAGAAGACCACGCAGAAGGTCAACCTTTACGAAAAGGTCCAGATTCCGGGCTACCAGGAGGCTATCCGCAAGATAAAACGCTATATGGAAGACGAGGAGAACCTGACCAAGGCCGCTTCCAAGATAGTGAAGAACAGACACGAACAGGAAGAAGAGGAGGAACAGGCATGGTAGAAAAGATGATCAAATATTCCTTCATCCTCCTGGATGAGGAAACGGAAGGATTTCTCCGGCATCTCCAGGAACTCGGTGTGGTAGACATCACACGTTCGAGGAAACCTGTCGATGAGCGCTCCGCTTCGATGCTGGAAAAGGCCTCCGCAGAAAGGAGAGCCATCTCCACTCTCAAGAAGACAGACTACAGGGATGACCCTGACCACGATGCGATAGTAGAGGCAGCCCGGGGAGCCGAATGCGGAAAGGACCTGTCTGCCAGCACTGCCAGGGCCTCATCCAGGATAGCCGAACTGCAGACAGCCCTTGCGAACGCCGCAAGGACGGCAAAATCGAGGATCCCGTGGGGAGGATTCGACAGGGAGGCCTTGAACGGACTGGAAAAAATCGGGCTGAAAGTCAGATTCTACACTGTCTCCCGCAAGGGATTCGATGAATCGTGGAAAGAACTGTATCCCCTGCAGGTCATCAGCGAAGACGACAGGAACGTATGGTTCGTGACCATCAGCGAGGCCGGCTCCGGATACAGCTTTCCCATAAAGGAGTGTCCAGCCCCTGATGGCTCATACGATGATGCGATGGCCGAAGCCGGAAATATCCGCAAGGACATCATCCGGGAAAAGGGACTGCTGCTGAAACTTTCGGAACATATACAGGAAATACAGGATGAATACGGCCGCCAGCTCACGCAACTCGACCTGTATCTGGCTGAAAGTTCGAAGGAAACGGCCGTCGGAGACAGGATAAATGTCTTCACCGGGTTTGCTCCGGAAAACCTCGATGCCGGCCTGAGGGAAGAATTCGACAGGATGGGCGTATTCTATCTTGCGGAGAAAGCCGCCGAGGAGGACAATCCTCCGATAAAGCTCAGGAACAACAGGTTCGCAAGCATGTTCGAAGTCCTTACGGGGATGTACGGAATGCCCGAATACAGGGAATTCGACCCGACACCCGTACTCGCTCCGTTCTTCATGCTGTTCTTCGGACTGTGTCTGGGAGATGCCGGATACGGACTTGTGCTGATTGCCATCGGAGCCGTCCTCAAGAAGAAGGCTGCAAGCCTTGCGAAACTTGCACCGTTGGTGATGACTCTCGGAATCGGGACATTCTTCATCGGCATATTCATGCACACTTTCTTCGGATTCGACCTTCTTGCCATGGATTTCATTCCGGAGTGGATGAAAAAATGCATGTTGGATGGAGAGGTCGGAGGCTTCCCTGCCGCAATGGTGCTTGCCATCGGCATCGGAGTATTCAACATCTGCGTGGCAATGGTAATGAAGACTGCCTGCTATACCCACAGGTTCGGATTCAGGAACACATTGGGCACCTGGGGCTGGACCCTGCTCATTGTAGGAGGCATCATCCTCGCTGGAATCACTTTCCTCGGCGTGCTGAAGTCGGAAGTTGCAAAATGGATCTTCATCGGGCTTGCGATCATTTCCGGACTCGGTATCTATATCTTCAATGACATGAAACGGAATCCGTTCGTGAACATAGGCGCGGGACTCTGGGATACATACAACACGGCTACGGGACTGCTCGGCGATACGCTCAGCTTCATCCGTCTCTATGCCCTCGGCCTTGCCGGAGGGATGCTCGGCTCCACATTCAACATGCTCGGGGAAATGCTGATGAACTCATGTCCCGTTCCCGGACTGAACTGGCTCCTTTTTGCCATTATTTTCGTGATAGGACATGCACTCAACATCGCCCTGTCCTGTCTCGGTGCGTTCGTCCACCCTCTGCGACTCACTTTCGTGGAGTTCTTCAAGAACAGCGGCTACGAAGGCAGCGGCAAGGCGTACAACCCGCTCAGCATAAAGAAAGAGGTATGAAATCGGCCATACAGTCATCCTGAACAGAGTACAGTCATCCTGAACGAAGTGAAGGATCTATAAAGAAAACTGAAACAATTTTAATACAACAACATTATGAACGAAATTCTTGGATATCTGGGCTGGGGTCTCATGCTGGGACTCGCCCTTGTAGGCAGCAGTATCGGTACCACCATCACCGGAAACGCTGCGGAAGGTGCCCTGAAGGTCAATCCAGACAAGTCCGTCAGCTACATGATCCTGTCGGCAATGCCTGCGACACAGGGACTTTACGGGTTCGTCGCATTCCTCGTATGGCAGATCATGGGAGTCGACTTTGCCGCGAACGGACCTCTGCTCTTCGGTGTCGGTATAGGTGTGGGACTCGCCTGCCTCATTTCAGCAATCCGTCAGGGACAGGTCTGCGCAAACGGTATTGTCGGCACTTCACAGGGACACGACGTTGTGACCCAGACGATGATCTACGCCGCATTCCCTGAACTCTACGCAATCCTCGGACTCATCGCCGCCATCATGGCCGTCCTGTAGCATTGTACATAATACGAGAACAGCCCCGGAAATCCGGGGCTGCTTTCGTATATGGTATGAAAGAACTATTTCTTCTTGTTTGCGTACCTCTGGTAGAACTTGTCCACGCGGCCGGCAGTATCGACGAGCTTCATCTTTCCTGTATAGAACGGATGTGAAGTGTTTGAGATTTCAAGCTTTACCACAGGGTATTCGACACCCTCGATCTCGATTGTCTCCTTTGTGTTCGCACATGAACGTGTAATGAAGACAGTGTCATTCGACATATCCTTGAAAGCCACAAGACGGTAGTTTTCGGGATGAATATTCTTTTTCATGTCTTAAAAATTTAACTGTTACTGTTTTTCGGGCTGCAAATATACTCACATTTCTCCATTCTGCAAAACTTCCTTGCAAAAACCTCCAAAATATTTGCAGAAGAGCCGTCCCGATTCATTCCTTGGAAATCATACAGGATACGGACTATTCCATCGCCTTGCGGATACGGTACGACAGATATGCATAATGATCCCTTTCCGAAGCGGAAGGCGCCTTTCTGACAGCCTTGCCGAGAATATCCCCGACATCCTGAAGCATGCCGTACCAGACATGGGTCCTTTCCGGACGATGGATGTCCTTCTGGAGACCTCCGGTCAGGCCTGACCACATCAGAAGATAGTCCACGCAAGTGACCTGCTCGAACTTTCTCAAATCGGAAAGGGTCTCCCCTGCCAGAGCCTCCTTCCAGATGAAGGCGTTGACATCATCCATGGCATCGATCTGCGTGTACGGATCCGCCTCCTCCGACTTTATCTCGCTGAGCCACATGGCATCTATCTGCATGAAGATGAACCTGGCGAAATATTTCTGACAGAAATCGGACGTGGACCCGGTAAGCTGCCAGTTCGCATCAAGGACCGCATCATCAAGGAAAGACAGGTCCTCTATCCTGTCCATCGCCCAGAGAAGGCAGTTTCTCTGTATATCGGCCGGAACTGACCTGAAGGCATCGATATCCTCTCCCTCATACTTCGGATACAGCCAGATTCCTCCGACGTTCACGAATACCTGCTTGATATATTCGTATGCCTGCATGATTATGCTTTCCTGAAGGGTGTTCCTCAGGCTGTAGTCGGTGTCGTAGGCATCCATCCACGAACTGACCGATGGTATGACATTGGCCAGACCTTCAAGGCCGTATCCTGCAGAAACGACAAAATCGTTGCCCAAGTCAAGAGCCATCGACCTCGGATCATAGAACGCCTTTGGACTCTGACGTTTTCCGTATTCCAGTCCCGGATCGCTCCTGTCCGTTTCCGTGTCCGCCCTGCTCCCGTCGCCGTAAAGCCAGGCGACTGCATGGTAATCATAGACACCGAGGACATCCTGCGCTATGGCAGGAGAATCTCCCGCCGGCAGCGGGGAAGCGTATCCTACATAATTGAACGGCAGTTCATCCATAACGGATGCAGCGAGGCCGTGGGTCCGCGTAAAGGATGCGGAACGGAGAGAATCCGGACCGTATGCAAAAGATGCCGCCATATTGTCGGTAAATCCGAGGCAATGTCCTATGCTCCTCATCAGTCTTGAAGACAGGGCGGCGCCGAACAGGCTGTCCGGCAGAGTCTCCACCCTGCTCATGCTGTCGGCTGCGGCTGTCTGGAGCAGAAGATCCCTGTGTATCCGCCCGCTTATCCCCGAGTCGACATATATCTGCGCGCTCAGAATCTCCCCCGTCCCCGGATCCGCGAGGCGCGTATCCGCAATCCTGTCAGAGAGGGAAAAGTTATACCGGATACAGGAATACTTTATATTGGCATCGTTGAAGCCATCCGCCTTTTCCGCTGCCGGATACAGTTTCGCTGCAAGCGCTCCGCGGTATCCGAGTCTCTCGAATGCACCGTTCCACTTCTCCACGCAACCGAAAATATACGGAATCCAGGATGCGGGGAACAACGTATCTACATAGAAGCACACCGGATTGCGGACCGTACCCGTGCTGTCGGCATCCAGCCGCCATTTCTCGGAAAAGAAACGTTTCCTGCTCCTCTGTCCGGCATCCGGGAATTCATCCAGGGCGATCCTGTAGGTTCCTATCCTGACATCCGCCTCGCGACGCTCCATCGGCTCATCCGGAAGCAGGACAAATGACCTTCTCACCTGCGAAGTCAGGTATGTCTTCTCCTCGGAGGCAAAGACTCCCAGCAGGGCGGCCTTGACCTTGTAGGTATTGCAGACGGATACGGAGAAATTGTCTCCGAAAGCGGCCGCATCCGCAATGACAGTATTCTCGGACAAATGTGTTCCGGTGCGTTTCACCAGACCTCCGGCGCCGTTATATGCTTTGGGATCGATCGGATCAGTGCAGTCATCAGCCCTCAGGAAAAAGTCCGTGGCATCGAACAGCACTTCGGTGCCGTCGGCATCGGATTCCTCTATGTCAAACGACTCCAGGACAGATGGGATATGGCTCTTCCCGAGTGCCTGGCCATCCCCGCAGTACCGGATGTTATCCCTGCACAGATATACCGTGGAGTCGGCTACCATGAAACTGACAGGAAACGGAGCATGCGGCTGATAACCCGATGAGGACTCCATCGGATCGCTTGTCTTCTCCACCATTGTACCCATCATCATGCTCTTCCCGCACAGGGACAGAGGCAGGCCGACATAGATCCTGTCTTCCGTACGGTACAGGTCCACCATTCCCCTGCTGACCGAGCAGTCTTCCTTTTCGAGAATCTTCGGCCATGCCCCCGCAACCGCAGAGACAAGCGTTGCCGACAATATCGCAAACATTCTTCCGTACATCTCCGCCTCCTTATTCCATCGCTTTGTCAATCAGATGCAAAAGCCTGCGGCAATGCATCCGTGTTCCGCTGTCCGCACTGTTCCTGTTTTTCCACAGGAGTTTCCGGATCCTGTCCACATAGCCGAAATAAAGGCCTTCATACTGTCTCGGGACATTGTAGACGATAAGCGGTTCCCCATATCCCATCCTTTCCTGAGGACACGCCAGCGAATCTTCCCCGACCAGGTCATATACGGTCGAAGACACGAGGGAAGCGGCCTTGCCATCGGAAGGGAAGGAAACCCCGGCCTTGGTCCCGATATTCCTCAGGAAGAGTTCCTGCGCGAGCATCTGCTCCGGTGTCAGTGCCGTCCTATCCATCAGAGGTCTCCATATATAGCCATATACATCTTCCAGGCATTCCTCTACCGTGTACGGATCATCCCCAGCCTTGGATGCCGAAAGTTCCAGTTTTTCCGGAGAGGCAAGCAGCATCTTGATTATCAGATTCCGCAGCACATCCGATGGATCACCCTCCAGAGGCATGTCGGCCATAAGCGTCCTGTTGTCAATCCACGACAGGTCATCGAGCTGCGAGAGAAGGAACATCACCGACTCCCTCTGTCTTGCAGACGGGACGCTCCGGTACATCGGGACATCATCCCCCACATGTTTCTCGTACAGCCAGATGCCCCCGACATTTGCGAATACGTGGCTCAGATATAGATAATACTGCATTATCACGCCATCGTATATGGACTTGCGGTAACTGAAATCAGTGTCATCGGCCGCCACCCATTCATTGAGATGCTCCAGAACATATTTCAGGTTGGATATTCCGTATCCCGAAGCCCTGACAGCATCATCACCGAGGTCTTCCGACTGGGACCTCGGGTCTATGATCTCCATCTGCTGCCGGCCGTACCGGTATATCGGGTCAGATGACTTTTCCGATATCCACCCGGATGTCACCGCATATTCATCCCATATATCCCGGGCATCCGGAAGCGGCGTGTACGACCATTTCACAAGGAAGCGGTCGTATTCCCCGAAACGCGGAGGCGTCAGTTTCACTCCCCTCTCCGCATCCCCTGGCTGGGCGACATAATTGAATCTCGCATAATCCATTATACTCGGCGTCGTCCCGTATTTCCGGGTGAATGACGGACTTCTCAGGGAATCCACAGGGAAAGTGGAGGATGCACCCATATTGTGCATGAAACCGAGACAGTGGCCGATTTCATGCGAAACGACATACCTCAGCCCATCCCCGATTATCTCATCCGGAATGTGCATCTTCCTCACGCGCGCATCCGCAGGGGAAGTCTGTATCATAAGCCACTGGTTGAGAAGCCTGATCACATCATGATAGACATAGACCGAAGCATTGATTATCTCTCCGCTGCGCGGATCCACCCATGATGGCCCCATTGCATTCTGTATGCCTATAGGGGCATATCTGACACACGAATACTTGATGTTGTCTGGATCGAATTCCGGGTCATCATCCGGAAAATCCTCTGCCACTACGGCATTTCTGAACCCTATCTCCTCGAAGACCTCGCTCCACTGTTCCACACCTTCCTTTATATAGGGTCTCCATTTCTCCGGAAACGCATCATCGATGTAGAAGACTATCGGTCTGACCGGATCCACAGTCTCGCCCCTGATATATGCCGCAGTATCAGATGGCTCCAGATTCCATCTGTTTGCAAAATATACTGTTTCCGACCGCTGGGCACCGGGACCGAAGAAGATCTTGGCCGTAGGGAATATGGCAATCCGGCTGTCGGTGATTCTCGGACGTACCGGCTTCTCCCTCAGCAACACAATGGAACGTGTCATCAGGGCCGTGAACGGTTCATCCTCCACGACCGTCTTTTCTCCCGAGAGGGAATATGTATAGCTCATCATGCTCTTGATGACGACATTGTCCCCGAATGCCTTGATACTCTCGATATACGACCTGTCCTTATGGAAAGTCTCGCTTCTCTTGAGCCCTCCGGAAAGGTTGGCGCTGTACGGGTCGAACGGCGACAGTATCTCTTCCGTCCCGAGGAAAAGGTCGGTGACATCGAATACTACCGCAGAACTGTCCCTGTTGTATGCCTTGATGGCGAAACTTCTGAAAACAGGGTCGAGGCTGCTTGCCGCAAACGCCTTTTCATAGCCTGCAGGTACGATATAGTCCTCTTTCAGGAGATTCATGCACACTTTCTTCCCGTTGACGGAGAAGTTGAAGAAGACCGGGTCGAAAGGCTTGGAGCCTACTATGGAGTTGGTGTTGTCGCTCGTCCCCGAGACTGTCGAGCCGAGAAGCATATCCCTTCCCATCAATGACAGCGGCACCTCGAAATAAAGCTGCCCATCCTTCTTGTGGAGAGTGAAAAGTCCGGACACGGTCTCCGTTTTGCCGGACAGGAGGTCTGCGTATGCATCCTCCTTTTCCAGGGAATCCGCCGCCGTTCCATCCGTCAGGCCAGCCGCTTCCGCACCCGGAGAGAAAATTACAACGGATAAAACTACTGCCGCAAGCAGTAACAATCTATCAGTTTTCATTGACAAAAAATTAAATTCAGGAAGACAAAGGTATGAATATATATCAGATTTCAAAATCATAATTTCCGCAATATCATAAAAAACATGACGGATTTTTATATGCTGAAATGATTTTTTGTCTAAATTAGCGGATTGTATGAAGAATCTGACCTTAATAATGCTTCTTCTCCTGTTCCCGGCTGCCGCATTCAGCCAGACGAGGACGGTTTCCGGCCATATCTCGGACACGGATGGAGAACCGCTTGCAGGTGTCAATGTAATGGTACAGGGCACGATGACCGGTTCGATGTCCGATGGGGAAGGAAGGTATTCCATACGGGTACCTGAAGGGGAAGTCACCCTCGTCTTCTCGTTCATCGGGATGAAGACTGAAGAAATTCCGGTCGGGGGGGGTAGAAACCTGCTTGACGTAATAATGGAAGAAGCCGGGCTGTCCATTGCACAGACAGTCATTACCGGCTACACCCAGACAGCAGTCAAGAAAATCACCGGTTCGGTCGGCGTACTCACTTCCGAAAACCTCAGGGACAAACCCCAGAGTTCGATAGATGCCATGCTCCAGGGACAGTTGGCCGGTGTCGCCGTCACGGCGACCTCGGGACAGCCCGGAAGGAGCCAGGAGATCCGCATCAGAGGCCAGAGCACCCTCACGGGAAACGGCTCCCCTCTCTGGGTCGTGGATGGGGTCCCTCTCCAGGGAGAGCTGCCGGACCTTTATGAGAGCCAGATCAAGACAGGAGGCATAGAGGATTTCTTCGTCAACGGCATCGGGGACATCAATCCCGGCGACATCGAGAACATATCCATACTGAAAGATGCATCCGCCGCTGCAATCTACGGCTCAAGGGCGGCGAACGGCGTGATAGTCATCACCACGAAGCGCGGACGCGAAGGCCCGATGAGGGTCAACTATTCCGGCAACATGTCCGTAATCCTCGCCCCGCAGAGGGATGGCAACCTGATGAACTCAGCGGAAAAGCTGGCGTGGGAGGATGAACTGTGGAATGAGTTTTCCGCTGAACGGTTCGCATCGGGGCAGATTTACCCCGTAGTGGGAATCGTGGGCATGATCCGCTCGGGATACGGGGAATTCGCGTCCATGGCCGGGAACAAGGCTGCCCAGGATGCATACATCAGCCGGCTCGGAGAAAGCACTACCGACTGGTTCGACCGGATATTCAGGAACTCCCTTTCCACCAACCACCATCTGAGCATGAGCGGCGGAGGGCAGAAATACAACTACTATGTCGCACTCGGATACACCCACGATGCCGGACTGCTCATCCATGACGACTACGACAGATACAACATAAAGTCCAACTTCACGATGACCCCCACGAAGTGGGCCAAAATCGATCTCGGGCTGGACCTGTCAATGCAGAACAGCAAGTCGCCCAATCTGAGCGATGTGGACCCTTTCCACTATGCCTACTACGCCAATCCGTACGAATCCCCTTACAATGAGGACGGGAGCTACAGGACGGATGAGACGTGGCAGAACCTGGGCCTTGTCAACGGGTCGAGCATAGCCCCGGTCTACAAGACATACAACATCATGAGGGAGCTCGACCTCACGAGCAGCGAGACGAAGAACTATTCCTCCACAGCCCGTCTCGGAGGAGAGTTCAGGCTCTGCAGGACCCTGAAGTTCGTCGGACTGCTGTCATACACCTTCGGCAACAACAGGACGGAGAAGATCAATCCCCGGGGCACATACGCGGCATGGCAGAACATGCTGGACTATGACCGCAACTATACCGACAACGACTACGGCTCCATCATACAGAACTCCTACCAGAATTCATCGTACATCGCCAGAGGGCATTTCGCGTACAGCGAGGCCTACGGGAGCGCGCATGACCTCTCGGTGATTGCAGGAGCAGAGATCAGGGGGGAAGACTCCAAGACCCTGTATGCCAAGAGACTGAACTACGACTCCAACACCAACACCACTTCCATGCCACAGCCTCCGACAGCATCCAGCCAGCTCGAGTCATGGCTCAGGGAAGTGGAGCAGCTGAGCGGAGAATACTATTCCAGGAGCAGATACGCCTCGTTCTATGCATCCGCAGACTATATCCTGCTCGACAGGTATGTCCTCAATGCATCGTTCAGGACGGACGGAAGTTCATATTTCGGAAGCGCGAGACAGTTCTACCCGACATGGTCCGCCGGTGTGGCATGGCATGTGGCGGAAGAGAATTTCATGGCGCCCGCCAGAAAGGTGCTGAACAGGCTTGTCCTCAGGGCGGCCACCGGCTTCACCGGCAACATCAACAACGGAGTGAGTCCGCAGCTTGTCATGAGCTACTGGATACAGCAGTACAGGAGGTACGATGGGGACATCCTGCCGATGGCATCGTTCTCCGGAGCGCCGAATCCCAACCTCGGATGGGAGAAGACCAATGACTACAAGATATCGCTGGATTTCGGGCTGTTCGATGACCGGCTCTCGGGAATAGTGGAGGGCTACAGGAGGATAAGCACGGATGTGGTGATCTCATCCAAGATTCCGAGCACCACAGGATATTCCTACCAGAACTTCAACTCCGCGGACATCGTGAACAACGGTATCGAGTTCACACTCAACGGGCAGATTGTCAGGATGAAAGACCTGCAGGTCAATGCCTCGGTCAATTTCGCCTACAACATGAACATGGTCACGCGCTATGACAGTCCTGACAAACTGACCGCAGGCACGAGGTACTGGGAAGGCTATCCTACCGATGCACTGTTCATCGGCAAGGTGACGGGACTCAACAGCCAGGGGCTCTATCAGTTCCAGCTCAGGCCGGATGCGGTCATAGAAAGCCGCGAGGACTACCAGGTGGCCGACAATTACAGATATTTCCTCGGGACAAGCATCGCGCCCTACACGGGGGGATTCAACTTCAGCATCACATGGAAAGGTCTGTCGCTCAGTTGCTTCGGAGCATTCTCCTGGGGGTCGAAGACTTTCGAGGAGCAGTCCGTCCCGGGATCGTGGAGTTCGATCAACCGCCAGGGTGTCGACACGGAGATACCGCAGACCGTATTCAGCGACCTGTACACCAACCATTTCAATGTCACGAGAGACAGGACAGACAGATGGACGGCCGCGAATCCTGACGCGAAATATCCGAGGATATACGATGCGTACGGACAGCTGTACGAGTTCGACAGGGACAACCCGATGGACAGCAACATTATCCGCGGTGCCTACGTCAAGGACAACTCCTACATAAGGATAAAGAACATAGTCCTTGCTTACACGATGCCGGAACGGATTACGGACAGGCTCAGGATGACGGACATGAGGATACATCTGTCGCTTAACAATTTCTTCACAATCACCGACTACGATGGAATGGACCCTGAGACCCCGGGAGCGGTCTACCCGGTGAGCCGCTCCGTGACTGTCGGACTGAGTTTCGGATTCTGATACTGGATATTATGGACAAGACAAGATACATACTGCTCTGGACGATACCGCTCCTGATAGCCACAGGATGCCGGAACTACTTGGATGTCAAGCCTCAGGGAAAGGTGCTGCCATCCACGGTGGATGAATATGCGGCAGTGATGAACTACAGGCTCAACAACATTGAGTCCGGTTCCTACGATGATGTGATAGGCAATGCGGCTCTCGTGGCGAAATACGAAGGCTTCGCCGATGACCTGAACGCGAATATCCAGATCGGAAACCTCCCCATCTACGCCGGAGTGCAGTTCAACTCCAACTACGGACTATACACCGGCTGGTACGAGGTAATCAAGGACTGCAACATCATAGCGGAAGCGGTCGGTGGCATGGAAGGGGAAGAGGCCAGGATACTTCTGGCAGCCGCAAGGGGGATGAAAGGAGTATGCTATTACAACCTGCTCAGAAACTATTGCAAGTCATACAATCCCGACACCGCCCCGGAAGACCTCGGACTGTGCATCGTGGACCATTTCGCAATGGACGAGGCTCCGGCCAGATCCGACCTCGAGACCACTGTCAGATACGTCATCTCCGTCCTGAAGTCTTCCGCGGACATGCATGTCACCGACGAAAAATATCTGTTCACTGAAGATGTCGTGAACGCATATCTTGCCAAGGCGTATTTCTGGGCGGAGCGGTGGCAGGATGCCCTCGACATCTGCGAAAACCTGGCTCAGAAATATCCTCTTGCAGACAGGGAAGGGTTCGAGACCATGATAATGGCTGAATACGACAAGGCGCCTGGAGTGATCATCCGTTCGAGAATCAACGACAACAATTCCACGTCTTCAATGACATACCGTCAGGCCGTATCCGACATCCGGTCCAGACCCCTGAACGGCGACCTTGTGAAACTGTACTCTCCTTACAATGAAAAGGATATCAGGTACAGCCTGTATTTCGATTCCTCGAGGAAAAATCTCAAGCCGCCGGTGGCGAGGGTCCGGGAGGGAGAGATATTCCTGATGATGGCCGAATGCAACGCCCACCTCGGCAACACGGAAGAGGCCCTGAACCTGCTCAACAGGATCAGGGGACAGAGGATACAGGACCTTGTACCATATACCATGGAGACGCTGCCGGAAGTCGATGCCGGCGCCACGATTCGCAAAGACGCGACAGGGGCCCCGCTCACACCGCTGATGCAGGCCATCCTCAACGAAAGGAGGATGGAAATGTATCTCGAAGGAGACCGGTGGTTCGAGCTGAAAAGGAACGGGAGCCCGGAATTCTGGGTGATTTCAGACCAGATAGGTATCTACCAGAAATACACTACCGAGGAATACATGTACACATTCCCGATAAACAAGGACGATGTGGATCTCAGGGACTATATAATACAGAATGAAGGCTATGTCGAATATCTATAGGAACATGATGAAGGCGGCCGGAACGGTATCCGTACTTGCCGCGTGCAGTCTGCTCTCATCCTGCGAAAACCGCTACAACGAACTGCCGCCCAAGACGGATGCGAACATACAGTATGCCATCCCGTACCCGGCGACACCGTCTCAGGAGGAGATAGACGAATTCCGGCAGATGAGGGAAGAATACGAACAGGCAACATATTGATTAACTTCTAATACAAACGGTCATGAAAAAAATTCTATTGGCATTTGGATGCATCGGGCTGCTGCTCGGTTCATGCAAGAAGGATGAAGTCAGCCAGACTACATTCGCTTTCGAGAAAGCAAACTATGAAATCACGGAAGACGGGGCTGTCACAGTCAAGGTAATCGCTTCCGCACCTGTCTCAGAAGACATCACTCTCGGCTTCACCGCCGGCGGCTCTGCGGAAAAGGGCAGCGACTACACCCTGTCCGCGGATAGCTTCACATTCGCTTCCGGGGAATCCGAGGCGACGGTAGATGTCACCTTCACTGCAATCAACATGGAAGACCTCGACATCACCCTCTCCCTCCAGGCTCCGACATCCGCCGGCTATGCCCTCGGAGAGACAGCGCAGACACGGATAGCCGTTCCTGCAAAAGAGCTTGTACACTACAGCTTCACAACAACAAAGTTGGATCTGGTCTCAAGTATGGAAGTAACGCTCAACCTTGCGACAGAATCAGCCGGTACGGAATACAAGGCTCCCCGTGAGTTCAGGCTTCCGTTCAGCATAACGACAAATGCGACACTTGGGACCGACTATGAAGTTCAGGGCGAAGCGACCGAATTCGTTTTCGCTGAAGGCACCAACTCTGCAACCATCACTATTGTGTCTCTAATGACATCTGTACAAGACCCTGCCCCTACAATTTCCATCGCGGTGGATGAAGACAAAATCCCTGCAGAATACAAAGGTCTTTTTACAGCCGGAGTAAACAGCAAATTTGAAGTCGCATTCAGAGCACTATCCTTCAATGACCTTGTAGGGAAATGGGCATACTCAAGTTTCCCTATTCTCGATGACCCGGAAGCAGACCAGGCCACTCTGGAAATGATAACAGATGATGCAGGAGATGACCTGAATGATCTTCCTCACAACAACACCTCTGCCGATATCATCGAATTCAAGGTCGAAGATGGGGTGAACAAGTTGGTGACATCCTTGACCGGCGACCTCGCAAACTATTTCATGGATTGCGAAATAAGCGACATTAACACGACAACATACGAATGGTATTTCTACAATCCTGTAAGACCTCTTAATGCTATTTCCGCTACTTTGTCAAAGGTCAACTACAATTTTTCAAAGACAAGTACTGATGAAAAAACTGCGGCAATCTATTTCGGGTTCAGTTCATCATCCGAAGGACGCCAGCTGCATGTTTTTGTAAGGGACTATCAGCCGACAGACTTCTTTACAGGGACGTATGCATACGGAGATCACCTTGTATGGGACATGTACAAGGAATTTGGCTATTGGGACCTCTACTTCGTTTTCAATGAAGTGACTGAATAGGACGATTACGCGGGCCGCGGCACAAGCCACTGTCACGCTGTCCGGACAATCCTAAATTAGAAGGGGGATGACTTTCACTTTTCAGTCATCCCCTTTTCCTTTGCTTTTCCACCAGGTCGTTCCCACCCTCTGCCGAATATACGGTTCTCAGAGAGATATCAGGCCTTTTCGGCTTCTCTCTATTCCGGACAGTCAATCCCGACAGTGTTCCGGGCTGTTATTTTATACGGTATGGGGCATCTTCGTAGAGGAGATATTTTTTTGCCTTGCGTATCCATTTCTGCTCCTCGACCTTGATGTGCTCGCGGGCATCCTGCCAGCTGACCTTGTTGACTATATAGTCGTACAGGACATCATCCCCGAGCTTGTCCCGGAAGGCATCCCCTTTGCGGAATTCACGCGGATACCGGTCATTGAAATAATGGATAAGCTGGAGGGTGTGCATCAGAGAATGGTACTCCGCCCCCGGCTCCAGAAGAATCTGGTAGCCGAAACATTTCCTGCCCTCGTATTGTCCGCAGGATGGGGTGAATGAACACGGCCGCATCGACACGCCTTCCGGTGCAGGGACCGTCTCGGATGGGGATGTCTTTATGAACGGTGCTCCGATATACTCATACGGGCGCGCCGTGCCTATGCCTGGAGTGACATTGGTATTGTTCCAGAGCCCTCCCCCGCTGTACATGTCGCAGGTGAACAGCCCGGGGATGTCGGATGCGGGAGCTATCGTCCAGGGCATCAGCTGTTTGTTGTAGCCAGTAGCCAGGGCGGATATCACATGCAGGGCGTATTTCGCCCCTGTCTCGCTGTAGTACAGGTTGGCCAGTTCGCCGAGAGTCAGACCGTGCCTGTGGGCAATCTTCGGGATGCTTCTATCTGCGGCAGAAGGCATTGTCCCCTCCACCACCCTTCCGGCAGGATTGATATGGTCCACTATATAGAGAGACGGGGCATTCTCCATCTCCTTCATCGCCAGCATCAGCCTGAAGACATCCGAGGTATAGTTGAAATACCTCGCCCCGACATCCTGAATCTCGACCACCACGGCATCGAGCCCCGCAAGATCTTCCGCGGAAAATTCTATATGGTTGGTCGCGGGAGTGAGTTCCGTATCCCGGGGAGAGAAGATACGGACAAGATTGCCCCTCTCCCGGAAAATGTCGTACATGTAACGGCGTTTCTCAGTGTCCCAGCAGTTCTGCGTACAGAAACAGCCGACAGAACCCTCCCTGAGAGCCCTGTCAAGCTGTTCTTCCAATGGTGTAGTCCTGAAAGAAAACATCGTCCTCCCCTATCGTCCACTGATTATGGAATCGGCAATCCCGATTATCTCCGCTGCAAGTTCTTCCGCAGCCTTCCGCGTAGGGGCCTCTGCATATACCCTGATGATAGGCTCGGTGTTGGACCTTCTGAGGTGTACCCACTTGCGGTCAGCCTCGAAAGAAATCCTGACCCCATCGATGTCGTTGATGTCCTCCCTGGCATAGATTCTTTTCATTTCATCAAGAATCCTGTCTATCATGGACTTGTCTGAAAGTTCAATCCTGTTCTTGGCAATCGTGTATGCAGGATAGGTCTTCAACAGTCCGGAAACACTGCATTTCCTGTATGCGAGATTGGTGAGGAACAGAGCCACCCCCACCATGGCATCCCTGCCGTAATGCAGGGCAGGATAGATCACGCCTCCGTTGCCCTCTCCTCCGATAAGGGCCCCGCATTCCTTCATCTTCGTCGTGACATTGACTTCTCCGACGGCGGAAGCATAATATTTGCCTCCATGCTTCTCCGTCACATCGCGCAGCGCCCTGGAAGAGGAAAGGTTAGATGCTGTCGCAAGTTTATATGGAGCAATGACTTCCTCTACTGTCTTCCCTTCTGCTGCAGCCTTTCCGACAGCCCTCGACAGGAGGTAATCCGCCACGCTGACGAGCGTATATTCCTCCCCGAAAGGCTGCCCGTCCTCGCAGATGAGGGCAAGCCTGTCCACATCGGGATCGACCGATATTCCGAAATCGGCCTTCTCCGCCACCACCGCATCGCACAGCTGGACGAGGTTGGCAGGAAGCGGCTCGGGATTATGGGCGAAACGGCCTGTCGGCTCGCAGTTGATCTCCACGCACTCCACGCCGAGCCTCCGGAGCAGGCGGGGCATGATGATTCCTCCTACGGAATTGACGGCATCGAGCACCACCTTGAAGCCCGCCTTCCTGACAGCCTCGGCATCCACTGCCTCAAGGGCCAGGACGGCATCTATATGAAGGTCCGTAAAGTCCTTTTCCTCCATGATGCCGAGAGAATCCACATCCGCGAAATCGAAGTCATCCGAATCGGCGCATTCAAGGATTGCAGCCCCTTCAGCAGCATTGAGGAACTCTCCCTTCTCATTGAGCAGCTTCAGGGCATTCCACTGTTTCGGATTATGCGAGGCGGTCAGAATGATGCCGCCATCGGCCTTCTCGAAAATCACGGCCATCTCCGTGGTCGGGGTAGACGCGAAACCGGCCTTTACCACATCCACGCCGCATGCCAGCAGGGAACCGCACACAAGCTGCTCCACCATCTCCCCGGAAATCCTGGCATCCTTGCCGACAACCACCTTGTACCTCTCCCCCTCCGGCTTGGGCAGCCTCTCCCTCAGCTTTACACAATACGCATAAGTGAATTTCACAATGTCGACAGGAGTCAGGGCATTGCCCGGCTCCCCTCCTATCGTTCCCCTGATTCCTGAAATGGATTTAATTAGCGTCATGACAATATCTGGTTAGTGAATTATCGCACCATAGCACATCCGCTCCGCGCATCCGATGGCTATATCCTGACAAAGATAATAAACTCTGACGAATTTTGTTTGTATTTTTATCATATAGTATTACCTTTGCCGCCCGAAAAAACGAAAGACATGAAAGCGCTCTGGACTGTACTGCTGCTTATAACATCCAACATATTCATGACCTTTGCCTGGTACGGGCATCTGAAACTGCAGGAGATGAAGGTTTCCTCCAACTGGCCCCTCATCCTCGTCATCCTGTTCTCATGGGCGGTAGCCTTCTTCGAATACTGCGCCCAGGTACCGGCCAACAGGATAGGGTTCAACGAAAACGGAGGACCGTTCAACATCATGCAGCTCAAGGTGATACAGGAAGTCGTATCCCTCACCGTATTTACGGTGGTCGTCACCCTGCTTTTCAGGAACCAGACGCTGCAATGGAACCACTTGGCGGCATTCATCTGCCTCATACTCGCGGTATTCTTCGTCTTTATGAAATAGGGCCGGGGAAGTTTCAGGAAATCGTCATGAAAATTTCCGAAAATTGAAGAAAAATTTGGAATGAAAGGAAATTTACCCTATTTTTGCAGTCCCAAATGAGAAACGGTGGGTTCGTATAACGGTTAGTACTCAAGATTCTCAATCTTGCAATAGGAGTTCGATTCTCCTACCCACTACTACGAAAAAGGAAACGGCTTGAGAGTCAAGCCGTTTTTTATTTGACTGACACAGGCGGGACGACCTGTCGCTTCCGGTACGCCGGAGGAGGAAAGTCCGGACAGGGAAGGGCACCCCGCTGCGGAAATCGCAGATGGGAGCAATCTTTTGACATCCGTAACAGAAAATTACCGCCACGGCTGCCTTGCAGCCGAAGGTAAGGGTGAAAACGTGGGGCAAGAGCCCACGGTCTGCGACGGCGACGCCGCAGGGGTACGGATCCGGGGCCTGCAAGACCAAATATACTGGCAGATGAGGGCTGCCCGTCCGATGCCAGGGGGTAGGTTGCGAAGATAAATGACAGGACAGAACAGAAACCGGCTTACGGTCCCGCCTTTTTTATAATATCCGGAACGACAATATCATGAGGACCTGCGGCAGAAAGCCGTACATCAAGAAAAGCCGCACATCAAAGGTCGTTTATCCTGGTCCGGAGAGTGTAGGAATACGGTATGAAACAGTCGGAATCGGCCCGGTCGAGCCACTGCACGGCAAGGTCCTTCTCACCCATTATGCAGCATGCGGCAGCGATATTGTATTCCGCACATGCGCGTTTGCGTATATTTCCGGTATCGAGAAGTCCCATCCAGATGTCAACCGCCTCCTTGAACCTGTAGTCGGAAGCATATTCGGCCGCACGGCACCACGCATCGCTGGCATCGTAATAATAGAACACGAACCGCTGGTCGGTCCAGACAGACACGAAAATGCGTGCACAGCGGCGTCCTGTCTCAAGTCCCTGTTCCGACATGTCAGAAGCCTGGCTGAGGGCGCTGTCGCCGCTGAACATCTGGACAGTATCATTCAGGTTCATGGCATCATACACATAGAGGTCCACCTCGAAAGGAATGTCCGGGACGGAATCCTCCGGTCTGTCCATCGACTTGAGATCGAAGAGGAAGGCTACATCCACCCCCGTATCCATCAGAAGGCTGACCATGCTGTCCCTGCAGGTATAGTCCACGCCTTCAACGGCATCTATCGAATACATTCCGACTTTCTGCTCCCCTGCAAAGAAATCCTTTTCGAGGGCTTCCGTAAAACCCTCCGCCACAGATGAAATGAACAGCGAATCCTCGCCTTTGTCAAGGTAGGTGACAGAAATGTTCTTCCCGTCGAGATCAACTCCGGAACGGGACGGCCGGCGCATTTCCACTCCGAGAGAAAAATATGTCGGGCCGCATGAAACCGCGAAAAAGGCGGCGGCCGCAAGAAAAAGAAATGCTGTTCTGTTCATAATGCAACGGTTATCATTTCCGGAATACGGGCTCCCCCGTGAGGTCGTACTCATCGGCAGCGGTTATCCTGACATCGATGAATTCTCCGACAAGGGAATACGGCCCGACACCATCGAAGGCATCCGGAGAGTACCTTACAAGAATCTCGCCATCCACCTCGGGACTCTCGAACTCGCTCCTGCATACAAGAATCCCATCCACGAAATCATCCACGATTACCCTGACTACGGTGCCTGTCCGGGACCTGTTGAAGTCCAGGGAAATACCGCTCTGAAGAGACATGAGCTCATCGTATCTGGCCTGCTTGACATTTTCGGGAACATCATCCCTGAAATGCTCCGCCCCGTATGTTCCCTCCTCCTCGGAATACCTGAACGCACCCAACCTCTCGAAACGGGCTTCCCTGACGAAATCGAGCAGTTCCCCGAACTCCGCCTCCCCCTCTCCGGGATGTCCTACAATAAGCGTGGTCCTGAGCACCACTCCCGGAACCTTTTCCCGCATCTTCCGTATCAGAGCCCTTGTCCATGCCCCATCCACATTCCTGCGCATTCTTGAAAGGACAGTGTCGGAAATGTGCTGCAGCGGAATGTCCATATACCGGCATACCTTGGGATTGCCGGCCATCTGATCGAGCACATCCTCCGGAAAGTCATCCGGATACGAATAGTGTATCCTGATCCATTCTATCCCATCTATCTCCGAGAGTTTCTGCAGCAGTCCGGCAAGAGCCCTGTGATGATACAGGTCCAGACCGTAATACGTAGTGTCCTGGGCTATGACTATCAGTTCCTTCACCCCTCCGGCAGCCAATGACGCGGCCTCTGCCAGTATATCCTCCATTGGCACCGACACATGCCTTCCCCTGATGTGCGGAATGGCGCAATAGGAGCACCTCCTGTCACAGCCTTCGGATATCTTCAGATAGGCATAGTGGCGGGGAGTGGTCAGATAACGGCCGCCCCGTCCATCTCCGCGTACTCCGAAAGCCTTGAGAATGGGCGAGAAATCGCGCGCCCCGAACCATGCATCCACCTCGGGTATGAGTTCCGGCATTTCCGAGGAGTATCTCTGCGACAGGCAGCCGAATACATACACCGCGCCTGCCCTGCCCTCCTTCTTCAGCTGCACGCATTCGAGGATGGTCTGGATGGACTCCTCCTTGGCATCCCCGATGAAGCCGCAGGTATTCACGAGCAGATAGTCCACATAATCCCTTTCCTCGCTTTCGGGGACAATCTCATAATGCCCTTCGAGCGAGGAAAGGATATGCTCGGTGTCCACCCTGTTCTTGGAACACCCCAGGGTTATCGGACGGACCGACTTCACTTTCCCTCCTCGGTTTCCGCACCGGCGGCATCGGACCCCTCTCCGGCCGCATCCTGCTCCGGGGCTTCGAAATCGAGGGATGCATACTGTTTCAGACAGTTGTACCAGCCTGCGACTTTCTTCATGTGCGACACATAGAACCTGTCCCTGTCGTAGCCCGGAAGAACCCCGGCAAAGAAGTCCTTGAGTTCATCCGCGGAAGCCTTCGGCGACGGGGCATCCGCATCCCCGAGTCCGGCCTTCATCTTTTCGAAGACCTCCTGAAGTTTCACTTCCCCATCATCCGCATATATGGAAATGTCCGACAGGGCGGAAATCCTGTTGTTGACCCCGAAAGAACTTCTCTTGCCGTCGGCCAGCGACTCCACCACCGCTCCGTTCCTGGCCTGGGCCACATATCTGAACAGCCCCGGCTGTCCTGGAACCGAAAGGATTTTTGTAAGATCTGTTTTCATTTTACCTTAACGTAATTTAAGTCTATAAATTCATCCACCTTCCTCCCGAGTTCCTCGGGAGTACCGGTATTCTCGATTGTAAAATCTATATCAGGGCGCATTTTACCGTGCCCCGTATCCGCAAAGATACGCTGCTGGAGACATATCCGGGATGCAATATGCTCCAACGGAACGCCATCCCTTGCGGCAGCCCTGCGCAAACGTATCTCCTCGGGCGCATCCACCAGCAGCACCCTGTCCGCGGCCTGCCGGAAAAGAGGCTTGTCGAGAATTATCGCGGACTCCATCACCACGGTACCGTAAAGCGCCGCCCCGACAACTTCCCCAGAGGTCTTCCATGTCTCGAAATCCCGGAGCACCGCAGGATGCACCACTGATTCCAGCGCCGCCAGGGCCTCCCTGCAGCGCGGTCCCCGGAACACTATGGAAGACAGCAGGCTCCGGTCGAGCCGTCCATCCTCCTGCAGGAGGAAATTGTCCGCCGCGGGGCCATCCACGGACCGGTACGGAGAGAGTTTCTCCCTTATGCGCTGCAGGAGTTCCCTGTCCGTGTCGTACAGGGCCTTGGTCCTGCTGTCGGAATCATACACGGGAAAGCCGCGTTCCTCCAGGAACCTGCATACGAGCGATTTCCCGCTCCCGATACCTCCAGTCACTGCAAGCGTCCGTATCATGGCTATCTGTCATTCACGACGCATTCGAATATCTGCGGCTCGACGGAACAGCTTATCACCCCCTCCGGCAGGGCATCCGTCACGGCCACGCACTTGCCCGTCCTCGACTTGAGGAAATCATCATAATCGATATGGACGGACACATTGTCCTCCGGATCGCCCTTGTACGGGAATGCGCACCTGAACCTGACATCGGCATACGGAGGATATACCATCATATACTTGTCCGCCGGCACGTTCATGCCTGTCACGGGGAGGGTCTTCCGTATCTCCACATACCTGACCACATCGGCGGAATACCTCACGCTTCCCACGGATGTCCTTATCCCCCTTATCTGCTCTATTTTAGCCTCTCCGTGAATCTCGGAACGGACTCCGGACATCTTGACCGGATTGGTGTAGAGATAGTCTATCTTCTCCAGTCTGTACGGCTCGCCGTAGATGGTAACGGAATCAGGCTCGACCTCCATGTCCCCGACAATCATATACTGCGGGACGAAGTCGATTTCATATACAGGTCTCACCGGCACCTTCCTGTGCGTCTCGAACGGGAACCGGAAGAAAAGGGTGTCGGTAATATAATATTCCAGGGACACATTCTCCCCGAAAATCAGATGCGTATATTCCTGAAGGTCGTTCGCCGTCACATAGAACATCTCTCCCCCGGCACTGCGCATCTGCTTGAAATTCACAGTCACCGGAGACTTGCCGCGCATCGACTTGAGCCTTATGATATTGTATCCGCTCGTCACGCAGCGGGCAATCACATCGCTGCTGCCGGAAGAGACGGAAGAATGTCCCTCCATGTTGCACCCGGCCGTAACCGGGACCTGGAGATAGTCGCTATAGTCGAGGGACAGATTGTACAGGAACCATATACTAAAAGCCAACAGGAGAGAAAGCAGAAATACCGGCAAATCTCTCCCGTTGATATTCAGTCTTTCAAGTATTCTGGCAAATACTTTCTTCATCCCCCGATGAGAGTCATGTTACTGCTGCTGGGTCTCGGAGAAATCCTTTACGACGGAGTTCTTGTCGACCTTTATCTTGACATTGCTGTCCACTTCCAGTACGAGGGTCTTGTCCTTGACTTCCGCAACCGTACCGTAGATGCCCCCGATGGTCACGACCTTGTCGCCCTTCTGGAGTCCTTCGCGGAATTTCTGCAGCTCCTTCTGCTGCTTGCGCTGAGGACGGATCATGAAAAACCACATCACCACTATGATAAGGATGAGCATGATCCACATCGACCATCCGCTACCCTGCTGTGTCGCAGAACCCGCAGCCGTTCCGGCTGCCTGCAAGAATGTAATAAGATTCATTTTCCTGTATTTTTATTGATTTGCATTCGAATGTCAAAAATAATCAAATTTTCCGGATTCTGCCATCATCCGCGAGTTTCTGGATAAGCCTGTCCAAAAGACCGTTCACGAAAATGCTGCTTTTCGGGGTGCCGTAATACTTGGATATCTCCACATATTCATTGATCGTCACCCTGACCGGAATCGTAGGGAAGTTCTCCGCCTCGGCCAGGCCGGTGATTATCAGCGCCATGTCGGTCGACACTATCCTGTCCTGATCCCAGTTGGACACGGACCCGGATATCATTTCCGAATATCTCTGCCGGCCGGCAAAGGCATTCTGCAGAAGCCTGTGGGCGAACAGCCTGTCGCTCTCCATCTTCGCATCCTTCTTCATGTCGCTCTGATACAGCGGCGGAAGCTCCCACCTGCCTCCGCGCGCCAGAGTCTCGAGAGTCCGGCAGCAGTATGTAAGAGAATAGGCCAGATCATCGTTCCACCATATCGACATGTCCTCGAGTATCTGCTCCAGCTCCACGCTGTCCGTGAACTCCTCCTCGAATATCCTCGTGAACAGCCTGCAGTCCTCCGCGAGCGAGGATGTCCCCGACTCCATGTATTTCCTGTAATAGTCCTTCTGCACTATGGACGAATAGATCTTCTTGAGGAAAAGGTCATACTGCTCCCACGAGAACTTCCTCTTTGAAAACGCCTTGGCGAAATCAGGATCCTCATCGAGCAGCACGGCCAGGGCGTTGTCCGCGAATTTCATGTTGGGATTGCGCTCCTCCTCGGTCGGATTGAACTTTTTCCGGGCTGACTCGAGCCTCTCCCTCGCCACCCTTGTCAGAGGCGGGACTATTCCGAGCATGAAGACATACAGATCCCTTGTCGCCTCGCATGAGGCATCGAGTCCTGCTTCGGCCTCCGCCAGTGTCCCTCCTCCCGCAAGCACGCTGCCGTAGAGCACCTTGAAGACCTTGATCCTTAAAATTCGTCGGTTGAGCATATTTTAAACAAAATTTCACGCAAAGATATATGCAATTTCAGAAAAATCCTTAACTTTGTAGAGATTTACTTAAAATTTATACAAAATGTACAGTGAGGATTTCGATGGAGCAAATGCTCAGGAGCGTTCGGCAGAGGATGTCTTCTCAAAACCTGTAAGAGCCGGGAAACGGACCTATTTCTTCGATGTCAAGACCACAAAGGGGAATGACTACTATCTGACCATCACCGAGAGCAAGCGCAAGGTGGAAAAGGACGGAAGTTTTGCGTACGACAAGCACAAGATCTTCCTGTACAAGGAAGACTTCGACAAATTCTCCGAAGGGCTTCAGGAAGTCATCGACTATATCAGGACCAACTGTCTGAAAGATGCGGACAAGTCCGGAACGGAGGAAGACGGGAATTTCTCTGATGTCAATTTTGAAGAACTTTAATTTTCAGTCAGAATACGGGAAAGTGACTATCCGATAGTCACTTTTTTTGTCTTTGGACAGCAACTGTCCCTGACAGTACCGTCACTGGATATCCATTATGAAAGATTACGGTTTTATAAGGACGGCTGCCGCCGTTCCTGTCGTAAGGGTCGCCGACGTTGAAGCCAATGTGAAAGGAATCTGCGGAATGATAGACCGGGCATGTTCCGAAGAAGTGTCATTAGTCGTGTTTCCGGAACTGTGCGTGACCGGATATTCCTGCGGAGACCTTTTCGGGCAGAATCTTCTGGTCGACAGGGCGGAAGAGGGAGTCAGGGCCATCGCCGCGCACTGCGCCGGAAAGAAAATCACCGTGGTTGCAGGAGCGCCGGTCAGACACAGGTCCGCCCTCTACAACTGCGCCATCGTGATTTCCGGAGAATCAGGGATATGCGGGATCGTGCCCAAGTCGTACATCCCTTCCTACAACGAATTCTACGAGACCAGGTGGTTCGCTTCCGGAGCGGGGATGGCTCCCGCCGGAATGGACTATGCGGGAGGGCACTGCGTCATCTCCCCTGAACAGATCTTCCGTATCGGCCGCTTCGGTTTCTGCATCGAGATATGCGAGGACCTGTGGACACCTGTCCCGCCATCATCATTCCGCTGCCTCCAGGGGGCGGAGATAACGGTGAACCTTTCCGCAAGCAACGAGATACTCGGAAAGCATGTCTACCGCAGGCAGCTCGTCAGCCAGCAGTCCGCCAGGACCATCTCCGGATATGTGTACTGCTCGGCCGGATTCGGGGAGTCTACCCAGGATCTGGTGTATGCCGGGGCAGCCATGATATACGAGAACGGCACCCTGCTTGCCAAGGGGGAAAGGTTCGGAATGGAACCATCCATGACGGTCGCGGACATAGACTGCGAAAAGCTCCGGACACTCAGGCAGAAGACCGGCACATACAGCTGCATCATGCCGGATGGGAAACCGGCCGGCAATCTGGCATGCATCCATGTCAGGGCAGGGGAACCGGCAGATACCGATTTCAGCAAGTCCCTATGCAGGGAAATCCATCCGCATCCGTTCGTGCCCGGAGGAGAGGAGACCGGCAAAAGGTGCAGGGAAATCATCTCCACGCAGGTGCTCGCCCTTGCCACCAGACTGTCCCATATCGGAAGCAGGACAGCTGTAATCGGGATTTCGGGAGGATTGGACAGCTCCCTCGCCCTGCTTGTCTGCGTACTTGCGGCCGACCGGCTCGGCTGGAGCCGCGACAGGATAATCGGAGTGACGATGCCAGGGTACGGGACTACCGAAAGGACAAGAAGCAATGCCGAGGACCTCATGGATGTACTCGGAGTGACTTCAAGGAAAATACCGATAACGGCGGCCTGCGACAGGCATTTTGCAGACATAGGGCATGACGGTTCCGTGCATGACAGCACTTACGAAAACGCCCAGGCAAGGGAACGCACCCAGATACTGATGGACATCGCCAACCAGACTGGAGGAATAGTGGTCGGCACGGGAGACCTGTCGGAACTCGCCCTCGGCTGGGCCACATACAACGGCGACCATATATCCATGTACGGAGTCAATGCCGGCATTCCGAAAACCCTCGTACGGCATCTCGTAAGATGGGCTGCGGAGAACAGTTTTGCAGATAAGAAGGCCGGCGGGTGCGCCAGATCGGCAAAAGACATCCTGATGGACATCATCGACACCCCGATCAGTCCGGAACTTCTGCCGGCGGACGGGGATGGCAGGATATCCCAGGTCACGGAAGACCTTGTCGGGCCATACGAACTGCATGATTTCTTCCTTTACCATTTCTTCAGGTTCGGGTTCTCTCCGGAAAAGATACTTTTCTTAGCGGAGAAGGCTTTCTCCGGGGCATCCCGGAACGAGGAACCGGATGGAATGACCGGACACTATGACAGGAAGACCATCGTAAAATGGCTCAGGGTGTTCATCCGCAGGTTCTTTACACAGCAGTTCAAGCGCAGCTGCCTGCCGGACGGGCCGAAGATAGGAAGCGTCAGCCTCTCACCGAGAGGAGACTGGAGAATGCCGTCGGACGCATGGGCGGATTCCTTCCTCGACAACCTGGAATCTGCGGCCGGCAGGGAATAATGTTGAACAGAAAAACCGTATCGAGACGATGAAATATGCCAAATGGATAGGTGGCGGACTCGGATGGGCCTTCGGCGGTCCCATCGGCGCCCTGATAGGATTTGCCCTCGGATCGCTTTTCGACTCGGATGACAGGCCTGCAGGGCAAAGGCGGCAGACGGCGGCAGGAGACTTCAAGATGAGCCTGCTGGTGCTGATAGCCTGCATAATAAAGGCGGATGGGACAGTGAAGGCCTCCGAACTGGAGACCGTCAGGCGAATCCTTGTCGCGAATTTCGGAAGGCAGGAGGCGGATGAGGCCATGCGCATCCTCGACAGGCTGCTTTCGCAGAATATAAATGAGACTCAGGTAGCCGGACAGATAGACCGGAACATGAACTACTCATCCAAACTGGAACTGCTTCACATTCTGTTCCAGATAGCGTACGCAGATGGCGAGGTGAGTCCGCAGGAACTGGCAGTCCTGCAACGTATTGCCGGCATTTTCGGCATCTCGCGCATCGATTTCGATGCCATCCGCGCGCCGTACACCAAACGGAACGATTCGTCATGGGCATACAAGGCTCTCGGAATAGAGCCGTCCGCCACGGACGATGAGATAAAGAGCGCCTACAGGAAAATGGCGATGAAATACCATCCCGACAAACTGGCAGGCCTCGGAGAGGATGTAAAGAAAGCCGGAGAGGAGAAATTCAGGGCCGTGAAGGACGCATACGACCATCTCAAAAAGGAAAGGGGAATAAAATAAACGGGGGCGACTCCGCGTTTCAGTCACCCCCATCACGCTCTCTTTCGCGGGGACTACAGAGACTCTATCATGCGGGTGAATATCTCTGTCATCCTGTCCGCCGCGGCATCGGCTGCCCTTACCACATCATCCCCGTCATTCACATAGTCTTCCGCATAGTCATCATGGGCCTCGTTGGTAATCACCGACATTCCGAACACCGGTATGCCGCAGTGACGGGCCACTATGACTTCCGGAATCGTGGACATGCCCACGGCATCAGCCCCTATCAGCCTGAAATACCTGTATTCGGATGGCGTTTCGTAAGAAGGGCCGGTACCTGCAAGATATACGCCCTTCCTGAGCATGAGGTTCAGGTCGGAGGCTATCAGTTCCGCCTTTCTGATCAGGGCGGGGTCGTATGGCCTGGTCATGTCCGGAAACCTCGGGCCGAACTCATCCAGGTTTTTCCCTATCAGAGGGTTAGGGAGCAGGTTGATATGGTCCCTTATTATCATAAGGTCCCCTATGTGATAGTCGAAATTGACACCTCCCGCCGCATTGGACACGAAAAGGTAGCTGATACCCAATACTTTCATCACCCTTATCGGCAATGTCACCAGCTCCATCGGATACCCTTCGTAATAATGGAACCGGCCCTGCATGGCCACGACGAATTTTCCTCCGAGTTCTCCTCCGATGAAATTGCCCTTGTGGCCTATGGCCGTCGACTCGGGGAATCCCGGGATCTCCCGGTAAGGGATAACTACCGGATTCGCGATCCTGTCCGCCAGCTTGCCGAGTCCGCTGCCAAGCACTATGCCCGCAACAGGCACCCTGCCGCCAAGTCTTGAGGCCACGTATTCCGCAGCCCTGTTGATCTTTTCAGTTCTTGGATCCATATCTTGTTCAATTTTTGGAATCAGCATGTCTGCCGGTCTTTGCCAGCATCCCGCGGGCATTGGCAAGTATCTCCTCTTCGCCATCCACCCGTCTGTCCCTCATCACTATCCGTCCCCTGCATACTGCCGATGAGATGCAGTCGCTGTGGGCCGAATATATGAAATTGGCAAGGAACGGGGCATCCGACAGGAAGAAGGAACTGTCCGTATCGACTATCAGGATATCCGCTCCCGCACCGGGAACCAGCTTCCCGGTATCGAGCCCGAGAGCCTTTGCGCCGTTGACTGTGGCCATGTCCACAAGCTCCCCTATAGGCATTGCCGAAGGGTCCCCTCTCCACGCCTTCTGCACAATGGCGGATGTCTTCATTGCCTCGAGCATGTCCATGTTGTTGGATGATGCACAGCCGTCCGTCCCGATGCAGACATTGGCTCCGGCATCCCTCAGTTCATTGTACATGAACCTGTATCCGGATGCGAGCTTGAGGTTGGAATTGATGTTGTGCACGCAGTTCACTCCCCTGCCGCCCAGAATCTCCACATCCCTGTCATCTATCCACAAAGTGTGTGCGGCGATGGCATCCGGCCCAAGCACCCCGAGACGGTCGAGATACTGCACCGGAGACAGCCCGTGCCTGTTTCTGCATTCCCTCACCTCGTTCTCCGTCTCGGACAGGTGGAAATGCAGTTTCAGTCCGTGGCGTCTTGCAAATTCAGCCGTCCACACTATCATTTCCTCGCTGACCGAATATATGGCATGGAAGCCCGCTGCAAACGTATGCGGCCCCCATTTGAGAGACTCCTCGTACATCCTCTGCAGCTGTTCCTTCTCCCTCGCCGCCTCATCCTGGTCGTTCCTGTCTATCACCACGTACGAGACCACCGGTCTGAGCCCCATCTCCTCCGCAGCCCTGCGCCCTGCCGGAGAGAACCAGTAGTGGTCGTTGAATGCCGTCGTCCCTGTCCTGAGCATCTCGATGCACGCCACCTTGGTCCCCCAGTAGACATACTCCTCATCTATCCCGGACTCCACGTTCCATATCCGGTCTATCCATTCGTTGAAAAGCATGTCCTCTCCCAGACCGCGCATAAGGGACATGGCGGCGTGGGTATGCATGTTGACAAAGCCCGGCACAGCCGCCTTGCCGCTGCAGTCCAGGACCTCAGTTCCTTCCGCCTCCTGCACGCCGGCAGGTTCTCCCGTCCTGACGATGCTGCATATCAGTCCGTTGTCGATATATATGTCCGACTGTTGTCCGTCAAGCAGAATATTTTTCAACAAGATCGCACCCATATCATAGAGCATTGATTTTTCAAAGATAGTTAATTTTTTCTGTCGGTTTATCGCAATATTTTGTATTTTTGGAACGTTTTACGGTTAATTTTTATTTCTGATGGCATTCAAGGGAGCAATAGAGATAGATGCACAGCACTGCAAAGGTTGCGGCGTGTGCGTGGCCAACTGTCCCACCGGGAGCATCAGCCTCTCGAGGATGGTGAACGGCAAGGGATACAACTATGCAGAGATGGTCGGGGATGCATGCATAGGCTGCAGCGCCTGTGCCCTGGTATGTCCCGATTCGGTGATTACAGTATACAGAGTTAAGATATAACAGATATGGCAGAGAAAATCTTGATGAAAGGAAACGAAGCGATTGCCATATCGGCAATACGCAACGGGGTGGACGGCTATTTCGGCTACCCTATCACTCCGCAGTCGGAGGTAATGGAGACCCTGATGAAGGAAAAGCCGTGGGAGACTACCGGCATGGTGGTCCTGCAGGCTGAAAGCGAAACTTCTGCCGTCAACATGATATACGGCGGCGCATGCTGCGGGAAGAAGGTAATGACATCCTCCAGCAGCCCCGGAGTAAGCCTCATGTGCGAAGGCATCAGCTACATGGCCGGAACGGAACTTCCGTGCGTCATTGTCGATGTAATGAGGGGAGGTCCCGGGCTGGGAACCATCCAGCCGAGCCAGAGCGACTACGACATGATAGTCAAGGGCGGCGGCCACGGAGACTTCCACAATATCGTCATCGCCCCGGCATCGGCCCAGGACATGTACGACTATGTGGACTGGGGCTTCGAACTGGCGTTCAGATACCGCAATCCCGTGATCATCCTGGCAGACGGGATCATCGGGCAGATGATGGAGAAGGTGGAGATGCATCCGTCCAAGCCGCGCCGCACCGCGGAAGAAATCCGCAGGGATGCCCCGTGGGCTACCACCGGCAAGACCCCGGACAGGCCGCGCAACATAATGACATCCCTGTCCCTCGACTCGGACATTCAGGAAGTGTTCAACCGGAAACTGGCACGCAAATACGCTGAAATAGAGGCGAACGAAGTGAAATACACTGAATACCTGACGGATGACGCGGAGTATCTTTTCGTAGCCTTCGGATGTTCATCGAGGATTTGCGAGGCTGCCGTGGATGAGCTGAGGCAGAACGGGGTCCAGGTCGGGCTCCTGAGACCTGTCACCCTGTATCCGTATCCTTTCACGAGAATCGGGGAACTCGCCTCAGGAATGAAGAGCATAATGAGCATCGAGCTGAATCTCGGGCAGATGGTGAATGATGTCCGGCTGGCAGTGGAAGGGAAATGTCCCGTAGGCTTCTACGGCAGGCAGGGAGGCAACATCTTCACGCCGGAAGAGGTCGTGGATGCCTTCCTGAAGTTCAACAATCTGAAATAAAAGGTCATGGATACAGCAGATATCAAGAAGCCGGAGAACATCGTCTACAGGAAGCCGGCGCTTATAACCGACAATGTGATGCACTATTGCCCCGGATGTTCCCACGGAGTCGTCCACAAGCTGATAGCGGAAGTGATAGACGAGATGGGCATACAGGAGAGCACCATAGGGATATGCCCGGTAGGGTGTTCGGTATTCGCATACAACTACATTGACATAGACTGGGAGGAGGCGGCTCACGGAAGGGCGCCGGCACTTGCCACGGCCACCAAGAGGCTTTGCCCCGACAAGCATGTCTTCACTTACCAGGGAGACGGAGACCTCGCCTCCATAGGCACGGCGGAAATCATCCACGCCTGCAGCCGCGGCGAGAACATCGTCGTAATATTCATCAACAACGGCATCTACGGCATGACAGGAGGGCAGATGGCTCCGACCACGCTGATCGGGATGAAGACATCCACCACGCCGTACGGAAGGGATCCGAAACTCAACGGATTCCCGATGGTCATAGCCGACATGATATCGCACCTCGACGGCACCGCCTTCATAACGCGACAGTCGGTACACACCGCGGCCGCCGTGCGCAAGGCAAAGAGCGCCATCCGCAAGGCCTTCGAATACAGCGAAAAGAATATCGGGCTGTCGTTCGTGGAAATCGTCTCCACCTGCAACTCCGGCTGGAAGATGAACCCGGTGGACGCCAACAAATGGATGGTGGAGAACATGTTCAGGAAATACCCCATCGGCGACATAAAGGACATATTGAAATAAATGTCATTCTGAGCGAAGCCCAAAAGAATTAAAAGGATGTCATTCTGAGCGAAGCCCAAGAAAACAAAGGATGTCATTCTGAGCGAAGCCCAAAAGAATTAAAAGGATGTCATTCTGAGCGAAGCGAAGAATCTGATAAAGGAGAATAAAATGAAAGAAGAGATAATCATAGCAGGGTTCGGAGGCCAGGGAGTACTCTCGATGGGAAAGGTCCTGGCATATTCCGCCATAATGCAGGACATGGAAGTCACATGGATGCCTTCATACGGTCCGGAAATGAGGGGAGGGACGGCAAATGTCTGCGTCATACTGAGCGACAGGAAAATAGGCTCCCCTATCGTGACGAAATACGACACGGCGATAATCCTCAACCAGCAGTCCCTGGACAAGTTCGAGAAAAGCGTGAAGCCCGGAGGGCTCCTGCTGTACGATCCGAGCGGAATCACCAGGCATCCGGAAAGGAAAGACATTGAAATCGCGAAAATAAACGCCATAGAGGTGGCCGCGAACGTCGGCAACTCCAAGGTGTACAACATGGCCGTACTCGGGGCATTCCTCAGGCTAAGGCCGGTGGTCGGGATGGAGAATGTAGGCAAAGGGCTGAGGAAATGCATCCCGGCACGCTACAGCGACCTGATATCCCTCAATGAAGATGCCATTGTGAAAGGTGGCGAATCCGTTTTGATTATTAATGAAATTTAACTATCTTTGCGCAGTAGTCTAAAGGATACCTGTATATGCTCGAGGACATTAAGGCAAGTATAGAGAGACTGATATCGGCATACGAGGCTGTAAAAGTCGAGAACAAGTCTTTGAAAGAAGAAATCGGGCAGCTCAGGACACAGAACGGGGACTACAGGAAGCAGATAGACGAGTTAGAAGAAAGAATAGATAACCTGAAGCTATCCGGAGCATTTCTCGGCGTCTCCGGCAACGGAGGGGAGGCTAAAGAGAGCATTGACAGGCTGATCAAGGAGATAGACAGATGCATATCACTGATGGAGGGATGAATATGGAACAGAAGATACGTATCAGGATTGCCGGACGTGAATATGACCTGAAGTCGACTTCTCCCGAACAGGAAGAGCAGATAAGGAAATCGGCATCCATGCTGAACAGGATGATAGATTCCTATCAGAGCAGATATCCGAGAAAGGATATCGTCGACATCCTCTCTTTCGTAGCCCTCAACCAGGGGATCAGCAATGTTTCCCTGCTCCAGAAATTGGAAGACACCGAGAAAGAGTGCAAGGAACTGAAGGAAGGGCTTGATGGTTATCTCGAAAATATTTTGACAGCGAGCCGTTAGTTACTTACTTTGCTGAAATCAACACCAATTAAGTAACCGAGTTACTCGAAAAGGAAAGACGGGCCTATGTGACCCTTTACGGGGATTCCGCTTTGCGGGACGGAGGATGTCTGAACTTGTCATTCGGAGCTCAAATCTTATCATTTAAGATTTTCTGTCAATCAGACTAACGGCTTTTATCTAACTGACCGGCCGGCTTCCGCAAGCTGACCGGTCTTTTGCGTATCTGCAGGACAGGATTTGAATGTTAAACTTTATTATTACATAATATGACTATTCTATACTATATCATTGCAGCAGTGCTGGGAGCGGTAGTTGCGCTTGGCTGCTACATTGCCGTCAGGAAGATAATGCTGAAGGGCAAAAAGGATGAGATACTGGAAAAGGCCCGGCTCGAGGCGGAAAAGATAAGGCAGGAGAAGATTTTCCAGGCAAAGGAGAAGTTCCTGCAGCTCAAGAGCGAACACGAACAGTATATCAACGAGAAGAACAGCCAGATACACGAGACCGAAAACAGGCTCAGGCAGAAGGAGAACAGCCTCAACCAGCAGAATTCCGAACTCGGGCGCAAGCAGAAAGAGGCGGATGCCATCAGGGAGAACCTCAAAAACCAGGTGGAAATGGTGACCAGGAAGGCTGAGGAATACGACAAGCTCCGCGCCCAGGCCATAGAGCAGATAGAGAACATTGCAGGGATGAGTGCGGCGGAGGCCAAGAACCAGCTCATGGAAAACATGAAGGCAGAGGCGAGATCGCAGGCTCAGTCATACATCAACGATGTGATGGACGAAGCCAGACTCACCGCCAGCAAGGAGGCCAAAAGGATAGTAATCAACACCATCCAGAGGACAGCATCCGAGACCGCCATCGAAAACGCGGTGACTGTGTTCAATATTGAAAGCGATGAAATCAAGGGCCGCATCATAGGCCGCGAAGGCCGCAACATAAGGGCGCTGGAGGCAGCCACCGGAGTGGAAATCGTGGTGGATGACACACCGGAGGCCATTCTGCTGTCCGCATTCGACCCTGTCAGGAGGGAGGTTGCAAGGCTTGCCCTTCACCAGCTCGTGGTGGACGGGAGAATCCACCCTGCCCGCATCGAGGAAGTCGTGGCGAAAGTACAGAAACAGCTCGAGGATGAAATCATGGAGACAGGAAAGAGGACCTGCATAGACCTCGGGATACACGGGATGCACATAGAACTGGTAAAACTCATCGGACGGATGAAATACCGGTCCTCATACGGACAGAACCTGCTGCAGCACTCCAGGGAGGTGGCCAACATCTGCGCCATCATGGCATCCGAGCTCGGTCTCAACCCGAAGATCGCCAAGAGGGCCGGTCTGCTCCACGATATAGGAAAGGTTTCCGATGAAGATCCGGAACTGCCGCATGCCGTACTCGGAATGAAACTGGCCGAGAAGTACAAGGAAAAGCCTGAAGTATGCAACGCAATCGGCGCACACCATGAGGAAATGGAGATGACATCCATCATATCGCCTCTCGTAATGGTCGGCGATGCCATTTCAGGAGCAAGGCCGGGAGCGAGAAGAGAGGTGATCGAGTCGTATATCAAAAGGCTTCAGGACATGGAGAACATCGCCAAGTCCTATCCGGGAGTGACAAAGACATACGCTATCCAGGCCGGCCGCGAGCTGAGGGTGATTGTGGGCGCCGACCAGGTGAGCGACAAGGATGCCGAGTCGCTGTCGGCAGACATCGCCAAGAAAATCCAGGAAGAGATGGTCTATCCGGGACAGGTGAAGATCACTGTCATAAGGGAGACCAGATCCGTGGCCTACGCGAAATAAACATCTTTCCGTTCCCCTGAACGGACAAAACGACATTACGCATGAAACGTTTGCTTGCCATCACCTGGGCCCTGCTGCTGTGCGCATCAGGGTTCTCACAGACGACGACAGTCACATGGAAGACGGAGATACAGCAGAAGCACGACTCGCTGTACACCATCGTCTTCACAGGAAAGATTGCAGATGGGTACCATACATACGGTACGATGACGGAGATGGGCTACCCGGCCTGCGTGGAATTTTCCGAGGGAGAGACAGGATATACCGTATCCGGAGATCTCCACGACCTCGGCATGAAACGGGAATACGAAGGGGAACAGGTCTATTTCAATGAGATAAAACTTGCCCAGGACATACATGTCACCGACATCAAGGGGAAGGTATCCGGGGAGCTCAACTGGCAGAGCTGCAACGAGGACTACTGCAACATGCCGGAATACTGGAAATTCAGCATAGGACTCGAATCCGCCATTCCGGCCCCATCGGACCAGGGGACCATAGAAAACGGCACGGCAGCCGGGAAATTCAACTGGGGGCTTGTCATCGAGGCTATCCTGTGGGGATTCGCCGCCCTGCTTACCCCGTGCGTGTTCCCGATGGTGCCGATGACCGTATCCTTCTTCATGAAAGGAGCCTCATCCCCTGCCGCCGGGAGGTTCAAGGCATCGATGTACGGACTTTTCATAATCCTGCTCTATACCGTGCCGATCTCCCTTATTATCCTGATAACAAGGATTGTGGGAGGAGATGCCGTCACGGCCGACATATTCAACTGGTTAGCGACCCACTGGCTTCCGAACATCGTGTTCTTCATCGTGTTCATGCTTTTCGCAGCATCGTTCTTCGGCGCATTCGAAATAGTGCTGCCATCCAAACTCGTGAACAAGAGCGACAAGGGTGCGGACAAAGGCGGGCTTCTCGGCACATTCTTCATGGCCCTGACCCTTGTGCTGGTGTCATTCTCCTGCACTGGCCCTATCGTAGGCTCGGTGCTCATCAAGGCCACTCAGGGAGAATTCTGGGAACCGATGGTAGCCATGCTCGCATTCTCGCTGGCATTCGCCCTTCCTTTCACCATACTCGCATTCTTTCCTTCACTGCTCAGGAACATTCCGAAGAGCGGAGGATGGCTCAACTCAGTGAAGGTAGTGCTCGGATTCGTCGAAGTAGCCCTCGGATTCAAGTTCCTCAGCGTCGCAGACCAGACATATCACTGGGGACTGCTCGACAGGGAAGTCTATCTTGCGATATGGATCGTAGTGTTCACCCTCCTGGGATTCTATCTTCTCGGCAAGATCAGGTTCGCCAACGATGACAGGGTGGAACACATCTCCGTCAAGAGGCTTGCACTTGCCATTGCTGTATTCTCGTTCGTGGTATATATGGTTCCGGGAATGTTCGGAGCCCCTCTCAAGGCCCTGTCGGGATATCTGCCTCCGATCACGACCCAGGATTTCGTGCTCGGACAATCCAATACCGGGAATGCGGTTTCTTCCACCTCCGGGATATCGGAAGGACAGAAGAAATATGACCTGCATCTTCCGCTCGGCCTTCACGGATACTTTACCCTCGAAGAGGGTCTTGCCGCTGCAAAGGAAGCCGGAAAACCGGTGTTCGTGGATGTGACGGGACACGGCTGCGTCAACTGCCGCGAGATGGAATCAAGGGTGTGGAGCGACCCGAAGGTGCTTGAAATACTGAACGACGACTATATCATTGTGGCGCTCTATACGGATGACAAGCAGAGGCTCACCGAGGAAGACTGGGTGACTACCGATACCGGAGATGTGCTGAAAACGCTCGGGAGGGCGAATTCATACATTGTCCGGACAAAATTCGGCATCAACGCCCAGCCGAACTATGTTCTGCTCTCCCCTGATGGAGAACAGCTCGCTCCGGTCCGAGGGTACGACCTCGACATCCAGGGCTTCGTGGATTTCCTCAATTCGGGTCTCGAAGCCGTCAGGTAGCCGGCCCCGGATTCCGGCAGGATCGGACATCCGGTGGATCAATGCCCGGAAGCGGTGGACGAGAGGAGTTCCTGGAGATTGAAAATGAGGGATACCTGCTGATGGAAACCGGCATATCCCGTCTCGAGGAAATGCGCGACAAGCCCTACCTTCAGATAGAGAAAGTCCGCGATCCGCGGTTCATAATAAGCCTCCAGACGGTTGTATATGCCGATCGAACGGCTTCTGTCATATAGAGGCATTGCATCGTCCGATGAACCGGCGCCGGCGAAACGGCTGTCATTGCCGGAAAACAGTCTGTAGAAAGGGTCACCCCAATACAGGCTGTTTCCGTATTTATAGCCGCCGGCATCCCTGCTGTCATAGTAAGGCATCATGTCACGGCCCACAAAAAGCCTGTTGCGGAGACCGACATTCCATTTGCGGACATCGAAAGTGAATTCCGCTCCGAACGGGAACACATATTCACCGACATTGAGCCTGTCCTGCTGCGCCCCCTGAAGCCAGCCGACCGTAAGGCTCAACTGCTGGAGAGGTACTACGGGGGCCGCATCGAGACAGATCCAGGGATTCAGCAGGATATTGTCCACCACTCCATCCACAGTTGAACTGCAGGCATAATGGTACATATACGCCGTATAGCCGAGAGACAACCAGGAAAGAATCTGCGAACGGCCGTGGCTGAACAGCATGAAGCGCTCCCTTTCATATCTGCCGAACATCCCCATCCAGTCGCAGCCGACCTCGTAACAGGATTTCGGGCGGGAGAATGACAGCAGAAGCCCTTCGTAATTGTTGTCATAGAATTTCAGGGAATCCGAAATGAAGGCCGGAGAATATTCCCGCGACATCGAGAAGCGTTTGGGGAAGATTCCTGCGGTGAGGGAAAAATCCGTCTTTCCCATCCTCCTGTCCATACGGTAATACATGGTCATTTCCCTGAACAGGTCCGCATTCGCATATCCCTTATTGCCCGGAACCAGTCCGTCGGGAGAAGCATCCGGTCCGCGTCCGAAATCCTTCATGATATCCACGCCGAGCATCACCCTGTGCCGGGTCCCGTTACCTTGCGTGACACCTATACCTATCTCCGGAGTAAGACGGGCACCGAAAACGGTCATGGATGGAGAAAGGTCCGAGGTATTTTCCCTGTTGTCGAAATTCATTTCGAAGTTCACATCATACGCGAACCTCACTTTCAGGCCCCCCCCTGGTTTCAGTCTCCCCTGCTTCCGGGACATCTTCTTCACTCCCGGCCGCACAAGGCATCCCTGTCCCGCGGAGATTCACCGCAAGCAGCAGGACGGCACACGGAAGCGCATACCGCGCAATCCTGATTGTTGTACAGTCTTTCATCATGTCATTCCTCCGACAAGAAATCTACGATATTGGCAAGCACCTTGTCCGAAAGGCGCCTGATGCTCTGCACTGACATTCCCGCTACGGCAGGCGTATAGAACACGTTGTCGATGAGGGCAAGTTCATCCTTCAGAAGCCCCATCCCCGTCCCGTCGCAGAAATAGCAGCTGTCCCTGTTGTCCCTGAGCCAGCATTTCAGGGCCCCGAGATCGAATGTCGGACCTATGGAAGTGTTTATCAGTATCTTTCCCCCTCCCATTATGCCGAACTCTTCCTTTCCCAGCAGGACAGTGTTGCGAGGAAGGGTCGTCATGATGACATCGCATACCGAAAGCAGGTCATGCAGAGGAAGATACCCTATTCCGGAGGCTTCCGCATCCGGTTTTCTCGTCCTGCTGTAATAGCGCACATCGCTGCCGAAGAAACGGAAGGCATCCGCAGTCATCCTGCCTGTCTTGCCGAGTCCGATTATCCCGACTTTCAGACCGCCCAGTTCATATCTTGCCGGCCTCCACTGTCTGTCTCCGAATCCATGAAGATAACGTACGGTCTCGCCGATGGCATATTCCACCACGCCTTCATCCCCGTAATCACGGACTCCTTTCACGACTATGCCCGCTTCCCTCGCGGCGGCAATGTCCACACTGCAGCTTTTCTCATCATAGAGAGTACAGCACAGCCCTATGTATTCCAATGCAGGACATGCCTCCAGCACATTCCTGCCCAGATGTGTCCTGAATGTAAGAAGAACGGCATCCGCATCCCCTATCCGGCGGACCGCCTCCTCATCCGACCCGGGGAGGTCATCGTAGATAATGACCTCATCCGCATGGTCCTCCAGTCTTTTGCGCGCCCCGGCATCTATCAGGGGATCCTCGATGGCGACGATTTTTCTGAAATGTTTCATATTCCAATGTTTTCCATATCCGCAGATCCTTCGCTGCGCTCAGGATGACAGTCCACGCTCGGGATGACAATCAGAGCAGGATGAAAAGCAGAGGGATCAGGATGCCGGCCAGGAGTTCGATGCCTCCCCTGCCCCACAGGCCTTTCGGCCCCTTGAGCATCACGATGCCGGTCACGGTAATGAGCAGCAGGGATACCGCAAATATGTCCGAGAACCATGTCCACCATTTCGATGGGTTGTAATGCAGCCTGCTGAATGCACCGAGGACAGGTCTCTTGCGCAGTTTCTCATACTGCGCGGAGCCATCCGACAGGTCCACCTCCAGAGATGAGCCTCCCTTGAAGAAAATCTTCACACCGTCCTCTCCTACAGCAGAATGCCTTGTATATGTCTCACTGTCCGGAAGCTGGTCAATGAATGACACGATCCTGTCCTTGTCCACCGCGGATGACATCACCGGGAAATCTCCGGTCAGGACAAGGTCATACCTTTTGAGCGAATAGGTGGCATTGAAATCGCGTTTGTGGTTGAGACATATCCCGGAAACGGCATAGATGCAGATGACTCCTGCAAAGAAGAAAGACAGGTCACGGTGTATCGCCCGTGACCATTTCCTGATCCAAGAACCGCTATTTTTCGGGTTCATAGCTGTAAGCCTCTATGGTGTAGTTGCTCCAGTAGTTCTTTCCTGTCCTGGCAAAACGCGCCGCAATGGAATCCCTCAGGGCCGTGATCTGCTCCTTCAGGACTGCCACCGCCTCCGGGTTTCCGCCATCCGGAGCCTTCAGACTCTCATCCAACCTGTATTCCCAGTCAGCGAGGAAGACGCTGTCCACCCTCTGCTCGTTCAGCACGCCTTCGACTGTCACGTACGAATATTTGAGCCCTTCATCAAAGGATACGAGATCCTCATCCGCTATTACGTTGATTGCCTGCAGGCTGTCATCGCTCACCAAGGTGATGTGGTTCGCCCCCTGGAGGCAGACATCCACGCAGAATCCCTTCACGGAAAGGGTGTCCCCGCTCTTCATCTCCTCTATTACATTAGCAAGATCCTCCATGCTGATGGTCTGCCTGCCGTTACGGGAAGTGTTTCCGCACGATACCGCCGCCGCTGCCACAGCCAATGCGGCAGCAAAGAAAATGATCCGTCTCATAATAAAAACAAGAATTGATTTACGCGCAAAGATACGAACCTTTTGCATTTTCCGAAAATTTCATCGTGTCCGGACCGGTGCGGCTCTTAAAAACTTTCTCCATCGTCAGGGTTTCCCGTGACAAAAGCCGCCCTTTTCCCGGAAAAACATGTCAAACGGCGACGAAAACCGCATTTCATGCTTCCGAATCATTATTTTTAGCGATTTCTTTTTATTGACTTTAATTTATACCTTTGCCCTCCTATAACGAAAAACAAAGGCGGAAAAGATGACAAGACCAGGAATCATTCTATTGTTGTTCAGCTTGTTATGTTTCAACGCCCTTGGTCAGGAAAGCAAAGTACCCCCCCTGGAAAGGACGCTTATCGGCGTTGTCAAGGATGAGGCAGGAAAAGGACTTCCGGGAGCGGTAGTGTATGTCGAGGGACACGAGACCATAGGCACAGAGACCGACAAGTACGGAAATTTCACCCTGCAGAACATACCCGAAGGTACCCAGACAATCATCTTCTCCATGCTCGGCATGGAGGAAGTCCGGATTGCATATACGGGACAGGAAAGCACCGTCGTCACCCTGAAGGAAGAGGCGGCAAGTCTCGATGATGTGGTTGTCACCGGTATCATCACCAGACACAGGAACAGTTTCACCGGCTCCGCATCCACCTTTTCCGGACAGGAGCTCAAGATAATCGGCAACTCGAACATTCTCCAGAGCCTCAAGACCCTGGAGCCATCCATGAACATCGTGGAGAACAATCTGAGGGGAGCCGACCCGAACACCATGCCCGACCTGGAGATAAGGGGGAAGACGAGTATCGTAGGAGAGATATCATCCGACTACGAGAACGTGCCCAACCAGCCTCTGTTCATACTGGACGGGATGGAAGTGACCATCGAGACCATCATGAACCTCAACATCGACAGGGTGAAGAGCGTGACGGTACTCAAGGACGCCGCATCCACGGCGATATACGGTTCGAAGGCGGCCAACGGAGTCATAGTGGTCGAGACCATACCTCCGGAGCCGGGACAGCTCAGGGTCAGCTACAGCGGCAATTTCGGGGTACAGTTCCCGGACCTGAGCGACTACAACCTGATGAACGCCGAGGAGAAACTGACTTTCGAGAGGCTGGCGGGGCGCTATACCTCGGCCAACGAGGCGGAATCACCCGAGCAGGATGCCCTCGATGCCCTGTATTACTCGAGACTCAAGGCCGTACGTCAGGGGGTTGACTCATACTGGCTCGCAGAACCGCTGCGTACCGTGTTCAACCACTCCCACAACCTCTATATAGATGGAGGAGACCAGAACATGCAGTACGGCATCGGAGTGAACTACGGCAACGAGAAAGGAGTGATGAAAGGCTCCGACAGGGACATCGTCGGAGGAAACATCCAGGTGAGATACCGCAAGGGCAGCTTCACTTTTGCCAACAACTTCAACATGAGCCTTGTGAATTCCGCCACGGAACCGGTGTCATTCAGCCAGTTTGCGAACGCCAACCCATACTACCGCAAAAGGAATGCGGACGGGTCGGTACCTCTGCTGCTCGAAGACATCGACATTGCGGGACAGTCCATATACAATCCTTTGGCCCTGTTCAATATCCCCAATACCAACACGACGAACGACCTCACGTTCTCGGATCAGATAGACCTGACATGGAGGTTCTGGAACGCGTTCACCATCAAGGGTACGTTCGGCATCAGCAACAACACTTCCGAGACAGAGGCCTTCCAGTCGCCTGACCATCCGGACTTCATAGGAAGCCTTGCGGACAAGAAGGGTCTTTACACGACCAGCAAGACCAACAACTTCAACTACAACGGAAGGATAGTCTTCAGCTACGGCAAACTGTTCGGAGCGCACCATAACTTCAGCGCCAACGCAGCGTGGGATTTCAGCAACAAGGACACCAAACGGGGAGGATACAGCGTGTCCGGATTCGTGGGCAACCAGCACAGGAACCCGGAATTCTCCGCAGGATTCAACCAGGGGGACAAGCCGGAATATTCCACCACGAGGTCCCGGTCGACGGGGTTCCTGCTGAGCGCGAACTACGCATTCAAGAGCAGGTACATGCTCGACCTGAACTACAGGCTGGACGGTTCATCCGTATTCGGGGCGCAGAAAATGTTCACCGGAACATGGTCGGTCGGCGTGGCATGGGATATCAGCAACGAAGCATGGTTCAAGGTGGACTGGATCGATTTCTTCAAGCTCAGATATTCCATCGGAAACCCGGGCAACCAGAACTTCGACGCATACATGTCTTCCGGCATCTACGAATACAACCCGGACTACACCAACATATTCGGCGAAAGCGCCATAATCCAGAAGGTCGCCAACCGCAACCTCGCATGGCAGAAGACCCTGGACCAGAACTGGGGACTCGACTTCACTGCATGGGACGACCGCATAAGGCTCGGCGTGGACTACTACTACAAGAACACCGACCCTCTGCTCGTATCCATATCCCTGCCTCCATCAGCCGGACAGACAAGGGCTTACACCAACCTCGGAGGCCAGATATCCCAGGGATTTTCGGGGACGTTCAATGTAGTGGCCCTCAGGACGCAGACCATGAGGTTGGGAGTGAACTTCACCTTTGCACACAACAGGTCCAAATACGTGAATATCGGGGACAGTCTGGAATTCATGAACGAGAAAGGCAGTTCTTCAGTCCTGCGCAGATACTATGACGGGGCAAGTCCGGATGACATCTGGGCGGTGCGGTCACTCGGTATCGACCCTGCGACCGGACGCGAGATATTCCTGACCAAGGAAGGGGAATACACCTTCCAGTACGATGCGGATGATGAGGTCAGGGTCGGCTCCACCTCCCCGGACCTGGAAGGAATCATCGGAGTCTCCTTCTACTGGGGACAGTTCTCCGCTGCCATCAACTGCAGGTACGAAGTGGGCGGACAGATATTCGCATCCGCCCTCTACGAAAAGGTGGAGAACATCAGCGAAGAGGAACTGTACTACAATGTGGACAGAAGGGCTCTCTACGACAGATGGCAGAAGCCGGGGGACAATGCCAGGTTCAAGGCGATAGACAATCTCGACTCCACGCCGATGTCATCGAGGTTCGTTCTGGACAACAACGTGTTCACCCTCGAATCCATTTCGGTGGGTTACGACACTTCGGCCGCCTGGCTCCGGAAAATCAAGGTCCAGGGAGCATCCATCAGGCTGTATGCCAACAATATATGGAGGATAGCATCGGTAAAGGAGGAAAGAGGTATAGAATACCCGTTCTCCAACAGCATTTCGATGTCAATAAGCCTGAGGTTCTGACGGGGAAGAGACAATCCGAAAATATCTACAATGAAAGACATGATACACGACATGATATACAGATTTGCACTGCTTGCGGCCGTTGTCGCGTCCCTTTCAGGATGCCGGGGATGGCTCGCAGTGGATTCCGAGGACAGGATAATGGAAGAGGAACTGTTCAAGGATACGGACGGGTTCTACACCGCCCTGAACGGAATCTATGTGGACCTGGTGAACGAAAACCTGTATTCGGGCACTTTCGGGCCATCGGACCCGGATATCCTCGCACAGTACTACAACACCAGCGCCGACAACCATTCGGACGGCTCCCTCGCCCTCTACCAGAACGAGGCCAAGCGGCTCGCGGTCAGCAACGCCTGGACAAGGGCATACCTTATGATACTCAATGCCAACAAGATACTGGAGCATTGCGAGACCGGGAAAGGAAGCATCCTCAACGAAACGGACTACAATATAATAAAGGGAGAATGCCTCGGACTGAGGGCCCTCCTGCATTTCGAGCTTTTCCGGTATTTCGGGCCGGTCTATACGGTCTCTCCGGGAGCGGATGCCATCCCGTACATGGATGTCTCCGACCCGCAGGTGAAGCCGGTGCTCAAGGCCACGGAAGCGGCGGAAAGGATACTCGATGACCTCGGGGAAGCGGAAAGCCTGCTGGCGGAGAGCGATCCTGTAAGGACCCTCGGCAAGAACGAAGAGGACAACGGAGGAAGAAACCTGTACAGTTACCGCAACCTCAGGTTCAACTATTTTGCAGTCAAGGCTCTGGCGGCCCGGGTGAACATGTACCTCGGCTACAGCGCCAACAGGGAGGAAGCCCTCAGGATAGCGGAGGAAGTGATCTCGGAGGCGAAGGATTTCTTCCCGTTCTCCACAAGGGATGAGGTGACGGGACAGGCCGCAATCGGGGCCGTGACCGAATCCGCGGAAGACAGGATACTCTCCTCGGACGTACTGTTCGCCGTCTACAATGTCCGCCGCGGGGAGGACATCCATGAAAAGTATTTTTCCAACACCCTCGAAGCGACAAGGCTTCTGTCCATATCCGCGAACGGCTACAGGAACATGTACCCGGAAGAGAGCGACCTGAGGACATACCAGTGGGAAAGCACCAAGGATGTGCTCGGCAACGACATAATGAGCTTCGTCAAATACGAGGCAATGGAAGTGGACGGGAAGAACTATCCCTACATGATACCCGTGCTGAGGATGTCGGAAATGTACCTCATCGCGGCGGAATGCCATGCGGACAACGGAGAGAACGACCTTGCATACGACAGGCTCAACGCCGTCAGGACAGCAAGGCAGACATCATCGGTATCCACCAACATACTCAGCAACATAGAAAGCGAATATGTCAGGGAGTTCGTCGGGGAAGGCCAGCTCTTCTGGTACTACAAGAGAAACAACACCAAGTCCATACCCGCCCTCTACGACAGGTCGAGACCGAACATAAGCGTGAGCACGGCCAACTATCTGTTCGAACTTCCGCAGTCCGAAGATGGATTCAGGGACTGAAACGGCTCCGGCGCACAGGGACCGTCAAAACAAATGAATTATGAAAAGACACATGATAAACAATACGGCAACCTACATACGGCAATGCCTGTTTCCGGCAGCCGCTGCAGCCTTCATGGCACTTACGTTCTCCTGTTCTTCGGAGCTGGAGACCTACAGCGGAGCCTCGGGAATCTATTTCGCCATGAATACGGGAAGCACGGCAGTCAATGCGGACACCACGTACAGCGGGACATCCTCCCTGCCCTTCATCGTGACGGAATCCACGGATTCGACATTCATCCTCAAGGTGAAGATTCTCGGAGCGGTGTCCGGCCGCGACAGGCAGATAACGATAGAAACCGTGCCGGAAGAAAGCGATGCCCTTGCCGGAGACTACGACCCACTGCAGGAAAGCTATACGCTGCCTGCCGGAACAGTCTTCGGAAACATACCCATCACTTTCCACCGCGCGGAATCCCTTGAAGGGAATGAACGGAGACTGACTGTAAGGCTCGTGGAGAACGGGGACTTTTCCCTTCCGATCAGACTGTGGCGCAATTCGTCCGACGAATACGTGGATGTCGTGAAGCACACCATCGTATTCAGCGACAAATATGTCCAGCTTCCAGGCTACGAGACCGGATATTTCGGCCCTTTCTCGGAAAAGAAGATGGCCCTGATTCTCGAAGTGCTCGATCTGGACATCTCCGATTTCAACGAGGAGATGCCATACGCCCGGGCAAAGGCCCTCGGACAGCAGTTCGACCGGTACCTCAAGGAGCAGAAGGCCGCAGGCAATCCGGTGCTGGAGGAAGATGGCAGCGAAATGACTGCAGGAGACTATCTCTATTGATTGCGATACAGGATCATTGATACGATACAGAATGAGAATAACGAAAATATCGGGACTTGCAGCACGGATGATGGCACTGTCCGTCATGAGTGCAGGGGCGGCATCGCTCGTCACAGGATGTTTCAAGGACCTCGGAAACTACGACTACACCGAAATCAACGAGGCGGTGATAGGAGACAAGGGGTTCGGGTCCGTGTACAATGTCAGGATCAACGAGACCCTGTCCATAGAGCCGGAAATATCGTTCACCCTCGACAGCGAGGGCACCGGAGACTATTCATACGAATGGGTGGCCGTGGGACAGACCCTGTTCAGGGGCGAACGCTTCACTATCGGTACGGAAAGGAACCTGGACTATACGGTGAAGTTGGAGGCGGACAACTATATACTGTATTTCAAGGTACGGGAGAACGCCACAGGCATCGTCTACAGCAAGGATGTCGAACTGAACGTGATGTCGCCGTATTCCGTCGGCTGGCTGCTTGCAGGAGAGGCCGATGGGGCCGGACAGGTGGACATGATGTCCATCAGCAGCGACATCATTTTCTACAAGGATGCACTGGATATGGAAGATGGCACACCTCTGTCGCCGGTGCACTGCGTATGGGTGGACAACGACACGTGGACAAGCGAGGACAGGCTCTATGTCGGGACCGAGGACGGGTCATACAAATTCGACAGGTCATCGTTCAAGGGTTCGGAAGAGACCGACATCAGGTATTCCTTCGCCGTGGACCCGGGAGATGAACTGTACGATGTGACAGATATCCAGCAGCTTATCTCGGACAATGCCGGGAGCGTAAGGGTTGCGGCCGTCATCAACTCGAGAGCGCACACAATATCTACCGATGGAGGACTGATCGAGAACAGCTGCAGTTTCTACAAGGATGCCGACGGGAACATGACGGACTTCAGCGTGGCCGACAGGATCATCTGCAACCACAAGCAGAGCGGAAGCAGGACAATGGTGTTCTACAACACCGATGAGAAGGAATTCTGCTATATCAGCGGACTCTCCGTCGAGGGTATGAAAACCCTCGGAGACGCGGAAAACGACATTTTCAGCTGGAAGACCCGCACAGACTTCCCGGATGGACTGGATTTCGTATCCGCCGTCAATTCGTATTTCAGCAACGGGCAGTCGGCCGTAATCCTCAAGCTGCCTGGCAGCGACACATACTACATATACTGCATCACCGCCAACAGAAACCAGCCCTACATGCAGAAAGACGGCAGGTTCCTGGTGGACAACGCCATAGCCCCGGATTTCGGAGACTCGCCATGCTATGCAATGACGTCCACATACGGATACATGCTCTACGCATCGGGCAACACCCTGTACGGATACGATTTCCGCAAATCCCCGCAGCAACGCGTGGCGCTCAGGACCTTCGATGCCCCGATATCCTGCATAATGGCGGATACCGAGACGGATGAGAAATACGGAGACTTCGTATATGTCGCCACTTACGATGACAGCCGCAGCAGAAGCGGAATCCTGTACAAGCTGCAAATGACGGACTCTCCGGACAGGATAGAGGCGGAGGATGCAGGAAAGTGGGACAAGGGTCTGCTGAAAATAAAGGACATGCACTACAAGACATTCTGACATAAGGACATAAACACATAACAACAATTAAAAATGAGACTAAGACAATTTTTGACCGCAGCCTGCTCAATGCTGCTGATCGCCGCTATCGGAGCAGAAGCCGGCGAGAAAAAGCCTGTAAAACCGAAGAAAAGGAAAAAGGGAGAAGTGGAACAGGTGGACACAGCCAAGGCTGAAAAGAAAGACAAGTACAAGGAAGCCATCAAGGATGCCAGGGTCTATGACGGACTCATCAAGGCATACGTGACTCCCAAGGAGGAACTGTATTTCGAGATAACCCCCGAGAACACGGAACATTTCTATCTCCTCACCAACAGGATCACCGAAACGAGCGATGACGCCGCCTTCGCAGCCGGGGAGCTGATAGGAAACCCTATCATGTTCAGGATGTCCGCGGACACATCATACGTGCATTTCTATTCAGTCAACACATTCAGGAAAGTGCGCGAAGGGGACCCTATCACTGAAGCGTTCGACAGGAACAACAGGGAACCGATCATCAAATCATTCAAGGTCAAGGCTTTCAAGAAGGATACATGCTACCTTATCGACATGACATCGTTCTTCAAGTCCAACGAGAAGCTCATCACCCCTCTGCAGTACAGCCAGAACATCATGGGAGCAAGGAGCGGCTCATACGATGCCGATGGTTCGAAGATAGTGGAAGTCAAGTCGTTCCCGGAGAATGTGGAAATCTCCAGCCAGATCAATTTCCAGTCGGAGCCGACACCGTATCTCGTCCAGATCCGCAGGTCGATACTCCTGCTTCCGGATGAGCCGATGAAGACCCGCTACCAGGACAACAGGGTGGGATATTTCTACTCATCATACCAGTATTTCACCACGGACGCGGACAGGGTGGATGTCAAGAGCATTATCCACCGCTGGAGACTCGAACCGAAAGAGGAGGACATGGAGAAATACTTCAACGGGGAACTGGTGGAACCGGAAAATCCCATAGTATTCTATGTGGACTCAGCCTTCCCTGACAAATGGAGGGAAGCGGTCAAGCAGGGCATCGAGGACTGGCAGCCGGCATTCGAGGCGGCAGGCTTCAAGAACGCCATCATCGCCAGGGACTACCCTGCCGACAGCACCGGATTCGACCCGGATGACATCAGGTACAACTGTATAAGGTACATCGCCAGCGACATAGCCAATGCATCAGGTCCGAGCTATGTGGACCCGCGTTCCGGAGAAATCCTCGTCGGGGATGTCAACTGGTACCACAACGTGATCTCCCTTGTCAACAACTGGAGGTTCACCCAGACAGGAGCAGTCGATCCACGCGTCAGGAAAGCCGTATTCGATGACGATGTCATGTCAGAATCCCTGAGATATGTGGCATCGCACGAGATCGGGCATACCCTCGGACTCATGCACAACATGGGCGCAAGCTACTCTTTCCCAGTGGATTCCCTCCGCAGCCCATCCTTCACGCAGAAATACGGTACCACCCCGAGCATCATGGACTATGCAAGGAACAACTACATAGCACAGCCGGGCGACATGGAGAAAGGGGTGCGTCTCGTACCGCCTCTCGTAGGGGTATATGACATCTATGCCATCAACTGGGGATACAGGCTTTTCCCGGGAGACCTCACTCCTGAAGAGGAAAAGGTCAGGCTCAACGAGATCGTGGCGGAAAAGGCCGGAGACCCGATGTACAAGTTCGGCGCACAGCAGATCTTCAATACCATAAGCCCGGCAGACCAGATGGAGGACCTCGGCAACGACCATGTCAAGGCAGGAGACTATGCCGTGGCAAACCTCAAGAGACTGGTGCCGCATCTCGAGGAATGGTTCTACAAGGAAGGCGATGACTACATGGAGATCAAGATCAAGTTCTTCAACCTCGCCAACCAGTACAACCGCATCATGATGCATGTCTACCCTTACCTCGGAGGCGTGTACTTCAACGACCTCATCCAGGACGGAAGCGATGACGGCATCGCAAGGGTATATGTGGACAAGAAGACACAGAAGAGGGCCATGGAATGGCTGGTCAACCAGGCGCTTACATTCCGTGAATGGCTTCTTCCGGCCCGCATCCAGGACATCACCGGATACGGCTCGGGAGACCTCGATGGCTACCAGAGAAGTCTGATGGCCAAGATGTTCGGAGCCGCCACCCTGACTTTCATCGCTGAGGGCGAACGCTCCGGCCAGGAAGGTCTCTACACCCTCGACGGATACATGCAGGATGCAGTGAACACTGTCCTTGCCAATACGCGCAAAGGCAGGAAGCTGACCATAGAAGACATGAACATGCAGAATGCCATGGTGGCTTCCCTTGCGGAACTGGCGGGTATCATAGAGGCGCCGAAGGATGCCATCGCCCTCTCCGGAATGGGAGGACAGTCACTGACAGAGAACAGGTCAGTCATGGATGACGGCAGCGATGTGCTCGGAAGCGACTCGTTTGCAGAGGAAGTGCTGCTCTGCCGCCAGGCTCTCCGGACACAGATGGAAGCCGCATCAGGCGAGCCGTTCTGCTGCTTCGGACATGACCACGCCGCCTCCGGCAGGAATGCGGGCGACATGACCACATCCTATTTCAGACAGAACAACGACCTGCCGAAACTCTCCGGAGCCCTCGCCCGTCCTATCGCCCTCAAGGAACTGAACAGGGTGATATCGATCTACAAGAGCGCAAGGAACACCGGAGACAGCCGCAGCCGCGCCTTCTATGACTACCAGATCGACAAGATCGAAAGGGCGATGAAGAAATAGGCGCTGTCATCCTGAACAAGACTGTCATCCTGAACGAAGTGAAGGATCTGTCAAAAAAAACGACATCAACCAAATACAATAACATTATGAAAACGACAAGAACAATCCTGATGGCAGCCGCCGCAATGCTCGCGATGGCAGCCGTGTCCTGCACCAAGGACGAAGACAAGGGCGACGGAGGCGAAACCACCGTCTACACCCTCGAACTTGCAGACCAGCTCGACAAGGAGATTATCCTGAACGATAACGAGGCGAGGACTATCTCTGTCAAGCTCAACACCAATCTGGAGGCTGACCAGATATCAGTAGAACCGAAAGAAGACCAGGAATGGTGTACGGCAACACTTTCCGATGATGGAAAGTCCATTACTGTCACCCCCGGCGGCAGTGCGGAAGACAAGGACCAGAGTGCCACCTTTGTAGTATCGGCCACCGTTGAAGGAGTCTCATCTTTCGAGTTCACCGTCATTAGACGTGCATTAGGGACCGAATATGTAATAGAGTCGATAGAGGGAGATGGACTGACGAAGGAAGAAGATCCGTACGTCGGGACCATTATTTCATATACGGCAGAGGCACTTTCGCCTAAAGCCCTTACTATCACTGTATACACTAATGCATCAACATGGTATTTTGCAGACAGCAATATGGTTTATGATGATGATACAGAATGGTACACTGTCGACAGGAGAAGCGGAAGAAATGGAGAGACAATAACCATTACATTCAAAGAAAATACCGGGACAAGCACAAGGATGGCAATGTTCTATTTCGATGTGGAACCATTTGAAGGAGACTACCTATACAGCGAGGTCAGCGTTACTGTCAATCAGAATGCAACTCCTGCGAAATCAGTCACTGCCGTATATGACGAATCCTGGGAAAACGAGTTCACTGACGAAGAGACTGTCAATATCGGTAAAGATTCATACCGGACCAGTTTCTATGTTGAAGCCGATGGCGGAATAGCTTCTAAACTCGTCATGACGGGCACCAATGAAGCCGATCCTTCATTCGATGGAGAGAATGACTGGGTATTCTCAGGATCGTCTAATAATGAAATTAAACTGAACGTACTGGCAAACAATACCGGAAAAGAACGTTCCATTGACCTGCTTATCACGCCTGCAGGAAGCGACACGGAACTCTTCCGTCTTAAACTCGTACAGGCCGGAGAATAAGATTGTCTTTATGCCCCGATGGGGCCATTGCCGAGGGCGATTCAAAAGGGTAACGGAAATTCCGCCTTTTGAGCCGCCCTTCTTTTTCCCCTTGTTTTTCTGCAGATTCAAGCCCAAGACCGTCTTCAACCGCCAATGCACACACTCGTGACCGCCCTGAATGTTGCCGTGCGAGGACACCTGCAATGTACAGTTCAAGCCGTGGGGCAGGCTGCGGGCATAACCAAGCATGTAACCTGTCACACAAGAAGACATATCACTTTCTCTTACTCGCTGAAAATAAGAAACTTACAAAGATTGTCAGTTTGACAGGTAACGACTTGGAAACCAGCGAGCTTCTCTATTCTGCAATGTTCTGCATCAATTAAAAGAACGCTTTTCTCATCTGCAAAAGTAGTATTTTTCTCCCTCATTGTCAAAATTATTCCTCTGAAAAATAGCGAAATTTACACTTCCACAACGTAAGGTTTCCCAAACGTAATAACACCTATTAGCGACAGAAAAAATTAGCGTTAAGTATAAAGCACTTCTAAGATATTCTCTGCCAATGCCGAATCATAAATGCGTATGGCGTTATTTTCATCAGTGTTGTAACCAAGATAGTTACACTGCCATACCATATCAAGGATTTGTCAAAGATTGCAACATCAATGGCCAATGCATCGTTAATCTTGATACTGACTCCTATTTTTCTTAGCCTTTCTTCCTTTTCAAAGTTACTCTTGATTAACGTGATAACCTCCACGCCCCGCGCAGACAAATTCCTTAGTATATCAAGTGTAGGCGAATGTTTGGCAAACCAAAGCTTTGTCGCAGAAATAACCACCGAACGTTTCGCTTGGGACAAATCTTTGAAGAACTCATTTTGGTATGTATGCCCATTAAAAATAATGCTATGACTTTCGTTGAATAAATCCATTGGTGCATTGGACATAATTTGATAGCCCACAGAAGCATACCCTCGTAGTCTTCGTTTGTACATGACATCACACATCGGTACGCGAATGTCGATGTAATCGTAAATCCGAACTTCTTTCTTGCCCGGATATTCCCGATGTAAACGCCCTGCATATTGTGCGATAATACCTTTCCAAGAAACGGGCAGGGCTAAAAACAGAGTATCCAACCGTGGATAGTCGAAACCTTCACCCACATATTTCCCTGTCGCCACTATAACAAGTGGTTCAGCAGGAGAGATATTTTGTAGAAATTCCATCTTCTGACGTTTTTCTCTTGCCGATTCAGAACCAATAAGAGTAACAACATACTTGCAATAGGGAGCTAAGGCATTTGCCAATGTTTCGACATGGGCGGTAAGATTTGTCAATATTATGGGAGAACGCCCGTCCGTTAGTGTCTTACGCACATCGTCTATGATAAGATTGTTCCGATTTTCATCTTCGGCCATTTTATGAATCATCCGGGCATAAGTGGACTTATCATCTGTCAACTCTCTGTAAGAAGTGAAACGGGGAACAAGCAGACGCGCGAATGTTTGGGATGCCATTTGAACTTTTGCATCCGCCGAATAGCGGATAGGCCCGCATTGCATGAAAATGATAGGCTGATGTCCGTCCTTGCGGATTGAAGTGGCATTCAATACCCCATTGTCATGTGCCATTAAGTCGGCTATGGCTGCTTTTTGCTCTTCACGAAGATCACCTTTAAACCTTACGGTCACGTTCTCCCCGTGATTGGTTTTGTCCTCTATTCGGTACGAGACTTGATTGTCTTTCAAGAGAGTAACGACCGCATCTTCACATCCACGAGGCAGGGCAATGTAATCTTCTTTCATATCGGCACAAGAAATAATATGGGGGATATTGTAAGTAGACAAACGCATACCGTGTCTGGCATAAAACTCCGGATTCTTGAACGAAGCAATCCGTTTCAGATGATTGACAACCCTTGCAGACAGTCCCGACAAAGGGATGTATAGCATATTGGAACGTATGAGAACAAGATTGGCTGGAAAATCATTAGGAGTGATTTTCTGAGGTACCGGAGTTTCCCACGGTTTGGATTCACTGGTAGTGGACAATTCTCCCAATTCGGAAGTTGTTCCATGCTTTGTCAATATCGCATCGACCGTTGTTTCGGAAATCCGTTTTATCTGAAGCAGATGGTTCCACTGGTCCTCGTAAAATATAAAATTCTCGTTTACAAATACGCTGACTTGAAAGTCATCCATCCGCTTCTTTCCATCGCTTCTGTCAATATTGTATTTCCAAGTCTTCGCGCTTTGGAAGCAGGCAATGGCTGTTCAAAGAATATCCATACATGTGCACCGTTTCCGGAGCGGGAGCGTTCGATGGAACAAGGAATATCCCAATCTTTACAGACCCTGACATATGCCAACACATCTTTCTTATATCCATGTTCGCAAGATTTGTCATCGAAATCCGCACACAGAAAATTGCAGGTGTTGTCTGCAAGAATGGCATAAGCGCCGATTACATCCTGCCCGTCCGGGTTTTCCCCTTAAAGATGGCGGTATATATCCTCATACTCCAACGGTTTGAACAATCTGTTAGGGCATTCCGTACACTTATATTTTTTCTTATTGCATAGCTGTCTGTCCCATTCGTTCCGACACACAGGCTGATAACCTGATTTTCCGTTTGTCTTACTGTACCATCTCCGTGCAAACACATCCTCACGTCCCTTGAACAGATTGCGGAACACATCCACTTTTTTATCCAAAGACAAATGTTGTTTTATGGTTTGTTGTTCCATGGGAATATCCTTGTTGCTTAGTAATTACCTCCTTATGAAGAAACTCATTCTCCTTAAGAAGTTTGTTGTACGCAGCCAACAGTTCTTGGTATGTAAGCTGTTTTCCCATATCATTCAAAGCAACGGTGTCATATATATAGGCAGGTAC
>CALUPT010000009.1 GCA_944322715.1 uncultured Bacteroidales bacterium
ATACCCCCCTCTCCGAAAGGGACTGCAAAGATACGCACTTTTTCTTTCCTTCCAAACTTTTTTCGAACTTTTTTTGATTTTTTTTGAAAATCTCCGGTACGCGCATCTTATTTTCGATTGTTTTCGACCATGACCGGATATGTATTTTATCCGGTATTTATTATATTTGCCTGCTGATATCCGCCCGGGACGTATCCGGACAACAGATAATTTACAGACGATATGATGAGAAAAAGCATTGCAGGCATTGCATCGCTGCTTCTGTGCACAGGCATGTATGCATCGGACAGCACTCCTTTATGGCTCAGGAAAAGCAGCATATCCCCTGACGGGACCAGGATCGCATTCAGTTATCAGGGCGACATATTCACTGTCCCTTCCGGCGGAGGTACGGCAGTACAGGTAACATCCAACCCGGCATACGACACGGACCCGATGTGGACGCCTGACGGAAAACGGATCGTATTCAGTTCGACCCGGGAGAAAAGCAAGGACATATTCATTACGGCAGCTGAAGGTGGCGTACCGACAAGACTGACCGACTATCCGGGGCAGGAGACCCCGCTGGCAGTGCTGGATGATGGGACAATACTGTTCTCGGCAGACATCCAGCCGGATGCCGGGTACGGAGGATTCCCGAACACAGCCCAAGTCTATGCGGTTCCGCTAACGGGAGGAAGACCGTACCGTGTGACATCCCTCCCGATGGCATCCATAAGCGTGAACGGCGACAGGTCGGTCCTGTATGAAGACATAAAGGGGTATGAGGATCCTTTCAGAAAGCACCACACATCTTCCGTCACAAGGGATATATGGCTGTACACTCCCGGTACGCCGGATAATGGCAGGAAAAATGACGGGAAGGGTGACTGCAGGCTGCGCATAGACGGGAACGGGAATTTCACGAGACTGTCACGGTTCAACGGAGAGGACAGGAATCCGGTATTCTCCGGGGATGGGGACACTTATTATTATATAAGTGAAAAGGACGGGTCGTTCAACATCTACAGGAGCAGCATAGACAGGCCGGAAGAGGACAGGCAGATCACATTCTTCAAGGACCACCCTGTAAGATACATATCGGTGGCGGATGATGGGACAGTCGCGTTCTCTTACGATGGAGAGCTGTACACGGTGAAGGCCGGAGAGGAACCGGAGAAAGTCGGCATTTCGATAATCAAGGACAGCAACGAGAGGGAAGAAAGCAGGATCACCCTGACATCGGGCATCACTTCGATGGCGGTATCCCCCAACGGGAAGGAGCTTGCAGTAATAGCAAGGGGCGATGTCTTTGTGATATCAATAGACTACACCACTTCGAGGAGAATCACCGATACACCGGAACAGGAAAGGGACATCTGCTTCTCCAAAGACGGAAGGACCATCTACTATTCCTCCGAAAGGGACGGGCACTGGGGCATCTATGCGACCTCGCTCACGGACAAGAAGGACAAATATTTCATCTACTCGGTCAAGACAGCCGAAAAACGCATATCCGGACCCGGAGAAACATGTTTCCAGCCGGCGGTATCCCCTGACGGGAAATGGATAGGATACCTGAGGGACAGGACAGAAATCGTGATACGGGACATCGGCAACGGCAAGGAGAAGTCCCTGCTGAAAGGGATGAACTATTCGTACTCTGATGGCGACCAGTATTTCGAATGGAGTCCTGACAGCAGATACATTCTCTGCAACTGCCAGGAGAACGGCGGCTGGAACAACGAGGACATTGCCCTGATCGACATCTCCACGGGAGAAATCACCAACCTGACCGAGAGCGGATACACGGACAGCAATTTCCATTGGGCGCTGGACGGCAAGGCAATGACATGGCAGTCAGACCGGGCAGGCTACAGAAGCCACGGAAGCTGGGGCGCAGAGGATGACATCTACATAATGTTCTTCGACGGGAAGGAATACATGGAGTTTCTCCGGGACGAGGAAGCCGATGAAATGGCCGGGCTGCTCGGCGATGACAAGGATAAGGAGAAGACGGAAGCCAAGGATTCCGTAAAGGAAGAGAAGAAAGCGGAGAAACTCGTCCTCGATCTCGACAACAGGGAGGACAGGACACTCAGGCTCACCGGATTTTCAGGAAGGCTCGGGGACTATTATCTCACGGAAGATGGCGGCAGACTGTTCTACATGACCAGAACGGAACAGTCGACCGACCTGTGCGTCCTCGACACCAAGGACAAATCCGTCAAAGTGATTGCCCGCAATACATCCGGCAGCATATTCCCATCTCCTGACGGAAAATACATCTACATCCTCTCTTCGGGCATATCGAGGATAGATACCGGCAGTGATGCGAAAACTGCCGTGTCGTTCAGGGGAGAATTCGACTACAGGCCTGCCAGGGAGAGGGAATATATTTTCAACCATGCATGGAAACAGGTGGCCGACAAGTTCTATGACAAGGACATGCATAATGTCGACTGGGAATGGTACAGGGATGCCTACAGCCGTTTCCTGCCATACATAGACAACAACTATGATTTCCAGGAAATGCTGTCGGAAATGCTGGGAGAGCTGAACGGCTCGCATACCGGAGCAAGGTACTTTGCGCCTTCCGGCCCGGGCATCGGGACTCTTGGAGTACTGTATGATGAGGACTATGAGGGAGACGGGCTGAAAATCAAGGAAGTCCTGAAAGGAGGCGTGATAGAGACCGCCGACCCCGACATAGAGGCAGAGGACATAATAACGGCAATCGATGGGAAACGGATTGCGGCCGGCAGCAGCTGGTTCGACCTGCTGGCATCAAGGACAGGGCAGAAAGTGCTTCTGACTGTAAAGAAGGCAGGAAAAAAGGAAAAGGACATTTACGTCGAGCCGGCCGGCTCGGACAGGAATCTGCTCTACAGGAGATGGGTACGTCATAATGAAGAACTCGTGAGGGAACTTTCGGGCGGACGGGTAGGATACGTGCATGTGAAAGGGATGGATTCCCCGAGCTTCAGGGAGGTGTACTCCAAGCTTTTAGGCAGATACCGCGGTTGCGAAGCCGTAATCGTGGACACCAGACATAACGGAGGCGGCTGGCTCCACGATGACCTGGCCACCCTGCTTTCAGGCAAGGCGTATGTCAGATACGAACCGCGTGGACAGTATATAGGTACGGATCCGTACAACAAATGGAACAAGCCATCCTGCGTCCTCATAGGAGAGGACAACTATTCCGATGCCTGCGGATTCCCGTACGTGTACAAGACCCTGGGTATAGGCAAACTCATCGGAGCCCCTGTACCGGGGACAATGACAGCCGTCTGGTGGGAACGGCAGATAGATCCGACCCTGGTATTCGGCATCCCGCAGGTGGGGACAAGGGGAATCAGGGAAGGAAGATATCTCGAGAACATGCAGATCGAGCCGGACATCCTGATATACAACGACCCGGCTTCAGTGCTCAACGGCAGGGACATGCAACTCGAGGCCGCCGTGGAGGAAATGTTGAAGACAATCGGAGAAAAACAGCATACAGGGCAGAAAAGCCGATGAGACTATGGACAACAGGACATCCGTCGCAAATGACAGGAAAGCAGTCATTATTCCTACATACAACGAAAAGGAAAATATAGAGAACATCACAAGGGCAGTGTTCGGTCTTGAGGGGGAATACCATATAATAATAATAGATGATGGTTCGCCCGATGGAACGGCAGACATTGTAAAAAGGCTGCAGAAGGAGTTCCCGGAAAGGCTGTTTCTGATCGAAAGACAGGGAAAGCTCGGTCTGGGCACCGCATATATCACAGGCTTCAAGTGGGCCATAGGACACGGATACGACTATATATTCGAGATGGATGCAGACTTCTCGCACAATCCGGAAGACCTTCCGAGACTGTACAGGACATGCAGCGAGGAAGGGGCTGACCTTGCAATAGGCTCCAGATACTGCAATGGAGTGAGCGTGATCAACTGGCCGATCGGGAGGGTCGTCATGTCGTACTTCGCTTCCGTATATGTGCGCAAGGTGCTGGGGATGAAGGTCTATGACACCACGGCAGGATTCAAGTGCTACAGGCGGGAGGTGCTCGACACCATGGATCTGGACAGGATACGGATGAAGGGATACGGATTCCAGATAGAGATGAAATACACTGCATTCAGGTTAGGTTTCAGGCTGAAGGAAGTGCCCATAATATTCGTGGACAGGAAAGAGGGGACATCGAAAATGAGCAGCGGAATCTTCGGAGAGGCTTTCTGGGGAGTAATAGGCATGAGATTCAGGAAGATAAGGCCTCGGGAAGGAGCTGAGGCCCATAAGGGAAAATGACAGGAGGATGAAGGAATGAAGACTACCTTATTATATGGAGGGACTCTCGTCACAGGAAAGGAATGCGGTCTTGGAGCCGTCCTGATCGCCGGAGACAGGATTGCCGGAGTGTATTTCGAGAATGGCGGGGACGGGAAGGACAGGGCCTGCATAGAGGAATGGAAGGGGAAGGCGGATGAGAGAGTGGATGTTGCAGGCAAGATCATCATGGCAGGAGGAATCGATGCCCATGTGCATTTCCGAGAGCCGGGCATGAGCCATAAGGCCGACATGGAAACCGAATCGAGGGCGGCTCTCCTCGGAGGGGTGACATCATTCATCGACATGCCGAACACGAAACCTGCGACCGTAACGTTGGAGTCGGTGGAGGAAAAGGCTGCAATGGCGGCAGGACGGTCATACGCCAACTACGGATTCCACCTCGGGGCGACAAACGACAACCTCGGGGAACTGGAGGACGCCGCCGGGAATCACGGGAAAGATTTCGGCGGAATCAAGGTGTTCATGGGATCATCCACCGGAAACATGCTCGTGGATTCTGCGGAAACCCTCGAGGGAATCTTCTCCATCAAGGGGAAACCTGTCCTGGTACACTGCGAGGATGAACTGACGATACGGGACAATCTGGCAAGGGCGACGGAACGGTACGGTCAGGAGATACCTTTCGGAATGCACCCAGAAATCAGGAGCAGAAGAGCATGCATCCTCTCATCCGCCAGGGCTTTGGAGCTGGCGATGGACAAGGGCACCGCACTCCATCTGCTGCATGTCTCTACGGCAGAGGAACTGAAAATGGCCGCTGCGGCGAAAGTGCATAACCCGCACATAACAGTGGAAACTTCAGCCAACTACCTATGGTTCAGCGACAAGGACTATGACAGGCTGGGCAGCAGGGTGAAATGCAACCCATCAGTCAAGACCGAGGCCGACAGGGCCGCCCTCAGGGAAGGGCTGAAATCCGGAGTCGTGGACACCATCGGCTCTGACCATGCCCCGCATCTGCCATCCGAAAAGGAAGGCGGATACTGCAGTGCCCCATCAGGAATGCCATCCATCCAGCAGGCTCTGCCTGTCCTGCTCACAGTGGCAGCAGAAGAAGGCATTCCACTGACAAGGATAACGGCTGTCTTTTCCGAAAAGGCAGCGGAGATATTCCGCATTAAGGACAGGGGCAGACTGCAGGCAGGATATTTTGCGGACATAGTAGTCGCAGACCCTGCCGCAGAGGATACAGTCACGAAAGAAGGACTGCTCTACAAATGCGGCTGGTCCCCGTATGAGGGATGCCGGCTCACGGGGAAGGTGGAAACGGTGTTCGTGAACGGAGAAGCGGCGGTAAGGAACGGGACAGTCACGGAAAAGCCGTACGGAAGACGGCTCATTTTCGGACAGGACCGTACGCGATAATTCAAGACGGTTTATAAAGACAAGGACTGGTTGTATGAAGAAAAACGGATACAAATTCAAGGCATATCTGTATTTGGTGTCAATACTTGCCATCACACTGTGGGGCATATCGTATATATGGACCGACAAACTGATACACCTTGACATCCCCGTATTCTATTTCGTGTTCGTACGTATCCTTCTGGCAGGAGTCTGCCTTCTGCTTCTGAACATCGCCACCGGACAGATGCAGCGGATACACAGGAAAGACCTGCCGAAATTTCTCCTGCTTGCCCTTTTCGAACCGTTCGTATATTTCCTCGCCGAATCATACGGGATAAAGCTCACGGGATCCCCTACCCTCAGTTCGATGGTCATAGCGACTATCCCCATCTTTTCCGTCGCCGCAGGATTCCTGTTCTTCAGGGAACGCATCAACCTGGTCAACATGATCGGAATACTCATGGCCATCGGTGGAATATGTCTGGTAGTCATGAGCCGCGGCAAGGTCGGGCCGAACTTCATCTGGGGCATCATTCTTCTGCTGATTGCCGTAATAAGCGAGGTAGGGCACGCATCTGTGACCAAAAGCCTGTCCGGAAACTATTCCAGTCAGGTGATTGTCATGTACCAGTTCCTGATAGGCTCGGTCTATCTTCTTCCTCTGTTCATCACCAAAGGTCTCGAGAATTTCGAACCGCGATATCTGGAACCCGAGGTATGGACTCCGGTCATCTGCCTTGCCATACTGTGTTCGAGCCTGGCATTCTCCCTATGGGTCAACACAATAAAACATCTTGGAGTAGCCAGATCAAGCATATTCGCAGCACTGATACCGGTGGCATCCGCCCTGTCATCCTGGGCTCTCGGATATGAATTCCTGACAATGAGGCAGTGGAGCGGCGTCCTTGTCTCCGCCATAGGAGTGATCCTGTCGCAATATTGCATGAAACAGCAGAAATGAAGTCGCCTGCAGTCAAATACGTGCTCGGCCCTTTGAGAAGGGTGCTCCAGAGGCTTCCGGAAAGGAACATGCTTCTGGTCCTCTCCCTGTTTGTAGGTATCGCCTGCGGACTGGCATCGGTCCTGCTGAAAGAGGCCATCGAATGGATACACCACGGACTGACCTCATGGTTCGGGCCTGAAGTGACATTCAACTACCTGTATCTTATCTATCCGGGCATCGGCATGCTGATAGCCATGCTGTTTGTCCGCCATGTCATCAAGGACAACATCGGGCACGGAGTGACAAAAGTCCTGCTGGCAGTATCCAAGAACGAATCCAAGATACGCCCGCACAACATGTGGTCATCCCTGCTCGCAAGTTCCGTGACCATCGGGTTCGGAGGGTCTGTCGGAGCGGAAGCCCCCATTGTCTATACCGGAGCCGCAATAGGCTCCAACATAGCAAGGTACATGGGAATGTCGTACAAGAACATGACGATACTTCTCGGATGCGGGGCCGCCGGTGCTGTCGCGGGAATATTCAAGGCCCCCCTTGCAGGAGTGCTCTTCACTTTAGAGATACTGCTGTTCAATATCTCGATGTCATCGATTCTGCCGCTGCTTCTGTCCACGGTCTCGGCCACGGTCGTATCCTATCTTTTTCTCGGGGACTCGCTGCCGTTCGAGTGTACGCTCGCACCTTTCGAAATGCACAACATACCGTTCTATGTCGTGCTCGCCCTGTTCTGCGCAGCTTTCTCCGTCTATTTCACCCGGACCACACTCTGGCTCGAAGACAGGATAAAGAGCGTAAAGAACCCGTACAGGAGATGGGCCATGTCGGCTGTCTGTCTCGGTCTGCTGATATTCCTGTTTCCTCCGCTGTACGGAGAGGGATACGAATATGTGAGCGTCCTGCTCAACGGCGGGCAGATCGACCTCGATGGCAGGACCGTGCTCTCGTTCTTCATGGACAGCAACTGGACGATACCTCTGTTTTTCCTGCTTATCCTGATCCTGAAAGTATTCTCAATGTCCTTCACCAATGCCGGAGGAGGAGTCGGAGGAACATTCGGACCTACCCTTTTCGTGGGTGCGATTGCGGGATTCGTAGTCGCGAGAGTGATAAATCTGATATTCGCCGGGACAGGAATATCCGTCCCGGAACAGAATTTCGTGTTGGTGGGCATGGCGGGACTGATGGCCGGAGTGATGCAGGCGCCGATGACGGCCATCTTCCTTATAGCCGAAATATCCGGCGGCTACGAGCTGCTGATACCGCTCATCCTCACGGCCACCATATCGTTCGGGGCGACGCGGATGGTGGAACAGTATTCCATATATACCAAGCGTATAGCCAACAGGGGCGAACTCCTCACGCACGACAGCGACCAGGCCGTGCTGACACTGTTGAAGACCGGCGACCTGATCGAATCGGACTTCACGACTGTCCGCATCGATGACACTCTCGGGGCGCTGGTGGACGCCGTTTCGAAGTCTTCCCGCAACATTTTCCCGGTCATCGATTCGAAGAAGCATTTCCAGGGATATGTCAGTCTGGAGGACATAAGGAAAGACATGTTCAAGAAAGACCTGTACGACAGCCTGCATGTCTACAATTTCATGAGGTCGACACCGGAATATGTCTACATCGATGAGAAAATGGACGCGGTAATGGCCAAGTTCGAAAAGACCGGGGCATGGAACCTGCCCGTGGTGGACAAGGACAGGACATATCTCGGTTTCGTGTCCAAATCGAAGATATTTTCAGCATACCGGGACCAGCTGAAACAGGTTTCGCACGATTAGGCATTTCCCGCCGTTCCAATATCTACTGAAAAAAATCAAAAAACATAACGGACATGAAAGAAATCTATATAAACGCCATAGCTGACCGGTTGGATGTGAAACCCTGGCAGGTCGAAAACTGCGAACGGCTTTTTGCCGAAGGATCGACCATCCCGTTCATAAGCCGTTACAGGAAAGAGAGGACAGGCGGGCTCGATGATGTGGCGGTGGCCGAGATCAGACACTGGGTGGATGTGTTCAACGAGATGGAGAAAAGGAAGGAGACGGTCATCGGCACGATAGAACAGGCAGGAGGCCTCACCGAACAGCTGCGGTCGCAGATAGAATCCAGCGTGGATGCCAGGGAAATCGAAGATCTGTACCTGCCGTTCAAGCCGAAGCGCAGGACAAGGGCGACAGCCGCAAAGGAGGCAGGGCTGGAACCGCTTGCGGATCTCATGTATTCAGTCTCTGTCACCGACCCCGTAAGGGAAGCAGGGAGATTCATCGGCGACAGGGTGGCATCTGCGGAAGATGCGCTTGCAGGGGCAAGGGACATCATCGCGGAAAGGCTCAGCGAGACAGCATCTGTCAGAGAGACATTGAGGGACATCTTCAAGACAAGAAGAATCACATCGAAAGCGACAAAGAAAGCATCTTCACCCGAAGCCCGGAAATACAGGGGATATTTCGAATGTTCCGAGCCGATCTCACGGATAGCCCCGCACCGGCTGCTTGCCATGCTACGGGCAGAGAATGAAGGCTATGTCACTGTCAGGATAGATGCGGACCCGGAAAAATGCGGCAACAAGATCTACTATGACTTCTGCCAGGAGAGGAAATATCCCGCAAAGCCTCTGGCGGAACAGATAAGGGAGGCAATCGATGATGCATACAGACGGCTTCTCGAGCCTTCGATCTCCAACGAAGTGATCCGCGAAGCGAAGGAAAAGGCAGACATGGAGTCCATCAGGGTGTTCGGAGAAAACCTCAGACAGCTGCTGCTCGCCCCTCCTGTCGGCCAGAAGAGAATACTCGCGATAGATCCCGGATTCCGTACCGGCTGCAAGGTGGTCTGTCTGGATGAACAGGGGAATCTGCTCCACAACGAGACTATATTCCCGCATCCGCCGGCCAACGAGAAAATACAGTCGATACGGGCAGTCTCATCCATGGTCGGGAAATACGGGATACAGGTGATTGCCATAGGCAGCGGGACGGCAGGCAGGGAGACGGAGGAATTCATCAGGAGGGTGCCGCTGCCCGAAGGGACAAAGGTGTATATGGTAAGCGAGGACGGGGCATCGATATACTCCGCATCCGAAATCGGACGCGAGGAGTTCCCTGAATACGATGTGACGGTCAGAGGCGCCGTGTCGATAGGCCGCAGGCTTATGGATCCTTTGGCAGAACTTGTGAAGATAGACCCGAAGTCCCTCGGCGTGGGACAATACCAGCACGATGTGGACCAGACGCTTCTGAAAGAAAAACTGGACAACACTGTGGAAAGCTGCGTAAACAGCGTAGGGGTGAACCTCAACACGGCCAGTCCGTACCTCCTGAGCTATGTCTCCGGCATCGGACCGGCCCTTGCGGAAAACATAGTGGAATACAGGACGGAACACGGGGCATACAGATCGAGGGCCGAACTTCTGAAAGTCAGACGGCTCGGAGAAAAGGCCTTCGAACAATGCGCGGGATTCCTCAGAATCCCTGGGGCGGAGAATCCGCTCGACAACTCGGCCGTGCACCCGGAATCCTACCATATCGTGGAGAAGATGGCCCGGGATCTCAACGTCAGCACCACCGAACTCGTCGGAAACGATGCGCTGTGTTCAAGGATAACAGCCGAAAAATATGTGGAAGGCGATTTCGGTCTGCCGACAATCAACGACATCATCTCCGAACTGAAAAAGCCCGGACGGGATCCGCGCGAAAGCGCCAGGGAATTCGCCTTTGCAGATGACATCCACACGATCGATGACCTTGCGGCAGGAATGGAACTGCCTGGCATAGTGACCAACATCACGGCGTTCGGAGCCTTCGTGGACATCGGCATCAAGCAGAACGGGCTGATACACATCTCGAAAATGGGCGTGAAAGGCATCTCCGACCCTTCAAAGATACTGAAACTGCACCAGCAGGTCACCGTCCGGGTACTGGACATAGACACTGACAGGCAGAGGATATCCCTCCAGCTTATAAAACAGGACGCAGGGCGGCGCACATCATGAAATTACCCGCAGGCAGGAATGCTTGCGGGTAATACGTATCAGGATGTCATACAAATGCGTCAGTCGTTGTCAGCGGAATCATCATCTCCGGTGGAATACTGGGAAATATCGTTGTCCGGCAGGTCATCCCTGTCTCCGGAACCGCCTACGGATGCTGCATCATCCTCGTCATCATCTCCATCGAGCCATCTTTCGATATCCTCCGCATCATCCGTCTGCACCTTGATCTTCACGAGATAGATTGCATCCGGAATCTCAAGCGTGACGGCGTAGAAACTCGTCCCATCCGGCTTGTCGTATTTCACAAGATCAGGGAAATAGTCATTGAACCCCTTCGGATACTTCTCCGCAAATGCAGCCGCCAGATCCTTCGACATATTTTCATAACTGACCACTGCTCTTTTCTTCTGATTGCTATCCATATAGAACACTTTTTACTACTAGCTCAACATTGTTGTGATTTTCGGGTGCAATTATAGGGATATTTTTCTGAATGGCGATAAGATAAACGCACTTTTTTGACAATTTTTTCTGCCCGCCGGCACCTGCCGGCTTCATGGCTGCCGGACAAGATACGAAACGACAGGTACTCCATCCCCCCTGCGTATAACGATGGATGGTCCGATACCGGACGGGACATCGCCGGAGCCACAGGCTCCCGGTTCGTGCAGGATGGCGCATTCAATATCTCCGCAGCGTACCGCCTGACATGCAGGATCATTCCTGAGGACGACAACAGGCGCACTGGAACCGCCTTTCGAGACTTTTCCGGCAAAGGCTGCTGTCTCTCCTGCTGTGGAACATGGAACCAGAGCGTATGCGTAAGAGCCGGAGTGTCCCTCTTCCAACTCCATAACGGGGTGATCGAACCAGCATTTGAACACACGGCACGAATCCTCCTTTCCCTTGAGCGCAGGATCGATGGCCTCCCAATCCCCTCTCTGCATGTCGTCGCTTGCCAGAATCGGCGCTCCATCAAGGCTGACATATCCCCTGCCATCATGATGGATCCAGTTCTTCCCGGATGTCATTTCTCCCGAAAGATGTACCTGGTCGATTGCCGTCGTGACAGCCGTGAAATCCTTTCGGGAAACCCTGATATCGGTGCCTAATGCCACCACGCAGCCGGGAAAGAAAAACACGCTCTTGAGAGCATGAAGCCCATCCCTGTCAAGCTCCATTGTCGCGGCCATCACATCCCCGTCCGCGACTCCGCCCACATGTGAAGAACGGTTGCGCTTGCCCTCTACGGAATCATCGCATTTTATGGGTCTGCCATCATCATACGCAGTCACCCCGGGGACCTTTCTCCAGTCCCAGCAGGCAAATATGTTTTCGTATTCCCTGCCATCCTGAAGCAGGAGCAAGGCTCCATCGGCGGAGAAATTCGCCAGAGTATTCTCCCTGTTGGTAAACTCAAAGCCGACTGTCCTCTCTGAATGCATCCTGATGGAGGCATACCAGTCCGGCCGCCGGTAGATTCCGCAGTCTGAACGCCGGTAATATCTCGAACCGACAAGGGTGTTGTCATACAGGTCAGGCCGCAGATTCTCAATGGCGATTCTCGAATAGAGACGGGATTCCTCTCCGGAAGTGGCCGCTGCCATGTTCCGGGCAGCCACGGCAAGAGCGAAAGCCTTCCCTGCACCGCCGTTGATGAAATTCTGCCGGCCGCAGAAACTCGGATCCATGACACCCTTGTACACACTCCAGCAAATGCCCTCCTTCATGAGGTTCGACACTATGTCCACCTGCTCCTGCGAAAATGCGAAGTCCGTATCTTTCAGGACCCGGAGCCAGAAAGAGATGCCATCCACATACGCAAGTCCGTAATTACCGAACTGGATCTGCGGTCCGTGCTGATGGAAAGACCAGTCCTCCTGAATCCCTTCATTATCCGTGACATATATCTCTTCCGAAATCTGCCTTTTAGCTTCCCTGACAAGGGACTCATCGTCAATCAGAAGTCCTTTCATCAGGTTGTTGCCGGCAAGCCACACCTTGTTCTGGCCGGTCATCCCAAATCTGGAACGCTCCAGCACCTTCAAGCCTCCGGCAATCTCCTGCTGCGAAAGTTCATCCCTGAGCATCAGCAGCACGGCAGTCATTTTCTTCGGCACACCGATATCGTTGTGCCACCAGTTCGGACATACCGGCATGTTGTCGAACCACCAGCCCATGGCGGCATGGAGCAATGGGCCTATCTCATCCGACCTTTCCCACTTCTGTCCCTGATATCTGTACAGTTTCGCAAGGGCATACATCCTCGTGACATGGAGGGTGGCAGGCCATCTTCCCCTGTCCTGGGCCGCATAGTCGATATCCGTCCAGCAACCATCATCCCGGTCAAACATATCAAGAAGCCGCTGCACCTCCCTATCCGGAAGATGCACCGACATGTAGAGCTGGAGCAGGAGCACATCGTTGGCCCTGCCGTAGTCGGAATATTCTATGAATTTCCATGTCACCTCCTCATCTGGGGCGTAAGATGCCGTCGATGCCTCAACAAAGGCATCCCTCACCTTGTCAAGGGATGCGGAATCTCCTGCCGCCCGCACTGCCGGAGCCATCACCGACATCGCGACAGCAACCGCGCAAAACACTGACAACAAATTTTTCATGAACATCAAAAGGAATAAAAAGCCCGGGCGGGAATCCCCGGCCCGGGACAATTACAGGATAAGGTAAAGTACTATCTGTTCTCGGTGTCTTTCTGGCAACGGACGGTGAATCCCTGAGCCCTGACGCCGGCATACCTTGCATTATATGTCGATGATGAATAGCAATACTCCAGAGAGACTGCACTATTTGTATTGGTCGACATGCAGTTGGACCAGTATACCGCGCCATAGTTCTCGTTGCTTGGCGTCCTGTTGCCCCAGTTGGCCTTGTCCCCATAGTGTACACCTGCATACGGCCAATAGTCATACTCTCCATTTCCGAGAGGATAGGCAATCACGGCCTGTGACTTGGAATAGAACGGACTGTCCTCATTGAAAAGATCAGGATTCTCCTGAAGCTGGGTATCCTGGGCTGATGATCCGTTGTCATATTCCCAGCGGATGCCTGCTCTCCTGACTTCAGCGAACACTTTCGGATCCGGGACGCGATAGCCTGCCGGACATGGGTCGAACACTGTCTTATGCCCGGTCACGGATTCATCATACCCTCCTTCAGCGGAAACCACGGAACCGCCCCACAGATCTGTCGGATGTTCTTCCGTCTGCCAGTCTCCAAGAGAATTGACGCCTCCTGCATTCACATACGCATTGAACATATATGGATTTGCAATGACATCCGACAGAGTGGTCCCGGCCGGAGTAAGCTGCTTGTTGAAATGTTCCTGCCCTGAATTGGACCACATGAAAGGATCCTTGCGCCCCCACTGGAAATATGCGTATGTCGGATCGAGTTCTCCGTCTTTCTTCTCTATTGCATACCTGTAACTCCATTTTGCACCAAGAATCCTGTCCATGAGGACGATACCTCCATTTGGATATGCGACATCCTGCGGCTCGTCTCCGGTCAGATATTTCCAGATCATAAAAGACCATAGAATATTGTAATCCTCATCATATATTGCGACAACACCCCACGAACTTACATTCTTGCTCTGGTCATTGCTGTAGACATCAATGGTATAATCCGCATTCACCGTATTGGTAGGCTTGCTCTGATATGCTGTGACATCATTCGGAAGATAGATCACCGGCCTGCCGTTGTAGTCCGATGGAGAAATCAGGCCGTAATATTTCGGTTTTTTTACCTTGGAGATATCGCCTCGCGCCTTCACATCTATATTAAGATGATCCGCTCCTTCTCCGGAAGGTTTCACTTTTATGAAGAATGTATTCTGCCTGCCATACGCCCACTTGTCCACAAGATCACGGGTCTCGACAGGGTCATACCACTCCCACTCCACGGAAGAGGAACTGATACCAGTCAGTTCTATGACCGACAGTTTGCTGGCTTCGAGCCTGCCGCCATCCACCTTGACCGGGATGGTGACGGTCTCCGGTCCGTTCGGATTCTGCATCCTGACTGTGATATAGACATCCTTTCCGGTAAGGTCGCACGGAATGGCGGTGAAATATACTTCCTGAGCATCAGAGAAAAGCGATGGTCTGGAAATCTTCGCTCCCACCTTGTCCGAAGGATCGGTTACGGTCATTTCTCCGGTCTCCGTATCTACAGACACGTTTCCTGCAAGTCCGGCACCCTCGGAATACATTGTCACTTCAGTAAGATTGTAAGCGCGGTATTCGGATGTGGATACGATTACCTTGACAAAGGCTGTCTTCTGTTCGAGACTGAATGTAACCCCTTCTGTCTGACCTGCCTCAAGTTTCACATCATTGTCGTAGGCAAGGGCATAGTTGCCGACATGAATGCTCGAGTTTGCACTTCTCTGGGTCTGGAAAACAGGGATGGAGGAAGTCAGCTTACCTTCCGAATACACGGCCGTACCCGGATAGGTTATGACAAGATCCATGGCTTCATCCGTATTCAACGCATTTGTAGTCTGGAACACTCCCGAAGTGCTGCCTGCAGACTCGCCGAACAGTTCGGCAGCCTCATTGGAGAATGTGCCTGCCGGAGCAGGGGTCTCATCTGTAGCCGCAGCCGCCCCTTTTGTGGAAATCCTGATGACATCACCTGTAGCCCACAGCAGAGGATATGTCTCCCCATCCTTCTCCCCTATAGACACTTTCGTGTCAATGGAAGTCTGCCCCGACAATGTGATTCTGGCTCCGCTTTCAAACGGCTGCTCCAGCTTGTTCTCATCTATAGAGCAGGATGCTGCAGCCAGTACAGCCGCTCCTGCCGCAAAAATATATCGCTTCATGATCTTTCGGTTTTAAATGTTACCACTCTATCTCCCCGAGTTCTCCCGGATTGTTGTCCGTACTCCAGCCATCAGGAAGTCCGGCAGGGGTCCACTGTACATACACTGCATCGGCCGCACGTCCGGAAGCATCATATACGATGACGGCAGTGAACATGTCTGACCCGATACGGACATCCGTCAGAGTCTTCTCGTATGGCATGGCATCGATTTCAGCGCCATTCTCAATGACATAATCGGTAAGCCGGATCTCGCTTGCGAGGACTTCCGCCGGCACATCCCCCACAGGAAGCATCTCTATGATTCTGGCTCCGTGAAAAGAGCCTGAAGTCAGGGAAGCCTTGATTGTAGCACAGTTGTCTGCAATGTCAGTCACCTCAAGGGAAACCTCTACAGTCTTCTGCTGACCCTGCTGCTGATTGTCAGGCTTGTTGCAGCCGGTCAGGAATGCCGCCAGCGCAACAGCGGTCAATAATAGGATTCGTTTCATTTCTTGAAATTTTGGTTATACTTAAGTGTTGATATATGTGTCTTTTATCCGAGAGGATCCTCCGGCGTGAGCGTGACGGTAATCTCCGCCTCCTCTCCGGCCTCCAGGGTGACAGTGTAGCCGCATTCATAATAACCGTCATTGGAAGCATCCCAGCTGTTGTCACTCTGCGTGCTCCATATCTGCCATGACGGATTGCGGCCGCCTGCCGAAGGTTCCTTTGTCAGGAACATGTATTTCCCTCCCTGAGACAGGGTGATAGAGCCGTACTCAATGGCCGGTACTGCCGGTGTCACCATGGTCCACCTTACAGAAGCCGGCTCATCTGCATTCGCTACTATATGATCTGTTATCACCAGATTGTCCCCTTCAATGTATATTGTCCTTTCGGCTGATTCCACAGCTCCACCGAAAGGCGCAGTGATATCCACCACAGCTCCACGACGGCCATCCTCATCGATGATTTTCTCGACGGTTCCTGCCCCGGCGACCCTGTGATATTCTCCGTTGATTGTAATGGTGTTGTGGTTCAGATTATTGTATCTGAATGCAGTCCATCTTTCGGAATTGTCATTCATATCCCAGAGGTTGATGTACGGCTCGAGGGTACTGTAGCTCTGCAGGCCGAGGTCAGCGGCCCAGCGCACTCCATCGGCATCATAGACAAAACTTCCCGCATCCAGATGCGCATGGCTGGTATTGCCCTGTCCGGCCTTTATGCCGAGAAACCTGTCATCCGTCCCCATGGTCCATGTATCATGGACAAGGACTACCGGAGTCACTCCAGCCCCGCTGAAGATATGCTCTGTCGGGGCGGAAATGGAGGCCGGGACAACATCTGCCGCATAGAATGCTATCAACGGCAGCAGCCTGGCCTCCGATGCAGACCTGTAACCGTCCACCCTGTCCTGCTCAAGATACAGCACGGACATATCCTTGAACTTCCATGCAAAATACCATTGTGCAAGGCAAGGAAGGGATCCCGGGGCACAGTCCGAATAATTGAAACATGAGCCGGAAGGGCCCTCCATAAACACCATATATTTCCCTGTATCCGCAAATCCCGGAACATTGGAAAGTCCCGTATCAGTACCGGCCGCAGTCTCAAGGGCAGTAAGCATCAATGCCTCGTACAAAGTGCCGTAATTCCAGTAGGAATAGCCTTCCGGATAATTGCCATCCGGAGAATACATCGCCTGCATTGCCGGAAGATTCGACTCCAAGGCCTTCTCTATCATAGACCTGGCTACATCCTCATTGTCTTCGTAGACTGCAAGCGCGGCACAGACAAGACCGCCGTTGCAGACCTGGTTCCAGTTGTTGGTCGCTTTGTAGAAATCAAGATTCCATGTCCCTTCTTCAGCAGGGACGAACGCAAAATCATTCAACGCCTTCCTGACAAGCGTCTTCGTTTCAGCAGAAAGTTCATCATACAGCCAGTCGTAGCCGAGGGCGACCCCCGCCGCCATCTCTCCCACATCGAGAAAATGGTTCCTCGCATTCCAGTCCTTGAAACTGCAGACCGTCGTGAGGTCATGTTCGGCCTGTTCCAGATACCGGATGTCTGAAGTCATCCTGTAGGCATACGCACAGAACAGGATTCTCTGCTGCGCGTTGCGGCTTACGGAAAGAAGCCTCTTGCCATCCGGGATATCATATTCGAGATCCGGATCATCGAGATATGATGAAGCAAGAGAGATAATGCCGGTATGGATTGATGACAATGCCTTATTGCTTCCTGCTGCGACCGTTTCCTTCAATCGCAGGAAATCATCATCACTGAAAATGACTCTTGGATGGTTGTCGGCAGTCAATGCGGTATAGTCCGGCTCTGTAAGGGTAAAAGGAGGGTCAGGCTCCGGCTCCGGAGTATCGTCTCCCGGTCCTTCTTCTGTCTGGCCCTTGTCGCTGTCTCCCGGATGGAAAAGCGGATAGCCTTCTTCTGCGCAGCTTCCGAAGAGAAAGGCTGACATGACAACAAATGATATTAGCATTTTTATCTTCATCGTTCAGTATATTATTGTTCAATTGTATATGATTCAGACTCTTGGCTTCCGCCCGGAATGACAAGGGAAAACCATGGACGGCGAATGGCATCAATATGCCCAGCCTGGCTTCTGCACTATAGCCGGGTTACGCTGGGCCTCCGTAGCCGGTGCTCCCCAAGGATACATGTCATCCGTGTAGTACCAGTTATAATGGTAACCCTCCCATTCTCCCCACCAGTTCTGCCCGCCATAGACATCCTTGCCCTGGAACTTCATTTCCCTGTAAGTACCCCAGCGCCATTCATCGAAATAGTCATGACCCTCGAGACACAGTTCGACCCGACGCTCATAGCGTATAGCCTCCATCACCTCCTCATCGGAACCTGTACCGATTGACGGCATCCCGGCTCTGGTGCGTATCTGGTTCACTATGGAGACTGCATCCCCCGCCTTCCCCAGATGGACGTATGCCTCGGCAAGCTGGAGAACCACATCCGTATATCGGATAAGAGGCCAGTCGGTCGGACAGCGCAGACGGTCGATAAGGTCTTCCGGCTTATTATATGAATATTTCTTGTAGACATACATGTTCTGCAAGCTACCTGTATAATAATCACCATAATCATCGCCCTCTTCAAGGAAAGGCCATCTCAATTCCTTGCCGACCTGTATCTTGCCGTCATTGTCTGTACCGTATTTGAATGTGTCATACGGCTCATACGGCGTGAGGACAATGTCTTTAAGCCGTGGGTCACGGCCTTCGTATGCCTGGCGCACACGCTCCTCGTTACCATCCGGATCGTAATACTGCCTGAATATATCCGTGCCTATACGGCCGATCCTTTCATTGATGAGAGCGACTGCATCCTTGTCGAAATCAGCGGTAATCACAGCCTTGCCATCCGCATCGAGCTGCACCCCATTCCTGAAAAAGAACACCTCCCGTGCAGCCGGATTATCCACAAATACCTGATCATTCCATTCAGGAATGACATCTGCCCAATGGAATTCCGATCCATCGTCATTCTGGAAATAATCCACGAAATCCGAAGATGGACGGGCGCAGGACCAGCCGTTCCATGTATCGCGTCCACCGGTAATAAGCTGCAGATTGTCGCAGAATCCTACTTCAGAATTGAACTGGAGCGGAAATATCATCTCATGGTCCTTCTCGTTGGTGTAGTTGAAGAAATCGATGAACTTCCCTGCCCACAGTCCGTAACCGCAGTCATCCACCTTCTCGAAGTCATTGACAGCCTGCTGGTAATACCAGGCTGCATCATGCTCTGTCCGAGAACCTTTCTCCGCCTCGTATGCCATCCACATATAGGCCATGCCGCGAAGGGAATATGCAGCCCCTTTCGATGGGCGGCCATAGTTCTCGGTCAGGGTATTGTCAGGACAATACGGACTGTCGATACAATAGGTCAGATCGGTTATGACTGCATTCCATACCTCGACTGCCGTGGACTGTCCCTTTGTACACTGGTCCTCCGATATCACCTCAAGATAGAGAGGTACGCCTCCGTAGATCTTGTTCAGACGGGAATAGAACCATGCCCTCAGGAAATAGGCCTCGCAGATGTAACGCTCATATTTTTCCTTGCCGAGGCCTGCCTTGTGAAGATTGGCAAGGGCATCATTTATCTGATGTATCGAAGTATAGGCCCATTTCCATTCATACCAGACCACAAATTCAGAGGCATCTTTCGTAGCATCCGACAAAGCTCTCAAAGGATAGTCCGTGGACACATAGTCGGTCTGGAATTCCATTCCCATCCAGCCTTGACGGTTGATTCCGCTCATGTCATTGTGACGGAGCTGGACATAGCCTATCTTGGATGCATCCCGGTAGAAGTTGTTGTACAGTCCGGCCATTCCCTTGTCCGCAAGGGATTCAGATGTCCACATGTTGGCGCTGGCGAACTGGTTTGCCGGAGAAATGTCCAGCATGTCAGCACATGATACAAGGGACAGAGCCGCAAAAACGAGTGTCAGTCTATGATATTTCATCGTAATGTCTCCCTTAATTAAAATGTCACCTGTGCCCCTACTGATACCTGTCTCATCAGAGGATAGCCTATAGTGCCCCCGAGTTCCGGATCCATCCCCGGGAATGAAGTGATGGTAAGCAGGTTCTCTCCTGAGACATAGAACCTGAGCTGCTTGACAAAGAATTTTTTAGTGATACTCTCCGGAAGAGTGTATCCGATCTGGACATTCTTGAGTTTCATGTAATCAGCCTTGTACTCATAGAAGTCGCTGGCCTCCCTGTTCTTGTCCGCATCATTGACATACAGACGGGGATATGTCCCCCAGATGTTCGTCCTCGGATCGGACGGGTTCTCCGGGTCATAGAAATAGTGGTCATCGCCTACCCTCTGGCTGATACCGTATCCCCAGCCCACATTGGTGGCATTGTAATACCTTGTATTCCAGAATACGTAATAGTCAAACGCACCGGTCCACAGCATACTGAAATCTATCCCTTTCCAGGAAAATCCCAGACTGATTCCGAGATTGCAGGATGGCGTGGAGCTCTTGCCGTTGAAATCCATGTCATAAGAGTTGCCATAGTTCCTGTCACCGTTGGTGTCGGCATATATAAAGTCTCCGTACCACAGCTGGCCAGGAGCAAGAGTCTTGACCCCGTTGAACGTATAGCCGGACTCTATCATGGCCTGCACCCACTTCATATCAGTCTCTGTACGGATAATGCCATCCACAGGACCGGCATTGACATCCACCTGTCCTCCCGTATAGCCTGTACCTGTACCTCTGTATCTCTGATAGATATAGTGCTCGCCTATCCTGTGCCCCTCTATCAGTTTTCCGGGGGATGACCAGTTTTCGGAGACATCGGAGAGGTTGGTGTAATAGTTGCCGTCCTCATCATAGCCGCGTGAAAGCTGGCCCTTGAACGAGGTCACCTTGTTCCTGTTATACGAGAAATTCACCCCGGCATAATAATAGAAATCATCTCCGATTGTGTCTTTCCAGTTGAGGGCTATCTCTATACCCTGGTTCCACATGCTTCCGAGGTTGGATGGCACCTGGGTGAAGTTGCCCATTGTGAGGTATGTGCTAGGAGTGAAGAGGATATCCGTAGTGTTCTTGTGGTAATAGTCTATTTCGGCAGTGAGGCGGTCGTTGAAGAATCCTGCATCGACACCTATGTCGGTAGTCGAAGTGGTCTCCCATTTGAGGTTTATGTTGCTCATGGACTTGATGTACAGAGCCGTTGCATTGGAGCCGTCAACAACCACATTCCCAGTGCTGTAAGTTGCCTGCCATGCAAAATTGCCGATGCCGAGGTTGTTTCCGGTCTGTCCCCATGATGCCCTGAGCTTCAGGTGGGAGAGCCATGTCCTGGTGTCTGCCATGAACGGCTCTTCGTGTATCTTCCAGCCGGCTGAGAATGACGGGAATATACCGTATCTGGTATTCGTCCCGAAGCGTGATGAACCATCGACCCTGAGGTTGGCCTCGAACAGATAACGGTCCTTGTAGGCATAGTTGAGTCTCCCGAAATATGAGCGCAGTCCCCAGCCGGTCCTGGTCGTATATGATGTGTCAAGGAGATCCGAATATGTGCTGCCCTCGTTGAGTTCCCACGCTGTCGCTCCCTGTCGGCGCACCTGATATGCCCATGTTGCATATTGTATTGCAGAATAGCCGATGATTGCCCCTACAGTATGGTCTCCGAAAGTCTCATCATAACGGGCGAGCAGTTCTGTCGACATCCTGTAGTCCCTGTAGGTATAGTCGGCCACGACAGCCCTGGTGAGATCAGAAGTGGAATAACGGGTATCGGTGACATAGTCCCAGTAGCCGTTCTCCCTGCTGTATGTATGGTTGAGCCTGAAAGTAGGGGCATAGTTGAATGTAGCCTCTATACTCACACCCTTATATGGACGCACCTTGGCATAGAGTGTACCGTTGACTCTCCATGTGTGCTTTGTCCCTGCACTCCCGACCATCTGTCCGAAAATATTGTTGGCTGTCGGACTTTCTTCATTGCTTGCCGGACGGCCCCATGCGTTCTCGCTTCCCGGATAGATGCCGGGTGTCGTCTGATACAGATAATTGAAGGCATTTTTGATATTGGCGGTCCCATCCGACTGGAACTGGCCGTAGATCTTGGTGCCTATCGTGAACCATTTGAGGACATCAGCTTCAAGGTTTGCCCTGAAATTGGCTTTTTTCGATGATGAGTCTATGTTGAAGCGGTTCATCACTCCTTTATTGTCAAGATATCCTGCTGATATGAGATATCGGACAGACTTGCTTCCTCCGGAAATGCTCAGGTTGTGTTCCTGTGAATATCCGTCCTGAAAAATCTCATCGAACCAGTCTGTATTCGGATAAGCCACATAGTTAGGGACACCGTATTCATTCAGTCCGTACGGATCCGCTGCAGCAGCCTTCCATGCGGCTATAGTCGCTTCTGAAAACTGATGCGAAGTCCCCACATTGTCACAGGCTTCGTTATAAAGCTCCATATATCTGGCATAATCAGAGACGAGGGCTATGTTGTTGTATGGCATCTGGAAAATGCCCTTATAGGAATAGCTCACCCTCGGTTTCAGTTCCGAGCCTGTCTTGGTAGTGATCAGAATGACACCGTTGGCCGCCCTCGTTCCGTAGATTGCGGTGGATGCGGCATCTTTCAGGACAGATATGGATTCGATATCGTTAGGGTTCACATTGTCCATGTCCCATTCGATACCATCCACAAGGACCAGAGGCGCGCTTGCATCCGTATTGTCGTTGACAGTGAAAGAACCTACACCACGGATACGGATACTGGTCTTCTCCGAACCGGGCTGGCCGGAAGTCTGCATGACAGACATTCCCGGAGCCATTCCGGCAAGGGCGGCGGAAGTGTTCACTATCGGACGGCCCTCCGCCAGTTCGCTGAAATCAATCGATGTCACGGAGCCGGTGATGTTCGCCTTGCGCTGTGTGCCGTAGCCGACCACCACGACCTCCTCCAGCAGTTCGGCATCCTCGCGCATAGTGACATTGATGACATCACCTGTGCCCACCGGCATCGTCACGGTCCGATAGCCGAGGCAGGAGAATACAAGGGTCGCATTCTCCACATCCCTGACTTCCAGATGCCAGTTGCCATCCAGGTCTGTCTGCGTGCCCTCCAGCGTGCCCTCCACCATGACTGTGACTCCTATTAGAGGATCTCCGGACACATCTGTCACATGGCCGGACAGCCCGGCAGGACCGCGGTCCTGCGGATTTCCCTGTTCCTGCCGGGGCTGTTCTGCCGGGGCAGACAGCGCGACCACACGGTCGAGAATCTTCCATGTGATGCCCGTACCTTCAAGTACCTGCTCCAGAAGATATTCCAATGATACATCAGTGGCATTCACATTCACTGATGCCAGCCTGATATCCTCCATCGATGTCTCGTATGAGAACGAGACTCCCGTCTGGCTGGTGAATTCATCAAGCACCTGACCGAGAGGTGCATCCGTGAAAGACATGTTCAAGCTGTACTCCTGCTGTGCTATCGGCGCTGCGGATGCAGACGACAGGTATGCCGACAATACGGCAAGGGACAGGAATACTGCTTTCAGAAGAAATAGATTATCTGTCTTCATATCGGTTAACAGTTCAATAATTAGTGTTATCTATCCAATTCTGCGGTTCTGCAGCCCCACAGGATTATTCTATGCTGAATTCCACGCCTTCACAGACGAACTCGAGCATGTCGAGGATATCCCCTACATTGCTGTCTTTCTGGAAGCTGAAATTGTATGTGGTTCCGTCGTCTTCTCCGTCGATGATTATCTTCACTCCGTACATTTCCGAAATCTCGGACACGATTTCCCTTACGGTCGCCGCTTTCAGGGAGACTGCCCCGTAATGCCTCATCAGCATGTCCCCCACATATATATCGTTGATTTCCAAGGCTCCATCATCAGTATCCAGAACGGCCTGCTGCCCCGGACGAAGCCGTACGAGATTGACGCCATCGAGATTCTGCATTGCCACCGAGCCCTGGGCGAGCGATACCTCCGGACTGGTATCCCCCGGAAAGTTCCTGACATTGAATACGGTACCGAGAACCTTGATCCGGAAACTTTCGGTAGTCACAATGAAAGGACATTCAGGATTGTGCGCCACATCGAAATAGGCCTCTCCGGAAAGGGACACGTTTCTCTCATCCGCATTGAATGTGCTGTCAAAAGCCAGTTCCGTCCCCGGATTGAGCCATGCCTGGGTGCCATCCGGCAACCCGACCATTATGGCTGATTCCCCGTTGTTGACATAATACTGGGTGTCATCCCTCCATGTCAGGGCAAGGGTGATGCCGACCGTCACAAGGACCACCGCGACCGCTGCCGCAGCAGGATACATCCATCCGCGAAGCCGCGATCTGCCGGCACGGGACTGCGCAGCATCTATCCTTGCATTCAGAAGCCGCAGGGACTGTTCCGTATCATCATCCTGACTGTCAGACATCACAAACCGCAAGGCATGGTCAAGGGCCTCCAGTTCCTCTTTGTCACCAAATCCGTATTTCGTATTCTTCATTATTTCCGGTTGCGTTACAGACTATATACGCAACCTCCCGGGAAAACGCCTAAGGGAAATCCGTTTTTTTGCATCATGAATTTTCCCGGAAATCATTTTCAAGGAATACAGCCCCTGTCCGTCCAATCTGCAGGCTCAATCCTGAATAGATGAAAGAGCGGTGCGGAGACGGACAAGGGCGTTGTGGATATGATTCTCCACAGTAGAAAGGCTAAGCCCGAGTCTGTCGCTTATCTCCTTGTTGGACAGGTTCTCCATATAGCTCAGGAGAAAGACTTCACGGCATCTCGGAGGTAGTTTCGAAATGGCGCTGTCAAGGCGGGAACGGATATCGCGCCCATACAAAGCCCGGAGGATTTCACTGCGGTCCACATCATATCCGGAATAATATTCCTCGACTTCCCTGACCACACTCTCCCGGTGATTGAGAGCGGAAAGATTGTGTCTTATGACACTTATCGCCGCATTGTAGGTACTCCTGAGCAGGAAACTACGTATGCTACCCCCCCCTGAAGACTCCGGCAGAAGCCCTTTGCGGCCTTGCCAGAGCTTGAAAAAGACATCCTGCACAATGTCCTTCGCCACCTCCCGGCTCACCATCAGAGTCGCATAGTTGACAAGCAGAGGATAGAACATGCGGTACAGCTGTCCGAAAGCCGCCCTGTCGGAACGGCTTATCCTTACAACTATGTCATCGAGTTCACGGCTCACTCCGGTCTCATATCTGAATTAAGGCCCCAAAAATAATATTTTTTGTAAAAACAACCTGTCAGAAGAAAATAAAAGACCAGCCTTCGGGACATTACCGGCAGCCAGGAATGACAGATAATTATACCTTGTATGAGAATAATTCATTATTTTTGTCTCAAAGCTAGCAATGGACATTAACTGTAAAATAAAATGGGAAAGCTTTATCCGGTAGGCATACAGAATTTCGAGAAACTCCGCAGGGAAGGATACTTCTATGTGGACAAGACCGCCCTTATGTACCGGCTGGTCACGACAGGCAGCTATTATTTCCTCAGCCGGCCGAGAAGGTTCGGCAAAAGCCTGCTCATCAGCACGCTCGAGGCATATTTCCAGGGAAAGAAGGAGCTCTTCGACGGACTGGCAGTCGCCTCTCTCGAAAAGGAGTGGAAGCGGTACCCTATCCTGCACCTCGACCTCAATATCGGAAAATATGACTGTCCCGACAGTCTCGACGGAATGCTGAACAGAAGTCTTGATGAATGGGAAAACATATACGGGAAAGACACGGCGGAGGTGTCGCTCGCGCTGAGGTTCGCCGGGGTAGTAAAAAGGGCTGCCGTTGCAACCGGGGAAAGGGTCGTCATCCTCGTGGACGAATATGACAAGCCTCTCCTCCAGGCTATCGGTAATCCTGAACTGCAGCAGGCTTTCAAAAGCACCCTCAAGCCTTTCTACGGAGTCCTCAAGTCAATGGACGGATACATCCGTTTCGCCCTCCTCACCGGAGTAACCAAGTTCGGCAAGGTCAGCGTGTTCAGTGACCTCAACAACCTTATGGATCTGTCCATGGATGAAAGATACACCGATATATGCGGTGTAAGCGGGGAGGAGCTCCTCCGGGACTTCGACGAGGATATCCGCGCCCTCGCCCTGAACAACGGGCAGACATACGAACAGGCCTGCGCACAGCTGAAGGAGGACTATGACGGATACCACTTCTGCCCTGACTCCCCGGGGATATACAACCCTTTCAGCCTCCTCAACACATTCGCAAAAGGCAGATACGGCAGCTACTGGTTCGAGACAGGGACCCCGACATACCTCGTCGAACTCCTCAAGAAAAGCGACTATGACCTCGAGCAGATGTCCCGGGAGGAGACTGACTCCGAGACCCTCGACTCAATTTTCACCGGGGACAACCCGATACCGGTCATCTACCAGAGCGGATACCTCACAATCAAGAAGTACGACAGGGAATTCGGCCTGTACACCCTCGGATTCCCCAACAGGGAGGTCGAGGAGGGGTTCCTGAGGTTCCTCATGCCGTATTACGCAAAAAGCGACAGGACAAAGTCCGGGTTCGAGATCAAGCGGTTCGTGGATGATGTCCGCAAAGGTGACATTGACGGATTCATGGAGAGGCTCCAGAGTTTCCTCGCAGACTGCCCGTACGAGTTGGCAAGGGACATTGAACTCCACTATCAGAACGTGCTGTTCATCGTATTCCGACTCGCCGGGCTGTACACCCGGGTGGAGTACCATACCTCCCGGGGCAGGATAGACATGGTGGTGCAGACCGTGGACTATGTGTACGTAATGGAGTTCAAGCTCGACGGCTCGGCCGAGCAGGCCCTGCAGCAGATAGAGGAGAAGCAGTACGCCCTCCCGTTCGCAAAGGACTCACGCAAGGTCTACAGAATCGATGTCAACTTCAGTTCGGAGACACGGAATATCGACAGGTGGATCGTAAAATAATTCATAGGGACGCAGGACAATATCCTCGGCATAACGCGGCGGATTCCATATTGTCATTATAAAAGGGACAGCAATTAAGAAACAGAACCATTGACGGCATTTTGCTTACAAAGTGAAATGCCGTTATTTTATTCATGCATTTTTACAGATATTCTGGACGTAGAAAAAGGAGCATGCGGTAAATTTGTATTGACTGAGGATTCCATCCCCACACGCGGAATCTTCTCAGGAACTTGACAAATAGGACTATGGATATGACTAAGAGAAAAGGCCTGTACGACCCGGGGTATGAACACGATGCGTGCGGAGTTGGCATGCTCGTGAACATCCGCGGAGACAAATCGCACGAACTGGTGGACTCCGCCCTGAAAGTGCTTGAGAACATGAAACACAGAGGGGCTGAAGGCGCCGACAACAAGACAGGGGACGGAGCGGGAATCATGCTCCAGATACCCCATGAATTCATCCTCCTGCAGGGAATACCCGTCCCTGAAAAAGGGAAATACGGGACAGGGCTCGTCTTTCTGCCCAAAGACCGGAAGCGGCAGGAGGATATCTACAGCATCATCATCGAAGAGACCGAGCGTGAAGGACTTTCGCTGATGCACATGCGGAGCGTACCCGTAAACAGCGGAATTCTCGGGAAAGATGCACTCGAAAGCGAGCCGGACATCAGACAGATATTCATCACGGGCCATACAGCCGGAGAGAATTTCGAAAGAAAACTCTACATCATCCGCAAGAAAATCGAGAAACGGGTGGATGACAGGGACTTCTACATGGTCTCCCTGTCGAGCAAGACCATAGTATATAAAGGTATGCTCTCTTCCACGCAGGTACGGGAATACTTTCCTGACCTCTCGCAGCCGTATTTCACCAGCGGAATCGCCCTGGTGCACTCCAGATTCAGCACAAACACTTTCCCGACATGGAGTCTCGCCCAGCCGTTCAGGGTGCTGGCACACAATGGCGAGATAAATACCATCAGAGGAAACCGTGCATGGATGGAAGCCCGGGAAAGCGTCCTCGCCACACCGGAAATCCCTGACATAAAGGCCATCCGCCCGGTAATCCAGCCTGGAATGAGCGACAGCGCCTCGCTGGACAATGTTCTGGAATTCTTCATGATGTCAGGCATGAGCCTTCCTCATGCCATGGCCATGCTTGTACCTGAGTCGTTCAATGACAAAAACCCCATCAGCGAAGATCTGAAAGCCTTCTATGAATACCATTCTATCCTGATGGAGCCATGGGACGGGCCCGCCGCCCTGCTGTTTACCGACGGGCGCTATGCAGGCGGGATGCTGGACAGGAACGGACTGCGCCCGGCCAGATACCTTATCACCAAGACAGGAATGATGGTCGTGGCGAGCGAAGCCGGGGTCATAAGTTTCGAGCCGAACGAGATACTTGAAAAAGGCCGTCTGCAGCCAGGCAAAATGCTGATAGTGGACACTCAGGAAGGAAAGATACGCTATGATGCAGAACTGAAACAGGAAATGGCCTCGGCCATGCCTTACCGGCAGTGGCTGTCGGCGAACAGGATAGAACTCGACACTCTCAAAAGCGGGCGGAAAGTGGAAAACGGAGTGGAGAACTACGATGTATTGCTGAGGAATTTCGGATTCACTATAGAAGACATCGAAAGAATCATCATGCCGATGTGCACGAACGGCTCCGAACCTGTAGCCTCCATGGGAAACGACACCCCTCTGGCCGTACTGTCTGAAAAACCGCAGCTTCTGTTCAACTATTTCAGACAGCAGTTCGCACAGGTCACAAATCCGCCCATCGACCCTATCCGCGAAGAACTCGTAATGTCCCTGACCGAATACATAGGCGCGGTAGGCATGCAGATCCTCATGCCCAATGAAAAGCACTGCAAGATGGTCAGGCTTCCTCACCCCGTGCTGACAAATACACAGCTGGACATACTGTGCAATATCCGGTACAAAGGATTCAAGACAGTCAAACTGCCGATGACCTTCAAGGTATCGAAAGGAAGGTCCGGACTTCAGGAAGCTCTCGGAAACCTCTGCAGACAGGCGGAACAGTCTGTAGATGACGGTGTCAACTACATCATCCTTTCAGACCGCGGAACGGATGCGGAACATGCGGCCATACCTTCATTGCTGGCGGTAAGCGCCGTACACCACTATCTGATCTCAGTCCAGAAACGGGTACAGACAGCCCTTATAGTGGAAAGCGGAGAAATACGCGAAGTGATGCATGCCGCACTGCTGATGGGCTATGGAGCCAGCGCCATCAACCCGTACATGGCATTCGCCGTACTGGACAGTCTCGTGAAGACGGGAAGGATACAGATGAACTACGAAACTGCAGAGAAAAACTACATCAAGGCCATCTGCAAAGGTCTGTACAAAATCATGAGCAAGATGGGCATAAGCACCATCAGGTCCTACCGCGGAGCGAAGATATTCGAAGCCGTCGGCTTGGGAGAGGATCTGCTCAGGACATATTTCCATACCCCTGTCTCCACAATAGGAGGAATAGGTCTCAAGGAAATAGCCGCCGACTGCATCAGATTCCACGACAGCGGATTCAAACCGGCCGCTCCGCTCGGAATCCTTCCTCATATCGGGCAGTTCTCGTACAGGAAAGACGGAGAAAAGCATGCATGGAATCCGGAAACCATCAGCTCCCTGCAGCTCGCCACACGGACAGGCAGCTACGGGAAATTCAAGGAATTCACACGTCTGGCCGATGAAAAGGACTCTCCGGTTTTCCTGCGAGACTTTTTCAGATTCAGGAAAAATCCCATCCCCATAGAGGAAGTGGAACCTGTGGAAAACATCGTAAAGCACTTCGTGACCGGAGCCATGTCTTTCGGTGCCATCAGCAAGGAAGCCCACGAAGCCCTCGCCCTGGCCATGAACAGTCTCGGGAGCAGAAGCAATACCGGTGAAGGAGGAGAGGACAGCGGCAGGTTTTCAGGAACAGAGGACGGCATATCCCTGAACAGCAAGACCAAGCAGATAGCATCCGGACGTTTCGGAGTGACTGCGGAGTATCTGGTGAATGCCGAAGAAATACAGATCAAAGTAGCCCAGGGAGCGAAGCCGGGCGAAGGCGGCCAGCTGCCGGGGTTCAAGGTGGACGGAATCATAGCAAGGACCAGACATTCCATCCCCGGGATATCCCTGATTTCGCCTCCGCCCCACCATGACATTTACTCCATCGAAGACCTCGCACAGCTGATATTCGACCTGAAAAACGTGAACCCTAAGGCTCTCATCAGCGTAAAGCTCGTATCGGAAAGCGGAGTCGGGACCATAGCCGCAGGTGTCGCCAAGGCCAAGGCCGACATCATAGTCATATCCGGGGCCGAAGGAGGAACCGGGGCATCGCCGGCCTCATCCATGAGATATGCAGGAATTTCTCCTGAAATCGGACTGAGCGAGACCCAGCAGACCCTGGTGCTGAACGGACTCAGAGGGCAGGTGCGGCTGCAGACCGACGGGCAGCTCAAGACCGGGAAAGACGTGATTTCCATGGCCCTGCTCGGAGCTGAAGAATTCGCATTCGGGACCACGGCGCTGATAGTGCTCGGCTGCGTGATGATGCGCAAATGCCACTCGAACACCTGCCCTGTAGGAGTAGCCACCCAGAATCCTGAACTCAGGAAGCACTTCAGAGGACACTACAGACATGTCGTTAACTATTTCATGTTCCTGGCGCAGGAAGTCCGTGAATATCTGGCCGAAATGGGCTTCCGCAAGTTTGACGACATAGTGGGCAGGACAGACCTCATAGAGACTGTGCCGGCACCGGAAGGCTCAAAGGCGGCCAAGCTGGATTTCACCGGAATACTCTGTCCGCCAAGCAGAGAATGCACCCTGCACAATGTCACGGAACAGACACACGACATCTGGAATGTACGCGACACGGAAATCATCAAGGCTGCCGGAGATGCCATAGAAAAGAAAAAGGAAATATCCCTCGAATATGCTGTCGCCAATACTGACCGCGCCGTCGGCGCAATGCTTTCGGGAATCGTCGCTTCCCGATACGGAGAAGCCGGTCTTCCGGACGATACCATAGAAATCAAGTTCAAGGGATCGGCAGGACAGAGTTTCGGGGCTTTCCTCGCCCACGGAATCAGTTTCAGGCTCGAAGGCGAAGCGAACGACTACCTCGGAAAGGGTTTGAGCGGAGGCCGGATATCAGTACGCCCTCCTGTCAGAAGTAATTTCGATGCGGAGAAAAACACCATAGCCGGGAACACCCTGCTTTACGGAGCCACCGGCGGAGAAGTCTACATCAACGGACGCGCAGGAGAACGCTTTGCAGTCAGGAATTCCGGCGCCATTGCAGTGGTCGAAGGTGCAGGAGACCACTGCTGCGAATATATGACTGGCGGCAGGGTGGTCGTCCTCGGCGAAACAGGCAGGAACTTCGCGGCAGGCATGAGCGGAGGTCTGGCATACGTCTGGGATCCGGACGGAAAATTCGACTACTTCTGCAACATGGAGATGGTGGAACTGTCCCTGCTCGAAGACTCGTCTTCACGGAAGGAACTGCATGAACTCATCAGACAGCACTACCTGTACACCGGCTCCCAGCTCGCCAGGAAAATGCTGGATGACTGGAACAGATACGCCGATGAGTTCATACAGGTGACACCTATCGAATACAAGAGAGTGCTCGCAGAAGAGCAGATGAAAAAACTGCAGCAGAAAATCGCCGAAGTGCAGAGGGACTATTAAGGTTGATTTTTCTTTTCAGAATATTCGTCGGACTGACGTTAAGTTAAAACGGAAATTATGGGAAACCCTAAAGCATTCATGACGGTACCGCGGCAGGAAGCCGGCTACCGTCCGATACATGACCGCATACTGGATTTCGGGGAAGTGGAACAGACCCTGAACACCAGCGACAGGAAACTCCAGGCCTCCAGATGCATGGACTGCGGCGTGCCTTTCTGCCACTGGGCCTGTCCGCTCGGAAACAGACCGCCGGAATTCCAGGATGCCATGTATCACGGAAGATGGAAAGAAGCCTACGAAATATTGTCACTCACAAACGACTTTCCGGAATTCACAGGCAGGATATGTCCGGCCCTGTGCGAAAAAAGCTGCGTTCTGAAACTGACCATCGATGCGCCGGTGACAGTCCGTGAAGATGAAGCCGCCGTCATAGAAGCCGCCTTCCGGGAAGGATACGTCAAGCCGCAGGAATGGCAGAGAAACGGCAGGAAAGCGGCGGTAATCGGCTCCGGTCCTGCCGGTCTGGCTGCGGCCAACCAGTTGAACAGGCGGGGCTATGATGTCACAGTCTTTGAAAAGGACGAATACATCGGAGGACTTCTGCGCTTCGGCATTCCGAATTTCAAACTGAACAAGGCCATCATCGACAGGAGGCTCGCCGTCATGGAAGCCGAGGGCATAGTCTTCAAGACGAAATCGGAAATCGACCCGAATAACCTTCCTGAAGGCTTCGATGCATACTGTATCTGCACCGGGGCTCCACAAGCCAGAGACCTCAATATACCCGGACGTGAACTGAAAGGAATCTACCTGGCCATGGAAATGCTCTCCCAGCAGAACCGTGTGCTTGCAGGCCAGACATTCACTAAAGAAAACAGAATCAGCGCTAAAGGGAAGAAAGTGCTGGTCATCGGAGGCGGAGACACCGGCAGCGACTGCATAGGGACAAGCATCAGGCAAGGGGCCGCAAGCGTGACTCAGATAGAAATCATGCCGAAACCTCCTGTCGGAGAAAATCCTGCCACCCCGTGGCCGCAATGGCCGATCGTTCTGAAAACCAGCAGCAGCCACGAAGAGGGTTGCGTCAGGAAATGGTGTCTGAACACCCTCAGGTTCATCGGGAACAGCCAGGGGAATGTCACCGGAGCGGAAACGGAAGAAGTGATATGGGAGCCGGCTCCCGACGGAGGCCGGCCAATGATGAAATCCACAGGTAAAAAGAAGATCATCAAGGCCGACATGGTACTCATAGCGATGGGCTTCCTTAAACCGGAGCATCCTGTCCTGCCGGACAATGTCTTCATAGCCGGAGATGCCGCCACCGGAGCAAGTCTCGTGGTCAGATGCATAGCATCCGGGCGTCAGGCCGCCGCCGACATCAATGCTTATATCAAAAATCAACAATCATGTGCGGAATAGCAGCGATATTCAATATAAAGGGCGATTCTGAGAGATTCAGGAGCACAGCCCTGACCATGTCAAGAAGAATCAGACACAGAGGACCGGACTGGAGCGGGATATATGTCGGAAAATCGGCGGTCCTGGCTCACGAACGCCTGTCCATCGTGGACCCGGCCAGCGGCGGACAGCCGCTATTCTCCCCGGACAGGAAACAGATATTGGCCGTAAACGGAGAAATATACAATCATCAGGAAATACGCAGGGAATTTGCCGGCAAATACAGCTTCGCTACAGGAAGCGACTGCGAAGTCATACTGGCATTGTACCGTGAAAAAGGCGCAGGATTCCTTGAAGACCTGAACGGGATCTTCGCATTTGCATTGTACGATGAAGAAAAGGACGACTTTCTCATAGCACGTGACCCGATAGGCGTCATACCTCTGTATATAGGACGGGATCGGGAAGGAAAAGTATATTGCGCCAGCGAACTGAAGGCGCTCGAAGGAATCTGCGACAGCTACGAACCGTTTCTGCCTGGACATTGTTTCATCGGCAGCGAAGGCGTGATGAAACGTTGGTACAGAAGGGACTGGGAGGATTACGACAATGTAACGGAAAACGCGGCCGACCCGGTCATACTCAGAAATGCGCTCGAATCCGCAGTGAAACGCCAGCTGATGAGCGATGTGCCGTATGGAGTCCTGCTTTCGGGAGGTCTGGACAGCTCCGTCATCTCAGCCGTAGCGAAAAGATTCGCGTCACGCCGTATCGAATCAGGAGACAGGAACGAAGCGTGGTGGCCTCAGCTCCACAGCTTCGCCATCGGCCTGAAAGGAGCTCCGGACCTGTCAAAGGCGAAGATGGTGGCAGACCATATAGGGACCGTCCATCATGAAATAAACTATACCATACAGGAAGGTCTGGATGCCCTGCGGGACGTCATATATCATATAGAGACCTATGATGTGACTACGGTGCGGGCCTCTACGCCCATGTATCTGCTGGCCAGGGTCATCAAATCGATGGGCATCAAGATGGTGCTGAGCGGAGAAGGGGCAGACGAAGTGTTCGGAGGCTATCTGTATTTCCACAAGGCGCCTGACGCCCGTGCCTTCCATGAAGAAACCGTACGGAAACTCTCCAAACTGCATCTGTACGACTGCCTGAGGGCGAACAAATCCCTGTCGGCATGGGGTGTGGAAGGCCGCGTCCCGTTCCTCGACAAGGAGTTTCTGGATACGGCGATGCGTCTGAATCCGGCGGCCAAGATGTGTCCCGGGAAAACCATCGAGAAGAAGATACTGAGGGAAGCGTTTTCCGACATGCTTCCTGAAGCGATAGTCTGGAGACAGAAGGAGCAGTTCAGCGACGGGGTCGGCTACAACTGGATAGATACTCTGAAGGAAATGACCTCAAAAGCCGTGTCCGATGAGCAGATGGCACATGCCGCCGAAAGATTTTCTGTAAATCCGCCACGGAACAAGGAAGAATATCTCTACCGCAGCATCTTCGAGGAACATTTTCCGAGCGAAAGCGCCGCCCTCAGCGTGCCGAGTGTCCCGAGCGTGGCCTGCTCCACAGCCGAGGCCCTGGCATGGGACGCATCTTTCACAGGGAAGAACGACCCGAGCGGCCGTGCCGTTTCCGGAGTGCATGACCAGGCATATTGACGGCACAGCAACAGATTTCCCGGCTGCGGCCGCAATGCCGTTGGAAACGACCCGAGAATCGGAAAGATTTGAGAATTTTGCAAGACTGATTTGAGAATTTTGTATATATTTTGCTATGAAAATAAGCAACTTATGTACAAATGGCATCAATACAGCTCGATTCCGAAGATATTTGAACCAAACATACAACAACATCAGTCCGATGAAGTGTTCTGTCAAATACCAGAGATTTCATCGGGCCGACGTTAATATTTGTCCTGAATCCACTCTTATCTGTTATAGGCAGACTCTCCGTGCTCGTAGATGTCGAGCCCTTCTTCCTCCACCCTCTTGTCCACACGCAGGCCGACGGTTGCATCCACTGCCTTGAACAGCACAAAGGTGATGACGGCGCTGAAAGCTATCGCGACTGCCGTTGCGATAAGCTGCACGGCCAGCTGATGCCAGTCTCCATAGAGGGCCCCCTGGACGCCGGACTCACCTGTCACGAGACGCGTAGCGAATACTCCGGTCAGCACTGAACCCACTATTCCTCCGATTCCATGCACTCCGAATGCATCGAGGGAGTCGTCATATCTGAGTTTCGGCTTGACTACAGCTACCATGCAGAAGCATATAATGGAGGTAATCATGCCTATGCAGAACGCTCCGAGCAAGTCCGTGCTTCCAGCCGCTGGAGTAATGGCAACCAGACCGGCCACGGCTCCGGTACAGCTTCCGATGACTGTCGGCTTCTTGTTGAATATCCAGTCTATCACCATCCAGGTCACCGCCGCGGCCGCGGTGGCTATATGCGTAACCATAAAGGCATTGGCCGCCAGGCCATCCGCACAGAGCCCGCTTCCGGCATTGAAACCGAACCATCCGAGCCAAAGGAAAGCCGTACCCATGAACACGAAAGTGACATTGTGCGGGGTGACAGGATGGCCGATCTTATAGTCGGACCTCTGCCCCAGCATTATCGCCATGACCAGAGCCGATATTCCCGCATTTATGTGCACCACTGTGCCTCCGGCAAAATCTATCGCTCCCATCTTCTGCAGGAAACCGCCTCCCCAGACCCAGTGCGCCATAGGGAAATAAGCCAAAATGACCCACAGGACTATGAATACTATGTACCCGGAGAACTTGATCCTCTCGGCGAAAGCTCCGAGAATCAGTGCCGGAGTGATGACTGCAAACATACACTGGAACATGGCGAACAGGAGTTCGGGGATATTTCCTGCCGTGACGGTGTCCAGGGTGATGCCGTGCATGAAAGCCTTTCCGAAACCTCCTATAAGGAAAGCCAGAGGATGTCCTTTCTCGGCGAAAGTCGTGTCAAACACCCAGCTGTAACCTATAGCCACCCACAGGATACTCACTACGGCCACCAGGAAGATGGTCTGCATGATGATGCTCAGGACGTTTTTCTGTCTGACCAGACCGCCGTAAAAGAGTGCGATGCCGGGGATGCTCATCAGAAGGACAAGCATGGTGGAAGTCAGTATCCAGGCCGTATTGCCTGTATCTATCATAAGTAAATGTGTCATTTTGTTTTCGTTTTACAGTTTGTTAAAATCATTTCTCCTGCTCCGCATTGTAGAGCGCGATGTCGCCGCGTTCGCCGGTTCTGATACGGACCGCATCCTCCACGGGGATGACGAAGATGCGTCCGTCGCCGATTTCTCCGGTATGCGCTGCCTCCGCTATGGCCTTGACAGTCTTCTCCACATTCTTGTTCCGGACCACGACTGAAAGCAGTATACGCTCGATGGAACTCGTATCGTACACGATGCCGCGATAGATGCGGCCTTCCCTGGTCTTTCCCACACCGCGCACATCATAGTACGAAAACCATTCGATGTCGGCATCCAGCAATGCCTGTTTTACATCCTCGAACCTCGTCCGCCGGATGATTGCTTCGATTTTCTTCATTTCATCAGATTTTAAATTGTTGAAAAGTTGAACAGTATATAAAAATAAGGTTAGAATATTCCAGGCCTCCGGCCAATATTTCCGTCAAAACCCGATACCGGCTACAAAGTGAGCCGCTTCAGTAGAAGGATTCCATACTATCTGTCCGAAAACAGATACTGACCAGGCTTCGGCAATACGGAAAGCTTTGGATGCCATAATGCTGACATTGCAGACTGCAAATCCGCGTATCATGTCCACCGCATATTCTGAATTCGCGCCGCCTGCGTAGAAATCGTTCTGCCATGGGGTCGCCCCGACTGCCGCCTCCCAGTCCAGCCCGGCAAAAGTGAACGGGGCTGACACGGCAAAATAGGAGGCATAAGCCTTCGAACCGTCAGTCCTGAAGCCAGTATTTCCAGCGAAGTTCGTGTACCAGTTCACCGCCGCAAAACCGAAATCATAGCCCACCTGAGCCTCGAACGTATGGTTTGTATTGCCGTTCCGGTAATGAAAATACCCGGGTCCTCCGTCGAACCAGTAATCAGTCACCGAAACGCTGAAACCTGCTATGGAATAACCCAAAGTCAGATCGACCTCGCGGGTATCGCTCCAGTTCAGGCCCGCAGAACCCCATGCAGAAAGCGAGATGCCTTTATAGGAAAGTGAGAGTGCCGGCTGGATACTGGCATTTCCCAGATCCTGCCCGCGCCAGATGTAGCTGCTGACCAGGTCAGCACCGACGGACGCTTCAAATTTGTCCTGTGCAACAGAAGACATAGGGAGGGACATCGCTGATAAAACTGTCAGGACAGTCCCGGCAAATAATTTTTTCATTGCTCATGTTTTTGGATAAGTGAACAAGGAACCGGTTTCTTGTCTTTCTGTTTTTCATCGGCAAATTTATACTCCGGGGTTGTCTGGATGTACTGAAAATCCGAAAAAAATCACAGCTGCCAAACAGTCGCTTCCAAATTATAAAAATCAACCGTCTTTTACTTAGAATTTGTATTAAAAGAGATGTCATTTACTACATATTTCACACAACGAAAAAATTTTTTCACGAAAAACGGATAGAAACGACACACAACATTTGTAATTCCAATAATTTTGTATCAGGATTTTCGGGAAATGACCATGAAAATGAAATTCATCAAAATACAAGGAGGAGGAAACGACTGCATCTACGTAAATACGATGCAGTCCGCCATATCCAACCCTGTTGCAGTCTCCCGCAAACGGAGCCGGCCGCACACGGGAAGAGGGTCCGGCAAAGGATTCGACATCGGGATGGCAGGAGGACATCTCACCATAGAAATCACCCCCGAAAAACACGTACTTACGACAGGGCCTGCAGTAAAAGTCTTCGACCGGGAAATCTAATACGAAATTTAACCGATAAAACTCAAAGGATTATGGCACTTGTAAATGAAAATTTCCTGAAACTCCCCGGAAACTATCTGTTTTCCGACATCACGAAAACAATACAGTCATTCAAGAGAGCCAATCCTGAAGTCAGAGTCATCAGACTGGGTATCGGAGATGTCACCAGACCTCTTCCCGAAGTATGCATAAAAGCCATGCACAAGGCTGTAGAGGAGATGGCCAATGCAGGCACTTTCAGAGGATACGGTCCGGAGCAGGGCTATGACTTCCTGATCAACGCCATTATACGCCATGACTATCAGCCGCGCGGGATATATCTTGACAAAACCGAAATCTTCATCAGCGACGGGGCCAAGAGCGATACGGGAAATTTCTGCGACATACTCAGCACGGACAACAGCGTAGGTGTCATTGATCCCATATATCCGGTATATGTGGACAGCAATGTCATCGACGGACGGGCAGGAGATATCAGCCGCGACGGGCACTGGAGCAACATCACTTATATGCCATGCACGGAAGCGAACCGTTTTCTGCCGAGGATTCCGGATCACAGGGTAGATATCGTATATCTCTGCTACCCGAACAATCCTACAGGAACCGTACTGACTAAAGAGCAACTCAAGGAGTGGGTGGACTATGCACTGGCAAACGATACGCTCATCCTCTACGACTCTGCTTACGAGGCTTTCATCCGGGAAGACAATATCCCGCATTCCATCTATGAAATAAAAGGTGCGAAGAAATGTGCCGTGGAATTCAGAAGTTTCTCGAAAACGGCAGGCTTCACCGGAGTGAGATGTGCATACACGGTAGTCCCTCATGAAGTAAGCGGGGCCCTTTTGGATGATTCGAGAGTAAGTCTGAACAAACTGTGGAACAGACGGCAATGCACGAAATTCAACGGTACCAGCTATATTACCCAACGGGGCGCAGAAGCGATATATACTCCGGAGGGGAAAAGGCAGGTCAGGAAAATCATAGACTATTACATGGAAAATGCCCGTATCATGCGGGAGGGACTGCAGGCGGCAGGACTTACCGTCTACGGAGGCGTGAACGCTCCTTATATCTGGCTGAAAACGCCGAAAGGCCAGACTTCATGGGACTTTTTCGACTACCTCCTCCATAAGGTACATGTAGTAGGGACTCCCGGCTCAGGATTCGGACCGAGCGGCGAGGGCTATCTCAGGCTTACGGCATTCGGAGAGAGATACGACTGTATCGAAGCCATGGAAAGAATCAAACAGAACTTCAACAAATAATGGATTAACTAAATTTTTATGCCATGTCAACTTTAAGATTCAAGATGGTGGAAGCGGCTTTCATGAAAAAGCCGTCCACTGTAACTATCCCGGAAAAACGGCCATCGGAGTATTTCGGCATGTATGTCTTCAACAGGGAGAAGATGTTCAAATATCTTCCTGCCGATGTCTATGCAAAACTCATCAACGTGATAGACACAGGCTCGGCTCTGGACCGGAGCATAGCCGATGAGGTCGCCGCCGGCATGAAGAAGTGGGCAGTGGAGATGGGCGTAACGCACTACACCCACTGGTTCGCACCGCTGACAGAAGGCACAGCCGAGAAGCACGACTCCTTCATAGAGCATGACGGAAAGGGCGGAGTCATCGAGGAATTCACAGGCAAGCTCCTTGTACAGCAGGAGCCTGACGCATCTTCTTTCCCCAACGGAGGCATCAGGAATACTTTCGAGGCACGCGGATATTCTGCCTGGGATCCTTCTTCCCCAGCCTTCATTGTAGATGACACTCTCTGCATCCCTACCATCTTCATAGCCTACACAGGAGAGTCTCTGGATTACAAGGCACCTCTGCTCAAAGCTTTGAGAGCAGTCGACAAGGCCGCTACGGATGTCTGCCACTATTTCAATCCTGATGTAAAAAAGGTGTATGCATATTTAGGATGGGAACAGGAGTATTTCTTAGTGGACGAAGGGCTGTATGCAGCACGGCCTGACCTTCTGCTGACCGGACGCACCCTCATGGGGCATGACTCCGCAAAGAACCAGCAGCTGGAAGACCACTATTTCGGGGCCATTCCGACCAGAGTGGCGGCTTTCATGAAAGAGCTGGAAATAGAGGCGTTGAAACTCGGCATTCCAGTGAAGACCAGGCACAATGAAGTGGCTCCTAACCAGTTCGAACTCGCACCTGTCTACGAGGAATGCAATCTGGCCAACGACCACAACATGCTGATCATGTCGCTGATGCGCAAAATCGCCAGAAACCACGGTTTCCGAGTCCTCCTGCATGAGAAGCCGTTCAAAGGGGTGAACGGAAGCGGCAAGCACAACAACTGGTCTCTCGGCACGGACACAGGACTCGCGCTGATGTCGCCAGGCAAGGATTTTTCCGACAATCTCAGATTCATCACATTCGTGGTCAATACCCTGATGGCCGTCTACAGACACAACGGGCTGCTGAAAGCATCTATCATAAGCGCCAGCAATGCACACAGGCTCGGGGCCAACGAGGCTCCACCTGCCATCATATCCAGTTTCCTCGGCTCACAGCTTTCGGCTGTGCTGAAGCACATTGGAGAAAGCGAACCGGAAAACCTGCAATCGATAGGAGGGAAAAAGGGGATGAAACTGGATATTCCGCAAATACCGGAAATCCTTGTGGACAATACGGACAGGAACCGGACTTCACCGTTCGCATTTACCGGAAACCGGTTTGAATTCAGGGCAGTAGGCTCGGAAGCCAATTGCGCAAGCGCAATGATTGTCCTGAACGCTGCATTGGCAGAGCAGCTGAAAGAGTTCAAGGCCGTAGTGGACGAACGCATTGCCGCAGGCGAAGAAAAATTCTCCGCGATTTTAGGCGTGATCAGGGAATACATAAAAATCTGCGAGCCGATACGGTTTGACGGAAACGGCTACAGCGACGAGTGGAAGGCGGAAGCGATGCGCAGAGGACTGGACTGCGAGACGAGTGCACCTCTTATCTATGACAATTATCTCACCGATGAGAGCGCAAGGATGTTCGAAAGCACTGGTGTGATGACGCGCAAGGAGCTCGAAGCCAGGAATGAAGTCAAGTGGGAGACCTACACGAAGAAGATACAGATCGAAGCCCGCGTGCTCGGAGACCTGGCTCTGAACCATATAGTCCCTGTGGCCACCAAGTATCAGAGTTCGCTCATTGACAACGTGTACAAGATGCATGAAATCTTTCCTGCCGAAAAGGCAGATGCCCTGACTCTCAGGAATGTGGAGCTGATAGAAGCCATCGCCTCGCATACAGCATTCATCAAAGAACATGTGGACGCGATGGTGGAAGCCAGAAAAATTGCCAACAGGATCACTGACGAACGGGAGAAAGCCATCGCATACCACGATACCGTCTTCCCGTGCATAGACGAGATCAGGTATCATATAGACAAACTGGAACTCATCGTGGATGACGGGATGTGGACCCTTCCGAAATACAGGGAACTGCTGTTTATCCGGTAGGAATACAGGATTTCGAGAGCCTGCGAGCGGTATCCGGCACCTCGACCAGCTCGGATACACGGAATATCGACTGGTGGATCACCGCCCTTTGAAAAAGAAGGATTTCTGGAGGCGCTTGCGTTCGATGTCGCGCTCTACAAAGACTTTCTTAAGGTTCTTAGGGTCAAGACCGGTATAGAACATGACAGATGATGTCGTCATGGGGGTAGGGGTGAAATCCTGGACCTGATCCATATACAGACCTTTCAGGGCAGGATTCTCCGAAAGTCTCTCCATCTCCCGCATTCCGCAGCCGGGATGTCCCGAAATGAAATACGGCACGAGTTCGCAATGGCGTCCGCTTGCGGATACAATCCTGTCGAACTCCCTGCGCAACTGTCCGAAAAGGCTGAAGGAGGGCTTGGCCATCAGTTCCAGAACACTGTCTTCCGTATGTTCCGGAGCCACCTTCAGCCTTCCGGAAGTATGTTCGAGAACAAGTTCCTTGAGATAGGGATATGAGGAGTCATCCACATATCCCTTTCCATCGAGAAAAAGGTCATAGCGAATGCCGCTTCCTATATAGGAATGTCTGATACCCTTTATTCCGGCAATCCTGCGGTAGAGACCGAGCAGTCTCCGGTGGGAGCGGTCAAGGTTGCGGCACGGGGCTGGGAAAAGGCAGGACTTGCGTCTGCATTTCGCACACAGGTCCGGATTTTTCCCCGCCATCCCGTACATGTTCGCAGTCGGGGCTCCCAAATCGGATATGTTCCCTGCAAACCCGGGAAGATTCCGGAGTCTTTCCGCCTCCCTGACAATCGAATCCTCGGACCTCGACTGGATGAACTTGCCCTGATGTGCGGCTATGGTACAGAAATTACAGCCTCCGAAACAGCCCCTGTGGGTATTGATGGAGAATCTTATCATATCGTACGCCGGAATCCTCCTGCCCTTATAGCGCGGATGCGGCAATTTGGTGAAAGGAAGGTCCCAGAATGAATCCATCTCCTGAGGAGTGGCGGGCGGATAAGGAGGATTGACCTGTACATACCCATTTCCTACCGGTTCGGCAATGACCGGAGCATGAAGCATATTGGCACACGTCTCTATCAGATGGAAATTTTCGGCAAAGGCAACCTTGTCCTCCCTGCATTTCCCGTACGAATGCAGTATCACGGCATCCCGGACCTTGCAATGTCCGTCCCGGAAGAATGCAATCTGGGGGATCTTCGCCATATCGGACATGTTCCGTCCGGACTCTATGGCCTTTGTAAGCTCCAGCATCGGACGCTCCCCCATCCCGTAGCACAGCCAGTCAGCCCCGCTTGACACAAGGACAGACGGCATAAGGTCATCCTTCCAGTAGTCATAATGGGTCAGACGGCGGAGCGATGCCTCTATCCCGCCTATTACAACGGGGACATCGGGGTAGAGTTCCTTGAGAATGCGCGTATATACAGTCACCGCATAGTCGGGACGCCGGCCGGCCTTTCCGTCGGGAGTGTAGGCATCATCGCTGCGCAGGCGCTTCGAGGCGGTATAATGGTTGACCATGGAATCCATGGCTCCGGCATTTACCCCGAAGTACAGACGGGGCCGGCCGAGTTTGCGGAAATCCCTCAGGTCATCCCTCCAGTTGGGCTGCGGCACGACCGCCACCCTGTAGCCGTGCTTCTGGAGCCAGCGGGCTATGACGGCAGTACCGAAAGAAGGATGGTCCACAAAGGCATCGCCGCTGAAAATGATGATGTCGATATAATCCCATCCCAAGGCTCTGACCTCCTTGACAGAAGCAGGTATCATTTCCGCCGCTTCCATCTTCGGATTGCTCTCCGCCTCACCGAGTGAAACAGTCCGGCCCGCCATTCCTACATTCTCTCGGGCAGAGAGATTCCGAGAATATCCATAGCCTTGCGGAGAACCATGGCTATAGTGTCTATCAGGACAAGCCTGTATTTCAGCAGGGCCTCATTCTCTTCCCGGAGCACCGGCGTATCGTGATAGTACTGGTTGAATTCCTTTGCCAGCTCGTACGCATAGTTGGCAATGACTGCGGGAGAATGTGCATCCCCGGCCTCGGCTATCTTCACCGGGAAGAGGTCAAGGAGCTTTATTATACGTACTTCCTTTGCCGACAGATCAGTATCCGGATGGATGTCATCAGTCCCGTACGCGATTCCCTTTTCCGATGCCTTGCGCAGGATAGACCTGATACGGGCATGGGTGTACTGGATGAACGGTCCGGTATTCCCGTTGAAATCGATGGACTCCTTCGGGTCGAAAAGCATTGTCTTCTTCGGGTCGACCTTGATAATGAAATATTTCAGTGCCCCCATGCTTATCATCCTGAACAGGCTGTCCTGCTCCTCCTCCGACATGTCGCCTATCTTGCCCAGTTCCAGGGAAGTCTCCCTCGCGGTATTGTACATTTTTTCGATCAGGTCATCGGCATCCACTACGGTCCCTTCCCTCGATTTCATCTTGCCTTCAGGAAGTTCCACCATGCCGTATGAAAGATGGTATATGTCATCCGACCATTTGAATCCGAGCTTGCCGAGAATGAGCTTGAGCACCTGAAAATGATAGTTCTGTTCATTGCCGACCACATATATCATCTCATCCAGGCTGTACTCCTCGAACCTCTGCTCGGCGGTCCCGAGATCCTGTGTAATATAGACGGATGTGCCATCTCCCCTGAGAAGCAGCTTGCGGTCAAGTCCGTCGGAAGTAAGGTCGCACCATACCGACCCGTCCGCCTCCTTCTCGAAAATGCCCATGTCCAGACCTTTCTGCACAAGGGCCTTGCCCAAAAGATATGTCTGCGACTCGTAATATGTCCTGTCAAAGGTGATTCCCAAATCCTCGTATGTCTTGTCGAATCCGGCATATACCCAGCCGTTCATTTTCGCCCAGAGATCCCTGACCTCCCTGTCGCCCTGCTCCCATTTCAGCAGCATATCCTGGGCTGCCTTCAGGCTCGGCGCGTTCTTCTTCGCGTCTTCCTCGGACATGCCTCCGGACACGAGTTCCCCGACCTCCTTTTTGTACAAGTCGTTGAATGCCACATAACAGTCTCCGACAAGATGATCGCCTTTCTGACCCGATGTTTCAGGCGTCTTCCCATTCCAGAGCTTCAGCCAGGCAATCATGGACTTGCAGATATGGATACCCCTGTCATTGACAAGGTTCACCTTCATCACCCTGTGGCCGTTGGCCTCGAGAAGCCTCGATACCGACCATCCGAGCAGGATATTCCTGATATGGCCGAGATGAAGCGGCTTGTTGGTATTGGGTGAGGAGAACTCGACCATTATGGTCTTCCCTGTCGGAGGCAGCTGTCCGTAATCGCTGTCAGAGGCCATTGTGCGGAACAGCCCGTTCCAGTAGGCGGAGGAAAAGGATATGTTCAGGAATCCCTTGACGGTATTGCAGGATGCGATTTCCGGCACATTGGACCGGAGCCATTCGCCTATCCCGTTCCCGGTAACTTCAGGATTCTTCTTCGATATTTTCAGGAGGGGGAACACGACGAGAGTGTAGTCTCCCTCGAATTCCTTCCTTGTGACCTGTACCTGGAGCATTGACGGTTCGATGTCTGCTCCATATATGCTCTTTACCGCCTCTGCGGCCTTTGATGATATAAACTGTTCCGGTGTCATCTGTCTGAATGATTTCGGGCATGCCGCCCATTACTGATTATACCTTTCCGGCTGACAAGAAGACAGTCCTCCCCGTACTGCGATACGGGAAGGACTGTGATATCGGTTTAGCCAAGATAACTCTTGAGAAGCCTGCTCCTGGAATTGTTCTTAAGCTTGCGTATGGCCTTCTCCTTGATCTGACGGACGCGCTCCCTCGTAAGCCCGAACCTCTCGCCTATCTCCTCGAGAGTCATCTCCTGGCAGCCTATGCCGAAGAACGACTTTATGATCTCCCTCTCCCTCGGGGCCAGGGTCGAAAGCGCCCTTTCGATCTCCTTGTTGAGGGATTCATTGACCAGTCCCCTGTCCGCGCTCGGCGAATCATTGTTCACCAGCACATCCAGAAGGCTGTTGTCCTCGCCCTCGACAAACGGAGCATCCACGCTGACATGACGGCCTGAGACCCTGAGCGTATCGGCGATCTTGTCTTTCGGGACATCTATCATTTCGGACAGCTCCTCCGATGACGGCATCCTCTCGTGCTCCTGCTCGAACTTCTGTAGCGCCTTGTTTATCTTGTTGAGCGAACCGACCTGGTTCAACGGGAGCCTGACTATCCTCGACTGCTCGGCCAGAGCCTGAAGGATCGACTGGCGGATCCACCATACCGCATAGGATATGAACTTGAACCCTCTTGTCTCATCAAATTTCTCCGCCGCCTTGATCAGGCCCAGATTGCCTTCGTTGATAAGGTCGGGGAGACTGAGGCCCTGGTTCTGGTACTGCTTTGCCACAGACACCACGAACCTCAGGTTCGCCCTCGTAAGTTTTTCCAAAGCTGCCTGGTCTCCCTTGCGGATTCTCTGGGCAAGCTCCACTTCTTCCTCTACAGTGATCAGCTCCTCTCGTCCTATCTCCTGCAGGTACTTGTCCAGGGATGCACTTTCACGGTTAGTGATCGACTTGGTGATCTTCAGCTGTCTCATTTTCTAATATCTCTCCTTTTATATTCCGAAGCCGAAATAGGAGACTTTTCCATACGAAGTAAGACCTTCGATAAACACTGCCCTCTTCGACTTCTTGATTATGTTGATTACGTCCTGAGGCTTGCTTACCGGTTCATCGTTAACATATAGAATCACAAACCCTTCGGTGACTCCGGCATCCATTATCTTGCCTGGGCCGACAGAGACAATCTCCACACCCGACTTTATGCCGAGCCTTTCCTTTGTCTCCCTGGACACCTCGTCTATCCTCGAGCCGTAGAAGGCAACTGAACCATCTTCCGTCACCGTACCGTTCTCCTCGGCGGTACCCTGGAACTTGACTTCCAGGTCCTTCTCCCTGCCATCCCTTATGACAGTGAGTACAGCCTTGTCTCCAGGGGAGAAACTGTTGACCATCTCCTGGACTGAAGAAGCATTGGTGATCTTCACGGAATCTATTGCAATCAGGATATCCTCCTTCCTGACTCCGGCCTTCTCTGCCGCGCTTCCGGGCGAAACCTCAACAATATATACGCCGTTAAGAGAAGAAAGTTTCATCTTGTCCGCAATTTCTTGTGTGACAGGACTCATGGTAACGCCCAGCACAGCCCTTCTGACAGACCCGAAATCTATGAGATCGGAAACTATCTTCTTCACTATATTGACAGGAACGGCAAATGAATATCCTGCGTATGCGCCTGTCTGCGACACGATTGCCGTATTGATTCCAACCAGATTGCCGGCCTTGTCCACCAGAGCGCCGCCGCTGTTGCCTGGATTGACCGCGGCATCCGTCTGGATGAACGACTCGATCTTGAACTCCCTGCTGTTGTCCGGTATGGACCGGCCCTTTGCGCTCACGATGCCGGCGGTCACCGTCGAACGGAGATTGTACGGACTGCCGATTGCCAGCACCCACTCTCCGAGACGGAGCCTGTCCGAATCCCCGAACGGGATCGTAGGAAGCCCCTGGGCATCAACCTTTATCAGAGCCACATCCGTAGCCGGATCGGCTCCTATCAGTTCCGCCTTGAATGTCTTGTTGTTGGTCAGGGTCACTTCTATCTCGGTAGCACCCTCGATCACGTGGTTGTTGGTGACTATATACCCATCCTCGCGGATGATGACGCCCGAGCCGCTGCCGACCCTCTCCCTCTCCTGAGGAGTGGCACCGTATCCGAAGAAGAAATCGAATATGCTCTGAGGGTTCCTGACGGCCTCGCGGGAAACCACCTTGACATACACGACGGCATCCACTGCCGACTCGGCAGCGTACGTAAAGTCAGGATAATCATCAAGTGACAGATTGACAGTCCTGTACTGTCCGCCGTCAGTTGCCACCATAACCTGCTGCGCCGTCTGGTCCGACCCCGCAGCCTTGGTCACGATCCACGCCGACAAAGCACCGGCCACAGCCGCTACGGCAGCGATAAGAATACCTTTTTTCATAATATAAGTCATTTAAAGCATTAACATTTCCCTGTCCCGACAATACCGGCGGACGGCCATGCTTCCGCCGGAGTTCACGGGCCGGTGGCGAAAAATCAAATTATATGCCAGAAAGTCTGCAAATAATCACTATATTTGTTGATTGAAGTTATCCGATCCAGACCGGAATGTTGAACATAAAACATTACAATATATGAAATTCGTAATATCAAGCTCTGAGTTGCTGCGAGGGATTCTTGCCGTATCGAAGGCCATCCCTGCCAAGTCCCCGCTGCCGATCCTGGAAAATTTCCTTTTCGTGCTCAAGGGGAATGTCCTTGAAATAACGGCATCCGACACGGAACTCACCCTCAAGACGGAAGTGGAAGTGGAAAGTACCGCCGAGGAGGGGCAGATTGCAGTCCCTGCGAACCATCTGACCAACCTGCTCAAGGAGCTTCCGGACCAGCCGCTTACCATCAAGACACTTAACGACACATCATTCGAATGCAGCTGGACCACCGGAACATCCACGCTGCCGTATTTCCCGGCCGTGGACTATCCGGACATCACCATGGTGGACAACGATTCCGCCGTTGCATTGGATTTCCCTGCACAGAGTCTTCTGGAAGGCATTTCAAGCACCATATATGCCACTGCGGATGATGAGATCCGGCCGATGATGAACGGAATACTTTTCGACATCGACCCGGAATACACGACACTCGTGGCTTCGGACTCGCACAAGCTGATCTGCTACACCACGAAAGATGTGAAGACCCCGGAAAAGGCATCCTTCATACTGCACAAGAGGCCTGCGGGCGCACTCCGCTCGCTGATAGGCAAGAACACCGAGACGGTACAGGTATCGTTCGACACGAAGACAGTGGTCTTCAGGTTCGATTCCATCACAATGGTCTGTCTGCTGGTAGTGGGAAGATATCCGAACTACAAGACCGTGATACCGCAGAACAACTCAAATATCCTCAAGATAGACAGGAGCCTGCTGCTCAATACAGTCCGCCGCGTGTCAGTATGCGCCAACAAGGCATCGAACCATATCAAGTTCGACCTCAGGCCGGGCTCGTTGGAGATTTCCGCACAGGATCTCGGGTTCTCGATAGCCGCATACGAAAAGATCGGCTGCCAGTATGACGGGGATGAACTGAGCATAGGATTCAAGTCATCGTTCATAATCGAGATACTGGGCAACCTCAGCTGCGGAGACCTGGTAATGAAGTTCTCCGACAGCAAGCATGCCGCCCTTATCGTACCTGCCGAAGATGAGCCTGACAGCGAGAAGATCTGCGGCATCCTGATGCCTATAATGATTGCATAGACCATGAATCTCAATCTACAGAGGCCCCTGCTCTTCTTCGACATAGAGAGCACGGGGCTTAATATTGCCTCGGACAGTATCATTGAACTGAGTTTTGTCAAGATCATGCCCGATGGAGAGGAAAGGGTGAAGACATGGAGAGTACGTCCGTGGGACTATGCCGGCAACTGCCAGAGGCCGATAAATCCGAGCGCAATGGCAGTGCACGGCATCAAGGATGAGGAACTGACCGGATGTCCGAGGTTCTGCGACATAATAGATGATGTCGTCAGATGGCTGGAAGACAGTGACCTGTCCGGATTCAACTCCACGAAATTCGACCTGCCGATGCTCGCGGAGGAGATAGAGAGGGTCAGGAAGTACACCGACAGGAAGCCGGCCATCAATCTGCATGAAAAGAGAATGGTGGATGTGCAGAACATCTACCATGTCATGGAGCCGCGCAACCTCAAGGCTGCATACAGGTTCTACTGCGGGGCCGAACTGGAGAACGCCCATGCGGCAGAGGCGGATACCATTGCCACGTACGAGGTGCTGAAGGCACAGTTGGACAGATACCCAGAGACTCTGAGAAACGATGTCGAATTCCTCGCCAACTTCTCCGAAAGACAGAGAAGCGTGGACTATGCCGGCAGACTTGCACTCAATGACAGGAAGGAGGCAATAATCACTTTCGGCAAGCACAGGGGGAAGACCGCCCGGGAAGTCTACATGACGGAGCCATCATATTTCGCCTGGATAGAAAACGGGGAATTCACCCTCGACACCAAGCGGCAGTTCGCCCTTCTGAAACAGCAGTTCGACAGGGAGAGGCGCAAGGCGGCTGCAGAATCGGATGAACCGCTCAATGCAGCCCAGCTCAAGGGGGCTGTCAACCGGCTTACCAACAAGTTCGGCTCTCCGGAAAAACAGGGAAGCCTGTTTTAGCCGGTCCCGACAGCAGTCCGGCCATTCCGTTCAGACCATGAATATCACAGTACAGACATACGGAGGCTTCGTGCAATGCCGTCCCGACACAAGCTGGGAGAGGGAGGACAAGGATCTCTATGCCCCTGATTTTGTGGATGGCTACCTTTTCTCACCCGTGCTGTTCGTCCGCATATCCAAGGCAGGCAAGTGCATCGGGAGGAAATTCGCCGGCCGCTACTATGATGCCGTAAACTACGGCATTCTCCTCCATGCCATCCTTTCCGGCGGCAGAGGGACAGGTTTTCCTCCCGCAGAAGCAGGGAATCCGCGGGAAACATACGGAGAACGCGACATCAGCGGGATCATGGACCACACCTCCGTGCTGCCTTTCCCCATGTACGACCGCGTCACACTCGAAAGCGGAGAAAACATGTTCAGTCTGTCGGGCGACCGGGGAGACGGAGTCGTACGGGAAATCTACTCCACAGGATGCGGCTCCGCTGAAATGATAGAGTCGGCCATAGAGAATGTCTCAAGGTTCGTTTCGCTGAGAATCGGGGATATCGCGGCCGTAGAACTCGCCCCCGCCGCCCCCCTTGTCTTGCGGAAGGAATGCACGGTGACAAGGATTTCAGGCTCGTTCTGCGGGAACAGTCTATTCGACTTCAATATAATAATGTAATGCGCTGCCGTCCCCGGCTTCTCCGCGGAATATCGCAATAAGGTCTGAAAGTATCAGTTCGGGATGTGCCGCACCGCTTTCCCAGAAATCGTTTCCTCCAGCAGCGTTTACCCGGGCCACATTATTGAAAACGGAATGTGTCCTGCGCATGGGGCCGAACCTCGGGAAAAGGGGATGAAGCGACTCTATCTGTTTTCTGGATGTACAGTTGCCTGTATTGAGCCAGAAATCGGCCTTCCGGGACAGTCTGTAGGCATCCTCGACCGAGATCACGGATGATGCCGCACTGCCCTTTGCCGCGCCGAGCACCTCTCCTCCGGCATCCCGTATCAGAGCGGACATATAATTTCCTGCACCCGGCACATACCACATATCGGAATACGGGAGGTTGAGCAGGACACCCGGCCTGACATGACTGTCCCGGACGGATTCGCCCGCGGAGCCGGACTCCGGGCGCCTGCCGATGGAATCCGCAACGGCCGCCGCCATGTCCATGTATTTCTCCGAGACAGAGCGGAACAGGCTGTCCGAGACATCCCTTGCCCCTGTCAGCGCGCCCGCTACCCTGACATATTCCGCTCTGGCAAGGGGGTGCTGCTCGAGGTGGTCATACAGGACGAACACGCTGATGCCCATCGACCTCAGCCGGGAGACATACTGCGGCTCGACAGAAGAGACGGAATACGCAAGCACGACATCCGGATCGAGCCTCATGACCGTCTCATAATCAAAGGTCGCATCATACCCCACCTCCGCAAGATCCTGCCTTCCCTTCAGCTCCGGATCGGACAGGAACCCGGCACCCGAGACTCCGGTGATCGCAGAAGCGCGACCCGTCTCAGACAGAAAGGCGACATGGGATGTGGACATGCAGACAATGTTGTCCATCGGACCATCTATCCGCAGCGTGTCCCTGTCTCCTGTAAACGGGGAAATGGACACTGCAGCATCGGGGAGCAGTTCGAAAAAAGCCGCAAAGGCATTCCCGGGAGCCGCTTCCCTCTGCTGTCCGGCTTCTGACGAACAGGAAAGGATTCCCGCAATCAGGGGAAGAAACAGCAGGGAACGTATGACAGATCTGTGTACCATATACAAATGAGGATTGCCGGATATCCGGAAGACTCTCCCGTGACAGGGATGTCAGGACAACCGCAACGGCTGCCATTAGAAAAGAAAAGGGGTCTGACTTCCGGTCAGTCCCCCTTTCTATGGCTTTTGGGTCACCCCTTTTTGAGCCAGCTATGGGATTCGAACCCACGACCTTCGCGTTACGAATGCGATGCTCTACCAACTAAGCTAAACTGGCAGCCTTGACGCCTTTTGTCCGCACCGATGCTGTATCGCGCTCCAAAAGGGATTGCAAATATAGTTATTTTTTCCATATTTGCAGCGAAATCGGCATCATTTGGAATGATTATCATCGGAAACGGCCGGAACCCATGGAATTTCATGCAACGGAAATGACATACAGAGACATTATAATAATCGGAGGAGGTGCGGCCGGACTCATGGCGGCCATCGGTGCGGGGAATTACTCCCGGGCCGCTGGACATCCCCTGACAGGAGGCGGTCCCGATGCATACAGGCCCCTCATACTGGAAAAGATGCCGCGGCCCGGGAGAAAGATAATGATCACGGGGAAAGGAAGATGCAATTTCACGAATGTCAAACCCTGGAATGAATTTTCCGCTCATATCCATCCGAAAGCCGCGCTGCTGAAACCGGCATTCCATAACCTGCCCCCCGAAGCGCTGTCGGAAATGTTCAGACCGGCCGGGCTGGAAACCGTGGTGGAAAGGGGTGACAGGGCATTCCCAGCATCCCACAGGTCGGCAGATGTCGTGGATACGCTTGTCAGAATGGCAAGGCAGTGCGGTGCGGAAATCCTATGCAACAAGGAAGTTACTGACATACATGGCATTTCTCCCGACAAGACCGCCCCTTGCGCAGAATCGGGACAGACCGGCCGGGCAGAAAGAAATGTCTGCGCCCGCTTCTCGGTCGAATGCTCCGATGGCAGCCGCTACGCATGCAGAAAGCTGATCATCGCCACCGGAGGCCTGTCATATCCCGCGAGCGGTTCGACCGGAGATGGGTTCAGATGGGCGGAAGAATGCGGCATACGGACAAACGCGACTTTCCCATCCCTGACCGCAATCGTCCCGGCAGGATACAAAGCCACACAGGTTTCCGGAAAGCATGGCCGCCGGCCGGACTCCGCCTGCTCGGACCGCCATGGGGGCAAAGGACATATCGACCGCAGCATACCATTATCAGCCAAAGGGAAAGCGCTCGAAGGGATACAGCTCAAAAACACAGGTCTGGCCATATATTCAGGAGACAGTCTGCTATGCGAAGAATCCGGAGACATCGACTTCACGGATGGAGGGCTTGAAGGCCCGGCCGGATTCAAGGTCAGCAGGAAATGCGTGAATGCCATTTCCAACGGCAACAGACTGACGGCCGTCATAGACCTTAAGCCTGCAGTCAGTCCGGAAGACCTCGAGAAACGCATATCCGGATTATGGCGGGAAATCGGGAACGACCGGAGAAGCAAGGGGAAAAGCGACAATGAACGTCTGACGGTTCTTCTCGGCAAGCTAATCCCCCGGGATCTCATCAGAGGATTCATGCTGTGCAATCCGGGCATAGACTGCAGAAGACTGCCTTACGCACTGAAAAACTGGAAGATGGACATTGCAGGATATGTCGGCTACGAAAGATGCGTAATCACTGCCGGAGGGATAGATGCCTCGGAAATCTCCCCGAAAACTCTTGAATCAAGGAAAATCCATGGGCTGTATTTTGCGGGTGAAGTTCTGGATTTGGACGGGGATACGGGAGGATACAACCTCCATATCGCATTCTCTACGGGTTATCTGGCAGGACAGTCAGCAGCAGGCTCCATCATAGGACAGACATTTGTCCGGCATTCTCCGGAAAAGCATCCTACCGGGCCTCCAGTTCGGCCTTCGCTTCAGGATTGATGGCATCATAATGCCACCTCTTGTGACTCCACAGCCAGTTGACCGGGTCCTTGCGGATGTCTGCCTCCAGAAGATCATAGTATCTGCGCATGAGCATCTCAGGATCCTGGCCTGCGGCATTCTCGGTTATCACCTCGAACGTCAGACGGTAATGCCCGCGGCTGACACGTTCCTCCCGCATGTACAGGACAGCGAACCCGAGCTTGGCCGCCATCGCGAACCCGCCGAGCATCCCATCCGTAGGCTGGCTCAGGAATTTGCCGACATAGTGGCAGGCGACGTAAGGATACTGGTCGGCATTCAGGACATAGATGGGCTTGTCCTTGCGATGGACCACGGCATGACGCAGGAACTTCGTGTCCTCCAGAAGTCCGGGATAGTCCGGCAGCGGAGCCCTGCGGTTCTCGTAGAAGACCTTGTCCGACACCTTGCTGTACATTGCCCTGTATGCCACGTAGAAATTGTTCTGATCGATATATTCGTGCAAATCCAGACCGTATGAATATTCATGGATTCCCCCCAGAAGTTCCCAGTTGCCGCAATGGGATTTCATCGCCATGACCCCCCTTTCCCTGTTGGCCTCTATGAGCACTTCCGGATTTACATACTCGTATATGTGCTGCTTACGTATCCTTTTCCCCCCTTTCCTGCCGTTGCATCCGCCGAACCAGATGGTCTCCGCCACAAGATTGCCGAGCCTGGTATAATATTCATCCGCTATGACATTTACCTCATCGTAGGTCTTTGTCGGGAAAGCCCGCGCTATATTCGTATATATCACGCCTTTCCTGTAGCTCATCACGCTGCGCATGAACCATGCGACAGCATCCCCGAGCCTGTAGAGAACATTCAACGGCAACTTGCCCACCAGAGATATCAGCCCCCTGACTATGCCGGCTCTTATCTTTACACTATCCATCGGGTTACACCATTATCATAAACGTGACAAATATACCGATTTTTCCGATATTCTTTCGGATAATTCCATAAAATTGTAAATTTGCATGGAATATGGCAAGTCCGGATCAATGACGAAAAGACACGCATATCTTATCCTCGCGCACAGGAATTTTTCCCAGTTGAAGAAACTGGCGGAGTTACTGGATGATGAGCGGAACGATATCTTCATACATGTGGACAGCAAGGCGGAATTCGATCCCGCCGACTGGATCGGGACATGCAGTCATTCAGCCCTCGCTTTCATTGAACCGAGAATCCGTGTAAATTGGGGAGGGGTCAGCATAATGAGGGCGGAACTGGCTCTTCTGAAGGCAGCCGTTTCTGCCGGATGCTACGATTATTATCACCTGCTTTCCGGAATGGATCTTCCGATAAAGGACCAGGACACGATACACAATTTCTTTGACAGCCACAGCGGCACGGAGTTCATCAACTACTGGAAATTCAAGAAGAGCACCTTCTCAAGGTTCCGTTATTATACGATTTTCCCTGAAGGAGCAGGATATTTCCTGACCAATCTCGTCAACAATATATTCAAGGGACTGCAAATGGCAGTGGGATATAAGATCAACAGAAATGTAGACTTCCGGTTCGCATCGCAATGGTTCAGCATTACAGACTCTCTGGCAAGATATGTCATCTCGAAGGAAGGGTGGCTCGAGAAAACATTCCGCCACACAAACACTTGCGATGAGATATTCATGGCCACCATAGTGTGGAACTCCCCATTCAGGGAAAAACTTTATGTCAAAGAAGAAACAGAGGAACATATAGTCAATGAAAGCAACATGCGTTTCATAGACTGGACCAGAGGTGAAAGCATCAGGCATCCGTGGACTTTCCGCATGACCGACTGGGACATGCTGATGAGTGTTCCCCATTTCTGGGCGCGCAAGTTCGATGAGACCGTCGACAGCGGCATTATAGACCGGATATACAGGACATTACTCGACAAGAAGGCATAACGCCATACATTACATATATAATGAAAAAGGTACTTGTTCATCTTCACATATATTACCGTGACCAGACCGATTATTTCATCGGCAAGCTGTCGAACATCTGCGGCTGCGAATGGGATCTGTATGTCACCATGACTGAACTCAACAGCGAGACCGAATCCAAACTGCTTTCGTTCAAACCGGATGCCCATATCATGAAGGTCGAGAACCGCGGCTATGATGTATGGCCGTTCATCCGTGTGCTGAAGTCCGTAGACCTTGACAAGTACGATTATATCCTCAAGTTGCATACAAAAAACAGAAGCGATGCATCGAGCCGAATAAACGGGTTGAGTCTTGACAATTATAAATGGAGGGATGAACTCGTTGATCCGCTGCTGAAAAGTAAAAAGATTTTTCTGAAATTACTGGACAATTTCGACAGATATCCTGAAGTCGGACTCATGTGCAGCCATTTGTTATACAAACATATCTCCAATGGACTCAAAGAAGATATGTCAAAATTGGACAACGAACTCAAACGGCTTGGATTAAATGTCAAAGACAAGAAATTCTGTGCCGGCACCATGTTCATTGCCAGGAGCGCTCCATACAAACTGTTCCAGAATGACGGACTCATAGATATAGGTCTATTCTCCGACATACCGCATTCGCATTCCATCGGTTCAATGGCACACGTATACGAACGCATCCTCACCATGGTGGTCAACGCGGCAGGATACAAGGTAAAACCGATTATCATAGACTGGGTCAAATCCATCTACATAATTGTAGCATATTCGGTCCAGCCGGTATTTCAGAAGATATTCTCAATCCGGAGACAAGGAGAGGACAGGATCAAAATCCTGACTCTGTTCGGATTCAGGTTCAAGATAAAATGAATTTCGCGACATTCAAGACCAAAGCCGGCATTATACTGTACGGACATGTCCTGAACTGGCCGTGGAGATCCCGTTCGGAAAGGCGCCGGGCAAGAGGGGCCGTTACCGAAAAGGCTGTGAGCCGGTATCTGGAAAGATACATTCCTGCCATTTCCGACATTCCGGAAGACAGCATGGAAAAGGATCGCGGGAAAGAAAGGATTTTCTCAATATGGCTCCAGGGGGAAGACAAGGCTCCCGGAATAGTCCGGGCGTGTATGGAAAGCATCCGCCACAACTGTCCGCAGGAACTCGTCGTACTTGATGAACAATCGCTTCAGGACTGGATCCGGCTTCCGGACCATATCATCGGCAAATGGAAAGAAGGGAAGATAAAGCCGGCGCATTTTGCAGACATCTGCAGGGTCGAACTTCTGTACAGATACGGAGGAGTGTGGTTAGATGCGACAGACTTCGTGACATCACCGGTACCTCAATGGATAATGGATGAGGATTTCTTCATCTACCTCAGCGGAGACACTCTCAAAGGCTCGTATTCATTTGTGCAGAACTGTTTTTTCAGATCCCGGAAAGGGAGTTATCTCATCAAGACATGGCGGGCCGCCATCATGGCATACTGGACTTCCGAAAACTGCGCAATAGACTACTTCGTCCATCAGTTGCTTTTCAAGCTGACCGTAATGAACAACCCTTTGGCAAAGCGATACTTCGACAGAATGCCGCATCTGATCCAGGATCCCACACATAACCTCTGGTGGAAATACAGGGACATGCCGTTCGACAGGACGACCTTTGAAAAAGAGACTTCCGGCTCCTTTTTCCAGAAGACTGAATACAAGTCAGAAGCTGCAATGCATCCCGTACCGGGCAGTTTCTCGGATATAATGCAGAACATGTACAAATGAAGTGCACGAAAAGACTTTTCCTTTTTGCAGGATACGACAGTCAGGGTATTGTCGGTCCATCTTTGGAATATTATGTGCAGGCACTTGCCAGATACGGGGATATTGTGCTGACAATGGACACCGACTGCCAGCCGGGGATGCTCGACAGGCTGTCGGGGAAAGTTTTGCACGCACACGCGGAAAGGCATGGAGAATATGACTTCGGGTCATACAAGCGTTCCTATATGTGGATATCCGGACACACGGGGCTGTCCGGATATGATGTCTGTTATCTCGTCAACGACTCCGTATTCGGTCCTCTTGCCGATATCGGACCATATCTCGAAAAGATGGAGTCCCTCGGCACGGATGCTTTCGGCCTGGTCCTGAATCCCCACCGGAGGCACCCTCATCTGCAGTCATGGTTCATAGGAATGCACAGGAAAGTGTTCCTGTCCGACATGTTCTGCAGGTTCATCTCCGGTGTGACTGCCCAGAAAGACAAAAATGCCGTATGCGACCTTTACGAAACGGGGCTGACAAATCTGTTCGATTCGGAAGGATTCAGTTATGATGCGCTGTTCCGTGTCAAAGGGAAGAAAATATACAATGCCGTCGAGACGCTATGCAGGCTCGGACTGCCTTTCATCAAGAAATCAGCGTTCACAAGGCACGGAGGCTCGCTCGGCAGACAGATAAGGCATATTCTGGAAAATACCGAAGACAAGGCTCTGACATCGGCCGTAATATCCGATATCGACCGGCTCTACGGTCCGGGCTACTGGTCCCGGCTGACCTCCTGCTCCAGGACAGGAGTCTGCCTCAGATATTTCCGGTATATGATCAATAAACTTTTCCCGAAAAAATCAGTTTTGTTCCGGTAATAAATACTCAAAAAAGCATCTCTAAAAAAGAAAAACAGTAAAAAAGAGAAAAATCTTTCCTCACTTCGTATAAACCTGTTGCCGGGGTCTTGACCGGTATAGTCTGTCCCGATATTTTAGCGGGAAATATCCTGGCCGTCATCCTTCCTCCAGCCGTTTCGGCAGGAATTATTGCGGGCAGGAATAAAAACAGTATTGATATATGGAGAGAGAGAATGACAACAGGACGTCCGCACAAAGGTATGTGGACATCCTGACAGAAGCCGGCTTCAAGGCCGTCTTCGGGGTGGAGAAGAACAAGGACGTACTCATCGGTCTGCTGAACGTGGTACTTCCGGCTCACCGCAGGGTCACTGACCTCGCATATTCGACGACGGAGGTGCCGGGGTTCACGATGTCGAACAAGAGCGTGAGGCTTGACCTCAGGTGCACGGGCGAGGACGGGACCAGGTTCATCGTCGAGATGCAGTGCTACCGCCAGCTGAATTTCTTCAGGAGATGCGTGGAGTATGCCGCCAAGGTCTATGACTCCGGTTCAGAACGCGGGGACGCTCACGGATACGACATTCCCCCGGTGTATTTTGTCGGCCTGCTGAACAGCGGCGTGCCGAAGTTCGACAGGAGCGACAGCGCTGTCTGGAGGGACAGGTATGTCTCGGAATATACATTCCGCGAAAAGGAGAGCCACGAGGTGGTGGATGAGACGATTTTTCTTATCTTTGCCGAACTGGACCGCTTCGACAAGAAGCTGGAGGAGTGCGGGAGCATGGCGGACAAGTGGTTCTATTCGCTGAAGCATGTCGGGAGGATGGAGAGGCTGCCGGAGGAGTTGAAGGTGAAGGTGTTCGAGAGGCTGTTCGAGGCGTGCGAGATAGCGAGGTTCACCCCGGAGGAGAAACTGAAATACGAACACGATATGATGACCGAACGTGACTATACGGATATCCTTGATACCTGCAGGGCAGAGGCTTTGGCTGAAGGCGAAGCTATAGGGCTTGCCGAGGGCGAAGCGAAAGGCGAAACAAAAGGTAAGACCGAGGGAAAAATGGAAGTCGCCCGGGCCATGAAAGCGAAAGGTCTCGGGATGGCTCTGATATCGGAATTGACCGGACTTTCAGAGGAGGAGATCATGAAATCTTGAAAGCCTGACGGACAATTCCAACTTACATAAACTATAAGTTTATCCGCAAAATACCTCTTGATATGACAGCAGATGGGGGTAATTTTGCGGATAAGCATTTATGTCTATGTAAAACAAGGAAGTGTTTTCGCTTATAGAATCGATCGGAATCGGAATAGCAAATCTATCACCTGACCGGCTCAAGGATATGGTTGAAAAGTATTTCAGGATTTAATTGTGTCAAACCAATAGTTTTGCAACAACTGAAGTATAGTGTTGGCTTAAATATTTTGCATACTTATTTATATTCGGAGCGACGGATAAGCTTTCATCCATTGCTCTCGTAAAACTATCATAATCGGTAACTCTTTTTGTCATATTACCCAATTCAAAATAATCAGTATCTGCGTTATCTTCAAAACGTGATATGATATTACAACCCGATGACAATTCCTCAAGGAAACGTGGCGTCACTTGATTAAAACCATTTGTTCTTTTTTCGCCTCCATCCATTCCCGGAGTAGAATAAAAAGCCACCTTACTCTTTTTCAACAAAGAAAAATAATCTTCCCTCGTTATGATATTTCCTACATATTCACCCGTATTCGTATAATACGGGAAATTACCATTTGATATTTCCTTTCTATATACATATTTCAAAGGATGATTTTTGGCATATTCTTCCAAATATTTCAGCAATATTGAATTTTGCCTTCCAACCAACACTAAATCATATTCTTTTTTAAATTCGGCGTCCGTATCTAATTTATATTTGTCCGGTAACGTAAGCGGCATATGAGAAACTTCACGTGCAGGAGTATTAGCCATTAGAAACTCATATACTTCACGGCTTGATACATATAATCTTTCAACATTCGAATATGCCTTATAAAAGGCGGACAATTGTTCACGCTTTAGATAAAAATCTACAATGCACACTTTATGATTCTTTGCATTCATAAAATTGTTTCTTGTCCTTGCAGATATATCAAAATGGAAACACTTGCTATTCCAGGTAAATATTTTGTTAGGGCTCAATCCTATTTTATCAATAAAACCAAACCCTCTTTTCCTTTTAATATTTTTATATAATTTTGCCCCGGGAATATTTTTCAAAAGTTCGTCTTCCCATTCATAGAGTAAATCAAATGATGGCCAGTGTTCATAAGACCTTTCCGATATTATTAAAAAATTATCCATTATGACAATATTTTCTCATTCATTAAATCCATTGAAGCCCCTATAGCAACATCCATATTATAATACTCCCATTCGGCAAATCTACCCAACAGATAAAAACCTAATGGTTCAAGTATATTTTTCAATTCTTTAATCATACCACGGGTATCGGCTTTCTGTATCGGATATGTATATTTTTCATAATTGTGAATAATATATCTGGGATTATAAGGCATTCGGGACAGATTTTCAAGAATCTCATCCTTAGAAATATAATCCGTGAATTCCACTGTTCCCGTCATAATGCCGGACGAATTGTTGCTATTTGAGAAATTCCCTGTACAGATTATTCTATGTGCATCATACTTCTTATCAGGCAAATACATCCAACTAAATGGGTTCTTATCTATTTTACAAAAAACGGAAGTAGTACCATGACTTTCCAATTCATCTATAGATTTTATAAAGCCGTACAGGTTCGTTGCACCGGCCAATAAAGATGGAAGATATTTAATGTTACCGCTAAAAATGACTCTGTCAAATTCCATTCCTTCCACAAGCCACTTGCTTTCACACCTAGTTATTCTGAAAATTTCTTTATTGTAGATTATTTTCAATCCTGCAGACAATCTGTCAGCCAGAAACTGCGACCCTCCTTTTATCGGATAATAAAACGAACTATGCACAAATTGACACTCCTCAATATGGTTCATATTATTGAATATCATTTCTTCAACTGTAGGCATAGGTAATTTGCCAGACAACCAAGAAAGAGGAACTTGAGTCAGATCACGTCGCCAAACCTTATAATTATATGGTTGAAAATATAGATTGTACAAAGTTTTACCAAACCTTTGGAGTAAGAACTCATCAAAATTTTGAGGTTTTATCTTCCCCCCCTAGCAATTTTAAGCAAATCGGCAATGAATTTTTTCTGAATATGATCCTCAAAGCAATACATATGATTTTCAATAGGATACGGAACATTGTCCATTCCTTCAAACACAACAGAAGAATTCCTGGAAGCTTTTATAAATTCTTTCTCAACGTTAAAATGCTTCCAAAACCATTCTAATACATCTTCTCGTTTTGTATTGAAAACATGTCCCCCTGTTCTGTGAAACAGACATCCTTTGATAATATCACATTTCATCATGCCACCCGGACGAGAATCTTTTTCAAACACAATGACATCGTTACCTGCATCTTTAAGCATATTGGCAATCGCCAATCCTGACATTCCTGCACCAATTACTGCAATATTCATTTCTCCTTGTTCTTATGCGTTATTTCATATCTTTTATGTCCACTAAAATCAAGAAAACATATAATGATTTTCACATTATATTTGCCGTGAATTTGTCATAAAAATCGGCTCGGATTTTCATCATCGCTTCAGGATTATAGTATTTCCTAACTTTAATTACTGCATTTTCAGACAGGCTCTTCTGCAATACGGTATCTGAAGACAGCATAACCATGGCTTTCCCGAACTCCTGCGGAGAATCTGCTATGATACAGTCAATTCCGTTGGTAAAATCTTGCCCTTCAACACCTTTACTTGTCGTAATGAACGGCGAACTGCTCCATACTGCATCAAGAATCTTCATTCTCATTCCACTTCCTATGCGTATCGGAACAATCGTTATTTTCCCATTGAGGAAAGTGTGTAGATCCTCAACAAATCCCATAAATTCCACTTCTTTATTATGCTTGTGTATTGTCCGTTTCGCTTTACGACTCCAGTTGCCTATTATATATATTTTGAAATCAGACAAATTTTCCTTGAGTACAGGCAATATGCATTCACAGAACCAGTTTACACCATCGTAGTTAGGAAAATGGTCCGACCCTCCGACAAATACAAATTCAGGTGTGCAAGTCTTGAACGGGACAAGTCTGTCCATTTTTATGACAGCTGGAGATACATATATCTTCTCTTCGGGAATATATTTTGAAAGGATATTTTTGTCAGTTGCAGTAAGAGTGATTATGTAATCATATCTGCTCAACATGGAAATTTCTTTGTCTTTTGCCTGCTGATAGCGAGCAATGTCCATTAATGTCGGAGATTGAAGCATTGCCAGTTCATTCCCTCTGCGGATATAGTCTATTTCATGCTGCACGTAGACTTTTACAGCATTTTCAGGTAAGAAATAGCACATATCCAGCAATTCTCTGAACTCCGTCTGTATAATATCAAAGCCGCTCTCGGCAACATTATGGACGAACTCACAATATCCGGGATCCAGTTCTGAAGGACGCAGATTGATAAGTGTCCTTATGCGTAGCATCTTGTCGACATTGGGCCTTGAAGGCCAGTATTTAAAGAAAATTCGATTGTATTTTCTTGTAAATGAAGAGGAAAGACAGTGAAGCACGTGTGCCCTTAATGGCAACCACGATTTGCGTTTTCCTTCTTTTTTCGAGTATATGAAAAAACCGACATCCGGCCATACCCGTTTCAGAGCATCTATATCTTTCTGATGTCCTGCACGTATTAGTATGGACACCGAATGTATTTTCCTTAAATAATCTATCATGGAAAATACAGCCTGATTCCCTCCGCTATTTAAAGGGTATGGAATAAAAGGAGATATGAACAATATTTTCTTTACAAAATTTTGCATTCTATTCAATTATTTGAACACTTGCCTTATATTGCTTTATGCCGATGAAATCTTAAATATTTAAAAAATAATTTAACGCTATATCTCGGCGTGATACAATATATTGATTTACAAAGACTGAAAAGGTCTTTATTCGAATAATTCCACTGCAACGTTTCTCGTAATAAACATCTTATATATCTATATAATGACTGTTTAAAATATCGATCTTTCCTATAGGAATAATTTTCGCGTAACCAGCGGATGAACATTAAAGTAGCTGTTACTTTCTCTTTATTATATGATTTATCATTAGATATGTTGACACCTTCTGCATTTCTCCATAATACAGGATATCCGTGTATTGCAATCGCGCCATCTGCCTCTTGGGCCATTTTGAAAAATGTGGCATCATCCGAACACCATGCTAATGGAAAATGAACAAATCCTTTGACCTTATGGTATAGATTTGCACTGAAAATGAATTCACATGCAGCGGAGTTCATTTTACCGAATAACTTATCACATAGCATTTCTTCCGCTGTAACAGTGTCTTTAAGGCATGAATTTGTTGATATCAATTCATTGCGTTCGGATACAACCGCCAACTGTATCCGAAAAAATTCCTTTTGCGGGTATTTGGATAAAGTATCATAAAATCTTGACACTATATCAAAAGGCATGATATCATCATCGGAAAAGAAAAAAATATACGGTTCGAGCGCCATATCAATACAGCGTTCCCAATGCGACAAAAGGTCTTTTGAACCAAGATTTTCCGGGAATTTCTTATAGACAATATCTATTACATCTTCATATTCCCTCACTACAGAATATATGTCATCCGGAGAATTATCATCTCCAATATATAATGTAAAATCTTTACAAGACTGTCTCGCTATAGAATCAAGTGTTTGAGACAGAAAGCGAATTTTGAATGCAGGTATTACAATAGCCAACTTATTCATTGGGTCAAGTCATGTTTTCCGGCAAAAATAATTATTTTTGCCGGAAAACATACAACATGAGTTCAGTAAGCATAATTATTCCGGTCCATAATACAGCCGCATATTTAGAAACATGTATTGATTCTGTTCTTAACCAGACGTTAAAGGACATAGAAATCATACTTGTAGAAAACGGATCATCCGACAATTCTTATCGGATATGTCTGGATTTAGCCTTTAAAGATTCCCGCATAAAAGTGTTGCAGATTGATGTTGCCGATCTTTCCACTGCAAGGAACCGAGGAATAGAAATGGCTACATCCGAATATATCGGATTTGTGGACAGTGATGATTATATTGATCCGGATATGTACTCAACAATGTATGACTGTGCAACAAAATATAATGCAGATATAGTATGCTGTAATTTTATGTATGTCTTTCCTGATGGAAGGAAATTGCAAAACTTCGCAGACACAGGAAATATACGTCTCATTTCACCGAAAGAAATGATAGTCTCTATTTTTCAGGAACGGATAAGTTCTTCATCTTGGAGTAAAATATATAAAAAGGATATTTTCTCAAAATGGACTTTCCCTGAAGGATATACGTTTGAAGACCACCGTTTAATATATAAAATCATTGCGGACTGCAATATCTGTGTTTATATAGATAAGTCATTGTATTACTACCTGCAGAGAGAAGACAGCATTGTCCACGATCTGACATTCAAACGGAGATACCATTATTTCCTCGCAGATTATGAAAGAATTCTCTTTGCACAGAATTACCCTGAATTTTCAGACACAGAAAAAGCGAGAATAATAAAAAAACAGTTCGATATATGTTTCAATAATCATTTTGGAGGATTTATGACTGTTCCTGGTGCACCGGAACAGACTCAAATGATCAATGACATGAAACATAAGTTGCTATCATTTCTTAAAAGTGGATATATTTCCCGACATGACAGGAGAGCTCTTTATACTATAAAATATCTGTGGTATATATACGATTGGACACATTTTTTGAAATTCCGTAGGCGACGTGCAAGGAAGACAAGGTTAAAGTCTATCCAATCCGGAAAACCAGGAATGCACATATTCAATGGATAATTGCCTCGATATTTCTATTGAGGATTCTTTCATTTTGTCCAGAACTGTACCTTGCATTTTTGACATAGCATGAATTGCCGACACAAAAGATTCTACCGTGTTTTCACAGAAAATACAATTATTATTTGTACAGTAGTCTCTGATAGACCCTACATCACTGGCAATTATCGCTAATCCCATTGACATGGATGTGGTAATCACATTACTTCCTACCGTATCGTCCATAATATTTAAAGAAATATCAGAATCTTGCATTAATCCTCTTAAAATATCTTCTGGGACAAATCCGACAGCCCTGACATTGTCATATTTTTGAAATTCAGGATCCAGTTTCCTCTTTCCATGACATATTATGAAATCAACATCATGACATTGCTTAATGATATCTGTCAATATGGAATAATTTCTCTGCATATTCCCCATGGAAATAACAACAGGTTTGTCTGATTTATGCGCCGAGTTTGTTCTTCCATAATATGATGAATCGACATAATGTTTGCCTGTATCTATTTTTAAGGACTTGATCTCAAATGAAGAGAAGAATGAAGATGCAGACGATCCTAAAGTAAGCAAAACGTCAATGTCCCGTACACTGTTTTTTATAAAATTTTCATAATCATCACAATATGACTTATACCATGATGGAGTAAGATGCGCCATCGCATATATTTTTAACATTGGCACATGCTGACGAATATAATTCGCCAATATATTTTGTGGCACATGCGGAACAAGATATTCTAACAAAAATATTTCGTCCTCTTGTCTGAGTATTTTGGAAAGCGATTTTGCAATATGATAATAATGCCTCTTGAATAATACATTAGGCTTGAAGATATGGATTTTCTCTAGAAGTTTACAAATTTTAGCATTATTTGATATTTTAAATTGCGATGGAGGCGGGATGGCAATCATTTTATATTGGTCAGCATATGCAGAAACAAGCATATCACACATGTGCTTCATCCCTGCATGATTTCCTTCGGTATTTTCCCATTCCTGAACAATAAGATATTTCATAGAATTCAATCTTTGATATTTGCAACAACTGCTATTTCCTTTTGATTGTAAGCATAATCCAATATTTCTCAGGGTGATTGAAAATGCTGTGTTTAAATGATATTACCTTTTTTGCACCTGTATTTCCAATCATGGCTCCTCCTGCCGTTGTTGTATATATCCCGGAATATTTGCCTTCCAAATATGATTTGGATGAATAAAATCTGTCAGTCAATTTCCCGTGTGACCAATGCCTGCATTTCATAGGAAGTACTTTGGAAACTATGCCGTATTTTTCGAAAGAATTTATGCAGAAGTCTTCAACGTAAAGATCGAAAGAAAAGGAAGGATCAAAGCGTAGCGAATATTTTCCGATAAGGGTTGAATGGACTATAAGACACTGACAATCAAAAGTATCTACTATCCCTTTTTTCAATAAACCTTTTTCTTTTTTTATATTTTCCCCATTCCTGTCCGATTGCCAGCATTCCCCGACGGAGTATCTGTAGATTTTCTTTTCAGTCACTATTGACTTAGCACCGATTGGCCCGTATAAATTACCTGTAGACAGATTGTTGAGTTTTGACGCAATGGATTCCTTCGCTTCCCAGTCTTCATGACAGAATACAAACCATGCCGGCTCGGCGAAATCATATCCATCGAGAAAAAAATTATAGCGGGATGCTATCCCGATATTCTCGCTCCTGTTGTCAAAAGCAACAAAATCCGCCCCGGAATTATAAACGTTTTTCCGGACCAGCCTGTCATACATTTTAAAATCCCGGACTACGGATATAAATATTATTTTCGGCAGTTTATAATCACTGTTGCGTGTCTCGCTCATTTAATGTTGCTTGAGTTCTATTGTTTTTCAAAAATAACGATTAATTCTTGTATCACAAAAATAAACAGAAAAGCCGAGATCGGTAAAGTCAGTCGAAGCCACATATAAATCGAAAAGGTCACGTCCTTTCTTACGTTGGTACAAGGCACGGAACTTCGTTCCCAAAAGTTCGTTCAGCTGATATGTCGTTATTTCGCACCTACCGGAAAACCAAGTGTTTTCCATTTCAAACGGGATTTTCACCAACCCTAACTCATTAAAATGCTCGAAGCAGTTTATCTCTATCTTCAGTCTCAATGGAACGGTAGGAGGAATTTCCGATTCCATGCGGAACAACATTGTATTGTTATAGCGTTTTTGTTTCGTTACCCGCTCCGGCATAAAGGCCAAGACCTCGCCAAGTCGGAACAGAATCGGTTTGATTGGTCCTGGATTGATTTGCACCAAGTCTATATCCTCACTGTATCTCGGTTGGGGGGAAAGGTATAGTTTATGAAGGGCAGTACCTCCGCGAAAAGCAAGTTGAGAGGCAAGAAACTCATCGCTGAAAATAGCGACCAATGCACGTGAAATAACCAGGTCTTGTTCCACCTGTGCATTGTCGCTCCAAGGAACTTGCCTGTTCCATTGGGCTATGGACGCTCTGTTTATCATATTTCGTCAATTTCTATATTTAGATTTACATTTATTTTCCAACGGCTGTTTTTGCCAGCAGAATTACCCGTATGGCGGGTACTTAACGGGACATACCGGAATCGCTTGGAATAGGTTGTCAATTCCTTATAAAGTATATCGGCAACTTCCTGCTGCTGTAATACTTCCTCCAATATATACCCCAAACGTTGTATGGTAGCAAGCGTAGTATAATTGAAAAGCGATTGCGCCGCATTTGTGAATTCTGTTTGCTCCGATAATTCTTCCAGAACAGTCGCAACACGGGAGAGTCCTCCGACATATTGTTCATATTGTACGAGGTCGAGAGCCGTCAATTCGGCATTGGAGTAACGGATAATCCCGGTTTCCGAATTTTTCGTCAGCAGGAAACCAGCCGGTATCTCCTTACGATATGACCATGACAACAGGTTGTTCTTTGCAACGGACACCGAAGCCTTCGGAAATATAGTAGTTACTGAAAACTTCTGCGGTCGTTGATGCGCTGCGCCCAATAGTTCTGCCGCACTGAGCAGACTTATATAGTAGGGCTTATTCAGACAACTCATCAGTTGGTCTATATAATAAAGAGGCGGGACTGTTCCCTTTGCTGCATATTGAGGTGGAATAACCACATAAAAGCCACGATATACCGGCACGATGATTTTTTGTGCCGATAGACGGAACAATTCGTTTTTGACGACCTGTTCCGAGAAATCAGGAAACCTCTTCCGCACATCCTCAAAAGCAAAGGTGGGCAGTCCGTTGATTTCTCTATCCCGTATCCATTCTCTAACTGTCATGTGCGCTGTTTTAGTGCAAAGGTAATCAAAATCCGATTACCTTTGCACCATTTTGGCGCATTATCTACATTGCAAACTTATTTCTGCTGCAACAGATGCGCCAGTGCCGGGTCAATTCTCTATGATGCTTATCCGCAAAAAAATATCCTTAATGTTTGCAGGACCGAGACCCGGGAGGGCCTTGCCGAAGGCAAGGGATCGTTTATTTATGGGGGAAAAGACCTCCGCTGCAGGAATTACCGGGAGAGCATACCAGGGATTGAGCTGATATTGTCCGCAATCATCTGCACAAGGCGCTGGCGGGCTTCGGTGCTTGCCCATCCTATATGGGGCGTGAGTATCAGCCGGTCCAGGTTGCGGACATTCATAAGAGGGTTATCAGACGGAAGCGGTTCGGCAGTGAATACATCCACACCTGCACCGGCTATCCGGCCCTCATCGATCACCTTTGCCAGAGCGGCTTCATCCACTATTCCGCCGCGGCCCATATTGACAATATATGCGGATGGCTTCATCATGCGAAGCTCCGTCTCCCCTATCAGTCCGGCAGTTCTCTGATTGTAAGGGGCATGGATGGAAATTATGTCGGATTCCGACATGAGGGTGTCGAGACTTACGCTCGGATAGTCTTTGGAATGTGATGTGCCGGATGTCGAGAAATAGGATACGGCCATGCCGAATGCTTCCCCGACCATCGCTACCCTGCCGCCGATATTGCCAAGACCTATTATGCCGAGTCTTTTGCCCCGGAGTTCGAAGAACATCCTGTCCACATTGGTGAACAGTCCGCTGCAGGAATATTCGCCCGACTTCACAAAGTCATCAAAATACCTGCATTTCCCGACAAGGGAAAGTATCATCATGAATGTCATCTGCACTACGGAGTCGGTGGAATACCCGACCGCATTACGGACAGGGATACCCTTTGATGCCGCATACTCCAGATCGATATTGTTGACCCCGGTAGCCGCCTCGCAGATGAGACGGAGAGATGGGGCTGCATCAATCAGTTCCTTGTCCACAAGTATCTTGTTGATGATCAGAATCTCGGCATCTTTCACCCTTTCAAGGGACTCTTCCCTCGATGATGTCTGATAACACTCCAGTTCCCCGAGTGCAGATATCGGGGCAAATGAGACATCTCCCATTGTGGCCGCATCCAGAAATACGATCTTCATCCCTGTCAGTCATTTTGATGCCGCCATGACAGTCCGGACCGGAATGGATTTCCACTTCCAGTCCCGTTTCCATAGCCATGACAGCATCCTGATAAAACAATCAGTCACAAAAAAGGGGATGACATTTGCTCCGTCATCCCCCGGTGCGCAGGATCAGAGTCGAACTGACATGCCATTTCTGGCACTACCTCCTGAGAGTAGCGCGTCTACCAATTTCGCCACCTGCGCCTCAAAAGTGACTGCAAAGATAAGAAAGATTTTTCAGATAGCAACTTTTACAATGAAAATATCTGCAAAATATCTGTCGAAATGTATAAATGCTGAAATTCATCGCAGGGTATCATCCTGAATATCAAATCTCTACATTGATGTCGAATGTCGTTTCCCAGTCATTGATGACAAGTGTCACATCCGCCTTCGCATAGTCTATCTTGATATCCACATCTTCAAGACTGTCTGTCCCCCAGTCATACCCGCTCTCTATGATGTATTCCCCCACGGCGAATTCTCTCAGAACGCCATCTCCATCTGAAATTACAAGTCTCAACGAACTGTCCACCTGTCTCGGAATCCTCACGCTGCAGCAGCCTTTTTCATCAATTCCGGGCACAACTCTGAAATTTCCCGGAACAGGAGCGCCATCCTTTCCATATCCGCATACATTCCCCTCGATGGCAATACTGAAATCCGCAGGTACATCCGCCACCATTTCGACAGACAGCACGCAGTAATTCTTGTACAGTACAACAGGTACCGTGACCGTTTCCGCAGCAGTATCCACATACGCGGAAAACATGTTTACGGGCGGGCACTCTTCTCCGTCAGGTATGTGCAGCCCCGCCCAGTCCGAAACCAGCATACCGGACAGGTCATCATACCCTGACTCGACGGAACAGACATTGACCCATATACCATTTTTCGGCACTTCAACACGGTACGGCTCCCCATACCTTCCATTGTCGAGGACATATCTGTGAAGAAAGCCGTCCGCAGACAGAAGACTCAGAAAAGAAGAATCCGACCTGTCTGTATCTACCCTGCTGAAATCAAGCATCAAGACACAGGGACACCCGCTCCTGTCCTCTTTCACAGAACACCCCATGGATGTGGCAATGACAACTAATCCGAACAACACGACGGACGACAATCTTCCAGACATGACATTATATGATTTATATTTCAACTGACTGTGATATCCCAGGTTCCCAGTCGGAAACGGATATCGTAAACTCCGCATCCTGCGTGGTCACAGGCCAGTCGGCAAACCGGGAACCCAGCCTCGTGATCCTCAACTCCGATATCTCGTATTTGTGGTTGCTTTCTATCCCTTTGATGGAAATCGGATACCAGTACACCCTGCTGTCCATCTCCATTTCCACGACCAGCCTCGTATATCTCGGACACCACTCGGTCTCGATGCTGTCAGTCTCGGTAGGGTTAGGATAGCAGTACAGATAATGCGGCTGTTCGTATGAAGTCCCGTACTCAATCACCGTATTGATATTAGGATCAATGACAAGATAGTTCATTTCAGCATGATATGTCCTCTGGTTATACCATAATGCCGGTGCTCCCTGCCCATCATATCTGACATCAGCCGCCACATTCGCGAGGAATACACTCACCAGCTTGAATTCCTTTTCCCTGTACTGTTCCAGAGCAAGTGCATTGGTAATCTTATGGATACTTATCCTCGCCGCAAGACGCTTCACCTCGACTTCTATATCGGTGGCACCCACTACGGTCTCCACTTTTGACCCGTACATGACGAAGTGGCCTTTCATGTTTTCATCAAGGCGGGATACGGACTCATCCAGCATCTCCTTGTCTGTTATCCCGGTAATCTGAGGCGCATTCACAACGGCGACTACGCGCTTAAGGCCCGCCGTACATTTTATGGTCAGGGATGCAGCATCCTCCGTCATTGCCCATGAATCCAGCATTCCATCCTGCCGGAAGACAAAGACCTGCAGAGAGTTCACATTGTCTTCTCCCTCGGAGGTGATATACTTTGTCTTTGCTACCGGGACCGAGACATTGATCTCCACCTCCTCACCTTTTCCGGCCACCACCGGCGGCTCATTCACTGCAATCTGCTCCTTGCTGCAGGAGACGCTGCACACTGCTGCAATGAAAACTGCAGCGAAAAAACTTCTTTTCATAAAAAACGCACATTAAATATTAATACTATGTTCATTTCGGCATATTTCCGATGATTTCGGAGAGTTCCGGATCGAGATTCGCCCTGAACACCATCGACGGATCCTGTCCAATGCTCCGGAGATATGCCTTTCCGGCATCTTTCAGCCTTCCCATGCGGGAAAGGGCTATGGCCATGAGATACTCTGTCTTTGCCGTCGGAGGAGACACCGCCTCCAAATCCCTGATAGCCGAATGGTTGTAACCGGCTGAAAGATAGGCAAGAGCGGTATTGTAGTCATGATACGGCCTCAACAATTCCACAGCCTTCTTATAGTCAAGGTCTTTCAATGCCTGTACTCCCCGAGCATATACCGTGTCTATCACTGTCGTATGGACCGTATCCCTGTCCATCCCCTTCCTGTGGAGGTAAAAATCGAACCTGACGCTCCGGAGTCTGGGATATATCTTCTCCCGGAGATACCGGTATTCAGGCATGGCGGCAAGAAGCCCGGCTTCCGCAATATCCTTGTCATCATGGTCTGCCGCCTCAAGTATCCTGTCCTTGGCAGACCGGGACAGAGTGGTATCGCTGTCCACCAGGCGGCGGAACTGATCCCAGTTCTCAGGAATGCATCCTGTCCGGAGTTTCTTTCTGCTGTCACTGTCGAGCATTGTCCCCACGAAGTCTTTCATGGTCTCGGCCCTGGCAAGAGAGAGTCCGGCATTATAGGCGTATGTCCCTTCCGGAGAACAGGATGCCGTGACGGTCAGGGAATCAAGTTCGAACTCCGTCCTCGCGACGATCCCTTCCACACATTCCCTGATTCTCGACAGTTCGGCCACATTGCCGGGAAGCAGAGAGTCCAGATCCGCCTTGCCCTGCGCAAAGTCTATGAATGCATGGGTGTTGTCATAGACCCTCCTTTCCACCACCTTCATCACATACCTTGGCGTCATGTCCGCAAGGGAAGAGAGAGAACTTACATAAAAGACTATGTCTTCCGGACGTTCGACGGTGCATATCGCCTCTCCATCCTCATACAGACTGCCATCAAGAGAGACTTCTATCTTCCTCAGCCCGGGTCTGCTGTCCACAAGCTGCACATACCTGTATGTCATGTCGCCATCCGCACCGGCAATGACAGTATCGAGCCTCGGTCCTGAAGAGACAAGCGGATCCTTGACGTATTTTCTGAACATGCGGTCCCTGTCCGCCTTGCGTCTTTCGTTCCTGTTGTAGAGATGATGCCTGGTATAATGCTCCAACGCCTCTTTCCGGCTCACTCCGAAGACATTTTCCGCTACGGGCTCCGGGACGAACGACGAATCGGTCCTCATGGCGTATGTTTCAGGGAAATGTCTCCGTATGAATATCTCCAGCTGTCCGATCCGGACAAAATCAGAACTGTCGCCTATAATGGACCTAAGGAAACGTTCGTACCTCCTGTATCCGCGCATCTGTTCATCCCTGTATTTCTGTCCCGTAATGCATACGGGATCAAGACGCGTACTGTCCCCGAGCATTTTCATGAGCGGAAGCAGTTCAAGTTTCCAGGAAGATGACAGCAGCCCGGACGGAACCGTTATGTCGAACTCCAGGCTGATCCTGCCGAAGCGTTCCGCCACATTCCTGAAACGGGCCACTACCCTGGATTCCGCAATGACATCGGTAGCCACCATCTCGCCCGTCTTCTCATCCTTGATTGCATTCATTATCAACGGCCCATCCGACATGTCCCCGGACAGCGAGTCCACCTTGATTTCCCTCATCATCTTCTCCTTCTCTTTCTCGAAATCCTTATCGGATGGTATGGACAGGTCCGGACGCATCCTGCCGAGCCTGATCTCCGACAGCCTCCTTTCCGATGCACATGAAACCGCAAGCAGCATAATGAAGGAAAGCCATGCGTACCAGGCCATGCCGTATAGCTTTTCAGAAAACATAAGATATACCTATTATGACATTGTCAGGAAGTATAAAGCCCTTTATCCCCCTGTCGAGCGTCAGTCCGCAGGCCGGGCACGAATACCTCGCGTATTCCTTCACCCCAGACCAGAAGCCGAGACCGAAATCGAGATTGATACGGGGATGAACCATATAGGTGTATCCTGCCGACAGCCCGGCTCCCCACCTGTCTCCCTCCTCTGTCTCAGGAGACACTATTCCGCCCATGCTGTATTCCTGATACTGCAATTTCGCCGCTATCCACCACCCGGAATATATATGCCATGGCCAGTACCTGGTCCCGAGACTATAGGACTGCTGCCTGTTCTGCATCTGCCGCCCGTTTCCGTGGAACGTGAACGGATTGTATCTCGCTCCGGCCGTAAGGCTCCAATGCCTGTGAGGCGCATACGACACTTCCACATTCATTGTCCCGAAATTGAGATAGCCTGCCATATTGGTCGACACGGAATACTTCTGTCCATGGGCGGTGAACGCCAGAAGGCTGAACACGAGTACACCTATATGTTTCATTATATTCATGCCCGTACTACCTGTATCTGTTGAATACCTGCTCTATCATGATCTGTCTGTCAGGATACAGCTGTACCAGTTTTTCACGCAGTTTCTGCTTGTCCGTCACATCGCTCTGAAGAGCGGCCAGCAGCTGTGCCCTCGTCAGTCCCCTGTCTTCCAGATAGCGGAAAATCTGAGGATAGAACCATGATGATGTACCGTATGCCGGGACCTGTCCGCCGTATCTCTCCTTGTGCATCATGCTCTCTACATAGTATGCCCACATCTCGCCCACTTCGCAATGACCTGCATACTCTCCATCTCCGACCCCGTATGTCTCACCGCCGGTCTCAATGAAGGACTGGAGTATATAGCGGATATAATTGTTCCAGTACCCTGTCCCGACCTGAGCGAAATGGCTGGAATGCGCAAGCTCGTGCACCGTACTGTCATACAGTTCCGCATAGCTGTCATGGTTCTGGGTTCCGATGGTTATGTCAGGGGCGAAGAACTTTATCAGGAGAGAGAACACTCCGAGGAAAGACTTGACAAGGGCATTGTCCACTATCGCTCCGTGGTGTATCATCACTGCGCTGCTTGCGGAAAGCGACTTGAAAAGCCATATCCTGAGGTCTCCCGGAGGAGCAGGCAGATTCATGTCGTCCGGAGAGCATCTGGAGATATAGTCGTAGGCCGCATTGCTCACAACGGAACGCCTGTACAGCATGTCATCGCAAGCCCGGGAGACGGTGTAGTTTATTCCCTGGGCCGGACCTTTCCCGAGAGTGGAGACCGATGCAGGGACCAGGACAAGGTTGAAGCCGATGGAAAAGCCTGCCGCGTTCTTAAACACAAGCCTGTATCTCAACTTGGCCGAATATCTCTTCGGTATAGTGTAGTATCCATCCCTGTCGGTATATGTGGACGAAAACTTGATGAATGTATTGCAAGAGACCCTGACCCCGGCAAGGCCGAACGGCTGTCCTCCGTTCGCATTTTCATCCACAATGGTTATCCTGCCTGTCGGATTGTATTTCGTAGCCTTGGTGAGGGCCGTCTCATCCAGCATGTCTTCATTCCCGGTAAGCCGGTAGGACTCCTTTTCCACCTCTTCCCAGTCTATGTCCGTCATGGCCTTGGTGGTCTCGCTGTTGTCGGCGAGGAAACATTCGTCAATTATCTCGTATCTGATGCCATCCGGAAAGTCGAAATCCTTGTCCACTACAGCATATTGCCACGTGATGTTGTCTTCCCCTACGGAAGGGTCATGATAATAGTCCCCTTCCGCGACAATCTCATAATCCATCGGATGGTCGAGCATCTCCACGCCCATGTCCTCGAGCAGGTCGAACTCTTCCTGGTCGGCCGGCAGGAATCTCACATACAGGTCCGTAGTCTGCACTATGTCCCTGGACTTTGTAGGATATACGGCAGAGAAGGCCGCTCTCGCATTCTCAGTCGTATAAGGATTGTCAAGACGGCTGCCCAGGACTATCATTCCGTGCTGCAGTCCGTCATCATGAAGGAAGCCGTCACTCCCGATATGCGTCCCCCCTTTGTCGCAGGACATCACAAGCAACGCCGCTGCGAAGATTCCGATAAACTTTCTCATGCTCCATATTTTTTGGTTACGGGGACAAAAGTACCGGGATCTATCCGTGTTATGAAAAAAGAAACGTTTAAGTGAGAATATATGTCATACAGCCCGTCAGGATACGCCTTTTCCCGAACGGGAGAAAGGATTTCCGCACGAAATCCCCTTGCACGGGACACGAAAAGCCCGCCGCATGATTCTCCGCGGCGGGCCTCAGTCATTATCCGTGTTTTATTTTTGTTGTCAGAACCAGTTGACCGTCTTCTGCGCGACTTCAGACAGAAGACCGTTTGCAAGCCTGCTGACACCGAGGCGGAACAGGGATTTGTCAAGCCAGCCGCTGCCGAGAACCGCGGAAACTATGGAATAGTACGATATGGCATCCATTGCGGTGGATATTCCGCCTGCAGGCTTGAAGCCCACCTTTCTGCCGGTGGCCTCGTGGTATTTCCGGATGCACTCGCACATCGTATATGCCGCGGCCGGAGTCGCGTTCACATCCACCTTACCGGTGGAAGTCTTTATGAAATCCGCACCCGATTCCATTGCAAGGAATGATGCCTCGGCTATAGCCTCGGCAGAGCCGAGAAGCCCGGTCTCGAGTATCACCTTGAGGATGACCTTCCTGCCGCAGGATGCCGCGACCCTGTCCACGGCGTTCCTGACAGCCACTATCTCCGCCGCCGCAGAATCATAGTCCCCATCCAAGAATGCATTGAGGGCCAGCACTATGTCGACTTCATCCGCACCGTTTTCCACGGCAAGTCCACACTCCCTCACCTTAACCTCGAGATAGCTCTGCGATGAAGGAAAACATCCCGCGACAACCGTCACATGCACGTCCTCCGATTTTCTTGTCTGCCTGACGATTCCCGCAAAATTGGGATATACGCACACTGAGGCGGGAAGAGGCCAGTCCGGATAGGTCAAGGGAAAATCATTCACTTTCCTGACCAGTCTCTCTATGGATGCAGGCGTATCATTGGTCCTGAGCGAAGTCAGGTCCATTACGGAAAAACAATCCTTCAGAACCTTTTCAGACCTGACCGTCTCAAGATTCCCGGCTATCCTGGATATGTCGCTGTCCATCCTTTCCCTGTCAGGGACATACCCGTATTTTTTCATCAGATCAACCATATCAATTAGTTTTATGAAAATCAGTAAATCAGCCTCTGATCTGCACATGGTACCCCTCATCCACAAGAGGTTTCACCATACCGGACATCTGCTCCACGGTAAACTTCTCCAGCCCCTTCATGGGAGTCTCCCGGTCAAGGGTATATACCATGATTTCCCTCGGTCCCAATTCCCTTACCGCATCCATCCATGCATTGAGATTCGCCGGGTCAGACGAATCATAACCGGGTGCCTTGAGAAACATCGTCTGGAGAATGAAATCCCCTTCGAACTTCTTCAGATGCCCAATCACTTCATGGACAGAATATTTCCCTGCCGGTCCGTTGACTGCCGCGACACCCGCATCGGTCGGGGCATCCAGCTTCAGGACAGGATTGTCGACTTTCTTCAGGGACAGCAGGATCTCCTCCCTCCCGAGCATGGTCGCATTGGAAAGTACGGAAACCCTGGCTTCCGGACACAGCCTGTCGCGCAAAGCAATCACGGTGTCGATAATTGAAGGAAAATCGGGATTGAGGGTAGGTTCCCCGTTTCCGGAAAATGTAATGGAATCAATGTGCGTCCCCTGCTCACGGCATTGCAGGAGCCTTGACTCCAGCGCTTTCCCGACATCGGCCGCCACAGGCATGACAGGATGGCGCACTACCCCATCCCTGTTCCATCCGCACTCGCAATATATGCAGTCGAAATTGCAGAGCTTGCCGTCATGCGGGAGCAGGTTTATCCCCAAGGATGAACCGAGTCTCCTGCTATGTATGGGACCGAAAACTATATCATCAAAATGCAGCATGACATGCAGTCGAAATCATAATGCCAGGTTACATCAGCCTTACCGACCGGCTGGCTCCGGTCAGCCTTCCGGACGCATCCACATCGGATATGCCCACTATGCCCGGGCATCTGCCCGGAAGCAGTGTCCCCAACTTCGCTTCCTTCCCGAGGAAACGGGCGCCGTTGAGGCATGCCCATGCCAGAATCTCGCCGGCGGGGACATCGGGGAAATTCTCCTGCAGACAGTATATCTCCCTGACCATGTCAAGGTCATCATTGCTTGACAGGGAATCCGTGCCTATGCAGATGTCGAGACCGAGTTTCCTCATAAGGGAGACAGGAGGCAGAGCATTGTGTATGAAAATGTTGGAAAGAGGGCACACTGCCCAGAAAGCATTGTGCAGCACTTCCAGCGCCGCCTTTGCAGCCTCTTCCGTAAGGCAGACATTATGGACAAGGAGGACATGTTCGTCAAACGGGGCGGCATGCACTGCAAGAAGCCTGTCCATGAAATACATGAGGGATGGCCGGCCCGTCACCGGAGGAGTGCTCATCCCCGCCCTGCGCCTGTTTTCAGCCAGTTCCCCCGTCCCGGCCGCAATCATTTCCTCTTCCTGCGGACTCTCCTGGGAATGATACGAAAGATAGCCTGTGGAAAGGCCTTCCGCTGCAGATGCCGTCACGAGCTGGGGACTCATGGTATAGCAGGCATGAGGGGTAATCGAAGCATCCAAGCCGTATTCCACGGCTTCCCGTCTGAGATTCCGGGCGTTTTCAATCACATTCGCGCAATCCTCCGGCTCGGTGCCGAATACCTCTATGAAAGTCCTCGTGTACATCGGAGACACTGACTTCACTGCAAGACTGTCATTGCAGTTCGATATGTCGGCCATGGCGGAGACCCCCGATTTCCACATCCTGTCCATTTCTTCTGACAGCATCCTTATCCTGTCTTCCCGGGACGAACTGTCACGCAGCGCATTGATCTGGTCTATGAATCCGGCCATCCCGGAACCTTTCCTGAACTTTCCCTTGAGATGCGACAGTTCTATATGACAATGGGCATTGACAAATCCCGGAGTGACAGCCCCATTCCAGAAGTAGGGTTCGGATGCAATGTCTTCACTCTTCCCTATCCTGATGACGGTGCCATCATCCTCCACCTCGACAAAACCGTTTTCCACAGGATCACGGCCATCAAGCACATACAAATATTTTGCAGCAATCCTTCTCATCGCATTTCCCGTATATCCTCCTTTCCATCCACGGCAGCAACGCTGTCTGCCGGGACAGCAATACTGTCCGCGGCTACGGTCATGACAGGGCCGAAAAATGCCGTATCGAGCCATGTCCTCGCATCGAAATACTGTGGTCCTCCGGCGGAATCGATATAGAATCCCAATGAATCCTCACGAAAGACAGATGGGCTGCCGACACCTGTCATATAGAACACCTTCTCGGGACGGTATTTCTCCAGGAGGGTCAGGGCCTCTTCTATCGGAGCCAGAGCCGCTTTCCGCCTTTTAAGATCAGCTATCTCCTCTTCGAGGATAATGGATGTCTCGCGGAGAATCTTCGCAAACCTGTCCGCATCCCGGATATAATACTCCATGCTCGCCATGTAGTCGGCCGATGTATAGCCGTATTTCTCGAAGATAGGCTCATAGACATAACTCGTGTCGGCCATGGACCTTGCCTTCCTGTCCTGACCTATGCGCTGGTCAGCCACAAACATTTCCGCATATATCCTCGAAAGCTTGTCCCTCGGTATGACCCTGCCCTCTTCTGAAGAGCAGGACCACAGAAGGACAGCCGCCGCCAGCGCCGCATATAATGGTGACAGACGCATGTTATCTGAGGGAAGCGCCGAATTCGGAAGAAAACGCAGACATGAGCTTCCCGATGAACCTGTCCACATCCGCATCCGTCAGGGTCTTGTCCATATCCTGAAGCACAAGGCTCAAAGCATACTGCTTCTTGCCTGCCGGGATCCTGTCCCCTCTGTAGACATCGAAAAGGTTCAGATGCCTCAGGAGCTTCTTTCCGGTCCTGAACGCAGTCTTGCGCAAAGCGGAATAGGAGACTCCCTCATCCAAAAGAAGTGCGAGATCCCTCCTTACTTCAGGGAATCTCGGGAGCTCCCTGTACTGTATCCTGTCTCTCTTTACAAGGGTGAAGAGTGCATCCCAACTGATCTCGGCGGCAAAGACTGGCTGACGGATGCCGAACTGCTTAAGCCGCGCCGGAGCTATCGTACCCATCACCGCAAGAGTCTCTCCGCTTCCCGGGAGCCTGTACACCAGCCCCTCGGAAAAAATGTCGCCTGGAGCCGCATCGTATTCCATATTGTAGAGGTCCGCCCCGAAACGCCTGAGCAGAAGTTCAAGATAACCTTTCAGCTGGAAATAGTCGCTCTTCCCGGCATCCGCCCTCCAGACCTTTTCCGGTGCGCCTGTCATGAACATTGCATAGCATGAATGCTCATCGTAGGAATCCACCGTGGACCCATCCATGCCCGGTTTCAGGGAATATACGGATCCGTACTCGAAAGTCCGCAGCCCCGTCATCTGCCGGTTGATGTTGTATGCTATCACCTCCAGTCCGCCAAGAAGCAGGGTCTGCCTCATGACATTCAGATCTGAACTCAGAGGATTCAGTATCCTGACGCATTTCTCTTCAGGGAATGTCTTGAGATGGGAATAGTATCCGGACTTCGTGAGGGAATTGTTCATCGTCTCCACAAAGCCGTTCGCCGCAAGGAAATCCGATATCGTGTTCCTCACCTTCTCCGGCTCCGGACTTGCAGACGCGTTCACCGACATCCTCACGCCGGCAGGAAGCTCGATATTGTTGTACCCGTATATCCTCAGTATCTCCTCCACGACATCGCACTCCCTGTAGACATCCACCATATAGGACGGGACAGCGACCCTGGCCCCTCCCGGTCTCTTCTCAAGGAAGTCGTATGCCAGATATGTCAGGATATTCTCTATGGTTTCATGTCCTATCTTCTTGCCGATGAAAGTCTCTATCCTGTCATAGTCCAGATCCACGGTCTTCTTTTCGAATTTTCTCGCCATGGCTTTCTGCACCTTGCCCACCACATGTCCTCCGGCAAGTCCGCAGATGAGCAGGGCGGCACGTTTTCCGGCCCATTCGGTGACAAGAGGATCCGCACCTCTCTCATATCTGAAGGAAGCATCCGTCTTCAGTCCGTGTCTCTTGGAACTCATCCTGATGGACACCGGATCGAAATATGCGCTCTCGAGGAACACGGTATCCGTAGTCTCCACCGTTCCGGACTCCTCTCCGCCGAACACTCCTGCAAGACACATGGGCTTCACGGTATCCGCTATCATGAGATCCTCCGCCGAAAGGGTGCGCTCCACTCCATCAAGAGTGACGAACTTCTCTCCTTCGGCAGCCCTGCGGACCACGACCTTCCTCCCCGCTATCTTCGATGCATCGAACGCGTGGAGCGGCTGGCCGATCTCCATAAGCACGAAATTGGTTATGTCGACCACATTGTTGATAGGACGGAGCCCGACAGCCCTGAGCCGCTTCTGCATCCAGTCCGGAGATGGTCCCACCTTGACGCCTGCTATCGTCGTGCCGGTATATTCCGGCGCTCCATCCGGAGCCTGCACATCGACAGGAATCGCCCCATCCGTTTCCGAAGCATCGGAACACAGGCCCTCGGGGCCTTCCGCAAAGACGGACACATCCGGGATATTGAGGCGGCAAGGAATATCGTTCAGTTTCAGCCATGCATACAGGTCGCGGGCAACACCTATGTGTGATGCCGCATCCACCCTGTTTGCCGTCAGGCCGATCTCTATGACAGTATCGGATTCGAGATGAAGATAATCCTTTGCAGGAGTACCCACGACCGCATCCGGTTCGAGCACCATGATACCGTCATGCGATGTACCTATACCGAGTTCATCCTCGGCGCATATCATACCGAATGAGTCCACACCCCTGATCCTCGACTTCTTGATCTTGAAATCCTCTCCGAGGACAGTACCCACCGTAGCAAGCAGGACCTTCTGTCCGACCGCAACGTTAGGGGCGCCGCACACTACCTGCAACAGTTCCGGAGCTCCGGTATTTACCTTCGTAATATGGAGGTGATCCGAATCGGGATGATCGGTACATTCCACGACCTCCGCCACAATCACACCCTCGAGACCTCCCGGAATCTCCTCGACGGTCTCTATGGAATCGACCTCAAGACCTATGGAAGTCAATGCATCAGCCACCTGCTGCGGCGTAAGGCCGCACTCGATATAATCCTTCAGCCAGTTATAGGAAATCTTCATATCTCTTGTCTTTTATTGCCAATACATGTCATAATACGGCGAAACGGCAATTGCCTGCGCCGCAACGGCGACAAAGATACTAATTTATTGTCACATTTCCACCGGAATACCGGTGTTTTGCCTCAGGGCCGGCCGTAACAGGAAATCCATGCCGCCGGCAGCCGCAGAATAAGGAAACCCATACGGCACAATAATGAAAGCCGGACAGGAAATCCCTGCCCGGCAGACACAATCTCATGATAAAAGGCTATCTTGTCAACCCGAGGACAAACTGATACCTTACGATATAACCTCCGGAACCAGAAGGAGGGCTATCCGCGAATGCATAGAAACCAAAACCGGTTACAGGATCTTCAGCGGCTGTCCATACACCGTTGTCTACAGCCTCCAGCTCCGGCGAGTCATCAGACATGTTGAATATAAGGTCAAGGCCATATCCCTCTGTCCAGGAATAGGTTCCTCCGCTTGTCCGCGCGCACACACAGACATATTTCGCCCCACTCATGCCTACATACTGGAATACCATTGTCAACTTGCCTGCCTCCTCGTCATAACCCAGTTCTATGTCGTATTCCAGACCGGACATTATATATCCTGTCCCATCCTCATTCTCCGAAAGGGTGACATCCTTCTCTATGACCGTACCTCCATCAGATGTGCTGTACCGGAACTTCCACAAGCTTATAACCCAGATACGAAATGATAAGTTGCCCCCCCTGAGGAGCCTTCAAAGAGAAATTTCCGTCGACATCAGTAATGACACCGACATTGTCAGCACCTTCCAGCAAAATTGCTGCACCGATGGCCGGTTCGCCATTATCGTCAACGACACGGCCCCGCACTTCAATCTCCTGCTGCTGCGCAGAAAGACAGACAGCAGAGAATGTGCAGAAAAACAGCAAGAAAATTTTTCTGACCATAGGCTGGTTGAATTAATTGTTAATAATATATAATAATGTCGTCCTGTGTCTATCAGAATAGCTTTCCGGAGGATAAAATTAGAAATTGGGAATCAGAAAAACAAGCAGAAAATACAAAAAAAATGCGCCCTGTTACAGTATAGAGCGCATTTTTTAAATATGACTTTCAATATGTAACCTTATTGCGGTATCCCGTTAAAATCCGGAACCGGTCCATCCGGGCTATTTCCCGAAATCCTCTTCGGAGAAAAGGGAATCTACGAATTCCTTCTTGTTGAAGACCTTGAGGTCATCCACCCCTTCACCTACACCTATGAACCTGACAGGAATCCTGAACTGGTCGACTATCCCGATGACGACACCGCCCTTGGCCGAGCCATCCAGCTTGGTGACCGCCAAAGCCGTGACATCCGTCGCCTTAGAGAACTCCTTCGCCTGCTGGAAGGCATTCTGCCCGGTGGACCCATCCAGAACGAGCAGCACTTCATGCGGCGCATCCGGGATTACCTTGCGCATCACATTGCGTATCTTTGTCAGTTCGTTCATGAGGTCGACCCTGTTGTGCAGGCGCCCCGCAGTATCTACAAGCACCACATCCGCATCCTTGGCCACCGCCGAACTCACGGTATCGAACGCTACAGAAGCGGGATCCGCCCCCATCTGCTGCTTGACTATGTCGGCTCCTGTCCTCTCAGCCCAGATCGTAAGCTGGTCCACGGCAGCAGCCCTGAAAGTGTCGGCGGCTCCGAGCACGACCTTCTTTCCCTGCGCCCTCAGCATGGCCGCCAGTTTGCCTATGGTAGTGGTCTTGCCCACACCGTTCACCCCGACCACCATGATGACATAAGGACGGCGGGAGAAATCGAAAGGCTTCGCCTCATCTCCATCCCCGACGTTGAGCAGGGAGGCGATCTCTTCCCTGAGCATTCCTGTCAGTTCCGCCAAAGAGACATACCTGTCCCTTTCCACCCTGTCCTGCAGGGCATCAACAATCCTGAGGGTGGTATCCACCCCCATGTCGGACTCTATCAAAGCCTCCTCGATATTGTCAAGAAGGTCGTCATCGACTTTTGACTTGCCGACCACGACCCTCGACAGACGTTCGAAGAAACTTCGTTTCGTCTTCGCTATTCCTTTATCAAATATACCCAAGGAACTATTTCTTTGCGAAGAAATCCTTCACCTTGTCTGCCTCGACAAGCTGCTCGTTGAATACATACGCACCGGTCTTGGGAGACTTGTCCATACGGATGCACTTCACCATACTCTTTGCACCAGACTTGGCGCTGAAGGTTGCGACTGCTTTCTTTGCCATAATTCAATTCCTTTATTTGATCTCACGATGAACAGTCACTCTCTTGAGGTACGGATTGTACTTCTTGCGCTCCAGTCGTTCAGTCGTGTTCTTCTTGTTCTTGGTTGTAATGTATCTTGAAATACCTGGTACACCGCTCTCTCTCTGCTCGGTGCACTCGAGGATGACCTGCACCCTGTTACCTTTTGCTTTCTTTGCCATGATGATGAAAAATTAAACAAGGTTAACGTATCCTTTCCTCTGGGCCTCCCTGACAGCGGCATCGAGACCGTTCTTCTCAATGGTCTTCATTCCCTTGCAGGATACCTTCAATGTAATGAACCTCTGCTCTGCCTCCGACCAGAACTTCTTGGTCTTGAGGTTCAGGGCGAAAATGCGCTTTGTACGTCTCTTGGAATGGGAGACATTGTTTCCCACCATTCTCTTCCTACCTGTTATTTGACAAACCTTTGCCATTGTATATACTTTTTAATTATTTCAAAATAAGCGGGCTGCAAATATCGCGTAAATATTTCTAAAAAACAAAACAAACTACACGAATTTGAAAATCCTCTTCCATCTGATGTTTGCGGGGAAGTGTCTGTTTCGGTCGACCGAGAACCATATCACCGACGGTTTGCCGACTATATGGTCTTCCGGGACGAAACCCCAATACCTGGAGTCAAGCGAATTGTGCCTGTTGTCCCCCATCATGAAATAATAGTCCTGCCTGAAGGTGTATTCCGTCGCTGCCTGCCCGTTGATCAGGATACCGCCATCTTCCCCGACTTCAAGGTCGTTATGCTCGTAATCCCTTATGATCCTCTCATACAGAGGAAGATTGTCAACGGTAAGCGTGACCGTCTCTCCCTTTGCAGGAATCCATATCGGACCGTAGCTGTCCCTCGTCCATCTGAACTTCTCCGAAAACGGGAAAATCGTCAGATAGGAATCAGGATAGTCGGGCGGATAGACATCTATGTTCTCCTCCACCGACACGACATTGGAGAATCCCCTGACGGTCTCCAGCATCCGGGCCGTGAGAGGCATTGCCGGATAGCCGGGCATCTCGGGATTGTACCAGAGCTCGCCGGTATTGATTCCCAACCGGTCCAGATTCTTGGAATTTATCCTCTGGCCGTTGGTGATCACGGTATAGCTGCTCTGCACCCCATCCCACACTTCCTGAGGCTGTCCGTTGATATGGACCCTGCCTCCGATTATAGCGAGGGTGTCGCCGGCGACTGCGACGCATCTCTTTACATAATGGTCCTTCTTGTCCATCGGGCGGACCTTCACCGGTCCGTAGTTGAGTATCGTGTTTTCCCTTCCGCTGATCCTGCACTGCATATAGTAGTCATCGGCAGGAGCCTTGGTCAGGACCGTATCCCCGTTGGGGAATCCGAACACGACATAGTCCCCGCGTTCCACATGTCCGAAACCTTTCAGCCGCCTGTACCTGTTCTGGATGAGGGTGGAGTACGACTCTCCTCCTCCCGGCAGGACATTGTGGGTAAAGGGTATCGTCAGAGGGGTCTGCGGAACCCTCGGACCGTAGGCCAGCTTGCTGACGAAGAGATGGTCACCGGTAAGCAGCGAACTTTCCATCGATGATGAAGGAATCTTGAATGCCTGGAAAAAGAAGATGTTGATGAAAGTCACCACCACGACCGCGAAAATAATGGCATCCACCCAGTCCAGAATGACATTTCTTTTCTCCCCCTCCTTGTACTCCTTCTTCCAGAACATCCACTTCACCTTGCGGGTGATGTGATGGTCGAAGATGACTGCAAGTCCGAGGAGCCACCACCAGTTTCCGAGCCAGATGACCCACAGCAGGTAAAGCAAGGCCCAGAAACTGAACCTCACCCATCTGTTATGGTATAATTCCTTCAGGCTCATCGGCAGACGACTATTTCACAGAATTGACGATAGCCTCGAATGCTGCCGGATTGTTCATCGCGAGGTCTGCGAGCACCTTGCGGTTGAGACCGATATTGTTCTTGGCAACCCTGCCCATGAACTGTGAATAGGTCATGCCGTACTGGCGTGCTGCAGCATTGATACGCTGTATCCAAAGTGCGCGGAATGTACGCTTCTTGGCTTTACGGTCACGGTAGGCGTAGGTAAGACCTTTCTCGTAGGTGTTCTTTGCTACCGTCCAAACATTTCTTCTTGCAAGGAAATAACCACGGGTCCTTTTGAGGATCTTCTTGCGGCGTGCCCTTGAGGCAACTGAATTAACCGATCTTGGCATAAATTTAACTGTTTGCTGGAGGCAGTGTCCATTGAGGAACTTCCGACTGCTTGTCCAAATTCAACTTTAAAAACTTCGTAACGACTTAGATAGCAAGCAAATTCCTGACTCTCTTGACATCAGCCTTGTCCACAAGCCCGATGTGGGTCAGATTCCTTTTCTGCTTCTTGGTCTTCTTTGTGAGGATATGGCTCTTGTAAGCATGTTTCCTCTTGATTTTTCCCGTTCCGGTAAGCTTGAAACGCTTTTTCGAACCGGAGTTGGTCTTCATTTTAGACATAGTTAAATCTTTTAACTGTTAATAAATATAGGTATCCGTAATCACGACGGATCATTTTTTCTTCGCTATCGGCGCTATCATCATTATCATCCTCTTGCCCTCGAGCTTAGGCATCTGCTCCGCCCTGCCGTAATCCTCCAGCTCGACCGCAAACCTGAGAAGGAGCTTCTCCCCCTGCTCGGAATAGAGGATCGAACGCCCCTTGAAGAAGACCGAAGCCTTCACCTTCGAGCCTTCCTGCAGGAATTCCATGGCATGTTTCAGCTTGAACTGGAAATCATGCTCATCGGTATTCGGCCCGAAACGTATCTCCTTGATGACGATCTTCGCCGAATTGGACTTCATCTCCTTGGCCTTCTTCTTCTGCTGGTACAGATATTTCTGGTAGTCGATGATCCTGCATACCGGAGGGTCAGCCTTGGCCGTTATCTCCACAAGATCAAGACCGAGTTCGTCTGCCAGTTTCATGGCCTGCGAAACAGGATAGATACCCTGCTCCGGAATGTTGTCCCCCACAAGACGGACCTGGGATGCAGTGATTTCCCTGTTGATTCTCAATCCGCCCTCATCTTTCTTCTTCTGAATCGGACGACCGCCCTGCTGATTTGGTCTCGGACCGTTGAAGCGAGGGCCGGATGGTTTGAATGGTGCTGCGATAACGCTGTCCTCCTAAGTTTTAAGTTTGTTGTTCCTGTATTGTGCAAGGTCACGAAAGCTGCTCCGCAACCTCTTTGTTTATCCTGTCAATAAAATTCTCCAACGGCATCGTCCCTTCATCCTGACCGCCCTGACGCCTTACGGAGACCGTACCTTCCGTCATCTCCTTCTCTCCGACTATCACGATGTAAGGCACCCTCTTGAGTTCGTTTTCCCTTATCCTCTTGCCTATGGTCTCGTTACGGTCGTCAATGGAGGCGCGAATATCGGAATTATTCATCAAATCGCAAACTTTTTTTGCATAATCCGCAAATTTTTCACTTACAGGCAGTACCATGACCTGATCCGGAGTCAGCCACAGAGGAAGCCTGCCTCCCGTGTGCTCCAGAAGCACGGCGACAAACCTTTCGAGAGAGCCGAACGGCGCCCTGTGGATCATCACCGGACGATGCTTCTGTCCATCGCTTCCCGTATATTCGAGTTCGAACCTCTCCGGCAGGTTGTAGTCCACCTGGATTGTTCCGAGCTGCCATTTCCTGCCGATGGCATCCTTGACCATGAAGTCGAGCTTCGGCCCGTAGAAGGCGGCCTCGCCATACTCGACGACCGTCTTGAGGCCCTTCTCCGCAGCGGCATCTATGATGGCCTGCTCCGCCTTGGCCCAGTTCTCATCCGAACCGATATACTTTTCCCTGTGCACAGGGTCACGGAGGGATACCTGAGCGATATATTCACTGAAATTCAAGGTCTTGAACACATAGAGTATGATATCGATTACCTTGCAGAACTCCTCTTTCAGCTGGTCCGGACGGCAGAAGAGATGGGCATCATCCTGGGTGAAGCAGCGCACCCTCGTCAGGCCGTGCAGCTCCCCGCTCTGCTCATAACGGTAGACGGTACCGAACTCCGCGAACCTCAAGGGCAGATCCTTGTAGGACCTCGGCTTCGAACGGTATATCTCGCAGTGGTGAGGGCAGTTCATCGGCTTGAGCAGATATTCCTCGCCCTCCTGCGGGGTATGTATCGGCTGGAACGAATCCTTGCCGTATTTTGCATAGTGTCCGGAAGTCACATACAGATCCTTGTTCCCTATGTGAGGGGTTATCACGGGCAGATAGCCGTATGATTTCTGCACCTTCTTCAGGAAATTCTCCAGCCTTTCCCTCAGGGCTGCACCCTTCGGAAGCCACAATGGGAGACCCTGTCCGACCCTCTGGGAGAACGTGAACAGTTCCATCTCCTTGCCGAGTTTGCGGTGGTCGCGTTTCTTCGCCTCTTCCATCAGTTTGAGATACTCATCGAGCATGGACTTCTTTGGGAAGGTTATGCCGTAGATACGTGTCAGCATCTGACGCTTCTCATCCCCTCTCCAGTATGCACCGGCGATGGAGGTCAGCTTCACTGCCTTGATCACGGACGTATCGCGGAGGTGCGGCCCGCGGCACAGGTCGGTGAAATGTCCGTTGGTATAGAACGTTATGGTACCATCCTGAAGTTCGCCGATCAGTTCGCACTTGTATTCATCCCCTTTCTCGCTGAATGTCTTCATCGCCTCGTCCTTGGACACCTCCCTGCGGACAAAATGCTCGTTCTTGCGGGCAAGCTCCATCATCTTGTCCTCCACTGCCTTGAGGTCGGCTTCCGTAATCTGTTTCCCGCCGAAGTCAACATCGTAATAGAACCCGTTCTCGATTGCCGGGCCTATGCCGAACTTCACTCCAGGATAGAGAGCCTCGAGAGCCTCCGCCATAAGGTGTGAGGAAGAATGCCAGAACACCTTCTTCGCTTCGTCATCCTCCCATTTGTGCAGACGTATGGAAGCATCCTCATTGATGGGACGGTCGAGGTCATATATCGTACCCTTTCCTGTCGGATCGTCCTTTGTAACGACTGTCGCCGCAAGCACTTCGGATGCAAGTCTCGGACTGATGCCCCTGGCAATCTCGTATGCGGTAACGCCTTTTTCATAAGGCTTTACACTGCCATCAGGAAACGTAATGTCTATCATAACTCGTACATTTAGTAAACCAGCCTGCAAAGGTAGGAAAATTTTTCTATCTTTGCAGGGTTAAAACCTATAAATATGGATGAAAAATTGACGAGAGGGATATTGTGGAACAGGGCTGCGGCCGCAGGTATCGCATTGGGAGCAGTATCATCAGCCTATCTGTTCATTACGCAGTATCTTTCCGGTATAGGGACATCCATCTGGATTTCGGGGCTGAACCTTGTCCTCTGGGGCGTGAAGCTGCTGCTGTGCGTATGGCTGATGATGCATTTCATGAAAAGCTTCGCCTCCGCCTACGAGGAGGCCGACAACCGCGACACATTCCGTTTCGGAATGATAACCGCCCTGTGTTCCGCACTGATATATGCGGCTGTCACTCTTGCCAACGTGCTGGTCATCAACCCGGACCTTATCCACCAACAGATCGAGGCGGCCCTGAAAATCTACGGCTCATCCCTCGACAGCAATTCACTCAACGCCCTCGACACTGTGGAAAGCATAATGCCCCAGGTGATGTTCTTCTCCAATCTGGTCTACTGCTTTCTCTACGGCACGGTCCTGTCCGCGGTACTTTCACGCAACATACCGCCCCGGGACCCGTTCGCAAGGGAGCGGGCCGCCGGTGATGCCGGCAGGGAGAATGCCGGATGAAAAGAACCGGGAACATGCCGGAGCGGGACCCGGGACAGCAGAAACGACTATCTATGGCACAGGAATCATATATCAAGGACATCTCGGTAATATTGTCCATATACAACGAGAACGAATCCCTGCCGGAACTTGTGGAGAGGATCCGGAAAGTGATGGCGGACAACGGTTTCAGTTATGAGCTGATCATGGTGGATGATGGCAGCAGGGACGGATCGTGGGATACGGTACGCCGGCTCGCCGGGGGACACGATGACATAAGGGGCATATCCTTCAGACGCAACTACGGAAAGTCCGCCGCACTCTACTGCGGATTCCGGGCTGCGGAAGGCCGGGTCGTGGTCACTATGGATGCCGACCTGCAGGACTCGCCGGAGGAAATCCCGGAAATGTACAGGATGATTGCCGAAGACGGATACGACATAGTCTCAGGCTGGAAACGGCACAGGAAAGACAACGCCCTGACCAAGAACCTGCCATCGAAACTGTACAATGCGACGGCAAGAAAAATAACCGGCATACGCCTGCATGACATGAACTGCGGGCTCAAGGCCTACCGCAACGAGGTTGTCAAGAACATAGAGGTGTACGGCGAGATGCACCGGTACATACCGTATCTTGCAAAGAATGCGGGATTCGACAGAATCACCGAAAAGCCGGTCCATCACCAGAAAAGGAAATACGGGAAGAGCAAGTTCGGAGTGGAGAGGTTCGTGAACGGATTCCTCGACCTGCTGTCCCTGTGGTTCCTCAGCACTTTCGGGAAGAAGCCGATGCATTTCTTCGGATTCACCGGCCTGCTCACTTTCCTTGTCGGAGGCATACTTGCCGTGTGGATAATCATAGAGAAACTGCTGCAGCAGTCACACGGACTCCCGTACAGGGCCGTAACCGACCAGCCGCTCTTCTATCTCGCCCTTGTCGCCCTTGTCATAGGCGTGCTTCTGTTCCTTGCCGGCTTCCTCGGGGAAATGATTTCCCGCAACAGCCCGGAACGCAACCATTATAATATAAGGGAGACGTTCTGACCGGAAGCGGACCTCACCGCCGCAAGGCCTTGCAGCAAAGAGTGTCCAGACACAGCCGCAATCCGTAACAAAAATTTAACAATAATGTAATAGACTGCCAACATACCGATGATATTTTTGCAGTCCAGTAATATATTGTTTATGGATTACGTATATCTCGGTTTTGTAATCTTCCTGTTCATTCTGGCAATTTCTGACCTGTGGGTAGGAGTGAGCAACGATGCGGTGAACTTTCTCAATTCCGCAATCGGATCAAAGGCGGCAAGGTTCCGCACAATCATTATCGTAGCGGCAATAGGTGTTTTCTGCGGTGCAGTAATGAGCAACGGCATGATGGATATAGCCCGTCACGGCATATTCAGGCCCGAGCAGTTCTGTTTCCAGGAACTCATGGTAATCTTCCTGGCCGTGATGGTGACAGACATCATACTGCTGGATGTGTTCAACTCCCTCGGGCTTCCGACCTCGACGACCGTATCGATGGTGTTCGAGCTTCTCGGAGCCACGTTCGCAATGGCAATGCTCAAAATGGCCGCTGCGGATGACGGAATGGGATTCGCCGACTACATGAACACGGAAAAGGCGCTCTCGGTGATAATGGCAATCTTCGTGTCTGTCGCGATAGCGTTCGTCTTCGGTTTCCTGATACAGTATATCACGCGTATCCTGTTCACTTTCAACTTCAGGAAGAACCTCACTTGGAAAATCGGCATCTTCGGAGGCATAGCCCTCACCGCGATAGTATATTTCATGCTCATCAAAGGAGTGAAGGACCTCTCGTTCATGACGGCGGAGGCAAAGGCGTGGGTGAACGACAACACCTGGATGCTGCTCCTGATCTGTTTCATAGGTTTCACCATACTGATGCAGGTGCTGCATTTCTGCAAGGTGAACGTATTCAAGGTCATAGTGCTTGTCGGCACATTCTCCCTTGCCACCGCCTTTGCGGGGAACGACCTGGTGAACTTCATCGGAGTCCCTCTTGCAGGATATTCATCATACACAGACTACATGGCTGCCGGAGGCGGAGACCCTGCCGGGCACATGATGGGAGCGCTCAACGAGCCGGCATCCACTCCTGTGATATTCCTTTTCTGCGCCGGCATCGTAATGGTCATAGCCCTGGCCACATCGAAAAAGGCGCACAATGTGACAAAGACCGAGATAGGCCTTTCGCGACAGGATGAAGGGGACGAGATGTTCGGCTCATCCAAGGTGGCGAGAAGCCTTGTGAGATGGAGCAACATGACAGCAGAGAAAGTGGTCGCGGTAACTCCTGCCAAAGTAAGGAACTGGATCGACAAGAGATTCGATGAGACCATGATATGCAAGGAGGACGGGGCGGCCTACGACCTCGTGAGGGCATCCGTCAACCTGATGGTGGCATCGATGCTGATCGCGCTCGGGACCTCGCTGAAACTCCCTCTCTCCACAACATACGTGACATTCATGGTAGCCATGTCCACATCTCTCGCAGACAGGGCCTGGAGCAGGGAGAGCGCAGTGTTCCGCGTGACCGGAATGCTCTCCGTAATCGGAGGCTGGTTCGTCACTGCGGGAGTCGCATTTGCCGGCGCGTTCATACTTGCCCTGCTGATGCACTTCGGAGGCACGGTCCTGACTGTCATTCTGGTGGTTGCCGGTCTTGCGGCCCTGATCCACAGCAACGTGACCTACAAGGCCAAGGATGACGGCAACGGCAGCGACAAGGCATTTGCAGCCATTGTGACCTGCAAGGACAGCAAAAGCGTATGGGGACTGTTCAGCAAATATGTGGCAGCCCACGAAGCCGATTTCCTGAAAAGGCTTGCAAGCAGATACGTCAGGATCACCAACGGGCTGTTCAGCGAGAACATCAAGACTCTCCGCAGGACAACGGATGAGCTCAGGAAAGAAAAGACCACGCTCAAGAACCTCCGGAGAAAAGAGACGATATGCCTCAGACGGGTGGACACAGAGACAGCAATGACCAAGAGTGCATGGTTCCACATGATATTCAACAACATGGAACAAATGTACTACTCGCTCAGGAGAATCTGCGAACCTGCATACGAACATGTGGACAACCACTTCTCCCCTATCCCGCAGAACTATGTGGATGAATTCTGCAAGAGCAGGGACAAGCTCAGCGAAGTTATAGAAGGAATGGCCACGGCCTGCGAGGAAGGCAGGTTCGATGACCTGAGGAACTACGACTATACTCTTCCGGCCCTCCAGACCGAATTTTCCGACCTGAGGAAGGCGCTGATGGAGGACATCCAGAAGAAGAACCTCAATCTTACCGTGGCATACCTGTACCTCAACCTGATACAGGAGTCCGAGCAGCTCGCGATCGAGTTGACCCAAATGTCGAGGGCTGCCCGGAAGTTCCAGTTGGGATAAAACAGATAAGTATCAAACAGTCAATTACATAAACTGATGGATACGCGGCACCTCGGCAAGCAGGTACCGCGTATCCGTTTAAGACATGCCACTATCCGCACGGTGAAACCCATCGTGGGAGACAGTTGAAAATTCCTTATTTTTGATTATTTTTGTGTTTTGCGCCCGATTTACTGCCGCGCCGGACATGGAAAACATTATAACGACATGAAACACAGACTGATTGCGACAATCGCCATTGCAGCCATGCCTGCGGCGGGATATTGGGCATCCGCCCAGGAGTATGTATCGCAGAGACCTGCAGAGCAGGACAGGCTTTTCCGCTCGGAAGCCGTGGAGGACAAGATCATCGAAGTGCAGGGGCTGCTCACCAATCCGAAACTGGCATGGATGTTCGCCAACTGCTTCCCGAATACCCTGGACACCACCGTACATTTCAGAGAAAACGAGGATGGAAGTCCGGACACCTTTGTCTATACCGGAGACATCCATGCAATGTGGCTCAGGGATTCAGGGGCACAGGTGTGGCCGTATGTCCAGCTGGCGAATGAAGATGAACACCTGCGCGAGATGATAGCAGGAGTGATCACCAGACAGTTCAAGCTGATCAACATAGACCCTTACGCAAACGCATTCAACGATGGTCCTACGGGAGGGGAATGGATGTCCGACATCACGGAGATGAACCCGAACGTGCACGAAAGGAAATGGGAAATAGACTCCCACTGCTACCCTATCCGTCTCGCCTACCGGTACTGGAAGACCACGGGGGATGAATCCGTCTTCGGAGATGACTGGCTCGCTGCCATCCGCAACACCCTCAAGACATTCAAGGAGCAGCAGCGCAAGGATGGTCCCGGTCCGTATTCGTTCATGAGAAAGACCGAAAGGCAGCTGGACACCAAATGCTGCAGCGGATACGGCAACCCTGTCAACCCGGTAGGCCTGATAGTCTCATCCTTCCGTCCGTCGGATGATGCGACGACATTCGATTTCCTGGTGCCTTCCAATTTCTTCGCAGTGACATCCCTGCGCAAGGCAGCGGAGATCCTCGACAGTGTCAACCGTGAGAAGGAGCTCGCGGCAGAATGCAGGGCGCTTGCAGATGAGGTCGAAAAGGCTCTGAAGAAACACGCCATTGTCAAGCACCCGAAATACGGGAAGATATACGCATTCGAGGTGGACGGGTTCGGCAATGCCTACCTTATGGATGATTCCAACGCGCCGAGCCTGCTGTCCATGGCATATCTCGGGGATGTGGATGTGAATGATCCTATATACCGGAACACCAGACGTTTCGTCTGGAGCGAGGACAATCCTTATTTCTTCAAAGGCACGGCAGGAGAAGGTATCGGCGGACCGCATATCGGATATGACATGATATGGCCGATGAGCATCATGATGAAGGCCTTCACCTCGCAGGATGATGCCGAAATCAAATGGTGCATCGAGACCCTTATGACAACCGATGCAGGGACCGGCTTCATGCACGAGTCTTTCCACAAGGACAATCCGGAGAAGTTCACCCGCGCCTGGTTCGCCTGGCAGAACACACTTTTCGGGGAGCTCATCCTCGAACTCATCGATGAAGGCAGACTCGACCTGCTCAACAGCATAGACATAAAATAGAGCCCGGACGTACTGACAGAATCCGGAAACCATAGAATAACAGTAAAACATTCATTCGACATGACATCAGGAAAAATCCTATCCATCGCAGCCGGCATCTTGGCCGGGATGACAGCCTTTCTTCAGGGCGGCAGTATCTCCGCGGCAGACCTGCCGCGTCCGGAATACCCGAGACCTCAGTTCGAAAGGTCCGAATGGGTCAACCTCAACGGACAGTGGAGCTATACATTCGATTTCGCACGCTCAGGAATGGACAGGGAGCTGTTCCGAAGCGAAGGCTTCGACGGGCAGATAACCGTACCGTTCGCACCCCAGAGCGAACTTTCAGGAGTCGGATTCACCGACTTCATCCCTGAAATGTGGTACCAGCGCAGGCTCGAAATCCCTGCGGACTGGGATGGGAAAAGGATTCTGCTGCATTTCGGAGCGGTGGACTACATTGCTTCGATATACATTGACGGAAAGATTGCCGGCAGGCACTGGGGAGGCTCATCCTCCTTTACCATCGACATTACCCGGCTGGTCAGTGCAGGAAAGACCCACAACATGGTAATCCGTGTGGAGGATGACGAACGGTCGGGAGAATATGCAAAGGGGAAACAGTGCGGAAGATACGCATCGTTCGGATGCGAATACACCCGTACCACCGGCATCTGGCAGACAGTCTGGATGGAAGCAGTCCACAAGGACGGACTGAAGGATGTCTACGTAATCCCTGACCTGGACCAGAGCAGGTTTGTATTCAGACCTGAATACCATGCAGTGCAGCAGGGGCAGAAACTCCGCATCCGCATCCTGGACAACGGAAAGACAGTCAGCGAGAAGACCATACCGGCCACGGCACAGAGCCAGGCAGAACTCACCGTGAAGAAAGTGAAGACATGGTCTCCGGAAGACCCTTTCCTCTACGACATCGAATACGATGTGCTCTCCGCTGAAGGAAAGGTCATCGACCACGTCAAGGCGTATGCCGGGATGAGGAAGATACAGGTTATCGGCAACAGGCTCTATCTCAACGATGAACCGGTGTATCTCCGCCTCGTCCTCGACCAGGGATTCTATCCTGACGGGATATGGACGGCACCGACCGATGAAGCCCTGAAACGCGACATAGAGCTTTCCATGGCAGCCGGATTCAACGGAGCAAGGCTTCATCAGAAGATATTCGAGCCGCGTTTCCACTACTGGGCAGACAGGCTCGGCTACCTGACCTGGGGCGAGTCCGCCAGCTGGGGAGCCAACATCAACCGCATCGGGAGTGCGCGCAATTTCCTGACGGAATGGGAGGAAGCCGTAGTGAGAGACAGGAACCATCCGTCCATCATCATGTGGACACCTTTCAACGAGACCTGGGAGCACCCTGACAACAGGGAGGCCGCACGCGAGGCCTGCCGTTTCGTGTCGGACATCTATGACCTCACCAAGGACCTGGATTACAGGCCGTGCCACGATGTAAGCGGCAACTATCATGTCAAGACAGATATCTTCTCGGTGCACCAGTACGAACAGGATCCGGCGAAATTCACTGCCTGGATCGCTCCAGTGGATGGCAAGGTAAGGCAGCACGACCTCGAGAACCGTGAAGTGGAATATGACGGCCAGCCTTATCTGGTGGATGAATACGGCGGCATCAAGTGGGTCGTAGGGCAGGAGTTCTCCGAAATATCATGGGGCTACGGAAACGCGCCGAAGACAATAGAGGAGGTCTACGAAAGGATGGAAGCCCTCACGGATGCCATCCTCGGTTTCGACCATATCTGCGGCTACTGCTACACCCAGCTCACTGATGTCGAACAGGAGCAGAACGGCATCTACAACTATGACCGCACCGAGAAGTTCGACATGGAGCGTATCCGCGCCATTTTCTCCAAAGTCCCGGAAGGATTCAGATAAAAGCCATATACAGATGACTCTTCAGCCCGGCCCCTTAAGAGGTCGGGCTGATTTTTTTATAAATTAATACTTTTTTAACCGAAGTCGTATATCTTTGCATAAACGAGAAAGCCGGCGGACTCTGACGAGTCCGCTGACAAAAAACAACCGGGCTTTGAAGAAAGACTATCAGACAGACCGTATCGCAAACGGTGATGAAGCTGCATTCAGGCAGTTCATCATTACCAATACCCCCCCTGCCACGCCTATGCATATCGCATTCTGAAAAGGAAAGAACTGGCAGAAGATGCTGTCAGTGAAGTCTTTGTATCTGTCTGGGAAGCGCGCAGACATCTTCCGGACATAGAAAACATCAACGCCTGGCTCCACAGGCTCACACTCAACAAATCCATCTCCCTGCTGCGGAAAGAATCCAGATGGGTCTCAGGCTCGGGAAAAATCACCGACCTGGAACTCAATATCGCAGACCCCGGCCCCGAATCGGAATACGACCGGGAAACAATCTACAGACTCAACAAGGCCATCGGTGAACTTCCGCCCAAATGCCGGCATGTACTCTATCTTGCCAAAATCGAGAAGATGCCATACAGGGAAATCGCGCATATCCTCGGGATATCAGTCAAGACAGTCAGCAACCATATCACATACGCCATGAAACGGCTGACCGCAATATTGAAGATTTTTCTGTTTTTCATATAGGGATTTTCAGGCGCTGCTGCGACATACAGATAAAGACACTCCGATTATGGGAAAGGATGAAAACAGAATAGACGAATTGCTGGAGCTGACCGGGCAGCCGCCGGCGCCCGACATCGATGCGATAGTAAGAAAGACTTTCAGACGCATAGCCGTCAGAAAGAGAAGCAGGATCATCATCTCCACGGTTTCCGCCGTCATTTCCGCAGCAGCAGTGATCCTCCTCGCGGTTTTCCTGCATCCCTACGGCAGCTCCATGATACCGGGTGTGCCGGCAAAAAATCTGAACACATTCGACACTCCGGCCGGAGCCATCGCGACCCTTCATCTTCCGGACGGGTCGCTGCTCAAGGTCAACGCAGACTCAAAAGTCATCTATCCCGACTCTTTCAGGGGAAAGGAACGCAGGATATTCGTGGACGGCGAGGTCTATCTGGATGTCGCACACGACCGGAACCGGCCTTTCATTGTCTGCACCGACGGATTCGATGTCAAGGTACACGGGACGAAATTCAACGTATGCACGACCGGTGATGGCAACGGGAATGTCGTACTGGCCGAAGGGTCGGTGGAAGTGTCTGTGCCGGGAGGCAGCGGGATAATGCTTTCCCCGGGACAGATGGCCTCAATGGCAGAGGGACTTATCTCGGTTTCCGAGGTCCGCGCCGAAGACCATATATGCTGGGCGGAAGGATACATCAACCTTTACGGCGAGACCATCGACAAGGTTGCCGCCATGCTTTCCGGACACTACGGCATCCCGGTCAGCTGCAGCGACACCACATCCCGCCTGTATGGCAAATTGGAGTTCAAGGACAGCATAGAGGATGTGCTGAAGAACATCGCCAGGCTTGCCAGAGTCAACATCTCATACTCTTCATCAGAGGGTTACATCATAACGGGGGCAGATTGACCCTTATTTTCACATAACACCTAACAACTAAATTCATGTACAGATTTCATCGAACCGCCGATTCGATAAGGGGACTTATCGCATTGGTCACAGGATTGTTGTTCCTGTCCGGACCTGCTGTCAGCGCAAGAGTGGCAGTGAAATGGGACAGCAGACAGGATCTGTTTTCGGTACGTGCCCAGGACGAGACCATCGGGAACGTCTTCGAGTACATCGAAAAGAACAGCAGCTACATCTTCATCTATGAAGAGACTGTCGAATCCAGACTGTCCGCAAGCGTGGATGTCCGCCTTGAAGGCCAGGACATCGAATCCATCCTACAGGCATTGTGTTCGCAGGCAAGGCTGGAATATCTGATTTCGGGAAGACAGATCGCCGTATGGCCTGAAGGCGGCACTGCTCCGGACATTTCCGACAAAGACATCACCGCCACAGGCAAAGTGACCGACATCAACGGAGAACCGCTCATCGGGGCATCCGTATTCATCAAGGGGACCGATACAGGAGTCGTGACAGACCTGGACGGGAGATATACCATTTCCCTCAAGGCCGGGAACATGCTGACGATATCCTATATCGGATACCAGGCAAAAGAAATCATGGCTGTCGGGGACAGGGAACAGGTCACGGTCCTCACGCCGGACTCCCGTCTGCTCGAGGAATCAGTGGTGGTAGGATACGGTGTACAGAAAAAGATCAACCTCACCGGAGCGGTGGATGTGGTGGACAGCGAGGAGCTTGTCGGACGCTCGGCATCCAACACCTCTTCCCTGCTCGTGGGCATCGTACCTAACCTCAACGTAACCCAGAGCAACGGACGTCCGGGCCAGGGGGCAAGCCTCAATATCAGGGGTGTCAACTCCATAAGCAGCAGCGCAGGACCGCTCGTGCTGGTGGACGGCATCGAAGCAAACATAGACAATGTCAACCCTAACGACATCGAGTCCATAAGCGTGCTGAAAGATGCCTCCGCAGCTGCAGTGTACGGAGCCCGTGCCGCATACGGAGTGATACTCATCACCACCAAGTCCGGCGGCGACGGCAAGGCCCACGTCTCGTACAACGGCCGTTTCAGTTTCAGTACACCTACTACATCCACGGACTTCGAGACAAGAGGCTACTACTCGGCCTCCATCGTAGACATGTTCTTCTCCACATACCAGGGGTCGCAATATACCAACTACAATGATATCGACTACTACGAACTGTGGATCAGGCGCAACGACAAGGTCGAGAATCCCGAGCGTCCGTGGGTGGTGGAAGAGAACGGGCAGTACAAATACTACGGCAACTTCGACTGGTACAATTATTTCTTCGACAACACGAGACCTACCTGGGAACACGATCTCAGCGTGTATGGAGGAAACGACAAGATCAGCTACCGCATATCGGGCGGACTGTACGACGGCAAGGGAGTGCTGAAGCAGGGCTCTGGAGACGACTACAAGAGATGGAACTTCCGCTCCAAGGTTTCGGCGCAGATAACCCCGTGGCTGAAAATCAGCAACAACACCTCTTTCCAGTACAACAAATATACATTCAATTCTCCCGGTGCCGTAGCAGGCCTGTTCTCCAGCGCCTCGGTTCACGCACTGGCATCCATAATGCCGTATCATCCGGATGGCACCGCCTCCTGGAGGGTTCCGACTGCCATTGCATCCAACTATATCCCTGCAAACGGGGCCCACACGGTCGTCCAGTATGACAAGACCTTCAACCAGGATTCAGACAATGTGTTCGGAACGATTTTCGAGGCCGTGATAACACCTGTGGACCATTTCACCATCACGGCGAACTATTCATACAGCCAGTCGGAGCACAAGGCCATTAACAGGACCGTACAGGTTCCGTATTCCGAGGTTCCAGGTGTAGTGGAATGGAGGACAGACCTTACCGACAAGCTGTACGAGAACCGCGACAAAAACGAATACCAGGCAGCCAACGCATACGCCAACTACGACAACACCTTCTCCGGCCACCATATCGGGGTCACCGCCGGTGTCAACTACGAGACAAGATACTACTTCGATCTGACCGCGGAACGCTCGAACCTTATCTCCCAGGATATGAATGACTTCAACCTGGCAAAAGGAGAGGAGATGAACATAAGCGGAGGAAAGAACAGATATGCGCTTTTCGGAGTGTTCTACCGTGTCAACTATGACTACAAGGAACGCTACCTGTTCGAGGCCAGCGGCCGCTATGACGGCAGTTCGCGTTTCGCTCCGGGACACCGCTTCGGTTTCTTCCCTTCATTCTCCGCAGGCTGGAGGATCGACCAGGAGAAATTCTTCACTCCTGCAAGAAAATACATAAGCAATATGAAACTCCGGCTCTCCTACGGTATGCTCGGCAACCAGCAGGTGGGATACTACGACTATATCCAGACCATAGATTCAGGATCATCCATCAGCTATGCTTTCGGCGACACCAACCGCGCCACAGGAGCCACGGTATCCGCCCCTAATGCATCAGACCTGACCTGGGAGACGGTCACCAACATGAATGCCGGTATAGACCTCGGTTTCTTCAACAACAGGCTCAGCCTCTCCGCCGATGCCTACATAAGGGACACGAAGGGTATGCTGATGGCATCCCAGGATCTCCCGAGCGTCTACGGAGCATCCTCCCCTAAATCCAATGCGGCAAGCCTGAGGACCAAGGGATGGGAGATAATGCTCTCATGGAAGGACAACCTGATGCTGGCCGGACGCCCGTTCAACTACTATGTATCCGCCACCCTGGCCGACTACATCTCGCATGTGACATACTACAACAATGACAACAAGACCATAGGCACTCCATACACCGGGCAGAGGCTCGGAGAAATGTGGGGCTATGTAGTGGACGGATATTTCCTGACCGATGAGGAAGCGGCGAACTATCCTGTAGACCAGTCGTATGTCAACAACATGATCAATATCTGCGCAAAGGATCCGGGGCTGCACGCAGGAGACCTCAAGTTCGTGGATATGGACGGAGATGGGAAGATAAACCCTACGTTGAGCGCGAACGACATCAATGACCAGGTCGTAATAGGAAACTCACTTCCACGGTACACGTATTCCCTGAGCTTCGGAGGCACCTGGATGGGATTCGACCTTTCGGTAATGTTCCAGGGCGTAGGCTACCAGAACTGGTATCCTGCAGGAGAGACAGGCATGTTCTGGGGACCGTACACCCGTCCTTACCAGTCGTTCATTCCTACAGACTTCATGTCCAACGTATGGTCTGAAAGCAATCCTGATGCATATTTCCCTCGTCCGAGAGGATATGTGGCCCTTGCAGGAGACGGAGGCTCGCGCGAGCTTACCGTTGTCAACACGAAATATCTTCAGAATGTAGGATACCTCAGACTCAAGAGTCTCGTGTTCGGATACTCCCTCCCTCAGAAATGGATGGACAAGATCAAGATGGAAAAGATCCGTGTCTATTTCAGCGGAGAGAATCTTTTCACCGTATCGCCTCTCAAGAGCAAATATGTAGATCCTACCCTTGCCGGAAGTGCCAATTCGTGGAGCAACGGTAACACCAACGTCAACGGATATCCTCTCAACAGGACATTCTCTTTCGGTGTAGACATAACTTTCTAAAGGACTATCTCAATGAAAACGAAAATATACAGAATACTTCTGGCCCTGCCGGTACTGGCTATGATGACAGCCTGTGAAGGGATGCTGAACCTGACACCTGAAGACAGGGTGACTCCAGCCACATTCTTCAACACGGAGAGCAACCTGGAGCTGTTCACCAACAACTTCTACCCTTCCGTACTGCCAGGAGGGTCCATCTATGAAGACGAGGCCGATGGCATCATCAACCCTATCCTCGATGAAGCCATCAGCGGACAGAGGATAATCCCGGAGACATCCAGCGGAGTCGATGGATGGGGATGGGATGTCCTCCGACAGATAAACTACTATCTCGAAAACTCCCACATGTGTGAAGATACGGAAGCACGCAACCATTATGATGGTGTCGCCAGATTCTTCCGCGCGTATTTCTACTTCTACAAAGTGAGAAGGTTCGGGGATGTGCCGTGGTATGACCACGTGATCGGGTCCGCCGACAGGGAAGATCTCGACAAGCCGCGCGATTCCCGTGAACTCGTAATGCAGAACATAATCGCCGACCTCGACTGGGCTGCAGACAATCTGAGACGACAGAAGGATGTCTACAGAGTCACCCGCTGGACCGCACTTGCGCTCAAGTCCCGCGTCTGCCTGTTCGAAGGCACCTTCCGTAAATACCACGGACTCGGGGACTGGGAGAAATATCTCGAGGAATGCGAGAAGGCATCCGATCTGTTCATGACTGAAAGCGGATATACCCTGTACAACGAAGGAAGCACACCTTACAAGGACCTGTTCACATCGATGGAAGCCATTCCGGAAGAAATCATAATGGCAAGGGACTACAGCCAGAGCCTCAGTCTGACGCACGGCGTCCAGAACTATGAGATATCATCGGGTTCAGGATGCGCAGGAGTGACAAGACGTATAGTAGGAGCCTACCTTATGAGCAACGGAGAAAGGTTCTCCGACCAGGAAGGATATGAGAAAATGACATTCCTTGATGAAGTGAAGGACCGCGATCCCCGTCTCGCGCAGACATTCCGCACCCCGGGGTACACAATCGACGGAGTCTCCGCCCCGCCTGACCTGAGAATCGCCAAGCTCGGCTACCAGCCTATGAAATACTATATTTCAAAACAGTGGGACAATTCCTCCTGCGTCGATCTCCCTCTGTTCCGCACGGCTGAAGTCTATCTCAATTTCGCTGAAGCCAAGGCAGAACTCGGGACACTGACCCAGGAAGACCTCGACAGGTCAGTCAACCTTATCCGCAACCGCGCGGACATGCCGGATCTGAACAAGGATGAAGCCAATGCCGACCCGGATGAGTGGCTGGAGTCAGAGCAGTGGGGATATCCCAATGTGGACAAGGGAGCCAACAAGGGCGTAATCCTCGAAATCCGCAGGGAGCGTACTGTCGAACTGTTCATGGAAGGGTTCCGCTATTACGATATGATGAGGTGGAAGGAAGGTAAGGTATTCGAAAAACCTTTCCTCGGGATGTATATCCCTGCTCCGGGAAATTATGACCTTGACGGAGACGGCACCCCGGATGTCTACATATATGATGACAACACACAGGAAGCTCCCGATGCCGCTGTTTCCGTCCAGCTGAAACTCGGGGAACGGATCTACCTGTACGACCCGGAGACCGGGCAGGTCGGCAACAAGGGATACCTGACCATCCACCAGGATCTCGTGCGCCACTGGAACGAAGACAGGGACTACCTCTACCCTATCCCGACAAAGGACAGGATACTGACAAACGGAGCCCTCTCGCAGAACCCTGGCTGGGATGATGGCCTCCCGTTCTAGATCACTGTCATCCTGAGCGAAGCCCAAGAAACATTAAAAGTGTCATCCTGAGCGCAGCGAAGGATCTGAAACACAAGAACAAACAAAATAAAAAACAACATTATGAACAACAACATAATCAGAATCTGTCTGGCCGCTGCCCTGCCCGCAATGCTATGGTCCTGCAGCGAGAAGATGGACAACTCCGACTTCAGCGACGTGCTGGGAAAGGACTACAACCAGGAGATACTCTGGAATGTAGACTCCCTCGCATTCCGCAGAGCCGGCTGGAGCACAACAGATGCAAGCTATGGAGCGGAGATACGCCAGGCACAGATAAAAATGCTTGGAGGCACACAGAGCGTCTCCTATATAACCTATCCATCGAATATATTCATCACCAGAATAGCGGCTGCAGACAACGGTGTCGCAAACACGAGCGAGATAGCCACCGGGAGCAAGGCGGTATTCGCAATCAACGGCGGCCCGTGCGATGCCTCCGGTGCCACATCATTCGTAATGATAGGCAACAAGGTCATCAGTGAAGACTCCGGAAGCAGTTCCGGAGCCGGAGCCCTGGCCATCAACGAGACTCTGGACGGAAGCACCATCGGCATTGTCTCCAATGCCAGCAGTTCAGCTCTCCAGACAGACTATACCTCCGCGCTGATTGCCGGACCTGTCCTTGTCGCAGGCGGCAAGGAGCAGACATTTGCCGATACGGAAGAGAACAACACCCGTCAGGCCCGTTCCATCATAGGCACGGATGACAAAGGCAACTATTTCATGGCCGTCATTGACGGAGGCGTGACCGGACAGGCAGATGGAGCTACAATGGCAGAGGCTGCATTCATTGCCCGCATCATCGGCATGCAGGATGCCGTGTGTCTCTCCGGCGGGAATGCCTCGACTCTCTGGTCCGGCACGGACGGGGTGGTCAGCCATCCTTCCGGAAACGGCAGCTATGACAACGCGGGAGAAACCGAAGTCGCCAACATAGTCTACGTCGAGCTCAACACCCCGTTTGCCGGCGGCGACGGTACAAAGAACGACCCGTACCAGATAGGTACTTCACGGCATATCCAGAATATGTCCTCGGCCCTTGAAGAAGGAACTGCAGTCTACTTCGAACTTATCGATGACATCGATATGGAAGGCATCGACTGGATACCTCTTAACTACGCCGACCCGTATATGAAGATTGTCCATCTGGACGGCAACGGACATACGATACATAACTTCTTCAGCTCATACGCATCATACCCGAGCTTCTTCGGGGTGCTGTACGGTGAATGCCGCGACATCAGGTTCCTCAATGCGAAGATTGATGCGACACAGTCTACTGCGGCCGGTATAATCGGCGGTTATCTCGGGACCACCGGCAAACCGGGACTGCTTGAAAATGCATATATAAACGGAACTGTGGCCGCAGGAACGGAAAACAACTTCGGAGGTATAGCGGGAAATCTGCGCCAGGGAACCATCCGTAATTGCCATGCAGATGTAGAAGTCTCCTGCAGTAAGGACATCAATGCGACATGGAATAATGGTTTGGGAGGAATTGCCGGCCGGGTGTATGACAATGCCATCATAGAAAACTGCTTTGTCACAGGCAAGATACTTGGAGACAACACCTACAATGTCGGAGGCGTAGCAGGACATTCTGAAGACTGGACCACAAACCGGACAGTCCGGAACAACATATCATGGGTATCTGAACTGAACGGCCGCGCTGCAGTAGGAAATATATTCGGACGCTGGCGTGCAACTGAAAACAGCGTAATTGAAAACAACTACAGAAACCCTGCATGCCAACTGACGACATACGCTAATGACGGGACTGTATCCGAAGGTATCTATAACGAGGGCAATACCAGCGACTTCGCTGATTGCGGCACACCTACGGACAACCCGTGCGAAACTGCCACAACTCTCGGCTGGGATACGGATATCTGGGATCTTACCGGAGCGACTCCTCAGCTGAAACTGTTCATAGACAGTGATGGTGAATAACTGAAATTATCCGTGAGCGCGTGCCGCTGCCGGCTTTACCGGAAGATCAGCGGCACCGCTCCCTGGTGAATAAACATTATAAAAATGAAAAGAGAAAAAAGATTCATTGCTCTTGCAGGGACGGCACTCATTCTCGCCATCTCCTGCGGAAACGCCTACAAGATCGACATTCCTCACTACGACTACGGGCAGAAGGAAGAAGAGGAAATCTCTCTGCCGGTCACCCCGGATCCAGATGCGCCCAAGGTGCAGACGCTCAAGGACCCGACCGGGAAATGGCGTACGGAAAAACTCGACAACGGACTTGTCCTCTATACTTTCAGGGGATATGATGATGTCAGCGCTGCCAACCAGATCGTGAACGTGCTGGAAGTCAACCTCAGCGATCCGAGGTATTCGATAAAGTTTGCGTATGCGGACAAGGGAGAGATCAACTCGAACATGGTGAAGAACGAGCCGGCAGCCATAGCCGGGATCAACGGAGGATACGAACAGGAAGCGATTTACATAAAGATAAACAATGCTATCATCTCTCAAGTATCCCTCCAGCCCGGACATCTCCGCTACTGGAAGCACGAGGCCTGCATCTTCTCCGAAGGTGACAGGACAGTCGGCATCCTGTATGGAGGCAAGGACGGCGAGAAAGCCATCGAGGCCTACAACAGTCTCGAGGCTTCCAACATTATCGCAAGCGCGCCCATGCTGATCAATGACTACGACCCGATAGGGGAAGACTTCATCGGAGGGACGTTTACCGACGAGCAGCTGAACCAGTTCGACTATGAGGACTACCGCCGCCATCAGGGCGTACGCCATCCCCGTACCGTATATGCCCTCACTGAAGACAACGACCTGCTGCTGATAGCCATCGACGGCAGATGGAGCGGTACGGCTGAAGGTATGAACGCCGCAGAAGTGACCCGGTTCATCTCCAGGTATTTCAACCCGCAATGGGCCATCAATATGGATGGAGGAGGCTCCACGACTCTGACTGTCAAGGGACTCGGCCATCCGGAGACCAATGTGGTCAACTATCCTACTGATGGAGGCACACACGACCACACCGGGGAAAGGAGTGTCTCTACACACATCCTCGTCCTTTACGATGAAGATGCCGAATGACCTGTACGATACAGTCATGACCTTATGAAATATCCAGCAAGAGGCCGGTGTCCGTTTCAGACATCGGCCTCTGTCATCCTGCACCGTTCCATTGTCATCCTGAACAGAACCGTCCCTTTGTCTTCCTGAACAAGCCGTCTCCTTTGTCATCCTGAACGGAGCCGTCAGGCGGAGTGAAGGATCTGAAGCACCAGCAGGGCCTTAGTATGGCTTCCGTACCAGATTCTTCGCTACCGCTCAGAATGACAATGTACTATCACTCAGAAGGACAGTGCAGAAAAGGCTCAGAAGGACAGGTAGGGTGCTCGGAATGACTATGCAGAAATGGCTCGGAATGACAGATAAGCAGCATTCAGAAAGGCTATAAAAGCAGTCAACAGAAGATGGACAAGAGATGGCCGCGGATCAGCGGGGGACGAGAGGACAGAAGTGCCAGAGGACAATACCAATGGAGACTGATACATTGAGTGAATGTTTGGAACCGAACTGCGGAATCTCTATCGACAGGTCGGACGCATCCACCACATCCTGTGATACCCCCGCGACCTCGTTCCCGAAGACAAGGGCATATCTTGCTCCTGGCTCCGGTCTGAAATCCTGCAGCATGACAGAATTTTCTGTCTGCTCCACACTTATTATGGCATAGCCTTCCTCCCTGAGCCGTGCGACAGCTTCCCCTGTCTCCGAAAAATGCTCCCAGGCCACACTGTTCTCCGCCCCAAGGGCAGACTTGTGTATTTCAGCGGATGGAGGCACTGCGCAGATACCGCACAGATACACCCTGTCGGCCTTGAAAGAATCTGCGCTGCGGAACGCCGAACCCACATTGTGAGCACTCCTGATATTGTCCAGGACGACAACCACGCCGGAATCCGGCAGGGTACGGTATTCCTCGGAACTTACACGGCCGAGTTCGATGTTTAGAAGCTTGCGGTTGTGCATCTGGTGAATTTTTCACAAAAGTTTTCAACACAAAGGTAGTAAAAATAAAAAATAGGGTTACTTTTGTACCTGACTTAAAACGGACATACAATGAAACAGGATCTACAGATTTTCAGTCTGATCAGGAAAGAGGAGGAAAGACAGTCATCCGGTCTGGAACTTATAGCATCCGAGAACTATGTGAGCCAGCAGGTGCTTGCAGCTCTCGGTTCGGTATGCACCAACAAATATGCTGAAGGCTACCCGGGTGCAAGATATTACGGAGGCTGCGAGATTGTCGACCAGATTGAACAGCTGGCGATAGACAGGCTGTGCGAACTTTTCGAAGCCGAATATGCCAATGTACAGCCCCATTCGGGAGCGCAGGCCAATATGGCCGTATTGATGGCATGTCTGAAACCGGGAGACACATTTATGGGACTCGACCTCTCGCACGGTGGGCATCTCACTCACGGTTCACCGGTCAACATGTCCGGAATCCTGTACCATGCCGTCGCATACGGGCTTGACGAACAGACCGGTCTCATAGACTACGACAGAATGGAAGAGACAGCCCTGAAGACAAGGCCGAAACTCATAATAGGGGGTGCATCCGCATACTCACGCGAATGGGACTATGCAAGGATGAGGGAGATAGCGGACAAAGTCGGAGCCATCTTTATGGTGGACATGGCCCATACTGCCGGACTCATAGCCGCAGGACTGCTCAGCAACCCTGTCAAATATGCCCATATCGTGACATCCACCACACACAAGACCCTGAGAGGTCCGCGCGGGGGTGTCATCCTCATGGGCAAGGACTTCGACAATCCGTGGGGACTCACCACGCCTAAGGGTGTCGTGAAGAAGATGTCGCAGATACTCAATTCCAGCGTGTTCCCGGGAGTGCAGGGCGGACCGCTCGAGCACTGCATCGCCGCAAAGGCAGTCGCATTCTACGAGGCTCTGCAGCCGGAATTCAAGGAATACCAGAAACAGGTGGTGTCCAACGCTGCCACAATGGCAGAGGCCTTCAAGAACAAGGGTTACAAGATCGTATCCGGAGGAACAGACAACCACCTCATGCTGATAGACCTCAGGAGCAAATTCCCTGATCTGTCCGGCAAGGTGGCGGAAAAGGAACTCGGCAAGGCAGACATCACGGTAAACAAGAACATGGTGCCTTTCGATTCCCGTACACCGTTCCAGACATCAGGAATCAGGGTCGGGACTCCCGCCGTGACTTCCAGGGGATTCGTGGAGAAGGATATGGAGACCATTGTCGAATGGATAGACACCATCCTCGCGAATGCCGCAGCCCATCTCGACCTGATTGCAGGCAAGACTGAAGATGGGAAAGAGGAATATGAGACTGTGCTGTCCGGCATCAAGAAACAGGTAAGGCAGCGCACATCAGGAATGCCGCTCAACCGCTACTGATACGGAAGACTATACAGAAAACTTAAATACGAATCTTTTTTATACAGATAGAGACCAGCCGTGAAGGTCGGTCTCTATTTTCATTATATGATCTCCATATCGGCTGAAAGCATCCAGCCCTGACGGCCATCCGCAAGACTGATGTTGCGCCAGTCTCCGACTTCATCCAGGATAGTGACCTTTGTCCCTTCATGAAGGATGAACAGGTCCGTGGAAGTCTCCGAAGATGGGGAACTCTTGACGGAGGACACAGGTCGCATGACTATAGCACTGTCAGCCCTCTGGTAGTCGGACTTCTGCCAAAGGGAAAACCACAGGCACATACCGGCGAAAAGGATAAAGACTATGGCAGAGAAGAATCCCGTCCTGCGTGCCGCTACCCTTCCTGACAGAAGATACAGCAGAAGCATCGCAAGGAAAACCGCGAAGCAGAAGATGCTGAGACCTGCCCACGAATCAGAATCGAGCACATAGCAGACATCCCTCGCCCAGCTCTTCAGAAGAAACTCCGGCACCACATCTATCCTGTCCTGTATCAGCTCGGAGGTTATTCCGAGATTGTATCTCGCATCGGAACAGGATGGATCGAGCTTGAGGGCTCTTTCATAATAGAGAATGGCGCGAGGATAATCCTCAAGCTTGAAATATGCATCTCCTATATTGCAGTACAGCGGAGCCGACTCGAGCCCGGCAGCTGATATGGATGAATACCCCTGGAGAGCCATATCCCACTGCCCGGCAGAGTATGCTTCTGTAGCCTTGTTCCACAAGGAGTCTATATACTGTGTCTCTGCGGATTCCGCAGGCATCTGGACTGCAAGCAGGGCCGCTGCTGCAAGAGCGGCACCTGCAGCCTTGCCTTTACCGGAAGGCCGTCTTGTATCGGATGTCTTTTTCTTCATATCGGATTCGATTGATGATATGACCTTCACTGCATTCTGATAATGGGCTTCCATCGCATCGTGGCCTGCATCAGGAGAATACCTTGCGAACTCACACGCATCTATAAGTCCGACGAATTCCCCTGCAAGGTCCTCTGATATTCCGTTCTCCGCGAGCTGCTGGGCCACCGTGTCCTTTGAGAAGTCCGCGACCGCAATGTTCAACTTGTCAGATATGTACCCGACAAGAGCCTTGTGAAGTTCCTCGTAAAAGGCCGTGTACAGATTCTGCTTCAGGAATTCTCCGGCCTGGCGAAGTCTCCTGACAGCCATCTTGCTTGCCTTCCTTGTCCTAGTGCCTGCCACATCGGCCCTGCGGGCAGCCATCTTCCTGAACGCGAGCCACAGGATGAAAGCCAGGAGAGCAAGTCCTGCCAGCAACATCCAGTATCCGGTCGAGAACACGAAGAACCGGCCTTTCGATGACATCGATGGCATCTTGGTAGTGATGAACCTTATATCTTCATTGAGACTCTTGACCCCGCTTCTGTTCACGCCCTGTACAGCTGTCCCGGGCTGTGCCGCCGGATCATCCTTGCCCTTGTCCACGTGGTATCTGACGGGTTGCGTACTCAATGTCACGTACCTGCCGGCATTTATGTCATAGTAGCTGTATCTGATGGCAGGAATCTCGAAATCACCGTGGCTTCTCGGGATAAAAGGATATTCATATATCTTGCTCCCCGATGTGCCGCCCGTACCTTTGTCCGTCCTCTCTGACACCTTTGTGTCATAGACTTCCATATCAGGAGGGAAAGACACCTCAGGAGCCTCCAGAAGCGATATGTTGCCTTTGCCCTTGACAGTGATGACAAGAGACGCGGCCTCATGCGTCATAAGAGAATCCTTGCTCAGGGATGCCGAGATGCTGAACTTCCCGACTCCACCGCCGAATGTGGCAGGGGCACCAGCCGGAAGAGGAGAGACATTGATTGTATAAGGGTCTGTCATCACCCGTTTGCGTATTGTCCTCTGGTTCTCGAAGAAACTGTCGAATATGCTTGCCCCTCCTGTCGGAGCCACACGGACATTCACGACACATACGAGCTCGGCCGGATCGATGGTGATCGAACCTGCCTGCTGGGGAATGAGCACATATTTCCTGAGGACTGCTGAATAGTATATGTTCCCATCCACATTCTCCCTCTGGAACTCGATATTTGTAGGAGCCTCCACTTCCTGGCTCCAGAAACCGTTGAAAGCAGGGAAACGGGCATCTTCAAACCCTGCAATATTCACTCTCTGGTAAAGTTTAAGGGTAGCCTCGATCGGCTCTCCCACCACCGCGCTCTTCCTGCTGAAGGTAAACCGCATGAAAAGGTCATCATCCCCTATCGCTCCGACAGAAGAGGGGGCCGATGACTGGACTCCGCCCTGATTTCCCCTTCCAGACGAAGATGAGCCGCTGTTGGCGACCACCTCGACCGTAGCAGTGCCGGATGTAATCTGTTTCCCGCCCTTGAGTCTGGCCGTAGCAGCCGGAATGGTGAACTTTCCGGTCTTCTTGGGCATCAATATATAGGTGTAGGTGAACTGGGATGACCTCGTAGTCTTGCCGTTGATTATCTGCACGCTTGTAGAGCGGCCCTGCTGAGGTCCCCAGACAAGCTGGAAATCATCACCCTGACTCCAGCTGAAATCCTTGGGGTTCTCATCCCCTTCAACTATGAAAGTGACATTGAACTGCTCATCAGCCGCCACCACGTTCGGGACATCGACCCTCATTGTGGTCTGTGCGGTAAGCATTAGAGCCTGTAAGGCTATGGATATTGTCAGAAATAATTTTTTCATCTGTCCGATTTTTACCAATTCTTCTCTTTCTGCCTTGATTTCAGCAAGGCGGCCTTCTCCTTGTTGACCTTCTCCTGGGTCTCCTTCTCCTTTGCCTGTATCGCCTTCAGCATCTGCTGGGCTGCCTGGGGCGTTATCTTAGGCTGTGCGCCCTGACTGCCCTGCCCCTGATCCTGATTCCGGTCCTGGTTCTGATCCTGATTCTGGTCCTGATTCTGATTCTGGTCCTGATTCTGATCCTGGTTCTGGTTCTGGTTCTGATTCTGATCCTGGTTTTGGTCCTGATTCTGGTTCTGGTCCTGATTCTGGTTCTGATCCTGATTGTCCTGACCTCCGCCACCGTTCTGCTGGTCCTTCAGCTTTCCTTTGGCATAGACATAGTTTTCCTTTGCATCCATATCCCCGGGATTCCTCAACAAGGATTGGGTATAGGCATCGACAGCCGCCTGCCAGTCCTCCATCTCTGCTGCGGCATTACCGAGATTGTAGTAATAGTCGGCCCCGTACTGCGATGCCGGCGCAACATCCTTCAGCGTCTCATAACTTTTCCGCGCCTGCTGCACATCACCGTTGCGGTACAGCGTATTTCCCAGGTTATATCTCGCTGCAAAAGAGGTGGAATCCTTGACCAGCGCCCTCCTGTAGTCTATCTCGGCCTCGCTGTAGCTCTCCTTTCTGAAATCCCGGTTGCCTTTGCGTACCTCCCTGCGGTCTGTCTGTGCGCTCATTACAGCCCCCGAAAGCACAAGGGCCACCGTCCACAGGAAAATATTTCTGACCATTCCCATACGCATATCAGTTGAAAAGTCTTCTCTTCGCCCGCCTGTTACCGACAAGCATCTCTATCACAAGGAATACCAATGCTATGGCGAAGAAATACATATACTGTTCATCAAATTCCTCGAAGACGACAGAGCTGAATGCCTCCTCATCCATCTTCTTGATATTGTCTACAATCGGGTTGAGACCGAACTCGCTGTTCTCCGCCCGCACATAGATCCCTCCTCCTGCGGCCGCTATGTCACGGAGCATCTGCTCATCCAGCTTCGTCACCACTATGTTGCCATCCTTGTCCTTGAGCAGCTCGCCATCCACCGGTATCGGCTCGCCCTGTGTAGAACCAACCCCGACAGTGAATACCCTTATGCCCATTTCGGCAGCCTGCTTTGCCGCCGCCACCGGGTCATCCTCGTGGTTCTCCCCATCGGTTATGACTATGATCGCCCGGCTCTTCTCGCTCTGCACGCTGAAACTCCTTATCGCGGTATTGATCGCATCCCCTATGGCAGTACCCTGTACAGGGACTGACTCTGTGGAGATAGAGCCGAGGAACATCTTGGCCGACACATAATCCGTAGTTATCGGGAGCTGGACAAAGGAATTGCCTGCAAAGACAATAAGTCCGATACGGTCGTCCCTCAGCCTGTCCACCAGTTTAGATATGGCCAGCTTGGCCCTCTCCAGACGGTTAGGGGAATAATCCTCCGCCAGCATAGAGTTGGACACATCAAGCGCAAGCATGATCTCGACCCCCTTGGTCTGATGCTCCTTGAGCTTGGCACCTATCTGCGGCCTTGAAAGCCCTATCGTGAAAAAGAAGAATGCAACCGCAAAGAGAGTCACTTTCACCCAGCCCTTCGATGCCGAACGGGACGGCATTATCTCCTTCACCAGCGTCTCGTCTCCGAACCGTCTTATCCTGCGCCTCCTGAACCTCAGCATAACCGCATAGAACACAAAGAACAGCGGTATAAGCAGAAGCAGAAGAAGATATTGTGCCTGTGCAAAATTCACCATAATTATCTCGTTTTAAGGCAGTCTTCTGATAACAAACAGTTTCAGCACCAGCTCCAGCAGAAGGGCGACAAGAGCCACAAACGCATAGCCCGGAAACAGTTCCTTGTACACCGGGAAGCTGTCCACTGTAATGCGGGCCTTCTCCATCTGGTTGATCTCGTTATAAATCTCCATAAGCTTGGTGTTGTCCGTCGCCCTGAAATACCGTCCTCCGGTAGAAGACGCTATTTCGGACAGCAGATCCTCATCTATCTCCACCTGGACCTTCTGGATGTCCACTCCCCACGGGGTCATCACAGGATAAGGTGCCATCCCGTTAGCCCCGACACCGATCGTATATACCCTGATACCGTAGGTCCTGGCAATCTCGGCAGCCATCTGTGGGGTTATCTCCCCCCTGTTGTTCACGCCATCAGTCAGGAGAATGATCACGCGGCTCTTCGCATCCGAATCCTTCATCCTCGCGACTGCAGTCGCCAGACCGTTGCCAATAGCGGTGCCATCCTCGATAAGGTCTGTGCTTATCTCCTTCATAAGGTTAATGAGGGTCGCACGGTCGGTTGTCAGAGGACACTGCGTATAGCTCTCCCCTGCAAAGACCACAATGCCCATCCTGTCATACGGACGCTGGGAGATGAACTCTATCGCGATGTCCTTGGCCGCGCTTATCCTGTCCGGAGTGAAGTCCCTTGCAAGCATACTGGTGGACACATCCATCGCCAGCATTATGTCGATTCCCTCCGTATCCACCCTGTCCATCTGCTCCGATGACCTCGGACGCGCTATTGCGATGATGATCATCACAAGGGCGAGCGTCCTGAGCAGGAACGGGAAATGCCTGATGACATTCATCAGCCCCCTCCCGGTACGCATCCATGGGACAATGGTGGACACCCTCAAATGGGGATTTCTCTCCCTGAACTCCAGATACAGATAATGCAATACCAGCAGCGCCGGTATCACTTCCAGCCACAAAAGTCTTGGATATTCGAAAAACATGGTCAATTCTCCTTTTTGTCTGAAGCATTGGCTGCCTGTGACTCCTCTATGGCAGCGACCGGGGCAGATCCTTCGCTCCGCTCAGGATGACAGGAAGAAGGATCCGGAGGGCAGGAAGAAGGGTCGGCGGCAGAAGAAGGGCCGGCGGAAGAAGAAGGGCCGGTGGCGGAAGGACCGGTGGCGGAAGGACCGGTGGCGGAAGGACCGGCGTCCGGGCCAGGGCTGTCCGCATTGATCTCTGCCTGGTATGTGGCAGTGACAAAGCGCACGGCCAGCGGTACGGCAGACGCATTCTCGGTCTCCGTAGCCACATATTTGGCAAACTTCACATAGTCGGCCCTCTCGAACAGGGACCGGAGTTCCGCAAACAGGTCTGCAGGGACATCCGTCCCCTTGAGGTCATCGAATATCTCCTTTGTGGTCATCTCCATCGCGGATATGCCGTATCGCGCCACAATATACTCCCTCAGGGCATCCGTCACGCCCGAATAGAAGGCCTTCTGCTTTTCCGGGGCCCAGAGCCTGTCCCCGCGGAACGCATCCAGCTTGCGAAGGGCGACTATATGTGCGGGATCGCGGCGGGTCTCCTCATATACCTTCTTTCTCCTGAACATCAGTATCAGGCATACGGTCAGGATAACGAGCACGGCCGCAAGCTGTCCGCCGAGGACATACGGCAGGACCTCGCCGAATGTCAGAGGGTAGCGTATCTGCCCCTTGATGTCATGTATCCTGAATGATGTGGTGTCTATCTGCACGGGAGCGACATTCATGGTCAGGGAGTCGAATGTCAGGGTATCGACCGCTCCATCTGGAGCGTGCCTTTCCACCATGACGGGAGGAAGGGCATACCGGCCCTCATCGAACGAAGTGATCACGAAGCCCGCCCTTATGTCATAGAGCCTCGGAAGCCCTTTCTTCTGTTTCTTCACATCAAGGGTGTCTATCCTCCAGTCCGAAAGGACCATTACGCCGCCCTCCCCGGGGTTCTCCTGCCGTATTTCAGGGAAAAAGAGGCGCGTACCCTCCGGAACATCCTTGATCTCCACCCCGTACAGCATCTGGTCTGCAATCACGACAGTATCCCTGCCCTCCTGCAGAGGCGTGAGGAATGAGCCCTGCATCGGCACTACCGTCAAAAATATGGACAACAAGCAAGTGTTCATCTCCTATCTCCTTTGAAAGAATGTCATAAGACTCCTGACATAGTCGTCATCCGTGGATATGCTGACATTGTCCACGCTGTATTTCAGCAGCATCCGCGACGTGCTCTCCTCCATACCAGCGAACCATTTGGAATAGGCCTGCCTCATCTTTCGGGAAGATGTGTTCACCCAGGCGCACCGTCCGGTCTCCGAATCCTTCACATGCACCATCCCGACATCAGGTATGGTGCGCTCTCTCGGATCATACACCTCGATTACAGAGAGGTCGTGCCTGTTCACGGCCACCTTCAGGGCATCCTCGTATCTCGGTGTACCATCATTGTCCACATCCAACATGTCGGACAGGAGAAATGCCGTGCACCTTTTCTTGATGGCGTTGGTCAGATAACGCAGTGCCTCGCTGATGTCCGTCCCATCGGATGACGGCTGGAACTCTATGATCTCCCGTATGATATGAAGCAGATGGCTGCGGCCTTTTTTCGGAGGTATGAACTTCTCCACCTTCTCGCTGAAGAAAAGGGCCCCCACCTTGTCATTGTTGATAATCGCCGAGAATGAAAGGACAGCGGCTATCTCCGCAATGAGGTCGCGCTTTATCTGCCCCGAAGTTCCGAAAAGCCGGGACCGGCTGGCATCTATCAGCAGCACGACCGTCAGCTCCCTCTCCTCCTCGAAGACCTTGACGTACGGTGCACGGAGCCTTGCGGTGACATTCCAGTCCATGTTGCGGACATCATCGCCGTACTGGTACTCCCTGACCTCGCTGAATGCCATACCGCGACCCTTGAAAGCAGAATGGTATTCGCCTGCAAATATCTGATGAGAGAGTGCCCTTGTCTTGATTTCAATCTTCCTGACCTTCCTGAGAAGGTCGTTTGCACTCATACTCTCCATTATGGAACCTCTACTGCGTTGATTATCTCGGATATTATGTTCTCCGTAGTGACATTCTCCGCCTCTGCCTCGTAAGTCAGGCCGATCCTGTGGCGGAGCACCTCGTTGCAGACAGCCCTCACATCCTCAGGAATCACATACCCCCTCCTCTTGATGAACGCATACGCCTTGGATGCCATCGAGAGCGAAATGCTGGCACGCGGGGAGGCACCGTATGAAATGAGATTTGCGAGCCTGCCGAGATTATAATCCTCCGGAGTCCTTGTGGCATACACTATATCCACGATGTACCGCTCTATCTTCTCGTCCATATAGACATCCCTCACCACAGAACGTGCACGGACTATGTCCTCCGGCTTCATCACCGGAGATGCCTTCGGGAATTCCCCGGAATTGTTCATCCTTATGATCAGTTTCTCCTCCTCCTTCTTCGGATATGTAACGACGACCTTGAGCATGAAACGGTCCACCTGGGCCTCCGGAAGAGGATAGGTACCCTCCTGCTCTATAGGGTTCTGGGTCGCCATCACAAGGAAAGGCTCCGGCAGCCTGAATGTCTGGTCGCCTATCGTGACCTGCCTCTCCTGCATCGCCTCGAGCAAGGCCGACTGCACCTTTGCAGGGGAACGGTTGATCTCATCCGCCAGCACGAAATTGGCGAAGACAGGCCCCTTGCGGATCTGGAACTGCTCGCTCTTCTGCGAATAGATCATCGTCCCTATCACATCCGCAGGCAGGAGGTCAGGAGTGAACTGTATCCTGCTGAACTTGGCGTCCACTGCAGACGCAAGCGTATTGATGGCCAGGGTTTTCGCCAGTCCCGGAACACCTTCGAGCAGGATATGTCCGTTGGCGAGAAGCCCTATCAGCAGATTCTCCACAAGATGCTTCTGCCCCACGATGACCTTGTTCATCTCCATTGTGAGGATGTCCACGAAAGAACTTTCGCGCTGAATGCGGTCATTCAATTCTTTAATGTTTACGCTCTCCATAAAAAGTCAAGTATTTTTGATAATTTTGCACTCAAAACAACGGAAGCCGGCCCGTTCCCGAGACAACTTCCAGCAAAACAGCAGCCATGCGATACATGATCCGACTCTCATACAACGGCCTGACCCTCAGCGGCTGGCAAAGGCAGAACAACGCACCTTCCGTCCAGCAGGAACTTTCTCACGCCATATCCGTACTCCTCGGAAACGAAACCGATGTGACAGGAGCGGGCCGCACGGATGCCAGAGTCAACGCAGTCAACTACATAGCCCATTTCGACACTTCCGGACTGATACCGTTTGACGCAACCAATCTTATATACAAAATAAATGCCATCCTGCCGAAAAACATAACTGTACACGAAATATTGCCATGTCCGGATGACTTCCATGCCAGATTTTCCGCCATATCCCGTGAGTATCATTACTTTATTCATCTGCGCGAAGACCCTTTCATGGAAAGTTTCTCTTACCGCTGCCGCTACCCGCTGGACATGGAAAGGATGAACTCCGCAGCCGCACATCTGCTCGGACGGCATGACTTCAGATGTTTCGAGAAGACCGGCAGCAGCAACAGGACATCCATCTGTACCGTCCTCGAAGCCCGGTGGGAGACCTACACGCCGCCCCACGTGTCCATCCTCGGATACCCATCCGCCCCTGGAGACTGCATCTTCTTCCGGATACGGGCGGACCGCTTCCTGCGCAACATGGTCCGGGCCATCGTCGGCTCGCTTCTTGAGGTAGGGCGCGGAAGGCGCGGGACCGACTGGACGGCTTCTCTGATTGCCTCCGGGACACGGTCTGATGCGGGGGAATCTGTGCCCGGACACGCACTTTTCCTTAACCGCGTGGAATATGACGGAATGTAAAAATTTTCTTATCTTTGCGGTCTTGATTTGATTACCATTGATTTTAATTACTGTAGACAGAAATGCTTACCACTCTTTTACAATCGGGCCTTGACCAGGCTGTGGAGACAGTCCCGCAGCCGCAGGAGATGACCATGTCGCTGTTCGACCTCTTCCTGAAAGGAGGAGCCCTTATGTGGGTCCTGCTGGCCCTGTCCATCATTGCCATCTATATCCTCGGCAAGAAATGGTGGATGATTCGCAAGGCCGGGAAGATAGACGGCAATTTCATCAGAGAGATACGCAGTCTGATGCACGACGGGAAGACGAAGTCGGCCATCAGCCTCTGCAGCAGATACGACTCGCCTGTGGCGCGTATGGTGGAGAAAGGAATCGAAAGGGCGGGAAGGCCCCTTCCTGACATCCAGACAGCCATAGAGAACACGGCGAACATCGAGGTCGCAAGGCTCGAGAAAGGGCTGCCGACACTGGCCACGATCGCGGGAGGCGCTCCGATGATCGGATTCCTCGGGACCGTGATGGGTATGGTCCAGGCGTTCTTCAATATGGCATCCGCAGGAAACAACATAGACATAACCCTGCTTTCCGGAGGTATCTATGTGGCGATGATAACCACTGTCGGAGGTCTGATTGTCGGCATCATCGCCTATTTCGGATACAACTACCTGACTTCACAGATATCCGACCTTGTGTTCAAGATGGAGAGCACGACGATAGATTTCATGGATCTCCTGAACTCACAGCAGGAAAGCGTCCCTGCCGGCGGGTCTGCGGGAGAAGTCAATAATGCTGCAGGCAGGACGGCCACGGCAGACAAACAATAGGGAAATGGCTATCAAGAGAACAACTAAGGTGGAGCCGAACTTCTCGATGTCGTCCATGACAGACATCGTGTTCCTTCTGCTGATATTCTTCCTTGTCACATCGACCCTGATCAACCCCAACGCTCTGAAGCTGCTGCTTCCAAAGAGCACCGGGCAGGTGTCGGCCAAGGCGACTGTGAGCGTGTCCATCAAAGACCAGCACGACAACACTTACACATACCATATCAACGGTGACCTGGAGCCTGTCAGGTTCGACCAGGTGGAGGATGCCCTTGTAAGCGAACTCCAGTCCGAGGAAGACCCGACATTCGTGATATATGCAGATGAGACCGTACCCATCAAGGAAGTGGTGCAGGTAATGAACATAGCCAAGAGGAACCATTACAAGGTGATAATGGCAACTTCACCTGAATAGCAGTCCAGGCGCAGACATGGAACCGTACCGCAGAGAACAGGAGAGACAGGAGAAGAACTCCAGGATGACCGGCATCGTTCTGACAGCCGTCGTCCATCTGTGCATCATCGCGGTCGGGTTCGCCTGCGGGCTGAAATACATCTACCCTCCGCCAGAGGAGGAATCCATTCTTCTGGATTTCAGCGAAGATGTCCCGACCCCGGTCATCCAGGAAATGTCAGGACAGGAGCCGAGGGCCGTGGAGCCGGATCCGGACAGGGAGGTTGAACTCGTACAGAGATCCGAAGGCCAGGTGACAGGGACAGAGGCGAATGCCGCCTTGGAGGCGACGACCGGGACAGATGGAGATGTGGAAGTGCCGGAACCTCCGCGCAAGAAAGAGATAAACAGGCGTGCGCTGTTCCACGCCGCAGACAACAGGGCACAGAAAGACACGCTTGCTCCGCAGACGGCCGCAGAGGTCACTGACAAGCTGAAGGCCGGACACGCATCCGGGACTGCAGAGAATGGCAAGGAAATTGGAGAACCGAAGGCCCGGCTGAAAGGAAGGTCTCCAGTGAACGGCTATCTTCCGAAGCCGGCCTATCCTGTCCAGAAAGCCGGGACAGTGGTAGTGAACATAAAGGTCGACAACTGGGGCAATGTCAGCGGCCAGCCTTCCATAAATATGGAAAGCACCACGGTCACCGACCAGGCCTTGTGGCAGGCAGCGATAAATGCGGCGAAGAAGACCAAGTTCAACAGGACAGCCGATGCTCCGCCGCTGCAGGAGGGGACGATAACATATATATTCAGACTTAATTAATGGAAACCCGTCTTGACGGGAAGAGTTTATTCTTTTATAATATTATTTAAAAACGCCCGGGAGGGCACAGGTTACAATGGAAAATTTCAAGAAAGGCGGTTACGACCGCAGACCGGCAGAAGGCCGTAGAGAGTACGGCAGCCGCTCATTCAGAAACAACGACAGGCCGGGAAGGCCATTCGGAGAACACGGTGACAGGCCGCGCAGGCCTTACGGGGACAGCTCCGACAGACCGAGAAGACAGTTCGGTGAGGACAGGCCGAGGAGAACTTTCGGAGAGAATTCCGACAGGCCGAGAAGACAGTTCGGGGAAGGGTCCGACAGACCGAGAAGACAGTTCGGGGAGGACAGGCCGAGGAGAGCTTTCGGAGAGAATTCCGACAGGCCGAGAAGACAGTTCGGGGAAGGGTCCGACAGACCGAGGAGAAGTCCGAGATTCCAGGAAAGCAGCTTCCCGGCCAGAAGTGCAAGCGGGGCAAGACTCAGGCCGCGCAAGAACAAGGTGCAGCCGGTATCGGCCGCAGAGCAGGGCATCAACAGGATGATCAGCCGCAAGCCTCAGGTGGATGAGACCCAGTATTCAGACAACGACTACGTAAACATCCCTGTAAAGGAGACGGTAAGGCTCAACAAGTTCATAGCCAATTCCGGTATATGCTCCAGAAGGGAGGCGGACAATTTCATACAGGCAGGGGTAGTGACAGTGAACGGGGAGGTCGTGACCGAACTCGGGACCAAGGTCAACATCAACACGGACGATGTCAGGTTCAACGGAGAGAGGCTCAGAGGTGAGGCCAAGGTGTATATTCTGATGAACAAGCCGAAAGGATATGTCACTACTGCAAGCGACCCGCACGCAGACAAGACAGTAATGGACCTCATCAAGGGCTGTCCTGCAAGGGTATTCCCTGTAGGAAGGCTCGACAAGAACACCACCGGAGTGCTGATGTTCACCAATGACGGTGAAATGGCAGAGAAGCTCACCCATCCGTCATTCGCCAAGAAGAAGATATACCAGGTCTCCCTCTCCAGCAAACTGACCCAGGAGGATTTCGACAAAATCCTGAGCGGCGTATCCCTCAGCGATGGAGAGATCAAGGCAGACGAACTGGAATATATCGATGATGAAGACCACAGGAAAATCGGCATCGAGATACATTCAGGCAAGAACAGGATTGTCCGCAGGATATTCGAGTCCCTCGGCTACGATGTCAAGGCCCTCGACAGGGTGTATTTCGCCGGTCTTACCAAGAAAGGCATCAAACGCGGAGGCTGGAGGTATCTGACAGAAGGAGAGGTCAACATTCTGAAAATGGGGGCATACAACTGATCATGAAGAACCATAAGGCAGGGTTCGTAAACATAATAGGGAACCCGAATGTCGGGAAATCGACTCTGATGAATGCGCTGGTCGGGGAAAAGCTGTCGATAGTGACGGCCAAGGCCCAGACCACGCGGCACAGGATAATGGGGATAGTGAACGGAGAAGACTGGCAGATCGTCTACTCCGACACCCCCGGCATCCTTAAGCCCAACTACAGGCTGCAGCAGAGCATGATGAACTTTGTGGACACGGCCATCGGGGATGCAGACATCATCCTGTATGTGACGGACACCGTAGAAAAGGCTGACAAGAACGAGGAATATATCCTCAAGCTCCAGAAGATAGAATGCCCTGTGATACTGGTCATCAACAAGATAGACATAAGCTCCCAGGAAGAGGTGATCAGGCTGATGAACTGGTGGCAGGAACAGCTGCCCAAGGCCATAGTCTATCCAGCCTCAGCCAAGGAAAAGTTCAACCTCGACAACATCTTCGATGCCATTGTGGAGCATCTCCCCGAAGCGCCGGCCTGGTACGACAAGGATGTGTTCACGGACAAGAACCTCAGGTTCTTCGCATCCGAAATCATCCGCGAGAAGATTCTCCTCAACTACAGCCAGGAGATACCATACAGCTGTGAGGTCAGCATCGAGGAGTTCAAGGAGGGAGAGGAAAGATATGACATCAGCGCAGTCATCTATGTAATGCGTGACAGCCAGAAAGGGATTCTTATCGGCAAGGGCGGAAAAGCGCTGAAGAAGGTCGGGACAGAGGCGCGTATGGATATGGAGGATTTCTTCCAGAAGAAAGTGTTTCTGAGGCTGTTCGTGAAAGTGGATCCTGACTGGAGGGAGAACAAGAAAGAACTGAGACGCTTCGGATACGAACATTAAAAAGACTACAATATGAGTATAGACGACATCGATCTTCCGGAAATAGAGGATGATGACCTCAACGACCCGCCGGTGGATGAGAATGCGGAGTCATCGGGAAAATATGACAGGCTGCTGAATGAGAACAGCGTCAGGTTCAAGCTGTCGGGCATGTTCAAGGACTGGTTTCTCGACTACTCCTCGTACGTCATTCTCTACAGGGCCGTGCCGCACATCATCGATGGGCTCAAGCCTGTACAGCGGCGTGTCCTGCATGCCATGTACAGGATAGACGATGGCAGCCTGACCAAAGTGGCCAATATCGTCGGACAGGCGATGCAGTTCCATCCGCACGGAGATGCGTCCATACTCGGAGCGCTTGTCACCCTCGGGCAGAAAGACCTGCTCATCGACTGTCAGGGTAACTGGGGCAACATCCTGACCGGAGACCCCAACGCAGCTCCACGATACATCGAGGCACGGCTGTCGAAATTCGCCAAGGAGGTCGTGTTCAACCCGAAGACGACAGTATGGATGACATCCTACGACGGGAGGAACCAGGAGCCGGTAAACCTGCCGGTGAAATTTCCGCTGCTGCTGGCCCAGGGGGCGGATGGCATAGCCGTGGGACTCGCGTCCAAGATCCTTCCGCACAACTTCAACGAACTGATCGATGCATCGATAGACATCCTCGAAGGCCGTGATTTCGAACTCTACCCGGACTTCCCTACCGGAGGGTTCGCCGACTGCACCAAATACAACAGGGGGCAGAGAGGCGGAGTCATCCGTGTCAGGGCGAAGATAGAGAAGATAGACAAAAGCACTCTCGCCATCACCGAAATTCCTTACGGACAGACTACAGACAGGCTCATCGAATCCATCCTCAAGGCAAAGGACAAGGGCAAGATCAAGATCAAGAAAATCGCCGACCTTACAACCGGAGAGGCGAACATAATGATCCACCTCCCGAACGATGTCTCTCCGGACAAGACAATAGATGCCCTGTACGCATTCACCGACTGCGAGGTGTCCATATCACCGAACGCTTGCGTCATTGTGGATGACAAGCCGCAGTTCCTAAGCGTGGATGACATCCTCAGGTTCAATACGCAGCACACCAGGGACCTGCTCGGGCAGGAACTGCAGATAAGGCTCGATGAACTGGAGACTGACTGGCACTACAGCTCCCTGGAAAAGGTATTCTTCGAGAACAAGGTCTACAAGATACTCGAAGGCGACTCCAGGACGTGGGAAGACCAGCTGGATGAGGTATTCCGTGCCATGAAGGGATATCAGGACATGTTCAAGAAGGAAATCGTAATGGACGACATCCTGAAACTGGTGGAGAAGCCGGTCCGGAAGATATCCAGATTCGACACCAAGGCCGTAGATGAGAAGATCAGAGGCATCGAGGATGAGATCGATGAGGTCAGGAACCATCTCGAGCACCTCACCGAATTCACCATCAACTATTACCGGAACCTGAAGAAGAAATACGGCAAGGACCGTATCAGACACACCGAGATAACCAGTTTCCAGAACATAGCCGTCACGAGGGTAGTCAGCAACAACGCCAAGCTCTACGCCAACAAGGCAGAAGGCTTCGTGGGGACAGGGCTGAAGAAAGAAGACAATGCGGAATACATCTGCGACTGCTCGGACCTGTCGGAAATCATCGTCTTCAACAAGAACGGCAAGTACCGTGTCACAAAGGTCAGCGACAAGGCATTCTTCGGTCCGGACATCATTTATGCCGGACTGTTCGACCGCAATGACCAGCGGACGACATACAATGTCATCTACCGCGACGGGAAGAACGGACCGTACTACGCCAAGAGGTTCGTGGTGGGAGGTGTCACCAGGGACAAGGAATATGACATCACCCAGGGGACAGAAGGCTCGGCCGTACTCTGGTTCACCGCGAACGGCAACGGGGAGGCGGAGACAGTGAAGATATACCTGAGACCGAGGCTGAAACTCAAGAAGCTGATAGATGAATACGACTTCTCGCAGCTGATGATAAAAGGCAGGGCCTCAAGGGGCAACCTCGTGACCAAGAATCCTGTCCAGAAGATACTTCTGAAGAGCAAGGGCATCTCCACCATAGGAGGCAAGGATATATGGTTCGATACCGACATCCAGAGGCTGAACGAGGACTCGAGGGGAGAATATCTCGGTCAGTTCGGCAGCGGAGACCATATACTCGCGATATTCAGGGATGGAACCTACTATACGACTTCGACTGACCTGAGCAACCGCTACCAGGGCGATCTGCTGGAGATATGCAAGCTTGACACATCCCGGACATACACTGCGCTGTATTATGATGGGGATGTCAAGGCATTCTATGTCAAGAGATTCAGCTTCGATATCAGCGACAATACTCCGGTATCGTTCATTTCCGATGCCAAAGGTTCGTACCTTGTGGAACTCTGCGACGACAGACATCCGCAGGTAGAGGTTACTTTCGGGGGCAGGCAGGCTCACAGACAGGCTGAAGCCATAGATGCCGAGGAATTCATCGCAAAGAAAGGCATCTCTGCAAAAGGAAAGAAAGTCAGCCAGTATGAGGTTCAGTCTGTCAGGTTCATAGAGCCTCTGCACAAGCCGGAGGATGACATAGAAGAGGCGACTCCTGCTGCAGATTCCGCTCCGGCAGACGGCGGCACTCCTGACACAGGAAACATTACAGACGCCTCAGAGTCAGGACCGGACGGCATCATGGAATCCGGACAGAGCGCATGGGAGAAACTCGGCTACAGCGACGACGACCAGCCGACCCTATTCTGATTGGCCTCCGCGGCAACGCCGGTGACGCTGTTTACCTGATTGACATCTGCGGAAAATCCGGTAATCAGTCATCAGATATCAAAACGGCATACAAAAGGATTCCGCAGCGGGCAGGACTATAAAAGGAAAGAATATGTTCCGGGAGAGAATAATATCATTGACAGGCTTCATGGGGAGCGGGAAAAGCAGCGTCGGGAGGGAACTCTCGGCACTGCTTTCCTGTCCTATGGTGGATCTGGATTCGTATATCGAAGAAAAGGAAGGGCGCACTATCCCGGAAATATTCGCCTCGGATGGGGAGGCTGCATTCCGCGCCATGGAACTCTCCGCCCTGCAGGCACTGTTCAGCCCTTGTGGCCCCGGACTGCCATACATGATTCTCGCCCTCGGGGGCGGGACCCTCACCACAGCACAATGCGCGGACCTGATCCGCAGACACACATACTGCATCTACCTCCGCGCAGGAATCGACACCCTCGTCCGCAACCTCCGGAACGATACCGCCGGACGCCCCATGCTCTCCCCTGCCGCCAAGACTTCCCCGACATATCCTGGCACCTGTAACTGTAACTCCGACAGTGCCATGAGTAAAACCGACAGCGGCAACTATCCGGAAACAATCCGAAAGCCAGACGGCAACCTCCATTCCAGGCAAAGTGCAAATACAGCCAATGACTGTCATTCTGAACGGAGTGAAGAATCCGCCAACTTCAGCCACACAAAAAATCCGGATGCCGAAGAATCCGCACTCCGCAGCCGGATAGAGACCCTCATGTCAGCCCGCAGCCATATCTACGAATCAGCAGCCCGGATCATCATCGATATCGACGGCAAGACCTTCCCTTCCATCGCCTCGGAAATCGCCGGCCACCTGCAGCAACTCCATTAACTATAATTATATTCTATCAAAGAATCCCTCATACTCCTCATCGATTATTTTCCACTCACTGTTTTTGCGGCTTCCCGAACGGGATATCTTTTCTGCCTCTTGCAGGCGCTTTAAGTATTTTTGCACCTGACGTTGAGAGAGTTTCAGCTTTTCTGCCATTTGGGCCGTTGTTATCTGCGGATTCGCTGATATAATATTATATATCTGGCGACTTGCTTTCAGGAACTCTTTTCTGCTTTTGGCGAACTGTTCCGGTTTGTTCGCGAACTCTCCTTTAGAATTCACGAACTGTTCCGGTTTGTTCGCGAACTCTTCCCTGTAGTTCGCATCTTCTTTTACAGGGCAATAACAGTTATAATTCAAGTTCCATAAGATCACATGGAATTCAGATGCATTTGACTGAAATTCAGGAGCATGAAAATTAGGCAATCCCTCAAATCTCTTATAGGAATCTATTATCTTCTTCATGCCGCTGCCTCGCCGTTCCATAAGCCCCAACCGGCTGAAGAAATCAGCCAATAAAGGATTCCGTCTTTTGGACGGCACCGTAAGAGGATTCAGCTGCTGGATAAACCTGCCGTCCATCATGCCACCGGGAGAGTATATCTCCATCCGGTCATCGTACATGTCAATATGTATCTCGCTTCCCATCTGCAGGTAGTCACGGTGAATGATTGCATTGGCTATCGCTTCCGTTACGGCACGTTCGGGATAGTCTGGCAATTCTTCGCGGTGGTCACTTTCTTTCCACCATTTCTTTCGTGAATTGTTCCGCACAAAAGATACGGCATCCTGCAACTGGCCGATTACACAACCCTCCAGTTCAACATCATCTATCGCTTCGCCCAAGCCGCTGGTCATATCCAGCCCGTTCCATCGGGTGCAGAATATACGGGATTGTCTTATCGGGGATTCATCTGCCAGCAATGCACCTGCGTTTGTCAGATTGCCATTTTCATCTACGATACCCCATGATACAAACTCGCTGTCTTCAAACGAGCGTTGCAGCCTTTTGTAGTGAACAGACCTGAGTTTGGTAAAAGCCATATCCTCAAATCTGTAATTTGAAGGCAGACTGTCGTATGTCCTTCCGGCTCCTTTAAGAACAAGACTTTTCATAGGGTGTCTCCTGTCCAGGATAGACATGCAACAGCACTAACTTCTTCCCATCCACTTCCTTAAATTCAAGTCTGATTGACGGGACAGGGTCAAACTTGCTCTTTATCTCCTCACTGATTTTCTCGGCGTCACCCTCCGCATCGGCAAGTCCCAACACATGGTCATCATCACTGATGCCGAATATCAATACACCACCTTCGCCATTGGCAAAGGAAGAAACACTCTTGAGCCAACTTTTGGGCCGTCTGACCTCAAGCATCTGTTTCTTGTCGTAAGCAGTTGCTTCACCTATCAGCGATTTAATGTCGAACTCCATAATCATCTGATTAAACACATCCTCTTTATCATGTGTAAAGTTAATGATTTATTGCAATTTGTTCATACACATGCAGAATATCCGACAGCCGGCCATGATACATGCTGGCCGTAATACTCCTCGCAAACCTCCTTATATGTACCGAATTTTGCACAGAAAAACTTCGCCCTGCCCTGTACGAATAATTCTCCCGACCCGGCATCCCTCACTTCCCGATGACCTGCCAATGCCCGCCTTTGTCCGGGCCGATCCGCTCGATAAGACCATCAGCCTTGAGCCTGGCAATCTGCTTTTCAACTGCTTTCTGAGTTATGCCTATCCGCGCGGCAAGAGCAACCGCAGTCAATGAGCCATCCCGGGAAAGCAATTCAACGATTTTCTCCCTACTTTTCGGGATTTTTCTCCCTACTTCCCAGTTTTTCTCACCATCGCGCAAAACATTCTCGCTGCTTTCATTATCATCTATAGAATTCCGGTATGCCTCTATATCGCGGACAAGATTTTTCACCATTGTGGACACCATAAAGTCCCTGAAAATATTCAGGTCATCATTTTCTCGCGTTGCAACCAAAGACTTTATGTATTCTTCCTTATCCTCATTGAGAATTTTAGTCGGAATCAGCCCGAATTCAAATTGAAGCTGGTTCATAAGCAAGCGCGCCATTCTGCCGTTTCCATCAGCCCACGGATGTATTGTCACCAGATTATAGTGGGCATCAAAACTCAATATGTATAAATCATATATGCTTTTACCGCCACAATTCGCCCGTTCCTCGTTAAGTCTCGTGCAAAATTCTGCCAGTTTCGCCGGAACCTTGTTATAATTCATATAGGACCTGCCGCCAATCCCAGCCGTGACATTCAACAGACGCAACTCACCTCTCGCTGATGAAAAGTCTCCCAATGCCGTCTTGTATTCCTTTCCCGTATTCTTCATGACAAGAGCAGACAATTCTCTCAACATGTCCACTGTCACCGGGGCATGCTCTGCCGCCAGCTGAATAGACCGTTCGTACGCAGCTTTCAGATCCAGATTCATATTCTGCTCCTCGATGCTTTTTCCTTTCAGGCTGATACCATGGTCGAACATAATCTGATTCTCAACTTCCGTAATGGTAGAGCCTTCTATTGCAGTAGAGTGCGTAATAATCGAGTACAGATAGAATTTGTCATAATCTATCTGACGGTCAATCCCCAACTTCCTATATGTGGACACAAGATTTTCCAGTTCTGTATTCATGACCTATCTTCTTGACTTTAACGGCAAAGATATGATTTTCTCCCTACTTCCCGACCTTTTCTCCCTACTTTTTCCGGTTTTCTCCCTACCGGACATAATTTATCGGGTCAGGAATACTCTCCAGCTCCCGTCCCTGTCTCCTTTTTAGAGAAAAGATACAAAAAGTATCCGATAAGGTCATATCTTTACAACCATACCGAGTACTTAACCCAAGGTTCTGTTCCAGACAGTGTGGATAATTACAAAAACTTATCGATGCAACAAATATTTGGAAATCCGAAGAAATAATTCAAAATTTGCATATTAATTGTAATAGATATTACAGTAACGAATATTACAGTTATTGAATCATGAAATTTTATGACAGGGGCACTGAAATCCACGCATTGAAAAGGATAGAAAAACTATCCGCAGAATATGCGCAGATGACGGTCATGACCGGAAGACGGCGAATAGGGAAAACGACTCTTGTAAAGAAGGCATTTTCTGAAATACCTTTTCTCTATTTCTTTGTGGGAAAGAAAAGCGAGAATTTGCTTTGCGCTGAACTTAAAGAGATTGTATGCGAAGCGTTCGGCGAGGATATCGGGGATTTCACTTCGTTTGCCAGGCTTTTTGCCGTGATAATGTCCATCTCGAAGCGGAAGAATTTCACTCTTGTCCTTGATGAGTTCCAGAATTTCAGATATGCCAATAATGCAATTTTCTCAGAAATGCAGAATATCTGGGATTCCAATAAGGACGAGTCGCATATCAATCTGGTCCTCTGCGGCTCCATATATTCGAAGATGAAAAGAATATTTGACGACAAGGATGAACCGTTGTACGGACGATGCACCGCCAGATTCAATATCCGTCCGTTTTCAACACTGACACTGAAAGAAATCCTCGGGGATTTCAATCCGCAATATACCGCAGATGACCTCCTTTGCCTGTATATGGTTACCGGAGGCGTGGCAAGATATGTGGAGCAGCTCATGACACAAGGGGCACACACCAAGGTTGATATGATAAATTGCACGCTTGAGCCAGGCTCATATTTCATTGACGAGGCCAAGGAGATGCTGTCAGATGAATTCGGCCGTGATTACGGCAACTATTTTTCCATATTGGCCGCTATTGCTTCGGGCGACACAACGAGAGGTGAAATAAAGAGCTATACAGGCATAGAAGCCGGAGGATTTCTTGACAATCTGGAAAAGGATTTCGGGATAATAGAGAAGATGCGCCCATACCTGTCAGGGACAAACAGCAAAAAGGTCAGATACGCCATTTCCGACAACTTCCTGGACTTCTGGTTCAGATTCATCTACAAATACAGGAGTGCCGTAGAAATCCAGAACCTGAAATATGTCCGGGATAAAGTCTATGCCGATTATGAGACATATTCCGGTCTTGTCCTTGAACGGTATTTCCGTCAGCAATATAAGGAAACAGGCATATATAACATCGTCTCCGGTTATTGGGACAGGGACGGCAAGGACGAAATCGACCTTGTCGCAGTAAACGAGGCCGAGCGGGCAATTACAATAGGCGAAGTCAAACGGAATCCGGACAAAATCGACCTGAATCTTCTGGAAGAAAAATCAACGAAAATCCTGAGCCATCACAAAGGCTGGTCTGTCAGTTTTGCGGAGCTGTCACTGAAAGACATGTAGGCATGCATTGCTGTGGGCTACCGTGTCTCTTCGTCTAAAGCGACAACTCCGACAATGGACAACAAAAATAATGCTTATCAATGAGTAATCAAGAAAGGTTTTGTACTTGATGACAAGCGTTTGAAGCAAGGAAAGATTGTATTCGGGAAAGCGAAATTATCTATACAAAGGCAGACCACAGCAAGGAGACAAAGAAGTCAAGCCATGATGATTCAAAGCCGTTCGCTGCCATCTTCCCCGTATCTGCCGTCCTTGGCTTCGAAGATCACGCTTGGCTCGAAAACCTCTACCGTATGCCATGCTCCTGCCGGGATCTGACATCCGTACAGTCCGTCAGCCGGGGAGATGTGAATGCGCCCGATCTCATTACCATTATCACCATACAAGACCTCATCCAACCTTCCGCACAGGCATATCACGCTTTCGGAAGACATCGGATGGCGGTGTATGTCCACCTTCGTTCCGGGAAGAAGCGCGTTGAGCATCCTCTGCGACGCGTCCGATGCAGAATTTCTCAAATCCACATTGACTCTCAGCCTCGGATTCAATGCAGCCTCCTCGAAAAGCCGCGCGATCAATTCATCTGTAATCTCCACCATACTGTTTCCTAAGTGACATAAGATATTTCTCGTGAAGATAATAATATTTCTTCATAAACAGGACATAAGCGCACTTTGAGATTTTCCCCTTTAGTAAGGCTCAACTAAATAAAAATTTCAGGATTTGTTTTATAAGACCATGAAATCTTCAATGCCTCAATAACATCAGCTACCATTCTATAATAACAGAGATATTACTATCCAACAGATTCTTTAATAGTATCTACAATATAACGGACATCATCGTCACTTACATATGGGCCAGCAGGAAGACACATTCCTATCTTGAATATGCTTTCGGAAACACCGTTGACATAAGCAGGAGCATTTTTATAAACCGGCTGCTTGTGCATAGGTTTCCAGACAGGTCTTGACTCAATCTTATGATCGAGCAAAAAAACTCTAAGAGCCTCAACATTTTCATTAGGCTGACAGTCCGTAACTGGACTGTCTACTGCATGGATTACTCCAGCTGCTCCTCCAACTGCGTTTTTAATCACTGTCTTGTATGCATTTTCCTGGCCTTTAATTCTAACAGACGGATCTATGGTTATCGTACACAACCAAAAATTGGCGTCATAATCAGCATTTGGAGCTTTATGCACTTTAATACCGGGAATATCAGACAGGAATTCTTCATATAGTCTCTGGACATGTTTGTGATGCGCGATATGGTCATTGGCAACTGTCATTTGTCCACGTCCTATTCCCGCACAAATATTGCTAAGTCTGTAATTGTATCCGATAGCTGAATGTTGATAGTATGGATATGCATCTCTGGCCTGTGTAGCATACCACATTATATTGTTCTTGCTCTCGTCATCAGCACATATCAAAGCCCCGCCACCTGAAGTTGTAATCATTTTGTTACCGTTGAAACTTAAAACACCGAATTTCCCGAAAGTTCCTAAAACCCTACCTTTCCAACGGGAGCCGAATCCTTCAGCCGTATCTTCTATTACCGGAATATCATATTTATCTGCGATTTTCATAATACGATCGCAATCATAAGGCATACCATAAAGAGCAACAGGGACAATCGCCTTTGGTTTCTTTCCTGTTTTGCCAATACGGTCTCTTATCGCTTCCTCCAGAAGATCAGGATCCATATTCCAAGAATCTTTTTCAGAATCGATAAACACCGGTGTCGCGCCCAGATAAGTTATAGGATGGGATGACGCGCAGAAAGTGAAACTCTGTACACAGACTTCATCTCCCGGACCGACTCCGCACGCGAGAAGCGCAAGATGCACGGCAGCAGTACCTGCAGACAATGCGACCACTTTTTTATTCTCCCCAACAAAATTTTCAAGATCTTTCTCAAATGCATTTACATTAGGACCGAGCGGTACTACCCAATTCGTATCAAATGCTTCTTTAACATATTTCTGTTCCAAACCCTTCTCTGACATATGAGCCAGACACAGGTAAATAGTTTTTCTTTCTTCAGACATAATGTATCGAATTTATTTATAATAGATAGGGACTGTCGTTTAATTCCGTCATTATGAGTCAATCGGCAGACTGTCCCGGTAATTTTTCCGATCGAACTCATCT
>CALUPT010000010.1 GCA_944322715.1 uncultured Bacteroidales bacterium
TTTTCGGAAAAGTCCTCCCTGAGAGGGAGGATTTGAGGTGGGTGACGCCCCCTGAAGGGGGCTCCGCGGAGCGGTGGGGGTTGATATAATCATTTAATGTCAATACATTAGATGATAGATAAGAAAATACTTATAATTGACATTAATAGAGAAAAACGAAGTTTTTCGGAAAAGTCCTCCCTGAGAGGGAGGATTTGAGGTGGGTGACGCCCCCTGAAGGGGGCTCCGCGGAGCGGTGGAGGTTGATATAATCATTTAATGTCAATACATTAGATGATAGATAAGAAAATACTTATAATTGACATTAAATGATTATCGGTATAGACGTAGGCGGAAGTACGACAAAGATTATCGGTATAAAGGCCGGCGAGATATGCGCCCCGCAGTTCATCAAGGCCGATGATCCGGTGACATCCCTTTTCGGAGCTTTCGGAAAGTATATTTATGACAATCGCATAGAACTTTCCGAAGTGGAGCGGGTGATGCTTACGGGAGTAGGGAGTGCATACGTGGACGGCGACCTTTACGGGCTTCCGACGACGAAAGTGGATGAATTTGTCGCCAACGCCCTCGGAGCACGGTATGGCAGCGGACTTGACAGTATGATAGTCGTGAGCATGGGAACAGGGACATCTTTCATCAGAGTCGTTGGAGACAGTATCGAGCATCTGGGCGGAATGGCCATAGGAGGAGGTACTTTGCAGGGGCTCTCGCGCATACTGTTCAAGACCCACGACATAAGGCACGTGATGTCGATGGCCATGCGCGGAGATGTGTCTGCCGTCGACCTGCAGATAAAGGATATATCCAGGACAGAGATCCCGGGGCTCCCGTACGGAGTGACTGCATCCAATTTCGGAAAGGCTGAAGCCAATGCGGAGCCGGATGATGTCGCTGCGGGCATTATAAATATGATATTGCAGGCAATCGGAAGTGCGGCCAATTTTGTGGCGAGGAATACGGAGATCAAGGATTTCATGCTCATAGGCAACCTGTCGATGCTTCCGCAGTGCCGTCCGACCTTTGACAAGATAGAGAAGCTGTACGGGATAAGGTTCCATATTCCGGAATACAGGGAGTACAGGACCGCGCTCGGAGCCGCCCTGTCTTTCCGTCGCTGACCCCGGATATGGCATCCCGTCCTGTCATCCTGTCCCCGTCATCCTGAGCGTAGCGAAGGATCTGGAGCAGAAGCCGCCGCCCTGTCATCCTGAGCGTAGCGAAGGATTCGGGAACGAAGGAAATTGATAACTAAAAACTATATATTATGGCAGAAAGTTACGAAAAAGCCGGTGTGAATCTCGAAGCCGGGTATGAAGTGGTCCGCAGGATCAAGTCGCACGTAGCATCAACCTCCCGTACCGGAGTGATGGGCAATATCGGGTCATTCGGAGGAATGTTTGACCTTTCGGCTCTGAATATGAAGGAGCCTGTGCTTGTAAGCGGCACCGATGGCGTCGGCACCAAACTCAAGCTGGCCTTCGCGATGGACAGGCACGACACTATCGGTATCGATGCCGTGGCAATGTGTGTCAATGATGTACTGGCCCAGGGAGCAGAGCCTCTCTTCTTCCTTGACTATGTCGCAGTCGGACATAACGAGCCGTGGAAGGTCGAGGCGATAGTATCGGGTGTGGCAGAAGGATGCCGCCAGGCCGGGTGCGCCCTTGTAGGGGGCGAGACAGCCGAGATGCCTGGAATGTATGCGGATGGCGAATATGATATCGCCGGTTTCACGACAGGCGTGGTCGAGAAATCGAAACTTATCGATGGATCCAAGGTCAAGGCCGGTGATGTGCTGGTCGGGATTGCCTCTTCGGGTATCCATTCCAACGGATTCAGCCTGGTCCGCAAGATATTTGCCGACAATTCGCTCGACCTCAATGCCGCTTATCCGGAACTCGATGGAAAGATCCTCGGCGAGGTCGCTCTTACCCCGACCAGGATATATGTGAAGCAGGTGCTTGATGTCATCCGCAACTGCGATGTGCACGGCGTGGCCCATATAACCGGGGGCGGATTTGACGAGAATATCCCGCGGATACTCAACGAGGGCCAGGGTATCGAGATCAGGGAAGGCAGCTGGGAGATTCTGCCTATATTCCGTTTCCTCGAGAAGTACGGCAGGATCGCCCACAGGGAGATGTTCAACATCTTCAACATGGGTATAGGAATGGTGCTCGCCGTTGATGAGTCGGAGGCGCAGAAGGCCATAGACATACTCGTTTCACACGGAGAGAAGGCTTCTGTCATCGGCTGCATAACTTCAACTCCGGGAGTCTCCATTATATGATATGGTATCTGGTAAAATGACAGTCAGGCATAATGTCATTTTATCGGCCGGTTAAATGGATTTAATTGAAATACAAGGATTTAATAAGATAAATAATTATATTATGAGGGCGTTGTTTTCTGTAAGCGATAAGACTGGCGTGGTAGAATTCGCCAGTGCACTCAAGAGCCTCGGCTGGGATATCATTGCGACCGGCGGGACAATGAAACTGCTGGAAGATGCAGGACTGGAAATCATCAATATCAGTGATGTCACGGGCTTTCCTGAGATATGCGATGGTAGGGTGAAGACCCTCCATCCGAAAGTTCACGGCGGGCTGCTGGGCAGACGGGATTTGGAGAGCCACCGTCAGCAGCTCAAGGAGAACGGTATCGAGTACATTGACCTTGTATGCGTCAACCTGTATCCGTTCAAGGAGACCATAGCGAAGCCTGATGTGACGATGGAGGATGCCGTGGAGCATATCGATATAGGAGGACCTTCCATGCTCCGCAGCGCAGCGAAGAACTGGGCGGATGTGACTGTCGTATGTCATCCTGAAGACTACGGTAAGGTGATCGATGAGATCAGGGAACATGGCAATACCACGAAGAAGACCCGTCTGGAACTTTCCGCAAAGGCATATACGCATACGGCTGAGTATGACATAATGATAGCCACCTATATGAGGGCACAGGCCGGGCTGAACGAGAAGCTCTTCCTTGAATATGACCTCAGACAGAGCCTCCGCTATGGGGAGAACCCTCACCAGCAGGCGAAGTTCTATGCATCGATGGAGAAAGTGCCGTATTCTCTGGCGACGGCGGAGCAGCTCAACGGCAAGGAACTCTCATACAACAATATCCAGGATGCCAACGCGGCCCTTAACATTGTCCGTGAGTTCGATGAGCCTTTCTGCGTAGGACTCAAGCACATGAACCCGTGCGGTGCGGCTGTTGGCAAGGATGTGGCGGATGCATGGAAGAAGACATTCGAGGCGGACAAGGTCAGCATCTTCGGGGGCATTGTCGCTACCAACCGTGAAATCAACCTCGAAGCGGCAGAATTGATGAAACCTGTTTTCCTTGAGATCATTATGGCTCCTTCCTTCTCGGATGATGCCCTCGCCCTTCTCAGAACCAAGAAGAATCTCCGTCTGCTGAAGGTCGATATGACCAGGGATGATAAGACCCGCAGCCAGTTTGTGAGTGTCAACGGCGGCCTTCTCGTACAGGACCAGGATATTGCGACAAAGACTGTAGTGCCTGAAATGTGCGTCACCGAAGCCAAGCCGCAGCCGGAGGATATGGCAGACCTCGATTTCGCATGGCATATCGTCAAGCATGTCAAGTCCAACGCGATAGTTGTCGTCAAGAACGGAATGACATACGGTGTGGGAGCAGGCCAGATGAACCGTATCGGGTCTGCCGAGATTGCGCTCAAGGAGGCAAAGGCTACCATAGAGGCCGGCGGGGGCAAGGTCGAGGATTTCGGGCTTATACTCGCTTCCGATGGGTTCTTCCCGTTCGATGACTGCGTTACCCTTGCTGCGGAATACGGCGTGAAGGCGATAGTGCAGCCCGGAGGAAGTATCCGTGACGAGGATTCCATCCGGAAAGCCAACGAGAACGGTATCCCGATGCTCTTTACCGGCAACCGCCATTTCAAGCACTAATTCGCGGAGACAGGGCATCTGCGGCGTTGCGTCTGAAGGTGATCCGGATGGAATTCCGGGTCACCTTTTCTGTTCTCTATCTCAAAAACATCTCTATCTCAAAAACAGGAAACGGTTTTGAAAACTTGAAAATATTTCAGAACGTTTGTGTGCAGAAATTGAAGGAAGCGGGGCTACTTTCCCGATTTTTATTCTTATTTTTGTCAGATATTGAATCGTCGTGGAAATAATAAACCATCTGCAGCCAGGACCGGAAGGCCATGCTGCGGTCTATACGAAAATTCTAAAAGGCATTGAAATGGAACACCCCAAGGAAGCAAAAGTACTGGTAGTCGGCGGAGGCGGACGCTGCCATGCTATAGTTGACGCATTGTCCCGCTCACCGCAGGTAGGGAAAATCTATTGCGCTCCCGGCAATGCCGGCATTGCCGCACAGGCGGAATGCGTGCCGTTGAAGGATACGCAGGTGGAGCAGCTGAAAGAGTTCGCTCTCCGCGAAAGAATAGACCTGACCGTCGTGGGGCCTGAAGCCTCTCTTGCCCTCGGTATCGTGGATGAATTCGAGGCGGCCGGGTTGAGGATTTTCGGCCCGTCCAAGGCTGCGGCGACTATAGAGTCGAGCAAGGATTTCGCCAAAAGGCTGATGGCAAAATACAATGTCCCTACCGCGGCATACGAGACTTTCGAGGACTATGGCAAGGCTGTGGAATATGTCCGTGGACATTCAATGCCTGTAGTGCTCAAGTATGATGGACTTGCCGCCGGTAAGGGAGTGGTCATCCCGGATACGTTCGCAGAGGCGGAGACCATGTTGAGGGAGATGCTGCTGGATGACATGTTCGGCAAGGGCAAGGTTGTCATCGAGGATTTCCTTACCGGTCCCGAATTCTCCCTGATGTGCTTTGTGGATGGGGAGAGGGTCTATCCGATGGCTCTTTCACAGGACCATAAGAGGGCATACGAGGGCGACCAGGGTCCGAACACCGGTGGAATGGGGGCATATTCGCCGCTCCCGTTCATAACGGATGAGGATATGGAATATTCCATGGAGAAGATAATGAAGCCGGTGGCTGCGGGACTCGTCAAGGAGGGCTGCCCGTTCAAAGGGGTTCTGTACGGCGGACTGATGAAGACTCCGGACGGAATCAAGGTCATAGAGTTCAACTGCCGTTTCGGGGATCCGGAGACCGAGGTCGTGCTTCCGAGGCTTGAGTCTGATATCTATGATATCTTCTCAAGTATTGTCGATGGCGCTCCGATGCCTGATATCAGATGGTCGGACAAGGCCACGATGGGTTTTGTCATGGCATCCAAGGGCTATCCGGGGCATTATGACAAAGGTTTTGAGATCAAGGGATTGGATGCTTTGGAAAACGACCCGGATATCAGGGTGTACCACATGGGGACGGCTTTTGCAGGATCCGTAGAGAATGACCGTTCAGGAAAAGTCCCTGCTCCGAAAGGCATAGTCACTGCCGGAGGCCGTGTGCTGATGGTGGTAGGGGCCGGGAAGGATCTGCAGGAGGCTCACGACAAGGCGCTCAAGGCTGTGGAGCGGATCGGTTGCGACAATCTGTTCTACCGCCGGGACATAGGATGGCGTGTCCTGTGACTGTCAGGACGGACCGTGGATTTCCGGCTCCGTCCGGAATGAAAAAGATATAAAGGAGGACTGTATGATAATAAGCGGAAAAGAACTTTCGACGAAGTTGAAGGCTGAAATGGCCGGGCAGGTGGCGACATTCCCCGAGAAATACGGTAGGGTGCCGCATCTTGTAGTGATTCTTGTCGGGGATGACCCTGCAAGCGTGTCCTATGTGACAGGCAAGGCGAAGGCATCTGAAGTGGTGGGGATAAGGAACACTACCATCCGCAAGCCGGAGACTGTTACCGAGGATGAACTGCTTTCGCTCATAAGACAGTTGAATGAGGATGACTCTGTGGATGGCATTCTTGTACAGCTTCCTCTCCCGAAGCATATCAGCGAGGCCAAGGTAATAGAGACCATATCGAAGGAGAAGGATGTGGATGGGTTCCATCCTCTCAATGTCGCGGCCCTCTGGCAGAAGCAGCCTTGCACTGTCGCCTGCACTCCGAAAGGGATAATCAAGCTGCTGAAAGCCGCGGGTGTCACGATACAGGGCAAGAGGGCTGTCGTGATAGGCCGCAGCAACATAGTCGGGCTTCCGGTATCCAAGTTGCTGCTGGATGAGAACGCCACCGTCACTATCGCGCACAGCCGCACGGCAAATCTTCCGGAACTGACCCGGCAGGCTGAAATCCTTGTCGTGGCCATAGGCAGGCCGAAGTTCGTCACCGCCGATATGGTGTCTGAAGGGACAGTGGTGATAGATGTCGGGGTCAACCGCGACCCTCAGACAGGCAAGCTCTGTGGAGATGTCGATTTTGCGGGGGTAGAGCCGAAGGCGGCTGTGATTACCCCTGTCCCGGGAGGTGTGGGCCCGATGACAATCTGCTGTCTGATGGAGAACACGATCGAATGTTTCCTCCGCCGGATGTCAAGATAGTCTCCGGAAGTGCGGATGCAGGCTTCAGCAGCTGCGGCCTTCTACAAGGAACGGGCGGATGGATATCTGTCCTTCCATGCTGTCTTCCATCTGGGAACCCTCTATCATTTTGACGAGCATGTCAGTCGCTGTCCGTCCTATCTGTGGCGCGGGCTGCTCGATTCTTGTTATCGGAGGGTCGAGGTAGTCCAGGAAACGGTTGTTGTCGAACGATATGATGCCTATGTCATCCGGAATCTTCAGTCCCTTTTCACGGATGGCCGTAAGCGCTCCGAGCATTATCGTGGTGCTGAATGCGAATATGGCATCCGGAGGATTGCCGGATTCCAGTACCTTCATCGTGCTTTCATATCCGTTCTCGGAGGAGAAGCCATCGCCTGTGACAGCATATCTGATGCCCTTGTCCCCGGAATTCCTGACCGCATCTTCAAATCCCCTGACCCTCTCCTTGTTGGGCATGGATGTCAGGACACCCTGGATGGCGAGCAGGTTGCGGTAGCCTTTTCTGATGAGGTGTCTTGTGGCTGACAGGCCTCCGTAGTAATTGTCCGTGCAGACATACGGCAGGGTAGTGTCCGGGAAATACCTGTCTATCAGGACGACCGGCACCGACCGGCTTATCCTTTCCAGCATCTCCGGAGATTCCCCCACGGGGACGGCTATTATCCCGTCCACTTTTCTCGACAGGAAGGAGTTCAGCGCATCCGCCTCCATTTCCTCCGCTTCCATTGTGTCCGCCAGCAGGATATTGTATCCGAGACCTTTGAGGTGATTGGTGATGATGCTTGCCAGGTTGGAAAAGAACGGGTTGTCGATGCCCGGTACGGTCAGCCCTATGGTATTGGTCTTTCTTGTCCTCAGCCCTTTGGCTATCAGGTCCGGCCTGTAGTTGCATGCCTGGGCTTCTGCCGTTATGGTCTCTATGGCCCGTCTGCCTATACGGTATTGCTCCCCCTTGCCCGCAAGCACCCTGGATACCGTGGAGACCGAGTATCCTGTCCTTTCCGATATCGTCTGCAGGCTTTCCTTGCTTGTCATTGCTTCCGGGTCAGTTTCTGAATCCATGTCCGGGGTTTCCGTCTGTCTGGTCCGGTATGGAACCTTGCAAATATAAAGTTTTTCTGTTAAAATTGACATATTTCCCGGTAGGGAGGAAACATCTCCGATGAAAAAATCGCGATAACTGTTGCAAGTTTGAAAAGGAATCGCTAAACTTGCAGAAACAATTTGCGCAAACGTTTGCGCATGTCACGGAGACCACGACGTCCCGTCGTACCGTAAGATCAGGGAATTGGCTGTGCGCTTGTCGCATGTTGCCGCAAACAGGTCAGGACGATGCGATAACGGGAATATTAAGACACTAAACAAAACCGATATGCAGTCAGGAAAGATAATGGTCATCGGCAGCAGCAACACTGACATGACCGTAGTCACTCAAAGACATCCGGAACCGGGGGAGACCGTTCTGGGAGGAAATTTCAGGATGGGAGCAGGCGGCAAGGGAGCCAACCAGGCGGTGGCTGCCAAGAGGCTCGGCGGCAATGTCTCGTTTGTCTGCAAGGTCGGCTCGGACCTTTTCGGAGACAATTCAATACAGCATTACAGAGATGAGGGGCTGGATGTATCCGGCATAATGAAAAGCGATGCGGCTTCCGGAGTGGCGCTTATAACGGTGGATGCCGCGGGAGAGAATTCGATAGTCGTGGCTTCAGGAGCCAACGCCGACATCACGGTGGATGACATAGAGTCTGTCAGGGAGCAGATAGAGGATGCGGCGATACTTCTGCTGCAACTCGAGATTCCGGTGCCGGCAGTGAAGAGGGCGGCAGAGATTGCCCACAAGGCAGGCGTGTATGTGATACTCAATCCGGCCCCGGCGTGCACCCTCCCCGAGGATATCTTCGGCTGCGTATCGCTGATAATCCCGAACTATTCGGAGATGCATCTTCTCACGGGGTACGAGCCGGCTGATGCGGAGGCAGCGGATGCCGCATTCAGGAAGATGCGCTCAATGGGTGTGAAGGACATTATCCTGACAATGGGGTCGAAGGGTTGTATAGTATCGCAGCATGACAGCGATTCGCGGATATCCATTCCGGCGCACAAGGTCAGGGCAGTAGATACCACAGGTGCGGGAGACACGTTCTGCGGCGCCCTGTGCGTGGCCCTGTCGGAAGGGAAGAGCCTTGTCGAGGCTGCTGAATTCGCCACCGCTGCTTCCGCCCTGGCCGTGCAGAAGTTCGGGGCACAGGATGCCATTCCGTACAGGGAGGATGTCATGAAGCTGTCCGGAAACGGCTGCTGAACCGGCATCCGGATCCTTAGCGGCAAGGCCGCACATACACGCGGTTATCAGTGCCGGTTATGGATCCGCAAAATTGAGAATATTGCATAAACATCAAACAACCACATAGTTATGTTCATTGTCAACAGTTATCCATTGGCAGTACTGTTCTGCTTTATCACAATGATGTGCTGGGGCTCCTGGGGCAATACCCAGAAACTGGCCTCCAAGGAGTGGAGGTATGAGCTATTCTACTGGGATTATGTGATAGGGATGGTCCTGTTCTCGCTTCTCATATCTTTCACTATGGGAAGCATAGGGAGCGAGGGCCGTCATTTTATCGATGATCTCGGACAGGCATCCCTGCGCAACATCGGCAGTGTCATACTCGGCGGTGTGATATTCAATGCCTCAAATATCCTGCTCTCGGCATCCACATCGATTGCAGGCATGGCAGTGGCATTCCCGCTCGGAGTCGGCCTGTCTCTGGTGCTGGGCACCATAATCAATTATATAGGTGCCCCTAAAGGCGATCCCCTTATCCTGTTTATGGGTGTCGCTCTGATTGTAGTCGCAGTCATCTGCAACGGAGTCGCTTCGTCAAAAGTACAGAGGGAAGGTGCAGACCCGCACGCTTCACGCAAGGGGATTCTGCTCGCACTGCTTGCCGGGGTGCTGATGTCATTTTTCTACAGGTTTGTGGCGGCTGCCATGGATCTGGACAATTTCGCGGCACCCGCTGCCGGCAAGCTGACCCCATACAGCGCGATCTTCATCTTCACCGTGGGTGTGCTGGTGAGCAACCTGCTGTTCAACTCTCTTGCAATGAGGTATCCGTTTGCAGGTGAAAGGGTTTCCTACAGAGAATATTTCAAGGGCAAGGCAAAGACCCATCTGGTCGGAGTGCTTGGCGGGGCGATATGGTGTCTCGGGACCGCATTCAGCTATATCGCGTCCGGTAAGGCCGGGGCAGCGATATCGTATGCTCTCGGACAGGGGGCTCCGATGATCGCAGCCATCTGGGGCGTGTTCATCTGGAAAGAGTTCAAGGGTGCCGGGAAAGGTGTCTATGCCCTCCTGGCCGTGATGTTCCTCCTTTTTATAGCCGGTCTCGGCTTCATAATAGCATCAGGCAACTGATGGTCTTCCTTCCCCCTTGCATGCAGTGACCGCCGTGACTGTGCATGGCATTAAGAGACGCTGACATGCACCGGGGAAACTTCTGAAAAACCTGCGCAAACGATTGCGCGCACATGTTGCGCAGAGTGTACCACATACATTGTCACTGGCTGTTTTGATTGTACCGGTACATGGAATTTACATACGATAGATTCAGGACGGCCTATTAATAACGCTTAACTTATAATTGTCATGAAGAAAACGATAGCAATTGTAGTGCTGACGCTATGTACAGTTGCTACAGCTTTGGCCCAGCACACGGTCTCCGGTACGGTGACGGACCTGAACGGGCAACCCCTTGCCGGCGTGGCTGTAATGGTTCAGGACAGTCCTTCTCCGGTCGGAACCACAACGGATGAGGATGGGGCATACAGCCTGTCCGTCCCTCCGGATGCCGTACTGGAATTCTCCTCTCTCGGATATCACTCCGTGACCATTGGTGTAAACGGCAGGGGGGGTATTGATGTATCCCTTGAAGAAGACAACGAGCTTCTCGATGAGGTAGTCGTTGTCGGTTTCGCGACGCAGAAGAAGGAAAATCTGACAGGAGCAGTCAGCACACTGGACAATGATGCGATAGAATCGGTCCCGGTACACAATCCGATACTTGCCCTGCAGGGGCAGATTCCGGGATTGAGGATTTCCCAGAACAGCGGTGAACTTTACAATAACGGACCATCGATAGAATTGAGAGGTCTTACGACTATCGGGCAGGGGTCATCCGGATCGGTGCTGGTACTTATAGATGGCATGGAAGGTGACCTTTCTACATTGAACGCCCAGGACATTGACAACATATCCGTACTGAAGGATGCGGCTGCATCTTCGATATACGGGTCAAGGGCTCCGTTCGGTGTCATCCTGGTCACCACGAAGTCCGGCAAGAAAGGCAGGGCCCAGGTGAACTATAACAACAATTTCCGTTTCAAGACTCCCATAAACATGCCTGAAATGGCGGATTCCTATTCATGGGCTCTTTATTTCAATGAGGCATCCAACAATGATGGCAACGGGGATGACATAAGTCCTGAAAGGCTTCAGAGAATCAGGGACTATATGGATGGCAAGATTTCGTATAATACGATCCCTGTCGAAGGCGGACAGTGGGGGACTGCATATACGGAGGGCAATGACAACATTGACTATTACGATGTCTTCTTCAAGAATCTGACCACGGCGCAGGAGCACAACCTGAGCATAACGGGAGGCACCGATGCCGTCAGCTATTATGTCTCGGCCAATTATATCAATGAGAAAGGCGTTCTGAACTGGGATCTCGATGGACTCCAGAGACTGAACATTTTCGGCAAGATGCAGGCGACTCCGTTCAGGTTCATGAAGATCGGGTACAGTGCCCGTTATATGAGGGAATGGTATCATCAGCCTACCTACATGACAAATACTTCCTTCCAGTATTTCGGCCAGTACCTGTGGCCGGTCGGTCCGCTGTATGATCCGAACGGGATACTGTTCAACGACACCGCGCTCCAGTATATTGAAGGAGGGCAGATGAACATCAACAACACGACTTTTACGCAGCAGTTCAATGTCGAGCTGACGCCGTTGCCGGGATGGAGAATCATCGCGGATGTCAATTACCGGCACAGGGATTATTTCAACAGGGTGGTTTCAATCCCGGTCCACCAGACCTGTGTGGATGGTGTGACTCCCGGCAGCGAATGGAATTCCCAGTCATCGGTGGCTGAGGATGCGGGCAAGAACGAGTTCCTGACGGTGAATGCATATACGGATTACGAAAAGACATTCGACGGCGGCCATTATATGAAAGTGATGGCCGGTTTCCAGACGGAAATCTATAACGACAAGACAGTCTACGCCCAGAAAGCAGGTCTGATAGTTCCGGATGTGCCGACGATAAATACGGCTTCCGGACTTTATAACGGGGAGCAGATACCTCCGAACGTGTCGGGCAGCTACGGCTCATGGAAGACTGCAGGATTTTTCGGAAGGATAAACTACAATTTCAAGGAAAGGTATCTTCTTGAAGTGAACCTCAGATACGATGGCTCATCACGTTTCAGGGTAAATAACAGATGGGGCTTTTTCCCATCGTTCTCGGTAGGCTGGAACATCGCGAACGAGCCGTTTTTCGCTCCTGCGAAACAGTGGGTGGACATGCTCAAGATAAGGGCTTCATACGGTTCTCTAGGCAACCAGAACACTACCTCATGGTATCCTACATATCAGGCGATGGGGTTTGCGAATTCCTCCGGGCCGTGGCTGATTGACGGGCAGAAACCGAATATAGCATGGCCTCCTTCCCTGATCAGCATGGCTCTGACCTGGGAAAAGGTCCGCACATATAATGTGGGGCTTGACTTTGCGGCATTCGACAGCCGTCTCTCGGGATCCTTTGAATACTTTATCAGGCAGACGCTTGATATGGTAGGTCCGGCGGACGAGCTTCCGGCCATACTCGGCACTTCTGTACCGGCAACAAACAACACTGACCTTGAAACCAGAGGCTGGGAACTGGAACTGTCATGGAAAGACCGCGCTTTCGGCCAGCTGGATTATGGCGTACGTCTGGTCCTTTCCGATGCACAGGCAACGATTACAAGATATTCAAATCCATCGGGTTCTTTAGATATATATTATTCAGGCAAGAAAGCAGGTGAGATATGGGGCTATGAGACTATAGGCATTGCACAGACTGACCAGCAGATGCTTGACCATTTGGCAACTCTCCCGTATGGAGGTCAGGATGCTCTCGGCAGTGACTGGAGAGCAGGAGACATAATGTACAGGGATGTCAACAACGATGGTGCAATCGACAACGGAGCCAATACCCTTGCGGATCACGGAGATCTTGTCGTGATAGGAAACGAGACTCCGAGATACAGTTTCGGTATAGACATCACTGCCGCATGGAAGGGTTTTGATTTCAGGATTTTCCTGCAGGGTGTCGGAAAACGGGACTATTTCCAGCGGAGCAAATATTTCTTCGGATCGAGAGGCTGGAGCAAATGGGGAGCCATGGTCCTTGTCCCTCATCTGGACTATTTCAGGGATGATCCCGAAGATCCCCTCGGACTTAATCTGGATGCATATTATCCGAGACCGTATTTCGACACCGAAAAGAATGTGCTCGTCCAGAGCCGCTATCTTCAGAATGCGGCGTATTGCAGGCTCAAGAACCTTCAGATAGGCTATACGATACCGGCGAAATTCACTTCCAAAGCGGGCATATCCAATCTCAGGATATATCTGTCGGGAGAAAATCTTGCTACCATCACCAGGATGACAAAGCTGTTCGATCCTGAGACCATAGGGTCAAATGACCAGGGTAATGTATATCCTCTGACCAGGACATATTCAGTGGGATTGAGTGTAACGTTTTAATCAGGAATATCATGAAATACAATATATTGTTCATTACGGTACCTGTCGCTCTGATGTCCGTGTCATGCAACGGATTCCTTGATCAGGAGCCGTTGTCGACACTGTCTCCGGACCAGTATCTGACGACAGAAGACAATATCGGGGCGTACGCGACTGATCTGTATAATATGTTGCCGGACCACGGTGTCGATACCTGGGGCAGATGGAGCGATGATGCGCATACCGACAACATGGCGGCAGCCGACCCGAGCGATGTCTTTGCTCCGGGCTACTGGAGGGTATCCCAGACGGGAGGATCGTATTCCTTTACCGAAATCTACAGATGCAACTATTTCCTCGATTTCGTACTTCCGCTTTATCAGGCAGGGGAGATAACCGGTATCGAGGCCAATATCAGACATTATATCGGCGAGGCCTATTTTTTCAGGGCATGGAGCTATTTCAACAAGCTGAAGGCTCTCGGGGATTTCCCTATTGTGGAGAAGCCGATTGCAGACAATCTTGATGATCTGATCGCTGCAAGCAAACGGGCCCCGCGCAATGAAGTCGCAAGGTTCATACTCGCTGATCTGGACAGGGCGATTGAATATATGTCGGAAGTCCCTCCGGTAGGCGGTACCAACCGGCTGGACAAGGACTGCGCGCATCTCATGAAGTCGAGGGTGGCTCTGTATGAAGGCACCTGGGAAAAATATTTCAAGGGTACGGCGTTTGTCCCGAACGGACCGGACTGGCCCGGTGCCGGCAAAGACTATAACAGTGGCTATCAGTTCCCTTCGGGCGATATAGACAGCGAGATCAAATATTTCCTGAAGATTGCCATGGATGAGGCCAAGATCATTGCCGACAAATATGCCCTGACGGAAAATACAGGAGTGTTCCAGAGCAGTGCGGATGCTCCATCGAACCCGTATTTCGATATGTTCGGTGCAACCGACATGAGCCGGTATCAGGAAATATTGCTCTGGAGAGACTATAACGAGTCTGTCGGAGTAGCCAATTCGGTAGTGGAATTCGCTGCGGCGGCCAACAGCGGGTACGGCATCACCAAGAGCATGGTGGATGCCTTCGTCATGAGCGATGGCATGCCGATATATGCTTCCGGCAGTTATCAGGGAGATGCCGATCTGCTGCACGTTACGGATGGACGGGATTCAAGAGCGCAGATCTTCATAAAGAAACCCGGCGATCTGAACCTGCATTCTACCGGAGGCCCGGAATCCTATGTGGTGGAGCCGTGGCCGAATGTCATCAATTCCACGGCATCGATGAAATATACTACAGGTTATGCCATCAGAAAAGGACTGAATTTCGATGGAGCGCAATCTTTGAGAAACAGGAGCGAGGTCGGATGCATCATTTTCAGGGCAGTGGAGGCATATCTGAACTATATCGAAGCATGTTATGAAATGACATCCAGCCTTGACAGCGATGCCAGGAAATACTGGACGGCAATACGGGACAGGGCAAAGGCAGGTGACTGGCAGACCACGATAGACAACACGGATATGGAGACGGAGAAACTGACTGATTTCGGAGCATATTCTGCAGGCAATCTTGTTGATGCGACACTGTTCAACATAAGGAGGGAAAGAAGATGCGAACTTATGGCCGAAGGTTTCAGGGCGGCAGACATCCGCCGGTGGAGATCCCTTGACCAGCTTATAGATGAACCGTACCATGTACTGGGTGTCAATCTGTGGGACCAGCTCGCCTCCAACCAGGATTTTATAGATGCCAACCCGGGAGGCCTGATAGAGGGGCAGAATGTCTCTCCGAAGGATTTTGTGGCAAATCCAAGTATAGGACCAGGATATCTTGCTCCGTACCATGTATTTTCCAACAACAGGGTGTATGACGGATACAGGTGGATGATGGCACATTATCTCGATCCTGTCGCCGTGCAGCATTTCCTGATTACCGGCAATGGCAGCATAGATGCCTCGCCTCTGTATCAGAATCCGGGATGGCCGACCCAGGCGGGTCTCGGAGCGCAAAACTGATGAGTCATGAAGATACTGAATCTCATATTGATGTCCTGCCTCTGTCTTGTCGCGGCAGCATGCGACAAGACAGGGAATGATGCCGGGCCGGCTCCATTGGAGAATACCGTGCATCTTATGGTGGAAGGGGAGCCTTTCCTGATGCTCGGCGCACAGCTCAGGACAGATTATTTCATCCAGCTTGATGGCAAGTCATACGATGAGCTGGACCCGTATTTCGAGCTTGCGGCAAAGACCAATATTCTTGTGGTTTCTGTCCCGATATGCTGGAGGGATATAGAGAAAACCAGGGATGAATATGACATGAGTCTGGTCTACAAGTATATAGAACTGTGCGAGAAATACGGCATGAAGCTGGAGCTCCTGTGGTACGGCAGCTATATGTGCGGATATTCCGTAGAGGGTTATATCCCTGACTATGTCGTGTCTGACAATGTGACTTATCCGGAACTGAAACCTGAAGCGGCCTATCAGGGCTGGCTCGGGAAGCAGTATTATCTCGATCCAGGCACTCCTGCTCTTGCCGAAAGGGAGGCAAAGGCTCTTGGTGCGATGATGGATGCCCTGTCGGAATATGACAGGGAGCACGGGAAGCGTCACACGGTGATCGGAATCCAGATAGAGAACGAGCCGGATATGCTGGCCACAAGGCATAACAGTGCACACGGATATTCTCCGGAGCAGCTTTGGCCGGATCTCATACGGTTGCTGGACAGGTTGGGTCAGGTTGTCAAGGACTCTCCCTATGAATGCTACACGAGGGTGAACCAGACCACGACCTATTCTGATTACAATGCAAGGGCGGCGGAGATTGCCGCTACGGAAGGCATTGACTATGTGGGGGTGGACCCGTATGAGAATACCTTGTACAATATAGAGCTGAAACTCAAATGGCTGATGAACATACCGGGCAATTATCCTCATATAGCGGAGAACGGAGGTGAATATGCCAATAACGATGTGCTGATGATGAAGGCCATAAGCCTCGGATGCGGATACCAGATATTTGAGGTCGTGACCACTCCGCATGAGTATCTGCAGGACTGGACTCTCAGGGGGATATACAATCCGGACTTCTCGTTCAAGCCTCATACGCAGCAGATTATCGATGCTTTCGGGATATTGCGGGGCGGTTGGGTGGACCTTGCCTGTGCCGATGCCGGAAACATAGCCGGTTTCAATGTCACGGATGACAACGGACTGAAAGAGACATCGGCTTCCGGAAGGACGCGGTCTGCGGGTATCACATGGAGCACGTCTTCGAGAGGCATAGCCTACGCAGTGGAAAATGCAGGGCATATTACTGCCGCATCCACCAGGGATGATGCGATGACTTTCGATGGCATATCCATCAGCCGTGTCGAGACCGGCCGTTACGGCATTGACCGCAACTGGGTGACTGAAGATGTCATCGATGTTTCCGGAAACAAGCTCGATATGGAGCCAGGCAAAGTCTATAGAATAGAATTTTAATATGTTGGATTATGAAAAGAACTGTATATTTTTTCGCCGCCGGCATGTCGGCTGTCCTTATGGCAGCCTGCCAGAAGACGGCAGAACCTTATATCGAAGTAGGGAAGGAGAACTATGAGGTTACTAATGCATATACCGAACTGAACATACCGGTCAAATGCAATGTAGAATCCAGGGCCGAGGTGAGATATGATGGAGAGGAGACGGACTGGATATTCCTGTTGCCTTCCGTTCTGGATGGGGATGGGGTATATTCATTATGGATAGATGAATACGCCAATGTCCTCGAGGACAGGACAGCCACGCTTGTGATTACTGCCGGAACGGTGGAAAAGGAAGTCGGCATTATCCAGCTTTCCAAGAATTCCATAGGTATTTCACCGATGGTTCTCGCTTCGACGGCGTCTTCCGGTTCATATCCTGTGGAGATTTCCTGCCGCAGGGAGTGGAGCATCGTTCCTGAAAAAGACACTGAAGGCTGGCTTTCATTGGACAAGACATCCGGAGAAGGAGTCTCTACCGTAAACGTAACGCTTTCCGCTCTGCAGGGTGACAGTGAAGTGAAGACAGGACATTTGAAATTCACAAGCGGAGACCTGGAAGTGGAGATGACCGTCCAGCACGGATATGCGCAGGAAATCGATGGCCTGATATGGTCCAAGGCAAATGTGGATGAACCGGGAATGTTCGGCGAAAGTCCCGATACGAGGGGGAAACTGTATCAGTATGATTCGAAGACGGCATGGCCGAACAGCAGTCCCGAGACGAGCGGATGCCCTGATGGGATGCGGGTCGGACAGTTCGACAGCGGTGTCTCTGACTGGTCTGCGGAAAACGACCCTTGCCCTGCAGGATGGAGAGTCCCGTCGATAGAGGAAATCAGGCAGCTGGCGGGGGACAGTGCGGACAAGAAATTCTATTGGCTGGAGCCGGCAGTGAGCGGTTTCGATGTGCCGGGGATAATAATAGGGATTCCTGCGGACGAGGCTGCGACCGCTACTGCAGACAATATGAAAGGAGCCATATTCCTGCCGCAGACAGGTTCCAGAAACAAGGATACAGGCAATCAGGACAACTGGTGGTCCGCATCGATGACCAGCCGGACAAGACCCGGACAGAACTGGGACAGGTATGTCTTCTGGGCTGATTATTCCCAGAGTTTTGATTACAACGGGTTCGACGGGAATGCTGCGGCCTATCCTGTCAGATGTGTAGCGGATAAACCTGATGGACAATGATTGGTATGAGACGGATTTTCTTATTGGCTGTTGCCTTTACATTGCTGTCAGGTGCATGTTCGGGTGGTCCTGTTGTCGCCGACCCTCAGGAACCGGTGCTGCCGCAGATAACCGTAAGCGAACTCTGTACCGAAAACGGGAAGACATTCGTTCTTGTCGATGGGAAGCCGTTCCCGTTCATTGGAGCGCAGATAAGGCTGGATGCGCTGATGAACTGCGAACAGAAGCCCGTGTCGGCCATAGAGCCGTATTTCCGGAAGGCGGTGGAACTCGGACTGAACTGTGTGCAGGTGCCTGTATGCTGGAAAATGATAGAGCCGCAGGAGGGCAGCTATGACTGGACCGTGGTCGATGCCCTGCTGGGCTATTGCAACGAATATGGCCTGAAAATGGAACTCCTGTGGTTCAGTACCAATATGTGCGGAGATTCGTTCTCTTATTTCGTCCCGCAATACATACTGTCCAATCCATCGGTAAGGCTGTGGCGCAACGACAACGGGTCTTTCTGGAACTACTATGGCTACCAGTATGCCTTAGTGCTTGATGACAGCTGGATCCTTGAACATGAGACGCGGGCCGTAACCGCCATGTTCAACCATATCCGGTATTGGGATTCCCTGAACGGGGAACATCATCCGGTCATATCCTGCCAGGTCCATAACGAACCGGACGGCTTTGTCAGATGGAGATATTTCCAGAAGGAATACAGGAACTGGGATGGCTCGGAACTGTCTCAGCAGAGGGCATGGGAGATGGTATGCAATGCCCTGGATGCTGTCGGGAAGGCTGTACAGAACAGTTCGTACAAGGTCCTGACCCGGACCAATCTCGTGAAAGGGAACGGTATAGAGCCGTTCCCGGAAGCCGCAATGGCATCTCCCGAGGCTGTGTTCGATCTGGAAGGAATAGATTTCGTGTCTGTCGACATATACAGGAATTCAGTGGCGGATGTCCGGTCCGAGGTCGGGGATTATGCATCCATACCGGGCAATTATGCGCTTGTAGGGGAAAACAAGGGCAGCTACAGCCATTCCCCGAGCCTGATTCTGGCCGCATTCGCTTCAGGCGGAGGTTATGATATCTACGACCTTGCGACAAGCAGGTTCTTCCTTGACAATACGAATGACAGGGATGAGGTGGACCACGGCGTATATACATACGACCTTCAGGAGAAACCCGGCATTACGGAACCGACAAGGCTGATTGTCTCGGGGCTGGCCATGGCAGCCGGAGATGTGGCGGTGACGCCTCCGGCCGATTTCGCCGCATTCAACATAGGACAGGATGCCCCGCAGCCGTCATTGTCTGAAACCATCGGTACTTCCGCTTCAACGATAGGCTTCGAGACATCTTCGGGAGCGATAGGCTTTGCTTTGGACAGGGGAGAATATGTCGTCCTGTATGCTACAGAGGATGCCGTGTTTACCGTGTCAAGACCGGGTCAGCCGACGGTTACGGTAAACGTCGGGGGAGGAGAACTTTACAGGCATGATATGTGAGCTGTTCCGGAATTTTCTGGAATTTTCCGGAAATTTCGCGTTATGGTTTTGGAATCTGGCATATTTTATATAACTTGTAACGTTTATTGACAATTACGAAATTTCAAATGCTTATGAGACGGATTGTTTTCCTTGCGGTGTTGCTGTGCGCGGCCGTATCTTGTGCCGACAGATCGGAGGCCCCTGCGCCGATGGCCGTTATTTTCGATACCGATATGGGTAACGATATCGATGATGCGCTTGCCTTGGACATGCTGTACAAATATGCGGATGAGGGCAGGATCGACCTGCTGGCGATACCTGTGAACAAGGAGGGCCTGGCCGCTCCGGAGTTTCTGGATGTGATGGGTACATGGTATGGCTATCCGGACGTTCCTGTGGGGATTATCCGTGATGGGGCCGATTGCGGGGCCGATTCCACAAGCTATACCCGCAAGGTGCTGGACATGAAGGACGGGAATGGCAGACCTCTGTTTGCAAGGTCCCATGCCGGTTACGGAGATTATCCCGAGTCTGTCGACCTGTACCGGAAAGTGCTTTCCGAGGCTGAGGATGGTTCGGTGACTGTTGTCTCCGTCGGCTTTTCGACGAATCTTGCCCGTCTTTTAGAGTCCGAAGCGGATGAGTTCTCTCCTCTGTCCGGCAGGGAACTGGCGGCAAGGAAGGTGAAGATGCTCTATACGATGGCCGGCAATATCGCCGATACGACGCATCACGAATATAATGTCGTGATAGACATACCTTCCGCGCAGAAGGTCTTTGCGGAATGGCCTACACCTGTCATTACTTCCCCTTTCGAGCTCGGGGCACAGATAAAGTATCCGGCTTCCAGCATTGAGAATGATTTCAGCTGGGCTGGCCCTCATCCTGCCGTGGAGGCGTACAAGTCATATATGCAGATGCCGTATGACCGTGAGACATGGGATCTGACGGCTGTCCTGGCTGCCGTGGAGGGCGGACCGGAGTATTTCACTGTCTCTCCGCAGGGTACGATAACCGTGACTGACTCCGGGGCTACCGTATTCGGGGAGGGTGACGGAGACAGGGCGTACCTGTCGGTGACTCCGGAGCAGGCGGAGAATATCAAGGCGCGTATCGTCTCTCTGATTACCTCTGAACCGGCCGGATACCGCCGTTGACCTGTCCCCAGGTGGAGTTAATACTAAAACTATAACGCAATGAAATTCAGATTGTTTATTCTGCTGTTTGCAGCCATTGCCGTGTTGTCGGCCTGCGGCGCAAACGAAGATGGCTACAGGATAGTCGATGGCACAATTGTCTTTGATGTCCCGGAACGGATTGAAGGCCAGAAGTCTGTCCTCGGTCTGAGGACAGAGCCGATGGAGACCGTCAGGGTCGGCTTCATAGGACTCGGCATGAGGGGGCCGGGAGCCGTGGAGAGGTTCACCTGGCTGGATGGCGTGGAGATAAAGGCTCTCTGCGATCTTCTGCCTGACAGGGTGGCTTCCGCCCAGAAGCTTTTGACAGGCAAGGGACTTCCTGCGGCAGCGGAATATAGCGGAGAGGATGGCTGGAAGGCTCTTTGCGAGAGGGATGACATCGACCTTGTGTATATCTGCACGGGATGGCAGCAGCATGTTCCGATGGCGATGTATGCCATGCAGCACGGCAAGCATGTGGCAGTGGAGGTCCCTGCCGCCACTTCGCTTGAGGAGTGCTGGCAGCTCGTGGATGTGGCGGAGCAGACGCAGCGTCATTGCATGATGCTGGAGAACTGCGTCTATGACTTCTTCGAGATGACTACCCTGAATATGGCGCAGCACGGCCTTTTCGGCGAGATCCTGCATGTCGAGGGCGGCTATATCCACAACCTCGACGAGTTCTGGGACGAGTACTATGACAACTGGAGGCTCGATTTCAACCAGGGGCACAGAGGGGATGTGTATGCGACCCACGGCCTCGGGCCGGCATGCCAGCTGCTGGATATCCACAGGGGAGACAGGATGACGAGACTGGTGTCGATGGATACGAAGTCGGTCAACGGCGCAGCCACTGCCAGGAGACTTATGGATGCCGACACTTTTGCAAACGGAGACCACACCGTCACATTGATACAGACGGCCAGACAGCGTACGATACTGCTCCAGCACAATGTGTACACTCCACGTCCGTACAGCAGGGAGTATCAGGTGACCGGAACGGAAGGCTTTGCCAACAAATACCCAGTGGAGGGTTTCGCATTCAGGCCGGACAATCAGGATGAGGATGCGATCCCTGATCTGGAGGATCTGAACCAGCATTCGTTCGTTCCGGAATATATAATGAAACCTCTGATGGAAAAGTACAGGCATCCGATAGTCAGGGATATCGAGGAACTCGCCAGGAAGGTAGGAGGCCACGGCGGAATGGATTTCATAATGGATTACCGTCTGGTATATTGTCTGAGGAACGGTCTGCCTCTGGATCAGGATGTGTATGATGCTGCGGAATGGTCCTGCATCGGCAACCTGTCGGCAGTCTCCATCGAGAACGGCAATATGCCGGTCGAGTTCCCGGATTTCACTCGCGGGGACTGGAACAGGATACAGGGTTACAGGCACGCTACCGTGGAGTAATCGTCACATAGACAGATAAACCATATAATACATACCAAATGAAACAGTTGATTATGTTGTCGGCCGCGGTGGCCATCATTGCCGTCTCGTGCACGGATGCTCACGTGTCTCTCGTATGGGGGGATACATCTGACCGTTATCCGCAGGATGCCGTGGATGAGATTGTGGAAAAGACACCCTTTGCATATCCGGTATGGAAAGGCGAGAAGGCCTGTGCCCAGGCTTTTCTGACGGCGGATGCAGACCTTGAAGGGATTGGAATACGGGTGACTGACATGCGCTGCGGCAGCCACATGATACCTGCGGAAGCGGCGCAGGCGAGTTTTGTCGGCTATGTGATGGCGGATGTCCTCGATCCGGAGAATTATGCCCAGTGCGGATTCCGCGAGCCCGGGCAGTACGATTCCCTTATGGTTGCGGATATCATCGACATAGCGGAAACGAAGGATGTCCCTGCCGGTACGGTACAGCCGATATGGGTGTCTGTCAGGGTACCTGCAGATGCCGTTCCCGGGAAATATTCGGGCAGGGTGATCGTTTCCGGAAAGGATTTCGCCAGGTGCTCTGTCCCGTTTGAGTTGGAGGTGGCAGACCGTGTCCTGCCGGAACCGTCGGACTGGAAATTCCATCTCGATCTGTGGCAGAATCCGTATTCGGTTGCACGGTACCACAATGTGGAGTTGTGGAGCGAGGAGCATTTCGACCTGATGAGGCCTGTAATGAAGATACTTGCTGATGCCGGGCAGAAGTCGGTCACGGCTACCATCCTTGACAGACCGTGGAACGGGCAGACATACGATCCGTTCGGGTCGATGGTCACCAAGACCCGCAATGCCGATGGCAGCTGGAGCTATGACTATACGGTCTTTGACAGGTGGGTGGAATTCATGGAGGAAGTCGGGATAGACAGGCAGATAAACTGTTATTCCATGATCCCGTGGGCTTTGAAGTTCGATTATATCGATGGCGCGACCGGCAGGACGGAGTATCTCGATGCAGCTCCGGGAAGCGCTGCATACAGGACATACTGGAGCCAGTTCATTTCGGATTTCGCCCGGCATCTGAGGGACAGGGGCTGGTTCGACAAGACGATGATAGCGATGGATGAAAGGCCTGCGGAAGCAATGCGGGCGGCACTCGATGTCATACAGTCCGTGGAACCGGAGTTCAAGGTGTCTCTGGCCGGGAACTACCATGAGGATATAGAGCCGGAACTCTATGACCTGTGCATCGCTTTCAGACAGTCGTATCCGGAAGACGTGCTTGAGCGCCGCCGCAGGGATGGCATGGTGACGACACTTTATACCTGCTGTGCGGAGGCGTATCCGAACATGTTCATCGTTTCGCCTCCGGATGAGGCTGCATGGCTGATGTGGAGGGCGCTCGCCACAGGTTGCGACGGGTATCTGAGGTGGGCCTACAACAGCTGGACTGAGAACCCTCTTGAAGATGGACGTTTCCGCCAGTGGCCTGCAGGAGACTGCTTTATGGTGTATCCTGAGGGACGGAGCAGCATAAGGATGGAGAAGCTTATCGAAGGAATCCAGGACTGCGGGAAGGCCGGAATCCTTTCGGAGGAATGGAAGGCTTCCGGAAATACGGAAAAACTGTCTGCCCTGGACTCTGTCCTTGCCCTCTTCAATTTCGAGACCCTCACTGCGGAAGGGGCATCGTCTGCAGTCAGATCGGCCAAGGCGGTGCTGTCCGAATGATCTTTCGCCAGGTCGGATGATTCAGCCATCCGCAGGAATTGCGGGTGGCTGTAGTGAGTTGTCAATTCATGGTTGACAGCAGGGAGAGTACGTGGTCGAGGGAGGCGGCGTCTTCTATGCGGAACGGGCCGCTTGCCGTGCGGCGGAGAGAGTCGAGATGTGCGCCTGAATCCAACGTTTCGCCGAGATCCCGCGCAAAGGCCCTGATGTAAGTGCCTTTGCTGCATCTGATGCGGATGTCGGCATGGGGGAGTCCGAGGTGTGAGGTGTCGGCGACGTTTATCCTGCTGCCGGCATTGCGGCCTCCGGCTGTCTCTCCTGCGGTTTCCGGTAAGGATGCCGGAGTGTCTGTCCGTCTGTCCTGTCCCGCATCCCGGAAGTCCAGCAGCTCGATTTCCCGGATGCTGATGATGGATGTGCGCAGCAGTTCTTTCGCGGCGGTGTCCATATCTGCAGTCTTTCCGTTGCTTATGGAATCCTGTCCTGCAGCAGGTTCTGCACCGCCGGTCCCGTTATTGCGGAATGTGCCTGTCCGCGATGCCTGGTTTTTCCTGTAGAGTTTCCTGGCTAATTCGTATGCCCTGACCCCATCCACGGACTTGGCGGAGAACAGGGGGGCTATCTGCTCCTGCTCCCCGATGAACCGCCTCAATGCACTTCTGACTGATTCTTCCGTTATGTGGGCATACGGAAACATCCTGTCCACATCCTTTTCCAGGTCGTAGGATGGAGTGGTCGCCCCGAAACTGATGCCGGCAATGTATTCTTTCTCGTGCGACTGCAGTTTTTCGGCAATCTTCGTCGCGTTTCCTATGCAGACGATAAGGATACCGGTAGCAAGAGGGTCGAGTGTCCCGGCATGGCCCACTTTAAGGTTCTTTTTCCCGAAATGTCTTGTCGCTGTGAATTTTATCTTGCGGATGACATCCGCGGACGTCCATCTGTACGGCTTGTCCACCGGGATGACGATACCTCCGGGATATTCTCCGATATCCCGCAGAATCGCGGCGGTGTCCTTACGGACGATAAACGGCTCAGGAGTCATGTCCGGCTACCTGCATGGAATCTTGTCAATGCGGCGCTGGTGACGGCCTCCTTCGAATGCGGAGCCGAGCCAGGCGTCCGTGATCCTGATGACTTCCCCGAAAGGAATGAACCGCGCAGGCATCACGAGCACGTTGGCGTTGTTGTGCTGTTTCACGAGTTTCCCTATTTCCTCGTTCCAGGCAAGTCCGGCGCGGATGTTCCGGTGTTTGTTGAGGCTCATCGCCATTCCGTTGCCGGTGCCGCAGAAGGCGATGCCGAGGTCGACCCTGCCCGCCTCTACAGCTTCGGCAAGAGGATGCGCGACATCCGGATAGTCCATGCTTTCCGTAGTGTCTGTCCCGAAATTCACCGTTTCATAGCCTTTGCCTGAAAGATATTCCATAAGGCGGAACTTGTAGTCCACGCCTGCATGGTCGTTACATATTCCTATTTTCATTACAGTGCGGATTTTATGGCTGAAATGCGGCGGGCGACCTCCTTCCTGCCGATGCGGCTTACGATGTCGGCGATTCCGAGTCCGCTGGATGTCCCGGCAAGGGCAAGCCTGAGACAGTTCATGACCTTGCCCATCGGCCATTCCCTGCTGCGGATGAATTCTTCCATCGGAACTTCGATTTCTTCCTTTGTAAATTCAGGCCCGGCAGGACCGTGTCCTCCGTCGAACCCGCAGATGAAGTCAGCCACCTGGAATGCAAGCGTGTAGTTTTCTTCTTTCCAGAATTTGGCGACATCCTTTTCGTTATATGAAGCCGGAGCGACGAAAAGGTATGAGGCGATATCCCAGAAGTCGGCCACGAATGTAGCCCTTTCCTTGATGAGGGATACGACCCCATTCACATAATCCCGCGTGAAGATGCCGTTACTGAAATCCGCACCCTGTACTGTCAGTTCGGCTCCGGCGGTGAGGGCGCATTTCGGACATTCCACCACCTTGATGCCGTGAGACTCCAGTACGGGAATGAAAAGGTCTGTCAGTTCGTCATCATCCTTCATTCTCAGGTATTCCTTGTTGTACCATTTGGCCTTGTCAGGGTTGAACTTCGCTCCGGATTTGATGACCCTTTCCAATGAGAATGCGTGCGCCAGTTCATCGAGGGTGAACAGTTCCCTGTCATCTCCCGGGTTCCAGCCCAGCATTGCGAGCATGTTCACGAACGCCTCCGGGAAATATCCGTCTTCGCGGTATCCGCGGGTAATCTCGCCATCGGCGTTTACCCACTGCAGGGGGAATACGGGGAATCCTAACCTGTCGCCGTCCCTCTTGCTCAGTTTGCCCTTGCCGTCGGGTTTCAGCAGGAGTGAGAGATGGGCGAAACGCGGCATGGTGTCCGTCCATCCGAATGCCTCGTAAAGCAGGTAATGCAGAGGAAGCGATGGCAGCCATTCCTCTCCGCGAATGACTTCGGTTATTTCCATCAGATGGTCGTCCACGATGTTGGCGAGATGGTAGGTAGGCAGTTCATCGGCCCTTTTCCACAGCACCTTGTCATCGAGGGTGTCCGTGTTCACTTCCACATGCCCCCTGATGAGGTCATCCATCTTCACGACCCTGTTTTCCGGCATTTTGAAACGGATTGTCCAGTCCGTATGTGTCTCCAACAGCGGTCTCCATTCGCTTTCCGGCATGGAGAGGGAGTTGCGCAGGGAGCCCCTTGTGGTATGGTTGTATATGAATGTCTCCTTGCGGGCTTCCGCCTCAGCCCTTTTCGCGGCAAGTTCTTCAGGTGTGTCGAATGCGTAGTATGCGTATCCCGATTCAACCAGCTGTTCCGCGTATTTCCTGTATATGTCTCTTCTCTGGGACTGCCTGTATGGGGCATGAGGATGCCTCTCTGATGGAGTCTCTACCACTTTGCCGTCAGCGTCGACACCTTCATCCGGAATTATCCCGCACCAGTTGAGGGCTTCTATGATATATCGTTCGGCTCCCGGAACGAACCTCTGGGAATCCGTGTCTTCTATTCTGATTATAAAATCCCCTCCGTGCTGCCTGGCATAGAGGTAATTGTAAAGCGCTGTCCTCACTCCGCCGATATGGAGCGGCCCCGTAGGCGATGGGGCGAACCTTACTCTTGTCTTTCTTTCCATAATGTACGTAAATGCCGCATCCCGTGTGATTTTCAAAAAATGCGGGATGCCTGAAAACGACTGCAAAAATAGCAATAAAAATTGAATATGCCCATTGCAGGTGTCCGGTGATGGCGGCTAATTGGCCTCGGAAGAGTCGTTGCCGTGTTTCATCTGCCTCCTGATGGCCGGGATATGCTCCAGTTCGCTGAGGTTTTCTCCCGGCTGTACGGCAAGTGCGGGTCTGTCCGCTTCACTGTAGTTGAATTTCCTGACATTATATACGGTGCTCGGGCCGATCTTGATGCTCGGCTGGGTCTCCGGAAGTTCCTCAGTCTCTTTTTCAGGATTGTACCTGAAATCAGGTCCGATTACGATCATTGAGCCTGCATTCGATGGTATCATGCTCTCCAATGCGCTCATCTTGAATCCTGTGGCGATCACGGTGATTTCGATCTTGTCCCCGAAGTCCTCGTCATGGTTATAGACGATCCCGCGCTTGAACCTGTCTGCGTTGCCGGTATATTTGCCGATGAAACCGTCGATGCTGCTCAGTTCCTTCGCCAGGAGTCCGTGTTCGTTATATCCTACCGTGATGTTGATGAGGGTGTTCTTGGCGGTTGTGAGGTCAAAGTCATTCAGCAGCGGGGATTCGAGAGCCTGTTTGATGGCATCTTCGATCCTGTTTTCTCCCGTGCCCGTACCGCATCCCAACAGCGCCATTCCGCTGTCGTGCATCACTGCCTTGACATCCTCGAAATCCACGTTGACGAATCCCTTGCTCTTGATGATGTCCACTACTCCGCGTACGGCCGTGGCCAGGACCTGGTCCGCTTTCGGAAAGGCATCCTGGATAAGGAGATCCCCGTAGTATTCGTACAGCTTCTCGTTGTTTATGATCAGCAGGCTGTCCACATTCTTTTCGAGTTCGTGGATTCCGGCTATGGCCTTGGACATGGATTCGTTGCCCTCGTTCTTGAACGGAAGCGTGACAACGGCTACGGTGAGTATTCCTTTCTTCTTTGCCATCGATGCTATTACCGGGGCGGCTCCCGTGCCTGTACCGCCTCCCATTCCCGCAGTGATGAAAAGCATCTCTGTCTCGGGGCCGAGGACTGCCTTCTCGATTTCGCTTTCAGCCTCGATGGCGGCCTTCATGCCTTTGGTCGGATTGGTACCGGCTCCGCGTCCTGTCCCGAGCTGGATCTTCTGCGGGACGTTGCTGTTGATGAGGGACTGCATGTCGGTGTTGCAGACAATGAAGGTGCAGCCCTCGATCTGCTGGTTGTACATGTAGGTGACGGCATTGCATCCTCCTCCTCCGACTCCTATGACCTTTATCATCGAATCTGTCGGAACCCAGTCCGAAGGAGTTACCATATTGTTGAAATTCTCTTCCATATCAGTCTCTATATGCTTTCATCCGTTATTTCGTTGGCGAGTTCCTTTATCTTGCTGAAAAGGGTCCATTTCCCGCCTCCCTGGCTGCCCTGTTTCTCTTTGCCGGCTTTCTGTCTGGATGGCCGTTTCGCAGGTCTGATGATTCCATCGCCGTTGTCCGGGAACAGGGCTCCGTCATTCTTGTCGAGGGAAGGTTCGGCTACCGGTTCGTCCTTGATGGAGTTGATCCTGCTGTCCGTCTCCATAGTATGATTGTCGTATGCCGCGGCCTTTCCCGTCCTGTCAGGCGCATTTTCCTCTGACGGACAGTCTATCTTTTCTGTCTTGGCCATAAGTATCATTCCGATGCACGCGGTGGCGCTTGTGTCGTGCGCTCCTCCTGCGGATTTGTCAGGTGCGGAGAAAATATGTTTCGGATAGCCGGTGCGGACATTGTATCCGGACAGGTCCTTGATGAGGTTTCCGATATTCAGCAGGCCGGCTCCTCCTCCGGTGATCACGATACCGCTTCTGAGCCTGTCCGCGAGTCCGCTCTCCTGTATCCTGTACAGGATTGCCTCTATGATCTCGGTGGCTCTTGCGGTGATGATTTCTGACAGGTATTTCACTGTCACCTGTTTGGCAGGCAATGTGTCGTTGCTGTTGATGAGCAGGGTCTTGTCGCTCATGCTCATCAGCTTCTCCGGTATGCATGCCCCGTATGCCAGTTTGATGTTTTCTGCCAGAGGTTCGGTTATGTAGCATTCTGTCCTGATGTCGGAAGTGATGGAGCTGCCTCCGAACGGAATGGCGGCATAATAGCGCATGATGTTCCCCAGATATATCGACACCGATGTGACTCCGGCTCCTATGTCCACGAGGGCTACCCCGCTGTCAAGTTCGAAGTCGTACAGGACTGCCTTGGCAATGGCATCGGGCGTGAAATATTCCCGCCTGATGTGCAGGTTGCCCGCATTGTGGAATGCAAGCCTCATGTCCTTGACATATTTCTTCTGGCCGATGAATACCTTGAAATTGCAGGTCAGTTTCTCGGGAGCCATGCCGATGATGTCGTTTTCCGAAATCTGGATATTGTCCTCATCCCCGAACGACTGGGCTACGGCGCCGAACAGTATCTCGCTGTCCTTGTTGGAGAGAGGGTATGTAGTCAGGGCGCTTTCCTTGATTTCGTTGATCTCTTCCTGGGATATGCAGGTCTCGGCATCCCTCTTGACATCGAGCGGTGCGGTGTTCTGCTGTACGTCATATTTGGGCAGCCCGACGATCACATCCGTGATTCTTATCCCGAGTTCTTCCTCGGCGGTGCCTATGGCCTGTCTGATGGCCCCGGATGCCTTGCTCGGGTTGATGACACGGCTGTACCTGATGCCTGCGGATGGCGTTTCCCTGTAATAGATTATCTGGACATTGTCCCCGGCCACCTTTGCGACCGTGAGGGCGATTTTCGAAGTCCCGATGTCCATCGCTACCAGCTGTCTCTCGTCCATATCCATAATGAATTTTAAGTGTTTTCCTTATCTTCTGCAGATTATCTGTCCTTCATATTTCACGTTTACCGAAGAATAGTATCCTTCTTCTTTCGATGGTTTCACCGCGGTATAGTATTTCTCCATTCTGCCGAATTTCTCCTCGAAGCCTTCAGGGCTTCCGAATATGAATTTTTCCTTCCCTTCACGCGGTATCATGATGATGTCTCCGTCTTCCTGTACGGAGATCTGGACTATGTTCCGGGCCCATACGCGGCTCCTGTCCATGAATCCTGTCATGTCGAGTATGTCCTGCAGCCATTTCCTGCCCGTTTCATCGGGAACTTCTCCCTTGTATCCGGCAGGTATCTTCACAGGGATGTATCCATCGATTACCGGCACATCGGATGTGTAGTTCCTCTGCAGCGGGAAGACATAGCCGTTCCTGTCGGCGTAGAATCCTCCGGTTCCGCCCTGGAACCTTACTGCCGGTTCCCTCTGTGTGACCAGAACGTTGAGGTATCCGTCAGTTGTGGTATATGCTTCGCTTTTGAGGACTGCGCTTCCTGCATCCACCATGTTTTCTATCGCGGTGAGGTCGAGATCTCCAAGCGGTTTTCCGATGATTTCCCCCAGTTCCTTCCCGAGATATGAACATATTTCCCCCGAGGATACGAAACTGTTCTTCGCGCTGTCCAGGACGGTCACTTTCAGTCCGTTGCATACCGCATCCCCTTTCTTCTTCGCGCTGACTCCGAGAAAGACCGAGAGCCAGGCCAGCAGTATCAGGAGAAAGACGGCGGAAATGATATGTCGCAGTGCAGGTTTCATCTATCGTTGTCTTGTCCTTTTTTCAAGCATTTCCGTGATCGGGGCGCAGAGCCTGTCTATGTCGCCTGCCCCGAATGTCGCAAGTATGTCCGTATCAGTGTTTTCGAGATATGGCAGCAGTTCGTTTTTGGTCAGAAGCACCTTTTCCGGAATTGTCACCTTGTCGAAAATCATTTCAGATGAGACTCCCGGGATCGGTTCCTCCCGGGCCGGATAGATGTCCAGAAGTATGAGCCTGTCGGCCTTGCTCAGGGCTGCCGCGAAGTCATCCGCGAAATCCCTTGTCCTCGTGTACAGGTGCGGCTGGAAGACGGCCGTGAGTTTCCTTCCGGGGAAAATGTCCCTTATGGAACTGATGGCGCTTTCAAGCTCTTTCGGATGATGGGCATAATCGTCTATGTAAGAGCAGTGCGGGGTGTTGACGTGGATGTCGAATCTCCTCTTCACCCCGGAGAATGTCGCAAGGGCTTCGCGTATCCTTTCAGGGGAGACTCCGTAGCAGATGGCAATGGCCGCGGCCGCAATGCTGTTTTCCACGTTTACCCAGCCCGGTACTCCGCACCGGCAGTCATGGATGATCCCGTCCGGCCAGTTGAGATCGAATGTGAAATATCCGCAGTCATCCTTGCGTATGTTGCCCGCATAGAAATCCGCCCTCGCATCGTTGTACGAGTATCTCAGTATCCCGGCCTTGGTCTCGGTGGATGTGATGTCCAGTCCCAGTTTGGTTATAAGGGTGCCTTTCACCTGTGATGCAAACTGCCGGAAGGCATCCCTGACATGGTCCAGGTCGGAATAGATGTCGAGATGGTCGGCATCCATTGCCGTGATTGCCGCAATGTCGGGATGGAGCTGGAGGAACGAGCGGTCGAATTCGTCCGCTTCCGCCACTAACACCGGGGTGCGGCTCATAAGCAGGTTGGTGCCGTAGTTCTTGGATATGCCGCCGAGAAATGCGGAGCAGCCTGTCCCGGATGCCGTAAGGATATGCGCGAGAAGCGTGCTGGTGGTGGTCTTGCCGTGGGTTCCCGCTACGGCAAGGCAATGCTGTCCTCCGGAAATTTCCCCGAGGGCGGCCGATCTTTTGACCACCCTGTAGCCGTGCTGTCTGACGTAGACGAGCTCTCCCATGTCGGATGGAACGGCAGGAGTGTAGATGACGAGGGTGGATGCGGCATCCTCCGGTATATATGATGTGTCATCCGTGTAGTGTATGCGGATGCCTTCCTTTTCCAGTTCGCGCGTCAGGTCGGACGGAGTCCGGTCGTAGCCTGACACTGCATATCCCTTGAAATTGTAGTATCTGGCTATGGCGCTCATGCCGATGCCGCCGATGCCTATGAAGTATATGTTTTCGTATGTCATGCCTTTATGTCGTTTCATAAATGTCCTTCCATGTCAGATCCTTCGCTGGCGCTCAGGATGACAGTCTTCCTTTCTTTCGGATCCTTCGCTGGCGCTCAGGATGACAGGGCTGTCTTCCGGGGCTTTCAGTCGAGGATGTCGTAGATTTCAGCCGTTATTGCTCCGGCCGCATCTGCCCTGGCAAGGCCCGCTATGTTTCTCTCCAGCGCGGCTATCCGTCGCGGATTGTGCACCATGTCGCACGCGGAGCGCATAAGGTCTTTCTCAGCATCCGCATCCCTTATGATCATGGCTGCATCCCTGTCGACAAGAGCCATTGCGTTATGGGTCTGGTGGTCTTCGGTCACATTGGGTGAAGGGACGAATATCACGGCCTTGTGCGCTGCGCACAGTTCGGATACTGAACTGGCGCCGGAGCGTGACACCACCACGTCCGCCGCGGCGTATGCCAGATCCATCCTCGAAATGAAGTCGGAGTGGCGTATTTTCCCTTTCAGTCCCTCATGAGCATCCATGAACCTGTCCGTTTCCGCCCTGTAGTGTTTCCCGCATTGCCACAGGACTTCCACATCATCTCCTCCCGGACAGCCGTCCCCGATCCAGCCCATGACCGATCTGTTGAGAGTCCTGCTTCCGAGGCTGCCGCCGACTATGAAGATGTGTCTTTTCGAGGGATCGAGACCGTAGAACCTGAGGGCTTCCGCCTTCATTGCATCATCGGCAGGAACGATGTCCTTCCTTATCGGATTGCCGGTGAGAACTATCCTGTCTGCCGGGAAGAATCTCTCCATCCCCTCGTATGCCGTACATATCCGTCTTGCCCTTTTCCCGAGGATCCTGTTTGCAAGTCCGGCAAAACTGTTCTGTTCCTGTATCAGGGTCGGTATTCCCTTGCAGGATGCCATCCAGAGCAGGGGAGCGCTTGCGTATCCTCCCACTCCTATTGCAATGTCGGGCCTGAACGAGTCTATCACCTTGCCTGCCATTACGATACTTTTCAGCAGCCTGAACGGTAGGGCCAGGTTGGACAGGGCGAGCCTGCGCTGCAGTCCTGCCACGGGAAGTCCTATTATCCTGAATCCGGCCGCCGGGACCTTTTCCATCTCCATCTTGCCATCGGCCCCCACAAACAGTATCTCGTTGTGCGGATTCGCTTCCTTCAGTCTCTGCGCTATCGACAGGGCCGGGAAGATATGTCCTCCCGTCCCTCCTCCGCTGATGATCGCCCTTATTTTCCTGTACTGTCCCATATACATCCTGAATGTTTCATCCGTTATTCCCGGCTGTCAAACCTGTCAAGGTCATCGAGCCCGTCTTTTATGTCATCATCGCTCTGCACTATCAGCGGCTCTGCCTCAAGGGCGGCCTGGTCCACTTTCTTCTTTGCCATCCTGCTGATGGACAGCAATATTCCGAAAGCGATGCTGAATGCGAGGAACGAACTGTTGCCGTGACTGATCATTGGCAGGGTCTGTCCCGTAAGAGGGCCGAGCCCTACGTTGATGAACATGTGCATCATTGCCTGCGAGGTGATCACGAGGGTCAGTCCGGCTATCACGGTCTTGGCATATTCATTGTCGCAGTACCGCACTATGATGGATCCCCTTGCCAGAAGGCTCATGTAGAGTATGATCATCGGGATGGCCCCGAACACGAGCCCGTATTCCTCGATGATGAAACTGAACATGTAGTCGCTGAATATCAGGGCCACAGAATACTTCTGGGTGCTTTTCCCCGGACCTTTGCCGAAAAGTCCGCCTTCCTTTATCGCTACCTTTGCCCCCTCGGGCTGGCGTATTTCATCGACATGCTCCTGCCATGCTATCGTTCCCGGTTCCAGTTCCGCGGCATCCTGTGGCGAGATCAGCCTCGACAGCCTGCTCTCCACGGTATTCCATCTTCCGGACATTATACTGCCTCCCGATACCTTGTACAGCAGATAGCTCCCTCCGATGGCGATTATTCCGGCTGCGACAAGTATCATTATGTCTTTCAGAGGCACCCCTCCGATGAGTATCGTGGCGATCATGATCACTCCGATGAACATCGCGCTCGAGAATCCGCCTTTCATTATGCACAATGTGACGAAGACAATCGGAAAATAAATGTAGATGAGCCGTTTCCAGCCGGATTTGGCGAGGAATGACAGTTTCTTGAATCTCGAGAGCCAGTTGACTGTCCAGAACGAATCGGTCTTGTATGCATGGATGGCCCATGCAAGGTAGGCTATCATGAGTATTTTGACGAACTCGTAGACATTGAGCTGCAGTCCTCCCACCTTTATTATCCTGACGGCGCCGTTTATCTCCACCGTGCCGATTTCCAGCACCAGCATTGTCAGCATGACCGCAGAGGCTGCAAACCCGAACTGGGAGAGTACCCTTATCCAGCCTATCCTCAGGACGAAATAGCAGAAGAAAATGATTGCAAGTCCGATGCCCACCGTGATAATCTGCTCCATGAAGATGTCCAGACGGCTGACTTCCGCCGTGGACAGCTGGGATGTGGAGGAGAAGATGGTCACTGTAGAGTACAGGATGAGCAGGATGAGGATCATCCATATCACCTTGTCCCCCTGGATCCTGTCGATCCAGTTCCATATACCTTTGTTTTCCGTCTTGCTTTCCATTTCCGGTTCCTATATAAATACCGCCCTCCTGCCGCTTCAGCCGGTCTACAGGTTGCGTACCGCCTCCTTGAATTTTCTGCCCCTGTCCTCATAGTTCCTGAACAGGTCGAAGCTCGCGCAGCATGGGGAGAGGAGTACCACATCCCCTGCAACGGCTATCCTGCTCGCGAGTTTCACTGCATCATCCGCCGATGTCACGTCATGTATTTCAGGCACCACGCCCTTGAACGACTCGTGGAACTTCCTGTTGTCCAATCCCATGCAGATCATTGCCTTGACTTTCTCCCTGGCGAGGCCGAGCAGGACCGAGTAGTCGTTGCCCTTGTCGGTGCCGCCGACAATCCATACGACAGGCCTGTCCTGGCATTCGAGGGCATACCATGCGGCATCCACGTTCGTGGCCTTGGAGTCGTTGATATAAAGCACATCCTTGATGCTCATCACTTTTTCCAGCCTGTGCTCGACTGCCTGGAACGATGAAAGGCTGCGGCGGATGTCGTCGTTGTCTATGTCCATTACCTTGCCTGCTATCGCTGCCGCCATGGAATTATAGACATTGTGCTTCCCCCCGAGGGCCAGTTCGTTCAGGAACATGTCGCATTCGTCGTCTCCTATCCTGACTACCATCCTGTCCCCTCTGAGGAAGGCGCCTTCCCTTACCTCTTTCTTCTGGGAGAACGGCAGCATCTTCGCCTTGATGACAATCTGGTCCAGATGCCTTATGGTGATCTCGTCATCCGAGCAGAAGATGAAGCAGTCATCCCTGTCCATATTCTGCGTAATGCGGAATTTTGCCATAGCGTATTTCTCGATGCTATGGTCATATCTGTCCAGATGGTCCGGAGTGATGTTGGTGATGATGGCGATGTCTGCCTTGAAATCATACATATTGTCCAGCTGGAAACTGCTTATCTCGAGGACATAGATGTCATGCTGTTCTGTGGCCACCTGATATGCGTAGCTTTTGCCGATATTGCCTCCCAGGCCGACATTGAGTCCGGCCTGCTGCAGCAGGTAATATATCAGGGAAGTCGTAGTGGTCTTGCCGTTGCTTCCGGTAATGCATATCTTCTTCGCCTTGTCGTATCTTCCGGCGAACTCTATTTCGGAGATGACATGTATTCCGGCCTCTGTGATTTTCCTTACGATCGGGGCATCGGCGGGGATACCCGGACTCTTTATGACCTCGTCCGCATTGAGTATCCTTTCCTCTGTATGCTGTCCGCTCTCGTACGGGATATCCCATTTCCCGAGCATCTCCGCATATTCGGGGGCTATCTCCCCCTTGTCGGAGAGGAAGACATCGAATCCTTTTACCTTTGCGAGGACGGCGGCGCCGGCACCGCTCTCTCCTCCGCCCAGAATTACAATCCTTGACATTGTACCGTTGTTTTTTATCTGTCTTTTATCTTATTTTCAGCAGGGCTATCGTCAGGACAGCCAGTATTATCCCGATTATCCAGAACCTCACCACGATCTTGGCTTCCGGCAGGGCCCGTTTCGGGGCGGTTACCAATGCCGGTATCCCTTCCTTCTGGAAATGGTGGTGGAGAGGCGCCATCTTGAATATCCGCCTGCCCTCCCCGTATCTCTTTTTCGTGTATTTGAAATAGAATCTCTGCATCAGTACGGAAAGGCTCTCGACGAAGAATACCCCGCAGAGAACCGGCAGCAGGAGCTCCTTCCTTATCAGGATGGCGCAGACTCCGATGATGCCGCCTATCGCCAGAGATCCGGTGTCGCCCATGAATACCTGGGCAGGGAATGAATTGTACCACAGGAATCCGATGAGGGCGCCCACGAATGCCGCCATGAATACGGCTATCTCCCCGGTGCCCGGGATATACATTATGTTGAGGTAGTCGGAGTTGATGATGTTTCCCGACAGCCAGGCGAAAATCCCCAGCACGACTCCGGCAATGGCCGATGTGCCTGTCGAAAGCCCATCCATCCCGTCCGTAAGGTTGGTCCCGTTGGAGCAGGCGGTGATGACGATTACTATCATGACCACATATATGGCCCATTTGCAGTACCATCCCCATGCGCCCTTGAACGGAGAGAGCCATTTGTAGTCGAACTCGTGGTTCTTCACGAACGGGATAGTGGTCTTCGTGCTCTTGACCACATCCTGTGCCTTTTCCGTGCCGGTCGTCTCTGCTGCGGTTGTCTGCACGGCAGTCTTGGCATCAGACTCTCCGGGCTTTTCCCTTACCACGATGTCCCCGTTGAAGCAGACCGTCAGTCCTATGGCGAGTCCCAGCATTATCTGGGCGATCAGTTTCGCCTTTTCGCTGAGTCCTTCCTTGTTGTGCCGGAACACCTTGATGTAGTCATCGGTGAAGCCGAGGGCTCCGAGCCATACGGTGGTGATGAGCAGGAGGATTATGTATATGCTGGTCAGGTCGGCGAAGAGCAGCACTCCGCAGAGGATGGAAAGGATGATGATGATTCCGCCCATTGTCGGGGTCCCTTTCTTCTGCAGCTGGCCTTCGAGTCCGAGGTCGCGGATGTCTTCGCCTATCTGTTTCTTCTGAAGCCATCTTATTATCCGCTTGCCGGCGAATACGGCCACAAGCATTGAAGTTATGCTCGCGAAAATGGCTCTGAAGGACAGGTATTCCATCAGCCCCTGTCCGGGGATGTCGTATTCTCTAAGGCTCTGGAACAAATGGTATATCATGGTTAGGCCTCCCTTGTCATTTCATTGTGCTGAAGATGCCTTCAACAATCTCTTTTTCGTCAAAATGTCTTTTCTCCCTGCCGATTATCTGGTAGGTCTCGTGTCCTTTCCCTGCAAGCAGGATGGTGGCGTTTTCAGGAGCGGTCATTATCGCGGTGCGTATCGCCTGTTCCCTGTCTTCTATGAAAAGGCTTCCGGCTGCCCCCGATGCGCTCATTCCTCCCCTTATATCAGCCATGATGTCCGCGGTGTTCTCCGTGCGGCTGTTGTCGGATGTGACGATTATCCTGTCCGCCATCTTTTCCGCTATCGCTCCCATTTCCGGCCTCTTGCTGCGGTCCCTGTCTCCTCCGCAGCCGAAAACGCATATCAGGGTCCTGGATGGGGCTATCTCCCTGAGAGTGCGCAGTACATTCTCCAGGGCATCCGGAGTGTGGGCGTAGTCGATCACTACGGAAAGGCCGTGCGGACCCCGGTGATTCTCCAACCGTCCCGGAGCCGGCCTGAGCCTGCTGATGGCTATGAGCGCCTCATCGGGATCGGTCCCCAGGGTGACGGCAGTGGCGTACACGGCAAGAATGTTATATGCGTTGTGCATCCCTATCAGGCTTGTCCATGTCTCTTTCCCGTCTATCTTCAGCTGCATCCCGTCGAAACTTTCCTCGAGCACTCTCGCATTGTGGTCGGCGATGCTCCTGCAGGAGCATGTGACTATGTGTGCGCGGGTATTCTGGACCATTACCATTCCGTTCCTGTCATCGATGTTGGTTATCGCGTATGCATTGTCCGGAAGGTTGTCGAAGAAGAGTTTCTTGCATCTGAGATATTCCGCGAATGTCTTGTGGTAGTCCAGATGGTCGTGCGTGAGGTTGGAAAATATCCCTGCCCTGAATTCCAGTCCTGCCACCCTGTCCTGTTCCAGCCCTATCGAACTGACCTCCATGAAGCAGTATTCGCAGCCGGCCGCGACCATTTCGGCAAGAAGCGGGTTGATGGTGAGCGGATCCGAAGTCGTGTTTACAGCCTCGTAACATCTGTCCCCTACATAGTTGGATATGGTGGAGAGCAACCCGCAGCTGTATCCGAGCGAAGTGAACATCCTGTAGAGAAGGGTCACGGTGGTCGTCTTTCCGTTTGTCCCGGTTATCCCGACAAGTGTCAGCTTGCGGGATGGATTGTCGTAAAAGTTGGCCGCTATTATCGCCGTGGCATATCTGGAAGACCTGACTCTGACAAATGCCGTCCCGCTCTTGCCGATGTACGGCGCGGCAGCGGCCTCATCTTCGTACACAACTGCTCCGGCTCCCGATTCCACGGCCTTCCCGATGTAGTCGTGTCCGTTGGCGGCGAATCCTTTCACCGCTATGAACATCCCGCCAGGCACGGTTTTCCTGGAGTCTGCGGTTACGGCTGCTATCTCCCTGCTGCAGTCTCCGTGTACTGCAGTCGCCCCGCATCCCGATATGATGTCTTCAAGAGTCATGGCCCTATTCCAATATTATGTGTACGTTCTTTCCTTTGTCTGCCTTTGTCCCCGGGGCGGGATTCTGTCCGGATACATGCCCTGTGCCTTCGAACGTGCAGGTGTATCCGCAGTTCTCGATAGTGTATATGGCGTCTCTCAGCCCCATTCCCTTTACGGCGGGGATTTCCCCCAGACCGTAGTCCGCCTCGCTGGTTCCTGCCTGCCTCATCTGCGGCATCTGCCCCCTGTCTTCTATCCTGTCTCCCCACATCCCGTCTTCAAGGGCGTAGATTTCGTCCACTATGTTCCTGAACGCCGGTATGGAGAATGCACCGTAGAGGTTATGTTTCCCGAGTTTCGAGTAAAGGACTACGATGGCCGTGTATTTCGGCGCATCCGCAGGGAAGAATCCGACGAATGTCGCCTGATGCATCCTGTTGCCGTGGCTGTCCTTGTACACGACCTTCTCTTTCCCGTTCACTTCCGTCACGAAAGTCATCTGTGCCGTCCCCGTCTTGCCCGCCACAGGGCAGCTTGCGTCTTTCAGTCCGCGCCCCGTGCCCTCGAGGACTACTTTCCTTAACGCCCTGGCCAGCGTGTCTGCCGTCGCTCTGGAGCAGATGGAGCCGTTCAGAATCGATGGTCCCCGCTTTTCTTTCACCGTCCCGTTCTGTTCGAGGGATTCCACCAGATAAGGTTTCATCATCCTGCCCCTGTTTGCTACCGCATTATAGAAAGTCACGATGTGGAGCGGTGTCTCCTGGACCGTATATCCGATGGCTATGGATGGCAGGGCGGTCCCGCTCCATGCCGCCTGCCCGGGAGTGACCACCACAGGGGATGCAAGCCCGATGAGGTCGAAATCGAAGGCTTCGGTAAACTTGTATTCCGACAGCTTGTCGGTGAACCTTTTCGGGTTGTCCTCGTAATATTTGCAGGCAAGCATCCTGAACACGTTGTTGGATGATATCTTGAACCCGTCCGCTATGCTTATATGGTCATCTTTCCATTTCTGGAGATATTCGTCCCTGAATGTCGTGACCGACTTCCCTGACTGGTACTTCCATACCCCCTTGTACGTGGGGACCTCTTCTTCCAAAGACTTGATCTTCCCATCCTCCAGAAGCGTCATCAGGGTAGCCAGCTTGAATACCGACCCCGGTGCTCCGGCACGGCCGATGGCATAGTTGTACGTCTCCCTCGGTATCCCGTCCTCATCCTTGCGCAGGTTGACCATTGCCCTGATGGCTCCGGTCTTCACATCCATTACTATCGCGCATCCTCCTTCGATGATGTCGTTCTCCATTATTCTCTGTTTCAGGGAGTAGTCCACTATGTCCTGGATATCGATGTCTATCGTGGTGCGGATGTCGTAACCGTCCTTCACTTTCACGATTGTGCTGTCATAGTCCCTTATCCATCCGCGCGCATCGCTTTTCTGCAGCCATTCCACCCCTTCCGTCCCGTGCAGGGCATAGTCATATTTCCCCTCCAGCCCTATCAGGCTGTTCCTGTCGCTGTTGTTTCTCACGCTGCCGATGGTCCTTCTGGCGAGAGTGCCGTAAGGATATTTTCGTGTGTCTATCTTCCTGACTATCATGCCGCCCCTGTAACTGCTTTCATTGAAAAGCGGGAGTTCCTTGAGTTTCAGGAGGGTGGCATGGTCGACGGGAAACCCTATCTTTTCATATCTTCTGTTGTTGACCCTTCCTCCGGCTATCAGCCTGTAATACTGGTCGGCGCTTCTGTCCCCATAGATGCGGGCGAGTCCGGCGGACAGCTTGCGCGCCTTGTCAAGCCATTCCCTGTCCAGCTTCGCCCCATCTCTGCCTTTCATGTCGAACTCTTCCTTTCTCACCGTACAGTCCATGTAGATCTGATACATCGGCACCGACACCGCAAGCAGCCGCCCGTCCTTGGCCAGTATGGAGCCGCGCACCGGGTCTGTCACTTCCTTTCGCGAACCGGGAATCAGCGCATTCTGGTATCTCGGGTCCGGCCTGTAGAACAGCTGGATGTATATGATCTTGAAAATGACGATGAATGCGGCTACAAGAAACAGGGCATGGATGGCCATCAGGATGTTGCTCACCCTGCTGCTTTTACCCGATGTGTTCTCGGTCTGTATCCCTGTCAGCTTCTTTTCCGCCATTTGCCGTCGGTTTTTCCTGTTTTCGTTTTCCTGTTGTTGCCGCGCCTGCCGGCTGTCAGTCTATGTGGGCCGCCGGTTTCCCGGGAAATGTCACCTGTGACCCCGCCTCCTGCAGCAGTCCGTGTACGGTGCTCACCCTGTCGAACCCGGCCAGCTCGCTTGTCTTCTGGGCATGTTCTATCCTGAGGCTTTCCAGCACTCTGTTGTTCTTCTCCACCACCCGCAGCGTCTCCTCTATCTTCAGACTGACAAAAATGCTCGCCCACACGACCGCGAAAAGATAGACTATATGCATGAATACCTTGTCCACCCTCATGCTCAGCAGAAGATTTCCGCGCATGATGGCTTTCAGGATATTTATGATGGTCCTGCCGGTTTTCATAGCTTTTCCGCGATTCTCAGTTTCGCGCTCCTTGCCCTTGTGTTGGAGGATATCTCTTCCTCCGTAGGGATGATGGGTTTCCTGTTGACCTGTTTCATCGGCGCGTCCGTGTTTCCGTAGATGTCTTTCTCGGCCTTGCCGGAGGTGTCGCCTGTCCTGATGAAATTCTTGACTATCCGGTCTTCGAGGGAATGGTAGGTTATCACCGCGAGCCTTCCTCCCTTGCGCAGGGACCGGGCCGCACCGTACAGGAATTTCTCCAGCGACTTCATTTCCTGGTTTACCTCGATTCTCAACGCCTGGTATATCTTTGCCAGGGCCTTGTGTTCCGCAGCCTTCGGCAGGATTCCGGCAATGGCCCTGCACAGTTCACCCGTAGTCCTTATCGCCCCGCCCTGTCTGGCCCTGCATATCAGGGCCGCCGCCTTCCTGCTGTTGTCCACCTCCCCGTACATGCGCAGCACCTTTGCCAGTTCTTCCTCTCCGTATGAGTTCACTATGTCGGCTGCCGTCTGTCCGGTACTGTTGTCCATCCTCATGTCCAAAGGGGAATCGTATCTGAATGAAAATCCGCGTTCCGGGGTGTCGAACTGGTGGGACGACACTCCCAGGTCGGCAATGATGCCATCTATCCCTCCTTCCGGAATGCTGTCCGTGTTGCCGTACACGTTGTCCGCACATCCCTTGTGGGGATGGCTGAAATACGATATGTAGTTGTGGATGAACCTGTAGTTGCTCCTTATCAGCGTGAGCCTTCCGTCATCGGGCATGTTCCGCAGGGCATCGCTGTCCCTGTCGAAGGCAATGACCCTTCCCTCGGGGGAAAGCCTGGACAGAATGCCTGCGGTATGGCCTCCTCCTCCGAACGTGGCATCCGCGTATATGCCGCATGGATTTTCTACCAGTGCGGAAATGCTTTCATCGAGCAATACGGGTATATGGTAACCGGACATCTCATCTCCCTCCTCTATCCTGGCCGAAGATGCTTCCCGCGAGGGAAACGAATTCTTCATTCGGTATTTCACTTGAGGCGAACTTCTCCTTCGCCCAGATCTCTATCTTGTGGTCGCTTCCGTAGAACACGACCTCCTTCTGCGCCCCGATGGCATCCAGCAGTTTCTTCGGAATGCTGATTCTTCCGAGTTTCCCATCAGGCTCCACGAGTGCGCGGTCCCTCATGTACTGTCTCCAGAACATTTCGTGTTCCCTGTTGAAGAAATTCAGCCGGCTTTTCAGTTCTTCCGATTCGCGGGACCATTCATCATAGGTGTACATTACGAGACACTCCTCGTAGATGTCCTTCTTGATGACAAGTCTCATGTCCTGATTGCCTTCCGCGGACATGATGCTCTTGAAGGCAGAGGGGAGTACGAGCCGCCCCTTGTCATCGATTTTCGCTGTATGTTCACCTATAAATTTGATCATAAATACTTTACGGACATGGGACGGTTGTCCCTTCCACCGATTTCCGCAAAAGTAAGAATAATTTTCCACTTTATTCCAATATTTTCCAAAATTTTCCCCAAAATTATCAACGCCTCTTGCAGAAGAGAGACGGATGGATTATTTTTGCCGGACTCAGGCCCGTGACCGGTTGATGGACCCGGTTTGATGAACCGTCTGCAGGCCATCGTTTCCGGCAGGGCCGGGCGTCTGTAAACTGAATGACAAGGAATATGGGCAGATATGTGTTATATGCCGTTTACGTCATGCTGGCAGCTACTGTGCTTGCCGGATGCGGAAACAGGAACAATGAAGTGAAGGATGTACCTGAAACGGAATCCGATACGCCGGGTGTAGGGCCTCACCGCCTTGGATTCGACCCTGACACCCTGTCGGTGTTCGAGGGCAAGGTGCGCCGCAACGAGTTCTTCTCCAATCTGCTGATGAGGCTGGGGCTTGAAGCGCAGCAGGCATACGGACTGTCGATGGCGTGCGATACTGTCTTCGATGTCCGCAAGCTCCGTTCCGGCAATGCGTTCAAGGCCTATTACCGGGATTCCGTCCCTGAGGCGGCAGGCAGTCGGGAACTGAAATCCATACCGAAGGATATGGAGCTGGAATATCTTGTGTACGAGAGGGATGCGATGACAGATGTGGTGTTCGGCTGCAGGCGGCCGTACAGGGTGTGGGTTTCGGAGAAACCGGTATCGGTGGAACGGAAATATGCGGAGGTCGCCATCACCTCTTCCCTTTGGGAGGACATGCTGGATGCCGGGGTCTCGCCGCTTCTGATACTCCGGCTGTCCGACATCTATGCGTGGACCGTGGATTTCTTCGCCCTTCAGAAAGATGACAGTTTCAGGGTGCTGTATGATGAGAAATCATGCGAAGGCAGGGTGATAGCCGTGGATACGGTCAGATATGCGGTTTTCATGCACGGGGACAATGAGTTTCCGGCCATAATGTTCGATCAGGGAGACGGAGGCAACATTTACTGGAATGAAAAGGGGGAGAGCATGCGCAAGCAGTTCCTCAAGGCGCCCCTGCAGTATTCGCGCATCAGTTCCGGATTCTCGTATGCGAGAAGACATCCCATAACCAGAAGGGTGCAGCCGCATACCGGGGTCGATTATGCAGCTCCGGCCGGGACGCCTGTCCTCGCGATAGGCGATGGCAAGGTAACGAGTGCCCGCAATGAAGGGGCCGGCGGAAATACCGTGAGGATCAGGCACAATTCCGTATACAGCACGGCATATCTGCATCTGTCCCGGTTTGCTCCGGGCATCCGCGCGGGAGCGATGGTGCATCAGGGGGATGTGATAGGCTATGTGGGTTCTACCGGCCGCAGCACCGGACCGCATTTGGATTTCAGGGTGTGGAAGAACGGCTCGCCGATCAACCCTCTCAAGATGGATTCCCCTCCGGCAGAGCCTCTGCGTCAGGAGAACATGCCTGCATTCCGCGCCCTGGCAGACTCTCTCCGCCGGTCATTCTGAAATAATGTCTTTGATGTCATTCTGAACGGAGTGAAGAATCTGCAGTGACCTTCACCGTCGGATTCTGGAGAGGCAGCCACCGGTTGCAGACATATCTCGCGGCAAAGGCTATGGCCAGGCCGATGATGCTGCCTGCTATCGCTCCGCACAGGATATCTCCGAAATAATGCATGCTCACGAACACGCGGCTCAGGCTGACGAGCGCCGCCCAAGAGAATATCCATGCGGCATAGCCCCTGTATTTCAGTCTCCTGTCCATCCTCAGCAGCACATACGAGCAGCATGCAAAGCCGAATGAATTGGCTGCATGGCCGGAGAAGAATCCGTACGACCCTCCCTGGTGTATAATGTGCAGCCCTCTGTCGATCATTTCCTGGGTATTGCATGGCCTCAGCCTCTGTACTCCCTCCTTGAACAGGTTGGCGGTCTGGTCGCAGCACACCACCATCAGCACCAGCGCAACGGTCGCCACAAGCGCCCTTTTCCAGCCCAACCTCCAGAAACAGCAGCCGAGTATGATGGCGTACATGGGGAACCACACCTGCGTGTGGGAGAAGAATGTCCAGATACTGTCGGTTACGGGTGAGTGCAATCCGTTGATGGCCAAGGTTATGTCCTGGTCCAATAAAATGATGTCGTCTAATGTCATAATGTATGTCGATAGCGTAAAATTCCAATCGTATCTCCAAATCAGCGCCAAAAGTAAGAAAAATATTTAACTTTGTCAGGATATGTAAATTTACATGACATGAAAAAAATCGCTGCAGTGACGATGGTGAGGAACGATGATTTCTTCCTTCGCAAATGGGTCGGGTATTATGGCAAGGAGCTCGGGAAAGAAAATCTCTATATCTTTTTTGACGGTAAGGACCAGCCTGTCCCTCTGTGGTGCGAGGGCACGCATGCGGAATTGTGCGACAAGATTCCCGGACAGGTGGTGGAAGCGGAGAAAGGAAGACTGAAATTCCTGTCTTCCAAGGCTGCAGAGCTGCTGAAAAGCTACGATCTTGTAATCGGGACCGATGCCGATGAATTCCTTATAGCGGATCCTGCTCTCGGACTCGGTCTCCGGGAGTATCTCGACAAGGCGAAAATCGGGACATCCCTTTCAGGCCTCGGGATAGATGTCGGACAGGACACCAAGACAGAGGGGGCAATAGACGACAGCCGTCCGTTCCTTTCCCAGAGAAGGGCGGGTCTTGTCGGGACGAGATATACCAAACCTTCCGTGGTGGCCAGGCCGGTCGTATGGGGATCCGGATTCCACAGGATCAAGGGACACAATTTCCATATAGGCAAAGGCCTTTTCCTTTTCCATTTCGGATATTTCGACCTCAAGCGGATAGAAGACAGGTTCCGGGACAAGGACAGGCAGGCTGCGGGATGGGGCAAGCATCTTGCCAAGAGAGCCAGGACCATCAATATAGTCACACGCAAGAGGGCCCTGGACTGGAACAGGTGGACTGCATTCGGCCGGATCGTGCAGACGATCGTCCGTCCGCCGTATGCCTGGAACAAGCCGGCCATGTTCAACCTCCGTATCGTCGTGAAGATCCCCGAGCGCTTCTCCTCCATCGTCTGATCAGGGAAAATCGCACAATATGGTGCGGACATAATGCGTCATGGACGCGGTTTGTAAAAAATGACTATCTTTGCAGGATTGGAAAATTAAAACATGTAAATATGGCACGTGAAATCAAATTTTCTTTAGTCTATAGGGACATGTGGCAGTCTTCGGGAAAATATGTCCCGACTGTCAGCCAGCTCAAGGAAGTGGCTCCTGCGATCATCGACATGGGATGTTTCGACAGGGTCGAGACCAACGGCGGCGCTTTCGAGCAGGTAAATCTTCTTTTCGGCGAGAATCCCAACAAGGCCGTACGCGAATGGACCGCGCCTTTCAACAAGGCGGGCATCCAGACACACATGCTTGAAAGGGGACTCAATGCGTTGAGGATGAATCCTGTCCCTGCAGATGTGAGGGAACTCATGTATAAGGTCAAATGCAGGCAGGGCACCAACATATCCAGGTCTTTCTGCGGTCTGAACGACCACAGGAATCTGCGCCTTTCCGTGGAATATGCCAAGAAAGGGGGCATGATCTCCCAGGTCGCCCTCTCCATTACCAACTCTCCTGTCCATACGATCGAATACTACATGGGTATCGTGGACAAGGTGGTTGAATACGGTTGCGACGAAATCTGCCTCAAGGATATGGCGGGAATCGGCCGTCCTACATTCCTCGGACAGTTGACATCAAGGATAAAGAAGAAATATCCTCATATCAAGGTCCAGTATCACGGACATTGCGGCCCGGGATTCTCCCCTGCATCGATGCTGGAAGTGGCAAGAGCCGGCGCCGATTATCTCGATGTGGCCGTAGAGCCGCTCAGCTGGGGCAAGGTGCATCCGGATGTGATCACAATCCGCGAAATGATGAAGGCTGACGGATTCAAGGTGAAGGACCTGAACATGAACGCCTATATGGAAGTGCGCCGTCTGACCCAGAAATTCATCGACGAGTTCCTCGGATACTGGATCGACCCTAACAACTCACACATGAGCTCCCTGCTCGTGGGTTGCGGACTTCCGGGAGGAATGATGGGCTCCATGATGGCCGACCTCAAGGGATTCCACGGGGCGATCAACGCTTCTCTCCGTGCCCAGGGCAAGAACGAGCTCTCACTTGACGAGCTGATGGTGATGCTGTTCCAGGAAGTGGAATACGTATGGCCGCGTCTGGGATATCCTCCACTCGTGACGCCTTTCAGCCAGTATGTGAAGAACACTGCCCTGATGAACCTCATGAACATTCTCAAGGGCCAGCCTCGCTGGTCTACCATCGACAAGGATACATGGAACATGATTCTCGGCAAGATGGGAAAACTTCCTGGAGAGCTTGCGCCTGAGATTGTGGAACTTGCCGGGAGCAAGGGTCTTGAGTTCTACACCGGCAACCCTCAGGATGCGTTCCCGAACGAGCTTGACAAGTTCAGGGCCATGATGAAGGAAGAAGGATGGGACGAGGGCGAAGACCAGGAGGAGCTCTTCGAATTCGCAATGCACGAGAGGCAGTACCGTGACTACAAGAGCGGCATAGCCAAGGAGCGTTTCCAGAAGGATCTCGCCGCTGCCAGGGAGAAGGCGGGTGCCCCTATCGTAATAGTGCGTCCGGTAGTCGAAATGCCTAAGTACGATGTGGAGAAGATTGCGGAGAAATATCCTCACGCAAAGCCTGTCCAGGCTCCTGTCAAGGGACAGCTCATCTGGCAGGTGGATGTGGATGATGCTTCTACCGCTCCTGTCGTCGGCACCGAGGTCAAGGCGGGTCAGGCTATGAGCTATGTCCAGACTTATTACGGTATGGAAGAGGTTGTCCCTGCCGTTGACGGACGCATTGTCGCTGTCTGCTGCAGGCAGGGGGACAATGTTGCCAAAGGAGAGATTGTCGCCTTTGTAGAATAGATAATAAGTTTGCAGTACCCTCACTGTATTCAGAGAGCCCTCCCACTTCGTGGGCCCCTCCCCTTTTCGGGGGTCAATATCTCTGAATACAGTGAGGGTACTGCCGTTATATAGATCTATCTACAAGGCTATTGGATACAGAAAATGCGGGAGCCAATGTCTGCGAATGGAGACAATCCTGTTATTATACTAAATCTTCTATCTGCAAGGCTATTGGATGCGGATATCATATCCTGTACTCCATTTCATCGGAGAAACTGTAGTATGAGCCGTCTGCAAAGATGACATGGTCCAGCAGGGATATGTCGAATGTCTCGAGCGCCTTTTTCAGATTCTGCGTGAGTTTGATGTCGGCATTGCCGGGATGCGGGTCTCCGGAAGGATGGTTGTGTGATATTATCACAGAGGCGGCCCTGACATCGAGAGCCCGCCGGATTACGGACTTCACTTCCACGATGGTCTCGCTCTGCCCTCCGATGCTGAGACGTTCCTTGGCGATCACCCTGTTGTTTCTTGCGAGATAGAGTATCCAGCATTCTTCGTGGTGCAGCCCTCTCATTCCGGGAGCCAGTTCCCTGTAGACATCCGCAGACTGGCGTATTATGATCTTCGTTTTGTCCGGGGCCTCTGAACATAGCCGTTTCCCGAGTTCGAGGGCGGCCCCGATGGTGATGGCCTTTCCGGGGCCTATGCCGCCGATCCTGCACAGTTCGTCGACTGACATCCGGGAGGCTTTCGTCAGACTGCCTTCTGCCATGTTGAGAAGCATCTGGGCGATTTCCAGAGCATTCCTTTTCTCCGTTCCGGTCCTCAGCAGGATAGCGATCAGTTCTGCATTGCTCAACGATGAGGCTCCCTTGGCGAGCATCTTTTCCCGTGGCCTTTCATCCACGCACAAATCCTTTATCTTCATAGTCTTCCCTCCGTTCCTCCTGCACTTGTCCACGATATCGCCGGGATAAAGATACGCAGAAGCGGGGAACAATGCAAACTTGTGCGGTTGCCCTGTCTCCTGCCCTGTCTCCGTATCCCGGTCTCCGCAACAGAAAAATTTCTCTTCATGGCAAAATTTCCCTAACTTTGTAAAGATAAGCAAGCGGAAGATATGAAAGTCATCAACCTCGGCAAGGACAACAGTGTCCTCAACAATTTCATGGCGCAGATGCGCGACAGGAATATCCAGAAGGACAGGATGCGGTTCAGGAAGAATCTCGAGAGGATAGGGGAGATATTCGCATACGAGATCAGCAGGACTCTGCGTTATTCGGTAAAGAAGGTCGTGACTCCGCTCGGGATAGCGGATGTGCCGACCCTTGACACGCCGGTAGTTGCCGCAACCATCCTGCGTGCCGGACTGCCGCTCCATCAGGGCATACTGAATTTTCTGGAAAATTCGCAGAGCGCCTTTGTAGCCGCCTACAGGAAATACGACAGGGGCGACAGCTTCCATATCAACATCGAATATTCGAGTTCGCCCGGACTTGAGGGGAAGACGCTTATCCTGGCCGATACGATGCTTGCCACCGGAGCTTCCCTCGAACTGGCGTACAACCGTCTATGCGAGGATGGTAAGCCGGAATACACTCATATCGTATGTCCTCTGGCGAGCGCGGATGCGGTAGAGCATCTGATGAAGAACATGGGGGATGACATCACCCTGTGGGTTGCGGCGATAGATGAGGAACTCACAAGCAGGTCGTATATAGTGCCGGGACTCGGGGATGCCGGCGACCTCGCTTACGGGGACAAGATATAGGACTGCGGCCCAAGCCGTGGCCGCTACAGTTCCTTTCTCAGTCTGGCTTTCGGAATGTTGAGCTGGTCGCGGTATTTGGCGATGGTGCGTCGTGCCACCTTGTAGCCTCTTCGCGTCATTTCGGTGACAAGCTGGTCATCTGTCAGAGGCTTTCTCTTGTCTTCGGCATCGACGCATTCCTGCAGGGCCTTCTTCAGTTCTCTTGTGGAGACCTCCTCTCCCTCCTGGTTCTCCAGTCCTTCGGAGAAGAAGTATTTTAGCGGAAATATCCCGAAATGGGTCTCGATGTACTTGCTGTTCACCACTCTTGATATGGTGGAGATGTCGAAGCCGGTACGTTCTGCTATGTCCTTGAGCACCATCGGCTTGAGATGGCTCTCGTCTCCGTCCGTAAAATAGTCGTGCTGATAGTCTATGATGGCCTGCATGGTACTCTGCAGGGTATTGTGCCTCTGCTTGATGGCTTCTACAAACCATTTCGCGGAATCGAGTTTCTTCTTGACGAATACGGCGGCCTCTTTCTTCTCCCTTTCCGAAGAATTTGCAGCCTCCATCAGTATGTCGGCATATTTCCGGTTGACCCTGAGCTCCGGTATGGAAAACCTCGGCATGGTGAGTTTCAGTTTGCCGTTCTCCACCGTGAGCACGAAATCAGGGACAATCTGCTGGGCCTGGTCGTTGTATGAATCATCGATCTGTCCTCCGGGAGACGGGTTGAGTTTCAGAATCTTGGACATGGCTGCCTTGAGCCCGGCCTCCGATATTCCCATTCTGGACATTATCTTCTGGAAATGCTTGCTCGTGAATTCCTGGAAATGGTCCCTGAGAATCTTAGTGGCATTGACCACATCCGGAGTCTGCTTCATGTTGCGGATCTGCAGCAGAAGACATTCCTGGAGGTTCCTTGCCCCCACTCCGGGAGGGTCGAACTCCTGTATGATTTTCAGCATGTCCAGCACCTCCCTTTCATCGGTCTCTATCCCGGCCCGGAAAGCAAGGTCATCCACAAGGCTCTCTATGTCCCTGCGGAGATAGCCATCATCATCGAGACTCCCGATGATGAATGCGGCCACCTTATACTGATGTTCCGTCAGGTTCCTGAACCCGAGCTGGTCCATGAGACTCTGGGAGAAACTTTCCTTTACGGAGAATGTGTTGTACTGCGGCCTCTCATCCTTGCCGTAGTTGTTGACATGGAGCTTGTAGCTCGGTATGGAGTCATCTTCCTTGTAGTCTGACAGGGAGACTTCCCGGGGTTCGTTCTCCGGCTCCTCGTCATCCTCCCTCTCCTTTGCGGCATCCTCATCCAGCACCGGATTTTCCTCAAGTTCCTTGCGGATACGCTGTTCAAGCTCCTGCACCGGAAGCTCTATCAGCTTGATGGTCTGGATCTGCAGGGGTGAAAGTTTCTGCGTCTGTTTCAGTTCGAGGCCTTGTCTAAGCATATCTCCCATAACCTGCCCCTCCCTATAGCGTGACTGCCCCTTCCGGTAGTGGCCTGAGTACATGCAGGGTGTCGGCCCTCACTGCATTGTCCTTGTCCACTACGGGATAATTGATGTTTTCCTTTACTATGAATGCGGCCGGAAATTCCCGTTTGATCTCCTCAAGCAGCTGCATCGCCTCGGACTTGGTCCTGAAATCGCCCACCGTCACCTTGAAATACGGATTGACATAACTCCTGTATGCGGCGACATCATGATGTGCGGCCTCGAACCTTTTCAGCGTGGTTTCCGAGTCCGTCCTTGCGCTCTGGCGGTTGTCGAAGAATATCCTTACCCTGTATCCCTGCATCTGTTTGGCTGCATTGTCGATGAAATGCCTGTTCATGGCTGTGGATATGGCGAGCGACTGGTGTACTTTCACATCCGCCGCACCTCCCATCAGCTTTATCGGCATCTCCCTGAAGATGTTTTTCCCTGCGAGTGCGGAGTCTACGGCGGCAGCCCTTACATACACTACCGTGTCTGTCAGCATATAGCCTTCAGGTATCGAATCCGGCCTGGATTCTAAGATTACCGTTTTCCCGTCAGAAGATGGGCCGTCTCCTGCCACGGTATCCTGAGCCGCAGCCCTTCCGGCCGGCAGCAGTGCCAAAGAGGCTGCCGCCAGTATCGTTATCATGGTCTTTCTCATACGCTTCCTGACTTCATTATGTCTATGATCTGTCGTGCAGGCACATCTTTCAGCAGCAGTTTCTGCGGCGCTCCTCCCTTTGCCTTGACTTTCAGGGATATGTCCACTGTGAAATCGTCAATGTCGATGTCCTTGACAATGGAAAGCAGTTCTATGACAGACATGCTCTGCGCCAGGGACAGCTGTCCGTTTATGGAATATTTCCCTGTACTGCGCGCTTTCACGGAGAACGGTTCCACGGAAAAATCCCCCAGTGCCTGTCCGTGTCTTTTTACCGTCCCGCCTATGTCGTAGACCGAGAATCCCACTGAGCCGTTGGTCACGGTGGCCGATGCTGCGGCCGAAACGGACCGGAAACCTTCCGGCGTGATGGAATCCACATGGAATGATGTCACATGCAGCCTGTTGACATTGACGCATCCTGTCAGCGAGACCAGCACGGCAAGTAGCAATATTCTGAAAAATCTGTCCATACGATACGGATACAAAACATCATATCCTTGCAAAGATAATAAGAATATAGTTATATTTGCACCCATGGCAGGAATAAATCGGATTCGGCCGCTGGAAGACCCGGCAAGACCGAAAATATACATGGAGACATACGGCTGTCAGATGAACGTGAACGACAGCGAAGTGATTCTGCGCATCATGCAGGATGCCGGCTATGCCCTGACGGATGACATCGGGCAGGCATCGGTCATCCTTGCGAACACATGCTCGATCAGGGACAACGCCGAGCAGAGGATATGGGGCAGGATAGAGCAGTTCCGTCTCCACAAGCGCAGGCGGCAGGGTATTGTGATAGGTATAGTCGGCTGCATGGCCGAGAGACTGAAGGACAGGCTGCTCGAGAGCCATACTGTCGATCTGGTCGCAGGTCCTGACACATACCGCAGGCTTCCGGAAATGATACGCGCCATCACTCCGGACCATCCGCAGATAGATGTGCTTCTGTCGAGGGATGAGACATACGCCGACATTTCCCCTGTCAGGATGGACCGCAACGGGGTTTCCGCCTTCATTTCCATCATGAGGGGCTGCAACAACGCCTGCTCCTACTGCGTCGTCCCCTATACCAGGGGAGCCGAAAGGAGCCGGGATCCGCAGAGCATCCTGAGGGAGGCGCACGAACTGGCGGACAACGGATACAGGGAGATTACCCTGCTGGGTCAGAATGTGGATTCGTACCTCTGGAGAGATGCGGATGGTGAAGTGGATTTTGCGGGACTGCTTGAAATGGCGGCAGGGGTCAGTCCGGATGTGAGGATAAGGTTCTCCACATCCCACCCGAAGGATATAAGCGATGCCGTTATTGGGACGATGGCGGCGCACGACAATATATGCAGGCACATACACCTTCCCGTGCAGTCCGGAAGCAATGCGATGCTGGAGAAGATGCGCAGGAAGTACACCCGCGAATGGTATCTGGAAAGGGTGGAGAAGATACGCAGCGTGATGCCAGGTTGCGGGATATCCACGGACATCATTGCCGGTTTCTGCGGAGAGACGGAGCAGGATCACAGGGATACACTGGACCTTATGGAAAAGGTCGGTTTCGACTCTGCCTTCATGTTCCAGTATTCGGAGAGACCTGGAACCCTGGCCGCGAGAAACTACCCGGATGATGTGCCTCCTGATGTGAAGACCGCAAGACTCAACGAGATCATCGCCCTGCAGAACAGGCTGAGCCTCGAAAGCAACAGGAAGGATGTGGGCAAGCGGTTCAGGGTCCTCATAGATGGCATATCGAAGAGGAACGGAGATGAGTTCTGCGGCAGGACATCGTCCAACAAGGTATGCGTATTCTCCGCGCCCGGATACGGAATAGGGGATTACGCCGAGGTGGAGGTCGTCTCCTGCACATCGGCAACCCTGCTGTCTGAACTTGCGCGGGACTGAAGACCGAGGCTGAATTAACCATACTGTATAACAATGGGTCACGCACTGTCTGTCATCTGGTCGGTACTGCTGCTCCTGCTGATATGCGGGACGGTGTTCGTCATCATGAGCAGCAACAGCGATTCGGGCAAGAAAGTATCATGGATTCTCGTCGTCACCCTGCTTCCCGCAGTGGGGATAGTCCTGTATGTAGTGTTCGGTCTCGACATGCGCAATCCCTCCTGGTTCCTGAAGAAGCACCGCAAGTTTTTCGAGACCTTTGAAAGGAATGCCGATGCGGGGACGAAGGCCCTGCTGTTCGGCCGGGAGACGGAAAGGAAGATAAGGGAGGACTACAGGGAACTGTCGAGGCTGCTGACCAACGGCAACGGGACGACAGTGAGCGAAGACAACAGAATCGAGGTCATAACATCCGGACATAGGAAATTCGATGCCCTCGTGAACGACATCCTGAACGCAAGGCACCATATCCACATGGAGTATTTCTATTTCAAGAAGGATGACGGGAGCAGGCGTATCAGGGAGCTGCTGATGAAAAAGGCCCGGGAGGGAGTCAGGGTCAGGTTCATATATGAGAATATCGCCAACATAAAGATCGCCCCGAGATATTACAACGAAATGAAGAAGGCCGGTGTGGAGGTGGTCAAGTTCACGAATCCCAAATTCTCCCTTTTCAGACTCAGTGCACAGCTCAATTACAGGGACCACAGGAAAATAGTGGTAATCGACGGAAATATCGGCTATACCGGCGGAATGAACATCAGCGATGACTATTTTCTCCGCTGGAGGGACACCCATCTGAGAATTACCGGCAATGCCGTGTCCAGCCTCCAGTACAGTTTCATGAACTCCTTCATATCGTCGGGAGGACGTATAGAGGAGGATTTTTCTCCGTATTTCCCTGAACATGAGGCTTTCGAGGTAGGGGACAGACTTGTTCAGGTCGTGCCGGACGAGCCGGATTTCCAGTGGCCGGTGCTGCAGATGGGGGCAGTGTGGACCGTCCAGCATGCGCGGGATTACCTGTATGTCCAGACCCCTTATTTCGTGCCTCCGGAGCCTCTGCTGCAGGCTCTCAAGTCGACGGCGCTCAAAGGGACAGATGTCAGGATAATGCTGCCGGCCAAGGCGGACCTTTTCTTTATGGGTCCGGCCAACAGGGCATATTTCCAGGAATGCCTCGAGGCCGGAGTGAAGATATACGAGAAGACGGGGCGTTTCATACACTCGAAGACCATAGTTTCCGATGACTACCTGTCCATTATAGGCTCCGCCAATATGGACAACAGGTCCCTCGAACTCAGCTATGAGGTCAATGCCTATATCTACGATGAGAACATGGCGCGGATGAACAGGGAGATTTTCCTGAAAGACCAGGAGGAATGCCATCAGGTCCTGCTGGAGGAATGGCTCCGCCGTCCGTGGTACAGGAAAGCGATCCAGACCGTAATGAAACTTTTCTCGCCGTTGCTGTAGGATATTGCAACCGGTTTTTTATACCGACAGGATAAAAAGTGGAGACAGAAAGAGACATTTTCAGGCTTTTTGCCGAAGGGAATGCAGAAGCTTTCAGAAAGATTTTCGAGAGTTTCTATCCGAAAGTGTACGGTTTCGTGGAACATCTTGTCCATGATCCGGATGAGGCGAAGGATGTGACCCAGAAAATATTTATCAGGATGTGGATAAACAGGGATAAGTTTTTGGATGTCAATGATTATGATTCCTATATCTTCATCCTTTCCAAGTATACGGTACTTAACCATATCAGGCACAGGAAGACTCCGGTGACCGATGCCCCGCTGCATGACATAAGGGACAGCGGTTCCCCGGAAGACAAGGTGCAGATGCAGGAAATCAGGAAAAGGGTAGACGGCATAGTGGAAAAGATGCCGCGGCAGCGGAGACAGATATTCAGAATGAGCCGGATGCTCGGACTCAGGAACGATGAGATTGCCAGGGAGCTGGATCTGTCGAAGAAGACTGTGGAAAACCATATCAATCTTGCCTTGAGGGAAATAAGGAAAAGACTGGAAAACAATACGATTTTGTGAATAATTTTAGGTGTCCTGACAGATTTCGTTGTCTTTATATGCGGTATGACAGAGAGCAATGACATAATTGATGGCGGTATCCCTCCCTTCACCGGGGCAGCGGAGGGGGAAGATGGGATGCGCAGGTTTTGGGATGACTCTGCCGGCCTGTACGGTGATCCGGAAAGGACTGCGAGGGAATATGATGATCTGGTCGAGAGGATCGGGTCTGCCGGTATCGTCATGTCCGGTACGAAAGCAGGCCTTTCTTCGTCCATACTTCCGATATGACATTGAAAGTGCTCGGCACATCCTTCAATGTTTCATGCTATCCTGATGAAACCGAGACTGTAGCTACCCTTGTGTCTGGCTCTGTCGAGGCGGAGACAGGGAAGACGGATGGACAGCGGTACATCCTTTCTCCGGAAGACCAGCTCGTATATGATGCCTGCTCGGGAAGGGCGGAGATCCGCAGGGTAGATGCCGATGAGTTCATGGCCTGGACGGAAGGAGGGCTCGTGATAAACGGCAGGTCGCTCAGGGATACCGCCAGGCTTCTGCAGAAGAGATACTGCGTCCATATAATAATTGCTACCGACAGGTATGATGATGAAAGGATAATGGTGCATTTCCGCAACGACGAGACACTCGGGAATGTGCTTCATGTCATCCAGATGGTCATACCGGGCATGAGTGTCAGCATGTCCGATGGGATAGTCGTCATCGGATAGGATTTTCCGAGATTTTTTTGGGGGTAAAATGTTTTTCCGTTGTCTTTATAGAGTTGATTCAGAAGTCTGACTATACCACATTATAACCAATTTATAAAAACATGAATCACTCTGTTAAGAAAGTCGTGGGATTATGCATGGGCATACTCGCATGCTGTCTCACAGTATTTGCTCAACCAGTCTCCTTCAACGGAGAGAATCTGACAATCGGGCAGGCTTTTGCCAGGATAGAGGCGCAGACCGGATACAGGTTCGCCTACAATTCAGCCGGTCTCGATACTTCAAGAGAGGTATATCTCGATTACAGGAATGCAGATGTTATCGTCGTCGTCAATGACATTCTCTCCGGAACAGGATACCGGGGCGTCATCGATGGGGATTATATCATCATTTCTCCTGCCGTGCAGCAGGATGATGAGCGGGCGGCCGCTGTCACGGGAACCGTAAGGGATGTAAACGGCCAGCCCGTCATCGGAGCGGCTGTCATCCAGAGCGGTACTTCAAACGGTGTCATGACCGATGACCAGGGACGGTTCAGCATAGAGGTCCCGGACAATTCCGTACTCGAGGTGTCATCGCTCGGCTACAGGACGGTATCTCTGTCTGTTTCGCCGGGGGGGAGATTATAATGTCACCCTTGAAGAGGATCTGGAACTTCTCGAAGAAGTCGTTGTCATCGGTTACGGTACAGTCCGCAAAAGCGATCTGACCGGCTCCCTGTCATCTGTCAGCGATGATTCTTTCCGGGCCCAGAAAGTGACCCGTATAGACCAGGCCCTCCAGGGCCGTGCCGCCGGAGTCCAGATTTCCAATACTGTAGGCGCTCCTGGCGGAGAGGTGCGGATCCGTGTCCGCGGAGCCAACTCCGTACTCGGCGACAACAGCCCTCTGTTTGTAGTGGATGGTTTCGTGGGAGTGGATTTCAATTCCATCAACCCCAACGACATCGAATCCATGGAAGTCCTCAAGGACGCATCTTCTACTGCCATCTACGGTTCGCGTGGAGCCAACGGTGTCATTCTCATCACCACCAAGTCCGGCTCGAAGGATGGCCGCGTCAATGTGACATACGATGGAAACGTGTCCGTGTCGCGCATAATCAAGAACTACGACATGCTCAATGCAGGGCAGTATGCCGAACTGTACAACCAGCACCAGGAGGCATTCGGGCTCGCTCCGTATTTCTCTGATGAAGAGGTTGCCGCTTATTATGCCGATGGAGGGTTCGACTATGTCAATGCGGTACTCCGCACGGCAATATCGCACCAGCACCAGTTGAGCGTGGATGGAGGAAACGAGAAGACCCAGTGGAGGGTTTCAGGCAACTACCTCGACCAGCAGGGTATCATCAGAAACTCCGACTATGAAAGGTTCAATGTCAGGGCTAGGATCAATACCAAGGTCAATGACAGGCTCTCTTTCAGGTTCAATGTCAATGCAAGCACATCTACCGGAAGGAACAATGATGGTTTTGCAGGCTCTGACAATACCGCAAACACTCTTCTGAACCAGGCTCTCGGATGGGCTCCTACGACGAATCCTTATGATGAGGACGGCAATCTGATCGTAAGCGACCCGACCGGTTCCCTCAAGTCCAACCCTCTTGCCTTGCTCAATGATGCGGAGAAGATTTCCGAGAAGACATTTGTCACCGTGCTGGGCGGAGCCAACTACGAATTCATTCCGGGACTTTCCCTCGATTTCCAGGCGGCGATGGACCAGCTGTTCGACAAGACCAAGAACTGGACAGGCGTGACTGCGGCCGGTTCCGGCGGCAAGTCCAGCGCAAGCATAGAGGATGGCAAGGCAAGGACAATCCAGACGACCACGCAATTGTCATACAACAAGGATTTCGGCAAGCATACCATCAATGCGGTGGGTGCTTTCGAGACACAGTCATATAAGTTCAGTTCCGTGACGGCTACCGCTACGGATCTCACTTTCCCCGAGTTGAAATACGACAATCTGTCGCAGGCTGCAACTTTTGAGACCAATAGCGGATATTCGATGTGGACACTCGTCTCGTTCCTCGCCAGGGTCAACTATTCGTATGCGGGCAAATATATGGCTTCCGTCTCTGTCAGACATGATGGTTCGTCCAAGTTTGCCGATGGCAACAAGTTCAGTACATTCCCCGCTGCTGCCGTAGCATGGACCATAAACAAGGAAAACTTCATGAGAAACGTGCCTGTTGTCAGCAACCTCAAGCTCAGGGCGAGCTGGGGTCTCACGGGCAGCCAGGCCATCAATCCGTATGCGACCAAGTCATCGTTCGGAGATGCCACGTATCCGTTCGTCATGGGAGGGATGACCAGCGGCATACAGATCAGCGACCCGGCCAATCCTGCCCTCAGGTGGGAGACTACGGAGCAGACCAATGTCGGTCTCGATTTGGGACTCTTCGATGACAGGCTGACCCTCGAGGCTGACTGGTATCTCAAGACTACCCGCGATCTGCTTCTGAACAAGAACGTGCCTGCATATCAGGGCGGAGGAACGATAGTATCGAATATCGGAAAGATCCGTAACAGCGGATTCGATTTTACCCTTTCCGGCAGGATAATCGAAAAGAAGGACATTTCCCTCGAATCGGGCATCAACTTCTCCATACTGCGCAACAAGGTGCTCGACCTTGGAGAGGATGAGGCGGTATATGTCGCATCCAACATTACCGGTATCAACGATGGCGCATACGACTTCATCTATAAGGTAGGTGAGCCTCTCGGTACTATCTACGGTCTGAAATACCTCGGACCTTGGCAGAAGGAGGATGCGGCTCTTGCAGCCGAATACGGATGCGTGCCGGGAGATGCGCGCTATGAGGATCTTGATGGGAGCAAGACATACGACAGTTCAGACTACCAGATCATTGGCCATGCCATGCCGGAATACACTCTCGGATGGAACACTAATTTCAGATGGAAGAATCTGTCCGTCAATATGTTCTGGCAGGGTGTGTTCGGAGTCGACAAGCTCAACTACAACCGTTGCGTGTTCATGATGGCTTCCCGGGATGTGAGAGGGGCGACTTTCGCAGAAGCTCTCGACAGATACGTTCCAGGTGTCAATGAGAATGCATGGCTTCCTGCATGGAGTCCGACAAGTACATGGTATCCTGTGTCAAGTATCTGGCTTGAGGATGGCAGCTATCTGAGGCTGAAGAACATAAGCGTGGCATACGACTTCAACGTGAAGAAAGTCGGGGACTTCACCGTATCGCTCAATGCGACCAACCTGTTTACCATTACGAAATACAAGGGTATAGATCCTGAAGCCAGCAATGTCGGAGGCGGGACTTCCGATATACAGCAGGGACTTGACTATGGGGCATATCCGAATGCAAAGTCGGTGACATTGGGCCTTACCATAAGGTTTTAGGATGATGGCAGCGAGCAAACCATACCATTAAAGACAATACGAACTATCATGAAAAAGACTTTACAATATATAGCTATCTTGCTGTGCGGCATCGGCATTGCGTCCGGATGCTCGAAATTCCTCACGGAGAAGACCGATGGCCAGGTCTTCGACAATGTGCTTTCATCTCAGGAAGGTCTTGAGTCCGCACTGACGGGGGCATACAAGGGCCTGAACACTCCATGGTCGGTGGGGCTGCTGAACGGTACTTTCCACCAGATGGTAGCCGGGGCGGATGATGTCTACTGTCCTACCGGCGATGCCAACGGAACCCAGTTCGATATCTGCGGGGTGACCGACTCCAACGGTTCTTTCGGCAGTACATGGAACGGTCTGTACAAGGTCGCCATCGGAGCGAACGCTGTCATAAACCATTATGAGACCTGTACCGGAGATGCCAATACGATAAAGGTGATCGCGGGGGAAGCATATTTCCTGCGTGCATACGCCTATTTCATGCTTGTGCGGCTTTGGGGGGAGATTCCTCTCATTCTTTCGGATTCATACGATCCGGCGGAGACGACAATGACATCTTCCACAGAGGCACAGATCTACGAGCAGATAGAAAAGGATATCGACAATGCCGTCAACATGCTCGATGACACCAGACGGAACGGCGAAATCGGCCGTCCGTGCAAGCTCGTGGCACGTGCCCTGAGGGCGGAAATCTATCTCACGGAAGCCGGCTGGCCGCTGAAGAAGGACGGATATTACAAAAAGGCTGCAGATGAAGCCGGGGCAGTCCTCAATGCAAGCGCGCAGCAGGGATTTGTGCTGGAGCCGAATTTCTCGGACCTGTTCATAAACGATGACACCAAGGACTGTCTGACTTCGGAAGATCTGTTTGTCATCCCTGCCAGCACGACCGACAATATCGTGTTCTACGGGGCCTGGAGCGAGCCGAGCGAGATCGGAGGCTGGGACATAGTCTTTGCCGAAGCAGGCTTTATGGAGCGTTTTCCTGATGGCATAAGGAAAGACCTGACATTCTATACTGAATGCGAAAACGACAAGGGCGAGACAGTAAGCTGGGAGAATTGGAAGATGAAGCATCCGGGCCTTCTGAAACTTATGAAATATCCTCAGAGCGGAGTAAGGGGCAGCAGTTCAAGCACGATACCGGCCCACATGCTGAGACTTTCCCAGACCGCCCTTACATACGCGGAGGCCAAGGCCCGCTCCGATGGTCCGGATGAGGCTGCATACAACTGGATCAACCAGATAAGGACAAGGGCAGGCCTGCAGGAACTGTCAGGATTGAGCACGGATGAATTCATCGAGGCTGCCGTTGATGAAAGGGCATGGGAGCTTGCCGGAGAGTGCGTGAGGTGGTTCGACCTTCTCCGTCTGGAGATGGTGCCTTCCACGAATGCGGACAAGAATCCCGACTATGACCTTCAGGTCAATGTCAAGGACCGTTACACATTCCCTATTCCTGCAAGCGAAACCCTGCTCAACCCTAATCTGAACAAATAATCGTATGACAGTGTCTTCCTCACCGGAGAAACCATCTCCGATGGGGAAGTTTTTTGTAAATTGCAAACTGAATTTTCTGCGTCATGAAAAGATTTACCGGTTTTGTGGCATTCCTGATATGCCTTCTGTCATGTTCAGGGAATACTGTCTCTGAAAATGATTTTATCCGTGTGGACGGAAAGAACCTTGTGACCCCGGATGGGAACACTTTCCTTATCAAGGGAACCAATCTCGGCTGCTGGCTCAATCCTGAAGGCTATATGTTCGGATTCGGTCTGGCAAGTTCTGCAAGACTCATAGACGAAATGTTCTGCGAACTCGTAGGCCCGGACAGGACGGCGGAATTCTGGAAACGCTTCAAGGACAACTACATAACCAAAGCAGACATAGAATTTATCGCTTCGTGCGGGGCCAATACCATACGTATCCCGTTCAATTACAGGCTGTTCACCGATGAGGACTATATGGGGCTGACAGCCGGGCAGGATGGTTTCGAGAGAATAGATGCAGTCGTGGAATGGTGCAGGGAATACGGGCTCTATGTCATTCTGGACATGCACGATGCTCCGGGAGGACAGACAGGTGACAATATAGATGACAGTTACGGCTACCCGTGGCTTTTCGAGAGCGCAAAGAGCCAGGAACTGTTCTATGACATCTGGACAAGGATAGCGGAGCATTACAGGAACGAGACGGTGATTCTCGGCTATGAACTTATGAACGAGCCGATCGCCCCTTATTTCGAGAATATGGATGAACTCAATGACAGATTCATTCCGATATGCAGGGAGGCTGCGGCACGTATCCGGGAAGTGGATCCGAACCATATCATTATTCTCGGCGCACCGCAGTGGAATACCAATTTCAAGCCTGTGACGGACTGGACATTCGACAGCAATCTGATGCTCACCTGCCACCGCTATGGAGGAGAGGCCGGGCCGGATGGCATCAGGGATTACATTGAATTCAGGGACAGGACGGGGCTGCCCATGTATATGGGAGAGATAGGTCACAATACCTTTGAGTGGCAGGAGACATACAGCCGTACCATGCAGGAAAACAACATCGGATATACTTTCTGGCCGTACAAGAAGAGGGATATCGAGTGCATGAGGGCATTCGATGTGCCGGATAATTGGGATGACCTCATAGTGGCTTTCGCCCAGTCCGACAGGCAGGATTTTGCGAAGATCCGTCAGGCAAGACCGGATCAGGATGCCGCCTGGGAGGCAATGTGCAGGTTTACGGAAAATATACGGTTCGAGAACTGCCATACCCTTGACGGATATGTGCAGTCGATGCTCCTGAAATAGGGACAATTAATGTTTCATATATCATGAAGACAGCTCTGTTTACCTTGTTCTTATGTGTTTTCTGCCTTTGCGGTTGCGGGCGGAAGGTGCACCGTGTCGAATTCGACGGGACAAAGGAAGTCTCCGGACAGAAAATAGCGTTGGAGGATATCAATCCCGACCTTCCGGAAGACTGGGATGGTTACGGCTTTGTGGTGCTTGAATACCGTATCAATACGGCGCAGCGTTTCCAGGTCGGTTTTACCACGGATGACGGCTACAATGAACTTCGCGTCATGAGCTATGTCCCCAATGCCTGGAACAGGATAGCGATTCCTATGGAATACTTCACGCAGCCTCCGGCTCCTGCCGCAGACCTGGCTGCTACCAACAACCATGCGCGGTATACCGGATGGATCAATCTTGGAGGCAGAAGAGGGCCGATGCATGGCGTCGATTCCATAGGATTCAGGATGAGGAGGGCGATAGGAGATGCGGTACTTGAACTCAGGAATGTTACATTGAGCATGGAAGACCCGGGAGATGCCTACATGGGCAGGAAACCGGCTGTCGACATGTTCGGACAGAGCAATCTTGTGGATTTTCCTGACAAGGTGCACTCTATAGAGGAGCTGGAAGCCGACTGGCGGGCAGAGGAGGCGGAAGAAACCGGCACCTCGGCCTACAACTATTCCAGGTACGGAGGCTACAGACAGAGGCAGGTGGAAGGTACAGGTTTTTTCCGTGTTGAGAAGATAGATGGCAGATGGTGGTTTGTCGACCCGGATGGTTATCTTTTCCTTTCCGTAGGGGTAGACTGTGTGGACATATCCTGCGGCGGGACTATCCGTGATTATGACATGAGGCCGGAAATGTTTGCAGAGATACCTCCGTATGACCTTCCGGAGAAGATGGGCTTCACTGACCGTCAGGGAAATTCACAGGCATCTTTCGGACTGTGGAATCTCTACAGACGGTACGGTGAAGACTATAGGGAGAAGGCTTTGGACATGGTTATCAGGAGGATGGACAAGTGGGGCCTCAATACCGTTGCCAACTGGTCCGGCGATATCGTGAAGGATTCCGGACGCAAGGCTTTCCTGCACCAGTTGTACGGGATGGGCCTTTCAGATGAACTTATGGGGCTGTGCGACATATATGCGCCGGATTTCCGGGAAAATCTTGAGAAATCGATCAGTTCCCAGACAGCACGTTACAAAGGCAATCCGTGGCTTATCGGCTATTTCATCGGCAACGAGCCGGCATGGCTGAACCAGGAGGAGAGACTGTGCGAACTGATACTGACGGGGAAAGACCGTCCGATCAAGTCCGCGCTGGAAAAATACCTCGGACGGAACGGCGATACCCCTGCCGTTCGCAGGAAGTTCGTATATGAGACTTTCGGCAGATACCTCGGTGTGACTGACAGCATAATCAGGAAATACGATCCTGACCATCTAAATCTCGGTATCCGCTTCGGGGATCCGCTGACGCTTCCGGATGATGTCCTGAAACTCTGTGATGTGTTCGATGTATTCAGTTTCAACTGCTATGACCTTGTGCCGAGACCGGAAATGATGGACAGGGTGAAGGATCTCATAGACCGGCCGATGATCATAGGAGAATATCATTTCGGGACTGTGGACAGGGGATATGCCCAGTCCTTGTGGCAGGTGGAGAGCCAGGAGCAGAGGGGAGTGGCATACCGTTATTACACCGAGCATGCATACGCCCACCCATCTCTCATCGGAACAGGTTATTTCCAGTGGGCCGACCAGGACATAACAGGACGGTTCGATGGCGAGAACTATAACTGCGGGCTTGTGGATGTGACGGACAGACCGTACAGGGAACAGGTGGAAGCGATGATGAAGACTGCCGCGGTTCTGTATGACATCCATTGCGGGAATGCCGTACCGTACGGTGAAATGCCGCGCAACTGCAGGGGACACGGGCTCATCCCTGACCTGTGGAATGAGTAGCCCGTTTCTTTTCAATTTTGAATAATTCCATTTAAGCGGACAATTTGTCATAAATGCGGACAGATTGTCCGCCTGTCTTTTCCTTTTCTGCCAAAAAGTCCATTCTGCACCCGTACAGAGGCGGTTTGTGGCATTGGTCTGCAATTTGACTGTATCTCCCGCGAAACCGGCAGGGTCCGGGGACGGAAACCCGAGGCCGAGGGTCGCAAGACCGGAAGCGGATAGCGGAAGTCCGGACGGCCGGCAGAGACAAAGACAATTTAAAAAATGGAGGATTATATTATGGCACTTGTTAGAACACAGAATTGGTTACCGAGCATTTTCAATGACTTCTTTGATGACGAATGGCTTCCACGCACAACCCGCAGGGCAGGTGCACCGGCAGTGAACATCATCGAGAATGAAAAAGACTACCGTATCGAGCTTGCAGCTCCGGGCATGAGCAAAGATGACCTGAAGGTATCCATCAACGAAGACAATGAACTTGTAATCGCTTTCGAGAAACAGAACGGAAACGAGAACAAGGATGAGAAGAAAGAGCAGAAAGGTACTTATCTGCGTCGCGAATTCTCATACACTTCATTCCGTCAGAGCTTCACTCTTCCGGATGATGTGGACAGGGAGGGCATAGCAGCCACTATGGAGCATGGAGTCCTGACTGTGGAACTCCCTAAGAAGGATACGACCAAGGAGACTCCTGCAAGCAGGCAGATTGAAATCAGGTAACTCTTGCTATTCTGATTTACAATAAATACGCATCTTCGGACAGATGAGCATCATTACTGATCAATATAGCAAGCGGGCTCCGGAGAGTGTCGGAAGACATTCTCCGGAGCCTTTGTCTTTTTACGCCTCTCCGCTCCCGGAGACCTGCAGTTCCGTGACGGCAAAGGAGATGGAAGCACCTGTAGAGAAGCATCCCTGGCTGCCGTTCATTCCTGATGGGGCCAAGGTTCTGGTTCTCGGAAGTTTTCCTCCGAAAAGGATCCGCTGGTCGATGGACTTTTTCTATCCGAACTTCAACAATGACTTCTGGCGGATCATCGGACTCGTCTTCTTCGGGGACAAGGACCGTTTCATCGCGAAGTGCGGTGTCCCGGGCTCAGGAGACGTGGCGCAACCTGTGAAACGGTTCGACAAGGATGGAATCATACGGTTCTGTTCGGAAAGAGGCCTGGCCCTGTATGACACTGCATACGAAGTCAGACGCATGAAAGACAACGCCTCGGACAGGTTTCTGGAGATTGTCGCTCCTGTAGACATCAGGAAACTGCTGCACGTCATGCCGGAATGCAGGGCCGTTGTGACGACCGGGGAAAAGGCTGGCGAGGCCGTAGCGGCGCAGTTGGGTTGTCGGATACCGAAGCCAGGATGCCATACCGATGTGGTGCTCCCATCCGATGGACAGAGGGCGTGTCCCCCTGATGAGGGCAGGATGATAAGATTCTTCCGGCTCCCGTCTTCTTCCCGTGCCTATCCGCTGTCTCTTGAGAGGAAAGCCGAGGCCTATTCCGTCCTCGAGACGCTGCTGGATACCGGATATGCGGAGCATTCCGAAAAGAAATGAAAAGAAGAGGGATTATCTATTGCAGAACGGAAAATTTTTTCTACCTTTGCAGTCCAAAATAAATATGGTGCCAATAGTTCAGTTGGTTAGAATGTCGGATTGTGGTTCCGAAGGTCGTGGGTTCGAGCCCCACCTGGCACCCCTCAGAAGTTCCGGAAATTTTCCGGGACTTTTTTTGTCATTACACTTGTGTATTACCTGAATTTGGGTAAATTTGTACGGATAGCTTCAACGGGATGATCGGCCCGGCTGTCTGGAGCTGTCTGATGCTCAACTGCACTGACACTATGAAAACCGTAAATTTACTGAAAACTGTCCCTTTGACAGGGGTAGCCCTGCTGGCTGGATGTTCAGGGAGTCCTCAAAAGCCTCAAAAACCGAATGTGATAATCATTTATGCGGATGACATTGGATATGGTGACCTGAGCTGTAACGGCACGGCTGCGGTAAGCACTCCTAATGTGGATTCTCTGGCTGAGCACGGAATCCGGTTCACGAACTCGCATACGACTTCTTCTGTCAGTACTCCCTCCCGTTACGGACTTCTGACGGGACAGTATCCGTGGCGAAAGGCGGGCACTGGCATTGCCACCGGAGATGCGGGAATGATTATCCGTCCGGAGCAATATACCCTGGCTGACATGTTCAGGGAAGCCGGCTATGCCACAGGGGCCGTCGGCAAATGGCATCTCGGTCTCGGAGACAAGGCGGGGACACAGGACTGGAACGGGACAGTCTCTCCTGCCCTGGCTGACATAGGCTTTGAATATTCATATATAATGGCGGCGACCGGTGACCGTGTGCCGTGCGTCTTTATCGAAGACGGCAAAGTGGTCAATCTGGATCCGTCGGACCCTATTCAAGTGAGCTACGCGACACCTTTTGCCGGAGAGCCGCTTGCCAGGGATCATCCTGAGCTCCTGCGTATCCATCCGTCCCAGGGGCATGACCAGGCCATCATCAACGGAATTCCGCGTATCGGCTATATGAAAGGGGGCAAGTCTGCCTTATGGAGGGACGAGGACATAGCTGACAGCATCACGGTGCATGCCCTGGATTTCATTGCAGAGCACAAGGACGAGCCGTTCTTCCTTTATCTCGGGACAAATGACATCCATGTGCCCCGTGTGCCGCATGAGAGGTTCGCAGGGAAGAGCGGGCTCGGGCCGAGGGGTGATGCGCTTCTTTCTTTCGACGAGACTGTCGGAAGGGTGATGAAATGTCTGGAGGAGTTGGGTATAGATGACAATACCGTGGTGATTCTCAGCAGTGACAACGGGCCTGTCGTTGATGACGGATATCAGGATCAGGCGTGGGAACTTCTTGGTGATCACAGGCCGTGGGCCGATTTCAGGGGAGGTAAATACAGCGCGTTCGAGGCCGGGACAAGAGTGCCGATGATAGTCAGCTGGGGAGACCGTTTCAACGGGACTGTCTCGGATGCGCTTTTCTCGCATATAGACTTTTTCGCTTCGCTTGCAGCCCTCATTGGTGCCGGTATTCCGGACGATGCGGCTCCTGACAGCAGAAATGCCATTGATGTCCTGACGGGAAAGGATCTGACCGGAAGGGATTACGTGATAGAGCAGAATGTAAATTCGACCCTGTCCGTGATGGATTCGGAAGGCTGGAAATACATAGAGCCGTCAGATGCCCCTGCCATTGAATTCTATACTGGAATGGAACTCGGCAACAGTCCGGATGGGCAGTTGTACAATGTCTCGGATGCGAAATATGAGAAGGACAACCTTATAAGGGAGTTCCCGGCAAAGGCTGCGGAACTGAAAAAGGTATTGGAAACGGAGACGGCCAAAGGGAAGGCCGCCAAATAATGCGGCCGGTGCCGGGACTTCATGTCCTGGATGCGCGTCACAGCTGTCTGATGAACCGTGCCGGGTTGCCCGCCCAAAGCTGGCCGTCCGGCACATTGCCTGTTACGACCGAGCCGGCGCCAATGACCGAATTGCGTCCGATGACAGTCCCTTTGAGGATGATGCTTGCCGCTCCTATGAACGCGTTCTCCCTGATGATTATCGGAGCAGTCCCGGCACCGGACCTGTCCGTATCGGGCGACTGCCGCCGCATGGGATCCAGACTGTGGAAATCGGTATCCATTATGTAGCATCCTCCGCCTATCTTGACATTGTCTTCGATAGTGATGCTGTCGGCAGCGACAATGAAGCTGCTGCTGATTCCCACATTGTCCCTGATGGTGAGTCCGGCGCCTTCTCCGACCCATATCGCGCATCTCTGTACGCTTAAGGCATTGCCGTAGAAACGGTTGTTGAGCCTGAACCCTTTGCCGATGGTTACGCGGGCTCCCTTGCGGACTGTCAGATGCGGCAGTCCCACGCTCCTGAAGGAATAGTGATGCACCCCGTATATCCTGAACAGCATCTTCAATATCAGGCAGTCCATCATGATGCAGAATGCGCCGAAAGCTCTGTATATCTGTCTTGTCATCACTTCTTTATATTGAATCTTCATTCTTTTCCGTACCTTCCGGGACGGCCCTTTCCTGATTTCCCGTCATGCCGATGATCTCCGTGTACGTGTCTGTCAGCTGTTTCCGTATCCTTTCCGGGTCGTGGTGTATCAGTGCGGCTATACGGGAGCCTTCTCCCGATATTATGCCTTCAGGGGAGGCGGCCAGCCTGATAATGGCCCTGGCATATTCTGCCGGGGATGTGTCGGACACGAGAAATGCTGAAATGCCGTTGTTGGCAACGGTCGCCGTCCCGCCGACATTTGTGGCAATGGCGGGCAACCCGAGCAGCAGGGCTTCGCACAGACTGTTGGGACTGTTTTCTATATGGCTGACCTGACAGTATATGTCCGACCGGGACAGCTCCCTGACGATGGAGCCTGCATCCATTTTTCCGCAGAACCTGATATTCAGATTGGATGAATGCAGTCCGGTCGCCTTTTCGGATATCGATACTGTTTCCGATTTCTGCGTGTATCCTATTACGGTCCAGATGTAGTCCGTATCTTTTCTTTTCAGCTCTGCGGCTACCTTGAGAAGCAGTTCATAACCTTTGTAGAGGCCTTCCGAGAATGTGGAGATAAGTCTTACCGGTCTCTTTCCAGCATCGTTGTCTTCCCTTGCCTTTCCCCTGTAGAATTCAGGCCTCATTATTTCCCCGACATGGAAATATATTCTTTCCGGATTGAATCCGGCTGTCATTGCCCTGTCCCAGTCTGTCCTGCCGATTATGAATTTCGTTTCTGAAAGTATCACGGCTTCGTCTGCCGCCTGGTGCTGCAGTTGCCGGTACCTTCTCATCACGGACTGTTTGCGGAGCATGGCGCCGATACTTCCGTATTTCACAGCCTTCTCTTCAGGGATGCCGGCGAAATATTTCCTTACGATTTCCTGCATTATCCCCTGAATGGAGATGACGATGGGAATTTTTCTGCCGCCGACGGCTATGCAGCCATCTTTTCCGTGCATCTCTCTGTATATCAGACCGAAACATTTTTCGGTCCCGTGTATGTGCACTATATCCGGGCTGCTGTCCCGGATGATTTTTCCCAGCCTTTTGAGAATGAGCCTGTCCTGGCGGTCCCAGGACATGAAAAGACGTTTAATCCGGAACAGTATCCTGCTTCCGGAACAGAAAGGGGCTATAGGATGGTATCTGACCCCCCTGTAGGTAAAGTCATCCTGCCTGCGTCCGTTCGACAGGAAAGCTATTTCCAGTTCCACATCGTCCCGGACCTCCTTTTCCAGGGCGGACAGCCATCCCCCTGTCTCCATCTGCCTGCCTGTCATCTCCGCGCTGGAGCAGGAATTATTTGTCACCCACAGTACTTTCATTCCTGCAAAGATAGCGAAATTTCAAAAGCATCGCCGGCGGCAGGGACATAATTTACACTCATTTATGTGTTTTATGTCTTTTTTTGCCGGTCGGCGGTTCTGTCTGTGAAATTCAACGGCCGCGTATATTATGCCTGTGATGCCGGGCACGGCAAGTATGGCAAACAGATAAATCAGTTCCATAATTTGGGATTATCTGTAATGGTACCGCATAGACAGCACCTCAACCTCAATTTCAGTTTCCTTCACACGGTAAATTATCCGATGCTCTCTGTTTATACGCCTTGACCAGCAGCCGGACAGTTCGTATTTCAACGGCTCGGGTTTCCCGATACCCATATACGGGTGCTCTGTCATATCTTCCAGCAAAGCCGTTATTTTCCTTGTTATGGCAGTATTTCCCGACTGCTTCCAATAGTCCCAATCGGTGCGCGCCTGCATAGAAAAGACTAAACGGTACATATCAGATACGCGCCAAAAAATCCTCTACCGTTTCCCCGTCTTCCTGTCTGACGGTTTCCCCCCTGTCCAGCTCGTCAGCGGCACGCCTTATCGCTTCCATTGTTGCCGGGGATTGCATGATATATTCAGTTTCTTTTATGGCGTTATACTCATCCATGGAGATAATAACGGCGGCTGTGCCGTTTTCCCGGCTTATTACCACCGTGTCGGCGTCGTTTATCACCACGTCAAGATAAGAACGCAGGTTTTTCCTAAGCTCTGTAAAATTCACGGTTTTCATAGTGTCGCACTCTTGATGTACTTAAATCGGTACAAATATAATGCTTTTTGAACGAAAAGGAAAACAAGGGAACAAAAAGAGAAAGGAAATACATATTTGCCGCAACCTAAATCAACAGGCAGCCGATCTTAACGCGGCTGTATAAGATAATTAATAGTTGTAAGAACAATTTTCTGGAATCAGGAAAATCACTGTTATCGAACTCCTGAGAAGACCGGAATTTTCAAGATAATTGAAAGAAAAGCAGGCGGTGGCCTGTTTCTGCACTTTCTATGCTGGTGGCTTCCGGTTGAGGCCTAGGCGGCACGGGACAGGGGGCGCGGCATGGCTGGCCGCTGTTGCAGCAGAAACGACCAAACAACCGGACGGTTGGAACGGTCTGGTCAGGCCTTTTTTGTCGGGCGGTGGCTCTGTCTGTGGAATTCAACGGCCGCGTATATTATCCCGATAATGCCGAGCACGGCAAGCGCGATAAACAGGTAAATCAGTTCCATATCTTATCGTTTTTTATTGTCAGACAATACCGAGAAGCAAATGCCTGCAACCGCCAACAGAGTGACTGCGGCAATGCCGGACAGGAGCAGCGCAAGGCGGTCTATGCCCCAATCCATAAGCCCGGCCAATATGATACCGCCGAACACGAGCTTTGAAATGTCGGTGCAGTATTTCCCTATTTCTGCAAACAGTGCCTTTTTCCTTTCCTCTGTCATTGTCCCGGTGGTTTGTCTGTGCAAATATAGCATTTTTGAAGAAAAAGGGAAAGCAAGGGAACAAAATGAGAAAGAAAATACATATCTTTGCCGTTCCTAAACATAAGAGCAGCCGACCTCAACGCGGCTGTAACAGACAATTATTTGCCCTTTGCATGGTGGCAGCACCGGAAACGGCTGCACGGTTACTCTTATGACCGAGGACACCTGTACAGAGGGCATTTGTATTTCCTAAATATAAGAGATATGGACACCAAGAATGAAGAACAGCCGTGGCGGCTGGCGGAAGTCCTCAACACAACGGAGGCACAGGACAACGCGGACGGGATTACCATCAGCAACGGGACGCGGACATTGGTCAAATGCATGGCACGCCTTTCAGACATCCATACGGATGTCGTTGAGGTGTACAGCCGGCTATATGAGGGGGCACAGACGGACAAGGAGCTGGCCGGGTTCTATGGCGCGTACAGTGCGTTGAGGAATGAACTCTTGAAACTGGTTTCAGACTATTCTGCCGATTGGATGCTGAATGAGGACTACAGGTAAATGTGAGACCTCAACGGCAGGTGCGGTCAGTGGTCAAGAATGCTTGCTTTTGCCCGGGGAATCGCTATCTTTGTAGGCGGTGACGGGCGGAGCATAAGCGGGTAGCCTGCATTGTTGGGATGTGACAGTGGAGAAAATCGGTCAAAAATAGGCTTTTTGGCAAATAGTACACTTTTAGTACACCTCAACAAAAATTAAATCCCTGCTAATCAAACGATTGACAGGGATTTTTTTGTGCGGGGTGCTTGACGATTATCGAAATTTGATTCATTCAATAAATAAGTTTATGGACTTCATCAGATGGTATGAGTCGGTGCATGGCAGGAAGCCGTGGCAATAAGGTTCTATGCTTTGGCTGCCGTTGTTTGTAAGTGTATCTCCATTTATATCGCCCTGCATTCCTCCTGTTGAGGCCGTTCATGTGCTATCCCATTGAGGTGGTGCGGTGTAGCCGCCTCCATCTGCCCCGGGGTTGTTATGAAAGGATAACATCTGTTATCCGCCTTTTTTTGCGTACCCGGTCGTTGGATGTGATACATGGCCAACAGTTGCTTGTAATGATTTTATTTTGATGTATTCAAAAAATAATTACCTTTGTACCGCCTGATTTTCAGGCAGACATATCAGCGAAAGTGTTTTCGTTTATCCTTCTATGGAAATGTGGAAGTTTTCAATGACTCAGGGATTGCGAATACACCTTGCTCGTGCATTGGTTATGTTGTATGCCCTGTTCTGGGGCTGATACTCCATATCGTGCTACGGGTGTGGAGTATTTCAGTTTATCGAGTCGGGCTCTTCCACAGCCTCCATAGAATAAACGGGATTGGCTCCACACTTTTGTCGTTTATAACCGCATCAGGGGCCAATGCACATTCTCAGTTGCTTATGAGAAAACAAATCTTTGCAGCATTTATGCTGCTTGCCGCATCGGTGGCATTCATTTCATGTTCCAAAGATGAAAACCAAGGAACGGAATCCGGGGAAGAAGTAACATTGATTGGCACATGGACTTCTTATTGTGTCGATGAGTTCGGTGAACTTGGTGAGTTCGTTGACAGAGAGCCTAACACAAGCTATTCAGTAGTATTCACTGAAACGGAGGCTGCAATCGCTATTGGTGATATGCCTAATGTTACGGTTGAGTATGAAATCAGTGAGGATGACAATACCGTCATCACTTTCCCTTCTGTATATGCCGATTATGGAATGCAGCTGGTTGCACAGTTCAAAGATGGGGAACTTGCAATACAACAGCGTAATCAGTATTGGGATTTCAGTTATGTATATCGGTTCAAAAAACAATAGTTCAATTATTAACAATTAAAAAACAATTTATTATGAAAAGGTTTGCTTTATTGGCATTCTGCCTGATATTGGGTGGAAGCATTGCCATGAATGCACAGGAACTTAAGGATGAAAAATCTCCGGCAGTTGATGCCAAGGTACAGAAGGTTCTTGAAAAGAAGCAGCAGAAAGAAATGTATAAGGCGGAGCTTGAAGTGGCAATGCATGGTCTCAGGATGGGGGCGGAGTATTCATTCAGAACAATGGGTACCGTCGGAATCAAAGGGGCTAAAAAGCATGGGGTGCATTATCTTGCCGGATACAGGTTCACCAAGAGGTGGTATGTCGGTGGAATTGTCGGAATTGATGTGACGACACCGTTTACAATCACGAGAAGCGGTTTTGTTGAGGACAGTTATAATTATTCGATAAGCAGAAAGGATAAGGTCTATGTTCCGGTGATGGCGGATGTGAGATTCTATTGCAATGTCAATAGGGTCAGCACATACCTATATACTAATCTCGGTGCAGAGTTTTCGCATTCAACTGCAGGAATATATTTGGTCGGATTGGGATTTGATGTGCATACCGTCAAGGCTCAGTGTCTGAATATAAGTTTAGGAGTCGGTGGCGGTAGCTGGGAATCGGCGGAGAACAACGGGATTGGTGGCTTGATGGTTGATGAAGACCCCGGATATGGCAAGTGGGATGGATTTGCATTCAACTTCAAGATAGGCTATTCGTTCTGATTCAATCTGATGACATTGAAGCTGCCGGTGGCCATTATGATGTCATTGGCCATGTACTTTCCGTCTGCTCATGCTCAGGACGGTAATGTTTCACCGTCATATTTCGGGCCGAATGCGTTGCCTCCTCCTGAAATGTTGGATGGCATAGTGTACACACGGCTTCATGCGGAACTTGCATTTGATTTGCATAAGGGCTATCATGGTGATTTGACAAAAACCATATTTGCCAAACTGAATATTCCTCTTTTTTCGTCACGAGTGAACCTGTCATTGTGGATGCCGGTAGTGGAGTTCTACTCAAACACTGCGGAATCATTGGCATGGCAAGGTTCGCCGGGGCGAAAATTCAAAGGGAATGAGATTGGAAATCTCTATATCTCAACTGACATACAATTGTTGAGGCAGACCCGGACAAGGCCGGATATTGTTGTCAGGGCAGCAGTCGTGACGGCATCGGGCGATAGTGAGGAATACGCGAGGTATTATGATGCTCCCGCTTATTTCTTTGATGCATCTATAGCCAAGTCTGCAGATATTGGGGACGGATTTTTCACGTGCGTGTGCTTTATATTCAATGGAGGTTTCCTTTGTTGGCAGACCGGAAAGTCAGTGCAGAATGATGCTTACATGTATGGATTCAAAATAAGGCTGAGCACATTGGTTGCTGATGTATCTGCTGCATGGCAGGGTTACACAGGTTGGCAACGCAACGGTGACAGACCAATGGTGTTCAGGGTTGAGGCCGTCTTCAGGGTCGGTCGTTTCCGCCCTTTGGGAGCATTTGAGCATGGTATCAGGGACTATCCGTTCAATCGTGTTCGGGTTGGATTAGGATATGAGTTCTGACATATTGGCATAATAATACAGAGCTGGATCTAGCTGATAGACCCAGCTCTTTTTATTTTATTTCTTCGGATTTGGATTTTCCCCGGTCGCCTTTGGCAGTTATTAGGATGCCTTCCTTGATGACAACCTTATCATTTGTATATGGGTGTTCCGGTGATATTCCGTAATTCCGCAACGAGCCGTAACTGACGCCAATTTCCTCCCTCGTGAATTCAGAGTATATGGCTGCAAGCGAGCCGAAGTAGTAGTCCCTCCCGTTGAGGTGCAGGTGTATGATTTTCCTGTCCGCCATGTATTCCTGTTTTCCGGCAAAGATATGGATTTATGGCATATATTCTAAATATGTCACTAAATTATTTGCATATATTAAATAAATGTCATATATTTGTACTCAGAAAAACATGGGAGTTGAACTATAAATCTAATGAATCATGGAAAATATGGCAATTGTTACAATGAAAGGCAAGGATTTGGTCAGGGCGGGCATCATCGCCGGAAGGATAGAGAATCCGATGGTCGCAGGCTACCTGCTCGCACAGGGCAATGAGCTACGCAAGAGGATGCTGACTTCAGTTGTCGAGTTTTGGTTTTCAAAGAAGGACGGCAGCATCCGCCATGCATTCGGGACAACAATGCCATCACTCGCCAAAGCCTACACGGCCGGAGGTGCAAAGGCAAGCATCAAGGTCATCCCGTTCTTCGATGTGGAGATAGGTCAGTGGCGCAGTTGTCAGATTCAGAGCCTTATTAAGGTCTGCTGATGTATTCAGGTGGCAGACCTGATTTTTCTGAATACGGATTGCTGGATCTAGCGTGTCGGTTTAATACAAAGATTTTATTGATTGCAGATATGAGAACGGCTATAATTTATGCAAGGGTATCATCGTCAGGGGTACAAGAAGGACGGCAGAGCACCGAAAGACAGGTTAAGGCCTTGAAAGAGTATGCTGACCTCAACGGTTATGAGGTCGTGAAAGTCATCGAAGAACATATCAGTGGAGGCAAACGGAATTCAGAGAGAGCCGGACTTATGGAGTGCCTGAGCTTTGCAAAGGAGCGGAGGACTGACATCATACTCTTTTCTGAACTCAGTCGTTGCGGTCGTCAGATATGGGAGGTGCTGGAGAGCATCAAGTATTGTGTAGATAACCATATAAATGTCTATTTTCAGAAAGAAGGGCTGATGCTCTTTGACGGCGACAAGGTAAACGGCATCATGGCCATATATATTTCTTGCCTGTCGTTCTGTGCTGAGAAGGAAAGAGAAAATATAGCCTTTAGATTGGCTCAGGGCAGGGAGTTGGCTAAGCAGAAAGGTGTGAGGATGGGGAGAAAGCCGGGAAGCATAAAGACGATGGACAGACTTGAAACGGAATACTCCAATGTCATCAGGGCACTCCGGCGTGGGCATTCAGTCCGTAATACGGCGAAACTCTGCGGTGTGTCAACCTCAACGGTGCAACGGGTAAAAAAGACATTCGGCTTGTAGAATCACTTTACTTTATTAATGCTCTTGTTGTATGTTGTGCAGGACAGGCATGATAGAGCCTGAATTATGATATGACATACAAAGAACAATATCGGTCGCGTGTCCCTAATCGCGATTTACATTATTATCAAGGGGAAGACGGTTACAAAAATAATGCAGACAACAGGACGGAAGAATGCTGACATTTGACCGGTTAAAAATAATATCGCCTGTGTCGTCTGTCCGCGTAACCGACAAAGGCGCATTCGAAATGCTTGTCAGGAATGGTGGTGAACCTGTTGCGCTCATATATGAGCAAGCCTTGCCCTTCAAGCTGAGGTTGAGGATAGATTACAAGAAAGAGGAGGTATCAACTGAATTCTCCGGAAAGGTGTTGGGGCATGACTATCCCCAGCTTATATCTCGGGATAATATCAGAGAGTGTTTCAGGAATATCGAGCGTTTGGGATTATGCATCTTTGACATGGGTATGATGTTGGATTCGGTTGTAGTGTCATGCGATGTGTCACGGGATATTCTGTGCGATGACATCAAAGGGCTGACCTCATACATGAAAAGCCATGTATCTAACTACGGTAAGTATGATGTCCGGCTTTTGAAAAACGGCAATCTCATACTTGCAAACAATGTGGTCACGAAGGATATTGCCAAGCGTATGACGGTATATGACAAGGCAAAGGAAATGCGACTGGCGAAGAACCGCGCATTTATACAGGACTACGGCATTGATGGGGATTTTGACGGGAAATGCAGATTTGAACTGAATCTGAAAAGTCAGAAAATGATAAGGACAGCCCTGAATATCCCATGTACTGAGCTCAACGCGGTGCTTTCTTCTACGGCCAATCCAATAGTTGATTTCCTGCAGGAGTCAATCTTGGCAAGCCCATGTGAACGACATTTCACTAGTATGAAAGCCTATATGTACTCGCTTGTCATTAAGGACTGCAATGAAGACATGGCACAGGTTGAAGGTAAGGTCAGGAGTATCCTGCCGAAACGGGGTACGAGCATAAAAAGGACGGTGCAGCCGATAAGAGAACTTTATGACATCTTGAAATCATGCAGGGATAACAATGGCGGAGTATATGCCAAGGCTTTGGAAATGTTAAAATCATAACGGCATTTGAGATTTCCAAATCAAATCTGTATATTTGCCTTAGACGGGTCGGTCGCACCCGTTGCCTTTCATGGCAAGAATAAGCAGGCTTGAAATTCGTCGGCCTGCATCGGTAATCCAATACATATAATGCTTATAGACCATGAATATGAGCGTTTGTTTAAGGAAATCGGCATTGAGGACAGAGCAAGCCAAGAAGCAGTCCTCGAATACATCTTCAGTCTTGCAAAACTCGGGATTGAATGCGTGAATAACAGGTTAAATGGCGTCAAACAATGAATAAAGAATCGCGAACAGGCAACGGATGTGTGATATGGACAAGAGTCAGTACCAAGTATCAAGAGGAAAACGGAGGAAGCCTAGACTATCAGAAAAGTCTTTGTGAGGATTATGCAAAGGCTCACGGGCTTGTAATAAAAGGCTACTATGGAGGTGCACATGAAAGCGCAAAGACTCCCGGACCGATGATAAAGGGAATGATAAGTTGCGTCAAGAGGGACAAAGGTATCAGATACATCCTTGTCAGCGAGTATGATAGATTTTCAAGGAATTCCGGACAGGCAATCAATATCCTCAATGACTTGACTTCTTGCGGTATAATAGTAATAGCTACAAAAACCGGGCAGGACACACGGGATAAAAACGGGTTCTTGATGGCAAGCATTGCATTGTCCTTGTCGCAATGGGATAACTCCAATCGAGTGGACAAGTTTGTCAATGGCAGGCGCGACTGTCTGCAGAAAGGCGTATGGGTTGAGCCGGTTCCAATGGGATATTATAAAGAGGGGAAAAGTAAGAATACCATCTGTCGCCTCAACGAAACCGGAAAACTTATAAGGCAGGCTTTTTTGTGGAAATTGGATTACTGCTCCAATAGTGATATATTGAGCCGGCTGAAGGCAAGAGGGTTGGAAATGTCAAAAGAAACGCTACATAAGATTCTTACCAATCCTTTCTACGCCGGAAAAATACGGCACAAGATGGTTGGCAACCAATTGATTGATGGTGTCCACGAACCGGCCATAACCTATGCGCAGTTCCTGAAAGTACAGGAGATTATGTCCGACAGAACGGGTAGATACAAGCATCGGCAGGATACTCCGGAAGGCCCACTCAAAAGGCATGTCTTCTGTAGCAGTGACGGGACACCGCTGACATTCTATCTTAAGAAAAAGAACGGTAAGGAATACGGCTACTACAAGTGCAATCAGCAAGGCTGCCATACCAATATATCGGCTTTAACCATGCACGAGAAATATGCCTCGATGCTTTCAAGGTATGACCTGCCTTCTGTCATGGCATGTATAGTTGAGAAGGCCATCCGTCAAGTCCTTAAAGAAGGAAACAAGGATGTGACGGATTCGCAGGCCCTGCTTAAACGCAGATTGTCAGAAGTGGAGAAGCAAATAAAGGAAGCCAAAGTGAAAGTTGCGACCGGACAGATAGACGGCGACATTTTCTCTGTTGCGATACAGGAATTGGAGGACAGAAAGGGCAAAATCCTGCTGGAACTTGAAAAATGTCGGAACAATTTATCGAACTCAGAGCAAGAGGTCGAAGAGATAGTTGCAACTTGTTGTAAATTAGGTGTTTTGTGGCAGACGGCGAGCCTCGAAACCAAAGAAAAATTGCAGAATCTTGTCTTTCCGAAAGGAATTTTTTGGAATCATGAAAATCGCAGTTATCGAACTCCTGAAAGGAATGCCGTATTCGATATAATTGATGAAATATCAGCCCGTTATAAAATGACGACAGAGGCGGAAAATCCGACCTCTGTCCCCTTGTGCGGGCGAAGGGACTCGAACCCATACGCCTTGCGGCACCAGATCCTAAGTCTGGCTTGGCTACCAATTACAACACGCCCGCCTCGAATGGACTGCAAAGATAGAAACTAATTTCCAAATAGCAATATGTTCTCCGCTCAGTTGTCCGCAGCAGTTGCCGCGTTTCGTAACGGATCACGGTTTCCGGAATTCCGCACAGCACCAGTTGTCCATGGAGTCCTCTGTGACATATTCCAGTCCGGCACGCTGGGCTGAGGAGCATATCATCGGAAGGTCCTCGGTGTAGAATCCGCTCACGGCCAGAAGCCCTCCTTTCCTGAGGCTGACGGAGTATGTCGGGATATCCTCCAGCAGGATATTCCTGTTGATGTTGGCCAGCAGGATGTCGTATTTGCCTCTCTGCAGCAGGGATGCATCACCGCAGTATGTCTCGACCTTGCGCGAAACCCTGTTCTTGCGCGCGTTGTCGAAAGCGGACGCGGTAGCGACGGCATCGATGTCTATTCCATATACGTGTGCCGCTCCGAGCTTGGCTGCAAGGATCGCCAGTATTGCCGTGCCGCATCCCATATCCATCACCACTTTGCCCTTGATGTCCTTCTCATGCCTGAGCAGGGTGCGGCACATCATGTAGGTGGTCTGATGGTGTCCTGTGCCGAATGCCATCTTCGGATCAATCGTGATGTTGAATCTCGTACGTTTCAGCCCCTTGTGGAAAGATGCCTTTATGGTGCACAGCCCATCTACGACAATAGGGGAGAACTGGCTTTCCCAGACAGCGTTCCAGTTGACCTGCGGCATAAGTGTGGCATTGAAGTCTACGCTGAATCCGTAGTCCAGTCCGCTCAGGAACAGCTTGAGCATCCTCGGGTCGTATTTCTCTTTCGGGATGTAGCATTTAAGGTATGGCGATGATTCCGTGAAAGACTCGAACGGGAGTCCTGCAAGTTCCGCCATCATTATTTCCGCGTTCTCCTCGGTATATGGCTCTATCTTGATTGAAACTTCTATGTATTCCTGACTGTTCATGGTGTTGTCCGTTATTGTTTGTCTGCTGCTTCGAGGGTGGCGGATTCTTCGGCTGACAGTTCCTCCATATCGGTCTCGGCGGCATTTCTGTAGCCGATTTCTTCTTTGTAATCCTCTACAGCCTCCTGGTTCTCGTTCTCTCGGATGGCTGCATCGACTCCCTTGGTGAAGATGTTCCTGATGGACTGGAGCAGGTTGAGCCTGGTCTCATCTATGACGGATGAGAATACAGGTACATTGGAATCCTTGTATTTGGCCCTTCCTATCCTGAATTTCATGTTGTCGAAGTCAGGTCCCCACAGGTCGACCCCGAAACGTATGAGAAGAGGGGATTTCAGTATGGATATGTGGTATCTGAATGACTGGTCGAGACTCTGGATGCCGCTCATTGCCAGAGAATACCTGTCTATATTCAGGACGAAAGGAAAGATTTCCACCTTACTGTCTCCGATTATGCCTTCTACGGACATGTCATCTATTTTTATGTTGTGTATATCCTTGAATTTAAGTATCTTGGCTATCTTGTACAGGTCTTCGCTCTCGACTAGGGCCAGATCCTCTCCCTTGATCCTGAGTACCCCGTTCAGGGATGGCAGCAGGATGTTCATGGAGGTGTCTATCTGCGCGGTAGCCGCCAGTTCGCAGTCGAGTCTGCCGTAGAAAGATTTGAGCATTGGCATGAGGGTGTCGACCGCGGGCATCATCTCGACTATCTTCTCTGCGGTGATGTCGGTCAGGTTGAGGCTGAACCCGGCGGAGATGTCGCTCTTGGTCCTTGTAGAATAGAATCCATCGAATGCAAGATTGCCGACATTTGACACGGCCTGTATGTCGGTCAGCTGGACGCATCTCTCCTTGACGGTCAGGTTTGCTTTCATTGTGCTCATGTTCATCTTGGAGAATGTCACATTCGAGGCATCCAGGGAGATGTCTGCGACAAGATTTGCAGGGACCACTATCAGGGCGGTCTGTGGGGTGACATCCGAAGACAGGGTGTCGACTGCTATCATATCTTCGTATGTCTCATCATCAGCAGAGACTGCGGCGGCTTTCAGACTGTCCGCCTTCTCTCCGAATTTCTGTCCGAGGGCGTATGCTCCGAGCAGCTCGTTGATGTTCAGTGTCCGTGATCTGATATCCAGATCCAGATTTACCGGCATGTTGTTCAGCAGGGCTCTCCTGAGACCGGTCAGACTGCCGGCCGCCTCGATGTCGGACCGCCCGCTTCGCAGGGTGAACCCGCGCAAGGTCAGTTCGTTGTTGGTGATGTATCCATCGAAATCGTTCAGGCTTGTCCTGAGCGGGAATGCCGGGGTCATCACCGATGCCCTCCTGAATTTCAGGTCGCCGTAGAAATCCCATTCCCGGAAATACTTCGCCATTGAGTCCCCGAGCTTGAAATTCAGGTCGTTCTTCCTGAAATCCTGCTCCGAAAGCCAGTCGGGGAGAGTCGCTGTACCTCTCGTTTTCCTCAGATGGCTGAAAAGCGAGTCTCTTGGCACATCCGGAAATCTCCGGGCGAGAGAGTCTACGAATGCCCTTGCCATACGTTTGCGTCTGGCATCGCTCTTTGTCGCTACTATGTTGATGCCCAGATCCCTTACTGATGCCCTGTCGAATGAGGTCTTAAGGCGGATTGCCTTGCTGTCGCTTTTGAGAGACAGTACAGGTATCTCCTTGTCCGCCCTTGACGGGGATATCCTGAAAGTGTTTGTCGAGTTGCGCAGCACTATGCGGCTGGTGTCGCTGTCTGTCATCGACAGCCGGCCTATCTCCATCTTTCCGCTGAACGGGTAGTATGATGATGAATCTTTCGAATCGAAGATGGCGGCGTCGTTCTGCGCCTTGAGCGACAGGTTGCTGCCGGAAACGGAGAAAGCATCCTTGTATCTTATCGAAGTGCTGTCAAGACGGGCAGATATGGCTATCATCCGTGTCCCTTCCTCCACTCTTCTGTCATATTTGTTTCCCACGGTTGCAAGCACTATCTCCAGGCTGTCGATGCTAAGGTCGATGCTGTCCTTTTTGGAATGCACATCCAGCCTGTCGCTCCTGATGAAGCCCGCAAGATCCGCTTCCGCAAATGAGTAGGGACTTATCTGTGACATCCTGATCTTGCCTTTTGCATCGGCTGACAGACGGCCGGATACAGCCAGACCGGTGCTTTTTCTGATGAACTGTCCGAGAGTGTCCAGGGATATGCTCAGCCCGCCGTCTATGTCGAACAGGGGGTCGGCCCCAAGCAGGTCGCTCGCTGAGCCTTTCAGGGAAATGTCGAGAGCCTTGCCTTTTGTATGGAAGTCATTGATGCCGACATTTATCGGTGCTCCTCCGCCTCCTTTTGCCCAGATGTCTGCCGCGATGTTGCTGTCCAGCCTGATGCCGCTGTGGACAACAGGGCTTTCTGGGATGTCCAGTGTCATATCTATCGCCGGGATGCTCCTGCTTCCTGAACTGTACCAGCCATCGATATCCGCATTCATTGATATGGTGGCATCGGTTTTCAGCTTCGAGAGCGCAGGAATGAGCTGTCTTCCCCAGAACCTGAGGATATCGTTCAGTTTGCACTGGTCTATTCTGGCATTGCCTTTCACATAGATGCTGTCACGATGGAATCTGGCATCTCCCTTCACATCTATCGGGAGCCCGGCGATGTCAGCGGTAAGCCGGTGGATGGATATCCCTGGCAGAGAATCGCGGACAAAACTGATTCTGGACTCAATCTCCACAGGCAGGAATATCCTGCCGAACGATCTTGTGGCAATGGCTGCCCCCGCCTTGGCCTGGAGGCCGAAATGCCCTTTCTGTTCCCTGAGTCTCAGCTTCTGCATGGCAAAAGCAAGGGTGTCCGTTCCAAGTCTCCCTCCGACAAACAGACTGTCGGCCATGAACCCTATCCTGTTGCGGCGCATCTGCCTTGTAGACAGCCTGCCACGGAACTTCATCTCCTTGATGTTCAGTGCGGCGAACAGTGTGTCCTGTCTGCTGCAGAATACTATGAACGGCCTGCCATCGAGACTTATACGCTCCAATGTGATCTTTGGAAGAGTGGAAAACAGGGATGCGGTGTCTGCCCCGCTGTCCCGGATGCCTGCCGAGTCCGCCGCGGCATCCAAGGGAGATGTTCTGAATATGTTCCAGTTGGCGGTGGAGTCATTATAGCTTTTGGCGAATATCCGCGGGGCTGTCAGCCCGATGTCGGGGATATGGATGGCTCCTGCGGCAAGGGCCGCAAGATCCACTGACGCGGAGAACCGTCTGAAGGAGGCAAGGGTGTCCCCGCTTTCCGCCTTCCCCATACGCAGCAGCCTTGCCTTTCCGCCGGCTTCCTCATAACCGGCGTACCTGTCTGTCGGATATGTGAGTACGACGCTGTCCAAGGTGACATTGAGGTTAGGGAAACTTTTCACTACGGATACCGAAACCTTGCCGAAATCAAGGTCGCCATCGATATAGTCATCGGCTATGCCGTTTACAATCCGGGTGAGCATGGCGGGAGACAGCGTTATCTGTACCGCCGTCATCAGTACGGCTGCGATCCCGATAATCCACAGGAACACTTTCAGAAGCGTCCTGCCTTTTCCGGAAATTCTGGTCCTGTCCATATCAGATTGAATTGGTCATGTTGCAAGACACAAATATAGGGAATTAATCGACAGACTGTCCATGTGCCGGAATGAAAAACGGACGGAACTGAATGCTCAGATCCGTCCTATTCCGATGCCGCCTCCGGATACCCGTCCGGCGACCTTGCAGTCCTGTTTTACGGAGGACAATTACTGCTCGTCCATCAGCTTAAGATGCTGGACATAGATGGCTTTCTTGATTTCCTCTCTCCTTTTCACGGATGGCTTTACGAATGCCTTCCTCGCGCGAAGTTCGCGGATTGCTCCGGTCTTCTCGAATTTCCTCTTGAATTTCTTGAGAGCCTTCTCGATGTTCTCTCCCTCTTTGATAGGAACAATAATCATAGCTTTGAATCACCTCCTTTTATTAGCGGGTGCAAAGGTAAATAAATTTCGGATACCTCCAAAATTTATTTACCCTCCCGTTTAACAGCCGTTCCGGTCAGTTCCACAAAGGTTTTCATACCTCTGGTGGCGATATCCCTGATATGGGTGATTCTCCTGTCCTGTGCCGGGACATCCTTCGGATCTATGATATATATAGGTGTGTCCGCCCTGGCGTAACGGTAAAGGCCGGCGGCAGGATATACCTGGAGCGAGGTCCCTACAATCAGCAGTATGTCGGCCGCCTCCACGGCATCTATGGCTGATTCTATCTTCGGCACCGCCTCCCCGAACCATACTATATGCGGGCGGAGCTGTACCCCGTCTGGAGAAAGATCCCCGAGATGTATCTCACCATAGCAGATGTCGAACACCTTCGCTTCAGAAAAGCCATCCCTGTCGTTGCAGCTGTCCTCCGGCCTGACCTTGGTCAGTTCCCCGTGAAGGTGGATGATCCTTGTGCTGCCCGCCCTCTCGTGGAGGTTGTCCACATTCTGCGTTATCACAGTCACATCATAGTCTTTCTCGAGACCGGCGATGGCAAGATGGGCTGCGTTCGGCTTTGCGGTAGCCAGTTCTTTACGCCGGATGTTGTAGAAGTTGAGCACCAGTCCGGGATTCCTGTACCACCCTTCGATGGATGCCACATCCTCCACATTGTAATTGTCCCAGAGACCGCCGCTGTCCCTGAATGTACTTATCCCGCTTTCCGCGCTGACCCCGGCTCCGGTAAGCACGGCTATCTTCTTTTTCATGACAATCCGAAATAATGTTTCTTCACCCAGTATTCAAAGAGAGGATCGAGTATCGATGGCTCATCGTTCTCGTTGAATGTCAGTATCTCCTTTTTCATCAGGGCATCCTTGACCCTCTTGACGTTTGCGGACGAGTTCAGGGAGTATTTCTCAATGACATCTGTGGAGCTGAACCTTGTGACCCCATCGAGTACGGCCTTGAGAAACCTCACCTGATGTTCCGTGAGACTGTCCACCATTGCCATGAAACGTGGTTCGTGGACACTGATAAGCGCCTTGAGGGCATCCAGCATTATCCCCTCGTTTATATAGCCTTTTGACAGGTAGTCGCAGACTGCGGAGAAATGGTTGATGTACCAGATGTTGCCTTTGAACAGCCTGCAGACCCCCATGGCGAGTTCCTTGTCGATTTCCTTGCCTCCTTTCAGGAATCCTCTCCTGATGTGCTCCATCAGCTCGTTCTCGTTGATCGGCATCAGCGGCAGGTGTTCCACCTGTCTGTAGAGATATTTCCTGTGGCAGAAAATGTATTTCATCGCGTTCACTTTCGATCCGGAGATGATATATGAGCAGCCGGAGTCCTTCCCGTTTTCCCTGAACACGGTCTCCATCGCCTTGAGGATGGTGTCGCATTCTTCCATGGAGAGGATGGACTGGAATTCGTCGAGGACGACAGCCAGCCTGGCCTGTCCTGTCCTTGCAAGGCTGAACGGCAGGGAGAACATTGCCCTTATGTCTGTCTCGTCCGGACTCCAGTTGAGGGACACCACTTCATCGCAGTCGGCGAACCTCTGCCTGTCGAATACGAAATGTGTCCCTGCAAGATGGTCAGAGACTATCTTGCCGTATTCATCCGGAGATGATGCGATGCTCCTGATGACTGCGCTTCCTAACCTGGTGAGGAACTCTTCGGCAGTCCTGATGCTGAACATGTCGAGAGTCGCGGCGTTGAGAATCTTGCCCCCGAGCCTCATTACGAAGAAAGCCTGATGGATGAGGGATTTCTTGCCGCTTTTCGGAGGCTCGTACATGACGATGTGCTCTCCCGCATCAAGGAGGTTGGTCAGCGCGAGACATTCGCTTTTCCTCCCGGCGAAATCCTTGTTGGTCACGTACCGGTCATATATGAAAGGAATATCCATCTGATGTTTGGATTTTGACGACAAAAATAATAAAAGTATAGTATATTTGTTCCCGAAACAAGAATAGCCATGATCACATTTCTCGTCTGTATCGCCGCTCTGGTGGCCGGGTTCTTCCTCTACGGAAGACTTGTCGACAGGTTTTTCGGTGCCGACCCCTCACGGGCCACTCCGGCCGTCTCCAAACAGGATGGAGTCGACTATATCCCTCTCCCCACATGGAAAGTATTTGTCATCCAGTTCCTCAACATAGCCGGGCTGGGTCCGATTTTCGGGGCGATACTCGGTGCTGCCTACGGCCCTATGGCCTATCTGTGGATAGTGCTTGGCTGTATCTTCATGGGCGCGGTGCATGACTATTTCTCCGGGATGCTTTCCCTGCGCAACGGCGGGGCCAACATGCCTGACCTGGTGGGGAAATACATGGGCCACGGCATCAAGAAGGCGATGACGGTGCTGGTGTGTTTCCTCCTGCTTGCCGTGGGAGTGTCTTTCGTCACCGGCCCGGCAGACCTGCTGCAGTCTCTTACGGGATGGGACAAGACCATCTGGCTGTATGTGGTCTTCGCATATTACATCCTCGCGACCATGCTTCCGATAGACAAGATCATCGGGTCTGTCTATCCTCTTTTCGGGGCTGTGCTGCTTTTCATGGCGGTGGGGATATTCGGCGCTCTCGTGGCAGGGGATTTCATGGGCACGGTGGAGATGCAGGAGCTTTCACTGTCCTCGTTCCATAACTTCCATTCCGATCCCGGGAACAATGTGCTTGTCCCGATGCTGTTTGTAGTGATTTCGTGCGGAGCGATATCAGGCTTCCATTCCACCCAGTCCCCGCTCATGTCGAGATGCCTGAAGAACGAGAGGTATGCGCGTCCCGTGTTCTACGGAGCGATGATAGCGGAGGGGATAGTGGCCATGATATGGGCCGCTGCAGCAATGGCGTATTTCGGAGGTCCGGAGGGGCTGAACCATGCTGCGACCGAAGGGATCATGATAGATGGGGTGCTCACGAAAGTGACTCCGGCGATAGCAGTCGACATGATCTGCAAGAGCTGGCTCGGCAAGTTCGGGGCGGTCATTGCCATCCTTGGGGTGATTGTCTGTCCGATAACATCGGGAGACACCGCTTTCAGAAGCCTGAGGCTTACCGTGGCGGACCTTACGAAATATGACCAGAAGAAGATTTTCAGACGGCTGGTGATCTGCATCCCGGTGTTCGCTCTCGCATACTTCTGCTGCATGATGGATTTCTCGACTGTGTGGCAGTATGTCGGGATATGCAACCAGCTGCTTGCCGCGTTCGTGCTCTGGATGGCCACATCCTATCTGATCGGGGAGGGGAAGCCGCACTGGATGGTGTCCCTGCCGGCCGCGTTCCTGACATTCGTATGTGTCAGCTATTTCTTCATAGCCCCATACAAGGCCGGAGGGCTGCATCTTGCTCCTCTCATCGGCTATATCGCCGGAGCGGCCGCAGCAATCGCCCTGCTGATATACTTTATCATAAAAGGCAGGAAACAGGGATCTGTCAGCCGCGTCTGACAGGATATTCCTTCCTTGTAGGCCGGGCTACCAGCTGGATGTCTATGTCTTCGATCCTGAAACCACGGAATTTCCTGCGCCCGAGGTGCGTCTCGATGAGCTCCATCAGCTCCTCGTCTATCAGGTCCCTGTAGCAGTGGTTCTCGCAGTCATAGATATGGATATGCCGGAAAGTGTTGACATCGAAATACATCTTGTTGTTGGCGCTCATCCTGTGCCTGTATATTCCGAGTTCTGACAGCTGCGTGAGAATGTTATATACTGAAGCCACGGTGACATTCGTGGCTCCTGTGCTGCGGATTGTCTCCGTCACCATGTCGGCGGATGCATGTCCGAGGTCCAGCATGGCTTCGTGTACCGCAAGACGCTGGGGAGTCGCCTTGAGTGAATGGCGTTTGAGAGCAGCCTTGAACTGCTCCATGTTCATTGCCTTTGTATTCTGTGCAGACATTGATTTTTGCAAAAATAAGCGCAAAGGTACGGTTTTTATCACATTTTGCAAAATAATATTGAATTATTCTAAATTATATTTGCTAATTTTGCAGGCTGCCGCCGGAATGGATGCACTGCTGATGCAGCCGGCGGCATTTTAATCTTCAAGACAAATGGATTCGGGAGACAATGGATTCGGGACCTGTGCACTTGTTACAGGTGCGGCATCGGGCATGGGCAGGCTTTATGCGCGGAAACTTGCCCTGAAAGGATACAGCCTGATATTGGTGGACATAGCAGCGGAAAAACTTGCGGAGACTGCGGATGAAATCCGCCGGGAGATCGTGGGGGAAACGGGCGGCGGGCCTTCCGTAACGGAAGGTTCCGGGGCAGGAGGAGGCTTTGCGGTCAGGACTCTGGTGTGCGACCTGTCACGTCAGGAGGCTGCATCGGAGGTGGCGAAGGCCGCGGAGGGCTGCGATGTGGAGGTGCTGGTCAACAATGCGGGCATCATGTACTGCCAGAACATCTGCAATACCTCGCGCAGGGCGCTGTCGCTGATAATGATGCTCCACAATTATACTCCACTCATGCTCTGCAGGGAATTCGTGCCGAAGATGATAGCCAGGGGAAAAGGCTATGTGCTCAATGTATCCTCCCTTGCGGCGTGGATGGAGTGGCCCGCAATCGGAATGTACGGCAATACCAAGCGTTTTGTCAAGGGCTTCTCCCGTTCGCTCAGGATAGAGTGCCGCGGGACCGGGGTGAGCGTGACCAATGCGTATTTCGGGGCGGTGGACACCCCGTTGATTCCTCTGAAACCATCCCTGAGGAAACTTGCGCGCCGTCTCGGGGTGATGATTTCCGCAGACAGGGCGACCGACAGTGCCCTGTCCGCCCTGTTCCGCAGGAAGAAAGGCACGATGCCGGGAGTGCTGAACAAGATTTTCCTGCCTGTAGTGGCCACGCTTCCCGACTTTGCCATAGCATGGATTGTGAGGAAGCTGAGCCGGTTCATCATGATGGATGTCTGAAAAAAATTAGTATATTTGCAGGTTATTCGGTGCACGGAACCTGTCCGGCAGCCAAGTTAAACCGAAAGAGAATGGAAAATATCAGATGTCTGATCATAGGCGGAGGACCTGCGGGATATACTGCCGCCATCTATGCTGCGAGGGCGGATCTTTCGCCTGTGCTGTATGAGGGTCTACAGCCTGGAGGCCAGCTGACCACCACTACCGACATAGAGAACTATCCGGGTTTCGAGAACGGAGTATCCGGGCAGGGGCTTATGGATACGATGAGGGCGCAGGCCGTGCGTCTCGGCGCGGATGTCAGGAGGGGGGCGGTGACTGCTGCCGACCTGTCTTCCAGGCCGTTCAGGATTGTTGTGGACGGGGAGACGGAGCTTCTCGCCGACAGCCTTGTGATAGCGACAGGGGCGACTGCGAAGTATCTCGGCCTGCCATCGGAGGAGAAGTTCAGGGGGATGGGCGTGTCCGCCTGCGCCACCTGCGACGGCTTCTTCTACAGGAAGAAGGATGTGGCTGTAGTCGGAGGCGGCGACACTGCCTGCGAGGAGGCATCCTATCTTGCCGGAATCTGCAACAAGGTCTACATGATAGTCCGCAGGGATGTGCTGAGGGCATCCCAGGCAATGCAGGAGAGGGTCATGGGCACTCCGAACATAGAGATTCTCTGGAACTGCAACACCAGGGAGGTCCTCGGCGACATGAACGGAGTGAACGGGGTGCGGATACAGAGAAAGGATGGCGGGATATTTGATATTGCGGTGGACGGCTTTTTCCTTGCCATAGGGCATCATCCCAACTCCGAACTTTTCAGCAGATGGGTGAATGTCGACGGGGAAGGCTACATCATTACCGACGGCAGGACTTCACGGACCAATGTCGAAGGGGTCTTTGCCGCAGGAGATGTACAGGATCCGCTCTACAGGCAGGCCATAACGGCTGCGGCATCGGGCTGCAGGGCTGCCATGGATGCGGAGAAGTTTCTCAACTCAATGAAACAGAACTGACAAGATGAAGTTTTCAAGGATTATTCTCATGACGGTTGCCGTTCCCATGGCGGTGGCGGCCTGCAAGTCCCAGTACGAGGCATTGCTCAACAGCAATGATGCTGATGCGAAATACGAGGCGGCGTTCGAGTATTTCAATAACGGGAAATATTCCAAGGCCGCTGCCCTCTTCGAGTCCCTGTCCGTGCTGACGAGCGGGACGGAAAGGGATGACACTGTCCAGTATTACTGGGGACTGAGCAACTACAGGTTCAAGGACTACTATACGGCGGAGACCAATTTCGCAAGTTTCGTGGAGAACTATCCGCGGAGTCCGTTCGCATCGGAGGCACGTTATCTCCGTCTGGACTGCCTCTACCGCTCGACCTACAGGTATGAACTGGACCAGAGCCCGACATACAGGGCAATGCAGGCCATTTCAGAATACATGCAGGAGTATCCCAACTCCACCCATCTAGATGCCTGCGACATGATGATGGATGACCTCCAGACGAGGCTCGATACCAAGGCATTCGAAGGGGCGAGGCTCTATTATCACATGGAGGACTATCTGGCGGCGAGGGTGGCTTTCAGAAACGTGCTGAAGGACAATTCCGAGAACATGTACCGTGAGGACATACTGTACTATACCGCCATGGCATCCTACAAATACGCGCGTCTTTCCGTGCTCGGGAAGCAGAAGGAGCGGTATATGATTTTTGTGGATGACTACCTGAACTTCATCGGGGAATATCCGGAATCGCCGTACAGGAAGGAACTGGATGCCCTGTACAAGCGTGCGCAGAGGTCTCTCGGCCGTGCCGCGGTCATCGATGCCGACATAGACATGAAGGAGAAGGCCTTCGCGAAGGAGCGCAAGGAGAGGGAGAAGGCCATGAAGCAGCAGGCCAGGAAGAAAAAGGCGGAGGAGAGGAAGTCGGAAAAATGAAACACTGCCGGGAAACGGCGGTATAAATAGATGGGAGGGAAATGTTTTTCCTTCCGGACTTCCGCAGTTTCGGAAAACAGAAAAAAAAGATTTACAATAATGGCTAATTCAAAGAAAATTCCGGTGAATACCATCACCAGAGACCTCTGCGACCTTGCAGAGCCTACAAAGAACATCTATGAGACCGTGGTCATCCTTTCCAAGAGGGCAAACCAGATAGCCCTTGCTGAGAAGAAGGAACTCACAAAGAAGCTCGAGGATTTCAAGAACGACCGCGATACCATGGAGGAGGTATTCGAGAACAGGGAACAGATAGAAATCTCGAAATATTACGAGAGACAGCCCAAGCCTGCCCTCGTGGCCATATCAGAGTTCGAGAGCGGCGAGATCTACTACAGGATGGCAAAGGAGGACAACAGGGAGGAATAGGACACGATGCTCCGCAGGCTCCATGTCAGGAATTACGTACTGATAGACTCTCTGGATATAGAGTTTCCGGAGGGTCTTGTCATCATTACCGGACAGACCGGAGCCGGCAAGTCCGTTCTTCTCGGCTCGATAGCCCTTGTGCTCGGAGGGAAGGCGGATGCTTCGATAATAGGGGAGTCCGCCGACAACTGTGTCGTGGAGGCTGAATTCGACATCGATGCGAAGGATTCCGCCATGCGGAAGATTCTCGAGGAAAACGATGTGGAATGGGATGATGGCCATCTCGTCCTCAGACGTGTGGTCGCCCGTTCCGGGAGGGCCAGGGCGTTCGCCAACGATTCTCCCGTGACTGTCCCGGTCCTGACCGCCATGTCATCCCGGCTCATAGACATTCATTCCCAGCATCAGACCCTTCTCCTTTCCGACAGGCGTTTCCAGCTTTCGGTCCTGGATCATTATGCAGGCAATTCCCGGCTTCTTGACAAGTGCGCCGCTGCCTACAGGGAATATGTCTCCCTGACGGGGCAGATAGAAGAACTCGATGCAAGGATTGCAAGGGTTGAGAGCGAGCGGGACTATGATCAGGCGAGATATTCGCAGTTGGAGTCCGCTTCCTTGCGGGAAGGGGAGCTGGAAGAACTCGAAGCCGAACAGAAGCAGCTTGCCAATGCGGAAGAGATAAAGGACAACCTCTATGCCGTGGAATCCCTCTTTTCATCCGATGAGGAGGGGAAACTTTCAGTGGATGCAATCCTCAGGGAGAGCGAAAGGCGGCTGGAACGTGTCAGTCAGTATGTTCCGGAAGTCGCCCCCGTATTGGAAAGGCTCTCTTCTTCCAGAGTGGAACTGGATGACATCCTGTCGGAGATAACGGACATTGATTCGAGGACGGAAATCTCCCGTGAAAGACTGCAGCAGGTGGAGGACAGGCTTTCCCTGCTGTATGGTCTGATGCAGAAATTCTCCTGCAGGGATGTTGGGGGACTGATAGCGGCCAGGGATGAACTCGGGGCTGTCCTGCATGATTCCTCGGTCCTTGCGGAAAAGAGGGATGAACTCGAACGGAAACTGAAGTCATGCGGAGAGGAGCTGGAGAAAACGGCGCAGATGCTGCATGATGCGCGTGTGAAGGCGGCTCCTGCATTCGCGCAGGCCATTCAGGACTCGATACGTTCCCTCGAACTTCAGTATGCAGTCTTCGAGGTGGATGTTACGGAAGTTCCTGTTTCGGGTTCCGGCAAGGATGCGGTATCCTTCCTCTTCTCATCTACGGGACGCGGCCCCGTGGAACTGTCGAAATGCGCATCGGGAGGTGAAATGTCCCGCATTATGCTTTGTCTCAAGGAAATGATGGCCCGTTACACCTTGATGCCGACAATGATATTCGATGAGATCGATACCGGGGTGTCCGGCAGCGTTGCAGACAAGATGGGCTCCATGATATGCAGGATGGGGGACAACATGCAGGTCTTCGCCATAACGCATCTGCCCCAGGTCGCGGCAAAAGGCAGGGAACATTGCCTCGTCTCGAAAGTTACGGATCCGGTTTCCGGCAAGACAAGCACCTCCATAAGGAAACTCTCTCCCGAAGACCGCATCATGGAAGTCGCGAGGATGCTCAGCGGCTCTGAGGTCACTCCTGCAGCCATAGAGAATGCCAGAGAACTTCTGTCCGGGAAGGTCCGGTGACATATCCTTCGCTGTCACTCAGGATGACAGCATGCTTCGGATGTCACATTACAGTATGTCGATGCTTCGGATGTCACATTACGGTATGTCGGGATTTATGATTCCCGGCGGATGTTATCTGACAAGGGTGACGGAATAGTCCGGGCCGTAGATGACCCGCCGGATAGCATTCCTTTCAAGGCCTTTCCCGTTTCGTGTGAAACTGAAGTCGGACATAAGCATCCTGCGGTGGTCCGAGGATATCTTTTCAGTCCATTTGTCTCCGTACCGGGAGCACATTTCCGAGAAATAGTACATGATGTCATAGCCCTGGAAGGCCATCTGCGACGGCTCGGTGTTGTACAGGGCCCTGTATTTCATGAGAAAATCCCTCACTTCGGGGGTATCATAGTCGATATAGTAGGAGAGCGATGTGTGGAGCGAAGCGTTGTGCAGGTTCGCCACATCGATCGTCTCGTAACTCCTGATTCTGGAAGCGCCGTACAGGACGATATTGTACTTGTTGTGTATCAACAGGTTGAGGTTGCGCACAACATCGTTCACGAAAGCCTCGCTCTCGGAAGCTACCAGTACGCGGTTCACACCCTGCCGGGTCATCATGGTCCCGAGGGAATCGAGGATGTCCCTGCCTTCGAGGATGCTGTATGAGAAGGATGCGTGTCTGACTCCGCTCCGGTCAAGGACCTGCCTGAATTCGGTCTCCTTCTGCATGTTCCGGATGCCTTTCTCGTATATGATGATGGTGCTGTCCTCTTTTGTCCTGTCTTCCCTGATCCAGTTCAGAAGATCCTCATACTGGAATATGGTCGGAGTCGGCACCTGGATGAAGTTGCCGTGCTCCTGGACGAGGGGCGCAGTCCTTGTATCCAGAGGAGAGATGACGGAAGTGCCTTCAGGGCACATCGCAAGCAGTCCGGACAGCCCTTTCATGGAGGTGGGACCGATGACAAAATCGCTTTTGCCGAGCCTTTCTGCCGTTATCGGCAACGCATCCCCGTATGAGTCATATACGCTGAGGTCTATGTCGGTCCCGGCATCGCCGAGTTCCTTGGCCGCGAGGAGGACGCCGCTGTAGAAATCCATGCTGATGGAGCTGGGATTTTCGCTGCCGGCATTGAACGGAAGCATCAGCAGCGCCTTCACTTCCTTTCCCCCTGTCAGTTTCTCTATTATCCCGTAGTCAGGGCCTGTCTGTCCCGGAACCGGACTTGCCCCTGAAGTGGCGGCCGACCCTGTATCATCGGAAGTCTTTTTCCCAGCCTCTTTCATGTAACTGTCGAGGTTTGTGGGGATTTTCAGCTGCTGCCTGTTTTTCAGCCTGTTTCCTTCGAGTCCGTTGACTTCCATTATTATCTCCACCGGCACCCCGTATTTTTCCGATATGACATCCAGATTCTCGTACCAGCGGACGGTATGGATGAAGAAATCCTTCTGCGCCGCCTTCTTCCTCTTCCTTTCCTCCCTTGCAGCCTTTCTCCCGGCCGCCTTGTCCTCCTTTATGGCCTGCCGGTCTTCTTCCGCCTCCTTCATTGTTTCGGTTCCGGCAGCAGGAATGAGTATGATGGCATTCTTTTTCAGTCCTGTCTCCCGGAGCGAAGGGTTGGCCGCATAGATCTCGTCAATGCTCACCTGATATGCCCTGGCTATGGAATACAGGGTCTGCCTCTCCAGTACGATATGCGAATAGTACAGTTTTCCGTCCATCTTCACCTTTTCCTTCGATATCGTCACCGGAGGAGCCACATAATCCTGTGCGGAGACTTCCGGCGCCGATGATACTGCAAAACATATCGACAGAATCTGTAATGTCAAGAATATCTTTCTCATAATCATAGAGTTTCATAGAAATCAACTAACTTTCTGCAGAAACTGCCCCACGAAAGCCTTTCCTTTTCCTTCCTTATGTTGGCAATGCAGTCCCGGGCTATGGAAGGGTCGCTGAAATATCTCAGGATCTCTTTCCTGATATCTTCAGGAGTGCAGCTCCCTGCCACGATACCCGTGCCCCTGTCTCCGATCATCTCTTTCAGTCCTCCAGCATCCGTGACTATCATCGGCATTTCGAAGTGGTACGAGATGGAACTGATCCCGCTCTGTGTCGCGCTCCTGTACGGCAGTACGACCACATCCGCGGCGGAAAAGAACGAACTTACCTCAGAGTCCCTTATGTATCTGAGGAAAAGGCGGACCCTGCTGCTGCCGGTCATGCCGTCGATTATTTTCCGGTATCTGTCGAAAGAGCCGTACGGTTCTCCTGCCACTATCAGCCGGTAATCATCCGGAAGGGCGGAGAACGCCTCCAGCAGGATATCGAGTCCCTTGTATTCCCTTATCAGACCGAAAAACAGGATATTCTTCCTGCCGCTTTCGAGCCCGAGTTCCTTCTCCGCCGTTTCCCGCGGCATCTTCCGCCCGAAATGCGAGTAGAGGGGATGGGGAATGACGGTGTACCTCGCATCCGGTTTCATTTTCAGAAGGTCATCCGCCACTGCATTGCACAGGGTGACATATCCGTCGCTCCCTCCGAGGAAATATTCCGTCAGCGGGGTGTCGAAGAATCTCCGTTCGTGCGGCACCACATTGTCCAGGATGGAGATTACCTTGCATTCTTTCCTGAGCCGTCGTGTGACATATCCCAGCGATGGGGCGAAATAGGACATCCAGTATCTCGTCAGGACCATGTCGGGCTTCCATTTCCGTATTGCACGGGCGGTGCGGATGTATGAAAACGGATTTGCCGTATCCAGCAGGGATGTGCTCTCCACCGGTACGGCATTGTCATCTTCCGTCACATACTGCGTCTTCCCCGGAAAGAGGAAGGAAGGATACTGTCTGCTGAAATTGAACGCCCTGACCTGATGTTTCTTCCCCAGTTCGCCGTAGAGGCAGGCATTGAACTGGGATATCCCCCCTCGATAGGGGTAGAAACACGACAGTATTGCGATTTTCAACTATTCCTTGTTTTTGTTCTTGACATATTCCTCGTTGAGTCCGGCAAGCACATCATCCGTTATGTCCAAAGCCGGGTCAGCGGTGAATACGGGCACCCCTCCCTGATTGGTAAGTATCATCGGGTACTTTTTGTCCGCGTTGTATTTGTCCAGATAGGTCTTGATGGCATCCACGATCTGGTTTGTCATCACCATCTGCTCCTCGGTTATCTCGTTCTGCTTCTGTGCGGCGTAGTTGTTGAACTCGTCCTGCTGCTGCTGGATCTTCTGTCCCTGCACTTCAGCTACAGACCTGGTCATCAGTCCCTTGTTTATCTTCTCCTGGAAATCGTTATAGTCCTTCTCGAGCTTCTGGCCCCTGCGGTTCACCTCGGCCTGTATGTTCTGTACCTTGGTCTCCACTACCGAACGGAGGTCGTTCGCCATATCGTACTCCTGGAAAATCCTGTCAAGATCGATATACACGATGGAACCTTCGGCTGCCACTGCCGTCGTGTCCGAAGTGCCGGCGACGGCCTTTTCCCCCTTGCTCCCTTTGGACATGGACATTGCCCCGAATACGATTGCCGCAACTATCGCCACGACGCTGAGAATGATAGAAAGGTTGTTTTTCATATAATAATATTTTTATAGTTCCGTTTCCTGCCGCAGAATGGCAGCAGCAGGCAAAGATAATCAAAAAATCGACAGTTGCGTCAGCAGCCTCTGATTTTTGACAGATAAGCCTTTATGGTCTTTTCCAAACCCATGTACAGCGCATCGCAGATGATGGCGTGGCCGATGGACACCTCATCCGTCCAGGGGATGGTCCGGACATAGTATTCCAGATTCTCAAGGTTGAGGTCATGCCCGGCATTCAGTCCCAGTCCGCAGTCTCTCGCGGCCCTGGCCGCCTCTACAAACGGTGCAATCGCCTTCTGCCTGTCTTCCCGGTACCCTTCCGCGTACGATGCCGTATAGAGTTCTACCCTGTCGCATCCGCACAGTCTGGCTCCTTCCACCATCGCCGGGTCCGGATCTACGAAAATGGATGTCCTGATGCCCCTGTCCCTGAACCTTCTGCATGTTTCCGTCAGAAAGTCCCGGTTGTGCACGGTGTCCCAGCCGGCATTGGATGTTATGGCATCCGCCGCATCCGGCACGAGTGTCACCTGATCCGGCACCACCTCCAGCACCAGGTCCACGAAAGATGGTATGGGATTGCCCTCTATGTTGAACTCTGTGGACAGGGCGGGCCGTATCGCCCTCACATCCGAGTATCTTATATGTCTTTCATCCGGTCTGGGATGTACGGTGATCCCTTCCGCTCCGAACCTTTCGCAGTCCAGCGCCGCCTTCTCCACATCAGGCATGTTCCCGCCCCTGGCGTTCCTGATGGTGGCGATCTTGTTGATGTTTACACTTAATCTGGTCATTTCCAACCTCCTTGTGTCAAAACTTCCGCTTCATGTCAGGACACGGGCCTGATGAAAAGCGGGCGCAAAAATAGGTATTATTGTTCAATAATTGTAAATAATGTGCTATTTTTGAAAAATGTTTGCTTTGCTGACGGACGATGAGAATAGCGGCATATCTTGGAAATACCGGCCTTGAACGCGATGCGCGGCTTGTTTCTCTCCTGTCCTCCTTGGAGGACGCGGGATGCGGGGTGTGTCTGGCGGACAGCCGTTCGGGTATCCCCGGAAATACGGATTTCCTGCTGAGCGTAGGCGGGGATGGCACTTTCCTGTCCGCTGCCGCGCTGGTGGGGGACAGCGGTATTCCCGTATTGGGAGTGAACCTCGGCCGTCTCGGATTCCTGTCTGAAAACAGGCCGGAGACTGTAGCCGCAGCCCTCCTCAAGGGCGAGTACACGATAGAAAGCCGCACCCTGTTGGGAACATGCCTTTCGGTGCCGACCGGCAACGCCTCGATGGATGACCGGCCTTTTGCCCTGAACGAGGTGACTGTGCACCGTTACGGAGGGGCGATGCTGGGCGTGGATGTGACCGTGGATGGCTCCGCTCTGCCCACCTATTGGGCGGATGGCCTGCTTGTGGCCACGAGTTCGGGATCCACGGCCTATTCGTTGAGTGTGGGAGGGCCGATAGTGCTTCCGGAATCCAAGGTGCTCATCATAGCTCCGATCGCTTCGCACAATCTCAATGTCCGTCCTTTGGTGGTGCCGGACACTTCAAACATAGAGATAGGGCTGCAGTCCAGGGATGACCGGGTCATCCTGACCATGGACAACAGATCTGCGGAAATAAGTCCGGACATGAAGATCGGGATATCGATGGCACAGTTTTCGCTCAAGCGTGTCCGGCTCAACAGTTCCGATTTCATAAATGCCCTGACAAGCAAGCTTTTCTGGGGTGAGGATATCAGAAATTCAACTGGAAAATAATTATGGATGAAAACAAGCGTTTGCCGGTCCATGTGTCCATTATAATGGATGGGAACGGAAGATGGGCCCGGGAGCGTGGCAAGGAAAGGATCTACGGCCATGCCGAAGGGGTTGAAAGCGTCAGGGCGTGTGTCGAGGCCGCAGTCGAGACTGGGGTGCGCTACCTGTCGCTTTTCGCGTTTTCGGAGGAGAACTGGGGCAGACCGGACAGCGAAGTCGCTTTCCTGATGGAGATGATGATGAAGTCGATCAGGGAGGAACTCCCGAAACTGCAGGAAAACGGGGTCAGGCTGCTTGTGTTGGGACACCTCTCGCGGCTTTCGGACTCTCTCAACGCGGCAATCGATGAATGCGTCCGGAAGACGGCCGGAAACAGTACCCTTACCCTGATTGTCTTCCTGAGCTACAGTGGCAAATGGGATATACTGCAGGCGGCCTTGAAACTGGCCGCGGAAATGTCGGAACATCCGGAGCGGAAGGAAGCCCTCATGGAAATGGGGCCTGACGGTTTTGACAGGTATCTGGTAACGGCCGGAATCCCGGATCCTGACCTGATAATCCGTACTTCCGGAGAGCAGCGGCTCAGCAATTACCTGCTCTGGCAGGGGGCATATTCCGAGTTCCTTTTTACGGATGTCCTCTGGCCGGATTTCAGGAAGGACGATTTCAGGGCGGCCCTTGAAGAATATGCCGGACGAGACAGACGGTACGGGAAAGTAAAGTGAATGCCGGATTATGTCGGTATCCCGGCTGAAACAGTCTATAAAATTTGATAAAATTTCAAATAGCACCTATATTTGCAGTTTTGAAATCGAATGGGAAAGATGAGATGCAACAGAATAATTCCGCTTTTGCTCCTGTCCGTGCTGGGGCTCCCTCTGGCAGCCCAGCAGGAAGACAACGGGGTGATTGTGGATTATAACAGTCCGAAGAAATATATCGTGGGCGGAGTTACCGTGGAGGGCAACAACTATTTCGGCCCCGACCAGATAATCCAGCTCACGGGCCTGCAGAAAGGTCTTGAGGTCACGGTCCCGGGTGACGACATGTCATCCATCGTCAACAGACTCTGGTTGCAGAGATATTTCGAAGATGTGGCCATCTCCATCGATCATCTCGGAGAGACTCCCGACACCGCATATTTCAAGATAAGCATAACGGAGCGGCCGAGGGTGTCGAGATGGACCTTTTCGGGAGTGAAGAGCGGCGAGCAGAAGGAACTGCAGGAGAGGCTCAACCTGCGCAGGGGAGGGGAGTTCTCCGACTATGTCGCCAAGACCGCTTCGGACATCATCAAGAGATACTACAAGGAGAAGGGCTTCCTGCTGGTGGATGTGGATGTCCAGACCAAGCGGGATACCGTCATCAGAAGCGCCATCAGGGTGAATTTCGCGGTAGACAAGGGAAGCAAGGTCAGGATAAAGAGGATAACCTTCGAGGGGAACGACAATGTCAAGGAAGGGAAGCTCGTCAGGGCGATGAAGAAGACCAAGGACAACAGGCTCATCAATTTCTTCAGCTCAAAGAAATTCAACGAGAAGGAATACGACAACGACAAGAGAAACCTCATCAGCGCCTTCAACGAGGCAGGATACAGGGATGCAAGAATCATCAAGGATTCCATATATTACATGGAACCTAACAGGCTGGCTATCGATTTCAAGATAGATGAGGGCAAGAAATACTATTTCAGGAACATAACCTGGACAGGCAACTCGGTCTACTCCACGGATGTCCTGAACAATATCCTTATGATAAAGAAAGGGGATGTCTATGATGTGGTCACGATGGAGCAGAGGCTCTTCGGCGGCGGCAAGCAGAACGAGTACGATATCTCCAAGCTGTACAGGGACAACGGCTACCTTTTCTTCAACATCCAGCCGGTTGAGCTGAACATCACCGGAGACAGCGTGGATGTGGAGATGCGTATCGTGGAAGGCAAGCCGGCCACATTGAACAACATCATTATCAACGGTAACGACCTTACCAACGAGAGGGTCGTGCGCCGTCAGGTGTTCACCCGTCCGGGCTATCTTTTCAGCCAGACGGATTTCGAGCGGTCCATCAGGGAGATAGCATCCATGGGGCAGTTCGACCCTGAGGCCATAGCCGATCCCGCAAAGGGATATTCCATTGTCCCGAACCAGCTCAACAATACGGTGGACATAGTCTACAATGTTACGGAGAAGCCGTCCTCCCAGCTGGAACTTTCAGGAGGATGGGGAGGCAACACCTTCGTCGCGACTGTCGGCGTCAGCTTCAACAACTTCTCCACAAGGCGGTTCTTCGACAAGTCGGCATGGAGGCCTGTGCCGCTGGGAGATGCACAGAATCTTGCGATAAGGTTCCAGACCAACGGAACGTATTACACCAGCCTTTCCGCAAGTTTCATGGAGCCGTGGCTGTTCGGAAAGAAACCGACGTCCCTGAGCATGTCCCTCTACTACACGAGGCAGACCAACTCATATATCGCCCTCGGAATGCTCAACAACGATGAGTATATGGAGGTTTACGGTGCGGCCGTCGGTATAGGAAGCCGTCTGAAATGGCCTGACAACTATTTCGTGCTGTACAACCAGCTGAGCTGGCAGACATACCGCCTGCACGACTGGATCAGCGGATATTTCCTGTTCGATACCGGAATATCGCACAACCTCAGCTATACCGTGAGCCTGTCGAGGAATTCGACCGACCAGCAGATATACCCACGTCAGGGTTCCGATTTCAGTTTCGCCCTGCAGCTGACCCCTCCTTATTCCCTTTTCAGGAAGAAGGATGCCAACGGCAACAGGGTGGCAAGCTGGAGGGACATCGATTATGACAGGATGTCTTCAGAGCAGCGCTACCGCTGGATAGAATATCACAAGTGGACTTTCAAGGGATCCGTATATACCAAACTTGTGGGGGATCTCGTGCTGATGGCAAGGGCGCAGTTCGGATATCTCGGCTATTATAACAGAAACTGGGGCTATTCTCCGTTCGAGGGTTTCCTGGTCGGAGGAGACGGCATGTCGGGGTACAATACATACGGCTCGGAAGTGATTTCTCTCAGGGGTTACGAGAACTATTCCCTTACTCCGTATGTGTCTACGCCGTACGGCTCGGGGACGGCCTATTCGGGTAATGTCTATGACAAGTTCACTGTAGAGCTCCGTTATCCGGTGATCCTTCAGCCGCAGTCTACGATCTATGCTCTGGTGTTCCTGGAGGGAGGTAACTGCTGGTCTGACATAAGGGACTTCAATCCGTTCCAGATCAAGAGGTCTGCCGGAGTCGGTGTGAGGGTGTTCCTGCCTGTGGTCGGACTTCTCGGAGTCGACTGGGGATGGGGATTCGATGATGCCACATACGGAGGAAGCCAGTTCCACTTCGTGATCGGACAGCAGTTCTGATGCCGCCTGACGGGTATCGGCACGGAACCTGAATTTTGAAAACTTATAATTTTATTGATATGAAAAGAATTATCGTTATGATTGCTGCTGCGGCGCTTGCCTTCACAGCAGCCAGCGCACAGAGCTACAAGTTCGCGCATGTCAATTTCCAGGAACTTGTGCAGCTTATGCCGGAGATGGATTCCGCAAGGGTGCAGATAGAAGCTGCAAATCAGGAGACCCAGGAGACATACGGAGCCATGGTACAGGAGTTACAGGACAAGTATTCCCAGTATGAGCAGAAATCGGCTGAATGGTCTGCGGCAATCCGCCAGAGCAAGGAGAGGGAACTGACTGAGATTCAGAACAGAATCCAGGATTTCGAACAGTCGGTACAGCAGGAGATGCAGCAGCTCCAGAACCAGCTGATGGGGCCTATCTATCAGAAAGCCCAGGAGGCAGTGAGCAATCTGGCCAAGGCTGGAGGATATATCTATGTGTTCGATGCATCACAGGTGCTCTATATTGATGCATCCCAGAGTACTGACCTTACCCCTGAAGCCCGTACTGCCCTGAATATCCCGGCAGACAGGACTCTCGAATCCCTGCAGCAGGAGCTCCAGTCCCGTGCCCAGGCAGCGCAGACAGCTCCGGCAACAGCCCAGTAACAGTATTAATTATACTGAAGAATAAGATGATGAAAAGGCCGGTTCCATTGCGGAGCCGGCCTTTTCATCATAAATGCCTTTCAGGAGCGGAAGGCATATAGGGTATGATTACCAGACGAACTCGAAAGTGATGTCGCGCGGTATGCCGAGATTGTTGATGTGTGCTATGTCGGCAGAAAGCGCTTCGGACACCTTTGCGTGGTTCGCGGCATATTCCTTGGCAAACATATAGTTGCCTGTCGCCTGCGTGGTGAGTATAAGGTCTGCCCATGCATCGATGGCTTCCAGTGCCTTCTCATAGTCGATATGGTAGAGCCCATCCCTGTTGCGGGTGAATGCCCCGTATTCTCTCATGAAGTTGTAGCACATCATGTTTGCCTTGCCGTGGGATGATGCCGAGCCGAACCTTACCGAGCGGACCAGACCGGCGATGAAAGTCGTGATTGCGTCTTCCTTCGATATGAGAGGAATCTCCTCCATGTCTATCAGTTCGCATACCATGAACAGCCCGAGAATGTCGGCCTTGGCTTCCTCCCATGTGGTCTTTTCATCACCCATGGCCTCGTCCACCGATCCGAGTCCGTTGACGGTCTGTTTCACTCCGAGTCCGTGCGCCACCTCGTGGAAAGTGACATTCCAGAAGAATGCCTCGGAACGGAGATGCTTCTGCTGTTCATCCTCAATAAGGGCGCGTCCGATCGGAAGAAGTATCTTCCCGAACTTGTCCATCATGCTGTTGTGCAGCTGGAGACGGCGTGTCCCTTTCAGGGACTGCACCCTGTCATCGTTGGGCAGGTTGATGGCTATGGTCTTGCTGCCCGCATTGCAGTCTCCCGAATAGTAGATGGCATCATATACATTCAGGTCGGAAGATGTGCCGGGTACGAAAGTCTTGTATTCAGGCTTGCAAGGCAGCATTTTCTGCAGTTCGGGAAGCATTGACACGTATTTGGCGAGATCTGCGCTCCTTTCCTCGTCCTTGAGCAGGATGAAGCATTCGTAGGATGTCTTGAGTTCGTTCAGCTTGTCGTCATAGTTCTCGATAGGGCCGATAACTATGTCTATCTTGCTGTCCTTCATGTCCATCCATGCCATGTCGCTCTCGAAGTACTCATCCGTGCGGAAAGCCTCGACCCTTTTGAGCAGATAGTTGCGCAGCCCGTCGCTCTCGGTGATTGCCGCCGCCTCTTCGAGGTAGAGGCATATCCTGTCGAGTTTTTCCTTGTATTCGTCCCTGTACCAGACGCATTTCAGATTGCCCTTCTCATCCCTGCGCAGTACGGTGTAGGGACTGTTCTTGTCAGGGTCGCCGAAGGCTGCAAACTCTTCCGGGGTGATGTCGGCAGGATAATAGTTGGCTCCGAGAGGCTTTTCCCCGTACCCCTCTATGAAAGGACGGTTGTCATCAAGCCTGTCCCATGGCCCGTAGTTGATGCCGGCATACATTTTCTCCGCCCCGTCTTTCAGGGAAGAGGCGAAGGATGGATCGCCGAAAGTCTGCTCCCAGAAAAGTTCATCTATGAGCTGTCCGGCCTGCCTGAACAGGTTGAGCACCTGCCTGTCCTTGTCCGAAAGCCCGGTTATCAGCGGCGAGCTGACTTTTACGACGGCGTATTCATCCACCTTCTTCCGGATATCCGCCCTCGGTTCCCGGCAGCCGAAAAGGATTGCTCCCATTGCTATGAAGAACAGAGTCTTTTTCATTTTCAGAAGCTCTTTGCAATGGCAATGAAGTCATCTGCCTTGAGGGCGGCGCCTCCGATCAGGCCTCCATCGATGTCAGGGCAGGCGAAAAGTTCCTTTGCGTTTGATGGCTTGCAGCTTCCTCCGTAAAGGATCGTGATTTCATCTGCAAGTGCTCCGAACTTCTCTGCAAGGACCTTGCGGATGCAGGCATGGATTTCCTGTGCCTGTTCTGCGGTAGCGGTCTTGCCCGTTCCGATTGCCCAGACCGGTTCGTATGCTACGATAACCTTTGACATTTCTTCCTCTGAAAGGGTGTAGAGTACGTTCCTGACCTGCTCTGAAACCACTTCGAAATGGCGTCCGGCTTCGCGCTCATCGAGATTCTCCCCGACACAGAAGATAGGCGAAAGACCCTGTGCAATGGCGAGCTTTACCTTTACGGTGAGTTTCTCATCCGTCTCTCCGTAATACTGGCGGCGCTCAGAGTGCCCGAGGATGGTATATCCGCAGCCGACCGATGAGAGCATTGCCACTGAAACCTCGCCTGTGAATGCACCCTTTTCCTTGTCGGCGCAGTTCTGTGCGGAAAGCCCCACTGCCGAACCTTTCACGACTTCCGCTACTGGAGCGAGATGGGTGAAAGGAGGAGCGATGATGAGCTTTACGGATGCAGGCACTTCCGATGCCTTTGCTACCACTTCCCTGGCGAGCTGTACGCCTTCCGGAACTGTCGTGTTCATTTTCCAGTTCCCTGCTACGATGTTCTTTCTCATGATATTGATCTTTTGATTAAAATTACAGTCATAAATCAGCCTCTCGGGCAAAACCTCGCAAATTTACGAATAATTTTGATTACCTTTGTAGGCTGTGGCCATATAATGGCCGCTTATTTTTGTCGAAAACATATTGAACAGGCACAACCGATGAAAAATTTCGTAGAAGAACTCAGATGGAGGGGCATGATACAGGATATCATGCCCGGGACAGAGGAGAAACTGATGGAAGGCCCGACCGGAGCATACGTCGGAATTGACCCTACGGCTGATTCCCTTCATATCGGACATCTTGTGAGTGTGATGATTCTCAAGCACTTCCAGAACTGCGGACACAAGCCGTTCGCCCTTGTAGGCGGCGCCACCGGGATGATAGGGGACCCATCGATGAAGTCGCAGGAGAGGAACCTTCTGGATGAGGCGACCCTTGCCCACAACGTGGCATGCATCAAGAAGCAGCTCTCCCGTCTGCTCGACTTCGATTCGGATGCCCCGAACAAGGCCGAACTGGTCAACAACTACGACTGGATGAAGGACTATACGTTCATCGATTTCGTGCGTGACATAGGAAAGCATATCACTGTCAACTATATGATGGCCAAGGACTCTGTCAAGAAGAGGCTTTCTTCCGAATCCCGGGAGGGCATGTCCTTCACGGAATTCTCGTACCAGCTGCTCCAGGGATACGACTACCTGTATCTTTATGAGCACAAGGGCTGCATGCTGCAGTTGGGAGGGGCTGACCAGTGGGGCAACATCACCACAGGCTCGGAACTTATCCGCAGGGTGCTGGGCAAGGAGGCATACGCACTGACGTGCCCTCTGATTACCAAGGCTGATGGAGGCAAGTTCGGCAAGACGGAAAAGGGCAATGTGTGGCTGGATCCCGAGAGGACATCCCCGTACCAGTTCTACCAGTTCTGGCTCAATGTCTCGGATGCCGATGCCGAGAGGTACATCAAGATATTCACAATGCTTTCGAGGGAGGAAATCGAGGAGGCGGTGGCCGTGCATTCGGAGGCTCCGCATCTGCGCCATCTCCAGAAACTTCTGGCAAAGGAGGTCACGGTAATGGTCCACGGGGAGGCGGAATACCGCAAGGCGGTAGCCGCATCGGAAATGCTTTTCGGCAATGCCACTTCCGAAGCCCTGAAATCACTGGATGAGAAGACTTTCCTCGATGTGTTCGCCGGGGTGCCGACTTTCGCTGTCTCCAAGGAGAGCCTGCCGATGAATGTGCTCGAGCTGCTCGGAGCGGAGACCGGCGTATTCCCGTCAAAGGGAGAGTGCCGCAAGATGATCCAGGGAGGCGGTGTCAGCATAGACAAGGAGAAGGTGACGGACATCAATGCAATGATAGGGGAGGAGTCCCTGCTCAACGGGAAATATATCCTCGCGCAGAGGGGAAAGAAGAACTACTATATAATAAAGGTGGAATAATGGAAGGAGAGAGTACGAGACAGCTGAAGGTAGCCCGGGAAATCCAGAAGGATATGGCGGAAATCATCCGCGGCAGGGGAATGGCCGCGTATGATGGGGCTTTGGTGACTGTGAGCGGCGTGAGGGTGAGTCCGGACCTGTCCGTGGCGAAGGTCTATGTCAGCATCTTCCCATCATCCAAGGCGGAGGCAGTGATGAAGTCGCTGTCGGACAATGTCCGGACATACAGGGGAGAGCTCGGAAGCAAGGTCGCGAAACAGTTGCGCATAGTTCCCGAAATAGTGTTCTACCAGGATTCTTCCCTCGACTATGTGGAGCATATCGAGGAACTTCTGAAGAAATAGGACAACCCCCAGGAAAAGCAGTCCGAAGATGAATCTGCCGTTCTTCATAGCCCGGCGATACCTTTTCGCAAAGAAGTCGCACAATGTGATCAACATCATTTCCGCAATAAGTGCGGCGGGGATGGCGATAGGGACGGCAGCCCTTATCATAATACTTTCAGTCTACAACGGATTCGATTCCCTGGTGAGGTCGATGCTCGGCAACGTGGAGCCGGACCTGCTCGTGACACCCGTGGAGGGAAAGGTCTTTGTGCCTGAGGGGGAGGCATACGACTGGCTTTATGACCAGAACAGCGTGGGCACAGTCTGTACCGTACTCCAGGAGAATGTATTCATCAGCTACGATGGGCAGCAGGGTGTGGCAAAGGCGAAGGGAGTGGATACCATATACGAAGAAGAAAGCCCCTTGCGCAATCATATACGGAGCGGAGACTTCGTCCTTCACAGGGGTGATGTCCGTCTTGCATGCGTGGGAGCCGGACTTGCGTACAGGATGGGCATAAATCCGAGGTTCGTGGCTCCTGTGGAGATATATTTCCCGTCCAGGACCGCACCCATTTCGATGTCCAATCCTGCGGCTTCCCTCAGAAACGAAGATGTCTATCCGTCCGGAGTGTTTTCCGTCAACAACGATATCGACAATGAACTTTTCATCGTGCCGATAGAAGTGATGAGAAGCCTGCTGGAATATACGGATGAGGTCTCGGCCGTCGAAGTGAGAATGGTTGCAGGCACATCTCCGCAAGAACTGTCGAGGGTTCAGAAGGGGCTTTCCGAGAGGCTCGGAGATGGATTCAGAGTCAGCGACAGGTTCAGACAGAACGAGTCCCTCTACAAGATGATGCGGTATGAGAAGATTTCCATATACCTGATCCTGATATTCGTCATAATCATCATCGCATTCAATATCTTCGGCTCCCTTTCCATGCTCATTATAGAGAAGAAGGAAGACATAGGCACGTTTTTCAGCATGGGAGCCTCGGAATCCCTCGTAAGGCGCATATTCATTCTTGAAGGATGGCTGATTTCCCTGTCGGGGCTTCTATGCGGTCTGGCGGCCGGCATCGGATTCGTGCTTCTCCAGCAGGCCACCGGTATTATCAGGATGCCGGGAAACTTCATCGTCCAGGCATATCCCGTGATTCTGTCGTGGACAGATATCCTGCTTACGGCGGCGGGAGTCGCGGCCATAGGATATGCCGTAGCCGTCCTGCCCGTGCTTGCTTTCGGCAGGAAGTACCGCTCCTAATGCAGGATACGTATCACTGTCCCGATCTTTTTCCCGTCATTCCAGAGCCAGAACATGTCATTTTCGTATTTTGACACTGTAAAATCCGCCGTAACCTGCGGAATGTCATCCTGAGTGGTATAGACTATCGTGGCGGGAACCACATCCCCGACCTTTCCGGGCATGCTTCCCAGGGTGATTACGAAATAGTTGTTCAGGTCATCGTCCATCACCCTGAACTGACCGGATATCTCGTTGTATGCTATCTGATGCCTGTCCTCATCGAATTTCATCTGTGTCCTCCCGTTTACGATCAGGGAAATGTCTGATACTTTCGATACGAAGTCCGCTTCTCCCATCGTGCTTTCGGACAGGCAGCCCGTAAGGCTTGCGGCCATGACGGCGATGGATAATATGTATGGAATTTTCCTTTTCATCTTACGGTGACAGTTCTCTTGATTATTTCCTTCCCTTCAGGGTATATCACTTCCGCCTTGAGTTCTCCGGACCTGTCTATGGTATAGTATCCGTCATCCGCGGCAGTTATCCGCTCTCCGTCGAAATGCCATACGACGGATTCGGCCTCCGGAGCGTTGATTACCCTGAGCGGTATCTTCGTGCCCTTGACGAATGAACCATCGGCTGCCTTGCCGGATACCGGAAAACTGATATACGGGAATGCGTTGTTCTCCGGAAGACGTCTGGTCGTGAATTCTCCGGCCGTCTTGTCCCCGTATTCTTCTTCATCCGACATGAATCTGATGGACAGGGTGTATTTCTTCCCGGGAGACAGGCCTTCCGCGGTGTAGCTGTATTTCCCTGCAGAGTACGGAGTCACCCCGACTTCCTTCCCGTCCCATGAACCTGTCAGATATGCTGTCCTGGTTGTGGATATGTTGCTTTTCCAGCTGATTATGGCGGCATCCTGGAATTCATCGACAGTGACACTGTTCGCTACCGGAGTGACTCCCGTAGTCTTGACTACGGAGAACCGCACATTGTCCCCCTCCATTGAGATGTCCACAATCGACAGAGGGGACAGGTTCCCTTCCCAGTCCCTGAATGCGGGATTTCCATCGGCAGTGAATGACCGGCTTCCTGCGGGAAAGAAAATGCCGGACAGATCCCGGCTTGAGATCCTGCTCACCATGTCGTTTCTCCCGTCTGCCTCCACAAGGTCGGCGCACTGGTGCTCCGGGCTGGCGTTCACCTCATTGTGCTCACCCCATCTTTCCAGGGGAGTGGTCTCCCTGCCGTATTCGCTTGAATATATGAGATGCGAAGAGGATTTGTCTATATGATATACAAGCATGCCCGAAGCCGGTGCCGTCCCGCCGTTGATATATGCATCCCAGTTTTTGCCCGAGCGGCATTCTATCAGGAAATATTCCCCTTCCGTTCCGGTATCCATCCTGAGGTAGCGTCCGCTTTCCGATATCGGTTCAAGTACATATTCCCCCTCCTCAAGCATTTCCGGTTCGGATATCCCGAGATATTCCCTCTCGATGGCGTTGAAATAGGGCGGTGTCCTGCCGTCGTTGTTGTAGTTTCCGGAATCCATGAGGGATGTGCTGTTCCACAATGCGGCGCTTATCACCCCATCCTCTCCCTCGTAGTCGGTGTCATAAAAGTCGGGCAGGCCGAATGTGTGGGAATATTCGTGACAGAAAGTCCCGATCGGGGCCATTGTCAGTCCGTGTGCGGATGAGCCGGAAAGTTCGGAAGAGCAGGCATATCTGTTGATGACCTTGCCATCGAGTGTGAGATCGATTCCCGCCCCGTCCCTGACAAACCATGCGTGTGACCACACGAGGTCAGGATCCCCGAGCTGGGCCTCGTCTGCGCCCGAGTAGAACACGAACACATTGTCCACCTCTCCATCATCCCCGTAATCATCATAGCGAGAGAAGTCTATACCGGCATCTGCTGCAAGCCTGCATGCATCGGCGATCATTTCCGCCGGTCTGCTGTCCTGGTCATTCCCGTCGTTCTTCCCGTAATATGACCTTTTTTCCGGCAGAGTGACAATCTCGCTCACATCGAACGAGAACTCCACCTGTCCGTTGAACTGTGCGTTGAAATAGTCGATGGCGGACCCGGTCGCCTCATTTTCGGAATAGTCCTTTGTTGTCAGCATTTCCACGAAATCCTCTCTCGTAAACGTGAAAGGCACATCCTTGAACTGGGCAAGGATGACTATCCCGTGCCTCCGTTCCGGACCGTCCGCCTTTGTCATTGAGCGGGATTTCAGCACCCTTTTCATCAGCGGCTCACTGCCTGACGCCATTGCCGGGCGTCTCATTGCCGATGCGTTTGCCGACAGAAGCCTGTATGGTATCTGCCGGCTTGCCGCAACCACTTCTGCCGGCGTGCCGCTGTCCCCGATACGGTATCCGCTGCTGTACCGTGAACCGTCGCTGTTGAACAAGGCATGGCAGTAGTACCCGTCATCATCCTTGATAATGGCGCAGCCATCCATGGTCTTCAGTACATGGAAGAATTCATCTCCGCGGAGATGGGCGCTGAAAGTCCGTCCATCCGGCTGACACAGGACAACCTCCCTGTCGGTAGGGGAGGCGGCGGCAAATGCGGCGGAAACAGTCAGCACCAGAGCGGCAAGCAGTGATCGGCATGTCTTCATGTCCGGGCAAGGTTTTAAGTACAACGGCGCTTCTGGCGTATGTTTCGGCACAATGTGTTATATTTGTACCGGAATGCAAGATTAGTGATTATTTATGAGACGAGCAACTTTATTTTTAACCGTTATTGCATGTCCGCTGTACATGTCCGGCGCCTGGGCGCAGCAGAATGTCGCGGATCAGATAAACAGGACAGGCCGTATGGATTCGTGGAGCGTCAGGTGTGTAGAGGAGTCTGACATAATAGGCGGGGAGACGAAGTATCTTTACGAGTTCTACGGGCACTTCTCGGACACTACCTTTTCCCGGGAGCCTCTTCGGAAGCCGGCAGACTATCACTGGAGGACCAACAATGTCCTCGCCAATGTCATGGGCGTGATCAAGACGAACTGTACCGTATTCCCGGAAAGGAGGGGGGATGGCTGGTGCGCAAGGATAGAAACCCATGTCGAGACGGTCAAGGCATTGGGTATCAATATGGATGTGGTCTGTCAGGGTGCAATGCTCATAGGGGATATAGAAGAGCCTATCCGCAATACGAAGGATCCGATGTCGAAGGTGCTTTACGGCATTCCCTTTTCCGGAAGACCCTCTGCCCTTGTGTATGACTACAAGGCGGATGTGGGGCACAGTACGATAAGGGGGACCGGATTTTCCCGTCTGAAAGACATGGGATATCCCGACTATCCGGAGATAACCGTCATTCTGCAGAAACGATGGGAGGATGAAGATGGCAACATACACGCCCTCAGGGTGGGGACGGGCTGCGAAACCCTCAAAAGGAATGTTCCGGAGTGGATCGATGGCCACCGTCTTGAAATCAGGTACGGAGACATTTCGGCCGCTCCCGGATTCGAGCCTTGCATGGATCTCAACAACGATCCCGAGCGGGCGTTCTTCGCTGTAAATTCCGATGGCGACAAGGTGAAGGTGTCGGAAGATGGCTGGGCCGGGCCGGATGTCGAGCCGAACTGGCTTATAATAAAGTTCCTTGCAAGTTCAGGCCAGGCATTCTATGGGGGCGTCGGCAATATCCTGTGGATCGACAATGTGCATTTGGAAATGTAAAGGGAGCAGGCAACTGCTACATAAACCCGCTCCCTAAACCGTGTACTAAAACCTAAACCTGCCTTATAGATGCAGGTTCACCTCCCGATGTTGCATCCGATGAAATAAATTTTCGGTACGGTTCCGGGAACCGTCATGCCGCAAGAAAATAGGGACAGCCCTGGATACCGGACTGTCCCTTAAACTTGTAAAGGCTTGCGAAAGATTTATTTTGCACTCTCTACTGAGACCTTTCTGAAATCCTTCATCATCTTCATGATGTTCAGGGCTGCCTTGCGTGCGCGGGCACCGGCTGCCTTGTTGCCTTTCTCTACCTGAGCCTCAGCATTCTTAGCGAAAACCTCGTACTCTGCCTTGATCTGATCTACAAGCTCTTTCATTTTAGTTAAATTTTTAAAATACTTCGTTAAACATTAAGCATCAAACTGTGCGCAAGGTAGCAATAAATTCAAATAAAAACAAAAAAAATTGCCTTTCTTGAATTCATTTAGTCCTGGTATTCACGATGTTCATGGCCCTGTCCGCTCCGAGGGCGGCGAATGCCTTGATGCCCTCTATGGCCCTGGAACATATTTCCGGCATTTCGGCAGCCTCTTCCGGTGCCAGTTCGCCCAGCACGAAGTCGATCTGCCCTCCTCTGCTGAAAGCGTTCCCGATACCGACTCTCAGTCTTGCATAGTCCTGCGTCCCGAGCAGTTCCGTGATATTGGCAAGTCCGTTGTGGCCTCCGGCGCTCCCGTTCTTGCGGAGCCTCAGTGTCCCGAAAGGGATATTCAGGTCATCTGAAATCACAAGCAACTGTTCGACAGGCAGTTTCAACTGCCCCATCCAATACCGGACAGCCTTGCCGCTCAGGTTCATGTAGGTAGATGGCTTCAGGAGAATGAACCTGTTGCCTTTGAACGGCACTTCCGCCATGCTTCCATAACGGGATGTCTCAAAAACAGTATTGGATGCCTTTGCCCAGGCATCCAACACCATAAATCCCATATTATGTCTGGTATTTGCGTACTCTGCGCCGATATTTCCCAATCCGACTATCAGATAGTTCATACCGTGACAGTATCAGTGGTCGGTTAAGCCTCCTTGGCCGCCTGTGCAGTTGCACGGGTAGGACGTACGGAGCAGATAATGGTACCCTTAGGGGATACGATTGTAACTCCCTCGTAATGAAGGTCGCCGGCAACGATCTGCTTGCCTATCTGCAGGGAAGTGGTATCCACCTCGACTGAATCAGGGAGCTTGTCCATGTATGCGCTGATGCGGAGCTTGCGGCTCGATACCAGGAGCTTGCCGCCCAACTTGACGCCCTCTGAATGTCCTGTGATGATGATAGGGACATTGATGACTACCGGCTTGTCCTCGGTTACACGGAGGAAGTCCACGTGGAGGGCCTCATCCGTTACAGGATGATACTGTACTTCGTGGAGGACGGCAGTGAATTTCTGCTCTCCGAGGTCGAGGTCCACGATATATGAATTCGGAGTGTGCGTCAGGGATTTGAGATCCTTTGCGCTGACTGTGAAAAGGACATTCTCCATACCCTGTCCGTAGAGGTTGCATGGTACGAGACCTTCTTTCCTGATGCTTTTTACTGCGGCCTTGTTTCCGACCTGGCGGATCTGGCCCTTGAGTTCGATGTGTTTCATAAAGTTTTATAAAAATGTGTTACTCAGAGACTGCCGCAAGGACTTCGTCCCGGGCTGCCTCCCCATTGCACCAAAAAGCCACCTGCTTTTTTATGGGGCTGCAAAGATATGAAATTTTCGGAAATTGTGTATGCCGTTCCGGAAAAACTTTACTTTTCTGTCATTCCCGATACGAGTCCCGTCGCGGCATCCCACGCAAGGTCCCTGTAGAAACTGTCCAAATAAGGGCTTCCGTTCCCCGGGAGGTACATGCTCAGGCCGGAATACCTTTCTATTTTGATTCCGAGAAATTCTTCCGTGGCGGCCTTGTAGATGATGCAGTTGTCAAGGGTCGCATCCAGCAGGTCGAGTTCAAAGTCGCTTGCGCCGGCGTTGGCCGCAATGTCCCTCAGGTCGTAGAACCAGTGGTCATAGAACCAGTGATCGCCGTTCCAGACCGGGTCGCCGTACCGGAAATATTCCTGTATCCCTGTTCCGTCCAGTGCATCAAGCTGTTCCCTGCAGTTGCTGAATATCAGCCTGCACGCTTCCGCAAGAGGCTCCATTCTCGAGCAGTCTATAAGGGTCACTGTCGCAGACTGATAGTCGCCGCTCATGGCTGCATACTTGTTGTAATAGTCTCTTGCGACCCCTTCCAGATCAGGCTCGCTGCCTCCGAGAAGATGCCGGCCCATGGTATCGTAGTTGAAACCGAGGGTGAGGACTTCGGAAGGGGAAAATATTATCCTGTCGCAGACATCCTTCAGTTCGTATGCCACTTCTATGCCCCCCATGAGACAGCAGTCGAATATGATGTAGTCCAAATGATACGGGATGGCTCCGGCGAATTCCTGGATGTTCATTTCGTATGATACCGTCTGACCGCCTGCAGTCGCCAGGTCCTGGCAGATGCTCTTCACTGCCGGCAATGACGGGTCCTGCCATCTCTCCACATACGGAACCCATTCCTCCGTATCAGTGAACCCTCTTGCCTTTTCCTGTCCGCCGCCCATGCCGGCTTTATAACTGCCGGGGTCGTTGTAGAAGCCTTTAGGCAGCCAGCCGGTGCCGTGGGAAGACAGCAGCAGTCCGTAGCCCTTGGCCGGGAAACGGCTCCTTGCTTCATTGAGAACATCCCCGAGGGTCGCGGCAGTGGCTCCTATGCTGTTGACCGGGTATGTCACCAGGGTGTCCCTTACCAAAGAGCCGCAGTGCCTGTATATTCTTGTAAGATACGATCTTGTAGGGGAAGATGAGCTCGTGAGTTCCTCGTAGGCCAGGAGTATGTTGCTGTCGTATCCCTCCGGGACATACCCGTCGCAGAAGTCGGACATGTTATTTTTCATGGCGGAAGCAAGCCCGTTGGCCTTGCCCGCCATATATACGATGAGCACGTTGTCGATCTCCTCAGGCATTGTCGGCTGCTGGCATGTCTGTTCCTTTATGCAGGAGACGGACATGCATGCAACGGCCGCCATGATGACGGCCGGCAGTCTTGAAATGATATGCCTGATATGTTCCCGGTTCATATTTATCTTCGACACAACCTGCAAAGATATGGAAATTTTATTACCTTTGACACCTGATTGTGCCGGGAAAGGCAAAAACATGTCGCGGATACGTGTTTTCCGGGACTGCCTTTGGCGGATGTGACGGCATAATCGGAATCTTAAAGTCATATATATGAAAGCGTTGAATATGCTGATTGCGTGCGGTGCGGCCGTTTCGATGGCGGCTTGCGGAAACGGAGCCTCGCAGGAGGACAGTTTCAGATATCTGATCGATGAATTTGCCGATATCAAGATAATGAGGTACCGGATTCCCGGATGGGACAGTCTCAGTCTGCAGCAGAAACAGTATGTCTATCACCTCGGCGAGGCAGCCAAATACGGCAGGGACATCATCTGGATGCAGAATTACAGGTACAACCTTCCCGTCAGGCATCTTGTGGAGGATATTCTGGACAGGTATGATGGGGACAGGGAATGCGAAGAATTCCGCAAGTTCACGGTCTATGCAAAACGGCTGTTTTTCAGCAACGGCATGCACCATCACTATGCCGAGGACAAGTTCTTCCCTGAATGTTCCAGGGAGTATTTCGCCTCCCTGCTCTCTGCAGTGGGGGATGATGGCAGCTACATCGATCCGGAAGACAGTACGCAGGTGGACCTTATAGAAGTCATCTACAACCCTGAAATAGCCCCGCAGCGGAAGTCCACCGACAGGTCGGGCGACATCGTGAAGCAGTCGGCCGTCAATTATTATAAAGGAGTGACGCGGGATGAGGCGGAGCGGTTCTATGCGGCAATGGTGGATCCGGCGGATTCCACACCGGTGTCATACGGTCTCAACAGCAGGCTGGTCAAGGATGCCGACAGTACCATCAGGGAGGAGGTCTACAAGGTCGGCGGCCTGTACGGCCCTGCACTGGAAAAGATTTGCGGGGAGCTCAGGAAGGCGGCTTTCTATGCGGAGAATGATGTGCAGAAGAAATACATTGACCTGCTCATAGACTATTATATGACCGGAGACCTGAACCTCTGGGATGAATACAATATCGAGTGGCTCAGGGATACTGCCGGTACCGTGGATTTCGTGAACGGCTTTGTGGAGGACTACAACGACCCTCTCGGGCGCAAGGCATCCTGGGAGTCGGTCGTGAACATCAAGGATCACGAGGCATCCCGCAGGACGGAAACGATCAGTTCCAACGCGCAGTGGTTCGAGGACCATTCCCCTGTGGATCCGAGGTTCAGGAAAGAGCAGGTGAAGGGAATATCCGCAAAGGTCATCGATGCCACGACTCTCGGAGGAGACTGCTATCCGTCCACGCCTATCGGCATCAATCTGCCGAATGCGGACTGGATCAGGAAGGACTATGGTTCCAAGTCGGTGACCATAGCCAATATAACGCACGCATATAACCTGGCGGCTCTTGAATCTCCCAACAGTATCCTTGCTGAGTTTGCCTGGGATGAGGAGGAGGTCGCAATGGCCAAAAAGTACCTTTCCATTACGGATGAGGTGCATACCGACCTGCATGAATGTCTCGGTCACGGCTCGGGCCAGTTGCTGCCGGGCGTATCGGCCAATGCTCTCGGAGAATACAACTCTACCCTCGAGGAGACCAGGGCTGACCTGTTCGGCCTGTATTATATCGCGGATCCAAAGTTGGTCGAACTCGGCATCCTTCCTGATGGAGAAGCCTACAAGGTACAGTATGCCAATTATATAAGGAACGGTCTCATGGTGCAGTTCACCCGTGTGGAACTCGGCCGTCAGAATACGGAGGCGCACATGCAGAACCGCAAGCTGATTGCTGAATGGTGTTATGAGAACGGATTGGAAGACAATGTAATAGAAAAGAAGGTCCGCGATGGCAAGACCTATTTTACGGTCAATGACTATGAGGCTCTGCGCGGCCTGTTCGGCAGACTGCTCGGGGAGGTACAGAGAATCAAGTCCGAAGGGGACTATGAGGCAGGAAAGGCTTTGGTCGAGAAATATGCCGTCAATATAGATCCGGAGCTGCACAGGGAGGTGAAGGAACGCTATGCAGCCCTCGGACTGAAACCGTACGGAGGTTTCGTCAATCCTGAGATAGTGCCTGTCGAGGAGAATGGCAGGGTAGTGGACTACAGGATAGAGTATGTGGATAACTATCTCGGACAGATGCTGCATTACGGCCGCTCATATTCGACCCTTTGATTCTCCGGGCCGGCATGTTGTCATGCCGGCCTGACCTTTGGCGGGGACTGTCCATGCGTGCCGTTCACTGATAAATGTTATGGATATCCGGATACTGAATGACTACAGATATTACCTGAAGATTGAAAGGTCGATGTCTCCGAATACCGTTTCGGCGTATTCAAAGGATGTCTCCGCTTTTCTCGACTGGGTAGACTTCCAGTCTGTTCCTGAAATAAGTACGGTGCAGGCAGATGCTCCCGGGCCATCCGCTCCCCGCGGGACTGCAGCCCTTTCCGGGGATGCTGCCCGTCCGTCCGGGAAAAAGCTCTCGGGGGTGGGTACGGATGATATCATCAGCTATCTGCAGTTCAGGAACGTGCCCGGTGCGGGAATGAATGTCTCCAGACGGACCCAGGCCAGGATCCTGAGTTCGCTGAGGTCGTTTTTCTCGTGGCTGATGCAGGAAGGGTATATCAGGGACAATCCGTGCGACGGGGTGGATGCCCCGAAGATAGGACGCTATCTGCCCGAAGTGCTTTCAGTGAAGGAGGTCGGGCAGATAATGGATGCCGTTCCGCTTACTGACTGGCTCGGGCTGCGTGACAGGGCGATACTTGAGATGCTCTATGGCTGCGGACTGCGGGTTTCCGAGGCATCCGGGCTGAAAATCTCCGACCTGTTTTTCGATGAAGGATTTGTCCGGATTATCGGCAAAGGCAACAAGGAAAGGGTTGTCCCGGTAGGGGAGATGGCGATGGATGCGGTGCGCGACTATCTGGATGTCCGTCCCGGCGCATGTCCGTCCCTTTGTCCCTCTTCCGGCGGCAAGCCGGCGGATCCTGCCGTTCCGGCATCGGATTCACGTAATTCCATATCAGTACCTTCACGCTTTGATGACATCCTGTTTCTCAACAGCAGAGGGTCGCAGCTCAGCAGGATATCCATATTCAACATGGTGAAGCATTATGCCATGCTCGCAGGCATAACCAAGGAGATATCCCCGCATACTTTCCGCCATTCTTTCGCGACCCATCTCATCGAGAACGGCGCGGACCTCCGTGTCGTCCAGGAGATGCTCGGACATGAAAGCATCCTCACCACCGAGATCTATACCCATATCAACAAGGCGACGTGGCAGTCTTCCATCCTCAGTCATCACCCGCGCCGATAGCAATGACAGTGATCTCAATGCCGTGCTATCCTGCACCGGGCGAGTTTTGCGGCCATTTCCGGTTTCAGCACTCCGGCTTCTGCCAGCCCCTCGATTGTCCACATTTCCACAGGATTGTTCTCCCTGTACAGGACAATGCCGTGCGCAGCGTATGATCCGATATACGGATGCAGTCTCAGGGAATCTTCCGGGAGGGTCCACATCGGATACGGAGTTACGGTCTCTTCCGATATTGTCACAAGATCCTGCAGCCCATCGAATTTCTCCCGGTCGAAATTATGGATATCCATCAGCTGCTCCTTGCAGGAGAAGCCCTGCAGCCTGTCGCGGTATTCGATTATTTTTCCTGCAAAATACCCTCCGATTCCCGGAAGGCCATCAAGTGCGGCCGAGTCGGCCGTATTCAGCTCCAGCAGGGGGATGTCGATGTATGGTTCCAGCCGTCTGTAGACCGAGTCCGCCACGACGAAAGATTTTGCGAAGTCGCTCTTCCTGTTGAACTTCCCTCCTTTCAGCCGGTAGTTGACGATAGCCCGGGCCTGCCTTTCCGAAAACCCGAGTCTCTGCAGGTCCTCAGCCGATACGGTGTTGGGATTGAACCGGAAATTCTCCACGGTTCTGTCCCGCCTTCCGTGTTCCGTGTCTCCTCCGTCCCGCGTCCCTTTGGAACGGCTGTACCTCTCCCCGGTCCTCTGGTCAATGCGGTATCCTCTTGCCTCGGACTCTATCCGTATTCCGCTTCTGCCGGTCCGGCTGTCTTTTCTGATGACTATATGATCCTCTTGCCGGCTGTCTTTATTGTCATAAGCATGTTTCTCACCGGTGCCGCTTCCATCTGAATCATGGCCTCCGTTTATGTTTCCTGTCTGAGATGCATCCGGTGAGAGTGTCCGGGATTTCCCTGACAGGACCGATTCGGCCAGTGCCCTGTCCACCACATACACCGTGTCGGCCACAGCCTCTTCGGCAAGTATCTTCGAGATTGCCGCCCTGTTGAGAAACAGCGCCACCTGATAACCCACAATGAGGAACACCAATGCTATCGCTCCTGTCACGAATGACACAGGAAGCTTCTTCCCCTTCTTATCCTCTTTTCCCATCTCCGCCAATATTAGAATTAACTATACTTTTCATGAGTCATCCGTGTCGGGTCGGAATATCGGCCGCCGGACCGGATGCGGTTTCTCCGGGACCTATATGGATTGCAGCCCGGTGAGAACAATGACAATCTCCCCCTTGGGCTCGTGCTCACGGTACCAGTCGGCCACCTCCCTGACAGGACCGCGCCTGTGTTCCTCGAACTTCTTGGAGATCTCCCTGGCGACGGAGCACATACGATCAGGTCCGAACACTTCGGCAAACTGGTCCAGAGTCTTCACAAGACGGTATGGAGACTCGTAGAAAACCATTGTCCTGACTTCGGATGAGAGTTCCTGCAGCCTTGTCTGCCTCCCCTTCCTGACCGGGAGGAAGCCCTCGAAACAGAACCTGTCGCAGGGAATGCCGGAACTGACCAGTGCCGGAACGAAAGCCGTAGCTCCCGGAAGAGTCTGCACTTCTATGCCTTCGTTGGCGCAGGTGCGTGCCAGCAGGAAGCCCGGGTCTGAAATCCCCGGAGTCCCGGCATCGCTTATCAGTGCTACATTGGCCCCTGCCAGTATCCTCTCCTTGATGATTTCCGCTGTCCTGTGTTCGTTGAATTTGTGATGTGACTCTATATGTCCGTGTATGTCATAGTGTCTGAGCAGCACGGAACTGGTCCTGGTGTCTTCGGCAAGTATCAGGTCGGCCTCCTTGAGCACCCGGACCGCCCTGAAAGTCATGTCTTCCAGATTCCCCACGGGTGTCGGCACTATATGAAGTATTCCGGGAGTCCCGGCCCTTTCCCTGTCCCTGCTCCCGCATGGATTCTCCTCCGTATCGGCCCGTCTTTCCGGAACATTCCCTCTCCGGCAGTCCTTTGCCGTGCTGCCGGCATTCTCCGTCTCCTTGACTGTGGCTCCGGCCCGCTGCCGTCTGTCTCTTTTTCCCCTCATATCTTCTCGACTGTTGATAAAAACTTTTCCGCTGTCTTCCCGATAAAGTCATTAATGACTATCTTTGCGGACGTCAACTGCAAAAGTAAGGAAATGTTTTTAGAAAATGCAAAAAAAGCGGGCTCGATTGAAGTGATCTGCGGCTCGATGTTTTCAGGCAAGACGGAAGAACTGATCAGAAGGCTCAGAAGAGCGCAGTTCGCCAACCAGAAAGTCGAGATATACAAGCCCGCAATCGATGTGAGATATTCCGATGATCAGGTCGTCTCGCATGATGCGCACAGCATTCCTTCCACTCCGATCGACTCTCCTGCCAGTATGCTGCTCCTGTCGGCGGATGTGGAGGTAGTTGGCATTGATGAAGCCCAGTTTTTCGATGACACTGTGGTGGAGGTGGCTCAGACACTGGCCGACAGGGGTATCAGAGTGATAGTGGCAGGACTTGACACGGATTTCACCGGGAAGCCTTTCGGCCCCATGCCCGCCCTGATGGCAGTGGCGGAAGATGTACAGAAAGTACATGCCATCTGTGTGAAATGCGGCAGCCTTGCCAACCATTCGCACCGCCTCACAAGAAGCGACAAACTCGTGGTCCTCGGAGAGAAGGACCTGTACGAGCCTCTCTGCCGCCACTGCTACAACGAAGCCATCGCCGCCGACAAATCTCCCGACTGAAATTTTGAATCATAAGTCCCAGTGATGGTCAGACGGTCTGGTGATTGATGCAGATGCCCTGGAGATACCACCGGTAGAGGCGGTGGATGCCTTCGTCTATCTCTATTTTGTGGTGCCAGCCCAGACTGTGGAGTTTTGTCACATCCGTGAGTTTGCGCAGTGTGCCGTCCGGTTTGGATGCATCCCACCGCAGTTCTCCCCTGAAGCCTATTTCGGCCATGATTTTCTCCGCCACTTCGCGGATGCTCAGCTCCTTTCCTGTCCCGACATTGATGTGGCAGTTGCGGATTTCCGTGATGCCATCTGCATTCTTGACGGATGAGTCATACGTATCCTTGAAATCCACATTCAGCAGCACATGTACAGAGGCATCCGCCATTTCTTCGCTCCATAGGAACTCCCTCATCGGCCTGCCTGTGCCCCAGAGCGTCACGGCCTCAGGAGTGATGCCGTAGTGCGCCAGGACAGAGAGAATGTCGGATTCTGCAGAAGTACCGTCCACGATGAATTTCCCCTCCCGGACCTTGAGGCCTCTGTCCGTGAATGATGCCTTCCCGGCGGCAGTGTCCTTTCCGATGGCAGCGGCAGGGGCGGTTACAGGCCGCAGGCCGATATCCTTGCGTACGGCATCCCAGTCGCCCTCGTTGAGGCATTTGGCCAAATGTATCTTTCGGATCATCGCAGGGAGCACATGGCTGTTCTCCAAATGGAAATTGTCATTCGGCCCGTAGAGGTTGGTCGGCATCACTGCGATATAGTTGGTACCGTACTGTATGTTGAAACTCTCGCACATCTTCAGCCCTGCTATCTTGGCGATGGCGTAAGGTTCGTTAGTATATTCGAGAGGCGAGGTCAGCAGGCAGTCTTCTTTCATAGGCTGCGGAGCCTCGCGGGGATAGATGCACGTGCTGCCGAGGAACAGCAGTTTCTTCACTCCATGGCGGAAGCTTTCCCCTATGACATTCTGCTGTATCTGCAGGTTCTGCCAGATGAAGTCGGCCCGGTATTGCAGGTTCGCCATTATCCCTCCTACGTGGGCGGCTGCCAGCACTACGGCATCAGGCCGTTCCGTGTCGAAAAATGCCTTCACTGCCGCACCGTCCAGCAGGTCGAGTTCTCTGTGGCTCCGCCCCACAAGATTGGTGTACCCCCTCTGCAGGAGGTTGTTCCAGATGGCAGAACCCACAAGCCCGTGATGTCCTGCCACATATATCTTTGCATTCCTGTCCAGCATGTTTCCCGTAGATTATTTTACGATACCTTTCTCCAGATACTCTGCGAGGTTGGTCCTTATCTGGTCTCCGGCCCTCTCGACGGCCACCTTCGCCATATCGGCATCCACCATTATCTTCACCAGCTGCTCGAACGATGTCTTCGCCGGATCCCAGCCCAATTCAGCCTTCGCCTTTGTCGGGTCGCCCCAGAGATTGACCACATCGGTAGGACGGTAGAAGTCGGGCGACACCTCCACAAGGGTCTTCCCGACCAGGTTCTCCGGTCCGGCAACGCATACGCCTTTCTCATCCGCCCCTTCTCCCTTGAACTCCAATTCGATACCGACATGCTTGAACGCCAGGTAGCAGAACTCCCTCACCGAGTGCTGCACGCCTGTGGCAATCACGAAATCTTCAGGCTTATTGTGCTGTAGGATCAGCCACATGCACTCCACATAATCTTTTGCATATCCCCAGTCCCGGAGCGAAGAAAGGTTCCCGAGGTACAGTTTCTCCTGCTTCCCCTGGACGATACGCGCTGCGGCAAGTGTGATCTTGCGTGTCACGAAAGTCTCCCCGCGCCGTTCACTTTCGTGGTTGAACAGGATTCCCGAGCAGCAGAACATGTCGTAAGCCTCGCGGTATTCCTTTACAATCCAGAACCCGTAGAGTTTCGCGACTGCATACGGACTGTACGGATGGAAAGGCGTGTTCTCGTTCTGAGGCACTTCCTCAACCTTGCCGTAGAGTTCCGAAGTGGAAGCCTGGTAGATACGGCAGGTCCGGGCCAGACCGCACAGACGCACGGCTTCGAGAACCCTCAGCACTCCTGTGGCATCCACATCCGCAGTGAATTCCGGAGAGTCGAAACTCACCTGCACATGGCTCTGTGCCGCCAGGTTGTAGATCTCGTCAGGGCGTACCTTGCTCACCACCTGGAGGATGCTCATCGAATCCCCGAGATCCGCATAATGCAGATGGAAATGCGGCTTCCCTTCCAGATGCGCTATCCTTTCGCGGTAATCCACGGACGACCTGCGGATTGTCCCGTGCACATCATAACCTTTCCCAAGCAGGAACTCGGCAAGGAACGACCCGTCCTGTCCCGTAATTCCCGTAATCAATGCTGTCTTCATATCTGTCTGGTTCTATTTGATTTCACTTTGTCAATAATAATTAAATCTTTGTGCAGATATATGTGTCGAAATCCACTACAGGAGGAAAACTGCCTTTTGCCCTGACCGTTGATACAAATTCGGAAGCCTCGTTTTTCGTGATCACGCTACGGCAGATCCCATAGAACAGGAAATCATTAGTGGTCAAATATATGATGCCATGTTCATCGCAGTATGCAGTCACATCTCTTGTGTTGCTGCTGCCTACAACATCGTGATTATATAAGCAATAGACCATACAGGCACTTTCTCCTCGGCCTAAGGCCATTCCCGTTGTAGATGTCAGTCTTGCAAATTCCCGTCTTTCTTCAGAAGTATTTCCGAATATTTCTTCGGATATGTTGTGCATCCATCTGATCTGATTGTCCAATTCAGCCGATATTGAGGCAGGAAGTTCATCCTTGACTATGTCAAGAACGATAAATTGGAACTCTGGCAATATCTTAGGAAGCAGATGAAGCAATCCTCCTTTGGAGAAATGGATGATTACATCTGCGTCAAGAACTATCTTTGTCTTATTCATCCCCACAGGCAATCATCTTGAGAAGTTCTACATAATGTCCCTCTGAAATTGTACCTTTTTCATAAAGCATTCTGGCCTTTTCTCCGAAATCACTGATTACAAGATTTTTATTGCCAGACTCATACAGGGATAAATCGTATCCATATTCTTTCGCGGTTTCCTTGACCGGCAATCCGGATATTTTCTGAAAATAATTTTCAGTGATAAGGCCGATGTCTTTCATCCTTATCAACAGAGTGCTTCTTGAGACCTGATAGAACTGTTCTATTTTCAATATCGTTGCAAGTCCCACCTTATGCTCTATGGCTTCTTCCGGACTGATCATGGCAAGAAGCCCTTCCTTGGGAAGAAGCAATGCAGCTGCGAAAAGGTTTGCGTTCCTTTCAGTCCCATTGGTCGCTTTTGCGCATATATGCGGAGTCGGGGATTCATCGTAAAACAGATGAAACAGCTCATGGGCAACAGTGAAATGCTGTCTTCCCCGGGTTGAATTGCTGTTTATGAGCATAAACATTCTACCGCTTTTCGATTTGCAGCTTATGCCGTATGAACTTTCTGACATTGGCCTGTACATTGCGGTTATTTCCAGTCTCCTGAGCAATGTCTTGGCATTGACAGGTTCTGACATGCTGATTCCTATATCAGAGCGGAATTTGCAGGCCAAAGTTTCAGCATTTTGAACAGTAAGTCTTTTCATCTTTTGAGAAGCATGTCGAGTTTCAGGTAATTCTTGACCACACGTTTGAAAGAAGCTATCTGTGCCATGTCTTCTGGAGAAAGGTTGTCAACCCTGAATGCAGTTGCAAGCATATTTTCTACGACATCAGAATTTTCTTCATACAGTGTGTATATGTCGCACCCATACAGGTCGGCAAGTTTTTCCATTGCGGCAAGCGGCAGCTCTCTTGTTCCACTTTCATAATTTGAGTATGCTGAACGGCCTGTCCCTAGAAAATCGGCAACAGACTCTTGCGTCAGGTTATTGGCCTGACGCATCAATTTGATGTTCCTCGCTATAATCTGCTTGTCATTCATAATGTTGATGAATATTGTCTGTGGCAAAAATAATTTCTTTGTTCCATAATTGCAATTTTTGCCACATTTTTTTCTACTTTATGGATGACTTTCCCTTCAAGATAAATATTATAACTATATATCCTATTATCAATGACATAAGTTGATAATTAGGGACTGTCGTAAAAAAGAATAAAAACTTTATAACGAATTGATTGCCAATGTAATATAAAATTTGTATCTTAGCTAAAGATAAAAAGAATACCTCCAATTGCCCTGAAAAAGCCAAATTTGGAGGTATCGCAAAAATTAATCTGCATGGCTAAGGTACAAAATTTCTCTGGAATATCACCCGATCTTCCTTT
>CALUPT010000011.1 GCA_944322715.1 uncultured Bacteroidales bacterium
TCTCTGAAAAATAAATGTTTTTATTGCTTATTATCCGCACCCAAAAAGTTGCATTTATAAGTTGAACTCAAGTGATGAATATGATATATGATTATTGCAAGGACTTTCCTAATGCCGGCGCCTCATATTCAAAAAGTTTCAGAAAGACGGACCGTCCGGAAATGACAGACAGTGAACTGGAGCTTGCCAACAGGTATGATTACAATGACTGGGGTGAAATAAAGATATGGATACCTGAACTCGAAGATATCAAGATATGCAATGCAGTCAATGAGATCTGCGTATACGAAAACGGCTATTCAGTAGCTGACATTTTGCGGATGAATTATTTCTGGTGCGAAGTAAAAGGTGTATACCAGCTCATCTCAGACCGGAACGGGGATCATACGAGGCTATGCGATAAAGACTGAGCTTGTCAGATATGGTGAAATCAAAAGAAAAATGAAACTGGCAGAAGCATTGAGCGTAATGGAGGACATGCAGAAGCAGCTCGTACTGAAAATCTGAAAATATACTGCAAGGTATCTCAGAAAAATCAGTATCTTGCAAATAATAACTCTGATATCCTATTGAAGTCAGATAAAAAACTAAATTTTCATAATCATGTGTAATCGCAGCAAACATTCTCAAGAGATTTTCAACTCAGCACAGAAACTTGCTGTATTTAAGGCGTTTTCACCTTACAGACCACAGCAGGTTTCCAAGACATTGTTGGAATATGCCGATTTCTCCGAGAAGAAGATCAGTTGGATAATCAGTGAATTATTCAAGTATAATGAACATGACAAATACCCTCTGCTGCAATATTTTCTTAACCGCTATTTCCCGAAACTAGGTCTGACTGCAATCCATCCCAAGGTTATGACTGAATATTCCCAAATTGATGTATGTGTCATTGATGACAAGTATGTCATTATCTTTGAGAACAAAATAAAAGGAGCTACTTTCCAGCACAACCAGATGGCAAGATACATTCATTGGGCAGAAACATACAATAAAGGTAAAGAGATACTGATCGTAATATTCTCCGGGCCGAATACTAAAAATCCTGAGGGGAATATTTCAACCTGGCGCTTTCCCAAACAAGGTTTTGGGAGTTGCAAAATCAATAATATCCAATGTAAATGTGATATCCAGAATAAGAATGTCAATGAAAGCGTCTGTAAAGACTGTATCAGCTATGAAAAATATTATAATGAGAAGACTGAAGAATATAAGGGGCGGACTGTTCTGCTCAAAGAGGATTTTGCTGAATGGGTAAAGGCAGCTAATGGAATTATTCTTTCCAGAGAATACAGAATGAAATCAATGATGGTGCAATTTGCTGATTACTTGGACTCGCTATTCAATACTGACACTAATGCTAAACTCTTCAATATGGAAATCCGTCAATATATAGAAAAGAATGTTTTAGAGGGCAAAACTGGTTTGGCTGGTTTGAATGACCTGTCGCAAAAAATCAATGAAGTCAATGAACTTTCAAAGGCTCTGACAGATATAAAAAAAGAGAGAATAAATGACTTTATTGAAAAACGTTACCATAGGATGAATCACTGCTATAGGAAGTATAAACCTAAAAATTGGTTGCCTGATAAGTATGAATGTGGTATCTACATCCCTTATAAAAGCATATTGTTATATGTACATATTTGCATCATTGAAGAGACATACGCACCTGCGTATGGTTTGTATGTAGAAGGAGCGACGGAAGAAGAAATCAATGAGATTAACAGTAAATTGCCAGAGGGTATGACATTAGCCTATTGGGACAAACAATCTCATGGGTGTCTGCAGATTTCTTCAGAGGAAAACGTGTATGAAGATTTTGAAAAACTTGCTTTTATTTTGATAACATTAGATATGTAATACTGGTTTTATTGCCGTTCCAGCCTCTGGGCACATGCCCATCAAAGTTCGATAAGGTTCGGAGTATTGAAATCGTTGTATCCTGAGTTCTTTACGGCTCCGTTGGAGAAAGTGGTCCCTCCTATTGTAAAGATGCCTTCTGTTTGTGCATGTGTCCGAAAAGCTGGAATTTCGGTCTTATGGAAGTCTCTCTGGTCAGCAGTTCCTCGAAGCCGTAGTTGATATCGTCGTCAAAATCGAGGATGCCGTAAGGTGGGGTATAGGTAATGAGAACATCCATATCATCCGTAATGCTCTCATAGTTTTTTGACTGCCGGTCAGAAATGCAATCGCGTATGGACATCTCCCGAGTGGACAATGATGTCTGCCTCGGGCAATTCCCGATACTGTTCCAAAAAGTGTGTCTGTGATAGGGGGAATAAAAAAGTCTACAGATTTTTAAGATTTGTATCACTACTGTCCCGTTTAAACTAACACATACTGAATAAGTTAGAATATTCATCAGTTAAAACGGAATTTTGATTTTTGTTAAATAATTGATTTATAGGCACTTTTTCAAATAGCACAAAGCCTAACGTTTGAGAAATAGTATATAATGATTGCTCCAGTCCAAACTTTTTCTTGGCAAAAGCCAGAATCAGGAATGAGCAGACAGCAATCCAAATTTGGGTATAGACGGCATTCTCCGAGGTGCCATAGAATGACTTGATATGAAGATGTTGCTTTATCCATTTGAAGAACATTTCGACATTCCAGCGCTCTCTGTAGAGTTCTGCGATTGTCAGGGCTTCGTATCCCAAAAGGTTGGTAAGGAAGCGGTAGACCTTACCGGTAGTGAAGTCCTCATATGTGACCATTCTGAGAGTCTCGGAATAGCACTTGGACGGCTTGACTCCTGTAAGCTTGATGATCTCATCGCTGACTATACCGGCTTCGGGGTCACATCCTCTGGACTCAACAACTTCGTACAGCATATTGTCTTTTGCCCTTGTCACGAAGAACGCTCCGTTCTTGTGGATGTGGTTGAAGAGTCTGAAGAAATCAATATAACCTTTGTCCAAAAGATAGATGGCTCCCATCTCGACACAGAGACTGTCCAGAGCCTTGACATCGTGCACAGAGGCATCTGTAAGGTGGATATAGACCGGAAGATTCCCCCTGAGATCAAGGAGCGTATGCATCTTGACACCTGCCTTAGTCGTTCGGAATCTGGCCCACGGACAGAGCTTCAGACAGAGACTTATGGTGCTGCTGTCAAAGGCATAGACCATATTGTCTATACCGAGCCTGAATGGATCTTCAACATACAGAGGACGGACTCTCTTGATAAGAGCCTGTCCAAAGTCACGGTAGATACGCCAGTCCCTCTGTTCATTTGCTTTGGCAAGAGTGTTTCTTGGAACGGCGTAACTGATACCGCTATGATACAATTTATGCTCGACTGCAATGAGGCTGGCCTCAATGTCGCGAAGACTGTTCTTCGAAGCATATTGCGCAAGGCACATCACGAGAAACTGATCGTAGCAGGAAAGGTTCCTGGAACGATAATCCCCCTTGTATCTGGCGACACATGTATTGAAGTCTCTGCGAGGTATGAGCGACATAAGTTGAGCAAATACGGTTTTTCCTGTGAACATAGGCTGACAGATAAAATGGTCAGTCCCAAAGTTACGGCTCAAGTCGTGCACAAGAAAAAACCTTTGTAATTAACTAAAAATAAAACAATTATAAACTTTTAACAGTCCCTTAACGGGACACTAGTGATAAAATCCAAAAGATATTCATCTTTGAACATTCCGATGGCTTTCAATGACTCTCGGGCATCAGGTATCTTCTGTGTGAAATTGTTTGCAATCTCTCCTTGATGACTAAACAAATCATCTTCAATTCTTGCTGCCAGTACCTCTTTGCTCCATTTGCTTATATAAGCTTGACGAATGTAGAACAGACGCTCGGCAAGAGATTTGGTCTTACGGACAATGATCATGTGGTGCGTAAATCCCAAACCCAAGAATGATGCAGCGTCAAAACTCTCTTTTTGAGTGTTTTCTGAAGGAATCAACAGCCGGGTGTCTATTTCGCTAAGTCCAGTTAGCGATTTGTTATCTTCAATTCCGCTAACCGCAGTTAGCGATTTCAAATCATTGCACCATGTTTCATAGAATTGACGCATAAATTTGATATTCGCAGCAGAGAATCCACGAAGTCCCGGCAGGTCTTTCTGTAATTGCTTGCTGATGGTTTCAATTGCACCTTTGCCCCAATAACCATTACGAGAGTTTTCTGAGACATATTTGCCAATACCATAATAAAGAGATAATTGCGCTTTATTGACAATGGAAGCAGCTTGATACTGACTTTGCAATATCGCCTCTTTGATAACCCTTACAGCTTCGTTGTAAATTTGTACTCCACTCATATCTCTTTGAATTTCCAGCAAAGGTAAGGAAATAATGCCAATCAGGTAATGCTGTGTTCAGAGACTTTCCATGTCGACGCTGAACTGCTCTCCGTTGGAAACACGGTATTTGGCCGATACCTTGCCGTCCCGGGAGATTGTCACGTACAGTTTTTCTCCCGTGCGTCGGACTTTTATGTCGAACGGCTGTTCCGAGCATGCATGGATTCCGCGCAGTTCCATCCTGTCCCATCCGTCCGGCAGCTGAGGCCGTAATGTGAATGAACTGAAACCGGTAGGCCTGAACCCGAACATTCCTTCCGTGAATACCCTGCAGTACAGTGCACTCTCGGTCGAAAGATGTCTCTGGTTGCCTTCAGGCCAGGCTTCCACGGCATACGGGACGTGTTCTCCCAGGAGTCTGTGTCCGGAATATTCCAGAAGGTGGGACGTAGCCTTTTCCCTGTAGCCTGAAGCGTATATCCCTCTGAGCGCATACAGCGTCGCCCTGTCCCAGAAAACATCCGTACCTTCTTCCGTATATACTCCGTTTTCCGACCACAAGGCAGGGGAGAGCAGAGCAGAGACAGTCCCTTCCTTTCTGTCGAATATGTCCATGACAAGCGGAATGCATATCCATGAGCGCAGAAGGTCGTTGCCTTCATAATAGCGGTATGTCTCGAATCCTTTCATGTCGCATCCGAAGTGCCTTTCGATGTTCTTTCTCAGGGTTGCGGCCTGTTCCCGGTATGATTCGGCCCTTGCAGCGGAATCCTCTTTGCCGGGACCGCCTTTTTTCCTGTACTCCCTGTCCATTTCTTCCTCAAGCCATGCTGCGGAAAGAAGTGCATCATAGTAGAGCGAAGAAGTACACAGATTTGCATCTCCGGCAGGGAACCTGAGCTCCAGTTCGTCCGCGGTGGATCTTACTACACCGTTTCCGTCCAGGTTCCGCCTGCAGTATTCGAGAGACCATGAGATGAGCGGATACAGTGTTTCAGCTATCCGGATTTCCACCTGAGGATTCTTGAGCCCCTGTACCGATGCGCTGAAAGATACGGATTCTCCCGGCATCAGACGGTAGGACCTGTCCGTGCTCTCCAGGGTCGCCGCTATAAGTCTGTAGCTCCCTTCGGTGCCCTGTTCCGGAGCCGTCACCGTTTCGTTGCGGACAGCCGGGATTTCTATCAATACCGGAGACACACCGGCATTGGTCAGGGTATATTTCTCGCATACGGCGGGACGGGTAGGCGACGGAAAATATATCCTTTCCAGCATAATGCTTCTGTCCCCCTCCGTGAATGTGCTCGATACGGTCAGCGTACCGTCAAGGCGTATCCACTCCACGCAGAGGCAGGATGCGGGGAGTCCACTTCCACATCCTGCCTCTGCTGCAGAACGTTAAAGAGTAGAAGGGTCGAAAACAGGGTAGCTGTATCCTTTTATGATCCCTTTGGCATTGTCGGATACGGTCCATCTCCAGTATTCGAAAAGGTCGCTCAGGTCGTATTCGGCGGCTATGGTCCGGTTGTGCGCCTCAATGATCACCGATACGGCAAAAACAAGCAAGACTGCCAATATGCAGGTCCCCGCGAGCAGATAGATCAGCTGTCTGTGTTTTTTCTGCATCAGTGTGTCATACGAAGCAGAGATTATCGGGAGTATGTTGTTTATCGAAGTTATGTTCAGTCTGGACTTTGCAACCATGGCATCCTGTATGGCCCTGCTTATGTATCTGTATGCCCTTTTGATCTCTCCATCGACATAAAGCCTGGCCGCCAGTTCATGCAGGGACCTGTAATCATTTACCGGAGCCATCAGGTCGTTGCATGCGCTGCGTATATAGTACAGCAGTTCATTCTCCCTGTCACCGATGGCCTTGTAGATGCGGGCCGCTATGTAGCAAAGCATGGCCTTGTTGTGGCAGTCCGTGTCAGGGGACTGTATCCTTGCCTTGATCGCAGGGAGCATGTTTTCCCCTGTCCCGCTCTCTCTGGCCATTTCAGACAGGACGAACAGCCGTGCAATATCGTCCTGTGGAAGGTATTCGAGTCTCGAGGCCCTGTATCTGTTCTTTGTGTTCCAGTACTTCACTTTCAACTCGGGGTCATCCGTCGTGGAGCTGAGGTCTTCATAGAGGGACTGGCATACATGGAAATATTCGACCATAAGCGTACTGTCCATCCCGGCCGTATCCAGTGTGTCCAGTATATGGAGAGACTCTGCATACATTCCGGACAGGACGTATCTCTCCGCAAGGTCGAGTATGGCATCTGTCTTTATCCGGTACGAATCTGTCCTTTGGGCTATCGCCAGCTTTTTCTTGACATACGTCATGGCTGAATCCGCATCGTACTGGTAGTATTCCCTGTAGATCCCGTCATAGATTCCGTATCTGTATTCGTCGGTGCTGTCCGGCCGCAGGGCAGACCGCATGTCCGAGATTTTCCGCATTTTCTCGTCCTTGTACCTGCTGCTGTCATCCACTATCCTGTCCAGGACTTTCAGTTCATTTTCTATTTCAGCAGGATATGAAGGCTTATGCGTACAGGCTGTCAGTGCCATGACAATCGTAAACAGTGTGCCGCAGATCAGTGTGTTCATGGTTACCCCTGTGTCGTTCCTTTTCTTCTTTGCAGCGCAAATATATGAAGAATCCGAGAGCGGAACAAATTGATTTGTCATGACAAGGCACAGGCAATGGCCGCGGACCAAAAAAGGAGCCGGCCTCAAAATTGCTTTTGGGCCGGCTCCTGTTGTCATCGTATTTTACCGTTCCTAAAACATTTCAGGATCGTTGCTGCCGTTGTCTGCCGGTTCGCTGTAATCGGAGCGGCTGTTGTTGTGCCCGCCTTTAGGTCCCCTTTCAGGACGCTGTCCGCGAGGGCCTCTGCCGTTTCCTGCAGGACGGTCCCCGTTACGGCGGTCGTTGCCGTTACGGCGCGGACCTCTGTCTCCGGCTGCCGGACGAGGCCTGCGTTCAGGCTCGACATAACCTTCAGGCTTCTCGATGAGCGCCTTGCGGGACAGTCTCATCTTGTTTGTCTTAGGGTCGATTTCAAGCAGTTTGACATCCACTTCGTCCCCGACGCTGAGCACATCCTCTACCTTGTCCGTCTTGCCCCAGTCTATCTCTGAGATGTGGAGAAGTCCTTCCTTGCCCGGAAGAATCTCGACGAACGCTCCGAACTCAAGGATGGATACCACCTTGCCGTGGTATACCTGGCCGACTTCCGGTACTGCGCAGATGCCCTTGATCCAGTCGAGAGCCTTGTCCATGGCTTCCTTGTTCTCTCCGAAGATGTCCACGACACCCTCGCTGATCCCGTTGGTCTGCTCCTCGGTGATGGTAATGGTGGTGCCGGTCTCCTTCTGTATCTTCTGGATGACCTCTCCGCCTTTTCCGATGATCGCACCGATGAACTCTCCAGGAACGCGGAGCTGGATGATCCGAGGCACGAACGGCTTGTAGTCAGCACGAGGCTCGCTGATGGTCTTCATCATTTCGCCCATTATGTGCATCCTTCCCTGGCGTGCCTGTTCGAGGGCTTTTTCCAGCACATCGTATGAAAGCCCGTCTACCTTGATGTCCATCTGTGTGGCGGTGATGCCGTCCTTCGTACCGGTCACCTTGAAGTCCATGTCTCCGAGGTGGTCCTCATCCCCGAGGATGTCGGTAAGGATGGCATAGCGGCCGTTAGGGTTTTCCTTGTCGGTGATAAGCCCCATGGCAACACCTGCAACAGGCTTCTTTATCTTGACTCCGGCATCCATCAGCGCAAGGCATCCGGCGCAGACAGTAGCCATTGATGATGAACCGTTGGACTCGAGGATATCGGATACTACGCGTACTGCATACGGATTTTCCGGTGCAAGAGGCACCATAGGCTTGAGGGCTCTCCATGCCAGATTGCCGTGACCGATCTCGCGGCGTCCTACTCCTCTCTGGGCCTTGGCTTCGCCCGTGGAGAACGGAGGGAAGTTGTAATGGAGTACGAACTGGTCCGTTCCCTGGATGAGAACCTCGTCCCTCTCCTTCATGTCGAGCTTCGTCCCCAAGGTCACTGTTGAGAGCGACTGTGTCTCTCCTCTGGTGAAGATTGCGGAACCGTGTGCGCATGGCAGGTAGCCTACTTCGCACCAGATAGGACGCACTTCGTTGCATTTGCGTCCGTCCAGACGGATTCCTTCATCCAGAATAAGGTTTCTCATGGCACGTTTCTCGACAGCGTGGTAGTATCTCTCCACCATCATCGTCTTGGCCTCGCGCTCCTCTTCCGGTATTGTCTGGTAGAACTCCTCCTTGAGGGCATCGAACGCATCCGACCTCTCGTGCTTTGCGCTGCCGCTCTTCGCTATGGCATAGCATCTGTCGTAGCAGAATTTCTCTACTGCAGCGCGGAGCTCTTCGTCATTTTCCTCGTGGCAGTATGTCCTCTTGACGGTCTTCCCTGCCTCTTCCATCAGTTCCATCTGCACCTTGCAGTGCTTTTTGATCTCTTCGTGGGCGAACTTGATGGCTTCAAGCATTTCCGCTTCGCTTACCTCCTTCATTTCACCCTCGACCATCATGATGTTGTCGTATGTGGCGGCAACCATAAGGTCGATGTCGGCATCCGCCATCTCGCTGAAATTCGGGTCTATCTTCAACTGTCCGTTGATTCTTGCGACTCGGACTTCCGAGATAGGTCCCTCGAACGGGATGTCGCTTACCGCAAGTGCGGATGATGCTGCAAGTCCTGCAAGCGCATCCGGCTGTATGTCCTTCTCTGCCGAGATAAGGTTTACGGTTACATATACCTCTGCGTGGAAATCCTCCGGGAACAGCGGCCTGAGCGCCCTGTCCACCAGTCTTGCGATAAGGATTTCATAGTCAGAAGCCTTTCCTTCCCTCTTCATGAATCCGCCCGGGAATCTTCCCGCAGATGCGAATTTTTCCTTGTAGTCCACCTGCAAAGGCATGAAATCGACATCCTCTTTCGCATCCTTTGCGCAGGTTACGGCCGCGAGAAGCATTGTGCCTCCCATTTTGACCACTACGGCCCCGTCCGCCTGTTTTGCAAGCTTCCCGGTCTCAATCTCTATTACCCTTCCGTCGGATAATTCAATCTTCTTGTTGATAATGTTCATTATACTTTTTTCAGCCTGCCTCCCCCTATGGGAGTTGATTAATAATTTCTGCTGCGTACATTGTATCTGTTCGTCCTAATATCGTGAGTCTCGGAGCCCGCCGCAGGCTGATGGTTTGTTAGCGGCTCCGGAAGATCGTCCAATGTTGTAGGTATTGGATTTTCAATAAAAATGGGGAGCTCAGCAGGGAGCACCCCATTCAGTCAAGGCAATATTTTCCTTATCGGCGGAGACCGAGCTCCTTCACGATTGTCCTGTATCTCTCGATGTCGATTCTCTTGAGGTAATCAAGAAGACGGCGCCTCTTGCCTACGAGCTTCAGAAGGGAAAGACGGGTGGAATAGTCTTTCTTGTGAATCTTCATGTGCTCTGTAAGGTGAGCGATACGGTAGGAAAATAATGCGATCTGGCTCTCTGGAGAGCCGGTGTCAGTATTAGACTTTCCGTACTTCGCGAAAATCTCCTGCTTTTTGTCGGCCTGTAAATATTCAGCCATGTCACAAGATTTTAGAGGTTAATAAAATTTAACAGCCGTTCCGGCCATCCCGACGGGGATTTGGCCAAAACGGCTGCAAATTTACTGATAAATTCCAATTATGCAAAACTTTTTACAGGCTCTCTTACTTTATAATAAAACCTGCCGTCTTCACATCCGAGGAACTGCCTCCGGTCATTACCGAGAATTCTCCCGGTTCCACGATCCTGTCGAGTGACTGGGTATAGAATGAGAGGTCATCCGCCGTGAGGGTGAACTCTACTGTCCTGCTTTCACCCGGCCGGAGCGCGACCTTTTCGAAGCCCTTGAGTTCGCGCAGAGGTCTTCCGACAGACCCTGCCATGTCGCGCACATACAGCTGTACGGTCTCCGTGCCGGCTCTTTTCCCGGTATTCGTAATTGTCACGGATACCCTGACAGGGGAGTCCAGTCCGTACTTCCCGTCTTCGCATATAAGGCTGTACGCGGCTTTCTCCACTACAGGCTCCGAATAGGCGAATGAAGTGTAGCTGAGCCCGTATCCGAAAGGATAGAGGGCTGTCCAGTCGGTATCCATGTAGCAGCTTGCATATTTCACCCATCTGCCATCGGTCGGACGTCCGTTCGGCACTTCATTATAGTAGAAAGGCATCACGCCGGAGTGGCGCGGAAACGACATCGTAAGCCTGCCCGATGGATTCACATCCCCGAAGAGCACATCGGCCACTGCAAGCCCCGCTTCCGTGCCCGGGAACCAGATGTTCAGGATGGCATCTACGTTTTCCGATTCCCAGTCGAGCACTAAAGGTCTGCCCGTGCAGAGGACGAGGACTACCGGCTTTCCGGTCTTTGCCAGTTCTTTCAGAAGGTCCCTCTGGGCATCAGGAATGGTCAGGTCCACCCTTGATGCGGATTCCCCGGACATTTCCGCCGCTTCTCCGAGAACCGCTACCACGACATCCGCCTGTTTTGCCGCTTCAACGGCCTCTGCTACCATTTCTCCGGCATCCCTCGGATCCCTGTCCACATCCTTGCCCTGGTTCCTCGACACCCTGTCCATGTCCGGGTCGTAGAAAAGGTTGGAGCCTCTGCTGTAGCTGACTGCGGAAGGATCCGCCACGGCGCTCCTGATGCCTTCCAGTACGGTTACGGGAGAATCCTTGTCCGCCCCGACTGTCCAGCAACCGAGCATGTTGGCCTTGTCGTCCGCCAGCAGTCCCACTACGGCTATCCTTGCCTTCCTGTCGAGAGGGAGTATCCCGTCGTTTTTCAGCAGGACGAAACTCTCCGCGGCGATCTTCCTCGCCTCGGCCCTGTGTTCAGGCGTGAAGATCTTATCTTCGGGGTTTTCCGTGTCGCAGAACCTGTACGGGTCATCGAACAGTCCGAGCCGGTATTTCGCCTCCAGAATCCTTCTGCATGCCTTGTCTATGTCCTCTTCGCGGATGAGACCATCCTTCAGGGCTTTGCCGAGAGTCCCGACATATCCTCCTGTGACCATATCCATGTCCAGACCGGCTTTCAGCGCCCTTGCAGACACTTCTTCCAGACTGCCCATCCCGTGATTCACTGCTTCTCCGACCGCATTGTAGTCAGCCACTACGAATCCATCGAATCCCCATTTTTCCCGGAGCACATCGGTCAGCAGGAACCTGTTCAATGCGCATGGCACACCCTCCACCTGCTGGAACGCTGACATAACGGATGCCGCGCCTGCATCGACGGCAGCCTTGTAAGGCTCCATATACCAGTTGAACATCCTGTATCGGCTCATGTCGGATGCCGTGTAGTCCCTGCCGGCATCGGCCGCCCCGTAGAGGGCATAGTGCTTTACGCAGGCAAGGATTTCATCATCGTCCGTCAGGTCTCCCTGATATCCTCTGATGTATGCTTCTGCAATCCTGGAACCGAGATACGGGTCTTCTCCGGACCCTTCCGCGACCCGGCCCCACCTGGCGTCATGAGAGATATCCACCATGGGACTGTAGGTCCAGTTGATTCCCATTGCACTGGCTTCGATGGCCGATATCCTCGCCATCCTTTCTATCGCATCCGGGTCCCATGTGGCGGAGAGTCCGAGCGGAATGGGGAATACGGTCTTCTGCCCGTGTATCACATCCAGCCCGAACAGGAGAGGGATCCCGTGTCCGCTGTTGACCGCGAGTTCCTGTATTTCCCGGGCCTTGGCGGCGTTGGAGATATTGAACAACCCTCCGATCTGTCCTTTTGAAATGAGTCCGGCGATATCGGATTCCCTTGCCGGTCCGGTGATAATGTCCGAAGGGGCTGTCGGGAGGTTGAGCTGCCCGATCTTCTCCTCTACGGACATCTTTTCCATCAGCCCATCGATGAACCTGTCCATCTTTCTGTCATTGTCCGCACTTCTGCCGTGCATGATCATGGCCGCTGAAATCATCAGCATTGACGATAGCAACTTTTTCATTGTATAAGATATATAATTGTAACGTATTCCGGAAAGTCCGACGCTGCATGGCCTTTCCCGGACGGAACAGGTACAAAAATACACTTAAAATTTGTAAATGCACAGAGTGTTCCTAATTTTGCCGGCGGAATGGATGAAAAGATATACAGGGACGATGACATCGGGGATATTGTCCTGCGCAGGAATGCCAGGAGCAGAAGGGTGTCGGTGAGGGTGCATCCCGTGCGCGGGGTGACGGTCACCGTGCCGTACCTTGTCCCGTATTCGGCCGGAATCCGCTTCCTGCTGTCGAAGAAAAAGTGGGTGTTGTCGGTGATGGCAAGGCAGAAGGCGGCCTTCGGAACGGCCGCTCCCGTTTCTCCGGAGCAGACAGAGACGCTCAGATGCGAGGCCAGGGAATATCTCCCCCGGAGACTCGCTGCTCTGGCTTCCAGATACGGGTTCGAATATAACAGGCTTGCCATAAAGGACAACCGTTCCAACTGGGGAAGCTGTTCCTCCAAAAACAATATCAACCTCAATCTGCGCCTCATGCTCGTGCCGGAGCATTTGCGGGACTATGTCATGCTCCATGAACTCTGTCATCTCCGCTACCATGACCACGGTCCGGCATTCCATGCCTTGCTTGAACGCCTGTGCGCTGACTGGTTCGCCGGCTCTTCCGTTCTGTCCGGTACCTCCCGTACATCCGGGTCCGTCAATCCATCCTTTCCCGTCAGCAAGGCTCTCGAAAAGGAACTCCGGACATATCATCCGGCATGACCTTTTTTGTTCCCGGCTCCTTTTTGATGCTTTTTGCTTCCATCCGTCCGTCTGTTCTTGTTTTTTATATTTTTATTTTCTAAATTTGTTGGCTGTAAACGACAGACATGTACGGACAGCTTTCATTATCGGCCCTATTGCTATGGAATCATTCTTCAATGACTCCAGAGGCATGAGCGTGCAGCAGTGCAGGCTGTCGGCAAAAGATAGACAAACCCCGCCTCCAGAGTCTTCTCCGGAGGCATTTTCGTATATATCATGGACCAGAAACTTTATGTATTCGACACGACATTGAGGGACGGGGAACAGGTCCCGGGATGTCAGCTGAACACGATTGAGAAGATCGAACTTGCAAAGATGCTTGAAAGCATGAAGGTGGACATTATCGAATGCGGCTTCCCCGTTTCCAGCCCGGGCGATTTCAAGTCCATCGTGGAGATTTCGAAGATTGTCACCGAATCCACGATCTGCGCCCTTACAAGGGCCGTGGAGAAGGATATCGATGTGGCGGCGGATGCCCTGCACTTCGCCCGCAGGCCGAGGATCCATACGGGAATAGGCACTTCCGACTATCATATCAGGTATAAGTTCAACTCAAACAGGGAGGACATCCTGCGCAGGGCCGTGGCCGCAGTGAAATACGCGAGGAAATATGTCGATGATGTGGAGTTTTACGCAGAGGATGCGGGACGGACGGAGAATGAATACCTTGCGCGGGTGATAGAGGCTGTCATCGATGCGGGGGCGACCGTGGTCAATATTCCCGATACCACCGGATATTGCCTGCCCGCAGAGTACGGGGCGAAGATCCGTTATCTCGTTGACAATGTGCCGAATATCGACAAGGCGGTCATCTCCACGCATTGCCACAACGATCTTGGAATGGCTACGGCCAACACTATTTCCGGAGTGCTTAACGGAGCCCGCCAGGTCGAAGTGACCATCAACGGAGTGGGCGAGAGGGCCGGCAACACCGCCATGGAGGAGGTCGTGATGGCCGTAAAATGCCGCAAGGACATACCGGTATATACGGATATAGTGACAAAGATGTTCAACAAGGCATCCCATTCGGTATCCACGCTCATGCGCATGCCTGTCCAGCCCAACAAGGCCATCGTGGGCCGCAATGCCTTCGCCCATTCTTCCGGTATCCATCAGGATGGCGTGCTCAAGAACAGGGAAAGCTACGAAATCATCGACCCGATGGATGTGGGGGTAAACGATTCTACGATAGAACTGACCGCCCGTAGCGGAAGGGCTGCCCTGAAACATCATTTCCAGAGGCTCGGAATCGAAATGAGCAAGGAGGAGCTGGATGCCTCATATCAGAAATTCCTTCAGCTGGCGGATGTCAAGAAAGAGATCAACGATTCCGACCTGCTGATGCTGGCCGGTGTCACCCAGGACAAGATAGCCCAGAAGATAAGGCTGAAATATCTGCAGGTGGTCTGCGGAAAGAACTCCGTACCGATGGCTACCGTCAAGCTTGTGATTGATGGTGAGGAATGTACGGCGACTTCCGGAGGAAACGGGCCTATAGATGCAGCGTTCCAGGCTGTCAGGAGTCTGGTGCACAGAAAGATAACATTGGAGGAGTTCCTTGTGCAGGCAATCACCAGAGGTACCGATGATGTCGGCAAGGTACATATCCAGATAGAGAACAAGGGCAACATATACTACGGATTCTCCGCCAATACCGATATCGTGACGGCATCGGTGGAGGCGTACGTCAATGCCATATCAAAGATCATCTGACATGAAGCGGACACTGTTTGACAAAATCTGGGATGCACACCGTGTCATGGAAATACCCGAAGGCCCCGATGTGCTGTACATTGACCGTCACCTGATCCACGAGGTGACTTCTCCTCAGGCATTCAATGCGCTGAGGGATAAAGGAATGAAAGTATTCCGACCGGAGCGGACATTCGCGACATGCGACCACAACACTCCGACCCTGCATCAGGAAAGGCCGATAGAGGATCCTGCATCCGCCGAGGCTGTGGCTGCTTTGGCAAGGAATACCGCCGATAACGGTATCAGGTATTTCCCGCTCGGAGATCCCGGCAACGGCATAGTCCATGTCATGGGACCGGAGCAGGGAATAATCCTGTGCGGCCAGACAGTGGTCTGCGGGGACAGCCACACGGCCACTCACGGGGCATTCGGAAACATTGCATTCGGGATAGGGACCAGCGAGGTCGAAATGGTGTTTGCCACCCAGTGCCTCATGCAGGCCAAGCCGCGTCAGGCGAGGATAACGGTGGATGGACGGCTCCGCCACGGCGTTACTCCCAAGGATGTCATCCTGTATATAATATCCCGTCTCGGAACCGGGGGATGCACCGGCTGCTTTGTGGAATATTCAGGCGAGGTCTTCCGCGACATGAGTATGGAGGGGAGGATGACGGTTTGCAACATGAGCATAGAGATGGGGGCGAAAGGCGGTATGGTGGCTCCGGATGAAACTACTTTCAGGTATATCGCAGGCCGCCGTTTCGCTCCGTCCGGGGAGGAGTTCGACAGATGTGTGGAGAAATGGAGACAGCTCTATACCGACGATGATGCCGTATTCGACAAGGAATACAGGTTCGATGCGGCTGACATACCTCCTATGATTACATACGGGACCAATCCCGGCATGGGGATGCCGGTGGATGCGGCGATACCGGATACTGCGGTCGGATGCGACAGCGCAAGTTTCGACAAGGCGCTGGCATATATGGGGTTCCGCAAGGGACAGAGACTGCAGGGATTCCATATCGACTATGTGTTTCTCGGAAGCTGCACCAACGGGCGCATAGAGGATTTCCGTGCATTCGCAGCCGCTGTCAGGGGGCGGCGCAAGGCAGACGGCGTCACAGTCTGGCTTGTGCCAGGCTCGAAGCAGGTGGAGAGGATGATAGAGGAAGAGGGCATCGGGGATATCCTCAGGGAGGCCGGTTTCGAACTGCGGCAGCCCGGCTGCTCTGCATGTCTGGCGATGAATGCGGACAAGATTCCTGAAGGAAAATATGCCGTTTCTACATCCAACCGCAATTTCGAGGGCAGACAGGGATATGGGGCCAGGACGATACTTGCAGGCCCTGTAGTGGCAGCCGAGGCTGCAGTCACCGGATGCATTTCCATGCCTTCCGCCTGCCTGTCATCCTGAGCGCAGCGAGGGATCTGAAGCGAAAGCCCGTTCTCTCTGTCATGGAGGCTCGTTCTCGCTGTCATCCTGAGCGCAGCGAAGGATCTGAAGCGGAAAAATCGATATGGAAAACAAAAAAAATATGACAATATGCGAAAAATAATCACAATACATTCTCCGGCCGTCCTTGTGGCGAATGCGAACATCGACACGGACCAGATAATCCCTGCAAGGTTTCTCAAGACCACCTCGAGGGAGGGATTCGGCAGGAAACTCTTCTATGACTGGAGATACGGTGCTGATGGAGGGCTTGTTCCGGACAATGTCATTGACAGCCAGCTTTATGGCCCGGACTCATTGCAGAGATGTTCCATACTGGTGGCAGGCGACAATTTCGGATGCGGTTCGAGCCGCGAGCATGCGGCATGGGCGATTGCGGATGCGGGGTTCATGGCTGTCGTATCCTCATCATTCGCCGACATTTTCCGCAACAATGCCCTGAACAACGCTTTGCTTCCGGTTCAGGTAAGTGCGGGGTTCCTTGCGGCGCTGATGTCGGCGATAAAGGCCGATCCGGAACTTCCGGTGGATATCGATCTCCCCGCCCAGACCATATCTGCGGAAGGGGCAGGTACGGAAGTGTTCCGTATAAACGGATACAAGAAAGAGTGCCTGATGAAAGGCTACTCCGACATCGACTACCTCCTGGCCCACAAGGACCGTATTCTGGAGTATGAAGGGAAACATGCCGTTCCGAGCGGAGCGAAGATCTGAAAGTAACATGTCATCCTGAGCGAAGCGAAGGAAGTTCGTTCCTGCTGTCATCCTGAGCGAAGCGAAGGATCTGATATACAGAAAAAATATAGAATCTACAATACAATGAAAAAGACGATAGCTGTTCTTCCCGGAGACGGGATCGGTCCTGAGATAATATCCCAGGCGGTGAAGGTCATGGATGCAGTGGCGGAAAGATACTCTCACGAATTCGTTTACAGATATGCCGATGTAGGTGCGGTGGCAATAGACCATACGGGAGAGCCGTATCCGGATTCCACACACAAGACATGTATGGAATCGGATTCGGTCCTGTTCGGGGCGATAGGCGATCCGAAGTATGACAACAATCCGGCCGCCAGGGTCAGGCCGGAGCAAGGCCTGCTGAAGATGCGAAAGGCGTTGGGGCTGTTTGCCAATATACGTCCCGTGAAGCCTTACGACACCCTGCTGGATGCTTCTCCTCTGAAGAACGGAATAGTGGCTGGAAGCGACTTCGTCGTGGTAAGGGAACTGACTGGCGGCATCTATTTCGGTGAGCCGAGAGGCAGGAACGAGGCCGGAGACAAGGCTTTCGATTCATGCGTGTACTCGGCGGAAGAGATAAGACGGGTTGCCGAGGTCGCGTTCGGATATGCGCGCAGACGCCGGGGAAAGGTGACTCTTGTGGACAAGGCGAATGTGCTTGCGACATCCCGTCTGTGGAGGGAAGTCGTGACAGCCATGCAGAAGGAGGAATATCCGGACATTGCCCTTGACTGCCTTTTCGTAGACAACGCCGCAATGAAAATGGTGTCAGATCCCAAGGCTTTCGATGTCATTCTCACTGAAAACATGTTCGGGGATATCCTCAGCGATGTTTCGGGAGTCATCAACGGTTCCATCGGGCTTCTTCCATCCGCCTCTTTCGGTTCCGGGAGAAGTCTGTTCGAACCAATCCACGGATCTTTCCCTCAGGGTGCAGGCAAGGACATTGCCAACCCGGTTGCCACGATTCTCTCCGCCGCAATGATGCTGGAGGATGCATTCGGCCTGAAACAGGAGGCGGAAGCCATCAGATCCGCCTGCAGCGATGCGGTAAGCAGAGGGGTATGTACGCCTGACATTGTTCCGGGCAGCGGTTACGGGACCAATGCGGTCGGTACATATATAGCAGGGAAAGTGACTGAGTCATAGAATACATTCCCGTCCGGCCGGTTCCTGTCCGGACCCCGATTCGGGAAACATGTTGAAAAAGCAATCCCCGGCTGCCTCCAATGAGGTGCCGGGGATTGTCTGTCTTGCAGCCCGTCATGGGGCAAGGGAATTATCTTGTGGCTGATTCCAGTTTCTTCATTATCGAGAAGATGAAGACGGCGGAAACCAGGCACAATGCGATAAGCACGCTCCACACTCCCCAGAGAGGGATTTTGTCCCACAGCAGGCCAGGGATGGATACCAGATAGTTTCCTATGGCGGTGGCGGCAAACCAGCATCCCATCATCGCTCCCTTGTATTTCGGCGGGGCGACCTTCGATACGAACGATATTCCCATAGGGGAGAGCAGAAGTTCTGCGAAAGTCAGGACAAGATATGTGGATATCAGCCAGTTAGGAGAAACGAGGGTGTCGCTGACAGCTCCTCCGAGTTCTTTCGGAGAGGCAAGTCCCATTGATCCCATGGTCATTATGAGGAATCCTATTGCTGCCACGAGCATACCCATGCCTATCTTGCGCGGAGCGGATGGTTCCTTGCCTTTACGGGCAAGTACGCCGAAGATGGCGAGGGATACCGGGGTGAGGGCTACCACGAAGAACGGATTGAACTGCTGGAAGTCGGATGGCTGGATCTTCACAGGGTCAGGCATTCCTGCATAGAGGGCGTACGCCCCGCCCCAGAGGACTGCTGTAGCTATACCCGATATTATCCTTCCTTTCCTGCTTTCGGACTGGAAGATGTTGAACAGGGTGTAGATGGAGACGGCAATCAGGGCGAGACTCCAGATATTGAACCCTATCCTTGTCAGACCGGATACATCGTGTGAAGTGTAGTCCCTTGCGAAAATCGTAAGCGTGGCTCCGTTCTGGTGGAAGGCCATCCAGAAGAATATTACCACGGCGAATACAAGCATGAGTGCGGTTATGCGGCTCTTTGTCTGTTCCTTCGAGAGTTCCGGTTCGGCCGGTTTGGCTGCGGATCCGACGGCTGTCTTTGCAAGCTGTTTGGCGTTGACATCGGCATGTCTGAACCAGCTGCGGCAGCTGAAATAGATGAGGACTGACACGATCAGCGAGATGCAGGCTACCCCGAAACCGTAGTTATATGCGGTCGAGAGCTTTTCGATATACATGCCGCTGAACTGGGTGACATCCATTCCCGATGCTCCGGACATCGATCCCATCAGTGCGGTCAGCTTGTCTGCATTCTCCATATTCCCATCTAATATCTGATGGGCGATTGCGGGGATATTGGCATCATAGAAGAGTCCGCTCTTGCCGAGGAAGAAGTTTGTCACGGCCTTTGCCATTGAAGGAGCGAACATGGCGCCTATATTGATGGCCATATAAAAGAGGCTGAATGCGGAATCCCTCTTGTCCGCATATTTCGGGTCATCATAGAGATTGCCGACCATCACCTGCAGATTGCCCTTGAAAAGACCGGTCCCTATGGCAATCAGGGCAAGCGCTCCGAACATCATGATTTTCCCCATCGTATCCGCTCCTGTCGGTATGGCGAGACAGAGGTATCCGAGGAACATCACCGCTATTCCGAGTGTGACGCACCGCCCGAATCCGATCCTGTCAGCCAGCATTCCTCCGAAAAGAGGCATGAAATAGACTCCGGCAAGGAAGATGGAATAGATCTGGGTCGCTACGGCGGCATCGAATCCGAATTTCGCCTGAATGAACAGCAGGAAGATGGCCAGCATGGTGTAGTAGCCGAACCTCTCGCCGGTGTTTGCAAGCGCGAGGGCGAAAAGCCCTTTGGGTTGGTTCTTGAACATAGTCTATAATATTTGATGAATATGCAGTCCGGTTCACGGCTCCGTCAGGACACGGCCATTATGGGCTGCCGCAAAATATGGGTGACAAAGGTAATAAAAATGGAATATAATTGAAAAATTTGTTGGACACCCTCCCGTCCGTAATATGCTTCCGGTATATTTGTCCCGGACATATTTTTTCCTATATTTGCAATCAGGGCCCGTTGCGGATTGCCGAGGCAGGTTCCCTGACAATTTTACGACGTTAAATTATGAATGCTGATATGATGACAAGACGGATTCTGACCATTGCCGCCCTTATGGCAATGACATGCCTGAATGCGGCTGCGGAAAAAGATGGAAAAGCGGCCGGTACGGCAACGGATCCGGTAGGGACAGTCTCCTACTGCCTGCCTATGACATCCCTTTCCTTTGATGTCGAGGCTGTCAAGGAGACTTTCCATGCAGGTCCGTATGCTGAATATGCCATGAAGTATCTCGGCATAGATGTCCAGAAGAAGGACTGGACGGAATATCGCCTGACGGAGGTCCGAATGACTCCGTATATGGAGGCGGACCAGTCTTCCAGATACCTGCTGAAGGTCGGAGCACAGGGGGTGGATGCCTCTTTCCTGAAACTTTCTTCGTGCGGACTGGTTTCCGTATCGGATGTCGCGTACGGGACGGAGTCGGCGTGGCGTTTCCCTACGGATCTTGAGGGGAATTATGCCGGTACGGGTCTGATATCCAATGTCGCATCCGAGTCTGCCACGCTTTTCCGCAATGTCAGGGGAGAGTCCGCCTATACGAGGGTGGCGGTCCAGCAGGAGATGATGGTGGCGAAGACTCCGGAAAAGAAGGCTGCGGAGACGGCTGCCCTGATATTCGAACTGCGCAGGAAGAGGATACAGATAATCACCGGCGATACGGATGCCACATACAGCGGGGAGGCCATGGGTGCCGCCGTTGCCGAGATCACGAGACTTGAGAAGGAATATATGACCATGTTCACCGGATATTCCGAAAAGAGTGTCCAGCAGATGAGGTGCGAGGTCGTTCCGGAGAAGGGGAGGACAATGTATGTAGCCTTCCGCCTGTCTGATACTGCAGGCCTGCTTCCTGCGGATGACCTTTCCGGAAAGCCTGTGGTCCTGGAAATCTCGCCTGTACCGGTGCCCGAGCCTGCCAATCCCGAGGAAAGGAAATCCGAAGAGAAGAAACTGTCGAAGGATGTCATATATGCCATGTACAGGGTGCCTGCCGTCTGTACGATCAGGCTCACGGATGGTTCCGGAGTGCTGCTCAATACCAGGTTGCCTGTATATCAGTTCGGCTATGACACGACATTCCCTCTGACGGTGAAGGTCCGGTAGGGGAATGTATGGGCATCTCTTGCGGGAGCGGCGGGGCTGTCCGGCCGCAAATGGCCCGGTAATCCGGCCGGGCGGATATGTTGGGAACAGAAATCAAAATAATTGAATATGGAACTGAAAGATTTGAATCCGGGACTTGTCTGGAAAAATTTTCATGCGCTGACGCAGATACCGCGTCCATCCAAGAAAGAGGGGAAGGCGGCGGAATACCTGTATGAATTCGGAAAATCCCTCGGCCTCGAGACCGTCAGGGATGAGATAGGCAACGTCATTATCCGCAAGCCGGCCACTCCTGGAATGGAGGACCGCAAGGGTGTGATTCTGCAGGGACATATCGACATGGTGCCGCAGAAGAACGCCGATGTGGAGCATGATTTCGAGAAGGATCCGATACAGGCATACGTGGATGGAGAGTGGGTCAGAGCCAGGGGAACCACCCTCGGCGCAGACAACGGGATAGGGGTCGCCATTGCGATGTCCGTGCTTGAATCCAGGGAACTCAGGCACGGACCGGTAGAAGTCCTTGTCACCATAGATGAGGAGACGGGAATGACCGGAGCGCATGCACTGAAGCCGGGGCTGCTGAATGGCGACATTCTCATAAACCTCGATTCGGAGACGGAAGGGGAACTGTACATAGGCTGTGCAGGCGGTCTTGATGCATCCGCATCAATCCCGTACAGCACTGAGCAGGTACCGGAAGGATGGCATCACGCACATCTGATAAGCGTCAGCGGATGTCAGGGCGGGCATTCCGGAATGGACATAATCCTGTGCCGGGCCAATGCCAACAAGCTGCTTGCCCGTGTCCTGCTTCCTCTGGTAAGGGATTACGGAGTAAGGCTCGCATCTTTAGAGGGAGGAAGCATGAGGAACGCCATACCGCGTGAGGCTGAAGCCGTCGTGCTGATTCCTGATGGAAAGACAGGAGAAGTGGACCAGTATCTGCATGAAATGCTGCCGGTGCTCATGACAGAATATGCAGTGACTGATCCGAGACTTTATGTCGGTATGCGGGCCTGTAAAGAGCCTGCATCATGTATGCCGGAAGAAGATGCGCTGCGCCTCCTGCGGGCATTGCTCGCATCTCCGGAGGGAGTGGAAAGGATGAGCGACCAGATGCCGGGACTTGTGGAGACTTCCAACAATACGGCCATCATCGGTACGGAAAACGGGAATTTCACGATCAGGACTCTCATGAGGAGTTCCGTGGATTCCGCGAAGGAGGCTTTGGCGGAGAAGATGAGGGCGGTGATAGAACTCGCCGGGGGCACGGTGGAATTTACCGGAGGCTATTCCGGCTGGGCACCAGACAGCAATTCGCAGATCCTGCACATTATGAAGGACGTGTACAGGAGTCTGTACGGGAAAGAGCCTGCCGTGATGGCGATCCATGCCGGTCTCGAATGCGGTATCCTCAGCGGTGCATACCCGCACTGGGACATGGTGTCCTGCGGACCGACAATCCTCAGCCCGCATTCCCCTGATGAGAGGGTGAACATCGCCTCTGTAGGCAAATGCTGGGAATTCGTGAAGGCTACGCTGGAGAATATTCCCCTGAAATAGGATGCCGGAGTCCGGATTTGTTGACTCTGCCTGACTCTGCTGTCCGGATTTGTTTTGCATTTAGGAAAATAATTTCTATCTTTGCAGCCCGTTTGTGGAATTTCAGCCACAACGGGCTGATTTATTAACATTTATAATTTAAAACAAATGATCAAACAGTACGAGACCGTTTTCATTGCAACTCCCGTTTTGTCTGAGGCTCAGATGAAGGAAGCGGTTGCCAAGTACACAGGCTTCATCAAAGAGAATGGTGGAGAGATCGTGTACGAAGAGGATTGGGGACTGCGCCAGCTTGCATACCCTATCCAGAAAAAGACCACAGGATTCTATTATCTGATAGAGTTCAAGGCAGATTCACAGTTTGTAGAGACTCTGGAGACCCAGTATCGCCGCGATGAGAAGATCATCAGGTTCCTTACTTTCGCAATGGACAAGCATGCAGTTGCATACGCCGAGAAGAGAAGGGCCAACAGACAGGCTAACGCAAATAAATAATGGGAGGAAGAACTATGGCACAGAACAATGAAATCCGTTATCTCAACCCTCCTACAGTAGAGGTCAGGAAAAAGAAATACTGCCGTTTCAAGAGGGCAGGCATCAAATATGTGGACTATAAGGACGCAGAGTTCCTCAAGAAGTTCCTCAACGAGCAGGGAAAGATCCTTCCCCGCCGTCTCACGGGTACTTCCCTCAAGTTCCAGAGGAAAGTGTCCCAGGCAGTCAAGAGAGCAAGGCATCTTGCACTCCTCCCGTATGTAACGGATCTTTTGAAATAAGGAGGACAGCTATATGGAGATTATTCTTAAGAAAGATGTTGCGAATCTCGGCAATGCCGATGATATCGTGAATGTAAAGACAGGTTATGCTGTCAATTACCTTATACCTCAGGGCTATGCGATCATGGCGACCGCATCCGCGAAGAAGGTGCTTGCGGAGAACATCCGCCAGCGTGCCCACAAGGAGGCAAAGCTTCGTGCGGATGCTGAGGCACTTGCAGCAAGACTTGCCGCTGCGGCCCTCAGGATTGCCGTGAAAGTGAGCGAGTCCGGCAGGATCTACGGTTCGGTCACTGCAGCCCAGGTGGCGGAAGCCCTTGCTGCAGCAGGTATCGGGATCGACAAGAAGGATATCACCGTACCTTCGGACATCAAGGAAGCCGGAGCATACGAGGCTTCGGTGAAGTGCTACAAGGATATCAAGGGTACCGTCAAATTCGAGGTGGTAGCCGAGGAAAACTGACGGCAATACCGTATTGCGACAATAGGGAGAGGCTGTGTCATTGACACGGCCTCTTTCCGTTTGTATTATTTTAAGGTTACGGAAACATTGCGCATAAACGAATATTTTTATAAATTTGGGGGAAAGAATTTCGGATATGAAGATACGGAGAGCCGTGAAGAAAGACATCGGCAGGATCGATGAACTGCTTTATCAGGTGTGCATGATACATCACAACGGGCGTCCTGACCTGTTCAAGGCCGGGACGAAAAAGTATAATGGGCGCCAGCTTGAGGATATCCTGAATGATGACAGGACTCCCGTACTTGCGGCTGTGGATGATGACGATGTCATGATGGGATATGCGTTCTGTATCTTCAAGGAAGTGAAGGATGACAACATACTGCATGACAACAGGTCGCTGTATATAGATGACCTGTGCGTGGATGAACGTCAGAGGGGCAGGGGCATCGGCAAGGCGCTTTATCAGGCCGCTAAGGAACTCGCACGGGAAAGCGGCTGCTACAACCTCACCCTGAATGTATGGAGCTGCAACCCGACGGCCCTTGAATTCTACAGACGATGCGGATTCGTCCCCCAGAAGACTGTAATGGAGGAGATACTGGCGGAGGGGAACAGAAGATAACGAAGACTGAACCATGAAAATCACTCTGTTGCAAAGGGATGTCGTATGGGCGGATCCTGCGGCGAATATCCGCAGGAACGAACAGGTGTTCCGGGAGAACGACGGTGCGGATCTGTATGTCTTTCCTGAAATGTTTTCCACCGGATTCTGCATGGAGCCGGAAGGTGTTGCGGAGAAGTTTCCATCCGCGACCGTGGAATGGATGAAGGAGAAGGCCGTGCGGAGCGGCGGAGCGGTTGCCGGCAGTGTCGCCGTGGAGGAGGATGGGAAATATTTCAACAGGTTTTTCCTGGTGACGCCCGAAGGAAAGGTCATGCACTATGACAAGAGGCATCTGTTCACTTTCGGAGGCGAGCACAGGAGATTCACTCCCGGCAGGGAGAGAGTGGTGATGACCTACAGGGGACTGCGTATCCTTCCTGAGATCTGCTATGACCTGCGGTTTCCGGTATGGTCACGCAACAGGGGGGATTATGACATGATAATATATGTGGCGAGCTGGCCGGAACAGCGTGCGGATGCCTGGAGACAGCTCCTCCGCGCGCGGGCCATCGAGAACCGCTGCTATGTGGCCGGAGTGAACAGGTGCGGGAAGGACCCGTACAACGGATATGCCGGGGGTACGGTGCTCCTCGATCCGGATGGAAAGGCATTGGCGGAATGCCGGGATGGGATTGAGGGGTATGCAAGTGCGGAGATCGACTTGTCCGCGCTTGAGGAGGCGAGACGGCGTTTCCCTGTGCTGGATGATGCGGATGATTTCACTCTGGAATGCCGGGAACGGCGTTGAGCGGCGGCGGGACTGTATTGGAATGAAAAGGATGTACGGGTTTTCCGTACGGATTTGTGATAAAACGGACTTATATGACACGGATCAGATTGTTGCTTGGCGATGAAGCCATTGCCGAAGGTGCCCTGCAGGCCGGCATCAAGGGGGTGTATGCCTATCCGGGTACCCCCAGTACTGAAATAACCGAGTATATCCAGCATTCTCCGGTTTCCCGGGAGAACGGTATCCACTGTTCCTGGAGCTCGAACGAGAAGACCGCCATGGAGTCTGCCCTCGGCATGTCATATTCCGGATGCAGGAGCATGGTGTGCATGAAGCATGTCGGAATGAATGTGGCGGCGGATGCATTCGTCAATTCCGCCATGACCGGAGTCAACGGCGGTCTTGTCGTGGTCGCTGCGGACGACCCGTCCATGCATTCTTCACAGAACGAGCAGGACTCGCGCTTCTACGGGAAGTTCGCCATGGTGCCTGTGCTGGAGCCTTCCACCCAGCAGGAGGCCTACGAAATGGCAGGATATGCATTTGAACTGTCCGAAAGGGAGAAACTGCCGGTACTGTTGAGGCTTACTACCAGGCTGGCGCATTCCAGGGCCGCCGTCAGTATAACGGACGGGAAGCCTGAAATCCGGAAAAGGCCTGTTGCGGATGATCCGAAATCATGGGTCCTTCTGCCGGCAAACGCCAGGAGAAGGAATGATGACCTGACTGCAAGACAGCCGTATTTGGAACGGCTGTCCGGAGACAGCCCGTTTTTCAGGACAGTCATGTCCGGAAACGGCAACGGCAAGGGAATCATAGCCTGCGGCACCGGTTACAATTATGTCATGGAAAACAGGGCCGTGCAGTCCGGGTTCCATCTGATGAAGATTTCCCAGTATCCCGTGCCGTCGGAGAAGATATCTGATTTTTCCGGACAGTGCAGTGAGATACTTGTGGTGGAGGATGGACAGCCGTTTCTCGAGGAGCAGGTGAGGGGCATTGTCGGCAGGGGCTATCCCCTTAAGGGAAGGCTTTCCGGAGACCTGCCGAGGACGGGAGAACTCAATCCGGACAATGTGGCGGCTGCAATGGGGCTGAAGAACGCCCGGGTGTTCGACATCCCGGAAGGGATAGTGCCGAGACCTCCCGCCCTTTGTGAAGGATGCGGCCACAGGGATGTGTACATTGCGCTCAACAAGGTACTTGCGGACTATCCGGAAGCGAAGGTGTTTGCCGATATCGGTTGCTATACGCTCGGGGCCCTGCCTCCATTCTGTGCGATAGATTCCTGTGTGGACATGGGAGCTTCGATAACCATGGCTAAAGGGGCGGCAGATGCCGGTCTCTGTCCTGCCGTTGCAGTGATAGGGGATTCGACATTCACGCACAGCGGAATGACCGGGCTGCTCGATGCGGTGAATGACGGTTCGAATATCACGGTCATCATTTCCGACAATCTGACTACGGCGATGACCGGAGGCCAGGATTCAGCCGGTACCGACAAGTTCGAGGCCATCTGCGTTGCCCTCGGAGTCGGACGCGACCATGTCTGCGTAGTGGTGCCTGTGCCGAAGAACATGGATGAGATTACGGAAGTCATCAGGGAGGAACTCGGATACGATGGGGTGTCGGTAATCATTCCGAGAAGGGAATGCATGCAGACCCTTGCAAGAAAAAGGCGTATCGCACGGAAAAATCAGGAGGAAGGGAAATGAAAAAAGATATAATCCTTTCAGGCGTGGGAGGACAGGGAATCCTTTCCATAGCCACAATCATAGGTGATGCGGCCGTAAGGGCGGGACTGAACCTGAAACAGGCGGAAGTACATGGCATGAGCCAGAGAGGAGGGGAGGTCGAGTCTGGACTGAGGCTTTCCGATACGGAGATATTTTCCGACCTCGTGCCGTTGGGTACGGCGGACATCATCCTGTCGATGGAGCCGATGGAGGCTCTCCGTTATCTTCCGTATCTGCATGAGGGCGGATATGTCATAACATCTTCATCCCCTTTCAGGAATATCGGCAACTATCCGGAGGAAAGGGTGATGTCTGTCCTGTCTTCCATGGACAACGCCGTGACCATCGACATAGAGGAAATAGCCGGAAAGAACGCGATGCCGAAGTCGGCGAATGTGATCCTTCTCGGTGCGGCGGCAGGATATCTCGGCATATTGTCACCGGAGCAGCTGGCGGAGAGCATCCGGAATGTCTTCGCTCCGAAAGGGGAGAGGATAGTGGAAATGAATCTGCGGGCTTTTGAAACAGGACGGGAATATGGCAGGCGACAATAAGGTTTTCAGCAGGGAGCTGGTATCCGAGACGGTGAAGAGCCTGAATATTGCGGATATCGGGAATGCCACGATAGGCGAGATACTGCTCGTCGCATCCGCGCTTGAGCGGAAGACCGGCATACCGTTCATCAGGATGGACCAGGGGTCGCCCGGACTTCCTCCCAACAGGATAGGAATCGAGGCGGAGAAGGCTGCCCTCGACAGCGGCATAGTGTCGCAATATCCTGCAGCGGCAGGCGTGGCGGAACTGAAGGAACAGGCATCGCGGTTCGTGAAGGCATTCATAGACATTGACATAAGCGCGAGGTCATGTGTGCCGGCTACGGGAGGGGTGGCGGCATCTTTCGCATCATTCATCGCCTGCACCCAGCGTGTCAGGGGAAAGGACAAGGTCCTTTTCATAGATCCGGGATTTCCGATCCAGAAATCCCAGCTGAAGATTCTGGGCATAGACTGGATATCGTTCGACATCCATGATTTCCGCGGAGAGAAACTGCGCCCCAAACTCGAATCGATGATGTCTTCGGGAGACATCGCTGCGATAGTCTATTCCAATCCCAACAATCCTGCATGGATATGTCTCGAAGAGACGGAACTCAGGATAATCGGCGAACTTGCCGACAGGCATGATGCTGTCGTGATGGAGGACATGGCCTATTTCTGCATGGATTTCAGACAGTATCTCGGCGAGCCGTACCGGCCTCCTTATCCTCCTACCGTAGCAAGATACACCGGCAACTACATTATCATGCTGTCATCTTCGAAGATTTTCAGCTATGCCGGGCAGAGGATGGCCCTCGCCTGCATATCCGATTCCCTGTTTGACCGTCATTATCCAGATCTGGCTTCGCGGTACGGGGATTCCGGTATTTTCGGCGAGACATTCATAGCTTCCATCCTCTATATGATTACAAGCGGCTGCACCACATCGACGCAGTTCGCATACGCGGAGATGCTGAAGGCCGCCTGTGAAGGACGGATAGACTTCGTGGCGGATACGGCGGTCTATGCGGAAAGGGCCGAAAAGATGAAGAGAATATTCCTTGACAACGGCTTCCGCATTGTCTATGACATGGATGCCACACGCAAGGTGGGCGATGGCTTCTTTTTTACCCTCGGCTACGGGAACATGACGGGAGGCGAGCTGTTGAAGGAACTTCTTTATTATGGAGTGAGTTGCATAAGCCTCTCTACGACAGGAAGCCGGCAGGACGGGATAAGGGCTTGCACATCGAGGATGAGGGAAGACCTCTATCCTGTACTCAGACAAAGGATGGAATGGTTCAGACAGGATCATCCGACGGAAGATTGACCACATAATACCACACTGAAATGATATGGAATAAAAGCAAGGAGTGCATGGGCAGGGATGAGATGTCCGACCTGCAGGGCAAGCGGCTGCACAAGCTTGTGGAGCTTGTCTATCATAACGTGCCTTTCTACAGGGAGAAAATGCAGGCTCTGGACCTGAGCCCCGAGGATATCCGCAGCATAGAGGATATCCGGAAGCTGCCGTTTACCACCAAGCAGGATCTCCGGGACAATTATCCTGTAGGGCTCCAGGCTGCTGCGCAGTCGGAAATCGTCAGGATACACGCGTCTTCCGGTACCACAGGCAATCCTACCGTGGTGGGATATACCCGCCGTGATCTGGAGATATGGAGCGAAAGTGCGGCCAGGGCATTCACCGCGTACGGCGTGACCCGGGATGACGTCTTTTCCGTAGGCTACGGCTACGGACTCTTCACCGGAGGGCTCGGCGCCCATTACGGTGTCGAATACGTGGGGGCTACGGTCATACCTACATCGACCGGGAATACCGAGAAACATCTCCGTCTGCTCCGGGACCTGAAGGTGACGGGAATCGCCTGTACCCCATCGTACGCCCTGTATCTGGCGGAAGCCATGGAAAAACGGGGAATGACCGCAGATGACATTTCCCTCAGGATCGGAGCTTTCGGAGCGGAGCCGTGGACCGAGAAGATGAGGCAGGAGATAGAGTCCAGACTCGGGCTCAAGGCATACAACCTGTACGGTCTCAGCGAGATCATCGGTCCCGGGGTTTCATACGAGTGCGAATGCAAGAACGGCTCGCACATATCGGAAGACCATTTCTATCCGGAGATAGTCGATCCGGAAACCCTTGAACCTCTGCCGTACGGCACTCAGGGGGAACTTGTGTTCACCACCCTGACCAAGACTGGGATGCCGCTGATCCGTTACCGGACCAGGGACCTGTGTTCCCTTATGGATGGGAAGTGCGGTTGCGGAAGGACGAACGTGAGGATGACAAGGATAATAGGCAGATGCGATGACATGCTGATTATCAGAGGTATAAATGTATTCCCATCACAGGTCGAAAGCGTCATCCTCGAGATGCCGGAGTTTGAACCGGTGTACCTGATGGTAGTGGACAGGGCAGGATGTCTGGATACGCTCCAGGTCCAGGTCGAGGTGCGCAGGGACTTTATCAGCGATGAACTCGGAGAGATGCTCCGGTTGAGGAAAAAACTTGCCGACAGGCTGAAGAGCGTGCTCTCCATCAGCGCCGATGTCAAGCTGATGGAACCGGGTTCCATATCCCGGTCGGAGGGCAAGAGCGTAAGGGTAATAGACAGAAGATCATTGGATTAAACTCGTTCATTATGACTATCAAGCAGATTACGGTTTTCCTGGAAAACAAGACCGGACGACTCAACGATGTCGCGAAAGTCCTGGGCGCCAACAATATAAACATGCTGGCCTTCTGCATAGCAGAGACTGTGGATTTCGGCCTGATGCGTCTCATCGTGCATGAGGTGGACAAGGCTGTGGATGTCCTGCGCGATGCCGGTTTCGCGGTGATACTTACGGATGTGATTGCCATTCATTGCGACAACAGGCCCGGCGCCTTGTCGAAGATACTCGAAAGTCTGGCGGAGAACGATATCTTCATAGAGTACATGTACGCCTTCGCCCAGTCCGAGAGGGCCGATGTCATAATCAATCCGAACGATCTGGAGAAATGCGTCCGGATCCTCGAAGAAAAACATTCCGATATATTGTAACCGATATGGATGAACGCTATTTCCAACCGGAGATCGAGACGATGGGACGTCATGATCTGGAAGCCCTTCAGCTCAGGCGTCTGAAAGAAAGTATCGGGGCTGCGCTCCGCAGCCCGTTCTACAGGACGCGCTACGGCGGGGCCGGTATCACTCCTGACAGCATCCGTACCCTGGATGACCTCCGCAGGCTGCCTTTCACTACAAAGGATGACCTCAGGGGCAACTATCCTTTCGGATTGGTGGCGGTCCCGATGGACAGGGTAGTCCGTCTCCATTCATCGAGCGGGACGACAGGCAACCCCACGGTAATCTGCCATTCCCGGCATGATCTGGACTGCTGGGCAAACCGTGTCGCCAGATGTCTGTACATGGTCGGCGTGAGGGATACGGATGTGTTCCAGAACACATCCGGCTACGGAATGTTCACCGGCGGACTCGGTTTCCAGTACGGAGCGGAACGCCTCGGGGCGTTGACCGTACCGGCCGCCGCAGGCAATACCGTCAGGCAGATAAAGTTCATCCGTGATTTCGGGACCACAGTCATCCATGCCATACCGAGCTATGTGTTCCGGCTCTATGAAGTCATGCGTGAATCCGGAATATCTCCGCAGACGGATACGCGGCTCAGGACTCTGGTCATAGGTGCGGAGCCTCATACCGAAGCCCAGCGCCGGAAGATAGAGGAATCCCTCGGAGTGAAGGCATACAATTCTTTCGGAATGTCTGAGATGAGCGGCCCGGGTGTGGCTTTCGAGTGTCCGGAACAGGACGGCCTCCATATCTGGGAGGACAGCTATATAGTGGAGATCATAGATCCTCAGACCCTGGAGCCCGTGCCGGATGGCGGGATCGGGGAACTTGTCCTTACTACACTTGACCGTGAGGCCATGCCTCTGATCCGTTACCGGACCAGGGACCTGACCCGTATCTTGCCGGGTGAGTGTCCGTGCGGACGCACGCACCGCCGTATCGACCGCATCAAGGGCAGGAGCGATGACATGTTCATCGTCAAGGGAGTCAATATCTTCCCGATGCAGATAGAGAAGATACTCATGCAGTTCCGGGAGCTTGGAACAGACTACCTGATCACCGTGGATACCGTCGGCAACAATGATGAGGTCATGGTCGAGGTCGAGCTCGGCGACCTGTTTACGGATGACTATTCACAGCTGCAGAGGCTGACGAGGGAGATTACCAGACAGCTCAAGGATGAGATACTCGTGACCCCGAAAGTGAAACTGGTGGATAGGGGAACCCTTCCGAAGACCGATGGCAAGGCCATCCGTGTGAAAGACCTGAGAAACAACAGATAAAAATCCCGAACCATGCTGATAAAACAATTGTCCGTATTTCTTGAAAACAAGTCCGGACGTCTGAATGAAGTCCTCGACATTCTCGGGCGTGCCGATATAAGGATCATTGCCGCCACCGTGGCCGACACTTCCGAATATGGTATCCTGAGGCTTATCACGACGGATACGGCCGCCGCATATATGGAACTCAAGAACAATCAGGTGAGTGCGCAGCAAAGCGATGTAGTTGCCATTACCTGCGATTCATCGGCGGCGGATTTCGCCGCGAAGATAAGCTGCTTCGCGCGCGAGGGACTCTCTGTCGAATACATGTACTGTTTCTCGGTGGGTGACAAGGCTTTCCTGATACTCCGCACAAGTGACAACGCCCGTGTCCCGGAGCTGGTTTCCCGCTATGGACTGCAGACCATCACCGAGCACGACCTCTCACTGCTCTGACACGATATTATTTCACTTGAATGCCGCCCTGATCTTTTCCAGGGCGGATATTTGTGAGGCGGCGGGCAGGGCGGCAAGATCGTTTACGCAGCCGAGCATGGCGGCTCCTCCGAAACCGAGTGCCCGCAGATATGGAATCCTGTCGGGAGTGACGCCTCCGAGGGCGATGACCCTGCTGTCGATGATGCCGTCTTCCGATGCCCCGGACAGGGTCTCTGGCGTAAAGGCGGACCGGTAGCCCTGTTTCGAGACGCTGTCGAATATCGGACTGAGGAAGACATAGTCGCATTCCGGGCGGTATCTCTTCACTTCATCAAAAGAATGGCATGATCTGCTGACATGTCCCGTATATCCGTCCGGAATCTCATTGCGTCTGGCGTTCAGGTGTATTCCGAGCAGCCCGTACGGAGCGGCAAGTTCGAAAAAGTCGTGGATGACGATACGGGAACGTGCTGTAGCGGATATGTGGTCGAGCAGGCGTGCGCAGTCGGCCATTGCGGCTCCGGGCTTGCGCAGATGCACGGTATCTACACCGCAGGCAAACAACCTTGTTATAAAGTCAGCTTCCCCATCAAGGAACGATGGGGAAGTGATTGCAATCCATTTCATGACGCGGAAAGTCTGGCTATTTCTTCAGTTTGCCGATTATAAGATCGGCGACTTTCTTTCCTGACATCAGCATTCCTCCGAAGATAGGTCCCATACGCGGAGTCCCGCTCACGGCAGACGCTGCCATGCCGCAGACATAGAGTCCCGGGTAGATTTCCTTGGTCCCGTTCACCACTTCCTGTTCTCCGGCAACCACATCGAGGGAGCGCTCGCCGATTACCGCTCCGGTGTCCGTGGCAAGACGGATCCCGTTCTTCCTTGCCACTGTCCTGCACATCTCGCTGTCGTGTCCTGTACCGTCAATGACGCATTTTGCCATTATGTTCAGAGGATCCACATGAAGTCCTTCGCGGAGCACCGGGGTCCAGTTGACCACTACGCCGCTCACCACGTTGTCCTTGAAGATGACATCCTCTACAGAGTAGCAGTTGAAGATGGTGGCGCCTTCATGCACGGCCTTGTAGAGCAGGGCGGAAGTGCTTTCCACCGAATCCATTACATACAGCCCATCTCCGAACGGCCTGTAGTTGATATCGAAATCCCGGACGATATCCATTGCCTCTTCCTGGACCACTATCTGGTTGAACATCATGGCCCCTCCCCACATGCCTCCGCCGGGAGAGAGCTTGCGGTCGAACTGTGCCACCTTCAGCCCGGCCTTTGCCAGATAATATGCGGCTACAATCCCGGAAGGCCCGCCGCCTACGATAGCTACATCGATGTCAAGGTTCCTTTCCAATTTCTCGAAATAGGTACTGATTATACCCTGTGAAACATTCTTTTCAATCATTGCTTTGATATTTTAATCCTGTATTTTTTTTACTGTTTCCATATTCTGGCGCAGGTCTCCGGTCTCAGTCCCGTCAGGTCCCTGCAGGTCGCATTCCCCGTCCTGCCTGATATTCTGGCTTATCCTCATTGCGCAGAAGTTCGGGCCGCACATCGTGCAGTATTTCCCTCCGACATGGTTTGCTGTCCTGTAATATTCCAGTGCACGCTCCGGATCGAGGCTGAGGTTGAACTGGTCTTTCCAGCGGAACTCGTACCTTGCCTTGCTCAAGGCATTGTCCCGGACAATCGCCCCGGGGTGCATCTTGGCCAGGTCGGCGGCGTGTGCAGCCAGTTTGTATGTCACTACTCCGACACGGACATCCTCCCTGTCAGGCAGGGCCAGATGCTCCTTCGGAGTGACATAGCAAAGCATTGCGGTACCGAGCCAGCCGATCTGGGCGGCACCGATAGCACTCGTGATATGGTCATAGCCGGGTGCGATATCGGTGACGAGCGGGCCGAGAGTGTAGAAGGGTGCATTGTGGCATTTTTCGATCTGCCTCTGCATGTTCTCGGGGATCTTGTGCATGGGGACGTGGCCCGGGCCTTCTATGAAGGCCTGCACGTTCTTTGCCCAGGCGCGTTCCACAAGTTCTCCCATTGTGTCGAGCTCCGCGAACTGGGCCTTGTCGTTGGCATCATATATGGAGCCGGGGCGCAGTCCGTCACCCAGCGACAGGGCGACATCGTATTTTGCGCAAATGTCGCAGATGTCATCGAAATGCTCGTAAAGGAAACTCTCTTTCCGGTGTTTCTGGCACCACATCGATATGATGCTCCCTCCGCGGCTTACCATTCCTGTCAGACGGCTGTCGGCCAGGTGGATGTTTTTCAGCCGTATGCCGCAGTGGATGGTGAAATAGTCCACTCCCTGCTCGCACTGTTCGACAAGGGTGTCCCGGAACAGCTCCCAGGTGAGGTCCTCGGCCTTGCCGTTCACCTTTTCCATTGCCTGATACATCGGGACAGTCCCGACAGGGACAGGACAGTTGCGGATGATCCATTCCCTTGTCTCGTGGATATTGGCCCCCGTAGACAGGTCCATCAGCGTGTCTCCTCCCCATTTGCAGCTCCATACTGCCTTCTCCACCTCTTCATCTATCCCGGATGTGGTGGCAGAGTTGCCAATGTTGGTGTTGATCTTCACAAGGAAATTGCGGCCTATGATCATCGGTTCGGCCTCCGGATGGTTGATGTTGGCAGGAATGACAGCCCGTCCGGCAGCCACCTCGTCCCTTACGAATTCAGGGGTTATATGTGTCTCTATGCCAAGCCTGGCGCAGTCCATGTTCTCACGGATGGCGACATACTCCATTTCCGGGGTGACCATGCCTTGTTTCGCATAGTACATCTGGCTTATCTGGCAGCCATCCTTTGCCCTGAGAGGCAATGTGATATGCCCGAATCTCAAATGGTCCAGAGAGCGGTCGTCCCTGCGCATCCGTCCGTATTCGGATGAGATTTCCGGCAGCCTTTCCACTCCGCCCCGGTCCAGTATCCACTGTTCGCGCAGGCGAGGAAGTCCCTTTTTTACATCTATATCCGCTTCCGGGTCGCTGTACGGCCCGCTGGTGTCATAGACATAGACATCCGGATTGGGGTGTTCGACCCTCTCTCCGTTGCTGATGCTCACTGTCGGCATCTGGTGCACGACCCGCATCCCGACCCGGATTTCCGGGAAAAGCCGTCCCTGCAGGTAGACTTTCTCCGAACCGGGGTATGTGATCTTGATCCTGTTGTCCATATAGCAGTTGAAATTAGATTCTTCACTTCGTTCAGAATGACATTTATGATATCCTTGGACTTCGTTCAGAATGACTCCATCACTCTTTTCATCTCCGCTGCCGGGTCATCCGCCCTCAATATGCTTCCGCTCAATGCTATTCCCGTGACCCCTGTTTTCATGATTTCCCCGATGTCCCCGTATGTTATGCCACCTATGGCGACTATGGGCAGCGATATTCCCCTGTCTTTCATCATTCCCGTCAGCTTCCTGTATCCTTCCAGCCCGAGCACCGGGGCAAGATTCTTTTTGGTCGTGGTGAACTGGAACGGCCCGCAGCCAATGTAGTCCGCCCCCTCCTCTGCAAGGCGGCATATATCTTCGGCCGTATTGGCCGTCCCCCCGATGATCAGACGTTCTCCCGCAATACGCCGTGTCTCTTTGACAGGCATGTCATTCCTTCCGAGATGCACCCCGTCGGCTCCGGTGCGCAGCGCGACATCCACATTGTCATCTATTATGAACACCGCACCCCTGCGCCTGCATTCCGGCAGTATCAGCCTTGCCGTCCGTTCGATTTCATCATCATCGGCATCCTTCATCCTGAGCTGTATCCACTTGCATCCTCCTTCAAGGGCAAGCATCGCCGAGTCGTACCATGAATATCTGCCGGTGGAATGTGTGATGAACTGTACCCGCGATGCATTCATGATCTCATCGGTCAGCCTTGTCAGAAGACATTGCGGCCTGCCGTCGCTCCGGAAGAAATGGTTTACCGGCCCGTGCCCTTTCCCCACGGCAATGTCCGCTCCGGCTTCCAGTGCGGATGTGAGATACCGTTTGGCAGAGCGCACCGCCTGTTCCAGACCGAGACCGCGGGCAAGGAATGCCGTGATGGCGGATGACAGCGTGCAGCCGGTGCCATGCGTGTTTACGGTATCTACCGTATCCGCTGAAAGTTCCATGTGCCCGCTGATGCAATCTGTCATGTGCTCTCCGGCATTCGGATTCAGATACAGATAATCTGTCTTTGTCCTGCCTTCCGCGTGGCCTCCCTTTATCAGCAGCGCCTTCACCCCGAGACGGAGGATCGCTGCGGCTGTCGTGTCGATATTCCTGCCGGTCCTTTCTCCGTATCCTACATCTGCGTTGTCTGCCAGGGCGAAAGCTTCAGGAAGGTTCGGAGTGACAATGTCGGCGAGGGGGAGCAGGCGTTCCTTCATTGTCCGGAGGGCATCTGCCTGCATCAGGGCGCATCCGCTTGTGGATACCATTACAGGATCTACGACAACATGTCGCGGCCTGTATGTCTCCAACGCCCTGACAATCGCGTCGAGGGTCCCCGCATCGTTCACCATCCCGATTTTCACTGCATCCGGCCGTATGTCTTCCATCACTGCCGCGATCTGGTCATATACGGCCTCCGGCGGCAGGGAATGCACGTATTTCACCTCTACGGTGTTCTGCACCGTGACGGCAGTGACTGCAGAGGCTCCATAGACCCCGAGGGCGGAGAAAGTCTTCAGGTCCGCCTGGATTCCGGCCCCTCCAGAAGGGTCTGACCCTGCAATCGTCAATGCCGATACGTATCTTTTCGCTGCCATGGCATGTCCTTTTGTTACGGCAGTCTGTGTCTGCCGCTGTTTTACAATTCCTGATATGACGGTCCCGGCTGTCGGAACTGCCATATTCAAGTACCGGAAAGATGGGAGGATGGAAAACTGCGATGTGCAGGATGAAAGGATGTCACTAAAAATTCCAGCGTCGGCATTATCCGTACTGGTGCAAAGTGTATCTTCTCAGCCAACGGCAGCAATCGACCGCCCGGCACCACCTTTTTAGTACCGTGCCGGTCATGCCTCCCGTGACTGTCTCCGGTCCTGCCGTTACAGGCTTTGGGGCGGATCATGCCGACACAGTCCGCAAAGATAACCCTTTGCTCCCAAAACCCAAACTTTTCCGGGATTATTTTCAGATATACCGCCCTGTAATGCTTGTCGTGCAGGCGCGGATCTGTGCCGGAGTGCCGGTGGCGACAATGCGTCCGCCTTCCTCTCCGCCTCCGGGGCCCATGTCTATAATGTAGTCGGCATTGCGGATCACATCCAGATCGTGTTCGATGACAATCACTGTAGCCCCGTGGTCGACAAGGCTCTGGAACACCTGCAGCAGCGACCTGACATCGGAAGGGTGCAGCCCGATGGTGGGCTCGTCGAATACGAATACAGAGTCTTTCTGCCCTCTGCCCATTTCACTGGCCAACTTGAGCCGCTGGGCTTCGCCTCCGGACAGTCCCGGGGTCTGTTCCCCGAGGGTGAGATAGCCCAGACCGAGTTCCTGGAGAACCTGCAGCCTCTGCCTGACTGTCTTCAGATCGGCGCAGGCGGCAAGGGCATCGCTCACATCCATGTCCATGAGTTCGGGCAGGGAATGGAATTCCCCGGCGGCGTTCTCCCGTCTGATGAGGCTTGCCGCCTTGGAATATCTCGAGCCGCGACAGTCCGGGCAAGGGATATCCACATCCGGGAGAAACTGTACATCGAGACTGATTACGCCTGTCCCGTCGCATGTGGGGCATCTCAGCTTTCCGGTGTTGTATGAGAAATCCCCATCCCTGTATCCTCTGGCCTTTGCATCGGCAGTCTTTGCATAGACCTTGCGAAGTTCATCGTGGACATTGGCGTATGTGGCGACGGTCGAGCGTATGTTGATGCCGATAGGGGAGGCATCGATCAGCTTGACCTGCCGTATGCCTTCGGCTTCTACCGCTTTTACGTGGTCGGGAAGCCTTGTCCCCGCAATATGGGCCTGCAGTCCAGGGATCAGGCTTTCCAGCACAAGGGTCGTCTTTCCCGAGCCTGACACGCCTGTCACGACGGTCAGCCTGCCTTTAGGGATATCCGTTTCCATAGGCTTGACGGTATGGATTCTGCCGGTGGACAGATGTATCCGCCCGTATTCGAAAATCCGGTCCTGCGCCGGCCGCTCGCGGACGGTCATATCTGCCTGTCCGCTCAGATACGGGCCGATCTCCGATGCTGGATTCTTCCCGGTTTCGCTTACCGTACCTTCCGAGATCACACGTCCTCCTTTCGAGCCTGCTCCCGGACCCATCTCGATCAGCCAGTCGGACTCTTTCAGAATCTGGATGTCATGGTCCACAAGCACGACCGAATTGCCATCCGCTATCAGGTCCTTCATCACGCCGGCAAGGCCGGCTATGTTTGCGGGGTGGAGTCCTATGGATGGCTCGTCCAGGACATATAGCACACCGGTTGTCCGGTTCCTCACGGCCCGGGCAAGCTGCATCCTCTGTCTTTCTCCGGTGGAGAGGGTTGATGCCGCACGGTCGAGGCTCAGGTAGCCGACACCGAGGTCCAGAAGCCGTCCTGATGCATCGAGAAAGGATTCGCAGATGCTTTCCGCCATCGGCCTCATCTCTTCAGGCAGGCTTTCCGGTATTCCCCTGACCCACTCTACAAGGTCCGACAGGGTCATCCTGCATGCATCTGCCAGTGATATTCCCCTGACAAGAGGCGCCCGGGCTGCATCCGACAGCCGGGAGCCCCCGCAGTCGGGGCATGTCTCCGTCTTGAGGAATTTCTCGACCCTTTTCATCCCTTTTTCGTCCTTGACTTTCGCAAGGGCGTTCTCTACAGTGTACACGGCATTGAAATATGTGAAGTCGAGTTCGCCGGCCTGGTTGGTATTTTTTGACTTGTAGAAAATATGTTTTTTTACGGCCGGTCCGTGGAAGACAATGTCCCTTTCCCTGGCGGTCAGCCGGTTGAACGGTATGTCCGTCCTCACTCCCATTTCCCTGCACACATCTGTCATGAGCGACCACATCAGCGTGTTCCACGGGGCGACCGCCCCTTCATCGATGCTGAGGCTCTCGTCCGGCACAAGAGTCGATTCGTCCACGGTCCTGACAGTCCCGGTGCCATCGCATTTAGGGCAGGCGCCCTGGCTGTTGAAAGACAGTTCCTCTGCGGAAGGGGCGAAGAAATGCGTCCCGCATTCCGGGCAGACCAGTTCCTGTCCGGCCGCCACAAGCAGGGATGGTTCAAGGTAATGCCCGTTCGGACAGCGGTGGCTTGCAAGACGGGAATATATGAGCCTCAGACTGTTGAGCAGCTCGGTCCCCGTGCCGAAAGTGCTCCGGATTCCCGGTATGCCAGGCCTCTGGTGCATGGCCAGCGAAGCAGGTACATAGAGTACCTCATCCACATCCGCCCTTGCCGCCTGAGTCATCCTCCGTCTCGTGTATGTGGAGAGCGATTCGAGGTAACGTCTCGAACCTTCGGCATATAGCACGCCTAAGGCAAGCGATGATTTCCCCGACCCGGACACGCCTGCGATTCCTGTGATTCCGTTGAGCGGGATTTCAACGTCTATGTTCTTCAGATTGTGCACCCTTGCGCCGTGCACTATTATCTTTTCCGGCCTTTCCGTATCTTTTGTCATATCGTCTTGATTTCAACCCGGCCGGCATTTTGATGGATACCGGCCGAAAGACTGTACAAAAATACATTCTTTTCCGCACAGTTTGTCCGGATATGCGGCAACTTTGGAAAATAATGTTTAAGTTTGGCTCCTGATATGGCAGCGCATGATTTCACAAGAAGCATCCGGTTCGAGCATTCCGGATTCGATGAGCAGGATGAGTTCTATCGCAAGGTCCTGAATGCGGAAGATATATGCAGGACAGACTATGACAGCGGGACGGGACGGGAGTTGCAGCGGAAGGATGTCGATGTCCTGCTGACTCTTGACGGCAGGCAGGTGAAAGTGTCCGAAAAGCGCAGGGACAGGGATTACGATGATCTGTTGATTGAAGTCTACAGCAAATTCCCCGGTACGGCAGGTTGGCTGGAACATTCGGAAGCGGACAGTCTTGCATATTTCGTCCCGGGGAAGGCATACTGGATTGAAATGCGGCAGTTGAAGGCATTTTACGGAAATATTCTCAGACCGGCGTTGCCTGATACTGTCTTTTCCCGGCTTGTGACAGGATATCCATATAGAAACGCCAGTTGCGGAATATCCGTTTGCATGGGTGGCAAAAAGGTGGATTTGAGGGCGATCCAGGCATACAACTGTCCGGAAGATGGTTCCGGCCAATGGTATACCGAAAGCGTCTGCGTCCCGTTCACCGTACTGGAAGAGTATGGTGTCCCTGTACGCAAGTCCGTCTATGATAATAATGAATATGGAATTTACTGAGATAAATGAGGATGTCATCCGGGGAATCCGGTTGGACAGGGATGAGTATGCCGACAAGAGGGCGTTCGGCCACGCATTGCTCATTGCGGGTTCAAGAGGGATGATGGGGGCGGCCGTCCTTGCAACGGGGGCGGCCCTCAGGTCAGGTTGCGGACTTGTGACCGCCCATATCCCGAAGGACGAGAGAATGATAATGCAGGCGGTGAATCCGGCGGCAATCGTAAGTCTTGATCCGGGGACTGCCTTTTCTGAAATTCCCGACAACCTTGAACATTATACGGCCGCAGGAGTCGGATGCGGCATGGGGCAGTCGGAAGCGACGGTCGAAGCGTTTTCGGCCCTGCTTTCCAGACTGTCCTGCCCGGCCATGCCTTCCCGGGACATCAAGGACCGTCACCGGGAGGCCGGCAGTCCGGTCGCGGAGACCGGTCAAGGTCATGGAAAGGGCCGTAAGGCAAGGATGCCCGGCATGGTGCTGGATGCGGATGCGCTGAACATAATCGCCGCGCATCCGGAACTTGCCTCCATCGTTCCTTCGGGTTCCATCCTTACTCCCCATACCCGGGAACTGTCGAGACTTGTTGCCGGACTGTGCAATGTGCGGGATGTGGATTTCTCCGGTTGGAAATATCCCTGGGACGGTCCGCAGCTCTACTATACGATGTCCGTTGCCGACAGTCTTTCATCCGTGGTAATCGTCAAGGGCAGCAGGACACTCGTATGTCCTCCTCCGGATATGGCAAATGCCCTGAAAGCCTCCCTGTGCAGGAAAACCGGACTGAAGGAGTATGTGCGGGAGATGGTCGGCAGACTGCTCTATGTCAATACTACCGGAAATGCAGGCATGGCAAAGGGCGGCAGCGGGGATGTCCTTACCGGTCTCGTTACGGGACTGAGAGCCAGAGGCTATTCCCCTTTGGAGGCGGCCATACTCGGGGTATGGTATCACGGCAGGGCCGGAGATGATGCCGCCCGCGTCCGCGGCGCCGAATCGATGAATGCATCCGATCTGCTCGACCATATCATGATCCAGTGACCTGCCTTGTGCAGTACGGGATGTCGTTCCATGCTCATTTGCTTGGTCCGGACCGGCCTGAGATTACTTCCGGAAGCCCCCCTTCCGGAGTTTCGGGATGTTTTTCGAGATATTTCCCGAAACGTTCTCTGATTATGTCGCAGTATCTGTCTTCTTTCTCGAATCCGATGAATTTCCTCCCGAGCATCATCGCGGCTACCGCTGTCGTGCCGGAGCCCATGAACGGGTCCAGGACAAGGTCTCCCGGGTCCGAACTTATCTCTATATAAGGTATGCATACCCTCAGAGGTTTCTGGGTCTCGTGTTTCATTCTTTCCGCCCCCATGCATATCGGAGATTCGATGAAATTATGCATCTCGTTGACAGTCTTGAAATTCCATGTCTTGGGACTTCCTTTGGAGAAATGAATGCACATTTCCATGCTGTTGGCGAACATTTTCCTTGTGCTGATGGCCGGGAACGGGTTGGTCTTGTGCCAGTGGATGACCTTTCTGAACTGGAACCCGGCCTTTTCCACAATCCTGTTGAGGAACGACACATAGTCATCCCCGCACCACATGTATCCGGCGGCTCCGTCCTTGCACACTCTGTACAGCTCCCGAATCACCTTTTCCATAAATCCGAGATAATCCTCCTCGGATGCGAAACCATCGAACTTGAATTCGGTGATAACATCCTTGTGGTTCTTCAGTCCTGTGAGGTTTCCCGCCCTGTTCTGGTAATATGGCGGGTCGGTGAACACGAGATCCACCGTGCCGTCCGGTATCCTCCCAAGTCCCGTCAGGCAGTCTTCCTTATATACTCTGTTGACATCCATTCTGTAAATCCTGATCCGAATCGGCCGCGGGTCCGTGGGCTCCGCGGAATCGGATGGACAAAAATAGAAAAAATCCTGCATTAAATTTCTTTCCGTAAAAATTCATAGGGATTCCAAAAATTGATAACTTTACAGTCCGTTACCGGATTTTGGAGATATGGATACTCATGTTGTGATAATGGCCGGGGGTATCGGCAGCAGGCTGTGGCCGGTAAGTACGCCCGAAATGCCGAAGCAGTTCATCGATATTCTCGGGGTGGGGAAATCCCTGATACAGCTGACTGTGGACCGTTTCAGCGGAATATGTCCGGTCAGTAATTTCTGGGTCGTGACTTCCGGACGATATGCCGGTACAGTGAAGTCCCAGCTTCCTGACATCCCGCAGGACAATATCCTTGCGGAACCGGAGCCGCGCAATACGGCCCCGTGCATAGCGTACGCGTGCTGGAAGATAGCGCAGAGGCATCCGGATGCCAATATCGTGGTCACTCCATCGGATGCCGTGGTCCTTGATGCGGACAGGTTCAGGAAGGATATCCGTAAGGCTCTCGAATTTACGGACTGCCACTCCGGGATAGTGACAATAGGTATCACTCCTCTCCGTCCGGAGACCGGATACGGCTACATTCATGCCCCCGGGGCTACCGAGGGGGAGATATCGAAGGTGTCTGGGTTCAGGGAGAAACCTGACCTTGCGATGGCGGAAGCGTATCTGGCGGAGGGCGGCTTTTTCTGGAATGCGGGGATATTCGTATGGAATGCGAAGACTATCAGCGGCCAGATGCGCCGGTTTGCCCCGCAGATCGCCTCCATAATGGACAGACTGTCCCCTTCTTTCTATACCGATTCGGAGCAGGAAGAGCTGCGACGGCTTTTCCCTGAATGCGAGAAGATATCCATTGACTATGCGGTGATGGAGAAATCGGATGACATTCATGTCATTACCGGCAATCCGGGATGGAGCGACCTCGGCAGTTGGGGGGCGGTCAGAGCCCATACCGGTACTGACGGTTCCGGCAACGCGGTGACGGGGAATGATGTAAGGCTTTTCAACTGTACCGGCTGCATCGTGAATACGGATGGGGCGGGCCCGGTGGTGCTCGAGGGACTGGATGGCTATGTCGTGGCTAAAAAGGGGGACGGCCTGCTTGTCTGCCGTCTGACGGAAGAACAGCATATCAAGGAATTTTCAGCAGGGAAGCAATGACAGTGCAGAGAAAACATTTCAGGACAGTGGTCGTGTCCGATGTACATCTTGGATACAAACAGTCCAAGGCGTTGCAGGTTAGTGAGTTCTTGAGTTCCGTGGATTGCGACAGACTCATACTCAACGGAGACATCGTGGATGGATGGCAGCTCAGAAGGTCTGCGGACAAGAGATGGAAACCGGAATATACCAGACTTCTGAAGATAATAATGAAGATGATGGAGAACAGGGGGACGGAAGTCATATACATAGTAGGCAATCATGATGCCTTCTTCGATTATGTGGCGCCCCTTTCCTTCTCGAATATCACAATCCAGAGGGACTATATCCTTACGAGCGGCAGTCACCGCTATTTCGTGACCCACGGGGACATTTTCGACAATGTCTCATCCAACATGAAATGGCTGGCGAAGCTCGGTGATCTGGGTTACAGGATTCTTCTGCGCCTGAACCAGCTCTATAACCGGTACAGGTCGTGGAGAGGGAAGCCGTACTATTCATTCTCCGCGGCCATAAAGAGAAAGGTCAAGAGGGCGGTGTCATCGATGTCCGATTTCGAGGACATGGTGACGGATGTGGCGAGGGCGCACAAATGCGATGGGGTTATCTGCGGCCATACCCACTGTCCGGAGGACAGGATGATAGGAGGCATCAGGTATCTCAATTCGGGAGACTGGGTCGAATCCCTTTCCGCCCTTGTGGAGGATGATGATGGCAACTGGACAATAATGAGATTCTGATATGAGATATCTGTTTGTAGTGCAGGGAGAAGGCAGGGGGCACATGACCCAGGCCATGACGTTGGAGAAGATGCTGGCAAGGAACGGTCATGAGGTGGTCGGTATCATGGTCGGGACCAGTGCTACACGCAAGGTTCCGGAGTTTTTCCTCAGGTCGGTTTCGGCTCCGGTGACGGAATACACCAGCATGAACTTCCGTCCATCCCACAAGAACAGGAAGCCGAATATGATCGGAACTGTGCTCTATAATGTCTTTGCCTTTGTCAAATATTTCCCCAGCATAAGGAGGATACGCAAGACTGCCATTGAGTCCCGGGCGGATGTCGTGGTTAATTTCTATGAACTGCTGGTAGGTCTGGCGTATATGGGACGCAGACTCAAGGTCCCGTGCGTGAGCATAGGCCACCAATATCTTTTCCTGCACAAGGGATTCGGCCTTCCGCTTGTGAAATATCCGGGCCATGAGGGTCTGAATGTCCTGTCAAGGATAAATTCTTTCGGCTCCTGCAAACTTCTGGCTCTTTCTTTCAATCATCTGCCGGATGATTCTTCGCGCCGGATAAAGGTGGTGCCGCCGCTGCTTCGCCCGGATGTGCTCAGGCTCAGGAACAGCGATGGAAGCGCAGGGGAATCTGTCTGCAGAGGGGACTACATTCTCGGATATATGCTGAATCCGGGATTCGCTCCGGAGGTGGAGGCCTGGCATTCCGGGCATCCCGATGTAAACCTGAGGTTTTTCTGGGACAAATGGTCGGAGGGGCCGGTCAGGAAAGTGGATGATAACCTGAGTTTCTATCTGATAGATGACAAGGAGTTCCTCCATCAGATGGCGGGTTGCGGGGCGTACGCAAGCACGGCGGGATTCGAATCCGTCTGCGAGGCTATGTATCTCGGCAAGCCTATTCTGATGGTGCCTTCCCATATCGAGCAGGAAATCAACGCTTTCGATGCTACCAGAAACGGGGCTGGCATATCGGCGAAGACGTTCGACCTTTCTGCCCTGATCGAGTTTGCGAAGGATTATCATCAGAATGACGGATTCATCGAATGGGTCAATTCCGCGGAAAAAATTATACTTAAGGAACTTACGGAGGATATCCATTAGAAGGGAAATCCCAGGTTGCAAAAAATCACGACATTTTTTCTGAAAATATTTGGATATTTGATGTGAAAGGTATACCTTTGCAATCCGTTTTAGGAAACAGGCTGTTTGCCGTTCCGGTTCGGACTAAGGATTGATCCGTTAGCTCAGCAGGTAGAGCACAACACTTTTAATGTTGGGGTCTTGGGTTCGAGCCCCAAACGGATCACAGAAAGTTTGCAAGACAAGCTTCCTTAGCTCAGTTGGTAGAGCACGACACTCTTAATGTTGGGGTCCAGGGTTCGAGCCCCTGAGGGAGCACATAAAATTCCTGAATAGCTCAGTTGGTTAGAGCATCTGACTGTTAATCAGAGGGTCGCAGGTTCAAGTCCTGCTTCAGGAGCAGGTTGGGAATCACTGATCAGCAAGCACTTGCAGTCAAACCGCAGGTGCTTTTTTCGTGTCTGTTTCTGGCATTGTGTCCCTTTTGTGTTAACTTTGCTGGTCGAATGGCTATTCAGAAGCCTTGATGCGTTATGGATATAGATTGTCTGTCAAAAATGGTGAAAGACCTGCTCCTGGACAATGACAGGGTGGCTCTTCCCGGTTTCGGCTCGTTTGTGGCGGAACTGGCTCCTTCCGTGTTCTCCGACAGGGGCTATACGATCAATCCTCCGTACAGGAAACTGTCTTTCAGGGAGAACGCGGAGGCGGATGACATGCTGCTTGTCAGGCATTATGCGGCGGAAGCCGGAATGCCTGAAGACAAGGCAAGGGATGAACTTATCGGGTTCATTTCCGGATTGAGGGAAGTGCTGAACAGGCAGAAGACAGTAATCTTTCCGGAGCTCGGAAGGCTGAGGGCTACAAGGGAGAACAATTATTTCTTCGTTTCGGATGAAGACATGGACATATTCCCCGATGGGGTGGGACTGGAACCGGTGTCGTTGAAGGCCCATGTCGCTCCGGCCGAAACGGCATCCGCAGTCGGGCCGTCGGAGGCTCCGGCCATGTCGGCAGACGCTCCTGTACCCGCTCCGGAGGATGGTATGGCGGACGTTATGGCAGACGGTACGGCGGACAATGCGGACGGAAGTCCTGCCGAAACGGATGCCGTGCAGCCCGGCAGCGGTAAAAGCAAGCCATCCAAAGCGCTGAAAGCGGGGATTGCGGTTGCCGTGGTCATAGCCGTGGCTGCCGTCGCTCTGGGAATTTTCGTGCTTCTGGCGCATCTGTGCCCTGATTTTATCGATTCCATCCTGTACACGGAAGAAGAACTGAGGCTTCTCGGGTCATGAGACGGAGGATTCCGTGATGGACAGGATATGCGTGCCCGATTTGAAAATGTGAAGTATTAGTGTTACATTTGCGCCCCGAAACTCTTCGGGTATGGACCACAGACTTTCACAGGATCTTGTAATCCCTTGTTACGACACGGATTTCTCGTGCCTTCTCAAGCCGGCCTCATTCATGGACCTGGCTCAGGAAATGGCGAACATACATGCACGTCAGCTCGGATTCGGATACGATGACCTCATGCGGACAAGGACCGTATGGGTGCTTTCCCGTATGCATATCCGTTTCGAACGTTATCCGAAATGGAGGGAGGAGGTCACGATGAGCACCTGGCACAAGGGCGCTTCAAGGCTTTTCTACCTGCGTGATTTCCAGATGAAGGACAGGCAGGGCAATGTGCTGGTGTCCGCTACGACATCATGGCTCGTAATCAATATCGATACCAGGAGGCTGTGCCGGGATGCGGGGATTCTCGATGAGGGGACGGCATGTTCCGACAATGCGATAGAACAGGAGTGCGGCAAGGTGCAGCTGCCATCCGGGACGGTTGAGAGCAAGGTGGCGGAACACAGGGTCGCATATTCGGATGTGGATATGAACGGCCATACCAACAATGCCCGCTATCTCGTATGGGCGATGGATACCCTTGACTTCGATTCCCTCGTGTCGGAGCCGGTGAAGGATGTCAGGATCAATTTCAACAGCGAGACCAGGCCCGGGGACATTGTGGAGCTTTTCAGGGCGGATGCCGGCGGGAGGATCTATGTTGAGGGAAAAGTCGGCGGGAAGTCCGCTTTCTGCGTGGAGTTGGGCCGCTGATTGCCTGTGCGGATATATGGCTGCAGGAAAGAGTGCGGAGGACAGAAGCCGGTGACGGGCCTGTTGTCAGGAAATGAAATGTAATTGAATATAGATATGAGAGATTTGTTTTTCGGTCTTGGAATCGGTCATTCGATCCTGCTGCTTGCGGTGGTGATCGCGACCGGAATATGGCTCGGCAGGTTCAAGATAAAAGGCGTGACCCTCGGATCGACCTGGATTCTGTTTGTAGGTATTCTGCTCAGCCATTTCGGTTTCCGTATTCCCGGCGAACTCCTGCATTTCCTCAAGGAGTTCGGCCTTATACTTTTCGTGTTTTCGATAGGCCTGCAGGTAGGCCCCGGTTTCTTCCATTCTTTCAGGAAAGGCGGGCTTACAATGAATCTGCTTGCCGTGTCCCTTGTCCTTCTGGCCGTACTCACGACATACGTCATCCATCTCGTGACGGGCGAAGACCTGACGACAATGGTGGGAGTCATGTCGGGTGCAGTCACCAATACGCCAGGACTCGGTGCGGCGCAGCAGACATACTATGATGCGGCTGTGGCTACTCAGGGGGCGGAAGCGGCATCGAACCTTTCCGGGTCCCTCGCTTCCGGCTATGCGGTGGCATACCCTCTCGGAGTGCTGGGCGTGATCATGGTACTGATGCTTGTCAAGGCGATATTCAAGATAGACCTCAAGAAGGAGCAGGCGGCCCTTGACCAGGACAATTCCGGCATCGAGAGCGCCGTGCGTCTTGTGTTCGAGGTGGAAAATCCGGCTGTATGCGGCAAGGAAGTCCAGGAAGTGGACAAGGAAATCACCAACAAGTTCGTCATTTCCAGGCTGCGCAGGAACGGAGAGATAATCTTCCCTACCGCCCGGACCATAATAGAGAAAGGGGATCATCTTCTGGTGATCACTTCCAAGTCATCCGAGGATGTGGTGCAGATGCTGTTCGGCAAGGAGTTGCCTCTGGACAAGGATGAGTGGAATGGAATCGACACATCCATGACAGTCAAGACATTTACCGTCACCAAGTCGTCCCTGACAGGCAAGAAGCTCAGGGAACTGAATATCCGTGCCACATACGGCGTAAGCATTACCAGGGTGAGCAGGGCGGGAGTCGATCTCGTGGCGAATCCGAACCTTGTGCTCCAGTTGGGGGATGTGCTGAGGGTCGTGGGACCGCAGAATTCCGTCGCGAAGATCAAGTCCGTTGTCGGAGATTCAGCATCCGGCCTTAACCATCCTTACCTTATCCCTATTTTCTTAGGCATTGCGCTCGGTGTCATCTTCGGTTCGATTCCTATCAAGTTTCCGGGCATTCCGCAGGCCATCAAGCTCGGCCTTGCGGGCGGGCCTCTCATTATAGCCATCCTTATAGGCTATTTCGGACCGAAACTCAAGATCACTACATATACCACGACAAGCGCAAACCTGATGATCAGGGAGATAGGCATTTCCATCTTCCTTGCTGCCGTAGGTCTTGGCGCCGGAGAAAACTTCGTCAGTTCGATACTCGGCGGAGGCTACTGGTGGATTCTCTACGGAGCCCTGATAACCGTGATCCCTACGTTCGTCATCGCCCTGATAGGCCGTCTGGCGCTGAAGCTCAACTTCTATCAGATCTGCGGCCTTCTGACAGGAGGATGTACCAACCCTCCTGTGCTGGCGTTTGCCCAGGAGGCTTACGGTACCGACTATACTTCGGTCAACTATGCCACTGTCTATCCTCTTTCCATGTTCATGAGGGTGCTTGTGGCGCAACTGCTGATACTCGTAGCTTTCGCCTGAGATGTTTGACCTTGTGTACCCTCCCGGAGATGTGCCGGAACTGCCGAGACCGACTGCCGAGACCGCCGGCAGACCTGCATCGGGAAGACGCAGGGAGATGTTCCCTGTAATCATGGGGTCGGGCGAGGTCATAGCCAAGGCTGCGAGGGAATACTGCCACGGAGGTGCGAGAGTCCTCCATCCGGTAGTGCACCTGCATATCATTGACAGGTACGAGCGTCTTTATCTGCAGAAGCGCTCGATGAAGAAGGATATCCAGCCCGGCAAATGGGATACGGCGGTAGGAGGACATGTGGATTACGGGGAGCAGGTTCTGGAAGCGCTTTACAGGGAGACTTACGAGGAGCTCGGTTTCACGAAGTTCAATCCGATATACCTGCTCTCGTACGAGTTCGCATCGGACAGGGAAGTGGAGATGGTGAATGTCTTTGCCGCAGTGGGCAATTTCCAGCTGACTCCGGACAGGGATGAGGTCGATGATGGCAGATGGTGGACCTTTGATGAAATCCGGGAAAATTTGGGAAAGTCGGTCTTTACTCCTAACTTCGAGCAGGAATTCGGGAGGATTTCCCGGAAACTGCTTGCCCTGCTCTGATGTCCGCGGCCATGTCATTTTGGACGGGACCGGTAAGTACGGCCGGCCATTCCGGGTTTCCATGTCATCCTGAATCAGCGAAGAAGCCGATAAAACAACAGGACATGCATGTACGAAAGATAACACTGAAAGACCGTTCAACGGAGACACTGCGCCGTCTGGCGCGGGAAGAGGGTTCGGGATACGTGCTGCTCTTCCTCAATGACCTTGTGTCGTGTCTCGGTGAATATGCGGAAGAGAGATTCATATCCGTCGCTGAAGATACAGGGGCGGATATGCTGTATTCGGACCATTACCGTCTTTTCCCCGGCAGCGGAGACGAGCCTGTCAGGAAGAGATATCCTCTCATTGACTGCCAGAAAGGCTCGCTGAGGGATGATTTCGATTTCGGGTCCGTGGTGATGCTGCGTACTTCCTCCTTGCGGGAAGCGGTGTCGGAGATGGATGCGGATTACCGTCATGCGGGTTTCTACGATCTTCGTCTTCGTCTGCGGAATATCGTGCATATCAATGAATTTCTCTATACTGACATGGCGGCAGACCTCCGTCCTTCGGGGCAGAGACAGTTCGATTATGTGGATCCCCGTAACAGGGAGGTGCAGATAGAGATGGAGCGGGCATGTACGGAACACCTGAAACGTATCGGAGCCTGTATGCCTCCGGTATTCAAGGACCCGGATTCCGGCGTAGGCAGTACCGGACCATCTTCGGAAGCGGAGCCGGCTGATACGGCTTTCCCTGTCACTGCATCCGTGATAATCCCTGTCCTGAACAGGGTGAGGACCATCGGGGATGCCGTCCGCAGCGCGCTTTCGCAGGAATGTCCCTTCCCGTTCAATGTCATTGTAGTGGACAACCATTCGTCGGATGGCACTTCGCAGCTGTTGGAAAATCTCGCAGCCTCCGAACCGAGGCTGGTCCATATAATCCCTTCCAGGTACGATCTCGGCATAGGAGGCTGCTGGAACCTTGCGGCGAAGTCGGAATATTGCGGCGAGTTCGCGGTCCAGCTGGACAGCGATGACATCTATTCAGGACCGGATACCCTGTCGAGGATAGTGGATACATTCCGGAAGGAAAGGTGCGCAATGGTCATAGGAAGCTACATGATGACGGATTTCAATATGAATCCCATACCTCCTGGGGTGATAGACCACAGGGAATGGACCGATGCCAACGGCAGGAACAATGCATTGAGGGTGAACGGGCTCGGAGCACCCAGAGCCTTTTGGACCCCGCTTCTGAGGAAATTGGGGATGCCGGATACCAGCTATGGGGAGGATTATGCGATCGGCCTGAGAATCAGCAGGGAATACCGGATAGGAAGAATCCATGATGTGCTTTACTGCTGCCGCCGCTGGGAAGGCAATTCGGATGCCGACCTGAGTGTGGAGAGACAGAATGCCTGCAATCTGTACAAGGACAGGCTTCGGACCTGGGAGATTGAAGCCCGGATACGTCTTAATATGGCAGCGGGGCAGGCATCGGACAGTGACGGGATGAAAATGATCTGAAAAACCGCCGGCCATGAAGAGAATAGAGGAATTTGTCAATGACCAGCTGTCGCGCTGGCCCCTTGCCTGTGAAAATTTCAGGGCTCTGAAACGGGTGCAGGTGAAAAGGCTTTCCGTAGGCGGTCTGGATGTCAGCGTACAGTTCAATCCGGCGCGTATCATATCGTCTGCAGCAAGGACGGATGCCGCTTCCCTCAATGCGAGACCCTGTTTCCTGTGTCCGGAAAACAGGCCTCCGGAGCAGATACATATCCGTTTCGATGGCAGGAAAGGCAAGAAATACGATATCCTTGTCAATCCTTATCCGATTTTCCCGGATCATCTCGTGATAGCATTCTGCGGCCATTCCGGACAGTCGATATGGAGACGCTATGTGGATATTCTCGACCTTGCACGGGCATATCCGGAATACATATTCTTCTATAACGGACCGAAATGCGGGGCTTCCGCTCCTGACCACCATCATTTCCAGGGTGCGGGGCGCGGCAGGATGCCGTTGGAGAATGATGTGGATGCCTTGCTGGATGCTGTCCGGGAAAGGCATTTCGGGACCGGAGCCGCTGCCGGCGGTGCCGCGGACGGATGCGGCCCTCTTTCCTATCTTGCATCGGTCCAGGATGCCGACCTGTTCCATTACGGGAAATTTGTCAGAGGCGTATTCGTGCTGAGGTCCCGTACGGCCAAGTCTGCGGCCAAACTGTTTTACCGGCTTATAGACTGTGCTCCGGTACCGGAGGGGGATTCGGAGCCGAGGTTCAACCTTTTCACGTATTTCAAGGATGGCGAGTACCGTTCCATTGTGGTTTTCAGAAGATGCCACAGGTCGCATCATTATTTCTCGGACGGTCCGGACCATCTGACCATGAGTCCCGGTTGTGCGGATATGGCCGGAATATTCATAACTCCGCTGGAAGAGGATTTCGGAAAACTCGACGATGCCCTTCTGTCGGAAATGCTGGATGAAGTGACCCTGAGCCATGAAGAAGAGGCAATGATTGCGGACCGGCTGACGAGGAGACAGCAGACGGTCGAGGTCGGGATAATGTCGGCCCGGGAGATAGTCTTCTCTATCCTGTCCGATGGCGCCGGGCCGAGAAAGGCCGTCCTGAAAGAAGGGAAGATCGAATATGATGGGGCATTGTATGATGAACTGGATTTCGGCTCTGTGACACCGTCATCCATGTTTGCGGAGCCGACATTCGTCCTTTACGGCGTCACCATAGGCAAGGACTTCCATTGGCAGAAGAAGGAGGACCAGAAGTTCGCGGGAGCTCTGAAGATCATTGTGGAGAAAAACCTTCTGACGGCGGCCAATGTGGTGGGTGTCGAAGACTACCTTGTGAGCGTGATCTCTTCCGAGATGAAGTCCACCGCATCCCTTGAGTTCCTGAAGGCCCATGCCGTGATTTCCAGGTCATGGGTCATGGCGCGGATTGCAGGCAAGGGGAATGCCGGCACAAGACAGGTCCCGGATCAGGTGGACAACCTGCCATCTTTGGTGACGTGGCTTGACATCCGGACTGCAGGAGGGACCCTTGTGCAGACTCCGGGAGATGATGCGGCCGGGAGAGGGAATGTGCCGGATGGAGGAGATGGAAAGGAGGCGGAATACGGGATAATGAAATGGTACGGACATGCATCGCACGGAAGTTATGATGTATGTGCGGATGACCATTGCCAGAGATATCAGGGACTGACACGGGCAGCGGGAAAGAATGCAAGAGATGCTGTGGACAGTACCTGGGGTGAGGTCCTTGTGCATGCGGGAGGGCACGGCGGTGCGGCAGCCGGGGCTGTCGCGGAAGGCAGGGAACCGGAGATATGCGATGCCAGATTTTCCAAATGCTGCGGAGGCGTGACCGAACGGTTCTCGACATGTTGGGAAGACCGGGATTATGATTACCTGCCTGCTCTGCCCGATACTCCGGGACATTCCGTGTCCGGAAACAGGAGTTTCTGCGACACTGCAGATGAGAAGATCCTGTCCCAGGTCCTGAATGACTATGATCTTGCCACCAGGGATTTTTTCAGATGGGATGTGAAATACGGCAGACAGGAACTGTCGGATATTGTCCGCCGCCGTTCCGGAATAGACATAGGGCTGATAGCATCGCTTGAACCTTTGGAGAGAGGCGGTTCGGGCCGGATCCGGAAATTGGGGCTGACGGGGTCGAAAGGCAGTCTTATTGTCGGGAAAGAGCTGGAAATCAGAAGAATCCTTTCGGAGTCGCATCTGAAGAGTTCGGCGTTTCAGGTGGAATATCTCGATGCCGGAGGCCATCCTGTGGAGCTGCCGGAAAATGCAGCCGATGCTGTCCGTTCCGACTGGACGGAGGTTGTCCTTCACGGGTGTGGCTGGGGGCACGGAGTAGGGTTGTGCCAGATCGGGGCGGCAGTGATGGCGGCCCAGGGCTATACATACCGGCAGATTCTGGAGCATTACTATCCCGGGACGGATATCCGGACAACAGGGAAGTGATGTCTCTGTTGTCAATATGGCCGTCCGTCTCATTGTCATCCTGAACGAAGTGAAGGATCTGAGGTGATGTTACGGGGCTTTGTACCGGATTTTTCAAATATACGGGAATATGGATAGAATCAGTCATACGGGAAAGGGGAATGATACGGGACGCAGCCGGATCTCACCGTGGCTGTGGGTGCCGACGCTTTATTTCGCGGAAGGCATCCCGTATTTCATTGTCAATGTCATTTCGGTGATAATGTTCAAGAAACTGGGAATGGGCAACGGGGATATCGCAATGTACACCGGTCTTCTGTATCTGCCGTGGGTGGTCAAGCCGCTGTGGTCTCCTTTTGTGGACATTATCCGGACCAAACGGTGGTGGGTGGTTGCGATGCAGGTAATAATGTCCGTTTCATTTGCCGTCGCGGCATTTTCCATTCCCGATCAGACATCCCTGTCAACCGCCGCTGCCGGCACCGCATTGCAGGGTCCCGCTCCCGTATCCATGTTTTCCGTCATACTGGTCATATTCTGGATAACCGCCTTTGCTTCCGCGACTCATGACATTGCGGCCGACGGATTCTACATGCTTGCACTCAAGCACGGGGAACAGTCTTTTTTCGTAGGCATAAGAAGCACTTTCTACAGACTTTCCTCCGTATTCGGGCAGGGGGTGCTGGTCGTTGTGGCCGGTCTTCTGGAAATGAAGTTCGGGAATATTCCTCTGGCCTGGTCTGTGACGATGCTTGTCTGCGCCGTCCTGTTCGGGGCCGTTACCGTCTATCATATTTTCGTTTTGCCCCGTCCGGCATCAGATGGACCGGCCATTGCAGGTAACGGATTTCCTGAAAGAGAGCTGGAAATCGGCCATGACCGTCAGGGAGTGCAGGACCTTTATGAATCAGGAGAGGAATTTGCCGCTAACGACAGGGTCAAGGAGATTGTCAGGGAATTCGGGCAGACTTTTGTGACATTCTTCCGGAAGAAGAAAGTCTGGCTCGCGATAGTGTTTATGCTTCTTTACCGGCTTCCTGAGGCTTTTCTCGTGAAAATGCTCAATCCATTTCTTCTCGATCCTGTCGAAAAGGGCGGTCTCGGGCTTGCCACGGAGACTGTCGGGATCGTGTACGGGACCGTGGGAGTGATTGCCCTGACTTTGGGCGGGATTGTCGGAGGTATGGCGGCTTCAAAATGGGGACTGAAGAAGTCCATGTGGCCAATGGCCCTGAGCCTCGCACTTCCTTGCCTCGTGTTCCTGTATCTTGCGGCTGCACAGCCTTCAAATCTGTGGATCATCAATTTCTGTGTGGCGTTCGACCAGTTCGGGTACGGCTTCGGCTTCACTGCGTATATGCTCTATATGATGTATTTCTCCGAAGGGGAGTTCAAGACCTCACATTATTCCCTCTGTACGGCATTTATGGCAATGAGTATGATGCTTCCGGGAATGGTGGCGGGATATCTGCAGGAATGGCTCGGGTATGTCGGATTCTTCTGGATGGTGGCCGTGTGCTGCCTTGCTACGATAGGGGTGACTTTGCTCGTCAAGGTGGATCCGGAGTATGGAAAGAATGGCAGAGAAGGGTGCTCAGAATGACAGAGAATAAAATTTATTGAATATGAAAAATAGAATAACCCTGTGCATCAGTGTCTTGCTGGTTTTGCTCATTGCCGCGGATGCTTCCGCGGCGGACCGTTCCAGAAAAAAACGGAAAAAGACCAGGACGGACACGGTGCTTGTCATTGTCCGCGACACTGTCCATGTCAATGATACTGTCTTTGTGCCGTATGACTATATGATGAATACGCAAGGTGAGGGGGCCGGTTCCGTATCCGGGGCAGGAAAGCCGGTCGTGCGTCCCGGAATCGAGGTGTTGGAGAGGATGGGGTTCGCTCCGCTGAAAGGGAAGCGTGTCGGACTGGTCACCAATCCGAGCGGTGTGGACAGGAACCTGCGTTCTACCATTGATATCCTATACAACGCGGATGGTGTTGAACTGGTCGCTCTTTTCGGTCCGGAGCACGGGGTGCGCGGGAATGTGTATGCCGGCGGCAAGGTCAGCGATGTGACCGATCCGGCCACAGGACTGCCGGTATATTCCCTCTATGGAGCTACACGCAAGCCGACTTCGGAAATGCTGGAAGGGATAGATGCGATGGTCTATGACATCCAGGATGTGGGGGCGAGGTCATACACATTTATCAGTACCCTGGGATTGGTGATGGAGGCCTGTGCGGAAGCCGGCATAGAGGTGGTGGTCCTGGACCGCCCCAACCCTCTCGGAGGATACAAGGTCGAGGGCTGTGTCGCGGAAGATGGCCTGATTTCCTTTGTGGGACAGTACAGGATACCTTATATATATGGTCTCACTGTCGGAGAACTGGCAATGCTTGTCAATGAGGAGGGACTCAACTGCGGCCAGACAGGCGGGCAGGAGCCATCGCATTGCCGTCTGACCGTAATCCCGATGGAGGGCTGGAGCAGGGACATGCTCTATGCCGACACCGGGCTGCCGTGGCTGCTGCCATCGCCCAACATACCTACTGCAGAATCGGCGGTAAACTATTCCGCGGCGGGAATCTGCGGGGAACTGTACAATTTCCTGAACATCGGGATAGGCTATACCCTGCCTTTCGGCGTGTTCGGGGCGGAATGGATCGATGCGGAGGACCTCAAGGCCGAACTGGACAGCTACCATCTGCCCGGTGTGGAGTTCAGGACCATCTATTACAAGCCGTTTTCCGGAAGCAGCGCCGGGAAGTCAGTCAAGGGTGTCCAGTATTTCTTCACCGATTACGATGCGGCTTCCGTCACCCTTACCCAGTTCTATGTAATGCAGGCCGTAGCCCGGCTGTATCCCGACAGAAAACCGTTCGAGACGGCTTCCGGGGTGGGGCTTTTCGACAAGGTATGCGGGACATCGTTCATACGCGCCGAATTCGGAAAAAGATACATGGTTTCGGATATAGAGGACTATTGGAACAAGGATGCGGACGCTTTCAGGGCGCTGTCACGGCGCTACATGCTCTATGAATGAGATTCTTCGCTTACGCTCAGAATGACAATGAGGAGTGCTCGGAATGACAGTGGATGTTCGCTATGGCAAACGTCCGGATACAATGTAACGGAAATTTAATCATATAACCGTTCCGTAACAGACTGTAACATTATTATAAGGCTCTCTTAAAATATCTTTCACCGCCGGTGGCTACTTTTGCCGCCGATATGAAAAGTGTAAAGATAACAGCGGCGCTTCTGATGTCATTGTTCTGCTCCGTATGCGGGCTCGGCGCCACTTCGTCCCCTGAGGGCGATTCGGTTCTCAAGGCAGTTGTAACGGATGCGGTTTCCGGTGAACCCCTTATCGGAGCGGCAATCCTTATCGAGGGTACGACCACAGGAGTGGTGACAGACCTTGACGGGAGATGCGAACTTCTTCTCGGAGACGGGGACTACAGGCTTGTGGTCTCATACGTCGGATTCTCCAATGTACCGGTGCAGGTGTCTATATCCGGTAAATCAGTCGATGTTTCTGTTGTCCGGGCCGATGGCATGCAGTCTGCGGACCCGTACCCTGTCCGGCTTGTCCCGGGGGATGACGGGGCGTATTCCATTGCAATGCAGCCTGACCAGAGAATGATCGAGGATGCGGTGGTGACGGCGCGCAAGTCTTTAGAGTCGCTGCAGGCTCTCCAGCAGGAAAGGATCAATTCCGCCTTTGCCATTGAGAACATGGGGGCAAAGGAGATGAGCGTAAAGGGAATCTCTAACGCCCAGGAAAGTGTGGCGAAACTCTCCGGTATTTCCATTGCAAGTGCCGGACAGCTGATAGTCAGAGGATTGGGAGATCGTTACAGCACGACGACCCTCAACGGGCTTCCGATAGCATCTCCGAACCCGGACAACAAGCTCATTCCTCTCGACATCTTCCCTGCATCGACCATCCAGAACATAACTGTGAGCAAGGTATATGAGGCAAGTTCATTTGCAGACTATTCCGGAGCCCACGTGGACATAAGCACCAAGGAAGGGTCGGAGAATTTCTTTACTGTCGGATTCTCTTCCGGAGGTTACTTCGGCACTGTCTTCCAGGATTTCGGGAGGATGGACAGCAAGTCGCTTTTCCATACGTACAGAATCAATTCCACGGCGGACAACATCGCATACAGTCAGTTCGGCCAGTATGTGAGGGAGAATAACATATTCGAGACTTCGTTTGATTCTTATTTCACAAAGGCCCTTCCTGACCTGAACGGCAACATAGGCTACGGCCGCAGTTTTGATGTGGGAAGCCACAAGTTCAACCTCCTTGCCTCTTTCAGCATCAAGTCCGGGGACGAGACGGTCAGGGATGCGTTCTACCGTACATACGAGGCAAGTTCTTCGGGTTCAATGCGCTCCGAGTACAATTACGACAGCTACAAGAGAAAGTTGGATATAGCAGGGCTGCTCAATCTGGAACAGACCCTGAGGGAAAGCGACAGCATAAGCCTCACGGCATTCTTTGCCCGCAATGCGGAAAATTCCTTCCTGAACAGGCATGGTATGGACTGGTTCGAGTCGTACGACCTTACGGGACATAACTTCATAACCCATTACTATACTCTGCAGAATTATCAGCTTTCGGGACATCACGAGAATGATGACCACAGCTGGCTGTTCGACTGGGGGGCATCCGCGAGCTTCACTTCAAGCGATGAGCCGGACCGCCGCCAGGTGATGTTCCGCAGGAATTCAGCCGGAGACCTCAATTTCTTCAAGCTCAACGCCCAGGAGACCCAGAGGTATTTCGGGGCTCTTGACGAAAACGAGTTTGTGGTCTCGGAGAAAAATACACATATATTCAATGATGACTATACCATAAGGTTCGGGGTCACCGGCAAGTACAAGACCAGGAATTTCGATGTCACGAGGTTCTATTATGATGTGGATGATATCAACGATGTGATTACGGACACCTGGAATGTCGACCGTTATCTCGGTTTCGATGCCATCGGCAGCGGGCTTGTAAGCGTGGACCGCAACAAGCAGAAAAGGAATCATTATGATGCGTTCAATGCTATCGCGGCAGCATACGCAGAGGCGGACATGCAGTTCTCTGAACACTGGTTCCTCAATGCCGGACTGCGTTTCGAGGCGAGCCGCCAGAGTGTGTCCTATACGACGGACTACAGTACGGATGAGGTGCGCAACATAGATGCATTGGACCTGTTTCCTGCCATCAATCTGAAATATTCTCTCAATGACGAGCATTCGTTCAGGATGTCCCTGTCCCGGACCGTTACCCGGCCTTCGTTCGTGGAGATGGCGCCCTTCCTCTACGAAGAGACATTCGGAGGCGCGCAGATAAGGGGTAACGAGGACCTGCAGAACGGATACAACTACAATTTCGACCTCAAATACGAGTATTTCAGGGAGAATTCCACTGATATGGTAGGGGTTACGGCCTACTATAAATATCTTGACAATCCTATCGAGCGTATCCAGAGGCTTGCAGGAGGTGCCGTGGAGCATTCCTTCAACAACGCTGACAGCGGAATTGCGGCCGGAGTCGAGATAGAGGTCCGCAAGCAGATTGTCGGGGATCTTACGGTCAGTGCGAACGGCTCGTTCATGTACACCAATGTCAAGCTGCCTGCAGGATCATATACCAACATGCAGAGACCGCTCCAGGGTGCGTCTCCGTATATCGTGAACGCAGACATTACCTACAACCCGAAATTCGATGAGAACAGGGAGCTGAGTCTTGCCCTCCTGTACAATATCCAGGGACCCCGTATCCATTCTGTGGGTATAATGGGACTTGGAGATGTGAAGCAGATGGCTTTCCATTCCCTTGATTTCAATGCCTCGTACAGGTTCCACAGACAGTGGTCGGTGAGTCTCGGGTTCAAGAACATGCTCGACCAGACGGCCCGTTACCGTCAGGATATTCCAAATGCGGGCCGTACCGTGGATGTGGAGTCCTGGCATGTGGGACCCGGTTTCGAGGTCGGCATAAACTATACGCTGTAATGCCGCCCTGCTGTCCAGGACTATTTGACATGGAATAAAACAACCTTTAATAAACAATTTTATGAAAAGATTCAATTATTTTTCATCAATCCTGATGATGGTATGTTTCTCAATGGCTTTTACTGCCTGCAACAAGGACAACACTACGCCTGAAGATGATGGGCTCAAAGGTATCGTCACCGAAGACATGACGCTTGAGGCCGATCAGACCTACTATCTTTCGGGAAGTCTTCAGGTGAAGGCTCCCGCAACCCTGACCATCAAGGAAGGCGCCCGTCTCGTGGCAAAAAACAACGGAGAGGTAATCTATATCCTTATCGAGCAGGGAGCGAAGATCGATGCTCAGGGAACGGCTGAAAACCCGATCGTGATGACAGCTGAGAAAGAGCAGGAAGGAGCCTGGGGCGGTCTTCACATCTGCGGCAAGGCCCATACCAACCTCGGTGCGAACGGCGGAATGTCGGAAATCGGAAATGCACCGTACGGCGGAAACGATGATGATGACAATTCAGGTACGCTCAAGTATGTGAGGCTTGAATATACGGGATATGCATTCGATGATAAGCATGAGTCCAACGGCATCTCCCTCTATGGCGTAGGTTCGGGTACTACAATCTCGTACGTACAGACATATATCGGCTCCGATGACGGAATCGAGTTCTTCGGAGGGTCGGTGAATGTCGACCACTGCGTAGTGGTGAACTGCACCGATGACTCATTCGACTGGACAGAGGGCTGGAACGGTACTGCGCATCACCTTGTAGCCTATCAGAGCGACCCTACCTGCGATTGCCTTATGGAGTGCGACAACAACGGGGACAATGCCGCTGCGACGCCTGTCTCAAAACCAGACCTTGAATATGTGACCCTTATCGGCAACGGGAAGACCTCTGAAAACCAGCGCGGCATCAGGCTCCGTGCAGGTACCAATGTAATCCTTGACAATGCGGTCATTACAGGAAAAGACTACACTGTCAATGTCGAGACAGTGCAGACGGATGCATATCTCGAAGCCAACAAGACGACTGCCCTGACGAATATAACCATGACCGGCTCATTCAGGAACGAGAATGATGGTGCAACCTATACTGCCGAAGATTTCGCCGCTGCTGCAGGCAACAGCGCAAATGCGGCTGTAGAGGTGACAGACAGGTATTATACTGCAGGCAAGGGAGCATTCGAGACTTCTACCGACTGGACAAAAGGATGGACAAGATAGTTTCTGCCGGGTAGGCGGCATGTATCATTGGATATTCCGCTGCAGGACATTCCGGCCTCATGGCCGGTTTGTCCTGCAGTTTTGTCGTAAAATTGAAAATAAAGAGTTACCTTTGCGGCCTTTTTGAAACGTTTTTGCGGCCCCCACGGGCCGATAACCTAAGTAACTTTACACATGGAATTCAGTATCAGAGGGGTATTCAGACCGAAATTTTTCAGTCTCTTCAAAAAAGGAAGCTACAATACAAAGACATTCGCATCGGACCTGGCGGCAGGTATCATAGTCGGCATTATCGCCCTTCCTCTTGCCATAGCGTTCGGGATAGCGAGCGGGGTCACTCCGCAGCAGGGACTCATTACGGCTGTCATTGCCGGATTCCTTGTGTCGGTGTTCGGCGGGTCGAGATTCCTGATCGGTGGCCCTACCGGAGCGTTTATCGTGATTGTGGCCGGTGTCGTTGCGGAATACGGGATGCAGGGCCTGATAATCGCCACGATCATGGCGGGTGTGATGCTTGTGGTGATGGGGCTGTGCCGTATGGGAGCCATCTTCAAGTTCATTCCTTATCCCATTGTCGTAGGGTTCACCAGCGGTATCGCCCTGACAATCTTCTCGACACAGATCAAGGATTTTCTCGGGATGGAGATAGATGTGCCGTCCGGATTCATCCCGCAGTGGGTATGCTATTTCAGCAATATCGGGGCGATAGACCCTGCCGAGGCCGTAATGTCCGTCTGCTGTGTCCTCATCATAGTCCTGTGGGGGAAGGTCAACGGACGTATTCCGGGATCGCTTGTGGCAATACTGCTCGCGACTGTCGCGGCGACCCTGCTCAACAGGTTTGCAGGGATGGATTTCGCCACCATAGGCTCGAAATTCCCCGAACTGGCCTCGGGACTTCCCATGCCTAAACCGGCCGCTCCGCATTTTGACTATGAGACAGTCATGGGACTGGTGTCCCCGGCCTTCACCATTGCCGTACTGTGCGCCGTGGAGTCCCTTCTGGCGGCGATGGTCGCAGATGGAGTGACAGGAAAGAAACACGATTCCAATACCGAGCTTATAGGGCAGGGGATAGCGAATATTGTCACCCCTATGTTCGGAGGAATACCGGCTACCGGCGCACTTGCAAGGACAATGGCAAGTATCAACAACGGAGGGAAGTCCCCGGTCACGGGTATCGTCCACGCTGTCGTGCTGCTGCTCATTTATCTTTTTCTGATGCCATACGCCACATATATCCCGCTGTCGTGTCTGGCTGCCATACTTGTCATTGTCGCTTACAATATGAGCGAGTGGAGGACTTTCCGGTATCTGCTGAAAGCCGACAGGGCTGATGTCGCAGTCCTTCTTATAACATTCTTCCTGACAGTCGTGGTGGATCTGACTGTAGCGATCGAGGTGGGAGTGCTGCTCGCGGTCGTGCTGTTCGTGAAACGGGTGATGGAGACATCGTCCATACGGGTCCTGGATGATGACCACATCGCGGCCACGGAGGATGATGAAGTGGCCCAGCTTGATGACACGGAACATCTGGATATTCCGGCAGGGGTCGAGGTGTATGAGATAAACGGGCCGTTTTTCTTCGGTCTTGCCAGCAGGCTCGAGGAGCTGGAGGAAGGGCACAGGATGAGCAACGTCAGGGTGAGGATAATCAGGATGAGGAAGGTGTCATTCATGGACTCTACAGGCATAAGGAACCTGAGGAACTTTTTCCAGAGGACAGAGAAGAGGGGAATAAGGGTGATATTGTCAGGAGTGAATCCGCAGGTCCTCTCCACATTGCAGAAGTTCGGGCTCGACAGGGAGATAGGGACTGAGTACATTTTCCCTCATATCATACCTGCACTCGCCAAGGCCAACGAATATCTGAGACAACAGAAAGGAGCCGCAGTGCAGCGGGTTCACAGAGCGGAATAGAGATTGAGAAGCGTGTCTGTCGGGCCGGAAGCCAGCAGCCTGACGGAGCCGCCTGCAGTGCTGTCCGTTTGCCCGGTGCCGCCGCCGGCCTGACCATCCTCCGTGCCGCTGCCGGTCTGTCCTCCCTCTGCATCAGAAGGACATCCGCACAGCCCTTCCTCTTTCATGACATCAAGCAGATGGCGGGCGACGGCGGGAGCCGGGTCCAGAATCCGGATTTCCCTGTCCGGGGCTATGCCGGAGGCGACTTTGCGGATTGTATCTGAAAGGAACGGATAGTGGGTGCAGCCGAGCACGATTATGTCCGCCCCTGCATCAAGCAGCGGTCTGAGACTCCTGTCCACTACCGATTCCGCCCTTTTCCCGCTTGTCTCTCCGCTTTCGACCAGTTCCACGAAACCTTCACCGATATGTTCCACTACGGTGACACCGGCCGTGTAGTGGTCCCGGGTGCTGATATATTTCTCTCCGTGGAGCGTACCTGCCGTGGCAAGAACCCCGACAACCCCGCTCCGTGTCAGCTTGGCCGCCGCCTTTACGGCAGGTTCCATTCCGATGAACATTATATGGTCCTGCCTGCCTCCCGAGAGCCGGAGCATCCTTTCCCTGACATCGGCTGATCTCTTGTCTGAATATTCCGCCCTCAAGGTATTGATGGCGGCTGCGGTAGCAGTGTTGCAGGCCACGACAATGATCTGCGCCCCTTCCCGTATCAGCAGTTCCGTGATCTCCCTGGCCCGGCCGATGACGAATTCCGCCGGTCTGTCCCCGTACGGACAGTTGGCATTGTCTGCATAGTAGATATAGTCCTCCCCGGGGAGAAGCCTGCGAATCTCCCTGAAGACGGACAGCCCGCCGACACCTGAATCGAATATTCCTGTCATCCCGATAAAAACGGCTTCTTGGATTTCAAGTTCAAATTTACGGAAATTATTGCTAATTTTGCAAGATTGTGCTGCCGGCCTTCCGATGCTATGGCAGATCCATAGGAGCGTCCGGAAGCCGTACGGAATGAAAACTGAGGATATTTATGATAACTGTAGAGCAGATACGTGCCCTGAAACAGAGGGTGGAGACATTGGACAGATGCCTTGACATTGATGCGAAACGGGCGGAGGTGAAGGAAAAGACGGATATGACGCTTGCTCCTGATTTCTGGGATGACCCGAAGGCTGCGGAGAAGTTCCTGAAGGAGCTGGCCGGGGTGAAGTTCTGGGTGACCGGATATGACAAGGTGGCATCGGGTGTGGCTGATCTGGAGGTCCTGTATGATTTTGCGAAGGAAAGTATGGAGGGCGCGGACGAAGGTGTGGAGACGGATGAGGCTGCGGAGCTCGACAGGTCGTATCAGGCGGTCGGGAAGGAGATCGAGGATCTGGAGCTGAGGAATATGCTCGGGGAGGAAGGAGACAGCCTGGGAGCCATCCTCACCATCAATTCAGGTGCAGGAGGGACGGAGGCCAACGACTGGTCCGCGATGCTGATGCGTATGTATATGCGCTGGGGGGAGCGTAACGGCTACAAGGTGACAGTCACCGATGAACTCGAAGGGGAGGATGCCGGCATAAAGTCGGTCACGATGCAGTTCGAGGGGGACTATGCCTTCGGTTATCTGAAGGCCGAGAGCGGGGTGCACCGTCTGGTGCGTATCTCCCCGTTCAATGCCCAGGGCAAGAGACAGACGACATTCTCTTCCGTGTTCGTGTATCCTCTTGTAGATGACACTATTGAGATAGAGATCAATCCTGCCGATCTGGAGTGGGACACATACCGGTCCAGCGGCGCAGGCGGACAGAACGTGAACAAGGTCGAGACCGGAGTGAGGGTAAGGCATATCCCGACCGGGATAGTGGTGGAGAATACCGAGACGCGTTCGCAGCTGGACAACAGGCAGAACGCCCTCCGTATCCTGAAATCGCGTCTGTATGACCTGGAACTGAAGAAACGTCAGGAGAAGCAGGCGGAGCTCGAGGGGCAGAAGAAAAAGATCGAGTGGGGGTCGCAGATCCGCAGCTATGTGCTTCACCCTTACAAGATGGTGAAGGACCTGCGTACGGGATACGAGACCTCAGACACCCAGGCTGTGCTGGACGGAGACCTCAATGAATTCATGAAGGTCTATCTGATGGGTGGCGGCAAATGATGAAAATATAAGGATAACAAAGATTAAAAGGATAAATTTGATTATGGAATTCAAGTACGCACCGATGTTTCAGCTTGGAGAAGACAAGACTGAATACTATCTCCTGACAAAGGACTATGTCTCTGTAGGGGAATTCGAAGGCAAGCCCGTCCTCAAAGTGGAGAAGGAGGGCCTGACGGCAATGGCCAATGCCGCGTTCCGCGATGTATCCTTCATGCTTCGCCCTGCCCACAACGAGCAGGTGGCGAAGATACTCTCAGACCCTGAGGCAAGCGCAAACGACAAATATGTGGCATTGACATTCCTGAGGAATGCCGAGGTGGCATGCAAAGGAAGGCTGCCTTTCTGTCAGGACACGGGTACTGCGATCATCCACGGAGAGAAGGGCCAGCAGGTGTGGACGGGATACTGCGATGAAGAGGCTCTTTCAAAAGGGGTGTTCAAGACCTATACCGAAGAGAATCTGCGTTATTCCCAGAATGCGCCTCTGACCATGTACGATGAGGTCAATACCAAGTGCAATCTTCCCGCCCAGATCGATATCGAGGCCACCGAGGGTATGGAATACCGTTTCCTGTGCGTTGCCAAGGGAGGAGGGTCGGCAAACAAGACCTACCTGTACCAGGAGACCAAGGCCATCCTCAATCCTTCTACGCTTGTCCCGTTCCTTGTCGAGAAGATGAAGACTCTCGGCACCGCCGCATGTCCGCCGTACCATATCGCGTTCGTGATAGGAGGAACATCGGCAGAGAAGAACCTTCTGACAGTCAAGCTGGCCTCCACGCATTATTATGATTCTCTCCCTACGACGGGAGACGAGACCGGAAGGGCGTTCAGGGATGTCGGACTTGAGAAGCAGGTCCTTGAGGCCGCCCACAAGATCGGGCTCGGTGCGCAGTTCGGCGGCAAATACTACGCGCACGATGTACGCATCATCCGTCTCCCGCGTCACGGGGCGAGCTGCCCGGTGGGACTCGGGGTCAGCTGTTCCGCAGACCGCAATATCAAGTGCAAGATCAACAGGGACGGTATCTGGATAGAGAAAATGGATGACAATCCGGGACGTCTTATCCCGGAAGAGCTCCGCAATGCAGGAGAAGGGGATGCCGTGAAGATCAATCTCGACCAGCCTATGTCGGAGATACTCAAGGAACTGACCAAGTATCCCGTTTCCACCCGCCTGAGCCTGAACGGTACCATTATCGTGGCAAGGGACATCGCCCATGCGAAGATCAAGGAACGTCTGGACAGGGGAGAGGAGATGCCTCAGTATCTGAAAGACCACCCTGTATATTATGCCGGTCCTGCCAAAACCCCTGCAGGTATGGCCTGCGGCTCGATGGGACCGACTACGGCCGGCCGCATGGATCCGTATGTGGACCTGTTCCAGAGTCACGGAGGAAGCATGGTGATGCTTGCCAAGGGCAACAGAAGCCAGCAGGTTACGGATGCATGCAGGAAGCACGGAGGTTTCTATCTCGGCTCGATAGGAGGTCCTGCCGCAATCCTTGCCCAGAACAATATCAAGAGCATAGAATGCGTGGAATATCCGGAACTCGGCATGGAGGCTATATGGAAGATCCGTGTGGAGGATTTCCCTGCTTTCATTCTCGTGGATGACAAGGGCAACGATTTCTTCAAGACTGTCCTGAAGTAGTTTCAGGGATGTGGATGCGATGCGGCATAAAAAGTTTGCACATTCGTGGAAAAGTGCTATCTTTGCAGTCCGCAAAATGTATGGAAGGCTGTCAAGCTGTTGGACAAGAGCCGTTTAGCGGCCGCTTGCAGCCAAAACTCAAAAAGTTTAATGTAAATTATGTACGCAATTGTTGACATTGCAAGCCAGCAGTTCAAGGTTGAAGCAGGAATGGAAATCTTCGTCAACCGTCTCAAGGCAGCCAAGGATGCCGAGGTGACATTTGACAAAGTGCTTCTGATCGATGAAGATGGCAAGGTAAGGATCGGCGCTCCATACGTAGAGGGCGCTGTAGTAAAGGCAACGGTCATTGATGACACCTGCAGGGCAGACAAGGTCCTCGTATTCAAGAAGAGGCGCCGTAAAGGCTATCAGAAGCTCACAGGTCATCGTCAGGATCTGACCAAAATCAGGATTAACGAGATCGCTTAATTCAGGAGGATTAGATTATGGCACATAAAAAAGGTGTAGGTAGTTCCAAGAACGGCCGTGAGTCGGAGAGCAAACGGCTTGGCGTCAAGAAATTCGGCGATCAGGTTGTCAAGGCCGGCAATATCCTGGTGCGCCAGAGAGGTACTGTGAAATATCCCGGAGTGAATGTCGGGATGGGCAGGGATCATACTCTGTATGCGCTCGTCGATGGAAAAGTGAAATTCCAGAAGAAGTTCGGGACAAAGGTATATGTCTCGGTAGTTCCTTTTGAGAACTGACTCGGAGGAATTTATGGACAATAGATGAGAGGGCTGTTACTCCGGGTGAGGCAATGGCCCTCTCATTATGTTCCAAACCGTCATGCCCTGTCGGGGAAATTTAATTTAAAAATCATATATCATGTTGACTCTCAAATTGCTTCGGGATGATCCGGAGTATGTGATAAGGAAACTTGCCGTAAAGCATTTCGAAGCGCGGGAAATCGTGACAAGGATAAACGAACTGGACAGCAACAGAAGGGCTCTGCAGGCCGAGCTTGATGCCTGTCTTGCAAGTCAGAACAGGATGGCTTCGCAGATCGGGGCTCTGATGAAGCAGGGAAAGAAAGAGGAGGCCGAGGCTGTCAAGAAGGAGGTCGCCGCTCTCAAGGAGCAGTCGAAGGCTCTGGAGGAGAAGTCCCAGGCAAATAATTCGGAACTCAATTCGCTGATTGTCCTGCTTCCAAACATCCCATGCGACCTTGTTCCCGAAGGGAAGAATTCGGATGACAATGTTGTCGTGAAGATGGGCAACGAGATTCCGGATCTCGGACAGAATGCCCTCCCGCACTGGGAACTTGCCAGGAACCTTGATATAATAGACTTCGACCTCGGAGTCAAGCTGACAGGAGCCGGTTTCCCTGTGTACAAGGGAAATGGCGCACGTCTGCAGAGGGCTCTGATCAATTTCTTCCTCGATATCAATACAAAGGCTGGGTATCTTGAGGTGGAGCCTCCGATAATGGTCAATGAGGCTTCCGGGTTCGGTACGGGGCAGCTCCCGGACAAGGAAGGGCAGATGTACCATGCCACGCTCGACAACTATTATCTTGTGCCTACGGCCGAGGTGCCTGTCACCAACATATACAGGGATGTGATCCTCGGGCAGAATGATTTTCCTGTCAAAATGACCGCCTACACGCCTTGTTTCCGCCGTGAGGCCGGTTCATACGGAAAGGATGTACGCGGGCTCAACCGTCTGCATCAGTTCGACAAGGTCGAGATCGTCCGTATCGAGAAGCCGGAGAATTCATACGCCGCCCTTGATGAGATGATTTCCCATGTGGAAGGCATCGTGAAAAGTCTCGGACTTCCGTACAGGATTCTGCGTCTGTGCGGAGGAGACCTGAGCTTCACTTCCGCCATTACATACGATTTCGAGGTATATTCCGCAGCCCAGGGACGCTGGCTGGAGATAAGCTCCGTATCCAACTTCGAGTCATACCAGGCCAACAGGCTTAAACTCAGATATAAGGATGCTGATGGCAGGATGCAGCTGGCGCATACCCTGAACGGAAGTTCCCTTGCACTGCCGCGTGTGGTTGCGGCCCTGCTGGAGGACAACCAGAAGGATGGACATATAATCATTCCTGAAGTCCTGCGTCCTTACACGGGATTCGATATGATATAGCGGATCCTTCACTCCGTTCAGGATGACGGAATGTGAATCCGGAGCCGGAACGGGGTCGGGAAAAACAGAAGAAGCGGACATGGGGAATGACTGGAGAAAGGACAATAATAGGAATCGACCCCGGAACCAACATACTCGGTTTCGGGGTTGTCCGTGTCGATGACCGCGGACCGCATTACGTGGATATGGGGGTGTTCGATCTGAGAAAGATACGCGCCCCTTTCGAGAAACTGGCGAACATCTTTGCGGGCATTGAAGAGATACTTGCGACCTATTCTCCGGATGAGATGGCCGTGGAGTCTCCGTTCTACGGTAAGAATGCGCAGGTGATACTGAAACTCGGAAGGGCCCAGGGCGCCGCGATCACGGCGGCGACCATGAAGGGCATACCGGTTACGGAATATGCTCCGAGACAGGCCAAGATAGCGATCTGCGGTAACGGTGCCGCCTCGAAAAGCCAGGTGAGCGTGATGATCCAGAAGACTCTCAAAGTGGAGCTGGATCCGAAATATCTGGATGCTACGGATGCCCTGGCTTTGGCCCTCTGTCATTATTACGAGACATCCAATCCTCTTGCAAGGGTCGGCGGAAAGGGAGGCGACTGGAAGCGTTTCATCGAGGAAAATCCGGGAAGGGTCAAATGACCGTGCCCGTTTCAGACCGTAATGCAGATTCCTGCAGAAAATTCTGACAAAAAATTTGACCCGGGATTAAACTGTTCAGCATGATATTTGTCTAACTGTCCGTGCTTTTCTGCTTTGCGGCGGAGGGCTTTTTTGTGTAGTATCCTAAACCTGGATCTTGAATTATGGGTAAAAAAGCGGTTGTGTCTATCCTTGGTGTGCTTATTATGGCCGGCACATTCTTTTTCGGTATCGATGTCCATGCCCAGGGAGGGGTGTCTGTGAAGATGACCCTTTCCGATGCCTCTACAGGAGAGCCGGTAGGCTTTGCGACGGTTTCCCTGACTGATACTACGACTTCCCGGACATACAAGTTCGCCATGAGCGCAGCTGATGGCAAGGTTTCCATCCTCGGAGTAAGGAACGGAGTATTCCTTCTCAAAGCGGAAATGATGGGGTACAAGCCTTACGCCAGGGTGCTGGATGTGAAGGGCAAGTCTGTCGATCTCGGTACCGTGAAGATGGATCAGGATGTGGAGATGCTCGATGCCGCGAGCATCACTGCAGTCGGCAACCAGATGATTGTCAAGAAGGATACTGTCGAGTACACCGCATCCCTGTTCAAGACTTCGGACAATGACATGCTGGAGGAACTGCTGAAAAAACTTCCGGGAGTGGAGGTGGATTCGGATGGCTCCATTACCGCCAATGGCGAGACAATCACCAAGGTGATGATCGATGGCAAGGAGTTCTTCCTTGACGACCCCCAGCTTGCGACCAAGAATATCCCGGCGAAGATCATAGAAAAGGTGAAGGTGGTAGAGAAGAAATCCGACCAGGCACAGTTCACGGGCATAGATGATGGGGAGGAGGAGACGGTAATCGACCTTTCCATAAAGCCCGGGATGATGGACGGATGGTTTGGCAACGCCATGGCAGGCGGAGGCCACGATTTGCCGGACAAGGGTTTCTACAATGCGGGAAATCCGTGGTACAGTGAGGGATGGCGTTATCAGGGCGCGATGATGGCGGGCCGTTTTTCCAGGAACAGCCAGCTGAGCGTGATACTCAACTACAACAATACCAACAACCGGGGGTTCAATGATATCGCGGGAAGCATGATGCAGACGATGAGGGGGTCCAGGGGCTTCGGGCGGGGTGTCGGCGGATGGGGCCGGAACGGTATCACAACTTCATGGATGGCAGGAGTGAACGGGGCGTTCGACCTTCTGGACGGGGACATGGAACTGAACGGCAATTATCTGTACAGCGGTTCCAACAGGTATGTCGAGGAGGAAAGTTCGAAGATAACCTATATGGATGACGGGAGCAGCCTCATCTATGACAATGATGGCTACAATATATCCAATTCCCAGGGACACCGTTTCGGGGTGCGTCTGGAGCACAGTTTCTCTGAAAACACTTCGATCATTTTCGAGCCTCAGTTCAATTTCGGTTACGGCAACTATTCCGAATATTCCGATTTCTCGACCTGGTCGGATCCGGGGAACGGCGGGGAACGGTCATTGACCAATGAAGGCTTCAACGAGAACAACGGTTACAACACCAACTGGAACTCCAGCGGCTTCCTTCTTTTCCGCCAGAAACTCGGCAAGCCGGGCAGGACAGTATCTGCCAATGTATTCTACAATTTCAGCAACAACAATCTGGATGGCTTCAACCAGTCATACACATATACCGATGATGCGGATGGTACGGAGCCTGCCGATGAATCTTTCGTCAACCAGAGATATGAGCAGAATTCCAGGTCATCTTCCATCAATCTACGTGCGGTATATACCGAGCCTCTCGGGCATGATTTCTACCTTGAGGCAAACTATTCCTACAGCTGGAACAGAAGCACTTCCGTAAAGGACACATACCAGAGCGTGACCAATGCCCTGACAAGCGGATATGACCAGTCCATGGGAAGGGATGTGGCGCATCTCGTCTATTCGTATGATGGCGAATTCAGGAACGAGGACTATTCCAACTCGATATCCAATACGTACCAGAACCATTCCGTAGGAGCGAACTTCATGTACCAGAAGGAGAAGATAAGGGCGCAGGCGGGTGCTTCTTTCCGGCCGACCATAACGGACAACCTGACCAACGGGGAGAAATACGAGAGTACGGTCTTCAACTGGTCGCCGCAGATGATGTTCTCGTATGACTTCGATGACAACACCAATGTGAGGATGTTCTATTTCGGCAATTCCTCCCAGCCGTCCACCTCGCAGCTGATGCCTGTGGCGGACAATTCGGACCCTCTGAACGTGTCTTTCGGTAATCCGTACCTGAGACCGTATTTCAACCATAACATGCGCGGCATGTTCCGGTTCACCGACAAGGACACTTTCCTTACCATCAACACGAGGGTCGGAGGCGGTCTGGTCCAGGATGGCATAACCAACGCTCTGTGGTACGATGATGGGGGAGTGCAGTATTCCATGCCGCTGAACGGCCCTCTGTCCGGAAATGCGGACATGAGGTTCTCCCTCAACACCCCTATCGCGAAGTCGCAGTTCTCCATATTCACAATGACCAATTTCAGGTATTCCAGGTCGACTTCATACGTAGGCAGGACGGATATCGGCCAGAGCGATGCCTTTACCGCTCTTTATTACAATGAGGCAGATGGCACCATGGATTACGAGGCCTTCCACAGGGATTTCTTCTCCCATTCCGATGACGGGTCCCTCGGCCTGAATCTGCTGGACTTTTTCCAGGAGTCCCGTACGCAGACCCTGTCCTTCACCCAGAGGCTCAGGTTTACCTACAGGAACGACCTTGTGGAGATCGACCTCGGAGGACGCACGAGGATGTCCAAATCCTGGTACACCGTCGCCGAATACAACCAAAGTGCGACATGGAACAATCAGGTGGATCTGTCCATGAACTGGACCATCCCGGGAGGCGTGAACCTGATAGCGGATGCCGACTACAACTGGTACAACGGCTACACCACGCAGCAGGATGATGAACTCGTGATCAATGCTGAAATCTCCAAACTCCTGTTCAAGAACAAGTTCACCCTTGCCCTGAAGGCATACGACATATTGAACCAGTCCAAGAACCTGAATGTATCGGATGCATCCAACTACCATCAGGAGACGAGGAACAACACTCTCGGCCGTTATATTATCCTTTCGCTGACCTACCGCTTCGGAAACTTCAATGCCAACGGCCAGCAGCGCGGCCCCGGCGGTCCGGGACGCGGTCCTATGGGCCCTCCGCCACGCAGATAGATTTTTTTCTTATTTTTACAGAATAACCGATAATATTACGTATTAATGAAAAAATTTACATTCCTGTTTCCGGCAGTATGCCTTGCCATGGTCTCATGTACGCAGAAGCCGGTGTCCACGAAGCTGATAACCCAGGTCGATTTCACCGATGTCTCGATCGAAGACAGTTTCTGGTCCGCCCAGTTGAAAAAACACAAGGATGCAGTCCTGCCTGTCTGCATTACGCAGATAGAGGATTCCACGGGGAGGATGCAGAATTTCATCAATGCCGGGAAACGGAGCGGACAGCATTCCGGGATTTTCTTTGATGATTCGGATGTATATAAGGCTATAGAGGGAATCGCTTACAGCCTTGCAGTCAATCCGGACCCTGACCTCGAGTCCAAGGCGGATGAATGGATAGGACACATAGCGTCCGCCCAGCTTGAAGATGGGTATATCAATACATTCTACACGCTTACCGGGCTTGACCGCAGATGGACGGACATGGACAGGCATGAAATGTACTGCGCGGGCCATCTGATAGAGGCAGGTGTGGCATATTACAAGGCTACCGGCAAAAGGACCCTGCTCGATGTGGGAATAAGGATGGCTGACCACATGATGACATTGTTCGGCCCGGGGAAACGGGACTGGGTGCCAGGACACGAGGAGATAGAGCTGGCGCTGGTGAAACTGTATCAGCAGACCGGAGAAAGGAAATATCTGGATTTCGCATACTGGCTTATAGAGGAGAGAGGTCACGGTCACGGCAGTCTCGGCCCGTACAGGGAAGATGAATGGAATACCTTCTACTATCAGGATGCTGTCCCTGTGAAGGATCTGACCGATATTTCGGGACATGCGGTAAGGTGTATGTACCTGTACTGCGGTATGGCGGATGTGGCGGCCCTTGTCCCTGGGACGGGATATGTCGATGCCCTTCACAGACTTTGGGATGATGTGGTGCTCAGGAACATGTATATAACGGGAGGCATAGGCTCGTCCGCCCACAACGAGGGTTTCACCGAGGACTATGACCTGCCTAACCTTGAGGCCTACTGCGAGACATGCGCATCTGTCGGAATGGTGCTGTGGAACCACAGGATGAACCAGTTTACGGGCGATTCGAAATATGTGGACGTCCTGGAACGTGCAATGTACAACGGTGTCATTTCCGGCGTCTCGCTCAAGGGCGACTCGTTCTTCTATGTCAATCCGCTCGAGTCTGTCGGGACACATCACCGTCAGCGCTGGTACGGCTGCGCCTGCTGCCCGAGCCAGATATCGCGTTTCCTTCCTTCCATTGGCAACTATATCTATGGCGTGTCAGATGATGCCCTGTGGGTGAATCTGTTCATCGGGAGCACGGCGGATTTCGAGACTGGAGGCAGGGATGTCACCATATCACAGAAGACGGAATATCCTTATGCCGGCAAGGTGTCGATCACTGTCACAACTGACAGGCCTCTGAAAAAGGCGTTGAAGATCCGTATCCCGCAGTGGTGCGGCAGCTGGACACTGAGCCGTAACGGGGAGGCTGTCGAGCATGTAATGGACAAGGGCTATGCGGTTGTCGGCAAGTGGAAGTCTGGAGACGAGTTCACCCTCGATATGGCAATGCCTGTCGAGCTTGTCAGTGCGGATCCGAGGGTCAAGGCGGATGAGGGCAAGAGGGCTGTTCAGAGAGGGCCTCTCGTCTATTGTCTTGAAGAGGCGGACAATCCGGATGACTTCGCTTCACTGGCAGTCTCTTCCGGAACGGAATTCACGGTGGAGGCGGCTCCGGATATGCTCGGAGGCACAGATGTCATCAAGGCAGAGGAGTCGGGCCGCAAACTGACCTTCATCCCGTATTTCCTGTGGGACAACCGCGAGCCAGGCTGCATGAAAGTCTGGGTCGACTACATTGACTGAGAGGAACAGCCTCATGTCAGAATAATTGAAGCCATCAGCAATGATGGCTTCATTCGTCTTCTTCCGGCGGCATGTTGTGGGCGTACTGGCGCCATTTGTCGATGAGGGTCTGCATGTCGGCCGGAAGAGGGGAGTCGAACTGAATGTGTTTCCCGGTACGCGGGTGTATGAACCCGAGTGTCTTGGCATGGAGGGCCTGACGGGGGAGCAGTCTGAAACAGTTGGATATGAACTGACGGTATTTCGCATAGACGGTGCCTTTGCGGATTTCCGCCCCGTCATATCTTTCATCATTGAACAGAGGGTGTCCGATCCAGTTGAAATGCACCCTTATCTGGTGGGTCCTTCCCGTTTCCAGACGGCACTCGACTACCGTGACATAGCCGAAACGTTCCAGTACCCGGAAATGTGTGACCGCCCTCTTTCCACGGTCCCCATCGGGGAAGACCCGGAACCGCATCCTGTCCGAAGGGTCGCGTCCTATATTCCCCTCGATGGTGCCCTCGTCTTCCCTTATGTTCCCCCAGACTATGGCCACATATCTTCTGTCGATGGAGTGGACGAAGAACTGTTTCGCAAGGTTGAGCTGGGCTTCCTCGTTTTTTGCCACGACTAAAAGTCCTGAAGTGTCCTTGTCGATACGGTGTACGAGTACGCCCATCCTTTCATCCTGTGCGTCAGGTCCCTGGCTGATGCCTAAATGGTAGGCCAGGGCGTTGACAAGTGTGCCGGAGAAATGCCCGTGTCCGGGGTGGACGACCATACCGGCCGGTTTGTTGATGACGAGTACATCCTCATCCTCATAGACTATGTCTAAAGGAATGTTCTCCGGAAGTATCTCCAGCCCCCTCCTCTGGTACGGCATCACGAATGTGACAATGTCTCCGGGACGGATGATGCAGTTGGCTTTCGCGACCTTGCCGTTGACCCGGACATAATCCTGCCTGATAGCGCACTGGATGCGGTGGCGGGAGGTGTATTCCATGTGGGTGGCCAGATATTTGTCCACCCTCATCGGAGCCTGTCCCTTGTCTATCCCGAAGCGGAAATGCTCGAACATTTCCTGTTCTTCATCGGACCAGGCTGTCTCATCTCCCGCAACCTCCGGATCGAAGTCTTCCGGCATGTCATCTTCAGGATCCTGGCAGTATCCGTTTTCGTAAGTCATCTGTAATCGGAATCAAATTGTCAGGCATTATTCTATTGTAATTTCCGGCTCGGGACGTGGCGGTACCTTGCCCTTGTCCATTGTCAGATACAGGGTCACGGAAGAACCCATTTTCTGCGGCTCTTCCGACATTTCCGGAATCTGGCGGTACACCACTGCATTGAGCGAGTCGGTATAGTCCTTTACCGTACCGTCGAATATCAGCCTGTCTATGTTAAGCGAATTGTCGTGGACGGAATTGACGGCATTCATGTATCTGGAACCTATGATATACGGCACGTATGTCACATTGTCCGTATCGTTCAGACCCACCACAAGGTCGATCGCGGAGCCGCTCTCTATCTTTGTCCCAGGCTCGATCTCCGAGTTGCGGTACAGCTGGCGTATCACATTGTTGGTGGCTATGTCCTTGACATAGATCAGGGTCCCGAGCTGCAGCCCTCTCGACAGAAGCTCGGCCTTGGCCTGGCGCATCGAATATCCGACCAGATTCGGCATGGATATGCTCTTCGGCAGGACGGCATTGATGGTCAGGAGTATCCTCCTGCCTTCCTTGACATGGCTCCCGGCTTCGGGGTTGTGTCTGTAGACTGCACCTCTTTCCATCCTCCTGACATAGACGGAGTCTATGACCTCCACCCTCATCTTGTGCTGTGCCGCCACCGAGGCCGCCTCCTCCACAGAAAGGTTGCTCAGGTCAGGGACCACAAGCTCCTTGTTGTGCTTGGTGACAATCTTCAGAAGCAGGAACGCGGCCAGTACCAGTGCGGCCACAAGGATGACTGCACCGAGAAGGTTCTTTACTATCCAGTTCTTGAAAAATCCGCTGAAACTCATTATATTCTGTTTAAATTGTTGGCGTTACCTGACGGTTATCAGTTCATACCGCCTGTTTCCCAGACCGATGGCCTCGCCGTGTTCTACACCTGCCTCCCATTTTGTGTCCGGATGGACGATGTGGAACTTGTCTTCCCCTTCGTGCGTATGGAGACATCCGCCATCCTTGTCTGCAATCACATTCCGCGGAAGTGCGGGAGCAGCCTTTACCATGTCGGCACATGCGCAGTCAAGGGCAACAGGGTCGAAGGATGCGGCTATCCCGAGATCCGGGACTATGGCGGCATCGTTGTGGTTCCAGCAGTCGCAGTTGGGCGATACGTTCATTATGAAGCTGATGTGGAAAGAAGGCTTGTCCTTCACCACGGCCAGGGCGTATTCTGCAATCTTGTAGTTGAGGGTCTCGGAGGAATCCCAGTCCTTGACCACAGCGCCTTCGTGCTGGCATACTGCCACGCACTGCCCGCATCCCACGCATTTGCTGTAGTCGATATGGGCTTTCCTGTCCGTGACCGTTATCGCATCGTGCCTGCAGTATTTCTCGCATACCTTGCAGCCGATGCACGCATTTTCGTCTATTACCGGCTGGGATGATGAATGCAGTTCCAGTTTGCCTCCGACACTTGCAGAGCCCATTCCGAGATTCTTGATCGCACCTCCGAACCCGGTCTGTTCGTGTCCCTTGAAATGGTTCATGGAGATGATGATGTCGGCATTTGCGATGGCGGAACCTATCTTCGGTGCGGGACAGTATTGCCCTCCGACAGGAATTTCCTTGTAGTCAGTGCCTATGAGGCCATCGGCAATGATCACGTCGCAGTGTGCGCCTATAGGGTTGAATCCGTTGTCCATGGCGGCATGGAGGTGGTCGACTGCATTCGAGCGGCCGCCCGAGTAGAGGGTGTTGCTGTCAGTAAGGAAGACCTTGGCGCCGAGGCTGCGCAGAAGATCCACGATGGCGGCTGCGTAGTTGGGCCTGATATAGGCAAGGTTGCCCGGTTCCCCGAAATGTATCTTTATCGCCGTGAACTTGTCCTTGAAGTCGATGGTTTCGATACCGGCCCTTTTGACAAGTCTTGTGAGCTTGGTCATCATGTCGTTTCCGGGAGTTGTCCTGAGATCCGTAAAATAGACTTTAGATGGTTCCATAACAGTTGTATTTGAATTCATGTCCTTTCCTTGCTAATTCAGGGGGATTCCGAGGAATACCACCCTGTAGAGACCCTCACCCAGCAGCGTGAGGCCTATCAGTATTACGGCAAGCCCTGTTATCCTGTTGATCCACAATATGCTCCGCATCCTGATGCGTTTCCTGAAATGCTCCAGTACCGCCGTGATGCAGAACCAGTAGACCACCGTACCTGCAAACACTGCAAGGATTACCGGCAGGACCGTCCATTTCCCGCTGTCTTCGTCCGGACCGATGCCGAAGAAAGCGAACAGGGCGAAGATGGCCAGTATGGCTCCCGGATTCGAGAATCCCATTGCAAGGGATTGCAGGAAATCCCTTGCGGAGAAATTCCCCTTGTCTTCGGACTTCAGTTTCCTGAACGGGTCCGACATCAGCATGAACCAGCCTATCACCGCCACCAGCACTCCTCCGCAGACAAGGATGAGTTCCTTGTGCCGGTTCAGGAAGTCCTGGGCTATGGCGAGGGCGAACAGGGCTATTACGGAGAATGTCGTATCGACGCAACTGGCTCCCAGCCCCGTAATGAAACCTGCCTTGTGACCTTTGCCGAGGGTCTTCTGTATCACCAGAATCGCGATCGGCCCTATCGGGGCAGATGCGCAGATCCCTATGATGAAGCCTTTCAGGATGTCAAGAACCATATTCAGGACAATAACTTGCCGTTTAACAAAAATCTCACAAAAATAATCATTAAATTCGTATATTTGCAGAATTGTAGAAAAATGGTTGCCGCTTTTGGCGGGAACATGCATAGACGACATTTATGAAAAAGCGGAAATTGCTCCTGTGGAGTCTGGTGCTGCTGTTTGCGGTGCTGATGTCTCTCCCTTTTCTCGTCCCTCATTGCGGATTCATCTCTCTCTTCGGTATAGTGCCTCTACTCTGCATGGAAAGGATAGCATCCATGTCAGGCGTACGCAGGGTATGGGTATATCATTATTCTGCATTCGTCCTCTGGAACGCCTTCACGACTTTCTGGGTGTGCAATGCCACCGTGGGCGGCGGAATATTCGCAGTGCTTGCCAACGCACTGCAGATGTCTCTGATATTCGGGGTGTTCCGTCTGTCCAGGAAGAGGTTTTCCGGCGTGCTTCCGTATATATTCCTCATGACGCTGTGGATAGCATGGGAGAGGGCATATTTCGATGCCGACATATCCTGGCCGTGGCTCGTTCTGGGGAATTCCTTTGCCCGGAGCATCGGCTCGGTGCAGTGGTACGAGTATACCGGTGCGCTCGGGGGGTCGCTGTGGATATGGGCCTGCAATCTGACGCTTTTCGCACTGATGGTCGCCCTGTCGGATGGCAGCTGGCAGAGGTCCAACATCAAGGCGAGGGCGGCCGCAGCCGTCTGGACGGTGATTGTCTTTGCAGGGCCTTTTGTCTGGTCTTCCGTCATCTGGCACGGATACGATGAGAAGTCCGATCCGTTGGAGGTCTGTGTCTTCCAGCCGAACATAGACCCGTACAACAAGTTCCAGGCGCTTACCCAGCAGCAGCAGAACAGCATCATTCTGGAACAGATGGAAGGAGCGTGCCCTCTGCCGGCGCAGGCATCTCCGCGAGACAGCCTGTTGTCATCCGGCAGGCGGAAGCCCCTTCTGCTTCTGGCGCCGGAGACCTTTACCGGAAATGTGGTGGTCGGCGACTACAGCTCCAGCGTGACATGGAGAAGGTTTGTCTCTTTTCTCAAGGAGAGGCCGGGGACAAACATGATTTTCGGGGCATCCGCATATTCCATCTTCAGTTCGGAGGACCGGCCATCCCATACGGCGCGGCAGATGAGGGATGGACGCTGGCTTGAGTCCCACAATTCGGCCCTGATGGTGGATGGTACAGGAAGGACTGAGATATTCCACAAGAACAAGCTTGTGGTCGCGGTGGAGAAGACCCCTTATCCTGCCGTATTCTGCAGGATAGATGACTGGCTCGGAGGAGTAATGGGGAGGTGCGTGGGGCAGGACAGCATTTCGGTGATGCACTGCGTGGCTCCGGAGGATACTGTCACTGTAGGCTGCGCGATCTGCTATGAATCCGTCTACGGGGAATATTATACGGGGTATGTCCGCAAGGGGGCCGAGGTGATGACGATAATCACCAATGATGCATGGTGGGGCAACACTCCCGGATACAGGCAGCATCTGAGTTATGCCTCGCTTCGCGCCATCGAGACACGCAGAAGCATTGCCCGCTGCGCGAATACGGGAATATCATGCTTCATCGACCAGCGCGGCGAGATCCATGATGCCTCTCCGTGGTGGCAGAAGGCCGTGCTGCACGGCAATGTCAACCGCAACGATGAAATCACGTTCTTTGTCGCCCACGGGGATATCACCGGCCGGGTGTGCACATTCGTGGCCGGACTGCTTGCCCTTGCCCTGCTGGCCAATATCCTTGCCGTATCACGGCGCAAGGCCTGACTTGAAGGCATCCGCTGTCCTGCATTGACAGACAGCGGATGCGGATGACTGTCATTCGGAGAATGACATCTCATCGAGAAGATGCGAGGCTCCGGCTACCTTGTCGATTATGAACAGTACATAGCGGATGTCGAGGGCAATATTGCGGCACAGGTCGGGATCGAAGACAATGTCGCTCATCGTACCCTCCCATACCCTGTCGAAGTTGATACCGATCAGGTTTCCATCTGCATTGATGACCGGGCTCCCTGAATTTCCTCCGGAGGTGTGGTTGGTGGCTATGAAACATACCGGGACAGTCTTCTTCCCGTCCGCTCCCGTGATGGCCCATCTGCCGTAGTCCTTTGTCCTGTAGATTTCCCTCAGCCTTTCCGGTACATCATAGTCGAAGATTTCCGGGTTGTCTTTCTGCATTATGCCTTCAAGGGTGGATGATGAAAGATAATATGTACCATCGGCAGGGGAGTATCCCTGTACGGAACCGTAGGCCACCCTCAAAGTCAGGTTGGCATCCGGATAGAAGTCCTTCTCCGGCTCGAACTCCATCTGTCCTTTCATGTAGTCCCTGTAGAGCAGGGTGATTTCCCGGGATAGTCTGCGCCTTACAGGCAGAATGCCTTCCATGTACCATTCCTCGAAGGCTCTGCCGAACTCCGCTGCGGGGTCATCTGCCAGCACTGTGATATCAGTGTCAGGCCCCTCTGCACTGGCTGCCGCGATCGCCCCGGCCAGTGCCGTGCTGTCGGCGAAGACCGAGTTCCCGAACAGGGAGTCTGCCCAGACAGCTGCAGAACCGTATTTGTCCATGCTGCGGACGAAATATTCAGGCTTGAATCCGGCAGGGACATTCCTGTCGAACATATCCATTACGGCGATGAACGATTCCCTGTCGATCGGCAGATAATAGTCCTTGTAGAACGTCTCTGCAAGGCCTGCCATTTCTGCCCTTATACTGTCGGCCCTGTCTTCCGATGAAGTCAGTATCGCCTTGTTCCGCAGCCCCGTATATGCGGTCGCGAACCTTGACAATTCCACGGTCCTGGCTGTCTCGTTGTAGTAGTCTGCCGCATACGAGTATGGCTCCAGCAGCCGGTACAGGGAATCGAGCTTTTGCACGATTCCGGCATACCGTGTGCCATCAGCCCATCCTGCGAACCGTTTTTCGTATTCCTGCTTCTTTTCCACCGTACCCATCTTCCTTATACCGCGCATCTCCCCCTGCCATTTCTTCCACGAGTTGGCCACGCCGGCGTTCTTGGATGAGTACTGGATGCGTACAGCCTGGCTCCGGGACATGTACCTGTCCTGGATGTCGAGACGCAGTGACCTGAGGGCAATCTTGTGCGGATCGGAAATCTCCGATATGTATCTCACCCCTTCGGACATTATGTATTCCTGTGTCCTGCCGGGATATCCGTAGACGAACGTGAAGTCCCCCTCGTTCACTCCTCCGAGGGAGATGCTGAAATATTTCTTCGGGGTATAAGGCACATTGTCTTCCGAGTAGTCCGCAGGGTTGTTGTCCTTGCCGGCATAGATCCGGAAAATCGAGAAGTCTCCGGTATGCCTCGGCCACATCCAGTTGTCGGTGTCGCCTCCGAACTTTCCTATCGAGGATGGCGGCGCTCCGACAAGCCGTATGTCCCTGAACACCCTGTAGACAAAGAGGAAGTACTGGTTGCCGTAATACAGTGCCTCCACATCCGCTTCCATACCCTTGCCCTGAGATACTGCCTTGTCTATGAGGATCCTGGAATTGGCTTTCACTATGGAGTCCCTCTGCGTTTCGCCCATCCCCTCGGAATATCCGGCAAGCACGGCATCCGTCACATCCTCCATCCTGTCGAGGAAACTGACTGTCAGTCCTTCGTTGGGCAGCTCTTCGGAGCGGGACATGGCCCAGAAGCCATCCCTGAGGTAGTCATGCTCCACAGAACTGTGCTTCTGGATCTGGGAGTATCCGCAATGATGGTTGGTCAACAGCAGGCCTTCTCCTGAAATGAGTTCTCCAGTGCATCCCCGGCCGAACAGCACGACTGCATCTTTCAGGGAAGCCCGGTTGATGCTGTATATATCCTCTGCATCTAACCTGAATCCCTTTTCCTGCATGTCTCCTATCCTTTCCTGTACAAGGACCGGAAGCCACATTCCTTCATCCGCCCTGGCAATGGAGAAAATGGATGAGAACAGCCATGATGCGACCGTTGCCGCGATTGCGGCTCCGTTCAATGTTGTCAAGATTCCTTTCATTATGTCATTCCTGTTTATTGTTTCACGTTTGCCCCCGCAGCAGTGTCGTCTGCCGGCTTTTCCTGTGCGTTTCGGCCTGTAAGACTGACATATTTCCTGCATACGCGCCCTTGCCTGTCTGTCACGAGAATGAAAGGCAGGCCTGACAGGTCGAAATTCCGCATGAGGGTTTCGGCCGTTTCCGGTTCCGTACTCCAGATTCTGTCCATGTCCACCAGGACCGCTTTCCTGACCTTAAGACGGGATTTCCCCGGCCCATCCGGACCGTATGCCCGCATTTCCATGCCCCCTTCGGAAAGCAGCGAGCCGGCGGCCGCGATTTCCGCCCTGCATACGGGGCAACCTTCGGTATGGAATATCACGGCGCAGCCTTTCAATCCTTTGAGATTTGTCCTGGACTGCCGGCTGCCGTGTCCTCCTGCCTTAATGACAGATACCGGAATCCTGATGTCCGGCAACCTCTTTCCGACCGGACACAGAGAGTCCAGTCTCTTGAGCAGAAGGGCGAGCTCCACTACCTTCAGCGTGTCGTCACCCGTATTCCAGATGTCGCTGCGGGAAAGTATATGCCTGTCTATGAACGGAACGGTCCCGCATTTGTAGCTTTCCTTTCTCTGTCCTGCCAGATAGTACAGAAGGTCTCCTGTCATCCGTTTATACAGGAGGGTGTCGCCGCGGGCCAGTGTCCTTTTGCATATATGGTCGGCTATCCTGCCCACCCCGCTGCAGTCCATGCTGTCTTCCAAAGGGAGGAATGTGTTTCCGTACAGCTGCATGGACTCGTCGCTCCCGTATTCTTCGCCGGATGGACCTGCCTCGGCTCCGAGCAGCTTTTCAAGTGCGGGAGTGTCGAGGTTTCTTCCCGTTATCGTTCCTGAAGGGGATATCAGGAACAGTTTCGGTGTACTGATGACGCCGTATTTTACGGACATGTCCGATGCCATGTCTGGGTCCCACAGATGGATGGTTTCGACGGATGGGGAACCGACATGCAGGTCCTGTTCCCTGTATCTTTCCCACTTTCCTGCATCCTTTCCTGTATATACGGCATAGAGGATGGCGCTGAACCCGTCGTTCTCAAGCATGTTGCGGAGCATGATGCTCTCTACCTTGCATTTTGCACAGTCGGTGTCGTAGAAATACAGGATGCGGTATTTTCCAGACCCATCTTCCGGATTGGCATGTGAGCCTGCACGGTCTCCGAAAAGGGTTACGGATGTTCCGTCGGGAGAGAGAAGCGTGATCTCGGGTGCCTTGCAGCCTGTGAGAGACTGCCTGTTGGTCTCGGCGAAAAGCCTTGCACTCCACAGGTCGGCCTCATTCTTCAGTTTCACGGTACCATCCTGTATCCATCTGTCGTATATGTGTATCGCGACGGCATCGTCCCCCATGATGGGAGAATCGAGAAAATGTCTGAATGTCAGGATTGTCACGGCCTGACGGACAAGGGAATCCGTACATACGCCGATGATGAAGTCGGCCTCGGTGCATTTGACTTCCGTTGGTTCGCGTTCCAGGGCCTTGAAATACTCCTGCAGCTTGCTTCCGATTGCAGAAAGGATGGCGCTGTCAGGGGCGGAAACTGCCGTGCTGTCGTCTGCCGTCCTGAACCGGCATGATTCCGGCCGCATCAGGCCTGTCCCCATTCCGTTTTCCGAGGCAACGGAGCAGAACATGACAGTGCATGCGATGGCTGTCAGTATGTGCCGGAGCCGTATCATCATAGAATGACTCCATCCGGAAGGAATCTGGATGTGTCCCCTCCATGCTTGATGATGTCCCTGACGGCGGAAGAGGATATGTGGGCGAATTCCTGGGCTGTCGGGATGATGATGGTCTCAATTTCCGGGGCCAGCACCCTGTTGGCATCGGCAATGGACCTTTCCGTCTCGAAATCTATCATGTTCCGTACGCCTCTGACGATATGCCTGATGCCGAGTTCCCTGCAGGTGTCCACAGTGAGGTTGTCGTATGATATGGCCCTTACACCCTCCATCCCGGATGTGGCCTGCCGGATGATGTCCAGTCTCTTGTCGGTCTGGAAACAGCCCCGCTTGTCTATGTTGATGCCGACGGCTATCACCACTTCATCGAACATGGTCAGGGCTCTTTTCAGAATATTCAGGTGTCCCGAAGTGAAAGGGTCGAAAGAGCCGGGGAAGAGTGCAGTCCTTTTTTCCATTGTCTGTCTTGTCTGTTAAAGGTCATGTGAGGTCACAGCTGCCAGTCGATCGGGGTCTTTCCCTGTGCTTCCAGCAGGCTGTTGGTTTTCGAGAAATGCCGGCAGCCGAAGAATGCACCCCTGGCGAGGGGGGATGGGTGTGCCGCTTCAAGTACATAGTGTCTTGAAGTGTCGATCAGAGCCTTCTTGCTTCTCGCAAAATTACCCCATAGCAGGAATACCACTCCGTTGCAGTTGTCCGAGATATACCTGATGACGGCATCTGTGAATTCGGTCCAGCCGATCCCGCTGTGTGATGCAGGGGCTCCGGCGCGGACGGTCAGCACTGCATTCAGCAGGAGTACGCCCTGTCGCGCCCATTTCTCCAGATGCGGATAGCCGCTCATCCTTATTCCGAGGTCGTTCCCGATTTCGGTGAATATGTTGCGCAGGGATGGGGGAGCGGGAACATTTTCCGGAACCGAAAATGAAAGACCTTCGGCCTGTCCGTATCCGTGATACGGGTCCTGACCGAGGATCACGACCTTTACCTTGTCCACGGGAGTGAGCTCGAATGCCTTGAATATCTGTTTGCCTGGAGGGAATATCTTCGCTCCCGATGCCTTTTCCTGATGCAGACAGGATACCAGCCGCGCAAAGTACGGCTTTTCGAATTCTCCGGCAAGAGCCCGTTTCCAGCTTTCTTCTATCTGTACTTCCATTTATGTAAGTTCGAATGACAAATGTAGCAATAATTGCGGATTATTCGTAGCGCAGGGCATCGATAGGGTCGAGGGCAGCGGCTTTCTTGGCAGGATACCAGCCGAAAAAGACTCCTGTGACCGTGCAGACCGCAAATGACAGCACCACGCTCCAGGTCTGGATGGAGACGGGCCAGTTTGCCAGCCAGTTGATGGAGGCGCAGATGGCCCCGCCTATGAGTATGCCGATGATTCCGCCGGTTATGCTTATCAGGATGGCTTCGATCAGGAACTGGGCGAGTATGTCGATTCCTCTTGCCCCGACCGACATCCTCAGACCTATCTCCTTGGTGCGTTCGGTCACTGATACATACATGATATTCATGATACCTATGCCTCCGACCAAAAGCGATATACCTGCGATACAGGCGAGCAGGGTAGTGAGGATGCCAGTGGTCTTGTCCATCATTTCGCTGAGTTCCTGCTGGCTCCTGATCATGAAGTCATCCGGCTCATCCTCTTTCAGCCGGTGCTGCCTGCGGAGGATTTCCTCTATTTCCGCCGTGGCATAATCCGTCATTTCTTCCGAGATTGCGGATGCGAATATGCCCTGGAAATAGTCTACCGCCAGCAGCCTCTTCATTACGGTCGTGTACGGGGCAAGGACTATCTCATCCTGGTCCATTCCCATTGAGTTATATCCTTTCGGTTCGAGTACTCCGATCACGCGCAGCGGCACCTGGTTGATCCTGATGGTCTCTCCTATCGGATTCCTGCCATCCGGGAAAAGGTTGTCCACGATTGTCTTTCCTATCACGCATACCTTTGCCGCCGTCTTTTCGTCATGGTCGGAAAACATTTCCCCGTCTTCGATATTCAGCTGTCTTATGGCAAGGTATTCCTTCCCCACGCCGCTTACGGATGCAGGATAGTTGTTGTTGCCGCTTACGAGCTGTCCAGAGGCGGATACGTTGGGACTGAGGTAGGACAGATATATGCTTTCGTTCCTCAGGGCCGTGTAGTCGGCTGTTTTCAGGGTCTGCATTTCATCCGCACTGAGCCTGACTCCTCCTCTGCGGTCCCCTCCGGCGTGGATCATGATTATATTGGAGCCCATGGATGAGATTTCCTTCTGGATGCTCTGCTTCGCTCCCTGCCCTATGGCAATCATGGTGATGACGGCGGCGACTCCGATTATGATGCCGAGCATGGTGAGAAATGCCCTCGTCTTGTTGTTGGCGATGGCTTTAAGGGATATCTTGAAAAGGTTTGTCCAGTTCATACTGCAATGTCGTTATCTGCCGTGCCTGCACGTGTACATCAGTCATCATCGCCTGCAGGCAGGGCTGCAAGGGTCTGTTCTGCCGACAGGATGTCCGTGTTCACCTTGTCTTCTATGATATGTCCGTCCCTGAGCCTTATGTTGCGGCTGCTGTATGAGGCGATATCGGGATTGTGGGTGACGAAGATGATGGTCCTCCCTTCGGAATGCAGTTTCTGCAGGAGGACCAGTATTTCGAAGGATGTCCTTGTGTCGAGGTTGCCTGTGGCCTCATCCGCGAGGATGACGGCAGGGTTGTTGACTAGGGCGCGGGCGATCGCCACCCTCTGCATCTGCCCTCCGGACATCTGGTTGGACTTGTGGTTGAGCCTGTCTCCGAGTCCCACCGCCTGCAGTGCCGTTATGGCCCTGCTGCGTCTTTCGGATGACCCGATCTCGTTGTTGTACAGCAGAGGAAGTTCCACGTTTTCGATGGCAGTGCTTTTCGGAAGCAGGTTGTAGTTCTGGAACACGAATCCTATCTTCCTGTTCCTGAGCACCGCCCTTTGCGACTTGCTCATCGATTTGACCGGGATTCCATCCAGCAGATACTCTCCGGATGTGGGAGTGTCGAGACAGCCGAGGATATTGAGCATCGTGGATTTTCCCGAACCTGATGCACCCATTATGGTCACGAATTCCCCCTCGTGGATATCGAATGACACTCCCCGCAGGGCGTGTACAGTCTCATCCCCTACGACGAAATCCCTCCTGATATTCTGCAGTTCTATGACTTTCTTCATTTCCTCTCTCCTGAAAAGGTTTGCCGATGTCCGGCGTCATCTTCCCGGAGGCCCCGGCATGAACGGATTCCCGTTCTTCTTGGCCAGCGATTCCAGACCTGCGAAACTTGCTCCGGCGATGATTTCCATACCTTCCCCGATGCCTCCTGTTATTTCAGTGCTCACTCCATCGCTTATGCCCGTTGTGACGGGGTGCGCCGTGAAGACATTGCCATCCTTCGTCCACAACTTGGAAGCCCCTTCGCAGTCGATGATCCTGTCATTCTTCGTCGCCATCGCGTGCGGGTTGAATCTCAATGCCCTCGATGGTACGCACAGTACGTCGTGCGCCTCCCTCGTATATATGGAAAGGTTGGCGGTGAGCCTCGGAAGCAGCTTCAGGTCCGGATTGTCTGCCGCTATGACCACTTCGTATGTCACCACGCTTTCCGTAGCGGTGCTTGTCACGCTCGAACTTCCCGCGGAGCTGCCGAGCCTTATCTGTATCACCCTGCCATCGAACACATCATCCGGATATGCATCTACGGTAAAGCTGACCCTCTGTCCTTCCTTAACTCCTCCGATATCGGCCTCATCCACATCCGCCACGACCTGCATCTTGGTCAGGTCGGCCGCTATGGTGAACAGGGTAGGGGTCTCGAATCCGGCAGCGACGGTCTGTCCCTCCTCTACCGCACGGTCGATGACTATCCCGTCTATGGGGGATGCTATGGTCGCGTAGGAGAGGTTCCTCTCGGCCTTTGCAAGGGCGGCCTTGCTGTTTTCGTATGCGCTTTTCGCCATCGAGAAATTGTATTCGGCCTGCTCGTATTCGGTATCGCTTATGAGGTTCTTCTCATGCAGTCCCTTGCTTCTGGCGTAGTTCTTTTCCTGATATACGTATTCGGCCCTGTTCCCATCGTATGTCGCCCTTGCGGATGCCAGATCGCTTTCGAGTGTCACCTTGTCCATTTCGGCTATTATCTGCCCCTCCTTCACCGTGGAGTTGTAGTCCGCATAGAGCTTTGCGATGATTCCGGACACCTGCGTGCCGACCTCCACTTCAGTGACAGGTTCTATGGTCCCCGTTGCGGTCACGAAATAGGCTACATCGCCTTTCTCTACCGGAACGGTGTCGTATGTGACCTGCTGCAATGCCTTGCGTTTTCCCGCAACCATGAATATCGCGGCAGCGATGATCACAGCAATGACTGTCCATGTTATCGCCCTTTTTGTCCCTTTTTTCATTGTATATTCATTTTTCTGTTTTTCATTTTCTGTTGCAGATCTTTCGCTGCCGCTCAGGATGACAGGACTACAGAGTTATCTCTTCTCCGGCGTAGAATCTGAGGAGCTGAATGTTCAGCACTGCCATGTATTTTGACTGCAGCACCTCCTGCTCGGCGCTCATCAGGTTGTTCTTCTCCGTCAGGAGTTCGACCGTGTTCTTCATCCCGAAATTGAACTGTTCGCTCACAAGGTCATAGCTGGCCTGCGTGCTCTTGAGTTTCTCTACGGCCGCCGTGTACTGAAGCTGCGAACTCCATGCATCCAGCCAGAGGTTCTCTATGGTCTTGTACAGTTCCTTCCTGCTTTCCTGCAGGTCGAGTTCCGATGTCTTCAACTGGAGCCTGGCTTTCTCCACTGCGCTTTTGGTCTGCCTGTTGCTGAAGATAGGCACGTTCAGTGTCAGCCCGATGGAGTTGTTCCATCCGTTTTTGATCTGTTCGGTAAACGTGAAATCCGTCCCGCTGGTGTGGTTGGTGCCGATGCCTGCGCTCACGGACACGGACGGGATGTATCCGGATTTTGCGATGCGGATTGCAAGTTCCGATGCCTCCACATTCAGTTCTCCGGCCTCTATCTCCGGACGGATCCCGAGGGCTGACTGATAGACCATCTCCTTGTCGGGAAGAGGGGAGAGGACATCCTCGTCTCCGATTTCCGGAAGAAGAAGTTCCATGTCCGCATCCCCCTCGAGTTCGAGCAGCTGCTTGAGCTGCAGCCTGTAATCCTGCAGTGTCGTCCGTGCAGTCACGAGCTGGTACCTGTCGCTGCTTGCCTGGGCTTCGAGCTGAGCGTAGTCCGCCCTGGATATGCTTCCGGAAGCAAGAAGCTCCCGGCCTCTTTCAAGCTGGGCCTCGCTGACCTCCAAAGTGTTGCGGTTCACTGCCACAGACTCGTCCGCGTAGAGTATCTGGACATAGACCTGGGCTATGCTTTCCATGATATTGTTGGCGGTGGAGTTCACATCCAGTTCCGCAATCCTCGAGTCGAGCTCTTCCTGGCGGATGGTCTTGCGGTTGCGTCCGCCGTTATATACGGTCCACTGAGCGTTGAGACCGTAGTTTCCCGAGTAGCTGGTGTTGGAGTTCGACTGCAGAATCTCGGTTCCGCTTACGGTAGCGCTGCTTTCCTGGTATGGACGGTTGATCACGCTGTGGGATGTGGAGAAAGAGAGGCTCGGGAAGAGCGCTCCCTTTGCCGTCTTGATGTCAACCATGGCATTCTCCACGCCGACCCTGCTCTTTTTCAGAGAGATGTTCTCTTCCAAGGCATATTCCATGCACTTGCGCAGGGTCCATGTCCCGGACGTATCGGGCAGTCCGGCTTCAGTTGGGTCTGGAATCCCTACCGTCGCGCTATCCGCCGGTGCGGCTGACAGTGCCGGCAATGAAAAGACGCATGCTGCCGTGCAGACGCAGATTAAAGACAGTCCTTTTTTCATTTTGAAATTTTTGTAGATGCGTTACCCGGAAATACGAACCCGATCACATCATCGATGGTGCGGACGTAAACAAACTTCAGGCCTTTCGTGTAGATTTCCTTTATGTCTTCCACATCCTTCCTGTTGTCTTCGGATATGACGATGGTGGAGACCCCGGCCCTTTTCGCTGCAAGGATCTTCTCCTTGATTCCTCCGACAGGCAGCACCCTGCCCCTGAGGGTCATTTCCCCGGTCATCGCAACCCCGCTGCGGATCTTTTCCCCCCTGAAGGCAGACGCCATCGAACATACCATGGTGATGCCTGCGGAAGGTCCATCTTTCGGGACGGCGCCTTCCGGCACATGCACGTGGATGTCTTTCTTTGCGAATTCCCTGGCGGTAATCCCGGCTATCTTCGGATGCGCCTTGATGTACTGGTATGCTATCTGTGCGGATTCCTTCATGACATCACCGAGATTCCCTGTCATGCTGAGCAGTCCCTTGCCTTCGCTGACGGAACTTTCGATGAAGAGGATCTCTCCGCCTACCGCTGTCCATGCAAGGCCGGTGACGACTCCCGGAGCCTCGTTACCTTCCTGCCGGTCGTGGAAACTTATCGGAAGTCCCAGGTATTCCTTGAGGTCCGTCTCCCTGATGCTTTCAGGAAGCTCTTCTTCCAAGGCGATTTTCTTGGCCGTCACACGGGCCAGCTTGGCTATCTGCTTCTCGAGACCCCTGACGCCGGACTCTCTGGTATATTGCCCGATGATGGCCATGATGGTCTTTTTGTCTATCTTCAGCTGACCTTTCTTCAGCCCGTGTTCCTTCAGCTGGCGAGGAAGGAGGTAGTGCCGTGCGATCTCGTATTTCTCTTCTGCCAGATATCCTGACACGGGGATCATTTCCATCCTGTCCTTCAGCGCCGGCTGTATCGTTGACGTATCATTGGCCGTGGTGATGAACAGCACGTTGGAAAGGTCGTAGTCTATGTCGAGGTAGTTGTCGTGGAAGGTGGTGTTCTGCTCAGGATCGAGGGCTTCCAGAAGGGCGGAAGACGGGTCGCCCTTGAAGTCGCTGCTGAGTTTGTCCACCTCATCGAGCACGATCACAGGGTTGGATGTGCCTGCCCTGAGGATCCCGTTCATTATCCTGCCCGGAAGTGCTCCGACGTATGTCTTGCGGTGTCCGCGGATCTCGCTTTCGTCATGCATTCCTCCGAGGGCTATCCTCACGTACTTCCTGCCGAGGGCGCGCGCGATGGATTTGCCGAGGCTCGTCTTGCCGACTCCCGGAGGCCCGTACAGACAGAGGATGGGCGACCTCATGTTGCCTTTCAGCTTCAGGACCGCCAGATACTCTATTATCCTGTCCTTCACGGTGTCCAGCCCGTAGTGGTCCTCGTTCAGCACTTTCTGGGCATTCTTCAGGTCGAGGTTGTCCTGTGACATCTCTCCCCAAGGAAGGTCCAGCATGAACTGGATATAGTTGTACTGGATGCTGTATTCCGGCGCGCTCGGGTTGTATCTTTCCAGTTTGGCCATCTCCTTCTCGAAGATTTCCTGCACTTCCGCAGACCATTTCTTCTCTTCGGCCCTTTTCCGGAACTTCTCGAAATCCTCGGTGTCATCCATGCCGAGTTCCTCCTGGATGGTCCTAAGCTGGTTGTTGAGGTAATATTCCCTCTGCTGCTGGTCTATCTCGCTCTTGACCTTCTGGTTGATGTCCTGCTTGATTTTCAGCAGCTCTATCTGCGTGTCGAGCACGGCAAGAAGTTTCATCGCCCTTGTCTTGAGGTCGGCGTATTCCAGCAGTTCGACCTTGTCGAAGAAGTTGTCCACCTCTATCGTCGTGGCGATGAAATTGACAAGGAACTCGAAATTGTCGATCGACTTCAATGCCAGCAGGGCCTCCCTCGGCACGAATGACGAATATTTCAGGATGGTTGTCGCCTTTTCCTTGAGCGACTCTATTATCATCCTGATGTTGTTGTCATTGCTCTCCGGAACGGTATCGTGCAGATAGTGCACCTTCCCCAGAATGTACGGGTCGTATTCCATGATGGCATCGAGTCCGAATCTCGTGAATCCCTGCAGTATGGCCGTCAGGGTGCCGTCCGGCATTTCCAGTGTCTTGATGATCTTGGCCACTGTCCCGTAGCCGTACAGGTCCTCTTTCTGGGGATCCTCCACGGTGACATCCAGTTGCGGCACGGCGCCTATGTATGTGCCGCGCCTCTCCGCGTCTTCTATCAGTTTGATGGATTTCTCCCTTCCTATCGTGATTGGATAGACCGTGCCTGGGAACAGCACTGCATTTCTCAACGCCAGGATCGGAAGGGAATCGGGCAGCTCGGCCTCGTTCACTTTCATCGTGCCGTCTCCCTGCAGGACAGGTATGATGCTGACTTCCGCCCCCATCGGAGACAATATTTCTCTGATATCCTTCATATATACCTTATATATTATATAACATTGAGGCCTGACTTCAGGGCACTTCTGCCAATTTGTCAGAAGTGCCGTCTTTCAGAACCGGAGCGCATATCAGGTCAATCTTTGTGCCATAGCGGAAAATGCGGTTCAAAAATGTCTGGAACCGTCCAGAATGCATTTATTTGCGGAAAAAACGCTGAAAAAATATTGCAACTCAAAAAAAGATGTCTATCTTTGCACGGTTGTATTGGTTTTTAATATTTTTGTTAAAAAATTGATAATTATGACAAAGGCAGAAATTGTAAACGAGATTGCCAAGTCGGTCAATGTCGACAAGACCACTGTCCAGGCAGTTGTGGATGAATTTACCAAGTGTGTCAAGGATTCACTTGCAAAGGGCAATCCGGTGTATATCCGCGGATTCGGCAGTTTCATCATCAAGCACCGTGCAGAGAAGGCTGCAAGGAACATCACCAAGAACACGACCATGACTATTCCGGCTCACGATGTGCCTGCTTTCAAACCGGCAAAGGTTTTCGTGAACGTAGTTAAAAAATAATCTAAAATTTCCCAATTATGCCAAGCGGTAAAAAAAGAAAGAGACATAAGATGGCGACGCACAAGCGTAAGAAACGCTTGCGCAAGAACAGACACAAGAAGAGAAAGTAGTTCCGTGTCTGCCATTTTAGCAGTCTGCTGATTGAGAAGGGCTGGCCGGTGGTCAGCCTTTCTGTTTTTGAAGTCTTATAATGTTAATTTCCTGAATGGAAGCTGTAAAAGATCTTATCGTTGATGCCAATGCGGTCGAAGTTTCGATAGCCCTGATGGAGAATCATCGTCTTATCGAACTCAACCGGGAGTCAAGTCAGGGACACGGTTTTGCAGTCGGAGATGTATATCTCGGCAAGGTGAAGAAGATTCTTCCGTCCCTGAATGCGGCCTTCGTGGACATCGGTGACGAAAAGGAGGCTTTCGTACATTATCTCGACCTGGGCCTGTATTTCAAGGCTTTCGATGAATTCGTGAAGAGGAGCAATCCCAATTCTGATCTGAAGGGGATCTACTCGCACATCAAGATAGGCCCGGCGCTGGAGAAGGAGGGGAGGATAGAGAATGTCCTTTCTCCCGGACAGATGATAATAGTGCAGATAGTGAAGGAGCCGATTTCCACAAAAGGATCCAGACTTACTGCGGAAATTTCATTAGCAGGACGCAACATTGTACTGCTCCCTTTTGCGGAAAAGGTGAGCGTCTCCCAGAAGATCTCTTCGAAGGAAGAGAAAAGAAGGCTTGAAACGCTTGTAAGGAATATTCTCCCGAAAAATTACGGGGCAATCATCCGCACTGCGGCCGAAGGCAAGAATGCGGCGGTATTGGATGCGGAGATCATGACGCTCGTACGGAAATGGGAGGATTCCTGGAAGAAACTTGCACGTTCGAAGAATGTCCAGCTGCTGTTTACCGAATACAGCAAGACCACCACGATCCTCCGGGATCTCCTGAACGATTCGTTCTCTAATATCTATGTCAATGATGAGAATGTCTACGAGGAGATACGCCGGTACATTTCGCTCATTTCTCCCGAGCAGGAGAAGATAGTGAAGCATTACAGGGATTCCCAGCCGATTTTCGACCATTTCGAGGTCACGAGGCAGATCAAGAGTTCTTTCGGGAAGGTGGTCCCTATCAGACAGGGGGCATATCTTGTGATCGAGCATACGGAAGCCCTGCATGTGATTGATGTCAACAGCGGTACGCGCTCCAAGAACAAGGAACAGGAGCAGAACACCTACGATGTCAACTGTTATGCCGCCGAGGAGATTGCGCGGCAGCTCAGACTCAGGGATATGGGCGGAATCGTGATAGTCGATTTCATAGACATGGAGTCCAACGAGCACCGCAACATGCTCTACAAGCACATGCAGGAACTGATGCAGAATGACAGAGCCAAGCATAATGTGCTGCCGCTCACCAAGTTCGGACTGATGCAGATTACCCGGCAGAGGGTAAGGCCGGCAACCGAGATCAACACCACGGAAGTGTGTCCGGTATGTCACGGCACCGGAAAGATATCTTCAAGCGTCGTCATTGATGAAGCCATAGAGAGGAGGCTCTCGTATTATGTCAGGGAGAAGGGGCTCAAGACACTGGTCCTGAAGACCAGTCCGATACTCGGAGCATATCTCTGCAAGGGGATTTTCTCTATCCTGCATAAATGGAAGAGCAAGTACAAATGCAAGATCAGACTTGTCGAAGTCACGGACTTCACGGTCCTGCAGAATGAATTCTACACTGACAAGGGGGACAGGCTGGACAGCTAGTCCCCCTTTTTGCAGGCCGTCATCCGCAGGAAATCCGGTTCCCCGTCCGTGAATTCCATTTCCTCCCCTGTGACAGGATGTCTGAAACGGATGCTTTCCGCATGGAGACAGAGACGGCGGTAATACGGGCCTCCGTAGAGCAGATCCCCGAGAACGGGGCAGCCGAGACCGGTGGCGGCATGTACCCTGATCTGGTGCGTCCTCCCGGTAAGCGGACGGAATTCCACCTCGGCAAGATGTGTCCCGGAAGGACCTTCCATGACTTCCCTTACTGTATATCCGGTGATTGCGCGTTTCCCGTAAATGCTGTCGGCTATCTGGCGCGGCCTGTCCCGGATGTCGGGACGCAACGGAATGTCTATCGTTCCGCTGTCTCCTTTCCGGAGCCCTGTCCTGTTCTCCACGATGGCGGTGTATGTCTTGTCCACCATCCGCTCCTCGAACTGCCGGCGCAGGCAGGACTGCGCCCTGAGGGTCTTTGCGACAAGCAGCACCCCGGATGTGTCCATGTCGAGACGGTGGACCTGGAAACAGGGTCCGGGAAGTCTCTCGATAAGGGATTTCTGTCCGTCCCTGCCCGGTACGCACAGCATTCCCGCAGGTTTCGAGACCGCCATGATGGAGTCATCCTGCCAGAGTATTTCCGGCACGGTGGCATCATCGAAGTCATACGGATTGTCCGTATCCACTCCTGTCAGCATCCATCTGAGCAGGGGACCGCACTTGCCGCTGCAGGATGGATAGAACCGTCCCTTTTCCCTGACGGCGCCGTCCTTCCCCTTGCAGGTGCCGTTATCCGCATTTTCACCGCAGTACCAGAATTCTCCCATCGCGACCGGTTTCAGTGAATGCGAGAGTGCATAATGCAGCAGTTTCGGTGCGGCGCAGTCGCCAGTACCTCCGGGAGGGACCAGCCCCTTGTCTGCAAATATGTCGAGAACGCTCTTTTCTTCGCCTTTTCCGTTTGTCACGACATATTGCCTGAACAGCCATTCCTGCAACTCCTCCGACATCCTGTTCCTCTTTTCCTTAAGCTGCATGATCCTTTCATCGGCGGGAGGCATCCCGGGCATCGCGGACAGCCTTCCGATTTCATCCGTGATTGCGCTTATCTTCCTTTCTTCATTTTTGAAATGTCCGTCAGGGTCGAGAATGTCGAAAACGGGGGGAACGAATCCCGGCAGCATGTTGTGTCCTCCGGCGTTGCCGGAAAATGCAGCCAGGTAGAAGATGTCATCTTCCCCGCAGAGGGGACTGTTTCCGGGAAGCCTGTGCAGCAGGTTCCTGTCTGCCTGCATCCCATGTCTGTCCTTCCCGGAGGATGCACCGGATGCCTTTCCTGCACGGACTACCAGAACCCCGAGCATCTTCCCTTCGGAAAAGATTTCTTTCAGCCTGCCGTCAGAGTCGATATGTCCTGTCAGCCGGGCCGCAGCTTCCCTCACCGTCCTGTGGGGGAAATAGCGGAAAGGCCAGGTGAACCTTTCAGGCAGGGATGTTTCCTGTCCGGATGTGACGGACCCGTTACGGTTCATCGTTGTCTGAAATTATCAGCAGCCGGTCTCCCTCCTTCAGCTTGACCCTGCCGTTCGGCACTATGAACCTGTCATCCCTCTTTATCATCATGACTAACATCCCATCCGGAAGTTTCAGCTCCTTGAGGGTGTCTCCGTGGACAAGGGAGTCTGCGGAGAGGGTGATTTCGACGAGTTTCCCGGCTTCTTCCGGTATTTCCACCCCGAATTTGTCATCCTCTTCCGGAGCAGGTTCGTTGAGTTTCAGCCAGGATGCGACGGCAGGTATGGATGACCCCTGGATCACGAGCGAAAGCAGGGTGATGAAGAATACGATGTTGAATATCTGGTCGGATCCCGGTATGTTGTCCACTACGGGGTATGTGGCGAAGATTATCGGCACTGCCCCGCGCAGTCCCACCCATGAGATGAATACCTTTGATCTGAAATTGACTTTGCGGAACGGAAGCAGCGACAGGAACACGCTTGCCGGTCTGGCGATGAGAATCATGAATATTCCGATCAGCAGGGCCATCGGGGCGAGTTTCATCATGTCGGAAGGATTGACCAGAAGGCCCAGCGTGAGGAACATCCCGATCTGCATCAGCCATGTCATGCTGTCGAGAAAGGATGATATCTGGCTTCTGCAGGTTATCTTGTGGTTGCCGATGATTATGCCTGCAATGTAGACTGCAAGGTATCCGTTGCCGTTGAGGAATCCGGTTATTGAGAACGTGAAGAAGACGATGCTCAGCAGCATTATGGCATAGAGCGGGGTGTTCTTGAGGTTCACCTTGTTGATTATCCATACGGATGCGAATCCCATGAGGACTCCTGTCGCGGCGCCGATGCCGAACTGCTGCATAAGGATCCACAATGCCTCCCCGATCAGATGCCATGCGCCCAGGTCGGCCCCGGGCTGCGAGACTTCACCCGCAATCTGGATAAGCATTATGGTGAGTATGTATGCCATGGGGTCGTTGCTCCCGCTCTCCAGCTCGAGTGTCGGCTTCAGATTGTATTTCAGATGTATGTTCTTGCCCCGCAGCAGGTTGAATACGGCGGCGGAGTCCGTGGATGACATTGTCGCCGCCAGAAGGAAGCATGTCACGAACGGCAGGGCGAAAGGCACCTGGTCCCAGCACGACAGGGCATAAATGAAAAGTCCCGTAAAGGCGGTTGTCAGAATGACTCCGACTGTGGAAAGCACGAGGCCGGGAGCGAGAACCGGGCTGATCTCGTGAATCTTTGTCTCCATGCCTCCTGTGAAGAGGATGACGCAGAGGGCCGCCATGCCCACGAACTGGGCCTGCCGCACATTGTTGAATTCCAGTCCGAGCCCATCGCTCCCGAAAAGCATTCCGGCAAGCAGGAAAAGCAGGAGTACGGGAAGTCCGAACCTGTATCCGGCCTTGCTGATGAGTATGCTGACGAATATGAGTATCGAACCCAAGAACAGCAGGTTTTCTGATGTGAAATATATCATAAGTCTCCTTTTGTTGTCGCGGCTGCTGCCGCATGTCCATGAAACCGGATATGCCTTACGGCATTATGGCATATCGGGCGGCGTACTGCCGGCACCATTCCCTGACACCGCATTCCGCGCATTTGGGATTCCTCGCCGTACAGACATACCGTCCGTGGAGAATCAGCCAGTGATGGGCTTTGGCCCTCAGGGATTCGGGGATTGCCTCCGTCAGGTCCTTCTCTACCTTTTCCACGGTCTGCCCATCCGACAGCCCGATCCTCCCCGATACCCTGAATACATGGGTATCGACTGCGATTACAGGCCTGTCATATACCACGGAAGCTATTACATTGGCTGTCTTGCGCCCTACTCCGGGCAGCTTCACAAGGTCTTCCGGATCGGATGGCACTGTGCCTCCGAACTTTTCCAGGAGCGTCTGCGCCATCCCGATGAGGTGCCTTGCCTTGTTGTTCGGAAAGGTTATCGACCTTATGAGTCCGTACACCTCTTCAAAGGATGCGGCGGCGAGGGACTCCGGGTCGGGAAATCTCGCGAATATCCGCGGAGTGTACATGTTCACCCTCCTGTCGGTGCACTGGGCGGACAGGATTACCGCTATCAGCAGATGGAAAGGCGAGTCATACCTGAGTTCCGTCTCCGCTGCCGGCATGTTCCGGCTGAACCAGCCTATGATTCCGGCATATCTTTCTTCTCTTTCCATAGTGTCTGTCTTTTCTCCGGATCCCTTTCACCGGATGTCCGCAGTCTGGATGCTGATGCCGAGTTCTCCGAAAGAGAGGTCTATCACCTCTTCATCGGTCTTTTCCGTGCAGCTTTCGTCCTTGCATACCAGCAGCCTTCCCTTGTATTTCTGGCAGATGTTCATGTTGTGGGTCACCATGACGACAGCCGTGCCTTTCTCCTGGTTGATGCGTCTGAGAAGCTGCATTATCCCGTCTGCCGTCTCGGGGTCCAGGTTGCCGGTGGGCTCATCGGCAATGATCACTTCCGGAGAGTTCAGGATGGACCTTGCGATGGCTATCCTCTGCTGTTCCCCTCCTGACAGCTGGTGCGGCATTCTGTGCGCCTTGTGCGCCATGCCCACGGCATTGAGGACATCCGTGATCCTTCTGTCCGATTCCGGACCATCCTTCCAGCCTGTGGCCTTGAGCACGAACGCAAGGTTTTCCTCCACGCTCCTGTCCATCAGCAGCTGGAAATCCTGGAACACTACGCCGAGCCTGCGGCGGAGGTAGGGGATTTCCTTGGCGCGTATCGTCCGCAGGTCGTACCCGCAGACCCTGCCGTCTCCCTTTACAAGAGGGTTCTCGGCGATTATCGTCCTGATGATGGATGTCTTCCCTGTACCTACCTTTCCCACTATATACATGAAGTCGCCAGGGTAGACATCCATGTCCAACCCGTATATTACGCAGGTTTCTCCGTTGAATATGTCAGCATCCCTGAACGATATGACTGGTGTCCTTTCTTCCATTTCCATAATATGAACCGTATGGGATTCCGTGAAGTTGCAAATATAATCAAACTTGCGGTTGTACTGTGATATTATGCGATTTTTTTCGTAGGTTTGCGGAAAATTTGCGGTTATATGTCTGGACTGAATATTGTGGCGGCGGCCGTCTGTGCAATCCTGCTTCCTGTCATGGCTCCTGCGGCGGAGAATCGTGCGAATGTGCCGGAAGCGGCTTCCGGAGACATGTGCGGTTCCGTGCAGGTGAACGTATGGCAGACAGTATCGCGGGACAGGGAATTCCGCGATGCCCTCAGCCTCTACGGAAGGGGAATGTACGCCGATGCACAGGCAATGTTTGCCGGTATTGCGGCAAAGACGGGCGACATGGAGGCGGAAGGCTACCGGGTCCTGTGCGCGATACATCTCGGACAGGATGGATATCCTGTCATGATGAAGGACCATATTGCCCGGTATCCCTATTCCGGACTCATCCCGCAGATGCGGTTTTTCCATGCCCTGAACCTGTTCGATGCGGAAGACTACAGGGGAGCATCGGAAGAGCTCGGGCTGCTGTCCCGCCGTCAGCTCTACCGTAGCCAGGTCCCGGAGTTCCTTTTCCGGAAAGCGTACTGCGACCTGGAGAACGGCTTGTATGACAGGGCCCTCTCCCGTTTCGACGAAGTCATTGACAGGGCTGCATCCGACTTTACGGCGCCATCCATGTATTTTTCCGGATATATCCTGTACCAGCAGGAAAAGTTTCCCGAGGCGGCGGAACGGTTCGCCTCTTCGGCCAAGGATCCCCGTTTTGCGGAGATATCCAATTATTATATCCTTGAATGCCGTTTCATGGCAAAGGATTACGGATATGTGGTGCAGAACGGTCCTGAAATGATGGACAGGGTTCCCCAGGGGCGCAGGCCGCAGCTCGCAAGGCTGATATCCGAGTCGTACCTTGTGCTCGGCAATGCTTCCGAGGCAAGAAGATATTACGACAGGAATGCGATTCCGGATGCGGAGAAGACGAGGACGGACTATTTCTATGCGGGTTCGCTGATGTATGCCGTCAGGGACTGGGCCGGAGCCGCGGAGAACTTCTCGATGATGTCGGACAGGACGGATTCCCTCGGGCAGATCGCGAGCTACCAGATGGCATACAGCTATATCCAGCTGAAGAACAAGGTCGCGGCCCTGGAGGCGTTCAGGGAGGCTTCCCTGCCGCAGTATAATCCGGAGATGGCCGAGGATGCGTATTACAACTACGCCAAGCTGGCATTTGACCTGAACAACGACATTTCCGGATTCGATGGGTATCTCGCCAGATATTCGGATCTGAAAAGAGGGGACAGGGTATATTCGTACATTGCCGTGGGAGCCCTGCGCAACAGGGATTACGCCGCGGCGGTAGAGGCATACGACAAGGTCGAGACCCTGGATCCGGTGATGAAGACCAACTACATGAAGGCGAATTATCTCAGGGCGAACGAACTGGTCAGGGATGGCTCATGGCGGGCTGCGATACCGTGCCTGAAGGCTGCCGCCTATTATTCGGACCGCAGGGAAATGTTCAACCAGATGTCGCGTTTCTGGCTTGCCGAAGCATATTTCAGGGATGAACAGTATGACATGTCTTTGGAGACCTTGCGCGAGCTGTACAATACTTCCGCCCTCTACGGCATGGAAGAGTCCAGACTCATCCCGTATAACATCGCCTACTGCCATTTCCGGAAGGGAGACTATCCATCTGCGGTGGAATGGTTCTCCGAATATCTCGGGACAGGTTCATCCTCTTTCCGCAAGGAGGCTCTTCTGCGCAAGGCCGACTGTCTGTTCCTGCTGCGCGACTATGCCGGAGCCAGGACCGCCTATCAGGATGTGCTGGATGAATATTTCGATGTGAACGACATATATCCCTATTATTATGCGGGGCTTTCGTGCGGACTGACGGGAGACAATCAGGGCAGGATAAGGACCCTTTCCCCGGTGTCCGGCGCAGACCCCGCCTCTCCGTATTATGCGGATGCCACAATGGAACTGGGACGCGCCCTTGCCGCGGGAGGCAGGTCCGCGGAGGCGGAAGAATGTTTCCGCAGGGTGCTGGACAATGCCAGGGACAGTACATACATGGCCATGTCCCTGATCGAACTGGGCACGCTTGCCAGGAACGGGAAGGACATGGATACGGCTCTGAAGCATTACAGGACTGTCGTGGAAAAGATGCCGCTTTCCGAATACACAGGGGATGCCCTTGCCGCCATTGAGAGCATATACCAGTCCCGGAATGATCCCCAGAGCTATCTGGCGTACATAGAATCCATAGGCATGTCGTCCATAAAGACGGATGCTGAAAAGGAGGTCATGATCTACAATGCAGCCGAGCAGATCTTCCTTACAGGCAACTACGAGAAGGCTCTTGCAGCCCTGCAGGCGTATCTGAATGACTATCCTTCCGGTTCCGGAGTCTCCTCGGCAGAGTTCTATATGGGAGAGTCATGCCGGGCGCTCGGCCGCAAGGAACAGGCATGCGACCATTATGCAAAGGTGATGAGGTCAGGAAGCGGTTCCTATCGGGAACTGGCCGCCCTGCATTATTCGGACCTGACATATTCGCTCCAGAGATATGCCGATTCTTTCAGCGGATATTCTTTCCTGCGTGAGAATGCCCTCATGGAAGAGAACAGGTCGGCGGCCCTCACCGGCATGATGCGGAGTGCGTATTCGGGGAAAATGTATGATGCTGCCATCGAAAATGCCGCCCTTGTGGCTTCTGACAGCCGGAGCGGAGCCGCTCTGAGGACCGAGGCGGACTATGTGACCGCAAAGTCATACATGGCCACCAGCCAGAGGGACAAGGCGATACCTGTACTGGAAAGACTCTCGTCGAGGCCTGATACGGACTACGGGGCCGAGGCATCGTACCTGCTTGTCCGGGACAGCTATGACAGGGGTGATTTCGCGGATGTGGAGACGAGGGTATATGCGTTTTCGGAATCGGAGAATCCGCAGCAGTACTGGCTGGCAAAGTCGTTCGTGGTATTGGGGGATGCCTTTGCCGAAACGGGGGACTATGAGCAGGCAAAGGCCACTTTCGAAAGCGTACGTGACGGTTACAATCCTGACAGCCCGGATGATGTCAAGGATGATCTTGACCTCAGGATAAGGAAACTGGAGGAACTGATCTCTTCCGGGACAGAAGAATCCTCTCTCTGAAATGTTTGACAGCTTCAACGGATAATGGCTATGGAATTCAGATATATGTTTTCAGGAATCGTTGCCGCATTCCTTGCGGGGGCGGTTGCCTATTCACAGGAGGTGAACCCTACGGTCGAGGTGTCGAGGGCCTACATGTCAGGCCATGCGGCGGTGGACAAGCCGGCCTTGCGGATGGCTGTACCTGATTCCGTGCTCCGGTTCGACATTGATGTGGACTATACCGTAAATGCCAGCCCGTACAGGGGCTCGTACGAGTTCCGTCCGTATATGCTTGACATAAGGCCGGAAAAGACTGCTTCCGATGCCGGGCAGTTCTTCCTGCGTCTCGGCGCGGGATATTCCCTGCATCCTGTGGCTGATGTGGTATATACTCCGGAATTCCGCACTTCCGCCTTTTCCATGAGCATATACGGAACGCACAGGTCATATTTCGGAAGGTACAGGACGGTGACGGGGATGGCGGATGCGTCCTCTCCCGTGACCGTGGACTGGAACAGGTCCGCCAGGGAAAGGTATTCCGGATATGACACCTATACCAGGGCCGGCGTGTGCGGAAGGGCCGACTGGAATACGGGATATTTTACATTCGATGCCGGATATCTCGGCATTGCAGGCAGGGACACGCTCCTGACAAGAGGGTTCGATGCTTTCCGGACAAGTCTCAGGGTGGCTTCCAACAATCCCGCCGGAAGCCATGTCTTCTATGATGTCCGCATGTCTTACCTGTACGGAGAGGACAAGGTGAGGACATCCGGTCCGTATTACCTTGCGGAGCATGATTTCTCGTTGTTCTCTTCCGCCGGCCAGGTCTTTTCCGGCACATCCAGGTTATTGCTCGATGTGGCTCTCGACCTGTCTGCATACCGGTCATACCTTTCCTCGATGTCCGGTAAGTTCAGCCTTACTCCGCGGTATGTGCTCGACAGGAACAGATGGCTGCTCGATCTCGGGGTGGAACTGTCGGTACTGTTCGGAAACGACCGTACGGTCTACGGCGTCCCTCCGGTGCCGGCTGCCGGGACTCTCCTGACATCCGTCAGACAGATGCATTCGGCAAGAGGACAGTTCGTATATCCTGACATCGAGATAGGTTTCGATGCCATCAGAAATTATCTGAACATCTATCTCAGGGCGGATGGAGGGGAGGATATCAACCGATATTCCGACCTGCTTTCCCACAACAGGTTCTCAAGCATCCTGTCCGCACATAATTACGCCGGCTTGCCGTTGATGGACAATACCATAAAGCGGATAGACGCCAGACTGGGCCTTAAGGGCAACATCGGCTCCCGGTTCATGTATGACCTTTACGGAGGCTATGCAAGATATCACAACATGCTTATGGATGCAGTGCTCGTCAATCCGTATGCAGGGGCTGTGACGCCGGAGCCGGGCGCGGGAATGCCTGTCTCTTTGGCCGCCCCTCTGCTGCCGGCCGTGGCTTATGGCGCATGCAACTTCTTCTATGCCGATTTCAGGTTCGGATGGCACTCCCAGGATGTCACGGTGGATGGAGTCCTTTCATACAGACATACGGATCTCGGCAGGACGATGACTCCGGGCTTTTCCCCGGCTCCGTTCTCTGCCGATGTGGATGTGGTGTACAACTGGAAGAAGCGTATCTTTGTGGGGCTGCACTGCGATGCGGCTCTGGCCCGCGATGGCTATGCCCTGTCTTTGGATGCGTCATCCGCCGTGTCCCCTCTGGCTGTCAGGATTCCGGGATACGCGGACCTCGGCATTTCCGCCGAGTACCGCTTCAACCGCAAGGCTTCTTTCTGGCTCTATGGCGGCAATCTTCTCGACATGACCATCCAGAGGACTCCTCTTTACTGCGAGAGCGGCATATACTTCACGGCCGGCATCTCTCTCCGCCTGTAGCGTACGAGCCAAGAAGGCCTCCTGCGGGTCCTTTGTGGGTCCCAGCGGGTCCTTTGACAGAAAAATTTTCAAAAGACGCCGGAAATTCTTATCTTTGTCCGTTTACAAATTATACTTGAAATATGGCCGAGAACGAAGAGAGAATCGAAGCGGAAGAGCAGTATTCCGCGAACAGTATCCAGGTGCTGGAAGGACTTGAGGCTGTGAGGAAAAGACCTTCGATGTATATCGGAGACATCGGGGTCAGGGGTCTTCATCATCTCGTCTACGAGGTGGTGGACAACAGTATAGACGAGGCGCTTGCAGGATTCTGCACCCATATCGAGGTTACGATAAATGAAGACAATTCGATAACGGTAAGGGACAACGGCCGTGGCATTCCTACCGGGATGCACGAGAAGGAGCACCGTTCCGCCCTCGAGGTCGTGCTGACAGTGCTTCATGCCGGAGGAAAGTTCAGCAAGGACAGCTATAAGGTCTCAGGAGGTCTTCACGGGGTCGGGGTATCATGCGTGAATGCGCTTTCCGACTATCTGCGTGCGGAGATCCACAGGGAAGGCAAGGTGTTCGTGCAGGAGTATTCCAAAGGCAAGCCCCTCGGGGACGTAAAGGTGACGGGCGAGGCATCCGATACGGGTACTACAATCACTTTCCATCCCGACCCTGAGATATTCACGGTCACGACTGTCTATGACTACAATACTCTTGCAGCGCGTCTGAGGGAGCTGGCATATCTGAACAAGGGCATCTCCCTGTCCCTCACCGACATGAGGACCAAGGTGAAATCCGAGGATGACGAAAGCGCATCCGAGGGGGAGTACCGCAGCGATGTGTTCTATTCCAAGGATGGACTGAAAGAGTTCGTGGAATATCTGGATGCGGGAGCGGAGAAGCTGATAGAGTCTCCTATATGCCTTGAAACGGACAAGATAATACCTATCGAGATAGCCCTGCAGTACAACACGGGCTTCAGCGAGAAGATATATTCATACGTCAACAATATCAACACGATAGAGGGAGGCACCCATCTCCAGGGATTCAAGATGGGACTCACGAGGACTCTCAAGTCGTATGCGGAAAAGAACGGAATGCTTTCCAAGCTGAAGTTTGACCTTGCGGCAGATGATTTCCGTGAAGGCCTGACAGCCGTGGTTTCCGTAAAGGTGGCGGAGCCTCAGTTCGAGGGACAGACCAAGACCAAGCTCGGCAACGGGGAGGTGGTCTCCGCCGTTTCTCAGGCTACGGCCGCGGCTCTCGAAACCTATCTGGAGGAGAATCCGCGTGAAGCCAAGATGATTGTCGACAAGGTCATTCTTGCGGCTACGGCACGTCATGCGGCCCGCAAGGCGCGCGAAATGGTGCAGCGCAAGACTGTCATGTCGGGCGCAGGCATGCCCGGCAAGCTGGCGGACTGCTCCGAAAGGGATCCCGAGAAGTGCGAGCTTTTCCTTGTCGAGGGTGATTCCGCAGGCGGTACCGCAAAGCAGGGACGTGACCGTGCCACCCAGGCCATCCTTCCTTTGAGGGGAAAGATCCTGAATGTCGAGAAGGCTATGGACCACAGGGTGTTCGAGAGCGAGGAAATACGCAATATCTACACGGCCCTCGGAGTGACTGTCGGCACCGAAGAGGACAGCAAGGCGCTCAACCTTTCAAAGCTGCGTTACCACAAGGTGATAATCATGACGGATGCCGATGTGGATGGAAGCCATATCGCTACACTTATCCTGACATTCTTCTTCCGTTACATGTTCGACCTGATCCGCAACGGCTATGTATATCTGGCTACTCCGCCCCTCTATCTTGTCAAGAAAGGCAAGGAGGAAATATACTGCTGGACGGAAGCGCAGCGCAAGGACGCTACCATGCAGCTCGGCAAGGGTTCCGACAAGGGCGTGACGGTACAGCGGTACAAAGGTCTCGGAGAGATGAGTGCGGAGCAGCTCAGGGACACTACCATGGACCCTTCCAAACGGCTCCTGCGCCAGATTACCATCGACAATGCCGCCGAGGCCGAACGTACGTTCTCGATGCTGATGGGCGATGATGTGCCGCCGAGGAGGGAGTTCATTGAAAGGAATGCACATTATGCCAACATCGACGCATAAAATGATTTCCAATGGCGTTTTCTTCGTTACGCTTTATAAAATCGGAAATCGAAAAAATTTCATTGGAATACATTTAGGTAGGGAAATTTGAAATTAATATAATTGAATTGGTTATGGATATTTTTGAGAGAATTGCTAAAGATTCGGGAGGTCCTCTCGGTCAGTACAGGAAGAAGGCTTTCGGATATTATATGTACCCCAAGTTAGAGGGAGAACTCGGCCCTCACATGAAATTCAACGGCAAGGATGTGCTTTGCTGGAGCCTGAACAATTATCTGGGACTGGCAAACCATCCAGAGGTCAGGAAGGCCGATGCCGAAGCCGCTGCCAAATGGGGCCTTGCCTATCCTATGGGCAGCCGTATGATGTCCGGCCACACATCCCTGCATGAGAAGTTCGAGCGCGAACTCGCCGATTTCGAGAAGAAGGAGGATGCCTTCCTTTTCAATTTCGGATATCAGGGAATCGTTTCCACGATCGATGCCCTCATGGACCGTCACGATATAATCGTATATGACTCCGAGGCCCATGCCTGCCTTATCGATGGAGCACGCCTCCACATGGGCAAGAGGATGGCATACCGCCACAATGACTATGAGAGCTGCGAGACCACTCTCAAACGTGCCACAAGGCTTTGCGAGGAGACCGGCGGCGGAATACTTCTCATTACCGAGGGCGTGTACGGGATGACAGGGGCTCTCGGCTTCCTTGACAAGATCGTGGAACTCAAGAAGAAATACAAGTTCAGAATCCTCATAGATGATGCCCACGGTTTCGGCTGCATGGGCCCTACCGGCCGCGGTACATCCGAGCATTTCGGAGTGATGGATGACATAGACCTCTATATAGGCGCATACGCCAAGTCGATGGCCTCCATAGGCGGTTTCGTCGCAGGACCGAAGGTCATAATCGACTACCTGCGCTACAATCTCCGTTCGCAGATCTACGCAAAGTCCCTTCCGATGGCTTTCGTGGAAGGCGGACTCAAGAGACTGGAGATTATCCGCAGCAAGGAAGGCGACGAACTCCGCAAGAAGCTCTTCACCGTGACCCGCGCCCTCCAGAAAGGTTTCCGCGACCTCGGATTCGACATCGGGCCTGCAGAAGCGTGCGTGACGCCGGTGGCAATCAAGGGCGGCGTGGCCCAGGCTACAAAGATGGCTGTCGACCTGCGCGAGAACTATGGTATCTTCTGCTCTATCGTGGTATATCCTGTGATTCCTAAGGGAATGATCATTTTCAGGATTATCCCGACTGCCGCACATTCCATGGAGGATGTCGAATACACTCTCAAGACTTTCGCCGAGGTACGTGCCAAACTCGACAGGGGAGAGTACGATGGCGACGAGATCGTTGACAGGGGAATGTTGGAATAACGCTTTGCTATGAAAAAGGATTTTTTCAGAGGCAAGGTTATCGTGATAACAGGAGCCAGCTCAGGTATTGGGTTGGCTTCTGCCAGATTATTCGCCTCCCTCGGCGCAAGGCTCAGCCTTGCGGCAAGGTCCATTGACAAGTTGGAGTCCGAGGCTGCCGGTCTTGCTCCTGCAGAAGACATTCTGTGCGTCAGGACAGATGTTTCCATCGAGGCGGACTGCCGCAATCTTATCGAGAAGACGGTGGAGAAGTTCGGGAGGATAGACATTCTTGTGAACAATGCAGGTGTCTCCATGAGGGCAATGTTCAGGGATCTGGATCTCGGTGTCATAAAGACACTGATGGATGTGAATTTCTGGGGAACCGTGTACTGTACAAAGTTTGCCCTTCCGTATCTGCTTGAAAGCAAGGGCTCGGTGGTGGGTGTCATTTCCATTGCGGGATTTGCCGGCCTTCCGGCCAGAACCGGTTACGCTTCCTCCAAGTATGCCATCAGGGGATTCCTGGATACGTTGAGGATAGAGCATCTCTATGATGGGCTGCATGTCATGGTCTTCGCCCCGGGATTCACCGCTTCCAATGTCCGCAATGCGGCATTGACTGCGGATGGCTCGCAGCAGGGCAGGACTCCGAGGAATGAGGGAAAGATGATGACTGCGGAGAAGTGCGCGGAGTACCTTGCCAGGGGACTTGCCCGCAGGAAGAGCGAGATGATACTGACCCCGATAGGGAAACTGACGGTATTCATGCACAATATCCTGCCGAGGCTTACGGACCGTCTGGAATTCAGCTACATGGCTAAGGAGCCTGACAGTCCTTTCCATAAATGACGGCAAAATGATTCTCCGCAAGGGAGAGCAAAAGGAAACTGTTTATGCACAAGGTAAGATTCCCGAGAGACATCAAGGTCTATATCCCTCTGATTCTCCTTTTCGTGTTCCTGCTTCTGCTGATGCCGCGTACCGGCAATTTCAACTATGACTACAGGAGAGGCTCGCCGTGGATGTACGAGACCCTCATAGCGCAGTTCGATTTCCCGATACTCAAGACGGAAGCCCAGATGCAGGAGGAAAGGGAATCGGCAGGCTCGGGCGTCATACCGTATTACAAATATTCCGAGGAGGTCGCGGCCGAGAGCATAAGATCGGTGGAGAAGGCGGATCTCGGCAAGTTCGATACCCTCAAGACCCGGATACAGGAGATACTTTCATCGATATATTCCCGCGGGGTCATCTCCGATATAGAGGACGGTTCCGGGAATACATGGTCCGTAATCTATATCCAGAGGGACAAGAGGGCATCCAGATATCCCGTGTCGGAAATCTACAAGGTGTCGGAGGCCCGTGCAGAACTGGTGTCCGGACTGAAACGCACGGGCCTGAAATGCGATGCTGATTCCCTGTGCCGGTACAGCGGTATCTACAGTATCGTGGTCCCCAACCTGCTGTTCGACCAGCAGACTACGGATCTGGTGCATGATGAGGCCGTGGACTACATATCACCTACATCCGGAGTGGTGAATGCCGGACAGCTGATAGTGTCCCACGGAGAGATAGTCACTGCGGAAATAGAACAGCTTCTGGACTCCTACAAGGCGGAATACGAGAACAGCATCGGATACGGCGGGCCGGAAGCCCTGCTGTGGACGGGAAATGCGGCGCTTGCCCTTATCCTTGTGGCAATCCTGTTTTTCACGATATATTACACCAATCCCGGGGTGTTCTCCCAGTTCAACAGATACTGTTACCTTCTCGTGGTCTTCTTCCTCTCCGCACTGGTGACTTTCGGCGTGGAGAAGACCGGACACGAGAACATGTATCTTGTCCCGTTCCCGCTCATTGCCCTGTATCTTGTGGCGTTTTTCAAGACCAAGGTGGTCTATCCGGTCTATGTGGTCTCGCTTCTGCCGCTGCTGATATTTGCGCACAGCGGGGTGGAGATGTTCGTCATGTTCCTGTTTGCGGGAGTGACCGCCATCTTCTCCTACGGATACTTCAACAAGGGCTGGCAGCAGTTCGTCACGGCGTTTTTCGTGTTCCTGTCGCTTATAGTGACATATCTCGCCTTCCATCTTATAGATGGGTTCAGGAATCCGGGAGGATACAGGACTGTCTTCTACATGGGACTCGGCTCTCTGTTTTCCGTGGCGGGATACCCTCTCGTATATCTTTTCGAGAGAATCTTCATGCTTGTATCCAATGCCCGTCTGGTCGAGCTCAGCGACAGCAACAACAGGCTGCTGAGGGATCTTGCCCACAAGGCTCCGGGCACATTCCAGCATTGTCTGCAGGTGATGAACATGGTCGATGCCGCGGCGAGGGCCATAGATGCCAATGTCCAGCTGGTGCGCTGCGGTGCCCTGTACCATGACATCGGCAAGACTGTCAATCCTCTGTGCTTCATAGAGAACGAGGCTCCCGGGACCAACTACCATGAGGGACTGACTCCGGCGGAGAGCGCCCGCGAGATCATAAAGCATGTCCAGGACGGCCTTGCGATAGCCGACAAGGCAGGACTTCCGGATGTGATCAAGGATTTCATTGTCACGCATCACGGCACGACATGCACGGCATATTTCTACAACAAGTATCTCGAGGCCGGCGGCGATCCTTCCAAGGCCGATGACTTCTATTACAAAGGCAGGAAGCCATCCACCAAGGAACAGAGCATCCTCATGCTGTGCGATACCATAGAGGCTGCATCCAGGTCGCTCAAGGATTTCTCGCAGCAGAGCGTGTCGGATTTCGTGGACAGGATATTCAATGCAAAGGTCCGGGATGGCCAGTTCGAAGAGGCCGACATTTCCCTGAAGGAACTGCATATCCTCAGGAATGTGCTGAAGGATTATCTCCAGCAGGTGCATCATGCGAGGGTGGTCTATCCGAAGCGGACATTGAAGCGCCGCTGATGCGCATTCGGGAAAACCTTTGCTCCAAGGCCTTTGCGCGCCGGCTTGCCATTTAGCCTGCGCCGGCTTTTCCTCGGGATTTTGGATTTTTCCGCAATATGATTAAATTTGCAGGCTTTTCGCATTCCCGGCATCGGGAATGACGGTTTTTGTTGAAAATTAAAATTTAAAGGATATGGATATAAAAGAGAACAGGACTGATGATCTCAACATTGAGCTTACCCTGACCATTGCAAAGGATGATTACGCAGACAGGAAGAAGAAGCGTCTTAACGATTACAGAAGGAAGGCCGATATAAAGGGCTTCCGCCGGGGAATGGTCCCTATGTCCCTTGTGGAGAGGATTTACGGCCAGTCTGCCCTGGTGGATTCCGTCAATGATGCGATTTCGGAGTCTCTCAACGGTTATATCAATGAGCACAAACTTCATGTGATGGGGGAGCCTCTTCCGTCTGAGGACCAGCCTCAGGTGGAATGGAAGGATGGAAATGATTTCACTTTCACGTTCGACATAGCCCTCACTCCGGAGGTGAAGCTCGAACTCTCCAAGGAAGATGAGATACTTTATTATAACATAACCGTCAAGGATGAGGCGAAAAAAGAGATGAAGGACAATCTCCTCAGGCAGTACGGTTCCCTTGAGGATGGGGATGCCGCAGGGGAGGATGACTTCCTTATCGCGGATTTCGAGCAGGGGGACATGAAGATAGAAGGGACATACGTCGCTCTCCGCAATGTGGATGAGTCGGTGAGGTCATCGTTTGTCGGTCTGAAGCCTGGAGACAGCATCGATGTGGATGTCAATAGGGCGTTCACCAACGAGACGGACAGGGCATCTCTTCTGAAAGTGAAGAAAGAGGAACTTGCCGGTATCCAGCCGGTATTCAGGATGACCGTGAAGACCGTAAAGACATTCAAGCCTGCGGAACTCAACCAGGATACGTTCGACCGCATCTTCGGTGAAGGCGCCGTGAAGAGCGAGGAGGAGTTCGACAAGAAGATAGCGGACAGGCTTGCGGCCGAATACGCGCAGGAGTCGGAGTTCCGTTTCTCCAAGGATGCAAAGGACTATCTGATAAATAAGGCCGGTATATCACTTCCGGAGAAGTTCCTCAAGAGATGGATCACCGTCACCAACGAGGGCAAGTTCACGCAGGAGGAGATAGACAGGGAATTCCCTTCTTTCCTCAACGATTTCCGCTGGCAGATGATAAGGGGATTCCTTGCGGAAAAATATGCCGTGAAGGTTGAGGATGCAGACATGTTTTCTGCCGCAAAGTCGTTTGCCGCATATCAGTTCGCGATGTACGGTCTCGCGAATGTGCCTGATGAGCAGCTCGAGACATACGCCAAGTCTGTCCTCGCAAATGACAAGGAGAGGGGACGCATATACGACCAGGTGGAGGAGCAGAAAGTGCTCAACGCCGTCAGGGCGGATGTGACCCTCAAGAACAAGAAGATTTCCGTGGAGAAGTTCCGCGAGTTGAAATAGTATCGTCCTGAGGGATTGACTTTATTGAATTGTTTCTATGTTTGACAAGGAGTTTGAAAGATTCGCCGGATCGGAGTTCAGGGTGAGCCCGATGACATTGCACAGGTACGGCTCGTTTCAGGATGCATACATCAATCCGACCATAATAGAGGAGAGAAGGCTGAATGTAGCATCCATGGATGTTTTCAGCCGTCTTATGATGGACAGGATCGTTTTCCTGGGAGTGCCTGTCGATGATGATGTGGCGAATATCATACAGGCGCAGCTGCTTTTCCTGGCTTCTCAGGATGACTCTCTGGATATTTCCCTGTATCTCAATACTCCTGGAGGGTCTGTCTCCGCAGGGCTCGGGATCTATGACACGATGCAGCTCATAGGGCCGGATGTGGCGACCATCTGTACCGGCATGGCCGCCTCCATGGGAGCCGTGCTGCTGTGTGCAGGGGCTGCGGGCAAGCGGTCCGCCCTGAAGCATTCCCGCATAATGATACACCAGCCTCTCGGAGGGGCTCAGGGGCAGGCATCCGACATCGAGATTGCAGCCAAGGAGATACTCAAGGTCAAGGCAGAACTGTATTCCATAATTTCGCAGCATACAGGCAGGACGGTCGACCGGATCGCGGCTGATGCGGACCGTGATCACTGGATGTCTTCGGAGGAGGCCAGGGAATATGGAATCGTGGATGAGGTCCTCATAAAAAGGAAGAAAGAATAATGGCTGGCAGAAAAGACAATCACGAAGAGGAATACTGCATGTTCTGCGGCAGGGGTGAGAATGAAGTCCCTCTCCTGCGCGGAATGGATTCATGTATCTGCATTGACTGTGTCCAGAGGTGCAACGAGTATATCCGCGAGGCCGGACTTGCTGATGCCCCCAAGCACGGGAAGATAGAGAAACTTCTGAAACCTAAGGAGATACATGACTATCTCGACCAGTATGTCATAGGTCAGGAAAGGGCGAAGAAACTTCTTTCCGTGGCTGTCTACAACCATTACAAGAGGATAAACTACAATGTGGATGCCAAGGACAGCGATATAGACATCGAGAAGTCCAACATCCTGATGGTGGGCCCTACCGGTACGGGAAAGACCTTGATGGCAAAGACCATAGCAAGACTGTTGGATGTGCCGTTCACAATAGTGGATGCCACTGTCCTCACTGAGGCCGGCTATGTGGGGGAGGATGTGGAGAGCATCCTTTCCAGACTCTTGCAGGAGGCGGACTATGATGTGGATCTTGCGGAAAGGGGTATAGTATTCATCGATGAGATAGACAAGATAGCCCGCAAGAGCGACAACCCCTCCATCACGAGGGATGTCTCCGGAGAGGGAGTGCAGCAGGCCCTGCTCAAGCTCCTGGAGGGAAGTGTCGTGAATGTGCCGCCGAAAGGCGGACGCAAGCATCCGGAGCAGGAATTCATCAAGGTAAATACCCAGAATATCCTCTTCATCTGCGGCGGGGCTTTCGAGGGGATAGAGAGAAGGATAGCAATGAGGCTCAATACCCAGGTGATAGGCTATGACACCTCCAGCAGGAAAAAGGTGGACAAGGAGAACCTTCTTCAATATGTTTCCGCCCAGGATCTCAGGGCGTACGGCCTGATACCTGAGATTATCGGACGTCTGCCTGTCATCACCTACCTTGACCAGCTGGACAGGGATGCCCTGCTGAGGATTCTGACAGAGCCGAAAAACGCGATAATAAGACAGTACCGCAAACTCTTCGAGATAGATGGCATAAAGTTGAATATAGGCAAGGGAGTGCTGGAGCTCATTGTCGATACGGCCATCAGGAACAGGCTCGGAGCCAGGGGACTCAGGTCCATCTGCGAAAAACTGATGACCGATGCCATGTATGACGCTCCATCTTCCGACTCGAAGACATTCAACCTGACGCTCCAGTACGCCAAATCGAAACTTGCAGAGACCGAAAGCCGGGAAAATCGCTGATTGCGGCAGACTGCCGTATTGCATTGGTGATCCCGTTTCATAATGTCCGGTTTTCTTTAAGAATTCCGGATATTTTCATTGCCGTTCCGAGCATTTCATTGTCATTCCGTGCGCAGTCCGAAGGAAACAGTGAATTGTCATTCTGAGCGGAGCCCAAAGGAAACAATCAATTGTCATTCTGAGCGTAGCCCAGAGGAAACAATGAATTGTCATTCTGAGCGTAGCGAAGAATCTGCAGACCCGGCATTGTCCTGAAAGTTCCCGTTGTTTTATTTATTTGAATTCTTTCTGTATCTTCGCATTTGAAAAATTATCAAAAATTCAAAGGTGGTATGGCTAATGAAATTTCTATAGATAGTACTACAAGATTGTGTGTCTAATCCAGTTGCTTGATGGGGCGTTGCTTGATGGGGGAAGGAACATTTTGCATAATCGATTTTAGGTTATATCTTTGCGAAGTCAGACCACCGAGCATGCTTTTTGCCAGACTGGGTGGGATAAAATCGATAGTTGTTTTACAGGAGGAATTTGTATGGCAAAACCGATTGCACCGACACCGCCACTGCATGGACAGGCAGCAATAGACTTCTTTACAGAAATGGAGAAGCAGAAAAAAGCATCAAAAGAGGAGAGAGCAAAGGTCAAAGCAGGTGCTGACCGTATCAGGAAGATGCTTACATTTGAATTTTAGGATATGACAGACAATATCAGGGTTGTCCGTCTGGCACAGGATTATGAGTTCAAGTCGTTTGATTGCGGAAATCAGGACTTGAACAGTTTTCTGTTGTCTGATTCCAAAGCATACGCAAAAAGATTGCTTTCGGTGACATATATCCTTGAAACGGATGAGGATATTGTAGCATACTTCTCTGTGTCCAATGACAAGATCTCTGTTCCGGACAGTGACAAAGCGACATGGAGGAAGATAAAATCACTTTTCCCACACAGCAAACACAGGAGTGATTATCCTGCAGTCAAGATCGGTCGTCTTGCAGTGAATGGGAAGTACCGGAACAATGGTATCGGATCAGATATACTGGACTTCGTAAAAGACCTGTTTATAACGGACAATCGTACCGGATGCTCGTTTGTTACGGTCGATGCACTAAGGGAAGCAATCCCGTTTTATCAGAAGAACGGATTCAAATATCTGGACAAGACGGCAATAGAAACGGAGTCGGATACCTGTCTGATGTATTATGACCTGACCCAACTCGTTGATTAGTTTGAAAAGCATACAGGTAGATGCAGAGATACATCCTTAGCATCTTTGTATCCCAATATATAATCTGAAATTCCTTTCGGTATCAGTACAAGATTGTGTGTCCAATCCAGTTGTTTGATGGGGAAGGTAAAATTATAACTGCCTAATTGCGGAATCACTGATTTCGTAATTGGCGTTGATTCTTTGTCCGGTCGCGAAATCGCTGGTTGCGGCAGACTGCCGTATTGCATTGGTGATCCCGTTTCATAATGTCCGGTTTTCTTTAAGGATTCCGGATATTTTCATTGCCGTTCCGAGCATTTCATTGTCATTCTGAGCGCAGCCCGAAGGAAACAGTGGATTGTCATTCTGAGCGTAGCCCGAAGGAAACAATGAATTGTCATTCTGAGCGTAGCGAAGAATCTGCAGACCCGGCATTGTCCTGTCTGTGGCTTTTCCCCGTACAATTTGTACAACTGAAATTTAAAACCGAACTTTGGCATTCAATACTCCATGAGTGTTGTCCGTTTGTCGGAAATGTTTTCTATCTTTGTGGCTGTCGGGTAACCGGCAGACATACTGATGAAAGTGTTTTCATACTGTCCTTTCAAGAAAATGTGGTAGTTTTCAATATCAGGAGGACAACGGATGGCACTCATCATTCGTGTAGACTATGCGGTAAGGGGATATTGTATCCTCTGTTTCCTCATATCTATCCGAGTGTGGAGTATTGGACATCGTTTATTCCTGATACAGGTTCTACCACAACCTTCTTGAAGATAGACGAAATCGGCTCCACACTTTCTTTTTGTGCAATCTCCAGCATAGGAGCCAGGTTGGGCTACAATAATTTGTTATGGATGATGCTTTAGTTTATGAGTATTTAGTCAGGGCTGCATTTCAATGTGGCAGGTTCGGGGTTCCGTTTGCTGATGCCTCTGTTTATAGAGGGGCGAACACTGATGAGAAACAGGAAAAATTGAAGATGTACATTCTCATTTCATTGAAAGTACTGCTTCAATACCGCAGAGGTGCTTATTCTCAAGAGTATATCCATGCTTTTGATGACTGTTTCAAAGAATTGATGGCTGACAATATCAGTCCGGATGAAGCAATTGCAAGATTAAGAAATTATCCACTTTAATTTTGTCCTATGAAAAAGATTCTGATAAATGTGCTTATAATGTTTTTGCCTATATACTTTGTCGGTTGTGAGGAAGCGCAGATAGAGGGGAGCGGACATAGTGGCGAGGTCACTCCAGGCGGTGGCGATGGAAGTGGAAGCGGCTATGACCCGGACATCGAAGACCCGTTGCCTGAACTTCCCGAACTGGAGGAGGTAGAAGATGTCTGCACAAAGATGGATGATCTTCAGTTTATGGAATACTGCTATACTAATTTCGATGTGAACGGAGATTCGAAGGTGTCGATGTCAGAGGCGAATGCCGTGCAGGAGATAGTTTGTAACACAGCTGCATCCTTTACCGGGATAGGCTATTTCAGCAATCTGCGAGAATTCAGGTCCACATCGGTCAAGAGTGTGAACCTTGGCTATAACAAGGGTCTTATTTCTCTGGACTGCTCCGGTTCTCCAGTCAAGGTGCTGGACCTGCGTTACAACACACAGTTGTCCGATATAGATGTCAGCCAATGTACCGGACTGACTTCCGTGACTTTCCCGGATGGTCTCACAGGGATTGGAAGTTCTGCTTTTGATGGTTGTACCGGACTGACTTCCGTGACTTTCCCGGATGGTCTCACAGAGATTGGTGATGAAGCTTTTTATGGTTGTACCGGACTGACTTCCGTGACTTTCCCGGATGGTCTCACAGGGATTGGAAGTTCTGCTTTTGATGGTTGTACCGGACTGACTTCCGTGACTTTCCCGGATGGTCTCACAGAGATTGGTGATGAAGCTTTTTATGGTTGTACCGGACTGACTTCCGTGACTTTCCCGGATGGTCTCACAGGGATTGGCGTTTATGCTTTTAGAGGTTGTACCGGACTGACTTCCGTGACTTTCCCGGATGGTCTCACAGAGATTGGCCAGTCTGCTTTTTTGGGTTGTACCGGACTGACCTCCGTGACTTTCCCGGATGGTCTCACAGGGATTGGCCAGTCTGCTTTTTATGGTTGTAC
>CALUPT010000012.1 GCA_944322715.1 uncultured Bacteroidales bacterium
ATACCCCCCTCTCCGAAAGGGACTGCAAAGATACGCACTTTTTCTTTCCTTCCAAACTTTTTTCGAACTTTTTTTGAAGGTTTTTCATGCCGATTCCGGCCGCACTATTGCAACAGCCTATGAATCCGACTATTATGCCCGGAAAAAAATTTCAATGATTTTCAGGAAATTTTTCAGAAGCCATCCGGCTCCCTGTCCTCGCGAATTTCCAACGATACCCGCCCCATATAGGAGATAGGCTGCCTCTTGTTGGAATTTACATTTATATGGGCCGAGCCGTTCGGGAAAACCGTAATGCCGAACGTATAATTATCCTCCTCATTCATCACGGTGAATTCTATTTCCTTGCTTCCGTCCTTTCCATCCGAGACCGTATAATCTTCTGCATGTCCATCGAAGACAAGTCCTTTCCCTCCTCCATACGGAATGGAATACGCCCTCCCGAAATACGGCAGACAGGAAATCACGGTATCCTTTGCCACTTCCAGAGAATAATAGGTCGAAAGATGGACAGTCTTCCAGCCCATAGGCAGGGCAGATGTCACATTTATGGTATAGGTGGTATCGCTGATCATCCGCATGACAGCTTCCGCCTCCGCAGCCTTCCGCTCCGCTTTAGTCTGTGAAAAGGCCGGTATTGCCGCAAAAGACATCAGAATAAACAGAAAAATCTTTTTCATCGCATACAAATTTTCAGATTACCATATAATATAAGCGGCAATCGGATTGCCGGTTAAACTTACACATAAACGCGGAAAATCACAAAAAAAGAGGACAGACTGTCAGCCAGCTGTCCTCTCTCGTATTATCCCGTCAGCGAATGCTACATCATTCCGCCCATTCCGGCACCTGCCGGAGCCGCTGCCGGAGCCGGTTCAGGAATATCCGCGATCGCGCATTCGGTCGTAAGGAACATGCCTGCAACTGAAGCCGCATTCTCAAGGGCCACACGGGCTACCTTCGTAGGGTCAATGACTCCTGCCTCATACATCTTGACATATTCATCAGTACGGGCGTTGTAGCCGAAATCGTCCTTGCCTTCACGTATCTTCTGGATTATGACGCTGCCTTCCACTCCTGCGTTTTCCGCGATCTGGCGGAGAGGCTCTTCAAGCGCACGCTCGACAATATGGATACCAGTAGTCTCATCATCATTCGCGCCTTTCAGACCTTTGAGGGCCTCGGCGGCACGGATATACGCTACTCCGCCACCCGGCACGAATCCTTCTTCCACAGCCGCCCTGGTTGCATTCAGAGCGTCCTCAACCCTGTCTTTCTTCTCCTTCATCTCTACCTCTGTAGCCGCTCCGACATAAAGTACCGCAACTCCTCCGGCGAGCTTGCCGAGACGCTCCTGAAGTTTCTCCCTGTCATAGTCTGAGGTAGTGGTCTCTATCTGTTTGCGGATAAGTGCAGTGCGCTCCTGTATTGCATCCTTGTCGCCGCATCCGTTTACGATGGTCGTATTTTCCTTTGTTATGACCACCTTCTCCGCGCGTCCGAGCATGTCAGGTGTCGTATTCTCAAGCGTGAAGCCCCTTTCCTCCGAAACCACTACGGCGCCGGTAAGGGTCGCTATGTCCTGAAGCATCTCCTTGCGGCGATCTCCGAAGCCCGGAGCCTTGACGGCAGCTATCTTCAGTGTTCCGCGGAGTTTGTTGACCACGAGGGTAGTCAATGCCTCGCCATCCACATCCTCTGCTATGATAAGGAGAGACTTGCCCTCACGTGCGATAGGTTCGAGGATAGGAAGAAGATCCTTCATTGTGGAAATCTTCTTGTCGGTGATCAGAATCTGCGGATCATCGAGAACGGCCTCCATCTTGTCTCCGTTGGTCATGAAGTACGGGGAAATATAGCCCCTGTCGAACTGCATTCCCTCAACGACTTTCACTTCTGTCTCGGTTCCCTTGGCCTCTTCTACGGTGATGACGCCATCCTTCTTCACCTTGGACATGGCATCAGCGATGAGTTTTCCGATATAATTGTCGTTGTTTGCGGATATGGTACCTACCTGCTCAACTTTGGAATAGTCATCTCCGACAGACTGGCTGTGCTTTTTGAGTTCTTCCACTACGGTAGCGACCGCCTTGTCGATACCTCTCTTGAGGTCCATCGGATTCGCACCGGCAGTGACGTTCTTAAGACCCACATTGATGATGGCCTGGGCAAGTACGGTTGCCGTGGTAGTACCATCACCGGCCTGCTCGTTAGTCTTTGATGCGACCTCCTTTACCATCTGCGCACCCATGTTGGCGAAATGGTCCTCAAGCTCCACCTCTTTCGCAACGGTCACGCCGTCCTTTGTCACCTGAGGGGCCCCGAATTTCTTGTCGATAACGACATTACGTCCTTTAGGACCGAGTGTCACCTTCACTGCATTTGCAAGGGCATCCGCTCCTTCCTTCATTTTGGAGCGGGCTTCTACATTGAACTGAATATCCTTTGCCATATCTCTGTTCTCCTATTATATTAAAGTATTGCCAAAATATCCGACTGTTTCATTATAAGATAAGTCTTGCCTTCGTATGAGACTTCCGTACCGGCATATTTTCCGTAAAGGACGACATCGCCTTCCTTTACTTCCATCGGCTCATCCTTCTTTCCTGGACCGGCTGCGAGAACTGTTCCCTGCTGCGGTTTTTCCTTTGCTGTGTCCGGAATATAGATCCCGGCTGCCGTCTTGGTCTCCGCCTCCTTAGGCTCGACCAGCACTCTGTCTGACAATGGTCTGATCATGATTCTATAATTTTAAATGTTCGATTATCTGTTGCACTCCGGCCGTCTTGCCGGAGCGACAGCATGTAAGACAAAACAAATGCCAGTCCATCCGGACTGACATTTTGTCACTATTCGATACGGAATATGTTCCTTATCAAGCGTTTGCCACAAACGTGACATTTTTGCATGAGTCTACTTCACACTGAACCGGTATATGCAGGTATGCGTATATTCCTGCCCAGGATCGAGACGGGTGGAAGGGAAATCCGGATGGTTCGGAGAATCAGGATATTTCTGGGTCTCGAGCGCAATGGATTCCCTGTGACGCATAGGCTTCCCGTATTTTCCGGACACCGAACCATCGAAGAAATTGCCGCTGTAGAACTGCATGGCAGGCTGGTCGGTAAAGACTTCCATGAATCTGCCGCTTGCCGGTTCGTAGACGGATGCGGCAAACTCTATGTCCCCCTCCGACTCACGGTCCAGAATCCAGTTGTGATCATATCCGTTTCCGTTCCTGAGCTGCTCATTGTCAGCCCCGATTCTCTCCCCAATGGCATGAGGCTCGCGGAAATCGAACGGTGTGCCGGTGACATCCGCAATCTCTCCCGTAGGAATCAGATGCCCGTCGACAGGGGTCGTATGGCTTGCATTGATCACCATGACATTGTCGAGTACCGTTCCGTTGCCGACGCCCTTGAGATTGAAGAAGGAATGGTGTGATATATTGAAATATGTCGGGGCATCCGTCACGGCCGAGTAGTCTACCCTGAAACTGTTGTCAGGAGTGAGCGTATATATCATGTCAATGTCGACATTGCCCGGGAAGCCGTCCTGTCCGTCCGGATGGAGGTAAGAGAAGACTATCGAAGTGTCGCTGACGGACACTACATCCCATACGACCATGTCGACTCCTTTCATACCGCCATGCAGGGTCTGCCCCTTGTCATTCTTGGGGAGATCATATTCCTTCCCGTCAAGGACGAACCTGCCTCCGGCAATCCTGTTGGCATACGGTCCCACCACGGCCCCGAGAAAGCGTTCGCCCGGATTGTCCGTATAACTCCGGATATTGTCGTACCCGAGCTCGACATCCTCATAGTTTCCATCCCTGTCAGGGACCCACAGGCTCACGACCCTGGCTCCGAAATTGGTCACCTGCATGACCAGATCCCCGTTTTTCAGGGTATACAGGGACACGGGTTTCCCATCCACTTCAGTCTCGAAATTCGCAGCCGGGATCAGCTGCACCTCCGTCTTTTCAGCCGCGCATCCCGCAAGCATGGCTGCAGCAGCAATGATGAACAATGATCTTTTCATATTATAAAACGATTGATTTTCCGATCTTGCCGGAAACATCCGTTACCGGATCCGGCGCACAAAGTTAAGATTTTCCCGACAATATTCACAACAAAGGTCTGTCGGGAATGGAAGAGAGCCTGTCGAGCGAAAGTTCCACAAGCGATCTTACAAGAGGCTTGTAGTCCGGAGAACTCGACTTCAGGTGACGGTTGGCTATTATGCAGCATACTGTTCCCGCGTTGTGGCCGAGATGAGCGGCGATGCCGGCTATGGCGGAACCTTCCATCTCGAAATTGGTGATCCTCCATTCTCCGAAACGGAACGACTCGAATGTATCGAGCATGCCGGGCATGGCAAGCGGCATTCTCAACACCCTGCCCTGAGGCCCGTAAAAGCCTGAAGCAGATATGGTCATGCCCTTGACAGTGCAGTCCGCAAAAGCCCGGGACATGGACTCGCCGGCCTTTACGAAATAAGGTACGGGCAGATGCCTGTCCCAATGCACATGCTTCATGAAAGCCTCCTCCATGCCGGGAACAATGATCCTGTCCCTGCCCGCATACCAGTTCAGAAGCCCATCGCATCCCACCGAAATGTGTGAAAAGACAAAGGAGCCTATCGGAATGTCCGGCTGGATAGCCCCGGAAGTGCCTATCCTGAGGATATTGAGCGAGCGTCCGGCAGGCTTGACCTCCCTTGTGGAGAAATCTATGTTTGCCAGTGCATCCAGTTCGTTCATCACGATGTCTATGTTGTCCGTACCGATTCCGGTAGAAAGGACTGTAATCCTCTTGCCGGCGTACTTCCCGGTGACAGACACGAATTCCCTGGACTGATGTCTGAACTCCCTGTCCGAAAGGTATTCCGACACCATGTCCACCCTGCCCGGATCTCCCACGAGTATGACATTGTCAGCCAGTTCCTCAGGCCTTAGATGCAGATGGAAAACGGATCCGTCCGGGTTGATTATAAGTTCCGATTCCGCTATTATCATATCAGTAACGATTTAAGACTTTTCAAACAAGATTCCCAAATATAGGTTTTTCCCGTGAATTTTCCTACATTTGCCGACCTTATATAATTTTGTACGTAAATATGTGGCAAAGAATCCAGACATTGTACCTCGGCATTGCGACCGTTCTTATCGCAGCCATGTTCTTCAGTAATTTTGCGACGGTCCTCGGACCTGACGGGGCCAGCGAGAAGATAGGATACGGAGAATACATACCTTACCTTCTGTTCCTCATAATGCTGGTTGCGGCAAATGTCATGGCATTGGCGACATTCAAGGCGAGAATGCTGCAGATGAGGATATGTATCCTGTCATCCATACTTCTGCTCGCATTCCAGATATGGCTTGCTGTGGACATCATCAGGCACTGGAACGAAATGGTGTTCTCCATCACCGCAGTCTTTCCGCTTGTGGCCCTGATCCTCGACCTGCTGGCAGCAAGAGGCATTTTCATGGATGAAGCCATCGTGCACGCGGCATCCCATCTCCGGGGAGACAGGAAAAGGAAGAGGCAGTGACCGTCCGGCATCAGTCGGGAATCCGCTGGTTGGGAGAAAAACGTTCGAGCACATTCCCGGCGTATGTCTTCGTAACCATGATCGGCGGGATCTCGTCATTGTCAAGATCGAGGAAATAGCCCTCGCTCTCTTTTCTGAGGACCTTCACCTTGTCCGCATTGACTATGTATTTCCTGTGGCAGCGTATGAGGGATGTCCCCTTGAAACTTTCCTCGACAGTCTTGAGACGGCACCGCAGCATGTACGTTTTCAGGCCGCCCTTGCTGTCAGTGTACCAGACCTTTATATAATTGTCATCCGACTCTATGTAATACAGGTTCGAAGATTTTACCGACAGTTTCAGGGCCCCCGTATAGTCGAAAAGCGTAATCTGGCTCTCGACACCCTTGAACGGCTCCTGATCGGAGACAAAACCCTTTGAACTCATCAGTCTGATGGTCCTGTTCTTGTCGAGGATGGCATAATACATTCCAGACAGCGTATACGGGGTAATCAGGCAGATGATCCCATAGAAGAAAGCCTTGGCGAATATCTGTACCGTAGTCATCCCTGCCGGCTGCTGTACATCAAGGGTGACAAAGGTATAGAAAATACAGATGAGCACGACTTCAAGCAGACACCACAGCACGTATGCCGTATATGTCATCCTGAACCATTTCTTCGAATAGTACATGAGTATCCTGCTCGCCACAAGAATCAGGATTGATATGGCAATGAAACCGGCTGTGAACAGGAAGAAGACGGAATCCCCGAGCTGGAACCAGGCGGTATCCGAGAACGGGATGTATATATTGAGAAATACAATGGCGAACAGGACCGCAAACGTCACGGTACCCGTCAGCTGCGTTTTCTCAAGGAAGTATTCCGGAAGCCACTTGTCCATATCCGTGTTTTTCTCTGTGCAAATGTACATTTTTTACCACAAATATCAAAATTTCGCCACTTGATGCTGCCGTTTTGCCTATTAGGACAACAATTGCCACAAATATTTTTTCATTCGGATAATAGGATATATTTTTGCCCGGTTTTTAAAGAGTGATGCAATGAAAATTATTGGAACAGGAAGTGCACTTCCAAAGAAGATTGTTACCAACGACATGCTGTCCGAATTTCTGGACACCAGCGATGCGTGGATCTATCCGAGGACAGGTATAAAGTCGAGACATGTCATATCTGATGAGAAACTCGAGGATCTGGCATCGGAGGCGGCCCGCAAGGCGCTTGCAGATGCCGGTATGAAGGCGGAGGAGCTGGACATGATCATCTGCTCCAATGTCGTGAACGAATATATTACCCCATCCCTGAGCTGCATAATCCAGGGGGCAATCGGAGCCACCTGCCCTTGCCTTGACATCAACTGCGCTTGCGCAGGATTCATCTATGCGCTGGACATAGCGGAATCGCATTTCAAGGCAGGCCGCGTAAAGAACGTTCTGGTAGTATGCGCCGAAGAGCCGACCAGGATGACGAGCTGGAAAGACCGCAGCGTATGCGTCCTTTTCGGTGACGGGGCAGGAGCGGCCGTACTGTCGGAAGGAGACAATATAAAAGGTATCAAATGCTCTGCCGCAAGCGCCACCGACAAACTGTACCAGAAGCACATACTTGAACCTACACCGTACGTGACGAAGGAAGAGGAGTCCATCCCTCTCCAGATGAAAGGACAGGATGTGTTCAAGTTCGCGGTAAAGGCATCTTCCGGAGACATCAAATACCTGCTCGACAAGCTGGGGATGAAGGCAGATGATGTGGACTGGTATCTTCTGCATCAGGCAAACATGAGGATAATCAACTCCATAAGGGACTTCCTCGGCCAGCCTGCGGAGAAATTCCCGACCAACGTGGAGAACCACGGCAACTCATCATCGGCAAGCTGCCCTATCCTGCTTGATGAATGCAACAGGAAAGGTCTGTTCAAGCCGGGAGACAGGATAGCTCTGAGCGCATTCGGAGCGGGATTCATTTCAGGCGCCGTAATCCTCGAATGGTAGCCTGTCCTGACCTGAAGTAGAACGAATAAAGGATACACAATGATAAAAAGCAGAATTTGCGAAATACTCGGTATCAGATATCCGATAATACAGGGAGGCATGGCGTGGATTGCAGATGCATCCCTTGCCGCTGCGGTCTCGAATGCGGGCGGACTCGGACTCATATCTTCGGTCAATGCCGGCACTGAAGCGGTACGCGACGAGATAAGGAAATGCAGGCAGTTGACAGACAAGCCTTTCGGAGTAAACATAATGCTGCAGGCTCCCAATGCGGCCGAAATAGCGCAGTTGGTCATAGATGAAGGAGTGAAGGTAATCACTACAGGTGCAGGCTCCCCTGCCCCGTATATGGAGGCATGGAAGGCCGCAGGCATCAAGGTCATCCCGGTCATAGCATCCGTAGCCCTGGCACTCAAGGTGCAGGCCCTTGGCGCCACTGCTTTAGTGGCGGAAGGAGCCGAATCAGGAGGACATGTCGGAGAGCTGCATACGATGGCCCTTCTCCCTCAGGTAGCAGATGCCGTGGACATACCGGTAATCGGAGCCGGCGGAATCGCCGATGCGAGACAGGCGGCAGCAGCATTCATTCTGGGGGCGGATGCAATCCAGGTCGGCACCCGTTTCCTTGCTGCGGAAGAATGTACCGTACATCAGAACTACAAGGACAGGATTCTCAAGGCAACCGACAATTCGACCATGGTAACGGGCAAGACGCTCGGACATCCGGTGCGGTCGCTGAAATCACCTTTCTCCACCACTTTTGCAAAAATGGAGGCGGATCCGGCTGTAAAACCGGAAGAGATACTGGCATTCGGCACAGGCGCGCTGAGGAAGGCGGCCAAGGAAGGGGATCCGAACGGAAGCTACATGGCAGGAGAAGCTGCCGGAATGGTCAACAGGATAGAACCTGCCAGGGCAATCGTGGAAGACCTCATCCTCGGTGCCGAAAAAATCCTCAGGAAAGCAGCAACGGAACATATCGAATAAAACTTAAAGCTATTTATACATGGAAAAAAAGAGACGAGTAGTCGTGACAGGCACTGGCGTAGTCACTCCTGTCGGAAACAATGTCGAGACTTTCTGGAAGAATCTGCTTGATGGAGTCTGCGGAATAGATTTCATCACGGCCTTCCCTACAGATGATCTTCCTGTCAGGATCGCAGGAGAAGTGAAGGATTTCAACCCTGCCGAGTACGGCATAGAACCCGCATTCGCAAGAAAACAGGACAAATTCTCCGTATTCGCCGTGGCTGCCGCCTACCAGGCAATGAAGCAGTCCGGACTGGATGCATCTGAAGGCGGCAACATCGACCGCTTCAGGCTCGGAGTATATGTAGGCTCCGGAATCGGCGGTTTCTCTGTCCAGTACAAGGAGACCGAGAAGATGATAAAGGACGGGGCGAAATGGATATCTCCCAACTTCATCCCGACCATGATCGCAAACATGGCCGCCGGCAACATTGCCATCAGGAACAATGCCTGCGGACCATGCCTCCCTATCGTGACAGCCTGCGCCACATCCACCCATACCATCGGTGAAGCGTACAGGGCTGTCCTCCACGGATATGCAGACGCTGTCATTGCAGGAGGCGCGGAAGCAGCCACCATCCCTCTCGGGATAGCAGGATTCGCAAATGCAAAGGCCCTCTCCAGGGCGGAGGATCCCAAATACGCATCCCTCCCGTTCAACGCGAACAGAGGGGGCTTCGTAATGGCCGAAGGGGCCGGCATGATGGTACTCGAAGAATATGAACACGCCGTAGCACGCGGTGCACATATCCTTGCCGAAGTCTGCGGATACGGCAACACTTGCGATGCATACCATGTGACGGCACCGAGACCGGACGGCACCACACAGTCTGCTGCCATCAAGGCTGCGCTGGACGAGGCAGGATTCGATGCGGCAAAGGACAACCTCTACATCAACGCCCACGGAACCGGAACAGCCCTCAATGATGCATCGGAAACCAAGTCATTCAAGCTGGCTCTCGGAGAGGAAGCCGCACGCAAGGCCCACATAAGTTCCACAAAGTCCATGACCGGACACATGCTCGGTGCCGCAGGCGGCGTGGAGGCGATTGCAGCCGTGCTTGCACTCGAAAACGGAATCGTACCGCCTACAATCAATCTGGATGCACCGGATCCGGAGTGCGATCTGGACTACACGCCTAACAAGCCGCTCAAGACGGATCTGACCATCGCGATATCGGATTCCCTCGGTTTCGGCGGGCACAACGGCTGCGTGGCATTCAGAAAATTCTAGACGATTGAGATACTGAAACCTGAACCATTTTTAATCAAAGGATCATGAACAGAGAAGAACTGAAAGAATATCTTCCTCACCGCGAGCCCATGCTGCTCGTCGATGAGATAGATATCGATCAAGAAGGTGTCGCTCATGCAAAATATACCATCCGCGATGATGAGTTCTTCTGCAGAGGACATTTCCCGGGGAATCCGATTGTTCCCGGAGTCATCCAGTGCGAAATCATGGCACAGAGCTGTGCCTTGCTTGTCAAGGATCTGATAAAGGGTCATACTACCCTTTACAGCGGAATCGACAATGTAAGGTTCAAGAACATTGTGCGTCCCGGAGATACCTGCGAGATCACAGCAAGACTGATCAGCCAGAGAGGCATGCTGTTCTTCTGCGAGGCCAACCTCAAGGTAGATGGCAAACTCTGCTGCAAGGGTAACCTTTCATTTGCCCTTGTATAGTCTCCGGTCACACGGAAGACATGAATGAAACAGTCAGGCCTTGTGGCCTGACTGTTTCATTTATTATCAGGACTATTCCTCTACATCGCAGCCGCGGAAATAGAAGTCCGAGGCTGCCTTTTCCTTTGGGAAGCAGAAATAGGTGATCTCCGCCGTCGTGCAGACCTGTCCGTCGGATATGATCCTGGCATCGAGAATCGCGAAATTGCGTTTGATTTCCCTGATGGAAGAACGGATTTCTATCGTGACATCCTCTCCCGTAGGCACGGGATGCCGGTATTTCACATCCAGTCTGGTCGTCATGCCGGAAGTCTGGAGCTTGCGCGCTATCACCCACATGGCAATCTCATCCATCATCGTAGCCTGGATACCGCCGTGCAAAGTCTTGAGCCACCCCTGATAGTTGTCTGACGGATGTATGAAAGACACCACCTCATCCCCATCTTCATAGAATTCCATCTTCAGGCCGTAAGGGTTGCGCGGGCAGCAGCCGAAACAGTTGTACCCCTCGCTTTCAAGGCCCGCCCACGGATTAAGAATCTTTTTCATAAATCAACCAATTTGACGCAAATATAACGATATTCATCAATCTTTACCGCCATATCGGATGTTTTTCGAATAATCTGCGGCCTGAGTTTTGGATTGTGGAATATCTTGCATACCTTTGCAGCCGCCTGCAGGAAGCGGTACATTATACATTACCGGAGAATGCGGCCGGGTGTGCTTGGTAACCACCCGTAACAATCAAAACAAGGACAATATGGACAACATTCATTCCGACAGGCATAAACTGTCTGTATCTTTCATGCTGATGGCAATCATGTTCAACGTGTGCCTGATAGCATCAAACCTTTTCGAGACAAAGCTTTTCATGGCCGGTCCCATCGCGCTGACGGGAGGAGTGATCATTTTCCCGATATCCTATATCATCAACGACTGCCTTGTAGAGGTATGGGGATACAGGAAGGCCCGGCTCGTGATATGGAGCGGATTCGTGATGAATTTCTTCGTGGTGGCAATGGCCCAGATAGTCAGGCTGCTCCCGGCCGCCCCTTTCTGGGACGGGGGGCCGCATTTCGACTATGTGTTCGCCATGGCTCCGAGGGTGACGCTCGCCTCAATGATGGCATTCCTGTGCGGCTCGACCGTCAACGCATGGATAATGAGCAGGATGAAAGTCGCATCGAAAGGCAGACGGTTCTCGTTCAGGGCAATAGTGTCTTCCATCGGAGGCGAGACCGTGGATTCGCTCATATTCTTCCCGATAGCGTTCTGGGGCCTCGGCGCCGAAGATATGGTCAGGCTGATGCTGACACAGATAGTGCTCAAGACGCTTTATGAGGTCATTATACTGCCTGTGACGAATGTTGTCGTGCGCAGGCTCAAGAGATTCGAGGGAGAGGACACATTCGATGAGCATATTTCATACAATCCGTTCAGGATATTCGACCTGTAACAACGTCATTCAGACAAATCTATAATATGGAAAGGAACAAAGCGCTGGTGGTGTTCAGCGGAGGGCAGGATTCCACCACATGCCTTTTCTGGGCATTGGAAAATTTCAAGGAAGTACACACGATTACATTCACTTACGGACAGAGACACGGTATAGAAGTGGAGATGGCAAGGAAAATCGCGGAGAAGGCCGGGGTGGATTTCCATCTCACAGACATTGCCGCCATCGCATCCATCGGGCGCAATTCCTTGACCGACAGCAGTATCGAAATGGATCAGAAAAAGCCGGCAGACAGTTTCCCGAACACATTCGTACCGGGCCGCAACCTGTTTTTCATCAGCATTGCAGCAGTGTATGCAAGAGAAAAGGGCATCTACGACATTGTCACCGGCGTGTCCCAGACTGACTTCAGCGGCTATCCGGACTGCAGGGACTCTTTCATCAGATCCCTCAATGTCACGCTGAACCTTGCCATGGATGAACAGTTTGTCATACATACCCCGCTTATGTGGATAGACAAGGCTCAGACATGGGCTCTGGCAGACAGGCTCGGAGTGCTGGAACTTGTGAGGAAAGAGACCCTCACCTGCTACAACGGGATTCCCGGAGACGGCTGCGGGCACTGTCCTGCATGCAGGCTGCGCAATGAAGGGCTGAGAAAATATCTGGAAGGCCAGGGAGATTCTTCACTCCGTTCAGAATGACAAATCCGCTTCGTTCAGAATTACAGACTACAGACACGAAATCATGGACAGAAAAAATGACAACCTGAAGTCCCTCGGGAAAAAGACAGTCTACAGGGACGACTATGCTCCGGAAGTGCTGGAAACTTTCGAAAACAGACATCAGGACAACGACTACTGGGTAAAGTTCAACTGTCCTGAATTCACGAGCCTGTGTCCGATCACCGGGCAGCCGGACTTCGCGGAAATCAGGATAAGCTATATCCCCGATGTAAAAATGGTGGAAAGCAAAAGCCTGAAACTGTATCTGTTCAGTTTCAGAAACCACGGGGACTTCCATGAAGACTGCGTGAACATCATCATGAAAGACCTCATAAGGCTGATGGATCCTAAATACATCGAAGTCACCGGCATATTCACCCCGCGCGGAGGAATCTCCATCTGGCCGTACGCCAATTACGGCCGGCCAGGCACCAAATATGAGAGACTGGCGGAAGAACGTTTCGCCTCCCACCGGTAAAGGTCCGCGACCGGAATCCTTTCCGACCCGGACTACGGCTCCCTTGTCTGGCCGTCGCCTGTTATGAGGTATTTGTAGGTCGTGAGTTCACGCAGGGCCATCGGGCCGCGGGCATGGAGTTTCTGAGTGCTGATGCCTATCTCGGCCCCGAAACCGAACTGGGCGCCATCGGTAAAGGCTGTGGAGACATTGGCATAGACACAGGCGGCATCCACCATTTTCTGGAACAGGGCTGTCGCCTTGCTGTCCTCGGATACTATCGCCTCGCTGTGCTTCGATGAATATTCCGCTATATGTTCCAGTGCGCCATTGATACTGTCCACAGTCTTGACGGCCATTCTGTATGATAGGAATTCCGTCCCGAAACTGTCCTTATCCGCATGGCGGAGAACAGCTGCCGGATAATGGCCCGCCAATGCCTGGTACGCTGCATCATCCGCATATATGATGACATTGTGCCGGACAAGGCCGCTGCACAGTTCAGGGAGGTCAGCAAGCCTGTCCCTATGGATTACAAGACAATCGAGGGCATTGCAGACGCTCACCCTCCTTGTCTTGGCATTCGTGATTATCGCCATGCCTTTTCCCACATCCCCCGCCTTGTCGAAATAGGTATGGCAGATGCCGGCTCCGGTCTCTATTACGGGGACCTTCGCATTCTGCCTGACATAGTCGATAAGGCCGCGGCCGCCTCTCGGGATAATCAGGTCGACCTGACCTGTAGCGTTGAGCAGCAGGGACGTGGACTCTCTGGTTGGAGGAAGGAGATTCACTGTATTCTCATCCGCACCGCTTTCCGCCAGAGCCCTCTTTATCAGGGAGACTATCGCGGCATTCGAAGACGCGGCATCCGAACCTCCCTTCAGGATACAGGCGTTTCCTGACTTGAGACATAGAGAGAACACATCGAAACCCACGTTCGGCCTGGCCTCATAGATAATGCCTATGACACCGAAAGGGACGCTTACCTTGCGTATCCGCATCCCGTTGGGCCTTGTCCAGCTGTCGAGGACCGTACCGACAGGAGATGGCAGGCCTGCCACATTCCTGAGGTCGGCGGCAATGGCCTCTATCCTTGCCTTGTCAAGCAGGAGCCTGTCATACATGGGATTGTCCTGCGACATCCTCGAAAGATCTTCCCTGTTTGCCGCAAGGATTTCATCCGCATTGTCAAGGGTCATGTCCGCAAGCCTTGACAGTATCGCATTCACCTGAGACTCCTCCATAAGCTGGAGGGAAAGCGATGCCGCGTGCGCCGACGCGAAAATTTCTGTAGTGTCCATCATATTGTAATCATCATGTTTTGAATCCGTTCTCCGCATGGCCGTGAACGGGAAGGAATTACGGAAGGAATCTGGTGCACGGAACTTCCCTATATCCGTCCGACAGGACGGAAAGTATGATATTCTCGCGCTTTCCGTTGGCGATTATCACTTCTATCCCTTCCGAAGCAGTCCGCCCAGCTATCCCGCATTTTGCAGACATTCCTCCCCTGCCGTATGTGGATTTTGACTTGCCGACATATCCCGTGACATCATCCCCCGCCATGACCTCCCGGATGATCCGGCTGTCCCGGCTTCCGGGATCCCCGCTGTAAAGTCCATCCACATTGCTCAAAAGAAGAAGGCACTGCGCATGCATCATCGTCGCCACAAGACCGGAAAGCTCATCATTGTCAGTGAACATCAGTTCGGTGACCGATACGGTGTCATTCTCGTTAATCACAGGTATGACGCCATGTTCCAGCATGACGGTCATGCAGTTGCGCTGATTCTGGTAATGGTCCTCCAGCTGGAGGCTCTCCTTTGTGGTAAGGACCTGGCCGCAGACTATCCCATAGCTGGAAAAGAAGTCATAATACCTGTTGATGAGTTTTGCCTGGCCCACCGCGGAATACAGCTGACGCTGCGATACATCATCCAAGGCTTCCGATACATGCAGCACGCCCCTGCCGGATGCGACTGCTCCGGAAGAGACGAGCAGCACTTCTATCCCGGCATCCCTCAACGCCGCTATCTGACTGACAATCTCTACCATTCTGGCAATGTCAAGGGAACCATCAGTCCTCGTCAGGACATTGCTCCCGACCTTGACCACAACTCTTTTGAAACGGTATTCCATACAATCGTTCATTTTATCGGATTTTCACTCTGCCATCGTTCTCCATTCCCCACCCGCACATAACGGCAACAGCCATCATATCGGAGGGTCACCGGTTCTATCCTACGGATGCCCGCAGGGCTGCAAGGACAGCATCCTCAAAGCCCCTGTCATCCATTGCCTGCAGCCCTTTGGCCGTGTAGCCTCCGGGTGTCGCCACACGGGCAATCTCCTGCTGCGGCATCGTATTGCCTGCCTTGAGGAGGGCGACTGCTCCTTCCACGGTTCCGAGGACGGCACGACGGGCCTCTTCTTCCGTAAAGCCCAGCGCCATCCCGCCCCGAATCGAAGCATCCATATACCTGAATGCATACGCGATACCGCAAGATGCCAGAGCCATACCGCAGGAGAGCATCCGCTCATCTGTCCATATCACATCCCCCATGCTGCGGAATATGGCATCGACCTGGCCGGATATGACAGCATCCTCCCTGTCAGAAGCGATGAATGTCGTGCTTTTGAGCCGTGATACGGCCGTATTCGGGATTATCCTGAACACCGGATTGTCCGGAGTCCTGCCGAACATCCCGTACAGGTCCTCAAAACTCACACCCGCGACAACAGATGCTATGGCAGTGCCGCCATAGTCTATCTCATCCCTGATCCCTGATATCACATCCCGCACCTGCCAGGGCTTTACAGCAAGTATCACGAGATCGGCGCCCTTGACAGCCATTGCATTGTCAGTGAATCCGGTAATCTCAGGATATGCCATCCTTACCTTTCCCAAAGACTCCATGCCCCTTGCCGTAACGATGATATCCGATGCCCTGACAACTCCTCCTGCAGCCATTCCGACAGCTATCGCCCCGCCCATGTTTCCGGCTCCGATGACCGATACCTTTTTTATATTTTCCATTATGTAAACAGTTTCTATTTATCCTTATGATATGTTTTACCTTGTATGATGAAATGTCACTGCAGCCGTGCAAGCATATAATCCTTGAAGTCCAGGTATTCACTGCCGATTTTCACCGACAGTTTCGGTGCATCCAGGAATGCCCGCAACCTGTCCGGGATACTGATTTCCTCTCCCAGAATCTCCCCTACAGTATCCTTGAACTTCGCCGGATGCGCAGTCTCCAGGAAAATGCCCGTCTGTCCCGGTTTCAGTCCATCCTTAAGACCCAGGAATGCACACGCTCCATGAGGGTCGAGCAGATAGCCGGTCCTGTCATGGACAGACCTGACCGCATCCCTGATTTCATCGTCCGTATAGCGGCAGCCGCTGATGTCGCGCCTTATGGCCTCGACGGAACCTCCGTACAGGTCGAGTATCCTTGCGAAATTGCTCGGATCCCCGACATCCATCGCATTCGCTATGGTCCTGACGGATGCCCTCGGACGGTATATCCCCGTCCGGAGATATTCCAGAAAGACATCATTGACATTGTTCGCCGCTATGAAACGGCTGACGGGAAGTCCCATCCGCGCTGCAAAAAGGCCGGCCGTCAGATTACCGAAATTCCCGCTCGGCACACTGAAGACAATCTCTCCGTCAAGCCCCATCCTCACTGCATGGGCGTATGCATTGAAATAATAGAATGCCTGCGGCAGAAACCTCGCCACGTTTATGGAATTGGCGGATGTCAGCGTAAACACGGACCTGAGGTCTTCATCCATAAAGGCAGACTTCACTATCCTCTGACAGTCATCGAAGCTGCCGTCCACCTCAAGGGCGGTTATGTTCCTGCCGAGAGTGGTGAACTGCTTCTCCTGTATGTCGCTCACCTTGCCGGATGGATAGAGGACTATCACATCTATCCCATCGACTCCGAGGAACCCGTTCGCCACCGCACTCCCCGTGTCACCGGAAGTCGCGACCAGTACGGTCACCTTGCCTGTCCCTTGTCCCGTACCGCCATCATGACCGATGAACCACGAGAGCATACGTGCCATGAATCTTCCGCCTACATCCTTGAATGCCAGTGTCGGACCGTGGAAAAGCTCAAGAGAATATATCCCATCCTCGACCTTGACCAAAGGAGTGTCGAAAGAAAGGGTGTCGTCCACAATTCCATGCAGGTCATCTTCCGGTATATCATCCCCGAAAAACGCATCCGCCACGACAGAAGCGATCCCGCTGAATGTCATGCTCCCGATACCCGAATAGAAACTTTCCGGAAGCCGGACAATCCTTTCCGGCATATACAGCCCCCTGTCCGGAGCAAGCCCGTTTTTCACGGCCTGCGACAGGGAAACTTCCGGAGCCATCTTACCTGTACTGTAATATCTCATGATCACTTCCTTATATTTACTGTTCCTTTCCGACAAAAAGATCCATGAATCCGCTTGCCTTGAGTTCCCCGTAGACTCCCGCCCTTGCAGAAAATTCATCGAATGCAGTCACCGCATCCGCAGACTCCGCTCCCGTACGGTATATCGTGAACGGTACGGGAGAAGCCGTATGTGTCCTGATGGCGCATGGAGTCGGATGATCAGGAAGGAGGGCAACGGACACCTCCTCATCCCAGCCCGACACGGCCGCAAGCACAGGACGGACAATCCTGTCGTTCAGATACTCTATAGTCCTTATCTTGAGGGCGGGATCCCCATCATGTCCGGCCTCATCGCTCGCCTCTACGTGCAGGAAGACGAAATCCTGTCTTTTCAGGGCATCTATCGCAGCCTGTGCCTTGCCTTCGTAATTGGTATCGTAAAGGCCTGTCGCACCTTCGACTTCGATCGGATCAAGTCCTGCATACACTCCGATTCCCTTTATAAGGTCAACTGCAGATATCACTGACCCGCTGCGTATCCGCGGAAACCTCGCTGAAAGAGGCTGCATCCTGGGTCTGTAACCAGGGGACCACGGCCAGATGGAAGATGCGATATCCTTCCCCGCACGTGCCCTCGCCTGATTGATGGGATGAGATGGAAGTATCTCCATGGACTTGAAGATAAGTTCGTTGAGTCTTCTTGCAGTATCTTCCCCATCGGGACTTTCCGGGATTATCAGATGCCCTCTGAACGGAGTCTCCACCACATCGTGCGGAGGGGTGCATACAATATGCTTGTTCCCCCCGCGGACCTTGAGCAGATGCCTGTAGGACACGCCCGTGAAAAAGCTGAAATCTTCCCCTCCGAGTTCCTTCTGAAGAAATCTGACAAGTATATCAGCCTCCGCGGTCGGGATCTGCCCTGCAGAATGGTTCTTTATGATTCCGTCCTCTATCGTGATCAGATTGCATCTCATGGCCATCTCTCCATCTCCGATCGGCACGCCCATGCTCGCGGCTTCAAGGGAACCCCGCCCCTCGAACACCTCGGGAAGGCTGTATCCGAGAATGGAAAGGTTTGCAATCTCGCTCCCGGGGGAGAACCCCTCGGGAACCGTATCGAGAAGACCGCTGTTTCCATGAGTGGCGAGCCAGTCCATTTCAGGCTTGTGCGCAACCTGCAGAGGGGTTTTCCCTCCGAGTACTTCCAATGGCTCATCGGCCATTCCATCTCCCAATATTATAAGGTATTTCATGTCTTTTCAAATTTGTTGCGGATACAAAAAAGGCCCCGTATTCCGGGGCCATCACATTTTCCTGCAGATTCTATCGGATATTTGCTATGCTTATTATGTCTGCAAACACTCCTGCCGCGGTTACACTTGCCCCTGCGCCGTAACCTTTGATCTGCATCGGGTATTCCTTATATCGCTCTGTGGTAATCAGAATGACATTGTTGCTGCCTTCAAGATGATAGAACGGACTGTCGCTGTCCACTTCCTTCAGTCCGACTTCAGTCTTTCCGCTGTCCATTGTGGCGATAAAGCGCCAGCACTTGCCGGCTGCCGCCAGTGCCTTGCGGCGTGTCTCGAATTCCCCGTCAAGTTCCGGAATGTTTTTCCAGAACTCTTCGAGACTGCCCTCAAAGTATTTTTCAGGAATGAAGAGATGTTTCTCGACATCATCCTGTTCAACGGCGTAACCTGCCTCCCGGGAAAGTATCACGAGTTTCCTGACCACATCCGTACCGCTGAGGTCTATTCTCGGGTCAGGCTCGGCATAGCCGGCCTCCCGTGCCATCAAGATAGCCTTGCTCAGGGATACGTTCTCGTTCATCTCGTTGAAAATGAAATTCAATGTGCCGGAAACGACTGCCTCTATCTTCAGGATACGGTCACCGCTGTTGATAAGGTCATTTATAGTATTGATGATAGGAAGACCTGCCCCGACATTGGTCTCGAACAGATATTTGATCCCCCTTCTGCGGGCAGTCTCCTTAAGGTCCCGATATCTTGAATATTCGGATGATGCGGCAATCTTGTTGGCCGCCACCACCGATACGTTATGGTCGAGAAGGCTCTTGTATATTCCTGCGACATCAGCGCTTGCGGTACAGTCCACGAACACGGAATTGAACATGTTCATCGACAGTATCTCATCCCTGAATGCCTCCGGAGTGGCCACATTTTCAGAAGCATCGAGTCTCTCCCTGTATGTCGACAGATCGATACCCTCCCTGTCGACTATATAATGGCGGGAATTGGTGATGCCTATGATTTTCAGTTGCAGCGACTTGTCTTTTTTCAGCCGCTCCTGCTGCATCCTGATCTGCTCCACCAGATTGCTTCCCACAAGACCGGCGCCTGCAAGGAAGATATTGAGGACCTGATAATCCGAAAGGAAAAACGAATCATGGATGACATTGAGGGTCTTCCTGAGACTTTCGATAGTCACCACAAAGGATATGTTGGTCTCGGATGCTCCCTGCGCACAGGCGATGACATTGATACCGTTCTTGCCGAGCGTACCGAACAGCTTGCCCGCTATGCCCGGGGTATGCTTCATGTTCTCTCCCACTATCGCCACGGTCACGAGGTTCCTTTCCTGCTTGATCCTGTTGATTTCGCCCATCCTTATCTCCTGCGCAAACTCCTCGGAAAGCACCTGGACGGCAAGATCGGCATCCGCATTCCTGACGCCTATGGATGTCGTGTTCTCGGAAGCGGCCTGCGACACGAGGAAGACGCTGATTCCGGACTTCGCCAGAGTCCTGAAAATCCTGTAGTTGACACCTATCACCCCCACCATGCCAAGTCCGCGTATGGTAATGAGACAGGTGTCGTTTATGGAGGAAATTCCCTTGATGGCCCTTTCATGATGCTCCTCCCTGGCGGATCTGGAAATGAACGTACCCGGAGAAGAAGGGTTGAACGTATTCTTTATCTTGATGGGAATGTTCTTGTGATATGTCGGGAAAATGGTAGGCGGATATACGACCTTCGCACCGAAGTTGCACAGCTCCATCGCCTCCACGTATGTCAGATGCTCTATCGTATAGGCATTGCCGATGATACGCGGATCGGCAGTCATGAAACCATCCACATCCGTCCATATCTCCAGAGCATCCGCATTGAGGGCGGAAGCAAGCACGGAAGCCGTATAGTCGGACCCTCCCCTGCCGAGATTCGTGACATCCCCCGTCACAGTGTCCGTACCTATGAAACCGGGCACCACGGATATGTGAGGAAGCTGGGCGAAGTATTTCAGTATCAGTCTGTCCGTCTCCGGAAAATCGACGACATGCTTGCCGAAATACGGCTTGGTCTTGATGAATTCCCGAGAATCGAAAAGCACCGACCCGCTGATGGTCCCGTGAACTATGACGGCAGAAAGCCTCTCGCCATAACTGACTATGGCATCCGATGTCTTCTGGGACAGATCCTTGATGAGGAAGACCCCCTTGAAGATGTTGGAAAGCTCTCCGAGCAGTTCCGATATCCGGCTTCTGACCTGCTCCTGCATATCCGGCAGGACAGTGTCGGAAACCTGGCTGAAATGTCTGGCGGCTATAGACTGCATCTGCAGCTCGTATTCCGGATCCCCCGAGGCGGCTGCCTTGGCAGTGGAAATCAGCTGGTCTGTAATACCCCCGAGCGCAGAAACGACGACAATCACATCATCGCTGCATGACTCTATCACTTTCTTTGCTTGCAGGAGGCCTGTAGCGGAACCTACAGATGTCCCTCCGAATTTCAGGACTCTCATGTATCGGGGTATCAAGTTCGTTCAATATGAGTGGAGAATACGAGAGTCGAACTCGTGACCTCTTGCATGCCATGCAAGCGCTCTAGCCAACTGAGCTAATTCCCCATTTCGTGGGTCTGCGTTTCCGCAGACCCGAATTAGTCTGCAAGATAGTAAAAATATTCGGATTTCCTCCCGGTTTGACGGAAAAATTTCACGCGACCGGTCCTGGACGTTTCCGCAGGAAGAGGTCATTCCGCTGCCTTGAGCCTCTCTGCATTCTCTGCAATCTGCAACTGATCAAGGACTTCCTGAATATCTCCATCCATGAAGGCGGACAGGTTGTACATCGTATAGTTTATCCTGTGGTCCGTCACCCTCGACTGCGGATAGTTGTATGTACGTATCTTCGCGGAGCGGTCTCCAGTGGACACCATCGTCTTGCGCTTTGCGGAGATTTCGTTGAGATATTTCTCGTACTCCATATTGTACAGCCTGGTGCGGAGTTCCGCAAGGGCCTTGTCGAAATTCTTCAGCTGGGACTTCTCATCCTGGCACTGCACCACGATTCCCGAAGGGATATGGGTCAGACGGATTGCAGAATAGGTGGTATTGACGGACTGTCCCCCCGGACCGGACGAGCAGAACGTATCCTTGCGGATATCGTTCATGTTGAGCTCGATATCGAACTCATCCGCTTCCGGAAGCACTGCCACGGATGCCGCCGATGTATGTACCCTGCCCTGGGTCTCGGTCTGAGGCACTCTCTGTACCCTGTGCACCCCGGACTCGTATTTGAGAACCCCGTAGACGCCATCTCCGGACACCTTGCACACGACTTCCTTGAATCCTCCCGCTGCCCCTTCCGACTGGTTGGTTATCTCCATCTTCCATCCCCTCCGCTCACAGTACTTGCTGTACATCCTGAGCAGGTCTCCGGCGAATATCGCCGCCTCATCCCCTCCAGTGCCTCCTCTTATCTCGAGTATCGCATTCTTGCCGTCCTGAGGGTCGGCCGGAATCAGCAGCAGCTTGATATCCTGCTCCATCTGCGGGAGCTTCGGCTCTATCTCCGCCATCTCCTCCTTGGCCATCTCGCGGAGTTCCTCATCCTTTTCCTCCGCAAGGATCGACTTTGCCGCATCATAATCCTCGAGGAGCTTCCTGTATTCGTTTCCGGCCTTGATGATAGGTGCAAGTTCCTTGTATTCCTTGTTCAGCTGCACGTATTTCTTCATGTCCGATATCACAGCAGGATCGGAAAGCTGTTCCTGAAGTGAAATGTATTTCTCCTGAAGGCCGAGTACCTTCTCCAAAAGTGAATTTTCTGCCATCTGTATATCGTTTTTCTTCTTATTCCTGCGTCTGTCCTTTCATGACCACCGGCTCCACCGGACGGTCCGGATACAGGGACTTGACATAGCACCGGCGCCGCATATAGAGTTCATGCTCGTACCTGTCCCATACATTCACCGCCGTATTGGTCTCTATCTGAGGATTCGCGATCGCCCACTTGGCCCCGCAGTCTCGGTATTTCTTCGCCATGATGCAATGGTAAACCGATGACACTCCCGTCTTCTGCCATTTCGGTGCGGCACCGTTTATCATGAGGTCAAGCAAGGTGTAGTCCTTCATGGCCCTGAGGAAATGTATCCATCCGAAAGGGAACATGGAGCCCTTGGCCTTCTGCAGCGCCTTCGATATGGAAGGGAACGATATGCCGAAAGCGACCACTTCCCCGTTCTCATCCTGCAGGAAGCAGCAGAGTCTCCTGTCAAGCAGCCCGAGGGTCTGAGCGGCCTCTTCCTCTATCTCCTCATCGGTGAACGGAACGAAATTATAGACATTCCCGGCAAAACTCTCGTTGTACATCTCGAAGAATTTCCTTACCAGCGACCTGTCATGTTTCAGGGAATCGACATCGCCCTCCGAAAGCCTGTACCTTTCCATCAGTCTCTTCGCTATGTTCTGCATCTTCTCGGGCACCTGCTGGTCGGCAGCCATCTTGTACTGCAGCCAGTCGCACTCCTTCTCATATCCGAGAGCCGTCACGAGATCATTGTAATACGGGAAATTGTAATAACAGTTGAACGGAGGCACATTTTCGAAACCCTCCACAAGCATTCCCTGCTTTCCCAGCGTATTGTAATAGAGCGGACCGTGTATCTCGGTCATGCCCTGCTCCCTCGCCCAGTCCTCGGCAGTGCCGATGAGAAGTCGGGCCACCTCAATGTCATTCACGGTATCGAACCAGCCGAAACGCGCCCTCTTCTTGCCGTAATATTCATTGTACCTCGGATTGACCATGGCGCAGATACGGCCCGCGACTTTCTTTCCATCAAGTACCATCCACATCCTGTGAGGACAATACCTTGCAGTGGACACAGTCGTCAATGACCTGACCTGATCCGAATGCAGGGCGGGTACATACTGCGGGCAATCCTTATACAGGATGTCCGGGAACTTGATGAATTGCATCAGGTCCTTTCTGCTGCGGACCTCTACAAGCCTATAGTCTGCCATAGCTGCAAAATTAAGATTATATCTGCCGGCAACCGGGGCTGCGATCCGGGTGCTGTCCGGCAAATTGCAAATTTACATAATTTCGGGCGAATACTCCAAGAAAAAATGCTCAGGCAGCATCAGGCCATGTCCAGAAGTCCCATGACAACAGCCTGGGCGCATGCGCAGCCGAATACGGCAGGGATATAGGATATCGAGCCGACCTGCGACTTCTTGTTGGGCTCATCGCACGGCACAATCGCATCCCTGTCCGCCAGTTCCTCGGAAAATACCACCTTGAAGCCCCTGGCAACCCCCATCCGTCTCATCCTCTTGCGCACCACATGGGCGAGAGGACAGTTGTATGATTTGGAAATGTCCGTTATCCGTATCTTAGTCACATCGGTCTTGGCTCCGGCGCCCATGGATGACACGACAGGAATATGTCTGTCCGTACAATATTTGATAAGGGAAAGCTTTGGAGCCACCGTGTCAATGGCATCCACCACATAATCTATGTCCATTCCTGCCAGAAGGGCCTGCGGCGAAGTCTCTCCCGGCTCATCGAAAGGAGTGCCGTCGCCATGATAGGATGCGGTGATATAGGTCTGCATTGTCTTCAGGTCCATATCCGGATTGATATCGAGCAGCCTCTCCGCAAGGACTTCGCATTTGGACCTTCCCACAGTGGAAGTCAGGGCAAGAATCTGCCTGTTGCGGTTGGTGTCAGACACCGTATCGCTGTCTATCACGACAAGATGGCCTATGCCAGCCCGCACAAGCATCTCTGCGGCATATCCGCCGACTCCTCCGGCTCCGGCAACAACCACGGTCGAATGCGCGAGCCGGTCCAGGCCTTCCTGTCCGAGCAGCATTCCCGTCCTCTCTTTCCAGTTGTCCATCATGATTTTTCCTGATCGGTTCCTTTACCCCAATGCAAGCTGGGTTCATCAACGGTTACAGTCCTTTTGCCTTGGCCTCATCCCAGATGGCATCCATTTCGGCAAGGGTCATGTCCTGCAGATTCCGCCCCTGACGTATCGTATGCTCCTCAAGGTAGGTAAACCTGCGTTTGAACTTGGCACAGGTGCGCTCTAGGGCAGTATCCGGATTGAGCCCGTAGAGCCTCGCCGCATTGACTACCGCAAAAAGGAAATCGCCGAGTTCGGCCTCCGCCCTGTCAAATGCCGCCTTTCTCATCCGCTCATCATCCCCGGCGGCATCGATGCCATCCAGCTCCGACTGGTACTCACTCATTTCCTCCTTCACCTTGTCCCATACCTGGGACTTCTCCTCCCAGTCGAAACCCACGCCTCTGGCCTTGTCCTGCATCCTGTATGCCTTGAGAAGCGGCGGAAGGGCATCCGGCACTCCGGAAAGAATCCTTTTGTTACCATCCTTCTCCCGGGTCTTGAGCATCTCCCAGTTGCGCATCACCTCTTCCGCATCGGCTACACTTGCATTGGAGAACACATGCGGATGACGGTATATCAACTTGTCGCACAGAAGATTGATTACATCCGCTATGTCATATTCGCCTTTTTCCTCGCCGATCTTGGCGTAGAACAGCACATGAAGCAGCACATCCCCGAGTTCCTTGGAGATGTTCCTGCCGTCATCCTTGAGGATGGCATCGCTGAGTTCGTAAACCTCTTCTATAGTCTGCGGCCGGAGCGACTGGGTGGTCTGTTTCCTGTCCCACGGGCATTTCACCCTCAGTTCATCGAGGATATCGAGAATCCTTCCGAATGCTTCGAGCTTTTCCTGTCTTGTCTTCATGATATTTTCCATTTTGAACGGCAAATTTAGAGTTTTCTGACTGAAAATCTAAACAAATGCCTATATTTGAAAGCTAAAATTCAATCCATGGGAAAAGATATCCGTTTCGTGTCGGCCGATGAGGCCGTAAAGGCAGTAAAATCAGGGGACCACGTCCACCTGAGCAGTGTGGCGAGTGCTCCGCAGGTATTGATAGAGGCACTGTGCCGCAGAGGAGAGGCAGGAGAACTGAAAGATGTGCGCATACACCATCTGCACACCGAAGGTCCCGCCCCATACTCCGACCCGAAATTCAATGGGATATTCTTCCATCAGGGATTCTTCATCGGGGCCAATGTACGTCATAGCGTCCAGAGCGGATATTCCGACTACATTCCGGTATTCCTCAGCGAGACTCAGAAGCTCTACCGCTGCGGCGCACTGCGGTGCGATGTGGCAATGATCCAGGTGTGTCCTCCGGACAGGCACGGGTTCGTGTCCCTCGGGACATCCGTGGATGCTACCCTCGCTGCCATAGAATGCGCGAAGACCGTGATTGCAGTGGTGAACAGGAATGTCCCGCGAGCATGGGGGCAGGCCATGATTCCTGCGGACATGATAGACATCTTCGTGGAAGACGACACTCCTCTCATGGAGGCCAGGTTCTCCGAGCCGGACGAGGTCGAGACAGCCATAGGGAAGCATTGTGCGGAACTGATAGAGGATGGAGCCTGCCTGCAGATGGGCATCGGGGCGATTCCGAATGCAGTCCTGGCCCAGCTCGGCGGACACCGGGACCTCGGAATCCATACGGAAATGTTTGCGGATGGGGTGCTCGGCCTTGTGGAAAAAGGAGTCATAACCGGACGGAACAAGGTTACGGACAAAGGGAAACTGGTATCCACATTCCTCATGGGCTCCCAGAAAGTGTACGACTTCATCGATGACAATCCTATGGTGGCGATGATGGATGTCGGCTATACCAATGACCCGTACATAATATCGCGTAACCCGAAAATGACGGCAATAAATTCAGCCGTGCAGATCGACCTCACAGGGCAGGTGTGTGCTGACTCCATCGGGACGAAATTCTATTCCGGAACAGGCGGACAGGTGGACTTCATCTACGGGGCATCCCTTTCGGAAGGAGGCAAGGCAATCATAGCCATGCCATCCTGCACAAGGAATGGAATCAGCAAGATCGCCCCTACTGTCATGGAAGGCGCCGGCATAGTGACATCCAGAGCACACGTACACTGGGTAGTGACCGAATACGGGGCCGTAGACCTGTACGGACGGTCAATGCAGGAACGGGCTAAACTGCTGATCGGCATAGCCCACCCGGACCACAGGGAAGAACTCGACCGCGCCGCTTTCGAACGTTTCGGACCGCATTACCACTCTTTCTGACAGGCTCTTTCCCTGCAACCGTCAGATCAGATCTTGCGGGCAATGTCCGCCACACAGGCACGGGTATAGCCGATGATATCCTTCGGGTCAAGACGGAACTGCAGGCCGCGCACCCCTGCACTGACGTAGATATGTTCATAGTCGAGGGCCGTCGAATGGAAGAATGTCGGGAAAGGCTTCTTCATGCCGACAGGAGAGCAGCCGCCTCTGATGTATCCGGTAAGGGGAAGAAGTTCCCTGACATGGATAAGGTCGCATTTCTTGTTGCCCGACACCTTCGCCGCGGACTTCAGGTCAATCTCGCAGTCTCCCGGAACCACGCATACGAAATGGCCCGTCCTGTCTCCTGCAAGGACGAGGGTCTTGAAGACCTGCTCCACAGGCTCGCCCAACTGCATGGCCACATGCGATGCGGCAAGATCATTCTCATCCACTTCGTACGGCACAAGCTCATAATGTATGCCGGCCCTGTCCAGAAGCCGGGCCGCATTGGTCTTCTGCAATTTCATTTGTCCTGCATATATGACTCGAAACGCCTTGCGTTGTTCAGTTCCGCCTCCTTGGTGGACGCGGACACCACCCTTGTCCTGATCTTGGATGCCGGTCTGGAGATTATCCGGACCATATCTCCTGTCTTCTCCGGCTCCGAGAATACCGGACTGCTGAAAAACATTCCCCCGCCGATCGGTTTCGGATCGGAAGAGACATCGGCAGGATGGACTCCCCACACCGAAATGTAGCCCTTGCCGTATGACACCTGCGCGCCCTCGTGATAATTGACCCCGGTAAGGAAGCGGACCTTGGTGCCATCGAGTACAGTCGCCGTCACCCATGCTTCCCGGGATTTGGCCTTCATGTCTATCCTTATCGACACATCGAGAGAATCGCCGTTATACGGCACCCCGTATGCAATCATTTCGGCATAGGAACCGTTCTTCGTATCCCCGACCCTTGCCGTCCTGCCCTTAGTGGCCGCCAGTCTGACCACCTTCTCCCCATCCCACAGGGCAATGCCGCCGAGTCCGACGGTCTTTCCTACCATATATTCATCACAGCCGGCCCCGTAGGCAGCCCGGGCAAGCGAATCAGGATACCAGCGGTATTTTTCCAGTTCCATTCCCCGTCCGGACTTGGAATAGACATCTATCGCCCCGCTGTCGTTGAAATATATCCTCAAGGCCATGTACGGATTTTCCACCGCCGGCCCGTGATGCCCGACCTTATTGTACTGGTCAGCCTTTTCGGAAACGATCTCCTCCACCTGAATCCCGTCCTTTTTCCAGAAAAGACTCTTCGCGGTCTGTGCGTATGAAACTGTCATGCCTGACGACAGCGCCACGGCAGATAAAATGAAAGCAAAGACATTTTTCATAACGGTAACGGTTAAAACGGCTATTCCGCCATCTCTGACGGTTCTATATGTATCGATATCTGGGTCTCCTTGCCGAACCTGTCCTTCAGCCTGACCTCCACCGCAGTCGCTATCTCATGTGCCTGCTCGACCGTGATATGGGGGTCCACTACCATGTGAGCCTCTATCAAGATGGAAATTCCGCTGCGTCTGGTCTTCAGCTCATGCAGATCCCGGACTCCATCTACGGAAAGGGCGGTCTCGACAATCTCCTTTTCGGTATTCACCGGCAAAGAGCCATCCAGCAGCTCCTTGAGGGAAGGTCCGGCCATCTTGACAGCCACGACGAATATGGCTATGCTGATACAGCAGCACACAAGAGGATCGAGGATGACCCATTTGTCCCCGAGGAAGATGGCTCCGGCTATACCGACAAGCGACCCGACGGAAGAAAACGCATCCGAGCGGTGGTGCCATGCGTTCGCCACCACAGCCGGGCTGTCGGTCCTCTTCCCGACCGCGATGGTATATCTGTACAGCACCTCCTTGGCCACTATCGACACAAAGGCCGCCGCGAGGGCCACATAACCGGGCACAGGGATAGTGCCGCCGTTGAGGACACTGGTGATGGACTTCATCCCGGAGGCCAGCATCTGCGCAGCCACCACTATAAGGATCAGGCTTACAATCAGCGATGCCAAAGTCTCGAACTTGCCGTGGCCGAACTCGTGGTCCCTGTCCTTTCCCTTGGATGAGACACGGACAAAGGCTATAACGACAATGTCGCTGAGCAGATCGGACAGGGAATGCACGCCGTCCGCTATCATGGCGGCACTCCTTCCGAACACTCCTGCGGCTATCTTCCCCGCCGACAGGACGATATTGACAACCAGTCCCGCCAACGTGACCTTCATAATCTTCTTTTCTCTCAAACTTGCTTCCATAACCGTTACACTATCAATATCGGAAAATCCACGGGCGGGGCAGGTTCACTCGCCAGGCTGCCTGAAGAAAGAGAAATGCACATTGCCGTATTTCCTTTCCTTGACAAAACCCGCAACGGAAGCGAAGGAATGCTCCCCGGAATGTTCCAGAATAAAATAGCAGCCGGGATAGGGCAGCCCCTTCGACAGGACCCTCTCCGGAAGGGTGTCCACGCCTTCGAGGGCATACGGAGGATCGGCAAACACTATGTCGTAACGTTCCCGGCAGATATCGATGAAATCGAATACATTATGTCTGACGACAGTGACGTTGTCAAGACCCAACCTGCGGGCCTGCCGGCTGATGAACACGGCATTCTTCGGCTGCATCTCCACGCAATGTATTCTGCCGGCCCCTCTTGAAGCGAACTCGAACGATATGGCTCCCGTACCGCCGAACAGATCCAGGACTGCAAGGCCGGAAAAGTCATACTCGTTGTCGAGGATATTGAACAGTCCCTCCCTTGCGAAATCCGTAGTCGGCCTCGCACCGTATCCGGCCGGGGGATCAATGGCCTTGCCCTTCAGTCTTCCGCCTATTATCCTCATGGCTTTTCCACCGACTTGAAATATCTGTAGAGGGACATCTCCTGTTCGGAGTCTAAAGGAGTGTCGAAATATACCGCCGACATTTCAGGATTTATCTGCAGTTTCCCCAGAGCCATGAACAGGAAATATTCTGCCGTAGTAAAATCCATGGCCTGGAACGAATTGCAGAGCCTCAGTTCCGAATCCTCCGCAACGACAAGATACAAGACCCCGTCACGGTACGCCGCCGCAATCCTGTTGTGATCCTGCAGAGCGGCAGCCATTTCAAGCAGACGATACAGTTCAGGCAAAGCCTCCGACCCCTGCGGATGGGCATATATCAGCACCGCTCCGTACCACGGCACCGGCACGGAAGACACTCCGTATTCTTCAGGGACATTCGCCGTCTCTACAAGCATTGCCCTCGCCGAGGACGGTTCGAAGAACTGCTCAGGGACGAGGGCACATCTGCTTGTAAACAATATATTGCTACTCCCAGTTTCCGGCATTGTTGTTAGGAGCAGTGACACTTCCGACTTTCAGACCCGGATACCTTCCGGTATCTTCCCTCTCGGCATCCAGATTGATCCTGAGCTGGTTGTCAAGACCTTTCAGGAGAGCCCTGTACGGCATGCTGGCCTCGAACAGAGGTACATCCACGCCGGACACCTTCTTGACGGTAGACTCCATGATTATGGAATCGCCGCAGAAAGGAATGAAGGCGAGGGAATCGACGCAGAAGTCAGGACGGCTGTTGAACAGGGTATCCCTCACAGGAATATCGTTCTCGATGGAAAATACGAGATGCTCGCCCTTGAGATAGAGTTCGTACATCTGCTGAGGGGTTATCCTCGGATTGCGTCTCTTGAGCCTGTCAGTATTGACAACGGCAAGAGAGTCATCGTTGGAACCGATCTGCAACACGACCCTGATGTCTCCTGTGTTGTAGAAGTTCTTCAGCGAATCGATTGAAGAAGTGAAGTGACCTGTCTCGGTCTTGTAGGCCTCCTGGAGAGTACGGAGATCCTTCAGACGCTGGATGGCAACCCCTTCGCGGTACTCCTTCTGCTCGTTGAACCTCACAGGCTGCATTACGCTCTCCACAATAAGATAGACCAGCCCTATAATAACTAAAGGGAGGATCAGATAGGAAAAAAGTTTCTTGACCATTTATATTACGTATTTTATTTATTCCAAATTCCGGACAAAGTTAAAAATTTGATTTATCAAATGCAATATAATTTGTAATTTTGCGACCTAAATAAACCGGAATCGCATGGAAGCGCTCAACAGAAGCGACATAGAGTCATTTGACAGGAATATGGCAGAAGCGCGGTGCATCACTGCCGTCGTGCATACGCACCCTGACGGGGATGCCATCGGAAGCGGGACGGCACTGCTCGGATACCTTTCCGCCCACGGCAAGGATGCCGTGCTCATCCTTCCTGACAGGTATCCTGCAGCCCTCGAATTCCTGATCGGAGGAGAGATGGAAAAGAGGGTCATTGTCGCCGAAGACTCCATGGCGGAAGCGGAAAGGAGGCTCAGGTCGAGCGATCTGATAATCTGTCTCGACTTCAACAGTTTCTCCAGGGCAGGAGACCTTGAAGAATGCCTCTCGTCCGTGCAGTCCGGGAAAATCCTGATCGACCATCATCTGAATCCCGACCGGAAATGTTTCAGCCTGTGCTTTACAGAGACGGAGACATCGTCCACGGCGGAACTGCTCTACCACATACTCATGGAAATGCCGGATATCCGTCACGATGCGGGCAGACTCCCGGCCATTACGGCAACGGCCCTGATGACAGGCATGACAACGGACACCAACAATTTCGCCAATTCCGTATTTCCCACGACACTGGCAATGGCGTCTTCCCTGCTCGGGGCAGGGGTCGACAGGGATTTCATCCTCGACAATATCTTCAACAGCTATAAGGAGTCCCGCATCAGACTGATGGGATACCTCCTCGACCGCTGTCTGCACATAACGGACGATGGCGTCGCATACATGATACTCGAAAAAAACGCCATCTCGAAGTTCGGCATCCAGGACGGGGACACGGAAGGTTTCGTGAACATACCGCTCGCCATCGGCAGAGTGAGAATGAGCATCTTCCTCAAACAGGACAAGGACAGGTTCAGGGTATCGGTCCGGTCGAAGAAAGGCACCTCCGCAAACCTGTGCGCGGCGGAATTCTTCAACGGAGGAGGACACGAACTGGCCTCCGGAGGCAAACTGATGATACCAGATGATGTCGCAGACGCAGCCGAAGCGGCGGCATATATAGAAAGAGTGACACGCATATTCTTCAACAGATGAAAAGGACATACGCCATACAACGTATTCATATCCCTGCGTGGCTTGCCGCAGCCATTATGGCGGCAGCATGCACCAGCCAGAGCATGGAAACGACATTCAACAATCAGGAAGGGGACATCGCCGACTACGCCGGAAGCATACGGTTCACCGAATGCGAGTTCATACAGGATAAGGAAAACCCGGAATTCAACGAGGACGGGTCGCCGAAAATTGTCAGGTCCGAAATACGCACCTTTTCCCCGACCGTGACGCACAACGGAGGAGCGACCAGACTCACCATCATCGATGGCGAAGGCTCTCCCCTGAAAGATTCGGGCTCCGCCACAATATATTTCGCGGGATATGTGTTCGAATCGGGTCCCGATGAGACGGACATCGCCGTCACGGACATAGATGGGACAGGCGAAACATGGCTTCTGTCCACACCATACACTTCATTCACAGTCAGTTCGTCTGAGGCTGGAGTGACTATAGGGGGATCCGGCTCCGCAAGAGGGCTTACGCTTTTCGCGACAAACCATTATGCGACGGCAGCGCTGTCGGGATGGTCCCTGTCCCAGGGCGACTTCAGTCCGCTGACAGTGGATCTCGGGAGCGGTGACCTTGTGGAAGGTCTGCAGGCAGGACTTCCGGGAGTGAGGGCAGGAGAGGTATGCGACATACTTTTTTCCGGGAGATACGGACTCGGGAAAAAGCCGTTAGGCACGGTTCCTGCAAACTCGGCCCTGCTCTACAGAATATGGGTAGTGAGCATATCGGAATAATTCTTATATTTGCAGATTGAACAGAAAAGATGGGGATGAGAAGAACAATCACGGCGACAGCCATTTCAGCGGCAGTTTTGCTTGCAGTTTCCTGTGCCAAGGAGCGCGGGACCTCGACCAACGAGGATGCCAGAAGATATTTTGAAGCATGGGTAGCGGTCCAGAGCAAGGCACATCCGGAATACATGTGGGAAAAGGCCGGCAGCGGTATCTATATCCTGGAAGACAGCCAGGTAGAAAACGGTGAGGTTGTGACCGACAAGGCATACGTCATGGTAGAATATACCTGCACCGATCTCGACGGCAATGTAATCGGCACCAGTCACGAAGACCTTTCGCACAAGACCGGGATCAACTATGACAAGTCATACTACTACGGGCCGGCGACCTGGACCAACAGCGATGCCGCACTGAATGTCGGAGTGAGGGATATCATCTCCGGCATGACAATAGGCGGCACGAGAAAGGCCGTCGTACCATCGTGGCTCGCCACAAGCACCAGATACGCCACGGAAGAAGAGTTCATCGCCAATGTCACCGATGGTTCTGACTACATTTATGAAATAAAGATCGCCGATGCCACCGATGACATCCTGAACTACCAGTGCGATGAGATGGACCGCTACTGGAAACAGAACATACAGGGACTTGATCCGGATTCCGACGGCGCCGCAGAAAATGCGCCCTATACCGGCCCTGACGGTGTACAGTACCAGGAATGCTGGGACACTTCCTACACGGGTTTCCTGTTCAGGCAGTACTTCAACACGCTTGAAACAGGAGAAGATGGGAGTCCTGTAATGACATTCGAGAAGGATTCCACCATTCTGATAAACTATACCGGCCGCAGGCTCGACGGACAGGTGTTCGACACCACGATAGCCGACACTGCCAAAGTCCACAATATCTACAACCCGGCCAAGACATACGCACCGGTGGAGGTAAAATGGTCCAACGACTCCACCGCCATCACCCTTGGAGAGTCCGGCGACCTGATCAACGGGTTCAAGTCCATGCTGAAACACCTGCATAACGAAGAAGCCGGCACGGACAATGAAGGGAAACCGGTGGAAGGATTCTCGGCAGGAGAAACCGCCACTGCGATATTCTATTCGAGCCTCGGATACGGATACAGCGGAAGCGGTTCCGCAATTCCGGGATACGCCCCTCTCAGGTTTGACATTACCGTTGTCAAAGAGGAGGAGGAAGAATAATGGCGGAAAGAAGCGCAGTCCCGGTAGAACTCGGGACGGAACCGATAGGCAGACTGCTCAAGGAATATGCCCTCCCCGCCATCATTGCAATGACGGCGTCATCGCTGTACAACATGATCGACAGCATATTCATCGGGCAGGGAGTGGGAGCGATGGCGATCTCCGGACTTGCAGTCACATTCCCCCTGATGAACCTTTCCACCGCATTCGGCACGCTGGTGGGAATAGGAGGGTCTACCATCCTGTCCATCCTGCTGGGACAGAAAAACTATACGGCTGCCAACAAGGTGCTGAACAATATCGTCACGCTGAACATCATCATCGGATTCCTGTTCATGATGGTGGCGCTCATCTTCCTCGACCCGATACTTTTCTTTTTCGGGGCGAGCGAAAACACGATAGGATACGCGAGGGAATACATGCAGATCATCCTGTACGGGAATATCATATCCCATGTCTTCTTCGGACTGAACGGCGCACTGAGGGCATCTGGCAGTCCGAGAAAGGCAATGAACCTGACCCTGCTGTCCGTAACGCTCAACATCGTTCTGGCTCCAGTATTCATATTCTGGTTCGGCATGGGAATCCGCGGGGCGGCCCTCGCTACGGTGATAGCCCAGACGGTATCGCTCGTATTCTCACTGTCGCATTTCAGCGACACGAGACGGGCGGTCCATTTCGAGAAAGGCATCATAAGGTTAGACTGGAGAATCGCCAAAGACTCCTTTGCGATAGGATTCGGACCGTTTCTCATGAACACGGCCGCCTGCCTGGTCACGCTTTTCATCAACCAGCAGTTCCGGAAATACAGCGGAGACATCGGAATCGGCGCATACGGCATCGACAACAGGCTCACGTTCATCTTCGTCATGATCTGTTCCGGACTCAACCAGGGCATGCAGCCGATTGCCGGATACAACTACGGGGCAAGGAAATACAGCAGGGTCAAGGAAGTGTACAGGAAGGCGGTAATCTACGCAACCATCGTCACTACCCTGTGCTTCATAGTCTCGGTATTCTTCCCTGATGCAGTGACAAGAATCTTTACCACGGACGAAAGTCTTCTGGCAACGGCCAACCACGGGCTGAGGATAATGAATCTGGTATTCCCGTTCGTAGGATTCCAGATAGTGTCCACCAACCTCTTCCAGTGCCTCGGCATGGTGCAGAAATCCATCTTCCTTTCCCTGTCGAGACAGATCCTGTGCCTGCTGCCGGTACTGTACCTGCTGCCGCTTGCCCTGGAAGCAGATGGGATATGGTGGAGTTTCCCTATAAGCGATGCCTTTGCATCGATAATGACCGTAATACTGATCATCAGGCTGATGAAGAAACTCGGCAGGCTGAATGATGGTGACGAACCGACGATACTCGGAAGCAAAATATAGGAGGACCATATATGAAAGGACTGATAATCAATGTCGGAAGACAGTTCGGGAGCGGAGGGAAACTCGTGGCTCTCGAGATCGGACGCCAGCTCGGCATACAGGTCTATGACAACGAACTCATCTCCAAGGCCGCCGAAGCGAGCGGATTCAGTCCGGACCTGTTCATGAAGAACGATGAGAAACGAAGCATTTTTTCCTTCTCTTCCTTTTTCTCTCCCCAGGGATTCGGACAGATGGGCAACTGCATCGATGAGAGCGCCCTGTTCAAGATCCAGAGCAATGTCATCAAGGACATAGCCGAACACGAATCCGCAGTGATTGTCGGCAGATGTGCGGACTATATCCTCAGGGACAGGGGATTCACCCTGGATGTATTCATCACCGCCCCTCTCGGGGACAGGATCCGCCGGGTTGCGGACAGAATGAAACTTTCCGATGACAAGGCGGAAGACATCATCCACAGCAACGACCGCAAAAGGGAGACCTACTACAACTACTTCACTTTCGGCAACTGGGGGGTAGCATCCAACTACGACCTCTGCGTTGACTCCTCTATCCTCGGCATAGAAAAGACAGCGGAATATATCATAGAATTTGCCCGCAGGGCCGGAAAACTGGCTTAGGGGATGAAGAAAGGGATACTTGCCGCCATCGCACTGTTCTGCGCCATAGCCCTGATCATTGCATCCGCTTCCGGATTCAGGGGCAGAAGCGGAAAGGCAGCGGAGAGCGTATCTTCCGGAGACGGACGGATTCCCGTCAGGCTGAACGACACACTGACCAACGGGATGTCGGACATTCCCGAACTCAGGGAAATGGACAGGTCCATCGAAAAGTTTCTCAAGAGATGGGAAATCAGAGGGGCATCCCTTGCCATCATGAGGAACGATTCCCTCGTCTATGCCAAAGGATACGGCTGGGCGGATGCTGAAGACAGCGTCAGGATGAGTCCAGGCAATATACTCAGGATGGCATCCGTCTCAAAGCTGATAACGGCGACAGGTATCATGAAACTGAAGGAAGAGGGGCTGCTGTCCCTGCAGGACACGGTATTCGGCCCGCGGGGGATACTGAACGACTCTACTTTCTCAAAGGCCATCCGGGACAAAAGGATATTCCGCATCACGGTCGAGCAGCTTCTCCGACACAAGGGAGGGTTCACCACAGGCCACGGAGACCCCATGTTCTCATCCCAGGACATGATCAGGCAGTTCCATTTAGACTCCGCACCGGACAGCAGGACACTCGTCAGGTGCGAACTCACCAGATGGCTCGGCTTCACCCCCGGCACATCCCAGCAGTATTCCAATTTCGGTTTTCTGCTGCTTTCCCTTATCATCGAGAAAACCAGCGGACAGACATACGAAGACTATATCCGGGAAAACATACTGCACCCGGCCGGCTGCTACGACATGCACATAGCGAGGAACTATTACGAAGAGAAATATCCCAACGAGGTCAGATATTACATGCAGGCCGGCTCTGAGCCGACGGAAGAATACAACCTTAGCGGAAGAATGGTCGAAAAGTGCTACGGAGGAAGCGACATCACCGGCCTTTCCGGGGCCGGAGCATGGGTGGGGTCTCCTGCCGAACTGTGCAGGTTCGTGGCAAGTATAGACGGAAAGCCGGAAATTCCGGACATAATAAGCGCGGAAAGCGTGGCCGAAATGACGGAGTATTTCGATCCGCAGACATTCTCCCTCGGCTGGAACGACACCAGGCCGGATGGGGAATGGACAAGGACAGGCACGCTTTCGGGCACATCCGCACTTGTCAAATGCTATCCGGATGGAGAATGCTGGATAATGATAACGAATACGGGCACCTACCGGGGCCCGTACTTCTCGAAATATGTCTCCACGCTGTTCAGAAGATGCAGGGAGGCATACAGCGCCTCTCTTCCGCGCTACAACCTGTTCGGGTCATACGTCCTGACTTCGAACTCCCCCGAAAGGATACCGTAGCCGTTCTCCGCAAGGGAAGTCAGCTCGTTCTCACCAGGATAGACCACCACCGGGGCTATGAACCCCACCCTGCGCGCAATGGCATCCGTCACACCTTTCTCGTGCGCAATGCCTCCTGTCAGGATTATCACATCCACCTTGCCGCAGACCACCGGAGCGAAATAACCGATATGCTTGGATATTCCGGCACAATATCCCGTAATGAACAGGTCGGCATCCTCATTCCCCTCCCTCGCAAGCCTGACAACCTCACGGAAATCGTTTGTCCCGAAATACGACATCACGCCTCCCCTGCCGACAATGAGTTTCTTGACCTCTTCCTTGGTGTACCTGCCGCTGAAACACATCTCCACCAGAGGGAATGCAGGCACTGTCCCGGCACGTTCCGTAGCCACAGGGCCATCGCCTCCAAGTGCATCGTTCGTGTCAATCACCCGTCCGCCCCTATGCAGAGACACGGACACTCCACCTCCGAGATGCGCCACAATGGCAGTCACATCCTTGACTGTCTTGCCCATGCTTCTGGCATACCGTCTGACCATCGCCCTGGAATTCAAGGCATGGAAGAGGGTTCTGCGCGGAAACTCCGGCCGGCCTCCAAACTTGAGTTCAGGCAGCATCTCATCCGCCATGGGAGGGTCCGCAATGAACGCTCCCCGACAGGGCGGCAGGCCCTTGGCCTTTCTCAGGGCATCTATATGTACTGCAATATCATCGGCTATGATGGCGCTCAGGTTGCATGCATGCACTCCCTCCTTCCCTTCATACAGGGCATCCCTCATGGCCTTGTTGACACGATACACTCCCGTCACCACCGGAGTTATCAGCCCTCCCCTCGCCATCACCACATCAATGGTCTCCAGTTCCACTCCCCTGGACAAAAGAAATTCTGTGATGGCATCTTTCATCTCCGTTTCAAGATCCATCACAGAACCGTATTTTGCCAGAGTTTCCGCGCTCAGGAAAACCTTCTGCTCGAACACCAGTTCCCCGGCATCGAAAAACCCTATTTTAGTGGAGGTCGAACCTGTATTTACCGTCAGTATTCTACCTTCCATAAACCTATTTTGCAGACATAGCGGCTATGGCTATGGAATTGAGCTTGGTATCTATACTGTCCGCACGGCTCGACAGAACGCACGGCACCTTCGCCCCTACCACCATTCCGGCCTGTTTCACACCGGCAGCCAGCTTGGAGTTGCATTTGTAGAACACATTTGCAGACTCGATGTTCGGAAAGACGAGACAGTCCGCATCTCCTGCAACAGGGCTCTCGACATGCTTGATCTCCACCGCCTCCTGATCGATTGCGACATCAAGAGCGAGAGGGCCATCCGCAATGCAGTTGCGGATCTGTCCGCGGTCCGCCATTTTGGCAATGATCGCAGCTTCGACGCATGCAGGCATCTTATAGAGCATCTGCTCGGTAGCCGCAATGAGAGCCACCTTGGGCTTGTCGATACCCATTGCACGGGCCGTATTGACAAGATAGTTCAGAATGGCCACCTTCTGCGTAAGATCCGGAGCCGGAATGACTGCCATATCCCCTATGAACAGAAGCTTGTGATAGTTGGGATTCTCTATCACAGCGCAATGGCTCAGCACTGCCTTCGGCGGGAGAAGCCCTGTCTCCTTGTTGAGAATCGCCCTCATGAACTTGTCAGTGCTGCAGAGCCCTTTCATAAGGATATCGCCTTCGCCCTGGTTTACCATGGTGACAGCTTCCGCGACTGCAGGGAGTTCCGATGGATCGTGGACAATCCTGAACTTGCCCATATCGATACCCTGGGTCGCACATTCGGCCTTGATAAGGGACTCATCTCCCACAAGGGTAGCCTCGACGATGCCGAGGTCTACGGCCTTGCTTGCCGCGGCAATCGTATGTCCATCGACAGCCCATGCGGCTATCATTCTCTTTTTTGCCCCCCTGCCTGCAAGTTCGGCAAAGATATCTTCAAATTTCGTGAACATTGTATTGGTTTTTAGTTGTTTTCCTCCTCGTTTATCACGATGTGCATCGTATCCTGGGCTATTACGAGCTCTTCGTTGGTCGTGATCACGGCAATCTTCACCTTCGAATCAGGAAGGGAAATGAGGGTATCCTTTCCTGTAGCCACATTTGCCTCATAGTCGAACTTCACTCCGAGATATGACAGGTTCTCGCACACCCTGCGGCGCATGCGGCTGTTGTTCTCCCCTATTCCTCCCGTAAAGACGATCAGGTCCACCCCGTTCATCACGGCTGCGTATGCCCCGATATATTTCGTGACATCATACACCAGCTTCTTGAGGGTCAGTTTCGCCTTTGGATCACCGGAATTGGCCGCATCATTGAGGTCGCGCGCATCCGATGAGACGCATGAAAGGCCGAGAAAACCGCTCTTCTTGTTGAGCACCCTGCTCATTTCCTCAGGAGAAAGCCCCTCCTTTTCCTCCAGGAAAGTCACCACATCCGGGTCGATGCATCCGCACCGCGTCCCCATGATAACCCCTTCGAGCGGAGTGAATCCCATCGACGTATCTATCGACTTCCCGTTAACCACCGCCGCCACCGAACTGCCGTTTCCGAGATGGCAGGTAATGATCTTCGAATTGTTCAGTTCCAGCCCCGTGAACTTCGCGCCTTTTGCAGACACATATCTGTGGCTGGTACCGTGGAAACCGTATCTGCGGATACGGTATTTTTCGTAATACTCGTATGGAAGAGCGTACATATACGCGTATGAAGGCATGGTCTGATGGAATGCAGTGTCGAACACAGCCACCTGCGGCACAGTAGGCAGCACATGCTGCACGGCCCTTATGCCCAGAAGGTTGGCAGGATTATGAAGAGGCGCGATGTCGCTGCATTTCTCGATCTGGGCAATCACCTGGTCATCTATGAGCTTGCTGCAGAAGAACTCCTCTCCGCCGTGGACCACGCGATGCCCTACGGCCTCAATGTCCTCAAGGGATGAAAGGACTCCGTACTCCTTGTCCAGCAGAGCCTCGAGCACAGCCTTGATGCCGACCGTATGGTCGCTGATAGGCATCTCCCTGACCAGTTTCTCTTTCCCGGCAGCCTGATGCTTCAGACAGCCCATATCCATTCCTATCCTCTCCACGAGGCCCTTTGCAAGAAGGTCATAGACATCATCTCCCTTCATGTCCAGAAGCTGGTACTTGAGGGAAGAGCTTCCGCAATTCAAAACAAGGATTATCATAATTCCGTCTTAAAAATTTTTATCTTATAATTTTTTATGACACAGTGGCGCAAAGTTATAAAAATTATAACTATTTTCGCAAAAAATCGGAACTAAATGGATGCGGGGAGAGAATCTGTGCTGATAGCCATTCCATTCACGGCAGGTGTCGCTGCCGCGAACTATTCTCTGCAGATATCCAGCATCAGCCGTACGGGAATCGAGACTGCCGCATCCATCGCCGTGGCGCTGACACTTGCGGCAGCGGCAGCCCTGTGGAGCATTTCATTCCCATGCCATGACCGGATATCCCGGACTGACGGCCCTGATACTCCGGACGGCGGCAGATATGACACGGCAAGAGACCTCGCCGCACGGAAAAGCGTCCTGTGGATCCTGTTTCTCGCTGCAGGTACGGCCATTTCCTTAGTCAACTCCATACCTCATCTCTCCGGTCCGGATGAAACCGGGTTTGCAGGCAGATGCGCCGAAGGTCTGAAAGGACTTGTCGACAGCATCCCTTTCGGCGACAGCGGGAACAACGCCCTGCTGAAAGCCTTTCTCACAGGAGATCAGGGAAGTCTGGAGAGGAGCGTGAAGTCAGCGTTCAGGGACAGCGGCGCATCCCATCTTCTGGCCTTGTCCGGCATGCACCTGAGCATCATATATATTGTCATCTCCAGATTCCTTTCCATCATGGGCAACGCCCCCGCGATACGCATCACAAGGTCTGCCGCAATCATCGCCGGGTCAGCCTTCTTCACTGTAATGACAGGAGCCGTACCATCGCTTGTCAGGGCATTCTTCTTCATTCTGCTGCGGGAATGCGCCCTTCTGACCGGACGCAATGCAGACAGTATCAACATATTCTGCGTAGCGCTGCTCGTACAGCTGTCCATCACGCCGGAGGTCGTGACATCTGTCGGTTTCCAGCTGTCATACCTTGCGATGCTCGGAATATTCCTGCTCTACCGTCCCATTGACAGGATATGGGACGGAGCCGGCTCCGCCACGGAAAGCGACATTATAACCGGACTCCCGGCCGGAGAAGACCTGGACGAGGATACGGGTCCGCGGACATGGAAAGAAACATTGGAAAGGACAGTGCCGGACTCGCTGAGACACATCTGGTCAATGTGCGCCCTGTCCATTGCCTGCCAGGTATTCACCGCCCCGGCAGTATTCCTCTACTTCGGCACATTCCCGCAATACTTCCTCATCACCAACCTGCTCTGCATTCCGCTCAGCAATCTAATAATGGTGCTGTCCATCATTATCCTGCCGTTCCATGCCGCGGGCATCTGTCCGCAGTTCATCATAGATGCCGACGGACTTCTCCTCTCCGCCCTCACAGACATCCTCGGCATCATTTCGACAATGTAACAGGGAAACCGGCATTGACGGTTCCGGCAGAAAGCCGGTTATCCCGGCAAGTCAGTCTGAGAGCCAGGTACCGAACCTGTCTGCAGTGGCGGAATCTCCCGCCTCCGGACCGGATACCTGTGCAGGAAACGGCTGCCGGTCCGAACGGGCATAAATCAGATAGCCGCGCAGATCCGGACGGCTCCGGATGAATTCCTTCGACTTCTCGAATCCGATGACCATGCAGTACGTAGCCAGCGCATCCGCCGTAGCTGCATCCCGGGCAATCACAGTTGCGCTCAGCAGGGAGTCCGCAGCAGGATATCCGGTGCGGGGATCTATCGTATGGGCATACTTACGGCCGTCTTTCACATAATATTTGCGGTAGTTGCCGGAAGTCACTATGCCGCACGGCCCGCCATCGGTGGACAGTGTCCCCTCAAGCATCGCCCCAGGGACATTGTTGCCATCCACAGGCCTGTCCACACCTACCGTCCACGGCTTCCCGGATGGGTTGAGCCCGTCGCAATAGATCTCGCCGCCTATATCGACCAGCATGTCCTCCACTCCGATGGAATAGAGATAGCTGGCCACGAGGTCGCAGGTATATCCCTGGGCTATCGCATTATAGTTCAGGCGCGGCAGCTCTCCTTCCACCTCATCGTCCGCAAGCAGATCCTTCAGGGCAAGGGTACCGTCTGCATCGGTCATATTCCCGATATCCGGTCTCAGCCTGTCCATCCCGCACGCGGCCTTCACCCTGGCGACTTCCTCTGCGGAAGGGAAACTGCCTTCCCTGAATCCGAACCCCCAAATGTCGAACAGAGGGCCGGAAGCCACATCGAATGCCCCTCCCGTCTCTTGGTAGAACCTGTACGACATCCGGTAAATGTCTATGAAAATACTGTCGGGAACTATCCTCTCCCCTGCGTTGAAACGCGTCAGGAGAGACTCCGTATTATATCCGGAAAGGGAGGTGTCCACTGCGGCAATCACGGAATCTATTCCCTCCTTGATGGCTTCCGGCTGCAGCTTGACCCCTCCGGAAGCGTTGCGGAGATTGAGTTTCACCATATATGTACCGCCCTGGGCATATCCCGTAATCGAAATGTACCTGTCCTGTCTGTCACAGGATATGGCAAGACATACGGCCGCGGCTATGGCCGCGCAAAGGGAAAAATGTCCCATCCTGAGGAAAGACATTCCGGGAATTATGGATTTTTTCTGCATATCAGGCAAACTATTTGTACAAAGGTAGAGGATTTTCACAAAAAAATGCGGATATTTGTGAGATTGTTTTATTAAACAGACACCGACGCATGGTATCAGGAAAGACTATGAAGATACTGGCAGTCGCAGCCATAGCCGTGGCGGCGGCCGCCTGCAAGAAAGATGAGGAAACGACTACCTTGCCATCATTGGAAGGCCGGGTCACATTCAGTATCGACCGTTTCATCGGCATAAACGAGGAAGTGACAATGACCGCTTCGGGTGCGATCAACCCAAGCGGCGGAGAGATAACATATACATGGGCGGTAAACCCTGCCATCAGCGAAAGCGATGAGGACGATGAGACCGGGGAGAACTCCTCCACGGGGACAGAATTCACCCTTGATTTCGGCGACCGGCTCAGGACATATACAGTCACTTGCTCCGCCTCCGCTTCCGGATATTACGGCATCTCGTCATCAAGAAGCACGACAGTGGTCAGGCCGGGACTTGATGGCGAAGGCTCGATAACCGGGACAGACATTTCCGGACTCGAAAGCATAGCCGCAGAGAACGGAGGGAAATACTACTACAGGACCATCGGCGGTCTCGACTGGTTCGTACAGAACCTTGCAGACAAGGAGCCGGTATCCCCGGACACGGATGAATACGGCATACCTTACGGCAACGTGGAGGTAATGTCCGATATCTTCGGAAGATACTACTCCTACAACGAGGCGGTGAAAGCCTGCCCTGACGGATGGCGGCTGCCCACCGAATCCGAGTGGGAAGAATGTCTCGAAACTGCAGGAAACCAGGATGGAGCTGCCGGGAATCAGGGAGATGAAGGGTTCCAGACCGGAATGCTCATGGCGGACGTACATTTCAACGGGGAGAAGATGTGGGAATTCTGGCCCGAGGTCAAAATCACAGACAGCAAGGGTTTCAGCGCCATGCCGGTCGGATATGCGAATATGGCTGACAGGTCTTTTTCCGGCATGTACGAGAGGGCCGCATTCTGGGTGGCACCGGACAGCGGAAATGAAGAAGGCACGACCGCTACCGTAAAATGGCTTTATATGGACAATCCGCAGGTGCAGACATTCACAAAGGCAGACAAGGAGTCTTTCGGAGCATCCGTCAGATGCGTCAGGGAACGTCAGGGGAATTGACGTCTTCGGGCAACAGACAAGTTACCAATATTTTAAACATATAAGAGATGAAAAAAGGTCTGACCGTACTTATAGTACTCGCAGTCATAGTTACAGGACTGTTTTTCTGGGTCAAGAATTCCTATAACAGACTTGTTTCCGGAGAGGAACAGGTAAGCGCAGCCTGGGCACAGGTCGAGAACGTGTATCAGCGCAGGGCCGATCTGATACCGAACCTCGTGGCAACTGTAAAAGGGTACGCGGAACACGAGTCAGAGACGTTGGAAAGCGTGATAGCAGCCAGGGCAAAGGCCACTCAGGTCACGGTAAATCCGGACCAGTTGTCGGACGAAGAGATTGCGGAATTCCAGGCGGCGCAGGGAGAACTCGGATCTGCCCTCGGAAGGCTCATGATGATCACGGAAAACTATCCCGACCTGAAGGCCAACCGGAATTTCGCCGACCTCCAGGCCCAGCTTGAAGGGACGGAGAACAGGATAGCCACGGAAAGGAAGAAATACAACGACACGGCACGGGCATACAATATCAGCGTGCGCAGTTTCCCGGCGAATATAATTGCCTCCATCTTCGATTTCGAGACAAAAGGCTATTTCAAGGCCGCAGACGGTGCAGAGACTGCTCCTGCAGTGGAATTCTAATCCAGTCCCGACAATTGCCTGCCGGCGGGCATACCGATGCAATGGATATGACAAAGGCAAGTCTCCGGAAACCGATACTGGCCGCAGTCCTGTGCCTGACGACAGCTGCGGTACTTTCCGCCATACCGGCAAGACCTGAACCTGCACGGCTCGTAAACGATTTCGCAGGTATATTCTCCCCACGGCAGGCCCTTTATATAGAAAGGATGCTGCTGGAGTTCGATGACAGCACATCCAATCAGATAGCAGTCGTGACGGTACCGGATCTGGAAGGGTATTCCGCATCCGAATATGCGACCCGGATCGGTCTTGACTGGGACATCGGGACAGCGGAGAACGACAACGGAATCGTTGTCCTCATCAAGCCGAAGACAGACGGGTCATACGGGGATGTCGCAATCAGCACAGGGTACGGACTTGAAGGCGCCATACCGGACGTCTACTGCAAAAGGATCATCGACAATGAAATGATCCCGTATTTCGCTGCCGGAGACTACTATTCAGGTACGGTCGCAGGATGCAGGGTTCTCATGAAACTGGCTTCCGGGGAGATCTCCGAACCGCGTGAGGACAGGTCGGAATTCAGCCTTTTCGGGCTTCTCGTACTGTTCATAATATTCAGCATCATATTCTTCGCCATTCTCGGGCGCGGGGACAGAGGCGGGAAAGGAGGCCGCAATGGAGGTGCGGGAGGAATAGATGCGGATGACATCATGCGAGGCATCATTATCGGGAACATATTAGGAGGAGGAAGACACAGAGGCGGATTCGGAGGCAATTCCGGCGGTTTCGGAGGCGGATTTGACGGCGGAGGATTCTCCGGTGGCGGTTTCGGAGGCTTCGGCGGCGGAGATTTCGGAGGAGGTGGCGCTTCCGGCCGCTGGTAGTCATCCTCTCTGCTGCATGTCTGCAATCGGATTACCTGTAGAATGATTACGGGGATACCGAAAATTTTAATCAAACGGGGCTGCGCGGAAAATCCGTGCAGCCCCAATGACATAAGGTCAGGATAGGATATTATTCAAAAGACACTGTTATCTTGTATAGCTTCTGTGCCGTATTGTCATTGAACCAGACTTCCATTCCGTCTTCGCTGGCCAACAGGCCACGAGGGCTGTTGTCTCCTAAAGACCCGAGAGAGGAATTTCCTCCGAATACAGTCGAGACTACAGCATCAGAATAATCATCCGCTTCTCCTTTCTGCACGAACTTTATCTTCTTCGCGCCGAAATCAGCTGCCCACATATTTCCGTCCGGATCAATGGAGAAACAGTACAGATCCATAAATGCCGCATCTGTTGCAATTCCATCCACATCACTACCACCCTTTCCGAAAAGATATTGAGGCTCGGACTGCCCATCTTTCGCAACTTTATAGAATCCATTTGCCGTCCACACAATAAAATCACCAGCCGCATCAAAATCCATACAGATAGCCCTGCAGTCAAATTCCTTGAAAATATGATCTTCTGCATTCCCGAAAGGAGTATTGCTTTCAAAGGCAGAGGACATATCCTCAGCGGAGTACTTGTAGATTCTGCCGTGATTATTCCAGAGATCTCCTCGGCAGAGCACGAAGAGATTGTTTTCATCATCAACTGCCAGATCAAGAATGTTGTTCAGATTTGAAATCACGACTACAGGATCAGCGGGAGCCGTTGAATTCAGATCAAATGCGCCTACCATACCGTTCTTATAACCTGCATAGAGAACATTTCCGGCTACTTCCACCCCGTATGCACACCAACCTGCAGAATAGTTGTTGATTACCGTTGAACTTGCACCGGAAACCGGATCCACTGATACTACACCACCGGCAAAATTTACATCGTCGTTACCTGAAATTGCCATCTTCCCATCCGGAAGCCAGCAGAAGGCATGCACCGATGCGGCGAAATCAGGTATCTGGCTCAATGTATACGTACGGATTTTGGCATCCTCCGGGAAATTCCTCTCTATAAGAATATACAGGACATCCTTGCCATCGACTATCGTTGTATTCCCCTCTCCTTCCACCTTGTCGAAGGTTACCGGAAGAAGATATATACCGTTCTCTGCAATCTTGTTCCCGTCAACCGTCAGCTGAATCGTGGATGAAACTGTATTGTACTGAGGAAGTATGACAGACGATGCAGACATTTCAAAAGCATCGACAGGCAACGGAAGGTAATCGGAAGAATTGGCCTCATTGTAACTGTCCACGAGCGAAAGGTCCACCTTAAGACCGACTGACAGTACACTGCCGGTAATATCTTCTGCCTCTACCTGCAGATCAACGGTGACCGAGGTAAGCCGGTCATCAACCGTATATTTCTGAATTTCTTCACCTGCGCCCTGAATCGCAAGGGCAGCCGGGCCCAGTACCTGCTCTTCCTGCTTTTTCTCGCAGGAAAACATCATCGGAAGCATTGCTCCGATCATAATTGCCGTAAAAAATTTACTTTTCATAATTTTATCGGTTATTAAATAATTCTCGGTTATTACTCTGATAACATTATATCGACGTATACAGGAAGATGGTCAGACGCTACAGCCACATTTCCTGAAGTGAACCTGTTCCCTACGCCAGCACCGGCAACAGTGCATTTTCCTGAATTGTCCATAAGGAATATTATGTCAATGCAAGTCTTCGGAGAATCAGAAGGATATGTCGGAGCATTGGTCGATGACATACTCCAATTCTCCTTGAGCTTGCTTATTGCCGGATCGGCCGGCTGTTCGTTCATATCTCCTGCAAGAAAGACAGGCTTGCCCTTGCCCGCAAATCTATCCATCATCTGACGGGTAATCTCCGTCACTTCCGCCACTCGTTCAGTCGGACTTGCAACATCAAGATGAGTAGATGCAAAGACAAAATCCTCGAATTCCAGGACAAGACAGACACGTGGCTCCGCTGCTTCCGGGAAAGCAATTGTAAACTGCGAGACAGGCTCCCCGACTGTAACAGGATTATATGCTATCCCGTTCCCGTACTCCCCTCCTCCAAGGCTGATCGCTTTTGCAAATACATATTTCCACCCATCCATACCGGCAGCGACCTCGGCAAGCTGGTCTACACGCCCGCTTCTGTCCGTGTTGCGGTCCAGTTCATTGAAAGAGATGACATCAGCCTTCAGCTCCAGCATCATAGCAGAAACCAACCCGCAACTGGTCTTGTCTGACTTGGAGAACGAACCGACATTATACGTAACCAATCGCAAAGCTCCTTCATCTTTCAGATACTGATCCTCATCATCCTTATCCGGCACAGAGGGTCTGACAGGCTCCGGCAACTCTTTCCCTGGCTGTTCTTGTGCAGAACAGGCAAACAAAGAGACAGACAGTGCCAGAAACACAAACAATCCTGAAATCTTCTTCATATATCGACTTTTTAGAAATCCAATCCGTCATTCCACCCTGGATTCTGGACAAGGGTACCTCCGGACAAGGATCTGTCATCTGTAGGAATAGGATAGAAATAGTCCCTGTCCTCGTCCCATGCAAGAGTTATGTTATGATAAGGATCTACATAACCGTGATCTTCCTCAGACAGATATATGTCCTGTCCGACTTCATATACAATCGGTGCCTTGGAAGCCGGTTTGCTTCCCTTATACAGACAGATATCGACCGTACCGTCGTTGTCAAGGTCATAGTCTCCGAGCCTGTCGAAATACATTCCATAGCATTTTTGGGTGAATGTCTGGCCTTCCTTCCATCTGATGATGTCATAGTACCTGAATCCCTCGCGGGAAAGTTCGACGGTACGGTCCCTGCGGATTTCAAGGATTACTCCCTTGTTGTCCCCCGTGACACGGGTGTACATGGCAGCCATATAATCATCCGGATCGGCATTCGCCGCTGCCATGTCGATATTAGGCATGTCTACCCTGTCTCTGATCTTTTTAATGGAATTATTCAGATCCGTCTGTGTCAGAGTACCGAGTTCTGCCTTGGCTTCAGCGAGATTAAGATAGACCTCGGCTGACCTGAAAATCGGAAGGTCAATATAAGACTGGTTGTACTGGTCACATTCAGTACCTGCCACAAACTTTATCGGATGATACCCTGTCACGGTATAGGAAAAATTCGGAGCCTCCTGCTTTGTAGAGCCGATACGGGTATATCCGGGAGTGCGGATAGTCTGGGCAAGACGGGGATCCCTGTGCTCGCATTCCTGAATAAAGGTCATAGTTTCGTACCCACGCTTGTCCGTGAACCGCGAACCATCATCCATCAGATAGCTGTTGACTATCTTCTTCGACAGACCGGGACGGCCGTATGATTGTGTGAGAGTATAATAATTGGCATTATGAATTATATTCAAGGCACTGTTATAGTCCCGGGCCAGGATTATCTCCTGACTGTTGGCGTTCTCCGATATGAAAAGATTAAGATAGCTCTTGTCAGGACCATCTGCCGTATAGATACCGTAACCGCTGGTGTTCATGAATTCCTCGCTGGCAGAGACGCACTGCCCGAGATACCATTTCCAGTCATATTCCGGATACATTGTCTCCTGATATTCATGGTATTTGCGGAAAGTGCCCTCGAAAAGACAGAAACGGGACTTGAGGGCAAGGGCAGTCCATTTGGTTACACGGTACAGGGATTTCTCGGCCGGAAGATTCTCTATCGCATAATCTATATCCTCTACCATCTTCTGCATCACAAGCTCCCTGCTGTCCCTCGGCTTGTAGAGGTCCGGGTCCGCCGAACCGAGCTGATGGTCATACCACGGCACATCACCGAAACGTTTGACCTTCTCGAAATAGAAATATGCCCTGAAGAATCTCGCAACAGCATCGTATTCAGACCTTACAGCCGCATCCTCGCAGTTCACGGAGTATTCGAGCAGAGTATTGATATTCCTGAGGGAAGTCCAGGTCCATCCTGACCCTGAAGCAGGTATGACCCGGCCATTCCTGATCTCTGCAGGACATTCCATATGCGGACACAAATCATAGTTATCCTGATAGAGAGCCTCCCCCGGAAAATCATTGTAGAAATTATTGCTGAACGCCTGGAGCTCGTTCTCATTCGAGAAGAACGACTCGGGAGACATCTGGGCCATAGGTTCTTTGTTCAGCCATCCCTTGCAGCCGCTTGCCGCAAGCAGCAGCGGGACAATCAGTATTATTGCATTGTTTTTCATTCCATATATTCTTTTGACTGTACTTCTACTGCAGAATCAGCATATCAGAATGTTATGTCTATTCCGAATATGAAAGTCTTCTGCCATGGGTATATTCTCTGACCGGCCCCGGCGACTGCCATTTCAGGATCGATATAGTCTGAATGGATATTGTGCCAGGTGGCAAGGTTCTCTCCGCTGAAATAGAAACGGATATCATCTATCTTAATCTTGCGGGTCCATTTCTGCGGGAGCGTATAGCCTACGGTAAGACTCTTGAGCCGGCAGTAGCCTGCATTCTGAAGATACTTGTCATTGACGGCAGTCAACTCACGGTTTGTCCCTTGAAGAGCCACATATCCTCTCGGACGAGGGAAATATGCATCAGGATTGTCTTCGGTCCATATCTGAGTGTGAAAATCCTTAGGGATCAAGGATGAATACGGCCTTGCGTACGGTCCCCAGAAAAGCAGCGATCCGGCATCAGGGTACCAGTCCCTGTGACCGACTCCCTGGAAGAATACCGAGAAATCGATACCGCACCACTGGAAACCGAGGTTGATTCCGTAATTGTATCTCGGCTGTGAATTGCCGATAATTTCCCTGTCTCCTGGATCATCTGCAGTGTCCTTACCTATGGAAATCCTGTTGTCTCCATCTATATCCCTGAATTTCAAATCACCTGCACGAAGCCCCTGTTCTGCTCCTGCAGATGCATTGATGATATCATTTACCGATGTCTGATCCACCGGCCAATTAGCCGCCTCCTCATCGGATACGAAGTAACCATCTATACGGTAGCCCCATATCTCACCCCAACGCATTCCTTCATAATAGTTCTTGGCAAAAGACTTCTCGGGATTGTCGAATCTGGTGATTTCGCTTATATAGTCACTGAACACTACTGAAGCATTGTATGAGAACGGCTTGCCGAAAAGCATGAACATGTCCTTCCATGAAAGCGTGAGTTCATATCCCCGGGTGCGCAGGTCAGCCGTGTTCATTTTCGGCGATGATGCCCCGTACACAGCCGGGAGGGCTATCCCTGCCGTGAGCATGTCCTTGGTGTCACGGATATAGAACTCACCGGTGAAACCGAGCCTGTTGTTCAGGAATGCCATGTCGATACCGAGATTCTGATGCTGGGCCACCTCCCATGTCAGGTCGGAAGCCACAGGAGCGGATATCGTAGCCACCGTAGGCTTGTTGCCTCCGAAAAGATAACTCTGGGAACCTATCGAAATCGTCCTGACATAATCATAATAGCCCACCTGCTGGTTGCCGAGCTGCCCGAAAGAGTATCTGATCTTCAGGTTGTTGAACCAGTTCCTGACCGGCTCGAAAAACTTCTCCTCGGAGATGCGCCACCCGGCAGACACGGACGGGAAGAAACCCCAGCGGTGTCCATAGGCAAAACGGGAAGTACCGTCATAACGGCCGCTGATCTCGAAAAGATATTTCCCTGCATAATCATAATTGACTCTGCCAAAGAAACCTGCAATGGCATATTCGTTCTGTCCGCCGCTGACTTCCATCCTCTTTTCTCCATCTTCTCCCTGCCCTACAAGATTAAGGTCATTGAGCGTATCGGAAAGGAGATTATAACCTATCGCCTTGACATCCTTGAGATATTTTGTCTCCCAGTTGAAACCGGCCATCACCTTCAGGTTATGCTTCTCTGCAAATGTATCCTGATAGGTTGCAAACACGTTTGTCTGCATATACTGATGAGTATTGGATGTCTCCGTGAGCTTGTTCTCGAATATACCAGTGTCCAAAGTCTCTATGACACCAGGATATTGTGAATACGTTGTATTTACCTGCCTGTTCCAGTTCCTGACTGAATTCAGCATATATGTGAAATTCCCTTTTATCTCCAGCTTCTTCAACGGCCTGAGAGTAACCTCCGTCGTGGTGGAAAGGTTATCCTGGACATCCTTATTTTTATGCAGTCCTTTATCTACTATGGTAGTATAACCGTCCATAATACCGGAATTGGAGAATGACGTTATATAAATGCTTGATCCATCAGGGTTATGTGTCGGATAACTGGCAAGGGCATGTACCGGCAGATAGACAAACGATGAATTCGCTCCTGACACCCCCGGATAATCGTATGAAGAATGGTAGTAGCTCGTATTGTTGCTTATATTGATCCAGTCATTCACATCGAACGATATCCTTGACCTGAAATTGATCTTATTGAAAACATCCGTGTCGGTACGCAGCATCCCTTCCTCTCTGTTATATCCTCCCGACAGAAAATATTTCAGTTTTTTCGTTCCTCCGCTGAAAGAAAGATTGTGCGACATAGTAGGATGCGTATCACGATAGAGATAATGATACCAGTCCGTATTGGCATAGTACACATAGGTATCCCTCCCATCCCTGCGGTCTATCATCACCCACGGCCGCTCGGGATTCTGCACCACATCATTGCGCCTTATCCACAGCTGGTACATATCCTCTTCGGTATATTTACTGTAATTTACACCGGCATACGTCTTATAGAACATGTCATTGAGGTAGACGGAATAATATCCCCTCGTCTCGAAATCCGTGGATGTGGTCGGTTCCGTCCAGCCGAAACGGCCGCTGTATTTCACTGTCGGCCGGCCATCGGATTCCGCTCCTGACTTGGTGGTGACGAGAATGACACCGAAAGACGCCCTCGCACCGTAGATGGCGGCGGAAGAAGCATCCTTTATGACAGAAATGGACTCGACATCGTTAGGGTTGACCGTATTGAGATCACCTTCGACACCATCCACAAGGACAAGAGGGGAACCGCCGTTGATCGAATTGATACCGCGGATGTTGATGCTGGCTCCGTTGCCTGGCCTTCCGGAAGATGTGGTGACATTCAGTCCTGGCACGCTTCCCTGGAGCATGTGGCTCAATGTCGGGGCCACCCTGTCCTGAAGGTCGGCTGATTCCACCGTTGAGATGGCTCCGGTAAGGTTGACCTTCTTCTGGATACCGTAACCTACCACTACCGTGGCATCAAGACTGATGGCATCCTCCGAAAGGTAGATCGTGAGATTGTCTTTCCTGCCTGACACCTGCACCGTCTTCCCGACATATCCGAGGCAGGAGAATGTAAGGGTATGTTCCTCAGGAGAGAGTCTGATGGAGAATTTGCCGTCAAGATCAGTCGTCACCCCGTGGGTCGCCAGATTGGTGAAGACGGCAGCCCCGACTATCGGTTCATTGTTGATGTCGAGAACCTCTCCGACAATGACCCTGTAGCCGTTGTTACCCCCTGAATTCAAAGGATACAGGGCGATCTGACGCCCGTTGATTTCATAACCGGTGGAAACAGGTGAAAGCATCCTGTCCAGCGCTTCCTGTATCGGAACGTTATCCGCCGACAGGGAGACCTTCACCGAAAGGTCGAGCCCGGCCGCATCGTAAAGGAAAGTGTACCTGCTGGCAGATTCCACAGCAGATATGGCCTCACTCAAAGGGATATCCCTGAAACTGACGGTTATCCTGTCATTTTCAGACTGTCCCCTCGCAAGCAGACTGCCCATTGCGAGCAGTACCGCCGAAACATAAAGTTTTAGACGCATGACTTTTGGTTAGTTATTATTATGGATTATAATGATCCGGAAGACCGGAAACATTTCATACCGGTTTCCGTCAGAATATCTGTACCGAACCATCTTCGAGATATCTGTAGTCTATCCCGGGACTCGCCTTGTTGATAAGGGAAAGTATTACCTCGAGAGGCTCATCCGTCACGGTAAAGGAAAGCCTGGCCGCATGGTCGGTTTCAGCAATGATATCTATCTTCACATCATACCACACGGAGAGTTCCCTGCACACCGACTCGATGTCATCATCGCTGAACGAAATCCGGTCATGGGCCCATAACGATGCGAATGCTGTATCACCGGTCCGCACCGATATGATCCCGTCAGACTTTCCATAGCTTGCAATCTCCCCTGACGTAATGACCCGTACCCCATCGCGGGCACCAGAAAAGCCGCCGCTGTCCATACAGCCCGGGACAAGCCTTACAGTCCCTTCCACAAGGCTGACCTCAACCCTGTCAGGACAATCCCTTATATCGAACGAAGTCCCGAGCACCTCGACACCGAGACCGGAAACACTCACCCTGAACGGTCTGGAAGGATCCTTCGCGACATCGAAGAACGCTTCTCCGGAAAGGGACACGCTCCTTGTCTTCCGCCCGAAATCATTGCCGTAATTGACACGTGAGCCATTGCGCAGCCAGACTTCCGAACCATCGGGAAGTGTCACCACAGTCTTGCCTGCCACATTGCCGAAAGATGCATCAGCCATGACCCGGTCGCGCGACAGGTCTGAAATCACATACATGGAAAGTCCGGCAATCAGAAATATCGCAATGGCTGCAGCCACGGCCGAAACCGCCCTGTACCGTCTTCCCGTCCTGCCACCGATCATGGCTGAAATCCTCCTCCATGCAACGGTTTCATCCGGATGAACGGAAGATGCCTTCATCCTGGCATCCGACCACACTGCAGAAACCCTTCGATAGAGTCTGCGGTTTTCCGGAACTGCAATCCATTCATCGAACGCCGACTTTTCCGTATCCTGGAGTGTATTCCTTAAGGATTTGATTATCAAATCAACAATAGGCAGATTGTCTTTCATGTCACGTATCTTTACATAATAAAGACACAAAAACAGGCCCCGACCCTTGATTTATTTCAGATTTTTTCTCCGATGTCAGTAATATGCCCGAATATGTCAGAAAGAGATAAGAAAAAGGAAGAAATTCTTCTTGAGGGCAAGACGGATTGTCTTGAGGGCTTTGGTGATATGACCCTCGACTGTCTTGACCGACAGGTTCATGCTCGCCGCGATCTCTGCATTGGACATACCGTCCGTCCGGCTTTTCTCGAACACTTCCCTGCTTTTGGGAGACAGGGATCTCACGGCCTCCCATACTATCCGGGATGCATCCTCCGCATTGATCCTGTCATGCTCGTAAATGCAGGACAGAGTATCTGCCTCCTCTATCGCAACTGAAACGGTCCTGCGGTCGCGAAGCCAATTGAGACAGCGGTTCCTGACGGCTCTGAGAGCATAGCCCCTGAACGATGATGAAATGTTGACAGAAGTCCTGTGAAGCCACAGATGCATGAAAAAATCCAGCACAGTCTCCTCGGCAGATACCATGTCCGGAAGCCAGAACATGGCATAGCGGCACAGGTCGGAATACCATCCCGAGAAAAGCTTCCTGAATGCTTTCCTGCTGCCGGTATCCCGGAATTCATTCCACAACGGTTCATCGGCGGCCACACTGGCTCCGTCCGTGGAATCCTTTGCTGCATCAATGTCGGTAACTGTCATTCTCCTGTTTGAAGTTCCAAAAATACACTATTTTCAGATGATCCGCAGGGTCATCTCAGGTCAGTGACGAAATATTCGGGTCCGAAGGATGGAATGGAAAATTCGGCACCATCTCCCGGTTGTCCGAACCTGATCGATGAGAGATGGAAAACGACTGTCGCTTTCGCAGTACGGAGTTCCGCTCCTACAAGCATGGTACCATCAGGAGTGAAACAGAGCTTCAGACCGGATATGTCTGAAGCCGGTTCCACCGGAGTCAGATCATACTCGAGAGCCTCCCGTCCGCTGAAAACAGACTCCCGTCCATCCGGATCCCACAGAAATCCGCTGCCTATATTCCTGACAAGGGCGGCAGGATTCACGAACGCTCCCGAACCTGCCCATACAGGTTCGATGACCACCTCCCCTGCCGCATCATCAACGGTACAGACAGCCTTGCCATCGCACCATATCTCCAGTCCATCTCCGGAGATCCTGTAGGATTCACCCTGGACCGTGACATTGCCCTCTCCCGTCATTGTCATACCGGCATCCTCCATCTCGTACCTGTAGTCGAACTGCACCCTGGATCCGGCGACCCTGTCCGCGAAAGAGCTTACGGGATCCTTACCCTGTGCATGAAGGGAGGAAGACGGCAAAAGGAAAAGGACGGCAGCAAAGACTGCCGCCGCGAGCCGTCCTGACAACATATCTCTCCTCGTATTATTCATTATGATATTCCTGTCCATTATACATACACGGGAACGGTCCCATCGCAACCGGAAGACCGGAAGGCATCAACCGTTCATATAGGCATCGAGTATGCCCTGAAGCTCATCAAGATCAGCCACAAGGACCTGTCTCGGCTTCGAGCCTTCCTGAGGGCCGACTATTCCGGCAGCCTCCAACTGGTCCATCACCCTTCCTGCCCTTGCATATCCCATCCCCAGACTGCGCTGAAGATCCGAAGTGGAGCCTTTCTGCCTCCTGACCACATATTCCGCCGCATCGTTGAAATTCTCATCCAGATTCTGCATGTCCACTTCCCCCGGAGCATTCTCCTGGCCGGCACTGTCCGGTTCAGGAAGATAATACGGAGTGTTATAACACTGCCTGTATCCTGTCTGCGCCCCGATATAGTCAGTGACCCTGTATATCTCATCCATGCTTATCATCGCGCACTGTACACGCTCGATCTCCACCCCGGCGTAATACAGCATGTCACCCTTGCCGATAAGTTTCTCCGCTCCCGGAGTATCGAGAATGGTGTTGGAATCGACCCTCGTGGAAGTACGGAATGCGATCCTCATCGGGAAATTGGTCTTGATTATGCCTGTCACGACATCCACCGAAGGTCTCTGGGTAGCAATGATTACATGAATACCGGCAGCCCTGCCTTTCTGCGCCAGACGGATGATGGATGTGGTGATGTTCCTCGCCTGCGTCTTGGCTTCGGAGCCGGAGGATACGGACATAATCAGATCCGCATACTCATCTATAACCACAACTATGTACGGCAGGAACCTGTGGCCATCGTTGGGATTCAGATGCCTGTCCCTGTATTTCTCGTTGTAGAGCTTGACATTGTTGGCGGATGTGACGCTCATCAGCTTATACCGCTCGTCCATCTCCTTGCAAAGGGACTGGAGGATGGTCTCCGCCTGCTTCGGGTTCTTGACAATCGCGCCCGCCATCTCATCCTGCTCGTTGGCTGCAGTCGGCAGGACGGCAAGATAGTGCTTCAGCAGTTTCGAATAGGCATTGAACTCGACCATCTTAGGGTCAATGAAGACGAATTTCAGTTCCGATGGATGTTTCGCATACAGAAGGGACGTGATAATGACATTCAGCCCGACGGACTTGCCCTGCTTGGTGGCGCCGGCCACAAGCAGATGCGGAGCTTCCGCAAGATCGAACACCTTGACATTCTGGGTAATCGCATACCCTATCGCCACCGGCAGTTCGAACTTGTTCTCCCTGAATGCATCATCATTCAGACATGACTTGAGCGGAACAATCGAAGGCCGTTCATTGGCCACCTCTATCCCCACCGAATCGGTCAGCTTGACAACCCTCACGCCCTTGGCGCCGAGAGCCATCGCAATGTCGTTCTCCAGGTTCTTTATGGCGGAAATCTTCACTCCTGGAGCCGGAGTCACCTTGTACAGGGTGACAGTCGGCCCCTTGCATGCCACGACTTTCTCCACCTGTATCTTATAGTCGAGCAAAGTAGTGCGGATCTTGTTGTTGTTCCTCTCCAACTCTTCCTTGGAGACATTGTGCCTGAATTCGGAATAGTCATCCAAAAGGTCCAGTGTCGGGAATCCGTACCTGTCCAGTTCCGCACGCGTGTCAATGCGCGGCAGTTCCTTTATCCCATCCGTCGACAGGTCCACGCCTTCCCGTATTTCCATTTCCGGGACTTCCGGTCCGGCAGGCTCTTCCGCAACCACTGTTCCGGAATCCATTTTCAGGGAATCGGTCTTCTCCTTCTCGCGGCCTTTCCAGATGATGCGTATGGCCGGCTTTCCCTCCTGATGGGCATCGTCCTGCGGGCCGGCTTCCTCATCTTTCTCCCCTTCCTTCCCGGAAGTCTCATCCGGGACAGGGACAGTCACCTCCTCGCCGGCATCATGGTCTTCCTCCGGAATGAAATCCCTGGAGATGTCCGCTCCATCATCTTCCTCATCATCTCCGTCATCCTGCACATCCCCTTCCGGCATCCCGGGATTCATGTCCCAGGCATGGTCTCCCGCCCTGACGAACCAGCGTGAGAATGTCCCGCTCGTATAGAGCAGCCACATCACCACAAGGACAGCCAGGACGAACCCGGTCACAATATATCCGGCAAGGTTGGCCAGACATGAGATTACCGCCGCTCCGCAGTCGCCCCCGAGACCTCCTCCGAACAGGTTGTCCGCTCCGGAAAGGACGGAGATGAACGCAAGTATCGCAGATGACACGATTGCGCCTGACAACATTATGAGCAGGGTCCCCGACAGTCCGGACACGGTCTTGCGGAAAAACATCCTGAAAGACACTACAGCCAGCAGGGCCACTATGAAAACGCTTCCGAGACCGAAACAGCGGCAGACAAGAAAATGGCTCCACTTATATCCCAGTTTCCCGCCCCAGTTTCCCACTGACACCCCTCTGTCCATCATGTCGGGATCGGTCAGCAGGCTCTGGTCCATCTGCCAGGTGAAAAGATACGAAAGCACCGACAGGAATGTGAATATGGCAAACACGCAGACGACAAGACCGGAAACCTTCATTATCCTGATCCTTGTCTCCTCACTGAACCTTTCGGACAATTTCAGTCCGGGCTTCCGCTTTTTCCCGTCCGTCTGTGCTTTACGAGGCATATCTACTTGTTTCTCTGGTTTTTCCTCTGGTTATTGTATCTCTGGTAATGGTTGCGGCCGGGCTGTCCCGCACCAGGACGGGAGAAAGTGGCATCCGAAGATATCCTTGTCAGATGCATGTCTTCCGGAACATGGATACGGCCTCCGGAAAGCTGCTCTATGTCATGGAAAATGGTGTCATCCGAAACGGAATCCTTGTTCCAGATAAGATACTGCTGTCTCATATAGCCTGCAAGAGACCGTATCATGGCAGTCTTTACCTCCCCATCTTCAGTCTCGGCTATCAGGTCTATTATGCTCTCAATGTTCCTGCCGTAATGCACGGCCTTTATAGGCTTCTTTTTCACAGGTATCTGTGCCGGGGGAACGGCGAACTTCCCGGGACTCGGCATCGGATAAGGGGCATCCACATCGAGGTTGAAATCCGCTATAATGAAAAGATGGTCCCACAGTTTCTGTTCATAATTCTCCTGCAGATGTACCTGCGGATTGATTATCTCCATCACCTTCACTACGGCACGGGCCTGTTCGTTTCTCTTGTCCCTGTCCTCAATGGTCCTGAGATATTCCACCATCTTCTGCACGTTGCGGCCATACTCAGGCAGTTTCAGGCTCTTGCGTTCGGTATTGTACAGCAGTTTGCAACCGCTCTGGCTATCGTATTCCATATAAAATCCTGTATGAGGTTCAACACAATCTGCAAAGATAGCAAAATTTCGGACAGCAATCCGAATCATGCCCCGCCAAAATCAGCTAAAATCATTCATCCGTCTTCATAACCGTATCGGGAACTGCGACATGGTCCTGAAGCACATACCATACGGCAGGCTCAACGTTTCCGTAACCCATCCTCCTGTATATGTCGGCATACAATGATACCTGTTCCAGATATTCGGGCTTCTCCCTTCCGAACTTGTAGTCGATGATCCGGACCATGCCATCGGCGGAGATCTCCACCCTGTCCGGTCTGTGGACCGAACCATCCGTGTCTATGATGTCCGTCTCGGAATACACTGCGGCATCATCCCTGAACCAGCCCCGCCTCACTGCCGATGCTATCCGGTCAGACAGCATGGACACGGCCTCCCGGGCCTGGATGCTGTCTATGCTGCCATCGAGCACGGCCTGTCTGACAGACTTGTCTATATCGGACGGGATGGACACCCGGGACAATATCTCGTGAAGCACTATGCCTCTGATCCTGCCGGATGCCATCACTCCGGCATCGCCGTCTTCCGAAAAGAAATCAGCCCGATGACGGCTCAGAAGCAGACGTGGCATTCCATCCACCGGATTGACGGGCCAGGAAGGATACGACACTTCAAGCTGCCGTACAGCATCGCCATGACCGCCTCTTTTTCTCCAGTCATGAACGATGCTTCCGATGGAGAAACGCTGTGAGCCATCCTCCTGTTCAATACAACGGACATCGGAACCGGCACGGACTTCCGACCTGACATGACAGTACAGGGCCTGGGAAAAATCCGAGAAATTCTGCCACTGTCCATCCGTAAGGCCGGAGACGAACCTCTCCGAAGGCATCTCCCCTATCAGATGCATTCCCGATCTCGCCCTTGTCAAGGCCACATACATGACATTTATATTGTCCGTGTACTGTTTCAGAAGCTCTTCCCTGTAGTCTCCGGCAAACAGGGTGGAGTCGCTCTCAGATGAAAGGAACACATCGTATATGTTCCGGCAGGCATCAGAGAGGGCCGTACCGGAAAAATCAGGACAACACCAGTGGCGGTCGGACTTGAACAGCGTCACCTTCTCAATGAACGGTACGATCACATACGGAAAATCGAGTCCCTTGGATTTGTGTATCGTCATTACCCTGACGGAATCGCCTGCATCCGGAGAAGCGATCGCCGGATCGGCCTCCGCCCAGTATTGCAGAAAGCCCTTGAGGCTGTTTCCCTCAAGCCGCATATAGTCCGATACGCAGTCCATGAACGACTGGATATACAGCACTTCCGAGCAGAACAGGTCCTCATCCCTGTCCCTCAGTTCCCTGAGCAGGGATTCGCAGAGAGACACAAGCGGGCCGTACTCTTCCGGCAGGCACACATCGAGGGATGATGACATGTAGCGGCTGATACTGTCGGAAGGATTTGCCACCGATGAAAGAAGCGAAACAAGCCTGCGGACAATGACGGAAGACTTCACTTTCAGAGAATCATCGGTCACCACCCTTATGCCGTTCTCTATCAGGAACCCGGCCACTGCAGAACCGGATGCGTTGTTGCGGACGAGGACTGCCACATCTCCGGGAGAGGCACCGCAGTCCATTGCCTCATTGACCGCATCCAGCACTTTCTGCAATGTCATCTCCTTGGCACAGAATGTCAGATCGACGCTTCCGGCCTCGGATGAAGCGCATTTCTGCTCCACATCGGAATATATCCTCTCTATTGCATCCGTATGTCTGTCAGGTTCAAGACCTTCATTGTACATCATGTCCATCCGGTCCGATACGGCCTTGAAAAAGGAATTGTTGAACTCCACGACATTGCGGCAGCTGCGGTAATTAGTATCGAGGGTCGAAACCGTCGTCCTGTCGAATGCCTGCGTGAGTTCGCCTGCAAGAAGATTCCAGTCAGAACCCCTCCAGCGGTATATGCTTTGCTTCACATCCCCTACCACAAGACTTTCGCAGCCCTTTCCCTCGCTCTCTTTCAGAAGAGGAAGAAAATTCTCCCACTGGATCCTGGATGTGTCCTGGAACTCATCCAGCAGGAAACTGTCATACCTGACCCCTGTCTTCTCATATACGAACGGAGCATCCGAGCCGGCTATGATATCCTTGAGTATCGTGTTGGAATCATCTATGCTGAGGACATTCCTTTCTTTCATCAATGCGTTGAATTCCCGGTCGATATCACCGGCAAGCCCGAGTCCGTAAAGCTGCGACCTGATGATGACGGCTGTCCGGTATGTCCTGTACGGGGCGTCGAACAGGGCACAGAATTCATCCAGCGGATCTTTCAGGACAGGATACGCCCTTTCAAGAAGTTTCTTTTTGGCCTTGGGGAACCACCGTTCCGGATCAGCCGCCTTGGTCATGAAACCGGCAGCCGGCTTGCAGATCAGGTTTTCCTGACTGCCGGGACAATATCCGTAGACCGCCGTCAGGAAATGCCTGTTGGATTCGGCCGCATCTATTCCAGCTTCCGTCAGGGCAGCCGCCACCCTTTCCGCGGCAGCGCCTACGGCTGTCCCGAATTCCCTGATCACACCCGTACACTCCTTCTTCACGGCGGAAAGGTTCTCTCGCGAATATGTCTTCCGCACGTCAATCCCGTATTTTTCCGCCATCTCCCTGTGCTCATCCGACTTGAGTCTGACGGCAATATTGAGCAGACCCGACTCGAGATTGTATCTTCCTCCCTGCTCTATCTGCTCGAGTGCACTGTCAGTAAGCCATTTCCGCTTCTCCGTATCATTCTCCGTCAAGGCATCCAGCACCCTGTCCACGCTTTCCGATATCAGGGACTCCTTGTCCAGTTCGACCTGATAGGATGAAAACTGCCCTATCTCCCTGGAAAAGGCCTTCAGGGTCTGCTGGAAAAAGCGGTCTATCGTACTTACCGAAAACGCACTGTAATCATGCAGCAGGTTGCACAATATCTCATCCGCAGCCTTCTGCAGTCCGGCCACATCGCTGAAAACCTTCGGGACGAAATATTCCAGATAGTCTGAATCCTGCGGACTGTCTGCAAGGCAGAAAAGTTCCTGCAATATCCTGCCTTTCATCTCGTCCGTCGCCTTGTTGGTAAAGGTAACGGCGAGAATATGCCGGTAGGAATATCTGTCCTGTCCCGAAAACAGGAGTTCTATGTATTTTCTGGCAAGGTTGTAGGTCTTTCCCGAACCTGCGGATGCTTTCAATATCCGTATCATCTTCCGCAAATTTTCTTAAAATCACAATATTCACACATACCGGTATCTTCAGTCCTCCTGAACGGGACATCTATGTCGGCAAGTTCATCGAGAAGGTCCGACAGGCCTGCCTCCATCGCCCCGTAGAACTTTTCGTTCAACGGCCGGACCTCTATCCCGCCGCTGAAAAGGCCGGAAGTCCGGTAGACGGAATTCAGGATCTTTTCCCTGAACCCGTTCTTTCTCAACAGCATGTCATAGACAAAGAACTGGAGGGCAATCTTCGGCCGTCCTGCGTTGTCATCCCCGAACACGGCGGCAGCCACTTCCTCTGCATTGCCATCATCTATGAAGATATCATTATCCATGACTTTCCCGGTCTTGTAGTCATTCACCCTCACCTGTCCCGGAGCGAGACTGTCGATCCTGTCGATATACCCCTTGAACCTGAAACCGTGGAACTCCGCCGAATATTCCTTCTCCATTCCGATGACATCGAAGCCATCCGAGCGGTTCGCATCGAGCAGTTCGATATCCCTCTCTATGGTCTTCATCACATATCTGACAATGACATCCGCCACCACAAGGTTCCTGCCCACTATCTCGGTCGTCTTCAACTGGCTGCATATCAGGCTCCTGACCTTGCGCATGATCTCCGGCTCCCTGCCAAGCCAGGACGCCAGATACTCCCGCGTCACCTTTCTGCGTCCCCCGCTGCCAGACTCCATACCCTGGCAGCGTCTGTCCATGTCGCCATCGGCCGCCATGGCCTCTTCCCCTGCAAAAAGAGCCCACATGACATTGTGATACACGGTGCCGAACGTACCTGAATCCAATGACTCGCAGACCTCCTCATCCGCTCTCAGACCCTTTACCGTGCCATAGTAGAATTTCGCCGGACAGGCAAGATAATTCTGCAGCGATGTCGCCGACAGGCTTGTATTCCTTATCGACTCCACATCTTCCGCCGTCTTGGGGATATCCGGCAGCGACTCTGTCTCCCCTATCCCGGCTCCTGCGACATAGCGTCTGACAGGAAGCCTGAAATGATAGACGAGCTGCTTTATGAAACGGCTTTCCTCACCGGAATGCAGACCTTCCGTCCTGGAATCATAGACCAGCCACACATTCTCCGCCCTTTCTATCATTCTGTAGAAATAATACGCCCATACGGCATCCTGGAACTCGTATGTCGGAAGACCGAACCCTCTCCTCAGTTCCGGAGGGATGAATGAAGAACTTACGCTCCTGTGCGGGAACGTTCCCTCATTGACGGAAAGTATTACCAGATTCCTGAAATCAAGCGACCTGGTCTCCAGCGGCCCCATTATCTGCAGTCCCTTGAGAGGCTCGCCCTTGAAAGGGACGGATTCAAGCGAAATGACCTGTTCCAGAAGCCTGATATACGTAACGGGCATGACCGGCAGCCTGTACGAAGACAGTCTGACCACATCGGAATAGTACGCCCCCGCCAGCTCCGTCTCTATCAGCATATTCTCCGATCTGCAGAACTTGGCGGCAAGTCCGGAGATGACCTCTTTCTGATACTCCGCAAAAGCCCGTATCTGCTCCGGATCGGCCGACTTCTGGTCCCGGATCACCGGCCTGAATACCAGTTCGAGCAACCGGCTGCCTTCAAAGTCCCGCCGGGGAACATATATCTTCTTCTCCTTCCTGATTCTGTCCACGATTGCAGCGCACTTTTCATCCGTCCCGGCGACCTTGCGGAAGACACCGTTGGAAAATATGGACCAGACCTGCCGGTAATAGAACCCCCATTCCCCCTTGCTTTCACGCAAATGCAACTGCATGGCGGATATGTCAGACATCAGGGAATGGAAAGACCCCGAAGACATGCCGTAGCCCATCGTCACGTTGATGTCACTGATTTCAGGCGGGATACTGTCGAGAAGCGGCAGCAGGAGGTGCTCATCAGGCAGGACGACGGCACAGTCATCCCTTCCTCTGACTATATCGGGCACCACTTTCACCTGCCCCACTGCAGACGGGACGCTTATCACGTTCACGGCCAGTCTTCCGAGCCCCCCTGCATCCCATGAGTATGCCTGCGGAAAGTCCCGGACATTCCCGGACATGAAAAAGGATGCCCTGTTGCGTCTGTCCCGTATCATATCGGAAGAATAGTCCCAGCAGAACTCTGCCAATGATGCATCGCGCATCTTTGCCATCACTTTCCTCTCGCATCCGTTCAGGGCATTGAGACCGACAAACACGAATCCGGATATACGCGGGAATGAACTTTTCAGGACATCTTCCGCCGGCCTGTCCCCGAACGACGCCGCGGCATTTCTGTAGGCCATCCCTTCGTAGGCAAGGCCATCCTTCCTCAACGCATTGTTATAAAGCCGGTACAGGGGCTCCAGCATATTCCATATCTGCAGGAAGCGGGCCTTCACATCCGGATGTCCGGAACCTATGTCGGCCGTAAGCCTTGAATTCCTTTCGCTGAAATGGCCCACGAATCTCTCTATGGCCTTTCTCTGGCTCTCGTTCAGATATGAGAAATTGTCCTGTATGGCCTTGAAATCCGATACATTGGCAAAGAGCTGGTGCGGATCCGCAAGATATTTGTCCGCATCATTGAAATCCCCTATGATTATATCACCCCAGAAAATGAACTCATCCAAAGGTTCAGCCTTGGGATTCAGTTCTTTATAACAGTCATAAAGCCGCAGGAGGAGTGTCACCCTGTCCGTCACCGGCACTCCTCCCAGGATATGGAAGAAATCGTTTTCCGTAAGCATCTGCGGCATGACAAGAGGGACTTCCGCCCCGGACGCCGCGACAGTCTCCGCCAGATATTTTCTGAAAAACACAATGGAACGCCTGTTCGGAAAAATGAAGCAACGGCCCCCTATCTTTCCGTCAGCGTAATACCGTTGTGCCACCTGTTTGAGGAATGGTATCATATTCTTGTATTTTGCATGCAAAAATAGTCATTGCATGTGCCATATCAATGCACAAGCATGATAAAATTTCTCAAATTTAATTTCAGTCAATTTTTTTTCAAAACATATCGCTGTTTTTCCTTGTCTAATTTTTGCCTATATTTGTGTGATATATCCGAAAAACACTAAAACTCCGATACAATGGCAGATCTGAAAGACATCATTTCCCGGTTCAAGACCGAAGGGACAGTAGCTGAAGTGACACAGTTCGGTTCGGGACTCATAAACGACACATACAAGGTAAGGACCGCAGAAGCGGAATGTCCGGACTATATCCTGCAGAGAATCAACCACAACATATTCAGGGATGTGGACATGCTGCAGTCCAACATCGAGGCCGTGACGGGCCACATCAGGAAGAAGCTAGAGGCAGCGGGAGAGGGTGACATCGGGCGCAAGGTACTGAATTTCATTCCGACAGACAGCGGCAAGACCTACTGCCGGGTCGGAGACCAGTGGTGGAGAATGATGGTATTTATCCCGAATGCCCGCACCTACGAGACTGTAAATCCGAAATTCTCGTATTTCGCCGGCAAGGCTTTCGGCAATTTCCAGTCCATGCTTGCGGACCTGGACAAGCCTCTCGGAGAGACCATTCCGGATTTCCACAATATGGAGTTCAGGCTAAGGCAGTTCCACGATGCCCTCGGGGAAAATGCAGCCGGGAGGGCAGGTGAAGTGAAATATTACATAGATGAGATAGAGAAACGTGCCGAAGAGATGTGCAAGGCTGAACGGCTCCACAGAGAGGGGCTGCTGCCGAAAAGGATATGCCACTGCGACACCAAGGTCAACAACATGATGTTCGATGACAACGGGGATGTGCTGTGCGTCATCGATCTCGATACGGTGATGCCGAGCTATGTCTTCTCCGACTACGGGGACTTCCTGCGTACCGGGGCGAACACGGGGGCGGAGGATGACAGGAACCTCGACAACGTGAATTTCGACATGGAGATATTCGAGGCCTTTACAAAAGGATACCTTGAATCCGCCAGATCATTCCTGCTTCCGGTCGAAACGGAGAATCTGCCATACGCCGCGGCGCTGTTCCCGTATATGCAATGCGTCAGGTTCCTGACAGACTACCTCAACGGAGACACCTACTACAAGATCCGGTACCCGGAACACAATCTTGTCAGGACGAAGGCCCAGTTCAAGCTGCTGCAGAGTGTGGAGGGGCACTCCGGACAGATGCAGAAGTACATTGACGGCATAATGCGGCCATAGCCGTACGGAATGCAAAATAAATTTGCAGATAAACAAATTTAGCGTATCTTTGCAGAGGAATAATTTAGAATTATTCAAATTTAACAAAATTAAAAGGATTTTATCATGAAGAAAAGATTCAGATGCCTTGTATGTGGATATATCCACGAAGGGGACAGCGCACCGGCAGAATGCCCTATATGCCATGCCGGAGCAGACAAGTTTGAAGAGATAGTTGAAAGCGGCGACTCGCTCACCTGGGCAGATGAGCACAGGATCGGCGTCGCCAAGGATGTAGATCCAGAGATTCTCAAAGGTCTGCGTGACCATTTCAACGGTGAATGCAGCGAGGTGGGTATGTATCTGGCAATGAGCCGTCAGGCAGACAGGGAAGGATACCCTGAAATCGCAGAGGCTTTCAAGAGATATGCTTTCGAGGAAGCAGACCACGCCTCACGTTTCGCAGAACTTCTCGGAGAATGCGTATGGGACACCAAGACAAATGTAGAGAGAAGGATGCTGGCAGAGCAGGGCGCATGCGAGGACAAGCTCCGCATTGCAAAGCTTGCTAAAGCACAGAATCTCGATGCCATCCACGACACCGTCCATGAAATGTGCAAGGATGAAGCCCGCCACGGAGCAGGATTCCAGGGTCTCTACAACCGTTACTTCAAGAAATAATCTCTTCGTAAGTACACAACAAAAAACAGAGGTGCAAATGCATCTCTGTTTTTTTACATCGGGAACCGTACAAAAAAAAGGGCGACTGATAACCGCTTGTCAGTCGCCCTCCTGATATTGACGCTATTACTGCTCATCTGGTCCCTGGTCATCAGGTCCCTGGTTCTGCGGTCCCGGCTGCGGACCCTGCGGCCCTGCCTGCTGACCGCCCTGTGCAGCCTTGGCCATGTCTTCAGATGCTGCATGCCATGCATTGTTGAGCTGCTCGGTATATCTGTCGATATCGCTTGCATTCTGGCTCTTGACAGCCTCTTTCAGACTGCCGAGAGCAGTCTCGATGGCGCCTTTCTTGTCTGACGGGATCTTGTCCCCGTACTCCTTGAGGTTCTTCTCGGACTGGAAGCAGAGAGTGTCGGCAGCATTGATCTTGTCTACCCTTTCGCGCTCCGCCTTGTCCGCAGCCTCGTTGGCCTTCGCCTCATCACGCATTCTCTTGATCTCATCCTCGCTGAGTCCTGAAGAAGCCTCGATACGTATCTTCTGCTCCTTGCCGGTAGCCTTGTCCTTTGCAGACACATTCAGAATACCGTTGGCATCGATATCGAAAGTGACTTCTATCTGAGGTATTCCCCTCGGTGCCGGCGTAATGCCATCCAGATGGAATGTACCTATGGTCTTGTTGTCCTTTGCCATCGGCCTTTCACCCTGGAGCACATGGATCTCGACTGAAGGCTGGTTGTCGGCAGCCGTAGAGAAGACCTCGGACTTGCGGGTAGGTATAGTCGTGTTGGCATCGATAAGTTTGGTCATTACGCCGCCCAGAGTCTCTATTCCGAGTGAAAGCGGAGTGACATCAAGCAAAAGGACATCCTTCACATCGCCGGCAAGCACACCGCCCTGGATAGCTGCACCTATGGCCACGACCTCATCCGGATTGACGCTCTTGTTCGGAGCCTTGCCGAAGAATTTCTCTACGATGGCCTGGATTGCCGGAATACGGGTGGATCCTCCCACAAGCAGCACCTCATCGATATCCGAAGCCTGCAGACCTGCATCTGAAAGGGCCTTGCGGCACGGTTCGATGGTCTTCTGGATAAGATTGTCGGCAAGCTGCTCGAACTTAGCCCTTGTCAGCGTCTTCACAAGATGTTTAGGAATACCGTCGACAGGCATGATATAAGGCAGGTTGATCTCCGTAGAAGTCTGGTTGGAGAGTTCTATCTTTGCCTTCTCTGCAGCCTCTTTCAGCCTCTGGAGAGCCATAGGATCCTTCTTGAGGTCCAGACCGCCGTTCTCGGAAGCGAACTCGGACGCCAACCAGTCTATGATTACCTGGTCGAAATCATCTCCTCCGAGGTGGGTATCACCGTTTGTGGACTTCACTTCGAAGACTCCATCTCCAAGTTCGAGGATAGAGATATCGAATGTACCGCCACCGAGGTCATACACGGCTATCTTCATGTTCTTGTCGGTCTTGTCAAGGCCGTATGCAAGAGCCGCTGCCGTAGGTTCGTTGATGATACGCTTTACATCCAGACCGGCAATCTTGCCTGCTTCCTTTGTAGCCTGACGCTGCGAGTCGGAGAAGTATGCCGGCACCGTTATGACGGCTTCGGTGACTTCCTGTCCCAAATAATCTTCCGCAGTCTTCTTCATCTTCTGGAGAATCATCGCCGATATCTCCTGAGGAGTATAGAGACGGCCATCGATATCCACGCGCGGAGTGTTGTTGTCACCCCTGACAACCTTGTAAGGCACACGCTCGATTTCCTTTGTCACCTGATCATAGCTCTCGCCCATGAATCTCTTTATGGAGAACACGGTCTTGTGAGGATTGGTGATAGCCTGCCTTTTCGCAGGGTTGCCCACCTTTCTCTCACCGCCATCAGTGAACGCTACGACAGAAGGGGTAGTCCTCTGTCCCTCATTGTTGATTATCACGGACGGCTCGTTGCCTTCCATGACTGCCACGCATGAGTTCGTGGTTCCCAAGTCAATACCAATAATCTTTCCCATAATATTTATCTCCTTTTCTATCGTTTTTCTACCTCTTTCACCGATTGCGGTGTTTCCAAGGCAGCCCGGCCATCAAGTCCCCCGTGGCTCTGACAGCCGGACGCCGAGCCATATATCGAAAGCTGTGCCAATGGAAAAGAGCCATATTCCGTATGTCAAAATGTCAGAAAAATTGGCAGATGATGTCAGAAAGAGTATGTTTGGCTTCGCCACATATACTGTTGCGCCTCGGCAATCGCAAGCAAGCTTGCATTGCTCTCGGCTTCTGCGATATTTGGCTTCGCCACATATACTGTTGCGCCTCGGCAATCGCAAGCAAGCTTGCATTGCTCTCGGCTTCTGCGTATATTTGCATCCGCTATGGAATACAGGACATTGAACAATGAAGAGTACAGGGACATCGCCGGCCGTATCCTCTATGAAGACAACCATATCATGATCGTCAACAAGAAGTCCGGCGAAATAACCCAGGGTGACAAGACAGGAGATGAACCTCTCGGAGACCTTCTCAAGGCATTCATCGCGCAGAGGGATGCAAAACCGGGAAAGGTGTTCATCGGAATACCGCACCGGATAGACAGGCCTGTCAGCGGAATAGCCATGTTCGCAAAGACATCCAAGGCATTGGAAAGGCTCAACGCAATGTTCCGCGACGGAGATGTCCACAAGTTCTACTGGGCGCTTGTGTGCCGCGAGCCCGACCCTGCAGAAGGAGAACTCGAGAACTGGCTATACAGAATAGAAAGGCAGAACAAGTCCTATATCTGCAGGCCCGGAACCCGCAGGGCGGATGCCAAGATGGCCAGACTCAGATACAGGATGCTGGGCAAGACGGACAGATACTTTCTCGTGGAGGTGCAGCTCCTCACCGGGCGCCATCATCAGATCCGCTGCCAGCTTGCAGGAATCGGATGTCCTATCAAGGGAGACCTCAAATACGGCGCTCCCCGCTCAAACCCTGACGGGAGCATTTCCCTGCACGCCAGAAAAATCACATTCGTACATCCGGTCCGCAAGGAAGAAATCACGATAGAGGCTCCCGTACCATCATCCTGGAAAGGGCTCGACAGCCTGCATTGACCATCCCTCCGGCGGAATCAGGACGCTGTCAATACAGGACAAAGTCCGACACGTTCTTGATGCCCGTAAGTCCGAAATAGGCTGCGGCAATATCCCCGCGGATGGATATGCGCCTGCCTATCAGCCCGGGATTCGTCACAAGATTCAGAGCATCCCTGACATCCCCGGCAGGAAGCTGTACGGAAAGACAGGATGATTTGCTGCTGACAGAGGCACGGGCCGCGACTGCCATATTGGTTGCAGAATCGAACGGCGGGACATACGAAATCCCCGTATCCGAAGAAGACAGGTCCCCTCCCACAATATAGCCGCTGACCCAGACATCCTTCTGTCCCACACTCGCCTTTGCAAGAGCCACCGTCATGGCATTCTGAGGGCTGTCGCCCTTCAGGCCCTCTTCTCCAAGGACATATCCCTCATCCGTCCATACCCTTGAGGTATCCAGCCGGACAGAAATGCCATCCTCCTGCCCGCCGGTCTGGGATGCAGCGACATCCATCCTTACCGACAATATCTCCCTGGCCTCTATCGCCCTTGTCATCAGGATAGTCTCCCTGCCTGCATCGCTGAGCACGACCGAAACATTGCCCGGGAGGAAATAGGCCACCCTCCTTTCGGAATAGCCGTACATAAGCTGTCCATCCTCTCCCCTGACAAAAAGGACTCCTTCAGGATATGTCGTAAGGAAATCAGGGCTGATCTTCAGACGGATACCTGAATTGACCTGAGTACAGACGAGCTCCACCGACACTTCCCCTCCGGCAGGCACCACAATGCACCTGTCATCCCCGTATTGAGGGGAAGCAAAGGCAGGACGCGGGAATTCCGCTGACCTGACACTGATGGTGCAGCTTCCGGAAGGCACAGAGACCGCCTCAGGAGCCCTTCCGTACGGGCCATCATAGACCGTAGAGCCATCCTGGGCCACAATCTTCAGGATAAAGTCATTGGTATCGGGAATCTCCTCTCCCGCCACCTTGGACACCGGGACACTAAGCGGCTCGAACTTCAGGCGCACCAGCCCCTGCACTGATTCACCTCCGGAACCTTTCGTACAGGAAACGGACAATAGCGTAAAAAACGCGGACACTACAACCGCACAGACCTTTGCAGGCGCAAGAACCTCTCTTTTCATATCAATCTCCACATTTGACGTCAGTTCGACGGATTTATTATCAACATGGCCGCACCCCATGTACGGCGATGGCAAAATTATCCGTAAGAAATGTCTTGCACAACAGCGCAAAAGAGGATTTTTCCGTTTTGAGTATATGTTTTTTGGTTTTCCCTGAAAATTTTTCCGTTTTTGGGTAAAAACGGCTGACACCGGACAAAAAAACACGGAGCGGACCATTGCTGATCCACCCCGCTACTTACTTAACCTAAACTTAAACTATGAAAAACTTCGTCACAAAAATAGACAAAAAACTCTATTCCGCAACATCCGCGACCCTTATTTTTGCATATTTCAGCACAAGAATCTTCTCTCCGTAATCATCGAAGGCAATCCTGGCCTTGAGGTCGGCGGAGTTTCCGATAATCTCAATAATCTTCCCGTAGCCGAAACGGTTATGCTCGACCCTCTGTCCTGCACGGAGCTGCAGAACCGGGGTCGGGACGAACTCTGAATCAGGGACCCTGACCGGAGCGGCCACATTCGGTCTGCGGAATGTGGTGATTCCCGGCTTCTGCTGCGGAGCCGGTCTCTGCAGACCGGATTCAGGTCTGGTTCGTGACATTGCACCCTGACCGGCCCCTGACCGGCTGCCGGAAGGATATCTGTCATGCTGTCTCCGCCCCCAGAAAGATGGAGCGCCGTCATTGTCCATATCCTCATCCTTGCCGGACGGAAGCGGATTCGCTATATACCTGCTGTCTATCTCGCGGATAAAACGGCTCGGGGCATTGGACTCGGTCTTGCCGTGGCGCATCCTTGTTGTGGCAAAAGACAACTGTACAGCCTTTTCCGCCCTGGTCACGGCCACATAGAAAAGGCGTCTTTCCTCCTCTATGTCGCTCTCGGATGCCATGAATCCGCCTGACGGGAATAGATTCTCCTCCATCCCGGCCACATACACATACGGAAATTCCAGACCTTTGGAAGAGTGCACTGTCATGAGGGCTATCCTGTTGGATGAATCCTCATCCTCCGTGACATCCACGGCGCTGAGCAGGGAAACATTCTCAAGATATTCAGACAGAGTCACAACAGGGAAATCCGCATCCGTCAATTCGACTCCCTCCTCTATCTGGCCATCGGCCTGCATCTCCTCGAAATAATCGTTGTTCCTTTCCTCGACATAGCTTTTGACACTGTTGAGCAGCTCGTCTATATTGGCAGCCTTGGCCTGGGACTCGATGCTGTTGTCCGTTTTGAAGGATGCGTACAGCCCCGAATCAAGAGACAGAGATGCCGCCACCTTGTATGCATCCTCTTTGGATGACCTGACGGTAAAGTCCATCATCATTTTGCAGAACTCCCGGATCTTCCTGACTGCTGCGGCTTTCAACCCGTATGTCTCGAGATCTTCGGCAAATGCGGCTTTCATCAGAGAGCACTCATGGTTGTGCGCCGCCGCGATAAGGGCAGCCAGGGATGTGTCCCCTATCCCCCTTGCAGGCTTGTTCACAATCCTCCTGAAAGATTCGTCATCATTCGGATTGACAGCCAGTTTCAGATATGCCATCATGTCCTTGACTTCGGCCCTGTCGAAGAAAGAATTGCCGGAGTATATCATATACGGCAGATTCCGTTTCCGCAAAGCCTCCTCTATGGCGCGCGACTGGGAATTGGTCCTGTACAGGATAGCGAAATCCTGATACCGCGCATGGTCCGACTGCATTCTGCCTATTATGGAAGATACTATCAGCAAGGCCTCTTCCTGTTCCGAATAGGCCTGGAGCAGCCTGATCTTCTCGCCCTCGTCACCCATCGAGTAGCAGTTCTTGGGAATCCTCGCACTGTTCCTGGCAATCAGGGAATTGGCGGCATCCACAATCACTTTCGTGGAGCGGTAGTTCTGCTCCAGACGGAATGTCCTGTTGTCCGGATAGTCTTTTCTGAAATTCAGAATGTTTTCGATCTTGGCACCACGGAAAGCGTATATGGACTGCGAATCATCCCCGACCACGCATATATTGCGATGCTTCATGGCCAGTTTTTTCAGGATAAGATACTGCGCGTAGTTGGTATCCTGGTACTCATCCACCATTATGTAGTCGAAGCGCGTCGAAAGGTCCTCCAGTGCTGCAGGGTTGTCCTTGAGCAGGATATTCATGTTAAGGAGGATGTCATCGAAATCCATCACCCCGGCCTGACGGCACTTGGCGGCATAGAGCCGGTATATCTCGTATATCTTCGGCTTCCTTGCGGCAGCATCGTTCTGGATCGCGGTCTGGTTACGGCCGTATGTCTCTGCCGTTACAAGATTGTTCTTCGCCATCGATATTCTCGACAGCACATCCTTGGGTTTGTATATCTTGTCATCCAGCTGAAGCTCCTTCAGACAGGTCTTGATGGCGGAAGTCGAATCCCCTGTGTCATAGACCGTGAAGCCGGAAGGATAGCCCAGACTCTCGGCATATTCGCGGAGAAACCTTATGAACACGGAATGGAACGTCCCCATCTTCAGTTTTCTGGCCTTCCTCTCCCCTACCATCAGGGCAATCCTCTCCTTCATCTCCGTAGCGGCCTTCTTTGTAAAGGTCAAGGCAAGGATCCGCTCCGGTTCCCCGCCTTGCTCAAGAATGTATGCGATCCTGCTCGTCAGGACCCTCGTCTTGCCCGAACCCGCCCCCGCAACTATGAGCACCGGCCCGTCCACACAGCTGACAGCCTGCCTCTGCTCACTGTTCAGCCCCTCCAATATAGCATCCGTATTCTGTTCCATAATGGACGCGAAGATAAGCAAAATCGGGATTAATTCATTCCTGTCCCATAGATTTCGCTATGCCCATCTGGAGGCCCCTGAGCTCGGCTATGCCGCGCAGACGTCCGTAGCAGGAATACCCGGGATTGGACTTGCGCCCGAGGTCATCGCACATCTGGTGACCGTGGTCCGGACGTACGGGAAGGCTGACCTTGCGGCGCTGCTGCACCTCTAAAAGAGCCTTCATCATGCCGTACATGTCCACATCCCCTTCAAGGTGGTTTGCCTCGAAGAAATTGCCTTCTGCATCCCGTTTCGTGCTGCGGAGATGCACGAAGCCTACCCTGTCCCCGAACTCGCGCATCATGGCCACGCAGTCATTGTCGGCACGGACACCGAACGAGCCGGTGCACAGGCACAGACCGTTGGAACGGTTAGGCACAGCCTCAACGAGCCTGCGGAAATCCTCGGCCGTGGACAGAATCCTCGGCAGCCCGAGAATAGGATACGGAGGATCATCAGGATGGATAACCATCTCCACCCCGCACTCATCTGCGACCGGACATATCTCCGAAAGGAAATATATCAGGTTGCTGCGAAGTTTCTCTGCATCTATCCCATCGTATCTTGCAAGAGCCTCACGGAACTGGTCCAGGGTGAAGCTCTCCTCGCTTCCCGGCAGTCCGGCAATCATATTTCTTGTAATAAGTTCAATCTCCGCCTCATCCATCCTCTCATACCGCGCCTTTGCCTTGGCTATGTCTTCCTCCGAATATTCCTTGAAGGCAGCAGGCCGCTTCAGTATGAAAAGGTCGAATGCCATGAAGGCGGCCCTCTCGAAACGGAGCGCCCTTGACCCGTCAGGCATCTCGAATGCAAGGTCGGTCCTCGTCCAGTCGAGCACAGGCATGAAATTGTATGTCACACAGTAGATACCGCACTCTGCCAGATTCCTCAGGGACTGCTTGTAATTGTCGATGTATTTCCGGAAGTCCCCGGTCTGGGTCTTGATATGCTCGTGCACCGGCACGCTCTCCACGACACTCCACACCAGACCGGCATCGGCAATCATCTTCTGCCTTTTGCGGATCTCCTCCACTGTCCATACTTCTCCGTTCGGGATATGATGCAGGGCGTGCACGATGTCAGTAACCCCTGCCTGGCGGATATACTGGAGGCTTACCGGGTCATTCGGCCCGTACCAGCGCCAGCTTTCTTTCATCAGATACATATTCGGTACTTTGTTTTGTTCCATAACTGGAAAATATCAGATTCTTCACTTCGTTCAGAATGACGATCCATGATATTGCTCCCGGGGTTCGTCAGGAAAGGCAATCAGATGCTGAAGGCATCGAAACCGCCATCCACAACGGCAACCGTACCGGTAACCGCCCTGGAAGCATCGGAAGCGAGCCAATGGAGAGTTCCGAGCAGTTCTTCCGGTTCAAGGAAGCGCCCTATCGGAGTATGCGCAAGTATCGTATGCGACCTGTCGGTCAGGCTTCCGTCCGGATTGGTAAGCAGGGTCCTGTTCTGGTTGGTCAGAAGGAATCCGGGAGCTATGGCATTCACCCTGATGCCTTCCCCGAACTTCATGGCAAGCTCGGCACAGAGCCATTTCGTCCAGTTGGCAACCGCCGCCTTGGCCACTCCATAGCCGGCCACGCGGGTCAGAGGCCTCAATGCCGATTCACTGGCAAAATTGATGATCGACCCTGACTTTTTCTCCACCATAGCCTTTGCAAACACCATGGTAGGAATAATGGTGCCGAAAAGATTGAGTTCCGTCACTTTCTTGACCGCCTCGACATCAAGGTCGAAAATGCTCTTGTCAGGCGGCACTGTTGCGGATGCCATATTGCCTCCTGCGGCATTGAGCAGGATATCGATACCTCCGTACATGGAGATTATCTTAGAGTAATTGTCCTCCAGAACGGCCTTGTCCAGGACATTAGTGGCAAGGAAACATGCCTCTCCCCCTTCAGACCTGATTTCCGAAACAATCTTCTCCCCTGTCTCAGAAGCACGCTCAAGATCCAGAAGGACCACCTTCGCTCCCTGAGCTGCAAAATACTTCACGATAGTCGTGCCGAGGACACCGCAGGCTCCCGTCATTACGGCAACCTTACCCCTGATATCGAAAAAATTCCTGTCCATATACCTGTAATTTATTGTATTTCTTGCCTATATGCTGTTTTTTACATTACTGTGCACGTACACAAACACACAAAAATAGATAATTTCAGTCAAACTGCAAAGACAAACCGACAATAATTCGGATTTATTTTCTTTCTATGACATAATCTCCGGGACGGATACCGAACCGTTCCAGAGATTCAAGTTCCGACAATACCGTCTTCTCTCCGCCTGAAAGTGAATAGAGCGTGAAACCGCCTTCCGTCCAGCCCGGCAGCATTATACCCATCTCATTGTCCGTACCGGAACCGAGTTCCGTGACCATAGTCCTGTTTGCGAGTCCCGAATCCCAGGCATTCTGCTGCGACACGATATCAGGCTCTATGGTAAGATACAGGCTGTCATCTTCTATATCAATGAAATACAGACCATTTCCCGAATACGATACTACAGAGGAACTTTTCCGTCCTGCAATGCTTTCGAGCGTCTCGGCCTCTATATCGACAGGGCACCATGAAGTAATGTCTCCCGTATGGCAGAGCCGCCTGCCATCACAGAAAACGGCAAGATCCCTGCTTCTGGATATGGCATAGTTCCGCCCGGTCTGCTCATTGGCATTCGTATAATCGAACAAGGTTCCTGCCGGGACCGAACGGAATATCTCTCCCGCTACGATAAAGCCGGCGGCCTTTGGAGGAGTACATGTCAGGCTCAGGAAATGCGAGCCGGCATGGTACTGCGCATATTCTTTCTCCGTGTAGGTCCACATAGCCGCTGAACTCAGACCGAGGGAACGGAACCAGAGGGCCATTACCGGATAGAGGTATGCGCTCTGGTTGAAGAAAGCCTCGAATTCATAGGCGACTTTCACCATATCCGAATAGGCCGGCAATGAAAGCCAGCCGTACATTTCTTCCGGAACACGGTCGCTGAACCATGACGAGAAATCTTCCCCGGTGAGATCCTCCGGGCTGTTCCAATAGTCGGATGGTACCAGATTCTGTCCGGGATACGCACAGATGGACACTCCATCAGGAGCGGCCTGCAGCACGCCCTGGAAAATGTCGCCCGCAGATTTTCTGTAACCAGCCCATTTGTGGTTCCATATCACAGGCTGCACCGCGCCGCACTCTTCCATTACCGCCTGCATCCCATCTATATAGTCTCTGGCAGCACATCTTCTGTAATCCCAGTACGAGGCAGATGAATCATCATTTCCCGTTTCCTTCAGCCATGCGGAATATTCCATGGCTGCACCGGTATGCTGCCCTATCTCATCGTATGTCCAGAAATCAGGCTCGTTGAGCAGTTCCCAGTATGCTATGGCAGTCTCTTCCGCATAGCTTCTGCCCGTATACGGATTGACCCTCCTAAGCAGGGAGCCCACATACCTTTCGGACTTTTCGATCACATCCGGATCCATGGCCCAGTCATCCCTCTCGGCCGTGGCAAAGACTGAAGCCGACACGTATGCCTTCGACATTTCGTTGATCAGGGTGATGGTCGTGTATATGCCCTCCGAAGCTGCAACGGCCACCATATAGTCCAACGCATCGAGATACGGGGACTCAACGATGTTCCCTTCCGCATCTGTAAAATCCGCCGGCGTAAGATGCACCCTTATGATATCCGCCCCGAGTCTCGATACCTCCATTACATTGTTGTACGCCACAGAACACAGCGCATCCGATGTCTCCGGTATTCCCCGCGGAGCAAGACGGTTGTCATATTCCCAGCTCAGACACGGCTGAAGGTTCACGCCCCACATGGGCAGGGCCCCTTCGGATGTGACAAACTCTCCGTTCCGGACACTTACTGCAGGCAAAGAGCCGACTATTCCGGGATCGGGGACTTCGACATCGGGTTCCTCATCCGGAAGTACAGGCCAGTCGTGGCCATCACCGGAAGGATTCTCCTTTCCGCAGGACAACGCCGCCGACATGACGGCAAATATCAAAAGTCTTTTCAGTTTCATATCGGATCATTATTATTGTGTACGAACACATATTGTCTGGAAATATTTTCATGATTCGCAGGACATCTCCCACTCACCTCGATACCGCATAGCGGTACAGAGCGAAGGTATTGCGGTCAGGGAGGGAGAATTCCACGGCCCCGTCCTCCCCTGCAACCGCAACGAACGGAGCGCCGTAGCCGAGAACCGGCTTGAAGCGGACCTTCTTCCCCTCAGGAAGCCATGTATCCAGTACGGCCTTTCCCCTCCCGGTATTTTCCCTGTACACGAGCATATATCCCGTACTGTCATCCGAAAGGGACTGGAATCCGGTGAAAGACCGTCCGGAAGGCTCTTCCCCTACCGGCAGGATAATCCCCGAATGGAAGTCCGGACTCACCTCCCTGTAATCCTTCACCAATCCTGCTATGCCGTATGCCTCCTCCGGCAGATTGGATGCTTCCATCCATGCCAGCGGCTGTCCGGCCATGGAAGTAGCGAATATATAGTCGAACGGCATTGACTGCGGGGCAAACGGATCATTGCCGTAAAGGCCGGCATTCCTCCATTTGTTCAGGAACTCCACCTGCAGTCTCTCTGCAGGGACATAACGGGACAGCTGCCAGACATTCCGAAGGGTCCAGTGAGGGAAATAGAGATGCCAGTCCGTATATCTGTTCTCTAAAAAGACATTTCCGTATTCATAGAAAGAATGGTAGCCCGGCCGGCGTCCCGCAGTGACATCCAGATTGAAGATGACTTCATTGCCAGACTCTTTCTGCACCGTATCGAACAGCCTGCGCAGATTCTCCTCGGCCGTCTTGGAATTCACAGCCAGACCATCTATCTTGAAGACCTTGATGCCGTATTCCCTGTAAAGGGCCAGAATGGCATCCGCATCTTTCCTCCAGTGCGCAAAATCATCCTGGACACTCGGATTGAACCACAGCCCCAATTCTATTCCGAGCTCTCCGGCCCTGGACACGACAGGCGCAAGGCCGGAAGGATATTTCAACGGATCCGGCTTCCAGTAGTCTGGATTGTCGTAAATATTCCTGAATGATCCCCTGGCAAGAGCCGAATTCGGACTTTTGCCCACCTGCCAGCCGTCATCTATCTGGAAATGCGACACCCCGAGCCTTGCTGCCTTCTCTATTTCGGCAAGACAGAACGCCTCATTCACTTTCGTATCCTGGCTGCGGTCCCCCCAGGTGTTCATCATCACCATTTCATCCCTTTCAGGAAGATGCCTGCGGAGTCGTTTCTGATACGCTCTCAAGGCCTTGAGGGCGGACAGTTCTCCGGGACCGTACACTCCGGTAACGCAGGAATATGTCTGTGTCCATCCGCTTTCGGACATGTCGGCCGCGGACAGCCCCGAGCCTGTAACCGAAAAACTTCCGAACTCCACGACGAAATCATTTCCCGGATATGCCAGCTGCGATCCGGAACACGGCGCCTCCTTCAGAAAGAAAAAGCCGTTGCCCGAAATGCCGTCACGGACAAAAAGCAGATTGCCCCTGTAGCCGGCCCTTCTGTACGGGATAAAATCGCGTTCCGCGACAAGGTTGTTGTTCCAGTCCGTCACATCCCAGAATTCCACCGCCCTGCAATGCCAGTGCAAACCTCCCGGTTCAAACCTGTCAAGCACTCCGGAAAGAGGCCCGGTCCCTGCATCCGCGGCGGATTCTATATTCTTCCTGTCGGCGGCAGAAACTGTCCGCGAACGATCAGCGGCTTCAAGACTCCCCTTCAGCCATGTGTCGCACGCTATTGCCGGAACATCGGAATACACCCTGAACTCGCGGCGTACGGAAAGGTTTCCGATGCGGAATGTCACCACGGTCTTCTGGTATGCCTCATGAATTTCATCCGCCGGCACGTATTCCGTCCTGCAGGATCCATTCTGTCCGGCTCCGGCCCCATCGGCGACCATGAAATCCGGCTGCATCCGTGCACTCCCGAACGTATGCCCTGTCGTCCTGTCTGTCAGGCTGACTGTCATAAGATTGCCCCCGTTCCACAGGAACTTCCTTTCTATCAGATTATTGCCGATAACCAGCGTATCTCCTTCCAGTCTGCTGTAAGATCCCGGAATACTGCCGTGGGGACCGGATGGCATTCCCGACACGGCCGGAGGGAATAATGTCATGGAAATAAAAGACAGCAATACTGGAAAAATGCGTTTCATGGGAAAGAATCGTGTTTTGAACGGAGCCCGTCCGGTTATATTGTTTCTGTGCACGCACACAAACGCACGAAATTAGCCAAAAAATTTGATAAATCAACCGGATTTGACAATATTTGTAATGACAAAACGAATCATGGCTGATGGCAAGGCAGGCAAAAATCAAGGATATCGCCAGGATGGCAGGAGTCTCCGCAGGAACGGTCGACCGCATATTGCACAACAGGGGAAATGTTTCCGAATCGAGCCGCAAGGCTGTGGAAAAAGTCCTGGACGAAGTGGGTTACAGATTCAATATCCACACATCCGCGATTTCCCTGAGAAAGGAATACAATATAATAATAAGTATGCCTACCGCCAGTCTCGGGGAATACTGGGGGGCGATACAGGAAGGGATAGAGCATGCCCTGCACGAATATTCGGACATCAGCATCGACTGCAGGTACTCCTTCTACAACCAGTTCGATGTCTATTCCTGCCGGGCAGCGTTCGACAGCATCATCGGCTGCTCCCCGGATGCGGTAATCATCGGCCCGACATTCATAGAGGAGACGAAAGAACTGTGCAGCAGGCTGTCGGACAAGGATATACCGTTCGTATTCGTTGACTCCGTCATCGAAGGCACATCTCCTATCGCCACATTCACCACAGACCAGTATGCCTGCGGCTTCCTGCTGGGCAAGATGCTGCATTCCATCACGCATGATGACGGGGAGTTCGCCATATTCAGGAACCAGAGGGTCGGAAACCGGAGCGCCAACAATTCCGTGGAAAGGAAAAAAGGCTTCACCGACTATTTCAAGGGCATCGGACTGAAGGACAGGATACACGAGACTTCCTTCTCCGTACTGGACCCGTCAGGCAATGAAAAGGACATCCTGGATTTCCTGAAAAGATATCCGGCCATCAGGGGTATAGCCGCACTGAATTCCAGAGGCTACATAATCGCGGACATCCTCGGCAGGATCGGGGCCGGACATGTCAGGACAATATCATTCGACCTGACTTCCAACAACGCAAGATGCGTAAGGGATGGCAAGATAGAGGCTCTGCTGTGCCAGCGTCCCGCCCTGCAGGGATTCCTTGCAGTGAAGACCGCCATCAGGTACCTGCTCTACAACAGGACCGACATGCCGCTGCACACCCTCATGCCCATAGACATCATAATGAAGCAGAACATAGACTATTACCGGGAATTCATCGAAATATAGAAACGGGAGACGCCCCGAAAAGCCGTCTCCCGTACATGTCTTTCCTGCATCGCGCTAAAAATTGAAATAGCGGGCCGCATTGTTGTAGGAGATGTCCTTGACCATCTGATGAATGAACGGCATCTCGCTCCTCGGAAGCCTTCCTTTCTCGATATCCTCTCCGAGCACGGAGCAGAGAATCCTCCGGAAATACTCGTGACGGGGATATGACAGGAAACTGCGGCTGTCGGTAAGCATTCCCACGAAACGGCTGAACAGTCCGAGTGCCGACAGGGCGTTCATCTGCCTGCGCATACCATCCTCCTGGTCAAGGAACCACCAGCCGGACCCGAGCTGCATCTTTCCCGGCACCGTTCCATCGTTGAACGTATATGCCATTGTCGCAAGGACCTCATTGTCCTTAGGGTTCAGATTGTACAGAATCGTCTTTGCGAGCCTGTCTTCCATCGCCAGAGTGTTGAAGAACTTGTGGCCTGCAGCAGCGCACCGGACATCATGGATGGCATCATATCCGGTATCAGGACCGAGAATATTGAACATTCTGGTGTTGTTGTCACGGATAGCTCCTATATGGAACTGCTGCACCCAGCCTTTCTCATAATCCATACGGGCGAAATCAAGCAGAATGGCGCTGCGGAACTTCAGCACCTCCTCCCTTGACGGCATCCGGCCGGCCAGGGTGTTGCGGAAAATCCTGTCTATCTCCTCAGGAGTGAAATCCTCCGCATAGAATGTCTCCAGACCGTGGTCGGACAGCCTGCTGCCCATCGAGTGGAAGAAGTCGTGTCTCCTGCGGAGGGCATCGATGAGGTCCGCGTATCCTGAAATCTGGACTCCCGAGACACTTTCCAGTCTGGATATATATTCCCTGTACTGCTCAGGCTTCTCTATCACCATAGCCTTGTCCGGTCTCCAGGCAGGAAGGACCTTTACCCCGAACGGATGTTCATTGATGTATTTGTGGTATTCAAGGCTGTCGGCAGGATCATCCGTAGTGCATACTACCTTGACATTGAACCTCTTCATCAGTGACTGTCCCCTGTATTCCTCCGTCTGCAGCTTCTCGGTGCACTCATCGTAGATGGCCCTCGCCGTCTGAGGATTGAGAAGGTCGTAGATGCCGAAGACTCGGGCGAGTTCCAGATGGGTCCAGTGATACAGAGGATTGCGCATGGTGTACGGAACAGTTTCCGCCCATTTCTCGAACTTCTCGTAACTGCTTCTGTTCCCGGTGATGAACTCCTCTGGCACCCCGTTGCCCCTCATTGCGCGCCATTTGTAATGGTCCCCGCCGAGCCACACCTCGGTCAGGTCCTTGAACCGGTGGTTCTCCGCTATCTGCCGAGGCACGAGATGGCAGTGATAGTCGATAATGGGCATTTTCTCCGCGCTCTCGTGATAAAGCTCCCTCGCATAACCGTTCGTGAGCATGAAATCATCATTGATGAACTTCCTGTCCACCACTCCGTCAATGCTTTCCTTGACTTTTGTCAGTATATCCATATTTAATATGATTAAAATTATCCTCACTCCGGACCACAGGACAAAATTAACTCCCGCCCTCTTCCGGATGACTTCAAATTTGTTCAAAAATCATTGAATATTTGTCAATGGCCCGTAAATATAACAATTATTCCGTTAACGGACACGGAAATTTACTACTTTTGGGGAACAATTGCAGCCGAGGGAATCGGACAAGATACATTAAATACCATGGAAACACTTAAAGAACTGAACAGGAAGACAGCAAAGGCAAATCGCTATCCTGACAAGATCATCCAGTTCGGGGAAGGCAACTTCCTGCGCGCATTCGCAGACTGGATAGTATGGCAGACCAACCGCAGGACAGACTTCAATGCCGGGGTCGTGCTCGTACAGCCCATAGAGAAAGGAATGGTGGACATGATCAACTCTCAGGATGGGCTCTACCACCTCAACCTTCAGGGCATAGACAAGGGACAGGCGGTGGATTCCATCGACATGATAGATGTCATCAACAGAGGCATCAACCCGTACAGGGATTTCGACAGCTACCTCGCCCTTGCAGAGAACCCGGACATCAGGTTCGTGATATCCAATACGACAGAAGCCGGAATCGCCTTCGATCCGCAGTGCAGATTCACCGACAGGCCGGCGGCATCCTATCCCGGCAAGCTCACCCAGCTCCTGTACCGCAGGTACGAACATTTCAAGGGAGACATGGACAAGGGATTGATCATTTTCCCCTGCGAACTCATATTCCACAACGGAAAAGAACTCAAGAAATGCATCCATCAGTACATCGGCCTGTGGCAGCTCGGGGATGGTTTCCGCGAATGGTTCGACACGGCATGCGGGGTCTACAGCACCCTCGTGGACAGAATCGTCCCCGGCTATCCGAAAGACACCATAGACCTGATACACCAAAGGATTGGATATGACGACAGGATTGTGGTAAAGGCGGAAATCTTCCATCTCTGGGTAATCGAGGCTCCGGACAGAATCGCGAAGGAATTCCCCGCAGACAAGGCCGGGCTGAACGTGCTGTTCGTCCCGAGCGAGGCTCCGTACCATGCAAGGAAGGTGACGCTTCTGAACGGTCCTCACACAGTGCTCTCTCCCGTGGGCTACCTGTCAGGGCTGGACACCGTAAAGGAATGCGTCGAAGACCCTGAAATAGGGCAGTTCGTGCGCAAGGTCATGTTCGATGAACTTATGGAGACCCTCGACCTGCCAAGAGAGGAACTGGAAAAGTTCGCCCGCGATGTCATCGACCGTTTCTCCAACCCGTACGTGAAGCATTTCGTCACCAGCATAATGCTCAACTCGTTCCCGAAATACCGGACCCGTGACCTTCCGGGACTGAAGATATATCTGGAACGGAAAGGAACACTGCCTCAGGGGCTTGTACTCGGACTTGCCGCCATCATCGCCTACTATCGCGGAGGGAAGAGGGGAGATGCGGATATAGTCCCGAATGATGACCCGGAAATCATATCGCTCCTGAAAGGTCTGTGGACCACGGACGATACGAGGAAAGTGGCGGAAGGCGTCCTCGGCGCGGAATTCATCTGGGGAGAGGACCTCAACGCGATACCGGGACTGACCGATGCCGTCGCGGATATGCTCGGCCTTATCCGCAGGGATGGCATGAGGGCGGCAGTCAGATCTATCCTGTAACATCAGCTGCATTACCATTATGGCCAAACTGATAAGAATCAATCCTCTCGACAATGTCGCAGTCGCAGTACACGACATTCCCGCAGGAGAGGAATGCTATATGGACGGGGAAAACATATCCGCCGCGGAAGACATACCTGCAGGGCACAAGATGGCACTCAGGGACATTGCGGAAGGAGAGGACATCATCAAATACGGATTTCCCATAGGACATCTCATAAAACCGGCGGGGAAAGGCGGTCTGATCGACCACAACATTCTGAAAACCAATTTGGACGGAGTGCTGGAGTACAGCTACTCTCCTGCGCTCTCCCCTATCCCGGCAGCAGCATCGGAAGCCACTTTCAAGGGCTTCCGGCGCTCTGACGGACAGACGGGTATCAGGAACGAACTGTGGATAATACCCACCGTGGGCTGCGTGAACGGCGTTGCGGCAGCCATCTGCGAACGGTTCAGGTCAGAGTTGTCCGGATACCCATCCATAGAAGCCGTCAAGGCCTTCACCCACAACTACGGATGCTCGCAACTGGGAGATGACCACAGGAATACGAAGCAAATACTTGCAGACATGGTGCATCACCCCAATGCCGCCGGAGTACTCGTGGTATCTCTCGGCTGCGAAAACAACCAGCTTGCGGCCTTCAGGGAACTGGTCGGAAACGTGGATGAGGACAGGGTCAGGTTCATGGAATCGCAGAAAATCGAGGGAGATGAAGTGGAATACGGACTGAAACAGCTGAGGAAGATCGCCGAAGCCGCATCTTCCGACCGCAGGGAAGACATACCTGTCAGCGAGCTCAGGGTAGGATTGAAATGCGGTGGCTCGGACGGGTTCTCGGGAATAACCGCCAACCCTCTGCTCGGGAGGTTCTCGGACTGGATAGTGTCACAGGGAGGGACCACCGTGCTTACGGAAGTGCCCGAGATGTTCGGGGCCGAGACCCTGCTGATGGCAAGATGCAGGGACAGGGAGACATTCGACAGGACCGTACATCTGATCAATGACTTCAAGGAATATTTCATCAGGAACGGACAGCCTGTTTACGAAAACCCATCCCCAGGCAACAAGGCGGGAGGGATTTCAACCTTGGAGGAAAAATCGCTCGGATGCACGCAGAAATCCGGGAAATCCAGTGTCAACGGAGTATTGGAATACGGGGAAAGGCTGTCGCACAAGGGCCTTAACCTGCTCAGCGCTCCGGGCAACGACCTCGTCGCCTCCACGGCTCTTGCCGCATCCGGCTGCCAGATAGTCCTCTTCACCACCGGAAGAGGCACTCCGTTCGGGACTTTCATACCGACAGTCAAGATATCATCGAACTCGCATCTCGCCTCCGCAAAACCCGGCTGGATTGATTTCAATGCCGGCGTTATCGTGGACGGCAAGGGCACGGCCCAGACAGATGACGAATTCATAGATTTCGTGCTTTCAGTGGCCTCAGGAGCCAATACGTGCAATGAAAAGGCCGGATACAGCGAGATTGCCATCTTCAAGACAGGGGTGACGCTGTGATTTCCGTGACTGGTAACGGAAATTTTGCTTTGTTCAAATTTTTAATTACATTTGTGGCTGGTCCGATCGGACCAGCCACTTGTTTATGGACTTATATAAAATGCAACGATATGAAAATCAACAGCGAAGTTAGATATGCTTCCCATCCGGACGATGTGAAGCATTATGACACGGCCCGGTTGAGGGAACACTATCTTGTGGAGAAGGTCTTCTCCGCGGATGAGATCAATTTGGTGTACACCATGCATGACAGGATGATTGCCGGAGGGGCGATGCCTGTCAACGAGGTTCTGGAACTGAAACCGATGGACATTCTCCGCAGCGAATATTTCCTTTCCCGCAGGGAAATGGGAATATTCAATGTCGGCGGCAAGGGATTCGTGAAGGCCGGGGATGAGACGTATCCGATGGAATACAAGGAGGCCCTCTACCTCGGACGCGGCGACAGGAAGATAACTTTCGAAAGCCTCGATGCGGCCAATCCTGCAAAATTCTATTTCTGCTCCGCACCGGCACACGCCACATATCCAGACCATCTCACCACAAGGGAGAATGCCGTCAGGATGGAACTCGGAACCCTCGAGGAGAGCAACCACCGCGTAATCAACAGGATGCTCGTCAAGGAGGTCGTCCCTGGATGCCAGCTTCAGATGGGCATGACCGAGCTCAAGCCGGGGAGCACATGGAACACCATGCCTGCACATACGCACAACCGCCGCATGGAGATCTATTTCTACTTCGAGATTCCGGATGACCAGGCCATCTGCCACTTCATGGGACAGCCGGACGAGACACGCCATATCTGGATGAAGAACGGCCAGGCGGTCATCTCCCCCGAATGGAGCATACATTCCGCCTGCGCAACAAAGAACTATACGTTCATCTGGGCAATGGCGGGAGAGAACCTCGACTATAACGACATGGACGGCTGCGCCACAACGGATCTGAAATAACAACAACCCTATAAATACTTTATCATTATGGTAAACTTTTCACTTGAAGGTAAAGTTGCTCTCGTAACAGGGGCATCTTACGGTATCGGGTTCGCCATTGCCACGGCTTTTGCAAAGGCAGGGGCGAGGATCGCTTTCAATGACATCAAGCAGGAGCTTGTGGACAAGGGTATCGCCTCATACAAGGAACTCGGCATCGATGCCAAAGGCTATGTATGCGATGTCACCAAGGAGGATCAGGTACAGGAGCTCGTAGCCAAGATAGAGAAGGATCTCGGAACCATCAATATCCTCGTCAACAATGCCGGAATCATCAAGCGCATCCCTATGATCGAGATGAAGGCCGAGGAATTCCGTCAGGTCATCGACATCGACCTCAACGGTCCGTTCATCGTATCCAAGGCAGTAATCCCGTCCATGATCAAGAACGGAGGAGGAAAGATCATCAACATCTGCTCCATGATGTCGGAACTCGGAAGAGAGACAGTATCGGCATACGCAGCCGCCAAGGGAGGTCTGAAAATGCTTACCCGCAACATCGCCTCCGAATACGGAGAATACAATATCCAGTGCAACGGCATAGGGCCGGGCTATATCGCAACGCCGCAGACTGCACCTCTGCGCGAGCGTCAGGCGGATGGTTCACGCCATCCTTTCGATGCATTCATCGTCGCCAAGACTCCGGCAGCCCGCTGGGGCACTGCCGAAGACCTCCAGGGTCCTGCTGTATTCCTTGCATCATCCGCATCAGACTTCGTTAACGGCCATATCCTCTATGTAGATGGCGGTATCCTCGCCTACATCGGGAAACAGCCTCAATAATCATTAAGCATGGGAATGATGAAAAGGACATTCTTCTGGGTAGCAGTATCGGCTGCTACCCTTTTGGCTTCCTGCAATCAGGAAGGCCACAGGATAATCGTGACAAACGACACGGATCTCGACCGTACATTCGAGACAGTAGAGATCGATGAGTCGGGCCTTGCCGGAGTGAAGCTCGATTCGATAATGGTAATCGATGAGGAAGGCACCGCAGCCGCAGTCCAGGTATATACGGACAATGATGGCAACAGGAAACTGCTGTTTCAGGCTACGGTACCGGCCCAGTCCGAAAAGGTCTACACCATCATCGAAGGAGTGCCGGCAACATACAGTACCCTCGCATACAGCCGCCATGTACCTGAACGTCTGGATGACTATGCATACGAGAACAATGTGATTGCAGGCCGTATCTACGGTCCGGCACTCGAGTTCCCGCGTACATTCGGATCCGACATCTGGGTAAAATGCACTGACCGCCTGGTAATAGATGACTGGTTCGCCAAGGCAGACTATCACCACAACTACGGGGAAGGAATGGACTGCTACAAGGTAGACAATACCCTCGGAGGAGGGGCTCTGGTGCCGTACACTGGGGCGGAGAAATTCTTCACCGGGGACAACTACGTATCCCAGAAGCATATCTGCGATGGTCCGGTGCGGACTGAAGCGGTTTTCGAATACGGTCCGTTCGATGTGGATGGTAAAGAGATGACGGCAACCAGGGTACTCACCCTCGATGCCAACAGCCATTTCGTGAAATGGGAAACGACATTCAACTGCGCAGACACCGACTCCATCGCTGTCGTACTCGGAGCAGTCATGCACGATGTGACCGGCATCAAGAACGAACTCAACTGGATAGCCTTCACGGAAAAGGCTTCCGATTCCGCCGACCCTGACCGCGATGGCAACATCTCCGTCGCTGTCATCTATGACAAGGCTGATCTGGATGACAATCCTTACTACACATCGGGCAAAGAAGCCGGACATGCCGTAATCATCACGGAAGAGCAGGTCGGCAGACCTGTCACGACATGGACAGGTTCCGGTTGGAGCCAGGGAGGCATCGCCTCACAGGAAGAGTGGGAGAACATGGTCAGAGACTTCTCTTTCGCTCAGCAGAACCCTCTGAAAGTCACCGTAAAATAATGTTCCGGCATAATTGTCAGAACAGTTTCTTATATCTGAAACGCTTCGGCTCGACATTGCCGAGGCGTTTTTTCTTGTTCTCCTCGTATTCGGAATAGGTACCCTCGAAGAAATATACCTGCGAATCTCCTTCAAATGCAAGGATATGCGTGGCGATACGGTCGAGGAACCAGCGGTCATGCGATATGACAACTGCACATCCGGCAAAGTTCTCGAGACCTTCCTCCAATGCCCTGATGGTATTTACATCCACATCATTGGTCGGTTCATCGAGCAGGAGCACATTCCCCTCCTCCTTGAGGGTAAGGGCCAAATGAAGCCTGTTCCGTTCTCCTCCCGAAAGGATACCGCACAGCTTCTCCTGATCGGCACCCGAGAAATTGAACCTGGACACGTATGCCCTCGCGTTTATTTCCCTGTTGCCGAGTTTCACGAAATCGGAATTGTCGGCTATCGTCCGGTACACAGTCTTGTCAGGATCGATACTTCTGTGCTGCTGGTCCACATACGCCAGCTTGACAGTGTCCCCTATCGTGATTGTCCCGGTATCCGGAGTCTCGATTCCCATGATCAGACGGAACAATGTGGTCTTTCCCGCTCCGTTCGGGCCTATGACTCCCACAATGCCTGCCGGAGGCAGTACGAAATTCAAATGCTCGAACAGGAGCCTGTCACCGTATGCCTTCGACACATCATTGAACTCGATCACCTTGCTGCCGAGACGCGGCCCGTTCGGTATATAGATCTCCAGATTGGCCTCTTTCTCCTTGCCGTTCTCTCCGGCCAGTTTCTCGTATGCTCCGAGACGGGCCTTAGATTTGGCCTGGCGGGCTTTCGGAGCCATTCTGACCCACTCAAGCTCCCTCTCAAGAGTCTTGCGCCTCTTGCTCTCCTGCTTTTCCTCCTGTGCAAGCCTCAGTGTCTTCTGTTCCAGCCATGAGGAATAGTTTCCTTTCCACGGAATGCCTTCCCCCCTGTCAAGTTCCAGTATCCAGCCGGCGACATTGTCAAGGAAATATCTGTCATGGGTCACCGCTATCACCGTTCCCCTGTACTGCTGCAGGTGAGCTTCAAGCCACTGTATGCTCTCGGCATCGAGATGGTTCGTCGGCTCATCGAGCAGCAGCACATCCGGTTGACGGAGCAGCAGGCGGCAAAGGGCCACCCTTCGCCTCTCTCCCCCGCTGAGTGTAGACACCACAGCATCCGGAGGAGGACAGTTGAGTGCGTCCATCGCCCGTTCGAGCTTGGCATCGATCTCCCAGCCATCGCAATGGTCGATTTTCTCTGTCAGTTCACCCTGCCGCGCGATAAGCGCATCCATCTCCTCATCCGACATCGGCTCCGCGAATTTCATGTTCACCTGTTCATACTCCTTCAACAGGGCCATCACTTCCCCTACGCCTTCCTGCACCACCTCGATTACGGTCTTGTCCGGATCCATCTGCGGCTCCTGCTCCAAATATCCCACCGAATATCCCGGAGCCCAGACCACCTCTCCCTGATAGGACTTCTCCACGCCCGCGATTATCTTCATCAGAGTCGATTTGCCGGAACCGTTGAGACCGATTATCCCGATCTTCGCACCATAGAAGAAAGACAGATATATGTCTTTCAGTATTACCTTGTTGTTATGGGGCAGTATCTTGCCCACACCGTTCATCGAAAAAATTATCTTCTCGTCCGCCATAGCTTCAATTTTGTGCAAAGATAATGTTCCCCCCGAGATTCTGCAATCATTTCCGGTCCGCATTGTTCGTATTATGCTTGAATTTTCTGCACCATTCTCCCGGATTCATGTTCATGTAGAGCCGGAAAGCCATGCTGAACGAATTCACCGTCCTGAATCCCGATCTTTCGGCAAGGTCCGCGAGTTTCATGTCGGGATGCGCATGAAAAAGATTCACTGCATACCTTATCCTGTGATAGTTGACGAACTGCCGGAAATTCCTGCCGGTATAAATGTTTATGGTCCGTGAAAGGTATGCCTTGTTGGTGAACAGGCTGCGGGAAATGTCTGAAACGCTCACGTCGGGGTCGAGAAACGGTTTTTCTTCCTCAAACAGCCTCCTGAGCCTCTCGAATATGTCATGGTATCCCCTGTCCTCCGCGGACATGTCATCGCAGACAGTGTCGCAGGAAGATTCGGGAGTCTCCATAAGCCTCCTTTCATATCCTCTGCAGAAAAAGAAGATCCGGCTGTCCACGAGCCTGCCGTACATGGCAGAGAAAAGCAACAGCAGAATTGCCAGACACAGGCACGAGAAAATCATGGAGAGCATGCCGCTGCCGGGACCTATATATGCCCCGGCCATCACTATGGTGATGAAAGCCATGAAATACAGCATGTTTATCCTTACGGACGTCAAATGCACGAAAGGGGGCGAAGACATATCTCCCGGATGAGAGAAGACCGAATAGCCGATCACCATCGCAGCAGAGACTATCGACATGAGCGGCAGTACCCACAGGCCTGCATGGAGCAGGATTAACGGAACATATTTCCTGAAAACCAGTATCGTCACAACCGCGAGAGCTACAGGACACGATACCCTGGCCGCCACATGCACCGTCCTGTCGGACAGTCCCGAAAGGAAGACCGGCATCAATGCCAGCCCTACCGCGCTGACAAGGTGTCCCGACAGTCCGCCGAATACGGACATGTCATACAGTATAAGAAGCAGGGCGTTCACTGCGGCCACGACTATGACAGGAATGATTCCCTGACGTCCGGACCTGCATTTTTTCCTGTCCTTCAGAGCTCTCACCGGCACCAGAATGAAATAGATCATGAGAATGGCATACATGGCATAGGAAAGATACTCCAATACACCAGAGTTTTTCATATAAGTTAAATTTCAGTAACGCAAATTTACGGAAAACCTCCACCTGCAACGATGGCAGATGGAGGTCCGGATGACGTTTTTTCTTTTTTATGGATAAATTTTTCTCTTTTTTAACTTTTCAGAGTGCCGGTTTCTTTTTTCGATACATGTTTTTTGGAATGTTTGAGACTTATGCCCGTCTTCACTTCATCGAATCCTTCCCCATATACCCCGTTTGCACTCGATACGGATATGAATGCCTTCGGGTCTATGAGCTTCACCATTCCGACAATATTGTTGTATTCATATTTGCGGCACATGACGAGCAGGACCTTTCCCTTGACACCTGAATACCATCCTGTCGAATCGAGGGCGGTCACTCCCCTGTTCATGTCGCGGACGATGGTATCCGCTATCTCATTGTATTTAGATGAAATGATGAGGAGCTGTACCGTGGACTTGCTGCCGAGAAGCACCCAGTCCACCGTAACGGAGAATGTGACCATGGTCACATATCCGTACACCATATCATTCACTGTCTTGCCTGGAATAAGCAGTACCGAAGCGATGATGAACAGATCGGCAAAGAGATATACCCTGCCGGGTGACACCGGCCAGTATTTGTTTACAACCATCGCCAGGATATCCGTTCCGCCCGTACTTCCCCCGCGGGTGAGCACGATTCCTATTCCTACCGCCTCGAGCATACCGCCGATAATGGCGGTAAAGAGTCTGTCCTGGAATGTTACCACCAGGAATTCGAACTTTGGAAGCACATCGAAAAGGACGGTCGAGAGCAGTATGACATAGATCGTCTTGAAGCCGAAAGCCTTACCGAGAATCAGAAAACCTATGATCAGCAGAATGACATTCAGTACGAAGAACGACCAAGCCACCGGTATGCCTGTCGCAAAATAGATTATCGTACACAGACCGGTACCGCCTCCGCTGGCAATCCCTCCGGGGATAAGGAAAGATGTCCAGCCCAGACAGTAAAGTATCGTACCCAAAGTGACGATAAGATAATCCCAGATGACCGGGAAAAACCTGTTTTTTGCCATATACGGTTATTTAACGACTATATTCACGATCTTGCCCGGCACGACAATGACCTTGACTATATTCCCTCCCCCGACATATTTCGCGGTCTGCTCCATGGCGCGGACATGGCTTTCGACCCCGGCCTTGTCCATGGACTTGGAAAGTTCCACCGTAAAACGGGTCTTGCCGTTGAAAGACACTGCATACGTGCAGCTGTCCTCGACCGTATAGGTCTCGACATATTCAGGGAAGCGCGCGTATGTTATGCTCTCCCCGTGCCCGAGAGCCTCCCAGAGTTCCTCGGCGATGTGAGGGGCGAACGGTGAGAGCAGGATGACAAGCGGCTCGAGTATTTCCCGCTTGTTGCACTTGTGGTCATACAGTTCGTTGACCGCTATCATGAAGGCGCTGACAGCCGTATTGAACGAGAAGGACTCGATGTCGGTCTTCACTTTCAGTATCAGCCTGTGGAGGGTCTTGAGTTCCTCTGCCGTCGGCTTCTCATCCGTGACGATGAAGCCATCCCTGTCATAGAACATCCTCCAAACCCTCTTGAGGAAACGGTTCACTCCATCTATTCCCTTGGTATCCCACGGCTTGGACTGCTCCAGAGGACCGAGGAACATTTCGTAAAGCCTGAGAGTATCCGCCCCGTAGGTGTCGCAGATCATGTCAGGATTGACCACATTATACATGGACTTGCTCATCTTCTCGACCGCATATCCGCATATATACTCCCCGTTCTCAAGCACGAACTCCGCATCCGCATATTCAGGCCTCCATGCGCGGAAGGCTTCAATGTCCAACCTGTCATTATGCACGATATTCACGTCCACATGTATCTCGGTCGTCTCGTAACCATCCTTCAATCCGCACGAGACAAAAGTATTTGTGCCGACTATCCTGTAGACGAAGCTCGAACGGCCCTGGATCATTCCCTGGTTTATCAGTTTCCGGAACGGTTCCTTCTCGCATACATAGCCGAGGTCATAGAGGAACTTGTTCCAGAAACGGGAATAGATGAGATGACCCGTCGCGTGTTCCGTTCCTCCGATATACAGGTCCACATTCCGCCAATACTCATCGGCCTCCCTGCTGACAAGGGCATTGCCGTTGTGCGGATCCATGTAGCGGAGATAATAGGCGCTGCTGCCTGCAAATCCGGGCATCGTGCTCTTCTCTATCGGCCAGCCATCCACATCCCAGCCCTTTGCCCGTCCGAGAGGAGGCTCCCCGGTCTCGGTAGGCCTGTATTCGTCTATTTCAGGAAGTTCGAGAGGCAGGGTCCCGACCGGCATGGGAGTAGGGATTCCGTCCTTGAAATAGATCGGGAACGGTTCTCCCCAATATCTCTGACGGGAAAATATGGCATCCCTCAGCCTGTAGTTGATCTTTCTGTGCCCTATCCCGTGTTTCTCGACATAGTCTATCGCCGCCGGGATAGCTTCCTTAACCGTCATTCCGTCCAGAAAACCGGAATTGCACATTATGCCCTCCTTGGCATCGAAACTGGATTCGCTCACATCGCAGCCCTCGATAAGAGGTATGATCGGCAGGTTGAAATGCCTTGCAAACGCATAGTCCCTGCTGTCATGGGCAGGGACGGCCATTATCGCCCCTGTCCCGTACCCGGCAAGCACGTACTCCGATATCCACACCGGGACCTTCGCCCCGGTAAGAGGATTCACCGCATACGACCCCGAAAAGACTCCGGTCACCTTGTGCGTCTGGGAAATCCTTTCCCTTTCCGTCTTCTTCTTCACCTGTGCGACATATTCATCCACCGCAGCCTTCTGCTCGGGCGTTGTCAGCTTCCCGACCCAATCGCTTTCCGGAGCGAGGACCATGAATGTCACGCCAAACACAGTGTCCGCCCGCGTGGTGAATATGACCATGTCGTATTCTTTGTCTCCGTTATATGTCCTGAAGACCATCTCCGCACCCTGCGAACGTCCTATCCAGTTGCGCTGCATGTCCTTCAGAGAGTCGGTCCAGTCAAGATCGTCCAGGTCATCCAGGAGCCTTCCCGCATACGCGGAGACCCTCAGCTGCCACTGGGTCATCTTCTTCTGTTCTACAGGGAAGCCTCCCCTGACGGAATATCCTTCCTTCACCTCATCGTTGGCCAGCACAGTCCCGAGCTGCGGACACCAGTTGACGGAAGTCTCCCCCTGATATGCTATGCGGTAGTTCATCAGGACATCCGACTTCTCCTTTTCACTCATCGCATTCCATTGCCCGGCAGTAAAATGCATCTCCTCACCGCACGCGGCATCCGTTCCTTCAGTACCGTGTGCGGAAAAGGCCTTTTCGAGCTCCTCTATCGGCCTCGCCTTCCCGAGGGCATTGTCATAATAGCTGCCGAACATCTTGAGGAATGCCCACTGCGTCCATTTGTAATATTCCGGATCACAGGTCCTGATCTCCCTCGACCAGTCGTACGAAAAGCCGATCCTGTCCAGCTGCTCCCTGTATCTGGCTATGTTCTTCGCCGTAGTGATGGCCGGATGCTGTCCCGTCTGGATGGCATACTGTTCCGCAGGCAGGCCGAAGGCATCATATCCCATGGGATGCAGGACGTTGAACCCGCACAGTCTCTTGTAGCGGCTGAATATGTCGCTCGCTATATAGCCGAGAGGATGGCCCACATGAAGCCCCGCCCCAGACGGATATGGGAACATGTCCAATACGTAATATTTAGGTTTCGATGGATCCTCCACCGCCTTGAATGTCTGATGGTCAGCCCAGTATGACTGCCACTTCTTCTCTATTTGCCTGAAATCGTAATCCATATCTCTTATCTCCTTATTCCGAATCCTTTTCTGTCAGACTTCTTCTCCAGCACAAACTCCACGGGGATTGTCATGGATGTCCTGACCCTCTCACCGTTGACCCTTCCCGCACGCCACTTCGGCGAAGCGTTCACTACCCTCAGGGCCTCTTCATCGAGCCTCGGGTCCACGCTCCTGACAACCCTCGCATCCGTAACCCTGCCATCCTTCTCTATTATGAAATCCACCACGACACGTCCCTGGACTCCCTCCTCGACTGCCGTCTGAGGGTATCTCAGATACTGGTATACCCACCTGTACAGGAACTGGGCAGGATCAGTGCTGTTGAGGAACATCGGCTTGACATCGCAGTCATTGTATGACACCACATCGTCATACGATGGTCCTCTCCCTACGGTCTCTTCCGGCCTGAACGATATCCGGTCATCCGTATTCGCCAGCTGCACCGTCAGATTGTAGGTGTATTCCAAAGCCTTCTCCATCATGCCGTAGTCGATTATGGAGCCGGTATCCCTGGCCGTATTGTGTTCCGGATATTTGCCGGAAGTAAGGAATACGGCCGGTATCTCCTTGGCATAGAACGCCCTGTGGTCGGATGGATACGGTTCCTCAGCGACCAGCTCCGGCAGGACAGGCTGAAGGTCCTTCCCGAGTTCAAGGATCAGATCATTGAGATCCGCATTCGATGCCGTATATGCATAGAACCCGTTGTCCACAGTCCCGAGCATGTCCAGATTGATCACCGCATCTATCCTGCCGATGTCATCCGCAAAGGTCCTGTTGAGAAAATACCATGCGCCTGAATAGGTCATTGTCGATGCCCCGAAGCCGACGAAGATGACCGAACGCCTGAGCAGCAAAGAATTGGTCCGGAGCATCCGGGCCAGTTCGACCATCACGGCAAGACCTGAGGCATTGCCGTTGGCCCCGTAATATATCTGGTCCACGCTCTTCCCATCCACAGTCATGGGATTGACTCCGAGATTGTCAAGCCTTGCTCCCACGACTATGTACCGGTTCTTCAGATCCCGGTCATAGCCCTGGATGAATCCGGTGACATTTCTGGATGTCAGCGTATCCCCGTCAGGACGCGCTATCCCGAACGTGTCGCCATCCGGAGGGCAGAGCATTTCCACCCCGTAGCCCTTCAGTCTCGAATAGATATACTCTGCGGCTTCCTTCTCTCCATCCGAGCCGGGAGCACGTCCTTCCAGAAGAGCGGAGGAAAGGAATCCGACATCCTCCTTGAAAGACCTGACGGTCTCGCTGTCATAGAGGGATGAATACGCCGCATCAGCCCTGTACTGAGCGTCGGACAGATGGCATACGGAAGCGAGGATTACCAGTGCGGATACCGCTTTCAATACATTGGGATGCATATCCTACCGGTTCATCAGTATCCACACATCAGAAGGGCTGAAACTCTCCCTCTTGACGCTCTTCAGGGAAAGGAAGGCATCCTCTATGTTGTCTGCCGGACTGACTCCTATGGCCGTATACGCGCCGAACTGTATCCTGACAGGAACATATCCCGCATCGGACGCCGTCTTGAGCATGGCCTCGGCGTTGGCGCCGTTGCGGAACGACCCCACTATGATATAGTACCTGTGGTCGAGGGTCGTGGTGTACAGATCCCCTATTTCGGAAAGAGAAAGCACATCCGTCTCCATCCTTCTGATGGAATCCACTATCGCAAGCGAATCCGCCTGGGCCTGCTGCCTCTGCTTGAGAGCCTCTATCATCGCGTCCTTCTTCACCGCCTCGCTTCTGCGGGCCTCTATTTCATCCGAGGTCGGCCTGCCGGCAATCTTTCTGAACATATCGCAGCTGCTGCATACCAGAAGTACGGATACTATAGCCAGAACAACATTAGTCTTCATTGTACTTGAATTTGCATATCGTGCAAATTTAACCATTTAATGGACTGCTACAAAATAAAAGTGATATATTTGCATCCGATATGTTCCGGCTTATGAAAAAGACCCTTGTCATCCTTGCGGCAGTTCTTGCCGCTGATATTCCGGTATGCCATGCAGCCGCGGTCCGGGATGGACTCGGACACCTGCAGGAAAGGCACCGTTTCGCACGCCAGCATGTTCCGACAGTACCGGAAGACACGCTGACCATCTGCATCATGGGCGACGTGATGCTCCACAGCGCACAGATAGAGAACTGTCACGCCAGATACGCCTCTGCCAATCCGGAGGCGGACTCCATGAAGAGCGGCCACTACGACTTCTCGCCCTGTCTCGGGGAGATCCGGCATCTGCTTGAAAGTGCGGACCTGAGCATCGCCAACATGGAATTCACGCTTGCAGGACCGCCATACAGCGGATACCCTGCTTTCTGCGCCCCGGACTCGTATGCGGAATATGTGGCGGACTGCGGGGTCGATGTCTTCCTTACAGCCAACAACCACATCCTCGACAAGGGAGCATCCGGCGCAATGAGGACACTTGAGATATACGACACGATGAAAGACAGGGGAATCCTCAACACCGGATGCTTTGCCGACAGCACATCAATGGCTGACGGATATCCGCTGATCGTCGATGTCAAGGGAGTGAAGATAGCCCTGGTCAACTTCACATACGGGACAAACGTGTCCATTCAGAACAGTTACCCTGCCGTATGCGGAATGGACAGGGAAGAGATAGCAGCCGCGATGAAGAAGGCAAGGGAAAATTCGGATATCATCATCGCCCTGCCGCACTGGGGCATCGAATATGCTCTGGAGCATTCTGAAAAGCAGGCGGAAATGGCGGAATTTCTTGTAAGACGCGGGGCTGACGCCATAATAGGCTCACACCCTCATGTCGTCCAGGACACAGATACTATCAAGGCCCTCGATGGGACACCGGTACCCGTAGTCTATTCTCTCGGGAACATCATTTCCAACATGAGTGCAGCCAACACGCAGGAAGGCCTTGTCGTCATCCTGCCTGTGATCAGATATTCGGATGGAAGTGCAAAGGCGGGGACACCGGAATACACATTCACCTGGTGTTCATTGCCGGGAAAACTGACGGACTGCCATGTCACCGTTCCGATACGGAGGTTCATGGACAGGAAGGACGAGTGGATGGATCCGTCGGACCATGACAAAATGCTCTCCACATACAGAAGGATACTGAAGACATCGGGAATAAAGGACAAATGAAAAAGACAATCACACTTGAAGCGATAGATCCGCTTGAAATCTATGGAAGCGGGAACAGGATTTTCGAGGCCCTCTGCAGCTATTTCCCCGATCTGAAGGCTGTCGCAAGAGGCAACGAGATACATTTGGAAGGGAGCGGGGAAGACATCGACAATTTCAGCGGGAAACTGGATGCCCTGATAGAAAGGAGAAGCCACAGGATGAACCTGACCCCGTATGATGTAGAGGAACTGTTCGATGGAGAGACTCCGTACGACAAATACATGCTCAGAGGGGATGCCGTGATTGTCTACGGGACGGATGGAAAACCCATAAAGGCAAGGAACAGGACACAGGAAGCGATGGTAAGCGCGTATTTCGCGAATGATCTCATTTTCGCCACGGGCCCGGCAGGTACGGGGAAAACCTATATAGCCATTGCCCTTGCCGTGAGGGCTCTGAAGAACAGGGAAGTAAAAAGAATAATCCTCACAAGGCCTGCGGTAGAAGCAGGAGAACGGTTAGGATTCCTGCCCGGAGATCTCAAGGACAAGCTCGACCCATACCTCCAGCCCCTTTACGATGCCTTGGGCGACATGATCCCATCAAAGAAACTGCAGGGATTCATTGAGGACGGGACGATACAGATAGCCCCGCTGGCATACATGAGGGGACGGACCCTCGACAGGGCATGCGTCATCCTGGATGAGGCGCAGAACACCAACCTCGGACAACTGAAAATGTTCCTGACCAGGATGGGCAGGGATGCCAAATTCATCGTGACCGGAGATGCCACCCAGATAGATCTCCCGCACAAGGAAGAGTCGGGCCTGCTGAAAGGGATGGAACTCACAAAGGGAATACCCGGAATAGGCTGCATCACCTTCAGCAACGAGGACATTGTCCGGCATCCGCTCGTAACAAAAATAGTCAGAGCCTTTGACAGGCTCTGACTATTGTCTTATATTCCTTTGGGCCTTTGACAGGCTCTGACTATTATAATCTTTGGATCTTAGGTTACAGACCGGCTACACCGTTTGCAACGATCTTGTCGTACCTGTCGTATGCCTCCTTGTACTTTGGATTCTCATCGCGGAAACGGTAATAGATATTCTTGAGGTATTCCGCGATATTCACCTTGATATTCTTGTCCTTCGTAATTTCGAAAGCCTTCTCGAACGGCTCTGCAGCATTCATGAGGGCAGTCTCGAATTCCTCTACAAGTTTCATGTACTTGGCATCATCCATTTCCGTAGCGGCCTTATCCTGGATTTCAAGAGCCTCGTTGTAGTAAAGGATACCTATTCCGATATACCCGAACTCATATTCCGGATTGATCTCGGATGATTTTCTGTAAGCCGCGATTGCCTGCTCCTTGTGGCCGAGCTTGTTGTGGATGTCACCCTCGACATAATAGAGGGATGCATTGTTCGGCTCGTTCTGCTTTGCCTTGTCCAAAAGGGCGAAAAGCTGCTCGGGATTTTCACCGCTGCCGATATAGTAGTTGATCAGCCCGATGAGAATGCTCTGGCTCTCCGGATATCTTGTAAAGCCCTCTTCAAGCACCGTCTTCGATGCAAGGGTATCCTTGAGATTCAGATATGCGTTCGCAAGCTTTGCATACGCCTCGCCATCCTCGGTGTATGAAATCTCTATGGCTTTCTTGAAGAACTTTGCAGACCTTTCGTAGTCCCCGCAAAGTTCGGCGGTGAATCCCGCATTATATACCGCCATTGAATCCACCTGGCTGCACGGAGCTGTCTCCGAAGCATTCGCTGCGGCCTCGAACTTCTCGCTTGCCAGTTCGTTGTTGCCGAACAGGTACTGTGCAATACCCTCTTCAAGATACTTGCCTTCTATTATCTGTATGCCCGCAGCAATATCCTTGGTCTTGCTTCCCTTGATGTCTACTTCGTATGCCTTCCTGTATGCATCCAAAGCCTGTGCAAGGGCATCCTCATAGACCGGTTTGGTGATCTCTATTATGTCCAGCATCCCATCCTGGGTATAATAATAGTTCCTGGTCTCGAACACTTCCTTGATATATGGAGTGCCGAGCAGAGTCACCTGCTGGGTGGCGGAAGGCTTGTCAGAGCCGAGAACCAGCTGGAGCTCCTGCCTGTTCGCCCCTCTCCAGCCTGCTCCTGCAGGTGAATTGTATGCATCCATATAGGCGTTCGCAAGTTTCAGCCATGTAGCGACCTTGGCAGCCTTCTTCGGATTGGCGGTAGCCTCAGCCGCAGACTCGACGGCCTTCCTTGCATCTTCAGGAGACTTCACCTGTGCATCGGCGATCTGTACTGACAGAAAAACGGCCAATGCGATCAAAATTCTTTTCATTGTTCTGTTTGATTAATATTTTACTGTTCATTTGCATTCTCATCTGCCGGTGTCTGATCCGAAGGGCCATCCTGCGGGTCATCCTCATTGCCGCTTACAGCCGACACGGCCGCTATGGAATCCCCTTCCCTGATATTGATCAGACGCACGCCCTGTGTCGCCCTTCCCGCCACGCGGATGTCGGACACGGCCATCCTTATCGTAAGGCCCGAACGGTTGATGATCATCAGGTCATCCGCATCCGTGACATTCTTTATCGCTACCAGACTTCCTGTCTTGTCGGTGATATTGAGTGTCTTGACGCCCTTGCTGCCCCTGCTCGTAATCCTGTATTCATCGATGTCGGACCTCTTGCCATACCCGTGTTCGCTGACTACAAGGATGGTATGGGATGCGGCATCCTCGGCCGATGGGTCGTAGCATACCATGCCTATGACCTCATCATCTTCTTCTATGTTGATGCCCCTCACTCCGGATGCGGTACGTCCCAGAGGTCTCGCATCAGTCTCCTCGAAACGGCAGCACCTTCCGTTGCGTCCCGCAAGCATGATCTGGCAATGTCCTGTGGTCATGGCGGCTTCAAGAAGCTCATCCCCCTCACGGACAGTGATGGCATTGACCCCGTTCGTCCTCGGCCTCGAATAAGCCTCGAGAGAAGTCTTCTTTATCACTCCCCTTTTCGTGGCAAGGACGATATAATTGTTGTTGATATAGTCCTCATCCTTGAGATTCCGGACATTGATATATGCCTTTATCTTGTCATCCGCCTCGATGTTCATCACATTCTGGAGGGCGCGGCCCTTCGATGCCCTCGACCCCTCGGGAATTTCATATACCTTGAGCCAGTAGCATCTTCCCTTCTGCGTAAAGAGAAGCATCGTACTGTGCATGTTGGCCACATAGATATGCTCGATGAAATCCTCATCCCTCGTGGCGCTCCCCTTCATTCCGACACCTCCCCTGTTCTGGGTACGGTATTCGCTCAGGGATGTGCGCTTGATATAGCCGAAATGCGAAATGGTGATGACCACATCCTCATCCGGATAGAAATCCTCCGGATTGAATTCTTCCGCAGACATGGCTATCTCTGTCCTTCTCTCATCTCCGTACTTCGCCTTCAGCTCCATCGTCTCGTTCTTGACGATCTCCATCTGCTTGTCGTAACTGCCGAGCACCTCCTGGCAATAGGCGATGAACTTCATGAGTTCATCGAATTCAGCCTGAAGCTTCTCCCTTTCCAGTCCGGTCAGCTGGCGGAGCCTCATCTCCACAATGGCGCTTGCCTGAGGATCCGTGAATCCGAACCTCCCCATCAGCTCATTCTTCGCATCCTCCACGGTCTTGGAAGCCCTGATGATGGCAATTATCTCATCGATCACATCCAGAGCCTTCAGAAGACCTTCAAGTATATGCGCCCGCTTCTGCGCCTTGTCCAGGTCGAACTCCGTCCTGCGGACGATCACATCGTGCCTGTGCTTTACGAAATATCTTATGAGATCCTTGAGGCTCAGAGTCTTCGGCCTGCCATCCACCAACGCGACATTGTTCACCGAAAAGCTCGACTGCAGAGGGGAATACTTGAACAGGCTGTTGAGCACCACATTGGAGTTCGCTCCCATTTTCAGCTTGATCACCACCCTGACACCCTGCATGTTGGATTCATCGTTGACATACGCGATGCCATCGATCTTCTTGCTCTCGACCAGGTCGGCTATCTTCTCGATCATCTCCCTCTTGTTGACCATATAAGGGATTTCGGTCACGACAATGGTCTCCCTGCCGGAATCGCTCACCTCTATATCGGTCTTGGACCGTATCACTATGCGCCCGCGGCCTGTCTCGAAGGCATCCCTGATGCCCTGGCGGCCCTGGATAATGCCTCCTGTCGGGAAATCCGGTCCCTTTATATATTGCATCAGCTCATCGATGGTGATGTCCGGATTGTCTATGTATGCGCAGATGGCATCGCAGCATTCCGAAAGATTGTGCGGGGCCATGTTGGTAGCCATACCCACGGCGATGCCGGAAGCGCCGTTAAGCAGCAGCAGAGGCACTTTTGTCGGAAGTACGGCCGGCTCCTGGAGACTGTCATCGAAGTTGTTCTGGAAATCCACCGTATTCTTGTCGAGATCCGCCAGTACCTCCTCGGCCACCTTTTCCAGTTTCGCCTCGGTATATCGCATGGCAGCCACCGGGTCGCCATCCATCGAGCCGAAGTTTCCCTGTCCTTTCACAAGCGGATACCTCAGGCTCCACCACTGGGCCATCCTGGCCATCGCATCATACACGCTGGAATCCCCGTGGGGATGAAACTTACCGAGCACCTCTCCCACTATCCTCGCCGATTTCTTCGTCTGTCCGGTATAGGACAGGCCAAGCCCATCCATTCCGAAAAGCACCCTTCTCTGGACAGGTTTCAGACCATCCCGCACATCCGGCAGCGCCCGGGAGACAATCACCGACATCGAATAGTCGATATATGCGCTCCGCATCTGCTGGTCAATGTTCACCTGCTCAATCCTGCCTGTTATTTCCTCATTCTCCATATACTTATATTCTTCTCAACACATAGTGTGCAAAGATAGGAAAAAATTCGTAATTTAGCGCGATAATTGGTCTATATGGAAATAAAAATTTCAGAAGAACTCAACGCCATAATCAACTATGCAAGGCAGGAAGCCATGCGCACAGGAAGTTACGGAATAGGTCCGGACCATCTGTTCCTCGGCATGCTCCGGCACGAAGACAACACGGCCTGCCAGGTCCTGTCCCAATTGGATACGGACCTTCAGGAATTCAAGCGTTTCATTGACAGCAAGATCTTCACCAACGAGAGTATCCCGTACTCCGAAGCCGAACAGATAACGTTTTCGAGAGGTGCGCAGAACGTATTGAGCATCACCGTTCTGGAAGCATCGAGATCCTGCAGCAGGGTCGCATCATCCCAGCACCTGCTTCTGGCACTGTGCAGAAGCACGGGAGGTTACGGGGTGACATATCTCAGGGATATAGGCATTGATTACGGCCGTGTAGCCGGCTGTCTCGAGAGGAGCGGACTGCTGGCCTGCGAAGAAGACAGGCGTCAGGGCACGGACGGGCAAGAAGAAAGGACGGAAGAGAATGCTGAAATTAGGGACAGCCGGAGCGGGGCATCCATCGTGGAGGATTTCGGATACGACATGACGCGTGCCGCCGAAGAAGGCAGGCTCGACCCTGTGGTCGGACGGGAGGAAGAGACGGAAAGGGTAATCCAGATACTCGGCAGAAGAAAGAAGAACAACCCGATGCTGGTAGGGGATCCGGGAGTAGGAAAATCCGCCATAGTGGAAGGCATTGCCCTCAGAATAGCTTCCGGAGATATCTCCTCCTCTCTGAAACACAAGAGGATAATATCGCTGGATATCGCATCGGTGGTCGCCGGGACCAAATACAGGGGAGATTTCGAAAAAAGGCTCAAGGCAATCATAAAGGAGCTGGCCGGCAATCCGGACATAATCCTGTTCATCGACGAGTTCCATACTCTTGTAGGGGCGGGAGGCTCGTCCGGGAGTCTGGATGCGGCGAACATGCTGAAGCCGGCCCTCGCCAGAGGCGAACTCCAGTGCATAGGAGCCACCACGATAGATGAGTTCACAAGGATAGTGGAGAAGGATGGCGCCTTGGACAGGAGGTTCCAGAAAATAATGGTGGAGCCGACAGACATCGCCCACACTGTTTCCATCCTCAGGAAGATAAAGGCGAACTACGAGGACTTCCATTCCGTACGCTATACGGATGAGGCCATCGAAGCCTGCGCCAGGCTGTCCGACAGATACATAACCGGCAGATGTCTTCCGGACAAGGCCATAGATGCCCTTGATGAGGCCGGTTCAATGGTGCATCTGAAAAATTCCGGACACAGGGGCGGGAGGGACGTCATGGCGGATGACATAGCCGCCGTGATCTCTAAGATTACCGGCATCCCGGTCGGCAAGGTAGCCGAATCCGAAAGCGAAAGGCTCATGAAAATGGAGGAAAGGCTCAGGGGCAGGATAGCAGGCCAGGATGATGCCATCCGCAAGGTCGTAAGCGCCATCCGCCGCAACAGGGCCGGCATCAAGGACCCTCACCGTCCCGTGGGAAGTTTCCTGTTCTTCGGTCCGACCGGAGTGGGAAAGACCCAGCTTGCCAAATCGATAGCGGAATACCTTTTCGGCAGCCAGGACAACATCGTAAGGATAGACATGAGCGAATACATGGAGAAATTCACGGTATCGAGGCTCATCGGCGCCCCTCCGGGATACGTGGGATACGAGGAGGGAGGACAGCTGAGCGAGAGGGTCAGGAGGCAGCCCTACAGCGTCGTGCTTCTCGACGAGATCGAGAAGGCCCATCCTGACATATTCAACCTGCTGCTCCAGGTACTTGATGAGGGCAGGCTGACCGACAGCAACGGAAGGACGGTGGATTTCCGCAACACCATACTCATAATGACATCCAACGTCGGCAGCCGCGAGATGGAAGAATACGGCAACGGCCTCGGCTATGCGACAGCATCCAAAGACCTGTCTTCCAGCAGGAAATCGATATTGGAGAAATCCATCCGGAAAGTGTTCCCGCCTGAATTCATAAACAGGATAGACGAGCGGATACAGTTCAACCCTCTCGGAAGGGAAGACATGGAGAGGATAATCGACATTGAACTCAAGGATCTCCGGCGCAGGGTGGCCGAAACCGGATACCGGCTCAACATCACGCCATCGGCGAAGAAACTGGTCGCCGAAGAGGGATACGATCCCAAATTCGGGGCAAGGCCTCTCAAAAGGGCCATCCAGAAATACATCGAAAATCCGGTATCGGAATACATCATATCCGTGAGAAGGCACGGCGGGGGCGATGACGGCATCATGACCATCAAGGTGGGTACTACCCCAGACAGATCCGACACCATAGTCACTCCGGGAAGGAAACTACACAGTCTCCACATCGACGAGTTCGAGGTCAAGGTCACTGATGATGCCGGCAATGGCATTGAATGAATCGGATGACGAAAACATGGAACTGAGGGACTCAAGGGTAAAATCCGTATTTTTCATAATATGCCTCCTTTTGTTTTTACAATGCAAAGGTAAGGCACAAGTGTACCAAAGTACGGCACAAGCATAAATTTTTACTGGAAAATGACAAGACTTGCGATATTCGATCTCGATGGCACCCTCCTCAACACGATAGAGGACCTTGCCTCGGCCTGCAACCACGCCCTGAAAGGCTGCGGCTGCCCTGAAAGGAAACTTGATGAATACTACGGGATGGTCGGAAAAGGAATATACAATCTTTTCCGTGCCGCCCTCCCTGAAGGAAAGAAGGATGAAGGTACGGTGCAGAAGATGGCCGGACTGTTCATCCCCTATTACGACATGCACAAGTGCGACCTTACCAGGCCGTATCCCGGAATAACGGAACTGCTCGGAAGGCTTTCCCGCGAAAAGGTGAGGCTTGCCGTGGCCTCCAACAAATATCAGGAAGGGGCTGAAAGCATTGTGGCCCGTTATTTCGGACAGTTCGGCTTCGTCAAGGTGCTCGGGCAGAGGGAAGGGAAACCGATCAAGCCATCTCCGGAAATCGTAGAGGAGATAATGTCGCATGAGGCCGGCACGACGAAAGATGAAGTCGTCTACATCGGGGATTCGGATGTGGACATGCAGACAGGGCTGAACGCAGGCATCAGGACCATCGGGGTGACATGGGGTTTCAGAAGCAGGGAGGAGCTGGAGGCATACGGTCCGTGGAGGCTGGCAGACTCACCCGAAGAACTCGGGGAAATCATACTCGGGGACAGGTCCGGAAGATAGGCAGACAAACAAAAGCGACATATTATCATGGAAAAGGAATGCTGGAGGGACACCCTCTCGAAGTACATTGTCTATGCGGCCATCGCCGCCATTATAGGCATCATCTGCTGGTATTTCAGGAACATAATAATATATATCCTGATCGCCGGGGTGCTGTCGCTGATCGGCAGCCCGCTCGCCGAATCCCTGAAGAAGATCCATATCGGGAAATGGAAGTTTCCCGACTGGGCGGCATCCATCGTCACGATAGTCATAATCCTCGGCCTGCTTCTGTCCATCCTGACACTTATCGTGCCTATCGTCATGAGCATAGTGAAGGACATTTCGATGGTGGATGTCGGCAATACCGTAAAATCCATATCGGGACCTCTCGCCGACCTCAACATGTTCCTGGTGGACAGGTTCCCTAATCTCGGACCCGGTTTCAGAATAGAGAACGTGGTGATGGAACAGCTGCAGAAACTTCTGGATGTATCGGTATTCTCCTCGCTTCTCAGTTCCGTGACATCATTCCTCGCAAGCTTCGGAGTCGGGATATTCTCGATAGTCTTCATAGCTTTCTTCTTCTTCAAGGAGAACGGAAAGTTCACCGCAATAATAGAGGCCCTCGTCCCCGACAGATACGAAGAGAAGGCCCGGGAGTCCATCGGAGACATATCGCATCTGCTGTCGAGATATTTCCTCGGACTCGTGGTGGAAATATGCGGGGTGGCCTTCATCAATTTCCTCGGACTGATGTTCGTGGCGAAAATGGGATTCAGCGCATCCATCGGCATTGCCTTCATGACCGGAATCATGAACATCGTCCCGTATGTGGGTCCGTGGATAGGCGGCGCCCTCGGGACGGTACTGGGCATAACGATGAAATTCGTATGCTCCACCCATGTCGGGCTCGATGTGAATTTCTGGACATTCATCATCATCATGATCGCCATATTCTGCGTCACCCAGATAGTGGACAACTACTTCTTCCAGCCGGTAATCTACTCCAGCAGCATCAAGGCGCATCCTCTCGAGATATTCATAGTGCTGCTGATGGCAGGGACGATAGGAGGCATCCTCGGAATGCTCGTCGCCATCCCTTGCTACACGGTAATAAGGGTCATAGCCGGCAAATTTTTCCGCAACATAAAGTTCATCCGGAAACTGATTCCCGAAGAAGCCCCGGAGACTGCAGGGAAATTCCTGAAATACGGAAAGAATACCAAGAAAGAAAACAAAGGCAACACGATATAGCCGCAATACGGCACAAACGGATCCATACGATGAGAAATACGATTCTTGCAATGCTTCTCGCTCTCCTGCCATTATCCCTGACGGCAGGCAGTCCGTCCGGCCCCGATGGCATGGAACCGGATGGGACATACATGTTCACGCAGAGGGACACATGCGACCTGTATCTGGACATATACGGTCCGGCTCCGGGAAGCGAAACCATGTACAACGGGAAAAGGAAGCCGACCATACTGTTCGTCTTCGGCGGAGGGTTCATCTCCGGAAGCAGGGCAGAGAACTACAACCTCCCGTGGTACAGGGAACTGACGGAAAACGGATACGGAGTGATCGCCATCGACTACAGGCTCGGTCTGAAAGGGGCGAAATCCGTAGGGATCGCCCAGGTAAACCAGCTCGACACTGCGATACATCTTGCAGTGGAAGACCTTTTCTGCGCCACCGCATTCATAATCGACAATGCCGATGCACTTGGAGTGGACCCTGACAACATCGTACTGTGCGGGTCATCCGCCGGGGCAATCACCATCCTTCAGGCGGAATACGAACTCTGCAACAGGGCTCCCCTCGCCTCCATACTTCCGGAAGATTTCAGATATGCAGGACTCATGTCATTCGCGGGAGGCATCCTCTCCCGTCAGGGGAAACTGAAATTCGAAAGGGAGACCTCACCGGTCATGCTTCTGCACGGGACGGATGACAGGCTCGTCAACTACAGGCAGATCGCATTCTTCAACCTCGGATTCTACGGGTCGGACAAGATAGCCGAAAGGATGGAAAGGTACGGCTGCCGATACAACATATTCCGTTATCCCGGACACGGGCATGAAATAGCAAGCATTATGGGACTTACCGTAGACATGCAGGACAGGTTCATAAAGGACAACATACTGGATGGCAAGCGCAGAATCATCGATGCGACCATAACGGACCCTGCAATACCGGCCGGAAACGGAATGTCGCAATCCCGCAAGGAACTCTACGGCGACTGACCGTGCTTTCCAGTGTGTGGGCGGGAAAATTTTCCGGAGGAAATACTGAACCGTAACTTTATCTCATAAAAAATCATAGATAAAGTAGTAACTCGGTATTGTACTGTACAGTTTCCACTCCGAAATACTTTCCTGTATATTCCACAAATGGGCATAAAGCCCTTCCTTTCGGATAAGCTCATCGTGCGTGCCTTCTTCCTTTATCCGCCCGTTGTCCAAGACGATTATCCGGTCGGCATCCTTGATGGTTTTGAGCCTGTGGGCAATGGCAATGACGGTGCGTCCTTTAATCAAAGAGCCAACATGGCACTTTGAATTGCACTTTGGATGAAATTGCCCTGCTGAAATTCCTCAAAGACAATCCCGGAGCCACTCAAACAGAGATTGCGGCACATATCGGCAAATCTCCCAGAACTGTCAAGCGAATGACGCCATCTTTGATAGAACGCGGCTTGCTGGAACGGGAAAACGGGAAAAGAAACGGGAAATGGAGATCTATGGAAATGTATGTTCGTTCGCTTTCTGGCATGATGCAAAGTTACAAATTTAGAAGCAGCCTGAAATTTTATCAATATAAGAAACTGTCTCTAAATTTCATGAGAGGTTCCCTGATTTTATGAAAAGTATAGGGG
>CALUPT010000013.1 GCA_944322715.1 uncultured Bacteroidales bacterium
CGGGGTCGAACCGGCACATCCTTTCGGACATTGGTGTTTGAGACCAACGCGTCTACCGATTCCGCCATCCGGGCATCATTCATGTTTTGACATGATTCCGATAGACAAATTATGTCTGGAGTGCGCAAAGGTATTGCAAATTGTCTGAAAAAGCAACTTCCATACAATAGAAAGTCAGGAAATTTGCATGTGAGGACAATTTGGATGTGGTTTCGGAACTATCAGAGAATAAAAATAGTATCTTTGCAGATTCCGTGCGGATGGCTGGTAGGGCAGTGCGGTTGATGCTGCGGAAGAATGTCCTGCGGCATGTGCAGGATGGATTTGTAAACGGAGGGCTGGATTGACGGGCAGCAGATAACCGGGATTGAGGCGTAGGCGCAGAGGCGGGGCAGCCCGTATCGTCCAGGTTGCGTCATGGAGGGAAACAAAATGGCGGAAACAAGATGACAGAAAACAAGATTAAAGGAATACAATAATGTACAGGACACACACTTGCGGGGAACTCCGCATAGAGAATGCCGGCCAGACGGTGACTCTGGCAGGGTGGGTACAGAGAACCAGACGGCTTGGAGGAATGACTTTCATTGACCTTAGGGACAGATATGGCATCACCCAGCTGGTTGTCGATGATTCTGCTGCAGCTGAACTGAAGGAGGCTGTGGATTCTCTCGGAAGGGAATATGTCATCCAGGCGACAGGTACTGTCATCGAAAGACAGAGCAAGAACCGGAAGATGCCTACCGGAGACATAGAAATCAGCCTTACGGGAATCAATGTCCTCAATAAGGCGCAGACACCTCCGTTCACGATAGAGGATGTGAGCGATGGGGGAGAGGAACTCAGGGCTAAGTACAGATACCTTGACCTTCGCCGCAATCCGCTGCGCAAGGCTCTGGAACTCAGGCACAGACTTGCTCATGAAGTCCGCAACTACCTTGATGCCAATGGCTTTCTTGAGATAGAGACTCCTTATCTGATCAAGTCTACGCCGGAAGGAGCAAGGGATTTTGTGGTGCCGTCCAGGATGAATCCGGGGCAGTTCTATGCTCTCCCGCAGTCTCCGCAGACATTCAAGCAGCTCCTTATGGTGGCCGGATATGACAGGTATTTCCAGATAGTCCGCTGTTTCAGGGATGAGGATCTGAGGGCTGACAGACAGCCGGAATTTACGCAGATAGACTGCGAGATGTCATTTGTGGAGCAGGAGGATGTACTTGATATGTTCGAGGGAATGATGAGGACTCTTTTCAAAAATGTCCTCAATGTGGAGATTCCCGACCGGCTCCCGAGGATGAGCTGGTACGATGCCATGGACAGTTATGGTTCGGACAAGCCTGACATCAGGTTCGGAATGAAAATCCACGAGATTACGGATAAGGTTCAGGGTAAAGGCTTCTCCGTGTTCGACAGCGTGGAATATGTCGGCGCAATCAGTGTGGATGGGGCGGCGGAATATACGCGCAAGCAGATAGATGAACTCACCGAATGGGTCAAGAGACCTCAGGTGGGTGCGAAAGGGCTTGTGTATATAAAGTATAATGCAGACGGCTCGTTCAAGTCTTCCGTGGACAAGTTCTATACACCGGAAGAACTCAAGTCTGTCGCGGACTATATGGGATCGAAGCCGGGAGATATGATTCTGGCTCTTTGCGGTCCGAAGCGCAAGACCCAGACCATGCTGGGAGTCCTGCGCATAGAGATGGGGAACAGGCTCGGGCTCAGGGACCCTCACAATTTTGCACCGCTGTGGATTGTTGATTTCCCTCTTCTGGAGTGGGATGATGAGACACAGAGGTTCTATGCTATGCATCATCCGTTCACAGCACCGAAACCGGAGCATCTTGACCTTTTCTACAGTGACAGAAAAGAGGATCTCGAGAAAGTGTGTGCCAATGCATACGATTTTGTACTCAACGGGACGGAACTCGGTGGCGGCTCCATCAGAATCCATGATGCCGGGGTCCAGCAGAGAATGTTCGAGGTGCTCGGAATATCTAAGGAGGATGCGGAATACAAGTTCGGTTTCATTATCAATGCATTCAAGTTCGGTGCACCGCCTCACGGCGGGCTTGCATTCGGATTCGACAGGGTATGTGCCCTGTTCGGCGGACAGGAGACCATCAGGGACTATATTGCATTCCCTAAGAATAATCAGGGCAGGGATGTAATGATCGATTCCCCATCATATATCGACCAGGAGCAGATGGATGAACTCTTCCTTGCTTCGACGGCTAAAAAAGACTGATGAGCAATTCCGTGTCCGGACCTGAAAGACGGCTGAGGGATGTCTCTCTATAATATATCGGGCTTGTCCAGGAACCTGTAGCTGATGGCTTCAGATAGATGGGCAAGCCCGATTGCGTCATCTCCCTGCAGATCCGCGATAGTCCTTGCAAGTTTAAGGATACGGTTGCACGCTCTGGCTGACATCCCGGCTTTCGCAACCGCCTTTTCCAGAAACTCCTGACACGGGACGGACAGCCTGCAGAATTCTTTGATCTGCCGGCCGCTCATTTCCGAATTGGTGCGGATTCCTTCCGTTGAAAAACGATTCTGCTGTATGTTTCTGGCTCTGCTGACTCTTTCTGCCACGGCAGAACTGGGCTCAGCCTGCTCTTTCCTGACGATGCTTCTGGCATCTACCGGTTTGAGCCACAAGTGGATGTCTATCCTGTCCATCAGCGGACCGGAAAGCCTGGACAGGTATGCGGCCCGGCGGGCAGGTGAACAGCTGCATCTGTCCCCGTCCCCGTAATATCCGCAGGGACACGGGTTCGTGGCAGCTATCAGCATGAAGTTGGCGGGATATTCTATCTTGGTCCTGAGCCGGGAGATTGTCACTGTCTTCTCCTCGACAGGGCTGCGCAGAGCTTCCGTGACCCTCTTGGGCGCTTCACAGAATTCGTCAAGAAAGAGCACTCCGTTATGTGCCAGAGAGATTTCCCCCGGAAGAATGCTGTCTGATCCACCTCCTATGAGGGCGGCGACGGATGTGCTGTAATGCGGGTTCCGGAACGGTCTGATATACGGGATTCCTTTCCGAAGCCTGCCTTTGCCGGCAACAGAGTAGATTTTGCTAGTCTGCAGCGCCTCTTCCCTGTCCATCGGAGGCAATATTTTGACTATCGCCTTTGCAAGGGAGCTTTTCCCCGCGCCTGGAGGACCTACAAGAAGTGCATTATGCCCTCCGGCGGCTGCAATCTCAAGTCCACGTTTCGCCCCTTCCTGCCCTACGATATCCGCGAAGTCCATAATGTCATCATCGGTATTTGTTCCGGTTCCCGTGCCGGAGGCCGTATCCGTTCCGCACAGCCGCTTCTCCGATACGTTGTCTTCCGGACGGGGAGGTCCTTCCGGAGAGACTGACGCGGCGTTGCCAAGAGCCCAAAGCCCCTTGTCTTCATCATTGAGGATATGGATTACATCTGAAAGTGTATTGACTCCATACAGGCCTGTAAGCCCGTATCCGGCTGCTTCGGCTGCAGATTCTGCAGGGAGAATGCAGCCATCGGATCCGTTTGCTGAGGCGAGTTCTGCAATCGGGATGGCTCCCGGAACATGCCGTACAGTTCCGTCCAGCCCCAGTTCGCCCATTATTATGTATTTCCCTGAAAGCGGCAGCTCTTCCTGGGACGATGCGGCTATGATGCCGACAGCGATAGGCAGATCGTATCCGCTGCCTTTCTTGTGCATGTCTGCAGGGGCAAGGTTGATCACTATTTTCTTGCCGGGAATCCTGTATCCCATTGACTGAAGGGCGGTGACTGTCCTCAGAAGGCTTTCTTTCACCGCCGCATCCGCAAGACCGACCAGATGTATGCCTATGCCTGAGGTAATGTCCACCTCCACAGTGACCGGGACGGCTTCTATCCCGATGCATTTTGCTCCATATACCGTAGTAAGCATCTCCCTGTGCAATTTGTATGATACAATATGTTTCCACTTATGCCTGCCAGGTCAGTGGCATCGTCTGGACATCCGCTCTGCGCCACCGGTTTGCTGTCGCAGAAAAAATCCTGGCAGTCCGGTTCAAATATGGAGATTGCAACCGGTAGACAATGTAAAAAGCATAAAAATGTGGCGAATTTTTTCGGATGAGCTGTTTCGAGATGCTGAATTTTAGTTTTTCTTTTTCTAAATTTGTCCTTGTTAAAATGTGCCGGATACCGGCCAGTCAGGCCGTGCGGATGGTCCGTTGCTTTATGATAAAGAACTTTTTCGAATCTGTAGGCCGTTATTGCCTTTTCCTGAAGATGGTTTTCCGCAAGCCGGAGAAGTGGAGAATCTTCTGGAGACAGTTTGTGATGGAAGCTGACAAGCTTGTGCTTTCATCGATTCTCATAGTGGCTGTCATATCTGTCTTCATAGGAGGGGTGCTTGTGATACAGACGGCTTCCAATATGAGCAATCCGATGCTTGACAGGATGTATGTCGGGTATATGGTGAGAGAGAGTCTCGTGCTGGAATTCTGTTCTACGATGGTTGCACTCCTGCTTGCCGGCAAGATGGGCTCCAACATAGCATCCGAGATAGGCAGCATGAGGATTTCGGAGCAGATAGATGCGATGGATATGATGGGGGTGAACTCGGCCGGGTTCCTTGTGCTGCCGAAGATTCTTTCCTCTGTCCTCCTGAGTCCGTTTCTGATGCTTCTCAGTATGGCGCTCGGCATTCTGGGCGGCTATCTTGTCGTGGAAATGACGGAAATCATACCTACGGCGAAATACATATCCGGCCTCAGGTATTCGTTCAACGGATTCTATATCTTCTACAGCTGTTTCAAGATGTCGCTTTTCTGCTTTTTCATATCCTCCATTTCTGCGTTCAACGGCTATTATGCCAGAGGAGGATCGCTCGGTGTAGGATATTCGAGCACGAAGTCAATAGTGACGGCCAGCATACTGATACTTATGTTTGACCTGATTGTGACGCAGCTGATGCTCTATTGATGCAGGGGCGGCAAAGTTTAAAAGTTATCGGATGATAAGGGTAGAACATCTAAATAAGAGTTTCGGGACCTTCCAGGTCCTGAAAGACATTTCAGTGGAATACGTACCCGGCAAATGCAATATGATCATAGGCAAGAGCGGTTCCGGGAAGACTGTACTTCTGAAGAATATCATGGGGCTGATGCAGCCTGATTCAGGAGAGATCTGGTACGGAGACCGCGCCCTGTCATCCATGGATTACCATGAGAGGCAGCAGCAGAGACGCAATGTCGGTGTCCTGTTCCAGGGAAGCGCTATCTTCGACTTCGCGACTGTGCTTGACAACGTGATGTTTCCGATGGAATTTTTCACAGACTGGTCGAGGGCGCAGAAGATAGAGCGGGCGAGATTCTGTCTTGACAGGGTTGAGGTTACAGGAGTCGAGGACAGATATCCCGCTGAACTGAGCGGCGGAATGCAGAAAAGGGTGGGCATTGCCAGGGCTATTGCCCTGAACCCATCATTCCTGTTCTGCGATGAACCCAATTCCGGACTGGATCCCCACACATCGATTCTGATAGACCAGCTGATTTCCGAACTGACGAGTGAATACAATATGACCACCATCATAAACACCCATGACATGAATTCCATCCTTGACATAGGGGACAGGATAGGGTTCATAGATGGAGGACGGATGGTGTGGCAGGGCAGCAAGGACGACATCCTGGAGACGGACTGTCCGGAACTCAAGGAGTTTTTGAGATCAAATACACTGATAAGGAATATTATCGGTTGAAGTCAGAGCCGGACGCGGAATCCCATTTCGAATCCCATAGTCAGAGGCTGTACCGTACGGATGCTCTTCGGCTGTCTGCTGTCCGGGAAATAATATCTGAGGCTCGGGTCGATATAGATACCGAGCATGTCGGCTACAATGAATTCTACTCCAAGTCCGACATTGGCGGAGAACTGAAATCCCTCGACTTTTTCTTTGTAGATCTCGGAGCCGGTATCGCCCATCCTGTATCTGTTGGCTACACACTTCTCTGCCGTACCGCCTGCGTATGCATAGAAATCCACAGCCTTGCTTTTCACAATGCTGAAATATGCATTGACAGGGATTCCGATGTAGGTCTGGTTGTTCCGGATCTTGGAGTATGGGGTTACCGTCGGAGTGCCATCCGCTCCGTATGTAGTATATGTGCCGGAGAATGTCCTCGAAAGCAGAGAGCAGTTGATCCCTACTCCGAGAGACCACCGCGGTGTGAAGATGATCTTGGCTCCCAGTCCGAACGAGAGCGGAATACCATAGTTTGTGGAGTTGCCGGTTTCGGATATCGGGTTTGAATTTCGTCCCGGATGCCCGCTGCTCATCAGCGGTCTGCTGCCTCCCGAACTGTTCCTTCCTGCGCCAGAATTGCTGGATGCCAGTCCCGAGACGGTTATGGCTGTCTTTATCCTGCTGTCTCTGTCATCTTCAGCAAAGTCATCCTCCCATGCCAGTGCAGTAAGCCTGTCCGAATCATATTTCTTGATCTGTTCCTTTATGGTCTGTCCGGAGTCTGCAGATTCAGGCTTCTCCTCTCCCGGCTTTTCTGTGGCAGTATCTGTCACGGTGTCAATGTCTTTTCCTGCAGCCCCTTCGGGTGCGACATTCACATTCCTGTCCTCCTCAAGGTCTCCGGTACTGTCGCCTCTTGCTGTCGGGGTACCGTATGTCATATCGGATGCAGGCCGTCCGTTATCCTTGCTCTGTATGGCAGTCCCTGCAGATGAGTCCGGTTCGGGGGTGACTGCCACGGCATCGGACTGCGGCTGTCCGGCAGCTGCAAGCTGCATCTCCTGCCCATTGAAATCAGGCTCCCTGACTCCGAAGAACACGCCGAGAGCCACCGCTGCTGCAGCTGCTGCTATCCCGCTGTATCGCAGCCACGGGAGCACCGGTTTCCTTTTCCTGGCTGCCTCTGCCCTGTCAAGCCTTTCCGACAAGGCATTCCAGACCCTGTCGGGGACTTCCTCCTCGACACCGTCCAGCAGCGACCTTATCTCCCGGTCAAACTTATTCTCGTCGAAATCAGACATTGCCTGTTCCTTTAATCTTGTTCTGAAGCCATATCCTTGCCCTGCTCAGCTGTGTCCTGGATGTGACTTCCGTGATATCCAGCATTTCAGCTATCTCCTTGTGGGAATAACCCTCGAGCACATACAGGTTGAACACCGTCCTGAAACCTGTAGGCAGGGAAGAGATGAGCTTCATCAGTTCCTTGTACCCGATATCCTGTACCTGTGTGGAGTAGACTGATGCCATGTTGCGTGCGCTGTCGAGCTCCTCGCTCATCTTCAGGGCATCCTTTTTCCTCAGATACATGAGAGCCGTGTTGACAAAGACCTTTCGCGCCCAGCCTTCAAAAGAGCCATCTCCCTTGTAGCTGTCCAGTCTGGAGAACAGTGTCACAAAACCATCCTGAAGAAGATCCTCTGCGGCATCCCGGTCTCCCACATAACGGATACAGACAGGAAACATCTTCGGTGCCAGCCGGTCATACAAGGCCTTCTGGGCACTCCGGTCCCCTTTCCTGCACAGGCGTATCAGTCTCTGTTCTGAAGTCTCTCCCACAGTAGTCATCTGTTCTGTTCTCCAGCCTATGCGACACAAAAGATGCAATCGGAGGAGATTTTGTTGCACGGATATTGAAAATTCCCGTTCCGGGAAAGTCAAGATTGCAAAAATAACTATTTTTATACTATTTTTGCATTGTTTCCTTTGGAGGTTTTATGAAGAGAATATCACTTTCATATTATATATTGTCCGTGTCACTGCTGTCCGTGTTCTCTCTGCAGCAGTCATACGCACAGTCATACAGGCAGGAGAGGGCTCTGGAGAACAGGATTGTCGATGCCGTCTCCGATTTCAATGACGGCAGGTACGGAGAGGCGGCGGAAAAGCTCGAGTCCATTGCGGCGGCCGATCCTGACAACGATGCCGCGCATTATTATCTCGGCATGGCCGATTTCCTTCAGAATGACTATGCGGCTGCCGAAGAGGAACTGCAGGCAGCCGTGCGGCTCGATTCGACCAATTTCTGGTACCGGTACAGGCTTGCAGCTGTCTATGCTGCCACTGACAGGAAAGAGCTTACGGTGGACATCTACAACGGCCTTCTCAGGGATTTCCCGAAAAAGAGCGACATATATTATTCCCTGATTGACCTGTACCTGTCGATGGGCAGGCTGGAGGATGCTCTCTCCACGCTGGATCAGATAGATACAGTCTTCGGAAAGAACGACATATCCATCATGACCCGCTTCGACATCCTGAGGCGGCTCGGCAGGCAGGAGGAGGCATATCAGGTACTCGAAGCATACAACAGGGAATATTCATCTCCGCAGGTCCTTTCACTGCTAGGGGATTACAGAATGTCGATGTATGACGATTCCACAGCACTTGCCTTCTATCAGGAGGCTCTGGACATAGCCCCGGACTTTGTCCCTGCCATGCTCGGAAAGTCGGAGGTCTACAGGATGACGAGAAGATATGATGACTATTTCCGTACGCTCGACAATTTTGTCAGTGACAAGGACATCCCCTCTCAGGGCAAATGTGATTATCTGAAGGCTCTTGTCCAGCATTCTGATCCCAATTTCCTCAGCAGGTTCCAGCCGAGTCTGGACTCTGTCATGACAGTGTGTATGGCCGTACATCCTGCGGACAGTGCGGTCACGGCTCTGGCGGGAATATATTATTACGGGACAGGCAGGCCGGAGAAATCCAGGGAATATTTTCTGGAGAATGTGCGGAACTGGCCGGAAAGCGTGTGGGCGGCAGCAAACTATGCGGAAGTGCTGATGTACACGGGTGACTGGAAGGAGCTGTCCTCCTTTACGAAGGAGGCTTACGGGAAATTTCCGGATGAGCTTGCGTTCCTGGAGATGTCCACTCTTGCCGACTACAATCTGAAGGCATACGACGATGTCCTCGCCACCTGTTCCAGGATCATTGCTGTCGCACCGGATGACAGCGCCCGTACCCTTACGGCCTACACCACAATGGGGGACATATATCATCATGTCGGGGAGAAGACAAGGTCATACAAGGCATACGAACAGGCGTTGAAGATAAATCCGGGATATCTTCCTGTGCTCAACAACTACGCCTATTTCCTGAGCCTTGACGGGAAGAAGCTGAAGAAGGCATATTCGATGAGCAAGGTGACGGTGGAAAAGGAGCCTGACAATGCGACCTATCTCGACACTTTCGGCTGGATACTGTACCTTCAGGGCAAGTCAGCCGAAGCGAAGCCGTATTTCAAGCATGCCATGCTCTATGGAGGAAAGGAAAGTGCAGTGACGCTCGACCATTATGCCGAGGTACTGTTCGATCTTGGGGAATACAGTCTCGCCTTCGTCTATTGGACCCAGGCACAGGCAAAGGATACGGAAGGGGAGATACCCGGTCTGGAACAGAAGATCCGGCAGAGGAAAGCGGAGATGAACAAAAGGCTGAAATGAGGATGATGCTTTGGCACAGGATATTGCTTGTGGTGACGTTCGCTCTGGCGTATGCCGGTGCGGCATCTGCGCAGGACATCCGTCAGCATGAGGAAAGGAAGGCACGGCTCGAGAGGGAGATTGCCATCCTTGACAGACAGCTCGCCGACAATGCGGACAAGTCCGAGGATGCCCTTTCCCAGCTCACCCTGATCAGGAAGAAGATATCCAACAGGAAAGCTCTCATTACTGAGAGCGACCGGCAGATAAGGCTCTATTCGGATGAGATATATTCTACGCAGAGGCAGATAAACAGGCTTCAGGCGAGGGAGGACACACTTACCGGACATTATTCGAGGCTTGTGCGGAGCGCGTACCGGAACAGGGATGCGAAGATATGGTATATGTATATTCTTGCAAGCGAGGATCTCGGGCAGGCTTTCAGGCGTATCAGCTATTTCAAGGGCCTGTCTTCCGAAATGAAGGAGCAGGCAGTCAAGATACGTGAGACACGGGCTGACCTTGAAACGGAGAGGACAAGGCTTCAGGAACTGAAGTCCGCCGCGGAGAAGGTCAGGGCGCAGCGGCAGTCCGAACTGAAATCACTCCAGCAGGAGGAGGGCCAGTCAGCCCAGGTGGTGTCCAGGCTTAAACGCAACAGGACACGGTACCAGAAAGAACTGAATGCGAAGAAACGGCAGGTTGAGGCGCTGGACAGGGAAATCAGAAGACTTGTGGAGGAGGCTATGAAGGCATCATCCGACAAGAAAGATGGAGGGCAGGCGATAGACTACAGGCTTGCAGGGGAATTCTCGGCAAACAAGGGCAAGTTGCCGTGGCCGGCCGAAGGCCCTGTTATAGACCGCTTCGGACAGCATTACCATCCTGTGTTCACCAGACTGAAACTCCCTTTCAATAACGGTATTACCATCGCCCTGTCCAAGGGGACTCCTGTGAAGGCAGTGTTTGATGGGGTGGTGAAGCAGATTGTGGTGATGCCGGGCTATAACCAGTGCGTGCTTGTGCAGCATGGAAACTATTTCTCATTCTACTGCAAGTTGAAGACGACCTCGGTAAAAGCCGGAGACAGGGTCAGGACCGGACAGACAATAGGAGAGGTGGACACTATCAACGGAGAGACCCAGCTGCATTTCCAGATATGGAAAGACCAGACTCCTCAGAATCCGGAGCTATGGCTCAGGTAGGGGAGAGGAAATCGGACAGGACAATGAAAAAGAAGACGATATTCATTACCGGTGCCACAGGAAATATGGGATGGGCCGGATTTATGGAACTTTACAAAAAGAAGGACCGGTTCAGGCTGAAGATCCTGGCCAGGCCGAGCAGGAAGAACATAAGAAAACTGAAGCCTTACAGCGCTGATCCTGATGTGGAGATTGTCTGGGGAGACCTGACAAGCTACGAGGATGTCAGGGCAGGCGTTTCAGGCGCGGACTATGTACTGCATGTCGGTGGAATGGTGTCGCCGGCAGCCGACTATTTTCCCGAAAGGACTATGGAAGTCAATGTCAGGGCTGCGGAGAACATTGTCAGGGCTGTGCTTTCCTCTCCTGATGCAGACAGAATACGGGTGGTTTATATAGGTTCTGTCGCCCAGTGCGGGGACCGGCTGTATCCTGTGCACTGGGGCAGGGCAGGAGACCCTGTCTATGCCAGCCGCTACGACAAATATTCGGTGTCGAAATGCATTGCGGAAAAGATAATCGCAGATTCCGGCATAAGATGGTGGGTGTCTCTCCGTCAGACAGGCATCCTCTATCCCGGGATTCTTAAAGTATTGAACCCTACTGCTTTCCATGTTCCCATCCAGGGAGTTCTGGAGTGGGCGACCATCGAGGATTCAGGACGGTTGCTGGCAAATGTGGTGGAAGACACTGTCCCGGATGAGTTCTGGAACCGTTTCTACAACATAAGCAGCGGAGAGCAGTACAGGATGACCAATTATGAGTTCGAATCCCGCCTTATGGCGAGTCTCGGCCTCCCTGCTCCGGAGAAGGTCTTCGAGCCCCAGTGGTTCGCCACCCGGAATTTCCACGGGATGTGGTATACAGATGCGGATATACTTGAAGACTATCTGCACTTCAGGGCGAATGTCCCGGTGGATGATTATTTCAAGGGATTGAAGAAGCAGCTTCCTTGGTTTTACAACCTCGCCTTTCTTGCTCCTGCGTTCCTGGTGAAACTCTTTATGCGCCCATTCGTTTATGAGAAGGGTATGGGAACCCAATGGTGGGTGGAGCATGATACAGAAAAGCTGAATGCATATTACGGCTCGATGGAAAACTACAGGTCTATAAAGTCATGGCGGCAGATGATACCGCCACACTGGAAGAAGAATATCCGGGAGGCCGAAGCGGCAGGGGAGATACGGGTGCTTGACCACGGCTATGATACATCCAGACCGGTGTATTCTCTTTCCGATGCGGAACTGGAAGCTGCGGCCGAGTTCCGCGGCGGGCATTTCCACGGTGAGTCCGGATATAATGATTCCGCCCGTACCGGCTCCGGGACGGCACTTGCATCCGACGGCGCAGCACCGGAAGAATGCTTCAGGAGGCCGGGTGCATTATATGAGTGGGAATGCGAGAACGGCCACCGTTTCCGTGCATCTTTGGAATATGTCCTTCTTGGAGGCGGCTGGTGCACCGAATGCCCGATAGATGAAGTCTGTGACTGCACCACGGAGAAAAACAGGTTCATTTCACAGGTACTAAGGGCACAGTCCCCGGAATGATATCCTCCTCTTTGCCGGAAAGATAGATTATCCTCTGGTTGGAACTGCCTCTGAACAGCAGGTCCTTGTCTTTTGCCGACTCTATGAACGGGCCGTCCACGAGGACATCGATATACGGCAGCAGCATTGACAGATGCGGATCCGCAAGGATTTCTTCGTACAGGAATCCTGTCCAGCACCAGATTGTCTTGCCTGTCTCCGTCTTTATGCGTCTGGCCAGTTCTGTGAATCCTTCCACCTGATAGAACGGGTCCCCTCCCGAAAATGATACGTTGCTGAATTCGTCAGCCTTGATGATTTCCATCAGGTCATCGATACTCATTTCCTTTCCCCCGTTCATGTCCCATGACTGCGGGTTATGGCATCCGGGACAATGGTGCAGGCAGCCGGCGCAATATATGGAAGTACGGAGACCGGGGCCATCGGCCATGGTCTCCTCTATTATATCCAGTATCCGAAGATTGCGCATATCCGGGAGAATAATGTGTTCCCTGCTATGGAAAATTGCCGGGAAACGCCGCTGTTAATCTATTTATGGACGACGCGGTCTCTCAGCTCAGCCAGTTTGGCGCTGTTCCACCGGCTTGTGGTGCCCACGAGGTATCCGGTGATTCTCTGGAGCTTGTCGATATTGTGCCCATGGCATTTGGGACATTCATCCATATCGGCATCCGCGCTCTCGTACCCGCAGTCCATACAGCGGTTGCGGTTGTGGTTCACCGAACCATATCCGATGTCGTACTTGTCCATAAGGTCGACTATTGCCATAATGGCTTCAGGATTGTGTGTGGCATCCCCATCGATTTCCACATAGAATATATGGCCGCCTCCGGTAAGGGCATGGTATGGAGCCTCTATTTCCGCCTTGTGCTTAGGCGTGCAGTGGAAATATACTGGGACATGGTTGGAGTTGGTGTAATATTCCTTGTCCGTCACTCCCGGGATGATGCCGAATTTCTTGCGGTCCATTTTTGTGAATCTTCCTGCGAGACCTTCTGCCGGAGTCGCAAGCACGCTGAAGTTGTGCTGGTATTTCTCAGAGAACTCGTTGACCTTGTCTCTCATATAGGTGATGATTCTCAGTCCGAGTTCCTGGGCTTCCGGTGATTCCCCGTGATGCTTGCCGATGAGGGCGATGAGGGTCTCGGCCAGTCCTATGAAGCCTACTCCGAGAGTCCCCTGGTTTATTACAGACTCAATGGTGTCATCCTCCTTGAGCTTTTCGCTTCCCAGCCACAGTGCACCCATCAGGAGAGGGAACTGCTTCTTCATAGCCGTCTTCTGGAAGTTGTATCTTTCACAGAGCTGCTTGGCTGTTATGTTGAGGGCCCAGTCAAGTTTCTCGAAGAATTTGCGTATCCTCTCGTTCCTGTCTGGCTCGTTCATGCATTCGATTGCAATGCGAACGAGGTTTATCGTGGTGAAAGAGAGGTTTCCTCTTCCGATGGAGGTCTTCGGCCCGAACCTGTTCTCGAACACCCTTGTACGGCAGCCCATTGTGGCGACTTCGTATTCGTATCTCTTCGGGTCGTCCGCCCTCCACAGCTCATGACGGTTGAAAGGAGCATCGAGGTTGAGGAAGTTAGGGAAGAACCTCCTGGCGGACACTTTGCAGGCGAACCTGTAAAGATCGTAGTTCCTGTCTTCAGGAAGGTAGCTTACCCCTCTCTTCTTTTTCCATATCTGGATAGGGAAGATTGCAGTGGATCCGTTCCCAACCCCCTCGTATGTCGTATTGAGGATTTCCCTGATGACGCAGCGGCCTTCTGCGGAGGTGTCGGTGCCATAGTTTATGGAACTGAACACCACCTGGTTGCCTCCTCTGGAGTGGATTGAGTTCATGTTGTGGACAAAAGCCTCCATAGACTGGTGCACCCTGCTCACTGTCATGTTCACCGCATGCTGTATCACCCTCTCTTTCCCCTGGAGTCCGAGCAGATCCCTCTTGATATAGTCATCCAGCTGCACATCCTTGAGCTCGGAATAGTCTGTATTGGTCATTTCACTGACCTTGTCAATCTCTTCGCAGTATGCCTTCTTCACGAAAGGAGCCATATAGAAGTCGAACGCAGGGATGGCCTGGCCTCCGTGCATCTCGTTCTGTACAGTCTCCATCGAGATGCAGCCGAGGATGCTTGCCGTCTCTATCCTCTTTGCGGGACGGGACTCGCCGTGCCCTGCAAAGAATCCGTTCTTGAGTATCTTGTCAAGCGGATGCTGTACGCATGTAAGGCTCTTCGTAGGGTAATAGTCCTTGTCATGGATATGGATGTAGCCGTTCTGCACCGCTTCCTTGACATCCTCGGAAAGCAGACACTCGTCCACGAACGACTTGGTCGATTCGGAAGCGAACTTCATCATCATTCCTGCCGGGGTATCCGCATTCATGTTGGCGTTCTCCCTTGTCACATCCGTCGCCTGGGCCTCGATGATCTCCTGGAAGATTTCACGGGACTTGGCCGTCCTGGCAAGATTCCTCTGGTTGCGGTATGCAATGTATTTCTTTGCGACTTCCTTCCTCGGACTGTTCATCAGTTCCATTTCCACACGGTCCTGGATGTCCTCTACACTCATGCTCTCCTGGTCGGCCTTGGAAATCCTTGCGGCAATTTCGGCGGCGAGAACAATGTCCTCTCCTGCCTCCGTGACATCCATCGCCTTCGTGATGGCATCGATGATCTTCTTCTTGTCGAACTCTACGACCCTCCCGTCGCGCTTGATTACATTCCTTATCATGGTTCAGTCAGTGTTAGAGACGGTTCCGTCTGCCATCCCTTCGGCATCGGATCCGGATTCTCATGTTGTTTCTTGATTGTTTCCCGATTGGTCTCGCAACCGGAAGACAAAGGTATCATTATTTATCTTTTCACGGCAGGAAATGAATCAAAAGTTATCAACAATTACGAAAAATACCTGTTAAATCATTGATTAACAGGTATATAATTTATTAAATAAATTGGAAACGTTCAAATTTGGACAACAATGCTGTTACATTGGCCAGTAGGGTCATCCGACAACCCATACGAGTACGTGCCGGTCGAAAACCATGTATTCCGGCTCGAATTCCTCCTCGTGTCCGTCCTTGTGAATGAACTTCGCCTCGAGTTCCCCTTCCGATCTCGGCGTGAACCTTTCGACTTCGATCTGCTCGGAGAAGTCGACCCTGTTCTGTGACATCCTTTTGAAGATGGCTTCCTTGGTGCACCAGTATATGGCAAGCTGCTCGTTTCTCCTGTCTTCATCTATGTCTTCGATCTCCTCTTCGGAGAGGACTTTTTTCCCGACAGATGAGAAATCCCTGTCCAGGGACTCTATGTCGATGCCCACATCATCCTCATCATGGGTGATTATGGCCACATACCTGTCCGTATGGGTTATGCTGATATTCGTTATGCAGTTTTCCAGGAACGGCTTGCCGTTGTCATGGTGGTTGAGGTACATTTTCTCCTCGAATACGGTGTTGAGCAGGGCCCTCACTGCAAGTTTCTGCTTGCGCAATGTCTCGCTGCGGATAAGGGATATCTCCTCCATCTCATCCGTCGGGACGGAACTCAGGCCAATCAGTTCCTGTTCCGTCTCCGTAATCTGCCATACGGAAATCTCCGCCTTGTTGTCGAGGGTCTTTCTCAGATACAGTCCCATATAAAACGTACTTTTTGTCTTTATGATTCCATGCCTCCGGTCCTGCCGATATACGACATCCCCGTATGTGCCAGGCAGGCGCATACGAAATACCCTTCCTCTTCATCGGAGGGAGTATCGACTATCATGAATATATAGCCCGACAACGGGTCTTCGGGTAAAGGATCCGTAAGATTTGCCGGATCTGTCAATATATGACTGGGAGGTTCCACAAATGTTAAACTTGTAAATTCAGGCGACAAATATACTATTTTATTTTTTATGTACAAAAATCAAAACTGTTTCTTATATTTGCGGAGTTTTGGTAAAAGATATTTGGTAAAAGATAACTGTATTATGGACTTTTTGACAAATGAAAAACTGACGATAGTGGGTGCTGCCGGCATGATCGGCTCAAACATGGCACAGACCGCTATGATGATGAGACTTACTCCGAACCTCTGTCTGTATGACCCTTATGCAAAGGGGCTGGAAGGGGTTGCTGAGGAAATGTATCATTGTGCATTCGATGGTGCCGCCATTACCTACACTACGGATGTCAAGGAGGCATACAAAGACGCGAAATATATCATTTCGTCTGGTGGAGCTCCTCGTAAACAGGGAATGACCAGGGAGGACCTGCTCAAAGGCAACTGCGAGATTGCCGAGCAGCTCGGCAAGGACATCAAGGCATACTGCCCGGATGTGAAGCATGTCGTGATAATCTTCAACCCTGCCGACCTGACCGGTCTCGTGACCCTTCTCCATTCAGGTCTCAAGCCATCCCAGGTCACTACACTCGCAGCCCTCGACTCCACAAGGCTCCAGAGCGCACTTGCAAAAGAGTTCGGCGTGCAGCAGTGCAAGGTGAAGAACTGCCACACTTACGGAGGCCACGGCGAGCAGATGGCCGTGTTCGCATCCAAGGTGACAGTGGATGGCAAGCCGTTCTCCGAGCTGCTCGGAAGCAGGCTTCCGCTTACAAGATGGGAGGAGATCAAGCAGGATGTTATCCAGGGAGGAAAGAAGATCATCGAGCTGCGCGGCCGTTCATCATTCCAGAGCCCTGCATACGTCTCGGTGGAAATGATCGCTGCCGCAATGGGAGGCAAGAAGTTCGAGTGGCCTGCAGGCTGCTATGTCAACACTGACAAGTACAGGAATGTGATGATGGCGATGCCGACCGTGATAGATGCCACAGGTGTACATTACGGTAATGTAGAAGGGACAGAGGAAGAGATGGCTGCCCTTGATGCTTCCTATCAGCATCTCTGCAAGATGAGGGATGAGATAATAGAGCTCAATATTATCCCTCCTGTATCCGAATGGAAGACAGTCAATCCTAATCTGTAGGATTCATACGGAACATTGCAAGAGGGCGGGTCTGACTTTTGACCCGCCCTCTTTTTATTCGTACTCCTTGGAGTCCGGTTCCAAATATTCAATTCTCAAAGAGGAAAAATTCCTTTTGACCCGCTCTCTTGTCATCTTGGATATTCCCCGTCTTCCTTCGTCTTCCTGTCATCCTGAGCGAAGCGAAGGATCTGCTGCAGTACAGCCTCCTGTCGCCGGCAAATCGGACCGTAATGATGCTGCATCAGTCGGCGAATCTGTCGAACATGGTGGTGGACAGGTACTTCTCGGCCCGGTCCGGAAGCAGGACCACGATATTCCCGGAAGGAATCCGTGCCGCCGTGCGCACGGCGGCCAGCATTGCCGCCCCGCTGCTCATTCCGGCAAAGATACCCTCTTTTGCAATGATCTGCCTTGCCATTTCTATCGCTTCTTCGCTCTCCACAAGTTCCTGGATATCGATTTTGGATGGGTCATAGATTCCGGGGACAATCGCTTCTTCCATGTTTTTGAGCCCCTGTATGTAGTGCCCTTTCGTCGGCTGGGCGCATACCACCTTTATGGATGGCTTCATGGCCTTCAGGAACCGCGACAGCCCCATCAGGGTCCCTGATGTCCCCAAGGCGCAGACCAGATAGCCTATCTTCCCGCTTGTCTGCTGCCAGATCTCCAGAGCCGTGCTCTCGTAGTGGGCAAGGTAGTTGGCGGCATTGGAGAACTGGTCCGGCATGAAATATTTTCCCGGATTTTCCGCAACGAGTCTTCTTGCAAGCCTGATGGCGCCATCCGTCCCTTCTGCAGCCGGAGTGAGAATCACCTTGCCTCCGTAGGCCCTGATTATCTTTCTCCTTTCGATTGACACGGCCTCGCTCATCACGATTTCCACCGGGTAGCCCTTGACGATGCCGACTATGGCCAGCCCGATACCGGTATTTCCGGATGTGGCTTCGATGATGGTCTGTCCCTTGCGTAGACGTCCGTCCCTCTCTGCCTCATCTATCATCTTGACGGCAATCCTGTCCTTGATGCTTCCTGTGGGGTTGAACCCTTCCACTTTTGCGAAGATGTTCACTGCCGGATTCGGGGAGAGCCTGTTGATTCTGACCATCGGTGTCATGCCGATGGTTTCGAGGATGTTTTCTTTGATGTTCATTTGTCTAATGTCAAGTCGTCGTGTTCCGGCCGTTACCTCGGCCGGAACAGCAAATATAGGAAACAGTTTTGAAATATTCATATTTTCCTGCAAACCATTCACACCGACAGGAACAGCCAGACGGAACAGATGACCATCACTGCCGCAACGATACGGCGGTAGATACTGCGTTTGATCGATTGTATCCGTTTCATCGCGATATAGTTGCCGATCACCATGGCCACACCGAGGTACAGGCCCTCCACTATCACTTGCATCCCCATGAGTCCGAATTCTCCGTACATCAGCATCTGGATTATGTGCATTACAACCGCCGCTGCGGCTTCACTTGCTATATACGCGACAGGGGAGAGACCGAGTGTGAGGAATACGGCACTGCTGACCGGTCCGGAAAGACACAGCAGCCCGTTTATGATTCCCGATATTCCTCCGCCGGCAAGCATGGTCCAGCGGGATCTCGGCAGCCTGAATTTTTCCGATATGTCGAGCAGGGCAAATATGCAGAGCAGGACGCACAGTATCCGTGTCATGAGTTCTTTCGGCACAATCACGAATCCGTATGACCCTACTGCCGTCAGGGGAGCGGCCAGAATGAGGAAGAAACCGACTTTCCTCCATCTTATGGAGCGGAAACCCGCTCCGACCCTGAAAATATTGCTCAGAAGCTGTGCGACGGTGGCCATTGGCACTGCCACCTCAATGCCATAGAAGGATGTGATGGCCGGAAGCAGAATCATGCTGCCTCCGAATCCTACTGTTCCGGAAAGCAGGCCGGCAGCCAGTCCTGCGACAATCAGAATGGTGGTTTCCAGCATAGGGGCGGCATTCAAGGTCTGTAAGGTGATGTCGGGGTCACGACTGTCCTTCAAGACGGAAAGTTACAAAATAATCCCCACATCTGTATCATTTTTCATCATTCTGTCTCTGTCATTCTGAGCGGAAGCGAAGAATCTGATGCTTCCTGCCGTATGTTCGCCCCAGATCCTTCACTCCGCCTGCAGCTCCGTTCGGGATGACAGGAAGAAGCTGCGCCGTTCAGGATGACAGGAATAAGCGGCTTCGTTCAGGATGACAGAAAGAAGCAGCTCCGTTCCCTTAGTTGACACGCAAAAAAGAACCGCCCACATTCGGTGGACGGTTCTGGTGATAATCACAATCGGTTAGTGTCAGGGTTGGGAATGCTTTTCATCCTTTCCCAAAGTCCCGATCAGTTGCGCTGGGCACCGTAGCTCGCATAACTGCTTGTCGGCGTGAAAATTCCATTTTTAGTGTCTTTTTCGGCCAATGGATCGGATTCTGCTTTAGTGACGATGTTAGGATCCGGAATGACGGTAGATGGAGTGCCACCGGTCAATGCAATGGTCCAGTTGCCGGTCAGACCGAAAGCAATGTTGTCGGTACAGTCTATCACATCAGCTGACTGTGAATCAGAGAATGTTCCGAAGCAGTATGAACTTTGACTGCCGCTGGTCTGGGTCGAATAGAAAATATTCTTGTTTATTTTCATTGACCCTACCTGATAGAATCTGATATATCCGTTTGAGCTCGGCACATTGTAGAATGTATTGTTGCATATGGAAACAGCAGCATTCCAGTTGCTGCCAGCCTGTGCTGTATTTTGGTTGTAGTTGAATACCTGGCATACAGACTGTCCGCTGGCATTGCCTGCTGATGCGTATACGATGTTGTTGTCAAATGTAATTTCATTGATCGCATCAAGTGCTGTACATGCTCCGAAATTGATAAGTTGCGTAGAACCTGAATTTGTCAATTCTATAGTTGAATTGACAATCTTTATGCTCTGGATAGCATTCCCGGCTTTAGCAGTTGCGATTGCAAAAATAGGGTTTTGCATTCCGGTAAATTTACAGCTGTCAAAATGCAGGGCCGCGTAATTCTCTGTACAGTTGGCGTTGTTGGTCATATAGGTCGTAGTTGTCGACCTGTCGATTGTTATATTCTTCATCACAAGCTTTCCTGCACGGAGTTCGAAATATCTGGCGGTAGGATCAAGAGTTACCGGAGCATCCTCCTTGTTGCTTATGAGGATAATATTTCCTGTCGCCTGAATATTTGATGTGAATGTAAATTTATGTGTCCCGTCAGATTCAAGGAAAAGGATGACATTTCCTGTCTCCTGGTGGATGTAAGGTTTGATATCGATGTCTGCTTCAGTTGCCTGCAGCAGCTCTACCGTCGCATCAGGGAAATTGCCAGAATTGTATTCGACACCAGCGATAGTGATGCTTGCTCCTGCCTGCCACATGTCGTAGTATGAGCCGTATTCAGGGGTTGCGGATGCGGATGCGATGTCGGAGGCATATGTCGGAACACCTTCGTCAGTTGCGATGGCGAGGACATAGAGCACATACTCTGTACCTACAGTAAGGGCAGATCCGTTGGCATCCTTGTCGAGCTTCAGAGGGGTCTCTGTATTGCCCTGGACTTCAGTAGCCCTTGTGTCGAAATCTACAGAAGTCTCAGGTGCCTCTTCGCTTGCTGCAAGAAGCATGTATTTCCATGATGTCACGTCTGCATTAGGAGTGACAGTGAAATTCACCTCTGTAGCAGTGACAGCACCGGCCTTGACCTCTGCGGCAGGGATAGCCCCGTCGAACAGTTCCACTTTCATCTTCGCGAAGATCGACCTGTCGCCTGAAACGGCATGTACCACTACATCTGACTGTGAATCTGCGCTTATTTTCGTTTTTGCTGCAGGTGGGGTCACGGTCAGAACAGCAGGAGAAGTCTCTCCTTCAAGAGTTGCAGACCATCCCTGAGGTACGATGAGGTACACATCGTCTATTCCTTTGTAGATCACATTGAATTTTTTGCTGACACCCGGCTGGAAGATTTCAGCTTCAGCGTATGTCACACCCTCTATTTCACAGGCGAAATCGGAAACGACAGTGAAAGAATAGCTTTCGCCGTCAGCAAGGACAAGGGTAAGGATTCCGTCTTCTTCATTGTATTGTACATCCCTGAAGAATGTGTCCCCGTCTTCTCCATCCTGTCCGGGTTGACCGTCTTGACCATCTTTGCCGATAGCCTGGGCAGGAGTGTGGCCGTCTTCAAGATAAACAGTATCGAAGCGCTGACCTCCATCTGTGCTGACTTCCCAGTATCCCTCGTTAGTCACCCTGAATATCGGTGCGACAGCAGTAGCAAGCACTTTCTCTCCATCCGGAGTGCCGTCGACCGTGATGTACTGATATTCTCCATCGCCATATTTTACTCTCCAGTATCCGTCTTCGTCAACGGTAATGAGAGGAGTGTCTCCGGTCTTGCCGTTTTCGATGGTGTAGACCTCGCTGTCGGACATGGTGATGGAGAATCCGTTTTCTGTCCTTTCAACATTGGTGATGAAGGTGGATTCGTTGAGGAGCCCGTTGATGGTCGTTATGTTTTCGTTCAGAGACTTTACCTGTGTCTCGAGTGCAGTAATCCTGCTGTCCAGTGAGTCGACTCTTTCTTCGAGTCCGCTGAGATCAGTGCAGGCAAAAAGCGTCATTCCTCCGAAAAGGAAGGCAGCACATTTGGTTAAATTGAGGAAATTTTTCATTGAATAATGTTTTAATGTTATGTTATTTTCTATTTCAAGGCAGTGAGCCATCCGGGAACATATCCGAGCCTGTGCTCAAGCTGTGCCTCATACAAAGAGCCCGGAGACACCGGATTCCCGTTGCTTTCAATGTATTTTACCTGTTCGGAAGATTCGTCGAACCTGATAGGGTTGCCATGGAATCCGACGATTACAGGAGGCAGTATCTTCCACCACCGGGAACTGGTGTCCCACCATATGAACGCATCCATCCCCTCATAGTCGAAATCTGTGATGTTGTTGAAATTCCAGATGACAAGGCCGGACATATGGTTAGGCATCTGCGCATCATCTCCTCCCTGTCTCCATCTCCTCATGCTTCCTGTACAGCAGTCTATTAAAGTGGCCCGAGGCTGGGTTGCATGAGACTCGAAACAGGAGTCATCTCCCCATGAGTTCCTCCACAGTACCGCTCCTATGCTCTGTTTGGAGACCCCGACAGCATGGTATTGTCCTGCCCTGTCAAGGAAATTACCTGTCACATCATGACCTTTGGTGTCCATCGCATATCCGGATGCATTGTCGGTCACGGCTCCTATGAACACCCTGCTCGATGCCTGGGACCTTATTGCGGCATGTCCCCGTGTCCCGTTTATTTCGATGTCGTATGCCGACACATTGGCACAGCTCACTATGGAGCATGCTTCGCTGACGCTGGTGAACCTCACCCTTCTCATCCATGAATCTGTCAGCCTGATCATGTCTACAGGCTTGTATGCCCCATCGTCCTCCCAGCTGAGGTGGTGGTCGAACTTTTCCTTTGCATTGCCTTCGAAAGTGAGGTCTTCTATTCCTATGTTTTCATAATGGGGATAGGACCGTATCTCCCAGTTCCATTTTGCCTCCACGGTCTTCATGATGGGCTCGCTGAAGGTGAGCGTGTTGCCGGAAATCCCTGCGACCCTGTGATATTCCATGACCTGCACCCCGTTGTTCAGGATGTCTGTCATGTAGCTTTGTGCCGAATACGGATAAAGTTCCTGAGCAATCAGTTCGCTGTCATTGTTCTTGAGCCACAGGCATACCCAGTCGCCGGTCCTGATACCGGCAACCGAAGCCACCTCCACCTCAAAAGAGCCTTCCGTGGCATCCCCTGTGACATCCGTCAGTTTTTCCGGTTCGCTGTCATGCTTGAATTCCAGCATCGTCGGGGAGCTGTACATGACTTTTTCGTCTTTGGGCAGGTTGGGATCCTGCATCACCAGGGTGGTCTGGTCCATTCCTGCGCCTTTCAGGACGATATTGCTCCCTCTGACCCTGATTATCTTGCTTGGACTTGCTGCTGACCCGTCATCTTCATTGTCGGCTTCGCTGTGCAGGATGTATCTTCCGGGAGGGAAGTATATGACTGCATTCACGCCGTTGTTTTTCGGCTTTGCAGTCCTGTATGCGCTCTTGTCTGTGGTCAGTTCAAAATCACCTGCGGCAGCGGCTACGGCATTCATGAAAGCTTCCCTGTCAGAGATGTCATCAGAGCCGTCAGCCCCATAGTCAGTCACATCATATACCTTGTATCCCGAAAGGCTTGTGGCATATTCTCCGGGAGAAGTCTCGTATACATCGACCGTGGGGGGCGCTTCCACCCCGTATTTGTATCCTGCATAAGAGAAATCAGGCAGGACATTGTCCGCAGACTGGGCTAAAAAATTGTTCCATGCATTACAGGCAGCAGGATCGAATTTTTCGGGGACAAGGGTGAATGTGAATTTGTATTTCCTGATGTAAGGATCGTCGGACATTATCCAGACTTCCACATTGTGTTTCTCAGGTTCTGTGGAAACGGATGTCGCAGGCGCTGAAACTATCATCTGTCCTTCTTCAGTGATCCGGACACGCCAGCCTTCCGGGCAAGTGCGGATTGTCGCATCCTTGACATCGGAGGAGAATGAGACCGGCATGGTGAGTTCCTGTCCAAGGAAAATGGACATGCCTTCAGTATAATCCCCGACAGTCATGGTAAGGGACTGGAATACCTGCAGGGACAGGTTTTTACCTGTGGCAAGCCCTATTTCGAGCTTTCCGGTCTCCTTGTCATACGAGACTGAGCTGAAGAATGAATTGGTGAATGCCCCCGTGTTGGCGATGACCCTGTTGCCGTCTGCATCTGTCAGCTCTGTCCACGAGGTCCCGTCCGCACTCATCTCCCACACACCGTCTCCGTTTACTCTCAGCTCGGGGAAAGCAGTGCTTTCAGCGACATTGTCCGCTCCTTCGACAGGCTGGAAATTCTTCCCTCCGTCCACGGAATATATCCAGTTGCCGTTCTCGTCAACTCCCATTACAGGCGTGATTCCTGTGCCGTCTTCCGAAATATGAATGTCCAAAGTGCTTCCGTCGCTCATGTCGAGCCGGTAGACAGTCCCGTCGTCATAGGCATTTACATCCATGATAATAAGACCGCTCTTATAAAGGGCATATACAGTGACGGTATTGTCGTTGACATTGACAACCGTCTCTTCCAGGGCAGCGACCTTGTCTTCGAGTCTCGACAGGTCGGATTCAAGCTGCGATGTGTCCAAGCAGGATGCGAGACCCAGGCAGGCTGCTGCAAATGCGATTATTGTCTGATATGTCTTTCTCATGTTTATGTGGTAAGTTAATAGTTGTCTATTGGGCCAGCAGTTTGTCAAGTATGCCTTCTCGGTGCCAGATGTCGTTGCTTTCCTCCAGTTTCCTGTCCAGAGTCCGACACAGTTCAGCAAACAGTTCGCTGTTTTCCGTGTAAGGAATGTTTTCCATCTGGTACGGGTCGTTCCAGTCATCAAAAATAAGCACCCTGCTCAGCTTTTTGTCCCTGTCTATGGCTATTTCCATGGTATATCTGTCTGTCCTGACACCACGGGCCTCAGGGAAGATGCCATGGACAATGCCGTCGGCATCCTTCTCCCCGTCAAGGTTGCGGATGTAGAGTGTAGCATCCGGGACATCGCACTCCCTGCCGTCTTCGAGAAAAACAGGGGATAGGTCCCGACCCTCGACAGAATCCGGAATCCTCTCTTCCAGTCCGGTAAGTCCAAGCAGAGTCGGCATGATGTCCACCGAGCAGAGCATCGTGCTGTCAATCCTGTGTCTTACCCTGTCGGGATATCGGATCATGAAAGGTACGCAATAGGACTCGGTATAGATGGAATTCTTTGGGTCCAATGTGCCCTGGCTGCACATCGTTTCCCCGTGGTCCGATGTGAATATGACTATAGTGTTGTCGTCGAGCCCGAGTTTCTTCAGCTCTGCAAGCAGTCTCCCGAATTCCCTGTCCACACCCGTAACATTTGCGAAATAGTATCTTGCACTTGGGGCTTTGGCAAGAGTGGTGTCTGCATTTGGCCTGACATACAGTTCATTGTAGCCCATATTCCTGTAGAGGTCATAGTCTTCTTCCATACAGTCATCCATACATTCGTAAGGACTGTGAGGAGGATTGTAAGCGAGCATCAGGAAGAAAGGCTTGTCAGCATCCCTCTCCCCGTTTGCATTTCGGAGGAACTCGATGGCCTTGTCGGTCTCGTGTTTTACGGAATATTCCTTTGGGTCATGTCTGACTCCTTCCGTGTCCCAGTAATGAGGGTCCTTGTGGACATCGAATGTACCGTATGAGTACCAGTACCTGAATCCGTGTCTTCTTTCAGGCGGTGTGTAGGCATCCCATTCCGGATTGCGGTCGCTTACATAGTGCCCCGGGTTGGCAGGGTCGTTTTTCATCGGTGTCTCTGCGTGAAGCTTGCCTATGTATCCGCAATAATATCCGGCTTCGTCAAGCACATCTGAAATGCAGGTCGCTTCAGGGTTCAATGTGCTTTCAGGTCTGAGAGCCATGCAGTTGAGGGTGACGCCGTTCCTTTCGGGATACATCCCTGTCAGCAGCATTCCCCTGTGTGGGCTGCTCAGAGGACATGTGCTGACTGCACTGTTGAGTACCAGCGATTCGTCCGCAAAACTGTCCAGATTCGGGGTCTGAACCGGATCTGCCTTCCAGTTCACTGCACCTTCATATTCGGGAGAGTCCCAGAACGCGAGAGACGAGATCCTGAACTGGTCAGGGAAAACATATATTATATTGGGCAGTTCTTCTCCTGCGTTGCTGCAGGAGACGGCTGCAATCCCTGTCAGGGGAAGAATTATGTTCCTTATTTTCATATTGTGATAGGTTCAAATCTTGTCGGCTGCAGTCTATGGCGTACTGCATTATTCCCCGATAATCCGGGACAGCTGAATCTCTTCTGTCCTTGCTTCCCTCGTCGTGAAATGTATTCTTGTGCTGTTCCCTTCCACCTTCACAGTGACATCGCTGTTTCCGGCATTCTCCAATTTCCATCTGCCCTGTATCTTCATGTCGATTCCGGTCTCTCCGCAAGGGTTGTCTATCCATTCTCTTCCGTAGACGCTCCTTTCGACCCTGTCCCCATGTCCGTCAAACACCTCGTCGCTCTCTCCCTCATACAGGTTGAGGTCGGGATTGCTGGCGCTCAATGTCATTATCGCTCCGGAACGGCTCATCATGACCATGCAGGGGGATGATTCCTCTATGCCGGACATTCCGGCGGTGCCATCGGATGTGTCTTCGTCCCCGAGTTCTTCGAAGATGGCGCCTGAAATGATTCCGGACAGGTCATCCCGTATGATATGCGCCTTGCTGTCGCATCTGATGATGGAATACGGCAGCTTTTCCGAATATTCCCTGACTTCCGCTTCCGTCGCATGCACTACGGTCATGTATTCGTATGAATCCTTCATATATACATTTCCGCTGATAGCCCCTTTGCTGACAATGTCCCCGTGGCAGATGTACGCCTTTTCGAAATAACCTTCGGTTGGGGCGTCAGTCTCTTCATGGAATGACTTCTGCAGCCCTCTTTCCACAGCGACTTTGGCGTCCTTCACAAACCATGTATTGCCGAAGCGGTCCCGGACAGTTACAAGGTCGCCTTCATATTCATGGTGGAATTCCCTGGCCGCTATCGCTCCTCCGTTGACCCCGGTTATGTCACGCTGAGGATCATTCAATACATTCTGGAACAATGTGGTATGGAGGGAAGATCCAGGCAGGAAGTTCTCCAGGTCCGAACCGAGGGCGATGACCCTGTTGCCGAATGCGAAATACGATTTGCGTGCCCTGAGCGAGCCGTTGTATTTGTCATGCTCGTGCAGTATCATTGCATACGCCCCTGCGTTGCCCTTGTGGGTCACTCCTCCGGCAAACCATTCGTCCGAAAGCAGCATCTCCTCATAGCCCGAGAATTCATCCACGTTCCTGACATCGGCTTTCATCGCTTCCATCGGTATCTGCGCGGCTGTCGCGCCCGGAATATGGCACCAGTCCCAGCCGGCTACCTGATATCCGCTTCCGAGGCAGCTTATTTCGGGAACGCCATCGGCAAGGATCTGCATGCTGCCATGCGTGAGATACCGCCCGTAGTGGTTGGCGCCGTTGTAGATTTCCGCAGACCAGAGGTATCTGCTGTGTCCCGCTATCGTTACGGACCAGTCGTCCTGCCTGTAGGTCAGCGAACAGTTGAACGGATAAGAGTGGCATCCCGTAGGCGACTTCTCTGCCGTGAACCCGGCGGCAAGGAATTCCCTGCTCCATTTCCCCTCCGGTTCGAGCCGGAGATACGCTTCCGCAAGATCCCTGTCTATGTCCGACTCTCCGTCAGGAGACCCGGCATCTGCAAGACGTCCGTACTGGTCCGGGATGAGGGCTCCTTTCCCATCCGGATGCCGTCCGGACATTGCGAGGGGGAAGGATTTGCGGTTGCAGTAGAACCTCATTTCCAACAGGGCCTTCTTCAGGACGTTGTGCCCGTTCCCTGATATGGCGTAATCCGTTCCGTGGAGCATCCAGACGGCATTCACGGCTCCATCGAAACCTCCTGTGGCGTATGCAGGGTATGCCTTTCTGTGATGCTGTACCGTGCCGTCCGGCTTGAATGCGGGCCGGAATCCCTCGGCATACCGGAACCCGTTGTCGATCCACCTCGACAGCGCCTGCATGTATGCTTTCTTGTAAGGAGTGTCTGCGAGCATCAGCAGGGATGCCATGCGTCCCATCAGCGAGGTGTTGAACGCATCTATGTCCATACCGGGTTCTGCTGGTGCGGTCTTCACTTCCCCTACCCCCGAGAACCATTCCATTGCCTGCTGTACCTGTTCCTCCAGTCCGGCCTCCGCGAGCACTTCCCTCATTATCACGGGAGCAGTGTAGAAGTTCCTCATGCTGTAGCCGAGGTGGTGGAGCGTCCCCAATGCGCTTCCTGCGGCATATCCCTGGTCGAGGATATGCCTTGTCATGGTGACATACATGTCCGCAAGCTCATCTTTCCATGCCGGGTCATCCGTCTTGAGATATGCAAGGGCCAGGTTGAACATGAAATCGTTGGCCGGCCGCAGCAGCTGGCCGTTGCCGGCAAACCTTTCGGATGCGTCCGGTATCCCGACATTGATATAGGTCTCGCCGTATCTGGTGAAGAATATCGGCTTGCCTTTTATCGTGCCGTCCCTGTTCCATGATATTCCGTAGCTTTCAAACTGCTTCCTGAGCTGTTCCGCTCCCGGGGCCTTCTTCCCGTCCGTGACGAGAGAGATGAACCTGCCGCGTACGGTGTCCATCTGGGCGATGTCTTCTGCGGAGATTGTATCTTCCGGTGCAATGTCGAGGGATTTTCTCCAGCTGTCCAGAAGTACGAGCCAGTGGGATGTCGTCCCCTTGTTGATGAACGGCGCCTGGAAGTCAGCCGTGTGGTGGCGTACATCCTCGAATGCCGATGTGATTATCCCATCGAAGAACAGCCTGCCTTTCCTTACGTTTTCCGGAGCCGTTATGACGACTCTGTCCATGCCTTCCTGCGGGGTGCCTTCCATGTCCCGGTCGAATGCCACCCACGCACCTCTCCAGCCCTTGAAGTCCAGCCCGTAGGTGAATCCGCAGCAGAGACTGTCGCCTTTCATGAACGAAAATGTCAGGTCCCCTTCCATGGGCGTCTCGGAATAGACCCAGAATACGAAGGTGGATACGGATGTCTCTTTGCGGTTGGGGTTCTCATGAAGATACGGGACGGGTCCCCTGAGTTCCATCGCGGCACCTCCTTTTCTCCATTTCCATAAAAGGGAATTCTCCCCGAGCCTGGAATGAAGCGGGGAGATGCTTACCGATGATTTCCTGAGTGCATGTGCGGGAGCCGTTTCCTCTTCGAAAGACAGGATCTCCCTGTGCTCCGGGAAGTCGGTATATTGTGCCGCTGCCGTCATAACGGACGACAGCAGCACAACGAGTGTCATTATTATGCGGTCGGTAGCCATTCGTGTCGGATTGTTTCGGTACGGCTATTTTTCCGGATCTCCGGGAACGGGAGCCAGCCCGTTTTCCATGTTGCGCTTGCGTATGAGGGCTTCAAGCAGATAGTAGTCTGCATAGTTGAGAGGGACATCTATGCTGCTTCCGTGAGGAATGCTCCCTACGGAGTGCATGAGGATGAATCCTCCGTTGGTGCCTTGGGCTGCCCTGTATGCCGGAGTCGAGAGGGATTCGATTATCCTGTCGGCTTTTTCCTTATATGATGCGTTGCCGGTGAGGTAGCTCAGTTCGTACAGCGCGGAAGCGTTTATCGCAGCGGAGGATACATCCCTGTATGCGTCAGGAATGTCCGGAGCATCGAAATCCCAGTAAGGGACGAGGTCTTCGGGCATGTTCGGGTCATTGAATATGAAGCCTGCGACGTTCTCTGCGTGCCTGAGGTATTTTTCATCTCCAGTGAACCTGTATGCTACGGTGTAGCCGTAAAGGGCCCATGACTGTCCTCTTGCCCAGGCGGATTCATCAGCGTAACCCTGGGCTGTGCACCTGTGCAGCACTTCCCCTGTCTCAGGGTCATAGTCCACGACATGATAGCAGCTGTAGTCCGGCCGGAAATGGTTTTCCATTGTCTTGTCTGCATGGCTGATGGCTATCTTCGCGTATGTGGAGTCCCCGCTGAATTCCGTGGCCTTGAACAGCAGTTCAAGATTCATCATGTTGTCGATGATGACAGGGCAGGTCCAGCCCCTTTCGGCCTGCCAGCCCCTGTCCACATTCCATGACTGTATGATGCCCGCTCCCGGCCTGAATCTGGTCGAAAGGGACTTCGCGGTAGTGATGCAGACATCCTTGTATCCGGGTATGTCTTTTAGCCTGAGTCCGTTGCCGTAACTGTCGTAGATCATGAAGCCGACATCGTGGTGCCAGGTGAGATACTGGATCGAGTCGAGGACTTCCGTGTGTCTGCGTGCATGTTCCGCCCATGTCTCATCTCCCGTCAGCTCGTACATGTACCACAGCGTCCCGGCGAAGAATCCGCTCACCCAGTCATCCGTCGGCACATACACTATCTCCCCATCCTTGTATGTGGAAGGGATGCGGATGGTGTCTCCGGCTTCGGATGCTTCCATGAGCGCCCCGATCTGCACCTTGGCATTCTCGATGTTCTCTGAAATAATGTCAGTCTTGGTGTTGCAGGAAATGGCGGCCATTGCGGCGATGCCTGCAGCGAGGGCTGTCTTGAGGTTCATAAAAGGTCTGTTTATAATAATTAAAAATCAGGTTCCAATCGGTTGCTTTGATCTGCAATAGCTTACAAATATATGAAAATATCGGGAAAAGTCAAAAACATTTGATATTCTGTTGCAAAAACCTGAAAAATTGATATATTTGCATTTCTGCAAACTAATCACATGATGATGGACAAGAGGGTCTTGACTATATTCTCTGCGCTGATCCTGCTTCCCGTGGCGGCAGATGCGGCAATCAATGCACAACATGATTTCGAATCCGGTGTCCCTGGTTTCGTCAAGGTCGAGGGGGAAGGCTCGGTCACTTCTTCCGGGGAAAGGTTCAAGGACGGTTCCCGCTCCCTGAAATTCGAGTGGAACGGTCCGGCCTCTCTGGTGTTCGAGAATTTCCTCGACATGGAGGCTTCGATGAAGGTGAACGGGTCCGGCATAATAGTCTGGGTGTACAATACGGTCCCCGCGGATGAGCCTCTGCGCTTTACGTTCTGGAACTGGAACGGAGAGGAAATATGCCATTTCGACTTCAACATAGGTTACAGGGGCTGGCGCACGGCATGGATAAAGTACATAGACATGCGGACTCCGGATGGAGGATATTACGGCGACATCAAGGCTTCGGAAAGGATGAGGAATGTGGCGAAGATGACGGTGGCCGTACCGGAGTCTCTGAAGTCCGGCACCATATATGTGGACAGGCTGTCGTTCCCTGCAGGCAAGCTGCATGACCAGATCACTCCGGACATGCAGATTCCCGACAACAACAACCATCTCCGCAGGAACATGTGGCACTGGGCCAGGCTGTGGGAGTGGGAACAGTATCCGTCTCCGGAGGTGCACGCTCTGACTGACGGTCAGCAGGAAATGCTGGACCTTGTCGAGGAGAGGATGGACAAGGTCATTGCATCCGGCAATTCCAGTGACAACTATGTCAAGAATACGCTTCTGAAAAGGGCGGATGACATGTATGTGAAATACGGTCTGAAAAGGCTTCCCGACGGTTCCGTCATCGGAGCGCCCCTCCTGAGCGATGACGAGTTCAACAATTCCCTGGGGGAGATGCGTATCCGTTTCATCGGGCAGATGATCTATTATTACGCCCAGGATTATTATTATACAGGCAACAAAGGCAATCTCGAGAAGGTGTTCGTCGCTTTTGACCATGCGATTGACCAGGGTTTTGCGTACGGAAGCGGACAGGGGACCAACCATCATTACGGATACCAGATCAGGGAACTGTACAAGGGCATGTGGCTGCTCAGGGATGAGATCGCCGCTGCCGGCAGGACGGACGAATACGTGAAGGTGCTGGAATACTGGAGCGGGCTGCAGGAGACGCGCAAGCCTTTCGTGTACGGGAGGGATGAGATTCTCGACAGCTGGCACACCCTGCTGGATGCGAAAATCATTTCTGCAATGATGACTTCCGACCCTGCCGAAAGATATGCGAAGATGAAAGGTCTCGGCACATGGGTTTCAGGTTCTCTTGCCTGGTCCCCGGGAACTCTCGGAGGTCTGAAACCGGACGGGACATCCTTCCATCACGGAGGACATTATCCGGCATATTCGGTGGGTGCGTTTGCCGCGGTAGGGGATTTCTGCCATTACACGCAGGGGACGGATTTCGTCATTACCGAAGATGCAAGGCGTACTTTCAAGCATGCCCTGCTGACCATGAGGGATTACTGCAATCTCACGGACTGGGGTGTCGGCATCTGCGGAAGGCATCCTTTCAACGGGTTCATCCCGAAGGCTGATATAGAAGCGTTCGCATCCCTCGCCCTGCTCGGGGACCTCACCGGTTCAGGCCTCGCCGCCGACCCGGAACTCGGAGGGGCATACCTGTATCTCGGCGGAGCGGAGCCGGAGACCGTGTCCGCATTGCGCAAGGCCGGAGTTTCCTCGCCTTCGGATGCTCCTGAAGGATTCTTCGTCCTGAATTATGCCGCTCTCGGAATCCATCGCAGGGGAGACTGGATGCTGTCTCTCAAGGCATATAACTCGGATGTGTGGAGCGCGGAGATCTATGCTGCGGACAACCGTTTCGGAAGGTACCAGAGTTACGGTACGGCGCAGCTGATAGGCTCCGGCAAGCCTGTATCCGCCAAGGAAAGCGGATATTCCCAGGAAGGGTGGGACTGGAACAGGATGCCGGGGGCGACGACAATCCATCTGCCGTTCGACAAGCTGGACAGCCCTCTGAAGGGGACTCTTATGGAAAGAAACGATTCCCGTTTCCCGGGAGTGTCTTCCCTTGAAGGACGCAACGGAGTCATGGCCTTTACATACGTCGAGAAAGACCGGCCGGACTTCTGTGCGGGTGCGACTGCCACCAAGAGCGTTTTCTGCTTCGACAACAGGATAGTCTTCATCGGGAGCGGCATTACGAACGATTCTTCTTATCCTACGGAGACTACTCTGTATCAGTTGAGGCTCGATGACCGTGCCGCCGAGGTGGACGTCAATGATGAATGGTTCGACTCGTTCCCTCTGAACTACAGGTTCGCATCCGGGGGACAGGCAGTCGTGACGGATATCAAGGGCAATGTCTATATCCTCCCTGACGGAACGGGCCTGAATGTGGTCAAACAGACGCAGACATCTCCATCGGATACAAAGAAGAAAGAGGGTACGGGAGACTTCGTTACAGCATACATCGATCATGGCGTATCCCCTCAGAATGAATCGTATGAATATCTGATGCTCGTCCGTCCGGCAGGGAAAGACCTGAACAGATATGCCAGGAATCTGCCTTATACAGTGATAAGGAGTGACAACGATGCCCATGTCGTAAACGACCATCCGACCGGCATTACGGCGTATATCTGTTACAAGGCGTACGACGGGGCGGCTTCTGCCGGAGCGTTTGCCGCTCTCCCGAAAGGCAAGGAGGCCAAGCCGTATCTTCCTGTCTCATCCATAGATGCGGAGACAATCGTCATGGAAAGGACAAGGGAGGATGGACTGACGGTTGTGAGCATCTGCACTCCGGACCTCGGAATTACGCAGAAAGCCTATACTACCCCGCAGCCGAGTCAGGTGCTGCAGAAGAAGGTGGTCGTGGATGGAGAATGGGAACTCGCCGCCCAGGATGACAGAGTCCGGCTGACAAGGGATGGAGGCAGGACCGTCCTGACCGCCTCATGCGTGGATGGCCGGCCGGTCGAGTTTACCCTGAAGAGACTGTAGGGTTGTTCCCGGATCTGTCATTATGGATGAAGATGGATCTGTCATTCCGAGCGAAGACGGTTTGTCTTTCCGAATGAAGACGGTTTGTCATTCTGAACGAAGTGAAGAATCTGATAGAAGTTTTATAAACTGAACGATAATGTATAAACTAACTGTACTACTGACAACGCTGGCTCTTTTCACGGTATCCCTGTGGGAAGCATCAGCACAGAATATGGAGGTGAAGGGAAAGGTCACGGACACTTCCGGAGAGCCTCTTATAGCAGTCACGGTATATGAGTCGGGCAATACCTCCAACGGAACGGTTACGGACATGGATGGCAACTACACCATTTCCGTCCCTCAGACGGCTACCCTCATATTCTCCTGCCTCGGATTCGAGGAGATACAGGAGTCGGTGGCAAAGAGAGGTCTGATCAACGTTACATTGGAAGAGGAACAGCTGTCTCTCGATGCGGCAGAAGTCGTGAGTGTCGGATACGGTTCGGTGACCCGGCGTGACCTGACAGGGTCGATCAGCAAGGTGGACATGGGAGAGATAATGAAGACACCCGTGACCAATTTCGACCAGGCTTTGACCGGAAGGGTCGCCGGAGTGGTGGTCACCACTTCCGACGGATCGCTCGGTGCGGAGGCAAACATAGTCATCAGGGGCAACAACTCCCTGACCCAGAGCAGTGCGCCTCTGTATGTCATCGATGGCTTCCCGTCCGAAAGTTCGATGGCCCTCTCCCTCAACTCGGCGGATATAGAGTCCATCGATATCCTCAAGGATGCTTCCGCGACGGCAATCTACGGAGCCAGGGGAGCCAACGGCGTGATCGTTATCACCACCAGACAGGGTGCCGAAGGCAAGCCGAAGGTAAGTTTCAGCGCTTCGTGGACCGCCAACAAGATCTACAACAAGGTGGATCTCATGGATGCATACGAGTTCGTGGACTTCCAGACCGACAAATACAATGCTACCGGAAGTACCAATATCTATCTGTCGCACGATGGGCAGACCTATACCCTCGATGATTATCGCAATGTCTCCACATACGACTGGCAGGACAAGATATACAGGACCGCACTGGTACAGAACTACAATGTCTCCCTTTCGGGAGGCAGCAAGGAGGCGGGAAACAGGTATGCCGTGAGCTTCTCCGCAGTGGATCAGGATGGTATCATCGTGAATTCCAATTTCCAGAGGTATCAGGGCAAAGTCAATTTCTCCCAGAACATAGGCAAGAAGATCAAGGCCGATCTGAACGTGAACTATTCCAGAATCATTACCGGAGGCACGAACCCTACGGCGGCGACCAACTCATCTTCCGCCTCAGGCTGGCTTATGTATTCTGTATGGGGATACCGGCCGGTGAAGCCGCTCTGGGATACCGCGACCGATGATGAATTCCTCAACCAGCCGTTCGATGAACAGATTTCCGATTCAAGCGACTACCGCTTCAACCCGGCGCTTTCCGTCCGCAACGAATACCGCAAGACCATCGAGGACTATCTGAACGCGCAGCTCGGACTGACATATACCATAATCCCTGACCTTGTGCTGAAAGTGACGGGGACCTATACCTATCAGAACCGTCGCAGGGAAGAGTTCAACGGTCTGATGACATATACCGGAAACGAACGCTCCCCATCGGGAACGGGAATAAACGGCGCCATTTACTGGACAAACTGGGTCACGTGGCTCAACGAAAATACCCTCACATGGACCAAGCATATCCGCAGGTTGCATCACCTGACCCTTCTCGGCGGTATCACTTTCCAGGGACAGACCAATGACTACAAGGGGACAAGGTCGACGAACATGACTACGGAAGAATTGGGACTCAACGGAATGCATACGGGACATTACCAGACTGTCATGCCGTGGGAGCGCAACTGGAGGATGATGTCCGGACTGTTCAGACTCCAGTACAACTACAAGTACAAATACTATCTGACGGCATCTTTCAGGGCGGATGGCTCGTCCAAGTTCCCCAAGCACAACCAGTGGGGCTTCTTCCCTTCCGGTTCCCTGGCGTGGAACTTCAACAGGGAGGAACTCCTGAAGAACAGCAGATGGCTCAAGAACGGAAAGCTCCGTCTCTCGTGGGGTATGACGGGAAACAACAGGACTACGACTCCGTACGACTTCTATGCGCAGCTGGCATATACTCCTGGCAGCAGCGATTCCAACGACTATGTGTTCAACGGGGAGATCGTGCCTGGCTATTACCCTGCCAATGTAGCCAATCCCAACCTCAAGTGGGAGACCACGGAGCAGTGGGATGTCGGTATCGACCTCACTTTCTTCGAAGGGGACAGGATACGTTTTACGGCAGACTGGTATATGAAGAATACATACGACCTCCTGCTTCAGGCGACCATCCCCGCTTCGACGGGCCATACCTCTGCAATGATGAACATCGGTTCGATGCGCAATACCGGCTGGGAATTCTCGTTGGAGACTGTCAATATCGACAAGAAGAATTTCCAGTGGACATCATCGTTCAATATCGCCCTCAACCGCAACAAGGTGATCGCCCTGACCACAGGGCAGCAGTCGCTCCTTACCTCTGTCAACTGGGACACGCATTTCAACAGCCAGTATCCGTATATTACCCAGGTGGGCAAACCATCCGGAATGATGTACGGGTTCATATATGACGGGACATACAAGCCAGAGGAGTTTACCGGCAACTATCTGAAGAACGGCATTCCTTACATGTCGAGTGTGGGACGCGACCAGGTCAGGCCGGGAGACCCGAAATACAGGGATATCAACAATGATGGCGTGGTGGATGACAATGACAGGACCATCATCGGCTGCGGCCAGCCCCTGCATACCGGAGGTTTCGGCAACTCCTTCTATTTCTACGGGTTCGATGTCAACATATTCTTCACATGGAGCTATGGCAATGATGTCCTCAATGCCAACAGGCTTATTTTCGAGAACGGAGCATCGACCAACCTCAACCAGTTCGCATCATACGTGGACAGGTTCGACCGTTACACCAATCCGGACAGCGACATACCGAGGATCAACGCCAACGGCATGTATGTCTATTCTTCGAGGGTAGTCGAGGATGGGTCGTATCTCCGTCTGAAGAATGTCTCTGTCGGGTACACGCTTCCGAGGAGGGCCCTCCGCAGGATGCATTTCGACACCATGCGCGTATATGTGTCTGCGGACAACATCTGGACATGGACAAGGTATTCCGGGCCGGATCCGGAGGTCTCTACAAGGAATTCCGTCCTTACGCCAGGTTTCGACTGGTCGGCATATCCGCGCGCCTTCGGTCTGACCGCAGGAGTTTCGTTCACTTTCTGAAATAGGGAGGATAGATTATGAAAAGAAAGATATATGCATTTGCCGCTTCTCTGATGGCCGTGTCATCCTGCGGCTTCCTGGATGTCGATCCCGATGTCATGGTCGGAGGATATACATCCGAAGAGGATGCCCTTTACGGTCTGGCAGGGGTCTACGGCGTAATAAACAACGAGCCTTTCTACGGAAACTACTATTCCCTGATGCTGTCCAACGTGGATGACCTGTGCTATTTCAACAGGACATCCACGAGCAACTATTCCGTATGGTATCAGCACGATGCGGGATCTCCCGAGGTGTATGCGGCATGGAAGGAGATATATAAGGGCATAGGCAACGCCAATTCGTTCATGGAAGACATGGCGGAATCGGAGTTCGATCCTGAGCACAGGCTGTACAACGAGGCAAGGTTCCTGAGGGCGTACTATTATTTCATCCTTGCCCAGGCGTGGGGCGATGTCCCGCTGAGGACGACGGCAATGACATCCGTGGGAAGCGTCGAGTGCGCCGCAACCCCTCAGCTGCAGGTCCTGCAGTGGGTGGTCTCTGAGATGGAAGCCTGTCTCCCTCTTGCGGAGGATGCGCTTGCGAATGCTCCGTCAAGGGTGGTGAAGACCACTATGTGGGGTATCCTTGCCAGGGTGTATCTGTTTATGGCGGGAGAGTCAGTAACCGGTACCAATGATGAAATGAAGAAAGAATATTTCCGTAAGGCGATGGAGTATTCCGGCGAAGTCATCAACAGCGGTAAACACAGGCTCAACCAGGGGTCGGATGACCATGACGGCTATTCGCAGATATTCATCAACATGATATCGGATGACTATGACACCGAATATCGTGAATCCATGTGGGAGGCTGACTTCATGGGCAACAGGTCAAGTTCGGACAACTGGAGCAACGGCTGTATCGGAGATCTGCTCGGACTCCAGAGCCAGCCGGACAAATACGACAATGTCAACTGCAATTTCGCATACGGTCAGTACAGCGGTTCTCTGAAACTGTGGTATCTGTATTGGGAGGAAGACAGGACGGATGACGAGACAAGGCTCGGCGAGGCGACGAACGATGAGACATTCAGCTGGGATGATGGGGACTACATCGAAGAGAGCCTTCCGGGATGGGACAGGAGGCAGTTCTGGAACATGTCTCCTTACAACTACCAGGGCGGCACATTAAGGTCAGGGAACACTACACTCGACACATGGGTTGCCGGCATAGACAGGACCCCGTACAGGGAGTCTACTGTGACTACCGAACACAGCCCGGCAATAGCCAGGGCGACCCGTGACTGCGGAAAGTTCCGCCGGGAGACTGAATATGAGGGTATCAAAGGCGACAGGGGGACATATACTCCGATTAATTATCCTATCCTCAGGTATGCGGATGTGCTTCTGATGTATGCCGAGGCATACAATGAATATCACGGCGCTCCGACAGAGCAGGTGTTCAAGGACTGTATCCTGCCGATAAGGGACAGGGCCGGAATCAAGACCAGACCGTATTCGGAGTACTCTTCCCAGGAAGCGTTCCGTCAGCTGGTGAGGAACGAGAGAGGCAGGGAGCTCGTGTTCGAGTCCATCCGCAAGTATGACCTCATAAGGTGGGGAATCTTCGAGTCCTCCATGGCGCAGTATATAGATGATGCCAGCAGTTCCGAATGGACCGGAAATACGGCAACGGCTGCATCGACGATGGCTGCATCCGTCCAGAGCAAGCATATAGTGCTGCCGATACCTTCCATCGAGCTCGGCGTCAACAAGGCGCTGCGCCAGAATCCGTTATGGTAAAGTCGTGAATCCTGAAAAACTGTAAGACATGGTAAGAAGATTATCTACATATATCGCGGCAGCGGCCGTGGCATGGATTTCATTTGCGGCCTGTGAGCAGACGGACATCTATTCGCCTGTGCACTACAATGTCACGCTGAATGCATCCAATACATATTATGCAGGGGATCCTGTAGTTTTCGACATAACGGGCAATCCGGACAATCTGATTTTCTACAGCGGGGAGGCCGGCCATGAGTACCGGTTCAGGGACTATTATGACGTGCCCGTCGAGGATGTGGTGTCCATGACCCTTGAACTGGACATCCAGCACAGGGCAGGAAACCACGGGGTCAATACCGCAAACGGGCCGGGGCTTGAAATCTGGTACACGGACAAATTCAACGGAATCGATGGGAATGATGCTGCAGGAGACCGCGCGATGGTGATGTCATGGACAGAAGAGCAGATGATTGCCGAGGGGTGGAAGAAATTCCCGTATGAAGATCCGGGCAGGGAACAGAATGTATTTCTGAAATATTCGGAAGATGTGCTTTCCTGTGTGACCAATTTCTGCCTGGCATTCCACTGGATGCCGGATCTGGAAGCGGAAAATACCCCTATCGACACGTATTGGGTGAACGGGAAATTGGATGTGGTCATTAATGGAATGGATGGGCAGGAGACCCTATCGTACGATCTCAAGAATCTGATGGGGACGACGGTGATGTACGATGAGACGCTTTCTACATATTATATGAATGATGGCAACGGAAGCATCAGGCTCGATACCAATCAGGACATCACCTTTGCCGGAGGATATTATCTCGACAATCCGAGTACGGAAGAAGTGGATGGCATCAAGCACCGCTGCGAGGGCTGGATCTTCTCCTCTCCGCGGCCGTTCAATTCCAGGAATCCGGATACGGCTGTGACTGTGAAGAATCTCCAGAACAGTGCGGATACCTATTCCTATACATACGCCAATCCGGGAACATATCATGCTACGTTCGTGGGCACAAACTCCAATTACCTCGATGCTTCCGAGGAAGTAAGGCATATTCAGATCACTGTTCTGGACAAGGTGGAAGTTTCCTCTTCGGAGGAATAGGTGTCATTTGATGACCATCTCGCAGGAGCGGCAGTCGAACAGGACGGTGAATCTCTGACCGTTGTTCAGAAGATACAGGGGAGCGGCATCCGTGCCGCTCTTTGCTTTGTCTGTTGCGGCTGCCCTGCCGTCTGCCTGTCCGGACCTGTTCCGCAATTTCGGGCAGAGACCGAGTTCGTGGCGGATGCAGTATCTGGTGCGCATCAGTTCGGCTCCATCCCGGTGTGTCAGTTCGTAGGCGGGCTCCGTTACCCTGCAGCCGGCATCAGTGTACAGTTTTTCTGCAAGATGGTTCGATATGTTTGCCCTGTAGTCCAGTTCCGTTGTCTTTCCGGACGGGACAGGGTGAAGCGACTCCGGACTGTTCCGGGGCAGATCCTTCGCTTCGCTCAGGATGACACCTTTTGATGTTTCTTGGGCTCCGCTCAGGATGACACCTTTTAATGTTTCTTGGGCTCCGCTCAGGATGACAGGACTGTCATATTGAACGGAGCCGTCAGGCGGAGTGAAATATCTGTCGCCACCCCGGTTATCCGGAATGACGGGACGGCTGTCGAGCAGGGCGGCGATGTCACTGCGGATGGAGTTCAGCACAGATGCGGAAAGCAGGGGCAGAGACCCGTCATGGACTATATCCTTGACAGTGAACAGGTAGATTCCGGAGGATTTTGAAAGTTGGGAGCGTATCATTGATTCCATTCTGCCGATGTTGGCGGCCATGTCATTCCATATCCCGGAGTATGTTTTCCTGACTGTCCGTCCATCTTCGCTTGTCGCCGTTACTTCCAATACCGGTTCCGGTATGTTCCCGTGACCGGACGCGCATGGAATGTCTGGGTTTCCAGGTCCTGGAATGTCCGCTGCCGGACTGATACCGAATGAAACGGTGATGTCCGCAGGAATCCTTCTGATGCAGGCTTTTGAATCCAGTTCCCGCTCGAAAGCCATGTCAAGGTTCCTGAATATGGCCGCGCCTTCGAACAAGGCAGGGGTGCTTTTGCAGCGGACGGTCATCCCGTTGCAAACATCGGCCCGGACCCCTTCGACATTCCCGTCCTTCCCGACAAAGGACAGTCCGTCCCCGTTGTTCAGGATGATTCTTCTGCTGCCAGCCGGCCTGATGGCAAATGATGTCTTCTCCCGGTTGAGTCCGGTGACTGTCCCGAGTTCTTCTCCCATGGATTTGGCCGAGTCCAGAGACGCCCATTTCCCTCTCTTCCCATCGAGGAACAGTTCCGTATATCCCCGGTTGAAGGTCTTGCCGAGGTCTGGAGTGAAACCTCCGCTCACCCTGCCGAAAGATGCCCGGCGGTATTTTCCGCCGGATTTCCCGACAATCCTGTCAAGGGCGAGAGAATATGCCCTTACCGTATTCCTGACATAAGAGATGTTTTTCAGCCTTCCCTCGATCTTGAAAGACATGACTCCGGCATCGGCAAGGTCTTCCATTCTGGAGATAAGGTTATAGTCTTTCAGAGAGAGCAGGGCCTTGTTCTTCACGATTGTCCTGCCATCCGGACCGGCCAGGTCGTATCTCGACCGGCAGGCCTGGATGCAGGCCCCCCTGTTGGCGCTCCGTCCGGCTATCTTTTCCGAAAGGTAGCATTGTCCGCTGTAGCAGACGCACAGCGCCCCGTGGACGAAGAACTCGATTTCGCAACTGACGGCAGAAGCTATTTCCCGTATCTGCCGCAGGGACATTTCCCGCTCCAGCACAATCCTGCCGAAACCCAATGCTTCCAGTTCCCTTGCCCGTTCCACCGTCCTGATCGCGCATTGCGTCGAAGCATGAAGGGCCGGCATAACGCATCCTTTCCATGGCCCGGATACCTCTGTATCATGACACTGCCCCTCTTTATGCCGAGCCGGGGACATCCTCCTCAACATCTCTACGACAGCCATGTCCTGTACGATTACCGCATCGGCCCCTGCCTTGCCTATCTCCTCGATCAGACTTGCGGCATCGTCCAGTTCATTGTCATATATTATCGTATTCAGGGTTACGAATATCCTTGCCCCGAACCTGTGGGCGTACCTGCACAGGCCGGCAATGTCTTCTATGCTGTTCCCTGCCGCCTGCCTTGCCCCGAATCTCGGACCTGCGATATATACGGCATCGGCACCGCAGTCGATTGCCGCGATGCCGATGTCAGCGTTCCTTGCCGGAGCAAGAAGTTCGAGTTCCCTCATTTCCGGTCAGGATATTACTGCTGGAGAGCCTTGAGCTGCTCCTGTGCCTGTGTCCCGTACTGAGCATCTGAAGCCACTTTCTGATAGTATTCTATGGCTTTCTCCTTGTTTCCGGCCTGCTGGTAGAGGACTGCGATGGTGAAAGTGTATGCGTTCACGTTCTTTGCCTTCGGCATTGAGATGTATTTCTCGAAATATGAGATTGCGGCATCATTGTTGCCTCCTTTCTGCGAAGAATTGGCTGCAATCAGATATGCGTTTGCATTGTTGGCATTGTAGGAAATGGATTTCTCTGCCGCAACTACCGCATCATTGTATTTCTGGGCCTTGTAGTATGAATTGGCAAGCCTGAGATAGAGGTTGGTAAGCTGTTTTGCGGCATCCGAACTTTCTCCGAGCTCTCCTGCCTTCGTGTAGGCTGCCTCTGCCTCGGCAATCTTGCCTGAAGATGCGTATGCACTTCCGAGGAGCAGGTATGCGCGACCGTTTTCAGGGTCTGCGGCAATCGCTTCGTTGTATGCGGAGACAGCATTTGTGAAATCCTTTGCCTTGAGCAGATCATTGGCTTTCTGGAGGAGGACCTGAGGTACGAGTTCCCCTGCTTCGGTCTCCACATCGGTATTGCCGTATTCTTTGGCTGCGGCAGCCGCTTCATTCAGGCTTGTTATGGCGTTGTCGTAATCCTTGGCCTGTATCTTGTCTTTCGCCATTGAAAGCATCACGCCTGGAATCACGTTCTTGCAGTTGGCGGCCACTTCGGCGCCTGTCTCCCCGCATGCTTCGGCCATTGTCAGCGCCTGTCTGAATGAATCGAGAGCGGAAGCATTGTCTCCCAGCTGGAGAGCCATCACTCCGTTGTTGTAGGTATTGGTCGCCTGCTCCAGATCCTGCGCTGAAACTGTGGCTGCGGCAAATACGGCCGCGATTGCTAAAAGAAAGATCTTTTTCATAATTTATACGGTTTATTCGTTTAATATATTCTTAATGGTTGCCAACTCACAAATTTAGCAAAAATTGTTTTAATTTTGCAATCGGACAGCGATAAATGATGAATGACCGATATTGCATATTCCTGCTGACTGTGCTGCTGATGGCGGCTTCCGTGGCTTATGCGGCATCTCCCGTCCCTCCGCAAATGCCTCAGGATCCGGCGCTTTCGAGCGGAGTGCTGCCAAACGGCATTGCCTATTATATAGTGGCGAATCCATCTGAGAAAGGGATGGCGGAGTTCGCTTTCGTGCGCAGAATGGCTGTGCCGGATTCGCTCCGCGACAGGGCCGTGTATGACGCAAGGTATTCCGTGACCGACATTCCGAGATTTTCTCCGGCTACAGTCAGGGACTATGCGGCAAGGTACGGGGCATCTTCGGCGATGTGCCGCAGGTCTGTCCCGGTCCATGTCAGGGTGACGGATGATTCGGCTGTCTACCGTTTCGGAACATTTCCCGTATCGGGGGGTAATGTGACCGATTCCACTCTTCTGCTGGTTTTCAGCATTGCGGAAGGACTGGATACGGATGTCCCCGCACAGGATGCCATCATAGTTGCCGGGGATGTGGACCGGGATGCCGTGCTGTCACGGATGAGATTGCTGTCGTTAGTCGTGCCTTCCCGCCCGGAAGAGGTTCCGGAGGACACTTCGTATGTATGGAAAGACAGGGACACGATTATCTGCAACGTGAAAACGGACACGGCTGCGGCGGTGGCGAGGATTTCCATAGGATATTCGTCTCCGAGGACGCCGAGGGAATATATGGGAACTGCCGTGCCGGTCGTGTCGCAACATTTGACAGGGATACTCGACAGGATATTGTGCAGGCGGGTGGAGACGGAAATGAAGCGCAGGGGCATTCCGATAGCGGATTTGCGCTGCAGGTATGCGGGAAGCGCTTCCGGCGGCGGGGATGAGAAGTATGTCATCTCCCTTTCCACTGACAACTCCATGACAGGACAGGCGCTTGAAGTGCTGGCGGAAGTCCTGGCGGATGCGGATGTGAACGGAGTCCGGGAAAAGGAATACGCCGGGGCCAGGAACGAGTATCTGGTCAGACAGTACAGGATGGCCCTCGACCCGGTCACATGCAACGGAAGGTATGTGGATGAATGCATTTCTTCTTTCCTGTACGGTTCTGCCGTGGTGTCGAAGATGGACAGGTTCAGATTTCTGGTCCGCGGAGAGCTTCCGGACAGTACAGGAGCCAGACTTTTCAACAATTTCGCTTCGGAACTGCTGGACAGCACCCGCAATCTCACCGTTTCAGTGACGGTAGCGGACTCTGCCCGGATGACCCCAGACGAAACGGCCGCCATCTTCCGCAGGGCATGGGAGAGGGCGGCGATGAACGATACCCTGACTTCTTATACAGTCAACCTGAGCGATTCTCTCGGACTGGCGGAGATTCCGGCGGAGAAGCTGAAGGTCGGCAGGACTGTGAAGGAACCGGTGTCGGGCGGCACGATGTGGACCTTCTCCAACGGAATGAAGGTGGTCTACAAGAGGATGCAGACGGGCGGCATCTTCTATTACGACATGATGATAAGGGGCGGATATTCCGTCGTGGATGACCTCAGACGGGGCGAGGGGGCTTTCTTCTCCGATATCCTCGGGACTTACGATATCGCAGGTTTGAGGAGCGGGGATTTCCACGACCTGATGCTGTCGGAAGGCATTACGATGTCGGGCGAAGTGACGCTCTCCCATCTGAGCCTTTCCGGAATGGCTCCGAGACCATCCCTTACCCTGCTTTTCAAGTGTCTGAAATCAGTCGCGAATGAAAGGAGCGTCAACAGGGAAACGTTCGCCTACTATGCAGCCTGTGAAAGGCTCCGTCTCAGGGCAAGGGCCGGGACAATGCCTGCAAGGAAGGCCGCCATAGACAGCCTGATGTGCCCGTCATACCACTATTCTTCCGACAAGTCCCCTGAAAACCTGCATTCCGATGCCTGTGACAGGGCTGCCGGACTTTTCGATTCGCATTTCAGCAGGGCTGACGATGGGATCCTGATGATAGTCGGAGACATGGAAGAGACCGCAATGAAGAGGTTCCTGCAGAAGAATCTGTCGGGATTCAGGACGGAGCCTCTTGCCGTGGCCAGGATAAGGCTCCCGTACCAGCCGATTTCCGGCTGGACCACACATATCGTGTCCGGGAAGAGACAGAGTCTGGACTTGGCCCTGTCGGCTCCGCTGCAGTTCAGTGCGGAGAACTATATGGCGATGAAGGTCGCTGCAGCCGCGCTTGAATCGGCCCTTAACCGGAAATTGTGCGGTTCGGCCGCTTCGGCCAGGGTCTTCAGCGAGTTCTCCGGATATCCTCAGGAGCGGGTCAGTTTCCTTATATCCGTATCGGATCTCGACCCGTCCGTGCTGCCTCTCGATGAGATCAGGAAGGACCCGCTCGTACTTCTTTATGATGTGAGGTCTGTCCTGTCATCCATGTCCTTGTCCGCCATTCCGGACGACAGGATATCCGTCTGCAGGGATCTGGTAAGGAACGGGATGGCGTCCCTGCAGAATGACCCGTGGTACTGGGTTGACATGGTGAAGACCAGATATACCGATGGAAAGGATCTAAATACGAAATATGCGGAAAAGGTGGATTCGGTCTCTCCGGAAAAGGTCATGGAACTGATTTCCATGCTTGCTTCCGGTAGCAGGGTGGAATATGTGGTAAGATAATGCGGATTGCAGCGGATACTGCGGGACGGCGGACCCAGCAAAGAAACGACACAAGACATGGGAAAGGAAAATACGATACCATCAATAATCCAGATCGATGACTGTCTGGTGTCATCGGAAATACTTACGGAATATTTTGCGTGCGACTACGGGAAATGCCGCGGCTGCTGCTGCATTGTCGGTGACAGCGGCGCTCCTCTTGATGAGTCCGAGCCGGAGGCCATAGAGAAGAACTATCATGTGTTTTCTCCGCTCATGAGGGAGCAGGGCAGGGCGGCGGTGGATGAGAAAGGCTTCTTCGAGATAGACAGGGATGGAGACATGGTCACTCCTCTCGTTCCCGGAAGCGAAGAATGTGCATATACATGCTTCGACAGGGATGGGAACTGTTTCTGTGCCATCGAGCGCAAGTGGTTCGAGGGGAAGGGTGATTTCCGCAAGCCCATATCCTGCTGGCTGTATCCGATAAGGGTGTCGGTGCTGGGCAACGGGATGCGGGCCCTCAACCTGCACAGGTGGGAGATATGCAAGGATGCCTTTGAAAAGGGCAGGAGAGAGAATATCAGGGTGTTCGAGTTTCTCGAGAAGCCTATTGTCCGTTGTTTCGGGCAAGAGTTCTTTCAAGCCCTGAAGCAATGCGCAGAACATCCTTTCTGAGGCCTTCCACGGTCACTCCTTCTCCTGTCGAGGCGATGGTAATCCTGTCCTCGTACATTCTGGAGATACGGCTGACGGTCCCGTTGTGCCTGAATGTCATCAGACCCGGCCTGGCCTTTTCAAGGCTGTAGTAGTGGTTCTCCATGTATTTCTTTATTTCACCCCTGTTGTCATCCCAGCTGCCTTCCATTGCGGCAGTCCGGCTGACATATCCTATTTTCGGATAGAAAGCGGCCACAACGGCAAAAAGGAGGGCTATCTGCCACAGGGCATCGTATCCGTTCCGGAACATTGTGCCGATATCCGGCTCGACGGCCTTTATCAGCACCAGAAGCGCCATTATTATCACGATAAGGACGGACAGATAGATAAAATATTTTACGGATCTGATGAAATATCGCATGCGACAACTGTTTTGCATTTCTGCAAATATACACTTTTTTAAAATATTCGTATATTTGTACGATTGAGTTATGGAACTTGTGCATCCCCGTGGTGCCGTAAACTTTTTTTTGTCATGGAAGATAACAGAATGATTGAACAGGGTCAGGACTGGAACCCGGACCAGGAAGCAGGGTTGAAAAAGACCATGTATATCCTTGCCGCAGTGGCCGCTGTCCTGCTGGTGGCGCTTGCTGCAGTGTGGATCGAAAGGTCATCCCTCGTCAAGGAACTGAAGGTCGAGAAAGAGGACCTTACCAAGGAGATGATTGCGCTCCAGAATGACTATGCCGGCCTGTCATCGGATTATGAATCAATCAATATGCAGCTGGATTCCTCCCGCGAGGAGGTGTCGCAGCTGATCGAGAGGATCAAGAAGACGGAGGCGACCAACAGGACCAAGATACGCCAGTACGAAAGGGAACTCGGTACCCTCAGGAGCATAATGAAGAACTATATCGTCCAGATAGACTCCCTCAATACCCTCAACCGGAAGCTGACTGCGGATGCCGCTGCAGCACGCAGGGAGGCTGCGGAGAGCAGAAGACAGAACGAGGAGCTGAACAAGGCTGTCGAGAGCCTTTCCGGACAGGTGGCAGCCGGTTCGGTCATAAAGGGTCGCGGTATCAGGCTGGATGCCTACAATGCATCCAACAGGATTACTGACAGAAGCAGCAGGGTGGTGCGTCTCATGACTACCCTGAGCCTGGTGGAGAACGAGCTTGCGGAGAAGGGTCCCGTCAGGGTCTATATTCAGGTCAAGGATCCTGATGGCGTGCTTCTTACGAACGGGACAAGCAAGGAATTCCTGTTGGATGGCGAGCCTTTGATGGCATCCGCGTCAAGGGAAGTCGACTATCAGGGCTCGGAAGTCGAGCTCAGCATCTATCTCAATGACATTCCGGACTACGTGAAAGGCATCTATACCGTGGAGGCGTTCACAGAGAAAGGCAGTCTCGGCACAGCGGAACTGATGCTCAGATAGATACCGTATCGTGAAATCCGACGGGCGGCCCAAAGCTTTTGAGCCGCCCTCATTTTTTGATATTGTGTGATATACATACACATTCCATACTGCAGGAGTTTCTGCACCTATTGTGATTTCTATTCCGTAATACCGCAGTGCGGTTACGGCCGGTTCGCCGATGCCGTATGTGCCGAAATAGGCGCGAGGGAGGAAGAGATCAGGGCATCCGTGTCCCATGCACGGACTGACAATGTATCTTCCTGTGGACCCAATACACTGTATATGGGCGGCGGCACCCCGTCCGTCATGCCCGCAGAGACTGTCGGAAGGATTGTTGCGGCTTGCAGGAAAGCCCTTTCGGGCATGGAGGAATGCAGTTGCGGAGGCGGTCCTTTTGAGGAATTTACGGTGGAAGTCAATCCTGATGATATCGTGCAGAAGGGGCACGGATATGTGGAGGCGCTTCTCGGCCTCGGAGTGACAAGGGTGAGCATGGGGGTCCAGTCCCTTGATGACAGGGTCCTGAAATGGATGAACCGCAGGCATGATGCTTCTTCCGCACGCAAGGCTTACCGTATCCTGAAGGAGTCCGGTGTGGAGAATACAGGCATAGACCTGATATTCGGCTATGATGCCGGCAGCATTGTCCTGCCGGATGGGATTGCCTGGAATGGCCGGGATGCGGAAAAATACTGGTCCGGAATGATAGAGGCCGCATTGGATATATCGGGGGATGGTTCTCTGCCGAAGCATGTCTCGGCATACCAGCTTTCCATTGAGGATGGAAGCGTCCTTGCCGGAATGGTCAGGGACGGATTTTACTCCGAGCCTCCGGAAGAGGAATGCGCAAGGCAATATGACCGGTTGTGCGGTATCCTCGCTTCCGCAGGTTATCATCATTATGAAATATCCAATTTCGCCATGCCGGGTTATGAGGCGAGACACAACAGCGCCTACTGGAGGCATGTCCCCTATGTGGGGATCGGCCCGGCGGCCCACACTCTCTCATTCTGCGGCGGATGCGAGGTTGTCTCTGCGGCGGCTTCCGGACTTTCTCCGGATGCCGGGAAAGACGGACTGTGGCGCCGCAGTTGGAATGCGGCGGATGTGGACGCCTATATCGCGGCAGCTTCATCGGGGGACTGGAACGGCATCCGGGAGTCGGAGTCACTGACGCGGGAGCAGTACAGGGAGGAGGAGATCATGCTCGGTCTCCGCACTGACAGGGGAGTGCCGGTTTCACTTTTGGCCGGGAATCCGGATTCGGCGGAGAATACGGAAAAACTCCTCCGTGCCGGGGCCCTTGTCCCCGTCGGAGGAGTCTTTTCCGATAAGGGAGGCTCGGGTCAGGAGCCTCGCCTTCGTATTCCTGAAGACCGGTTTTTCGTGTCGGATGACATTATTGCCGGACTTCTGTAACCGTTTCCGCTCAGAACGGCAGATGGTGTTCCACCGGTTCGATCAGAAGGGTGAATGACCTGTCCTGATAGTGGAGGCGGTATTCTTCACGCGGAAGAGCGCCCCAGCTGTCGATGCAGCCGAGTCCCATCTGTACCTTGTCGATGCACAGGCAGGTCTGGCCGGCCTTTACAAGTTCTGACGGATGGCGGTTGATCTTCCTGGTCCCTTCATCAAGCATTTCTACGGAATATTCCAGGGCGGAAGCCGAGAACGGGGCATCGCTGCTGAAACGGAGTCCGGCCCCTCCTGCATTCAGCACTTCCCACCATCTCAGGTCTGATTTCGTGCCTGTCTCCTGCGGACGTATATACGGATAGAACTGGTCTTCCACGCTCTGCCTGTACAGGGCTACAGGAGCGGAAGTCTTTCTGTCGGAGTAGTTCTCCCACGGACCGCGGCCGTAGAAGCTGATGGTGTCGAATTCTTCCGGCATCTCCATTCTGAGACCGAACCTGAACATGTCGGATATTCCGGCGCCTTCAGTGGCATCGAAACCGTATTTCACCTGTACCTTGCCGGCGTTGCTGACTGTATACTCCATGGAGATGGCAGCCTTGACTGCAGGCATTTCGTATCTCGCGCTTATCTTTGCCAGCTGACCTTCCGTCCCGTGCTCCAGACTTACGAGCTTCATTTCAGGATTCTTCCATACTGCATATCTTGTCTGCAGGTTCGCCCCGAAATCATTGTCGGTAGGCGCCCTCCAGAAGTTCGGTCTGAGGGTGCTGCCTTCTTCGATCATGGATTTGCCCTTGTATTCATAAAGGCTTATGAATCCCGTGAGTTTTGAAAATCCTATGGCGAAATCTTCCCCGCTTACCAGTATCCGGCCATCGCTCATGCAGATTTCCGGAGCGCTGTCAGCCACATTGGCAAGCATTCCGGAGTCCGGAGCCGCATCTCCCCAGACGTAAGGGGCGAGGCATATCTGGTCGTAGGCAGTGACATGTCCGGCAGGGAGCAGTCCGTCCGCAGCCTTCAGCCTGTATTCGACATTCAGCATCAGTTCTTTTCCTGCAGGCAGGGATGCCATGTCGATGCCGAGGTCATGGACTTTCCTTTCCTGCGGTCTGATATCGAGGTCGTAGATGATGCCTTTTCTCACTGCATTCCCATCCGCAAGGACGGACCATTCCAGATAATAGGCCGACAGATCGCGGAAGAAATATTCGTTGTATATCTCTATCCTGCCATCCCCGGCATCGGATGTCCATATAGGCTGGTGGACGTACGCTACTTCGTATGCGTGAGGGTTGAATACCCTGTCAGGGCTGATAAGCCCGTTGTTGCAGAAGTTGTAGTCGGATGGATCATATTCGTTGAAGTCCCCTCCGTATGCGTAGAATTTCCTGCCGTCCTTGCCGGTCCAGCGGATGGACTGGTCCACGAAATCCCAGATGAATCCGCCCTGATATGCCGGGTATTTGCGGATCAGGTCCCAGTATTCCATGAAACCTCCTTCCGAGTTGCCCATTGCGTGTGCATATTCGCACTGTATCAGCGGTTTCGGAGGGTTGTTTTCGCAATATTCGATGCAGGCATCGTATGTGTGGTACATCGGGCAGAAAATGTCGGTGTTGCTGCCGTGCTGCGCCCTTTCGTACTGTACCGGCCTGCTCGGATCCTCATTCTTGATCCAGTCGTAGCAGGCTGTGAAGTTAGGCCCGTCACCGGCTTCGTTGCCGAGAGACCAGAAGATGATGGAAGGGAAGTTGAAGTTCCTCTGGACATTCCTTATGTTCCTTTCGAGGTGTGCGACCCTGTATTCGTCGACCTTGGCGAGGGTCTTGTCATCGTATCCCATTCCGTGTGACTCGATGTTTGCCTCTGCCACCATATAGAGTCCGTATCTGTCGCACAGTTCGTAGAATCTGTAGTCATCCGGATAGTGGCATGTTCGGACAGCATTGATGTTGAGTTCCTTCATCCTGAGGATGTCCTGCACCATCCTTTCGTATGATACTGCAGACCCTCCATCCGGATCCATTTCGTGACGGTTAGCACCCTTGAAGAGCACCGGCTTGCCGTTCACGAGCACCTGGCTGTCCGCTATCTCTACCTTGCGGAATCCTACCTTTACGGGGATGACCTCCAGTATTCTGCCTTTTGATGAAGAAGTGGCGGTAAGGGTGTAAAGGTAAGGGGTCTCTGCCGTCCATTTGGAAGGAGCGGCTACGGAAAGGCTGGCATTGAGATGCCCGCTTCCGCTTACTTCCGTCCCTGCAACCTCATTGCCGTCGGCATCCGAGAGGGAGAGGGAGACATTGCAGTTCCCGGCTGTGGTGATGGCGACTGCAAGGCTGCCATCGGTGTAGGATGCATCCAGGTCGGGGGTGATGCGGATATCTCTGATGCCTCCCTTTTCACGGGCATACAGGTAGCAGTCCCTGCTGATTCCCGAATGCCTGTAGAAATCCTGGTCTTCCAGGTAGGAGCCGTCGCACCAGCGGAAGACCTGCATTGCGAATACGTTCTCTCCCGGTTTCAGGTATTTAGTGACATCGAATTCCGCTTCCAGCCGGCTGTCTTCGCTGTAGCCGACGAATTTCCCGTTGACCCACAGGTATATGTTGGATGCCACGGCTCCGAAATGGGCTATGACTTCCTTCCCTTTCCAGTCGGCGGGAACGGTGATGGTCTTTCTGTATGAACCCACATGGTTCTCCTCTTCAGGTACGTATGGCGGGTTGTTCTCGAAGTTGCCGCGCCATGCATATCCTATGTTCAGGTAAATAGGGTCTCCGTATCCGTTCATTTCCCATATTCCCGGTACGGGGATTCTGTCCCAGTCCGTGTCATCGAATCCGGCCGACCAGAATCCGGTCGGTCTCTGCCAGCTGTGCCTTACCCATTTGAATTTCCACTGTCCGTTGAGGGTCAGGTAATTCTCCGAATCCTCCCTGACCGCCTGACATGCCTCTTCCCTGTCCGCGTATGCGAAGAACGAGGCGTGCATTGGCGCACGGTTGACTGCGTTGATTTCCGGATCACGCCATTCATCGAAACTCTGGGCTCCTCCTGGAAGTCCCGTCAGTGCTGCCAGCGCCGATACGGCGGCGGCCAGCAATGTCTGTCTTGTGATTGTTGCCATTAGCTTTCGGTTATTGTTGATTTACAGTATTGTTGCAGTTTTTCCGTCTGTACCGTTCCCTGCCGCAGGATCCTCCTCCCTGGTCCAGTGTATCCTGATTCCCCGTCTTTCCATCCCCCTGAACCATGTCATCTGCCTTTTCGCGAACCGGTGTATGGCCGTCGCAAGCCTCTCCTTCATCTGCTGGTAGTCCAGTTCTCCTGTCACGTATTGTGTGACGTATTTGTATTCAAGCCCGTAATAGATGAGGTCTTCCGGCGAGAGTCCGCTGCCGAGGAGCGAGCGCACCTCCTCTACCATACCCTCGGCAAGTCTGGCATCCAGCCTTCTGTCTATCCTGGCGTTCCTTTCGTCCCTGCTCACGAGGGTACCTATGTAGAATGTCTTTTTCGGGAGGCAGGAAGTCCGCGCGACAGGATGGCTTTTTTCGTATTCCGCTATCTCTATGGCCCGTATCAGCCTTTTCCGGGTGTCGTAGTCTGTCGAGTTGTGCAGCCGTTTCAGCGATGCGAGCCTTGCAATGAGAGTGTCCGTGTCCTCCTTCTCCAGTTCCTTTCTCAGGATGGGGTCGGCAGGAACCTCTGGCAGGGAATATCCGCATGTGGCCGCTTCTATGTACAGCCCGGACCCTCCGCAGAGTATCGGGATGCGGCCCCTTTCCCTGATATCCTGATATGCGGCCTCGAAATCGCGCTGATATTCGTATATGTTGTATTTCGTGCCAGCCGGGAGAATGTCTATGAGATGGAAGGGGATTTCCCCGTATTCGTCGAGATCTTTCCCTGTCCCTATCGTCATGCCTCTGTAGACCTGTCTGGAATCCGCGGAAATGATTTCGGCCTTCGCCGTTCCTGCCCTTCCGAATTCCCTCGCCAGGCTGACCGCATATCTCGTCTTGCCGGATGCCGTCGGCCCGAGCACGCAGACAAGATCCGTCTGGCCATCCATATATGACTGCAGCAGCCGGCCCGTATCTATCTTTTCGGGCAGTGGCAGGGCGGCCATGTTCCATTCCTTGTCTTTGCGGTCAGTCATCGTCATTCCGGACAAAATACGAAATGTACAAATTTAAGACTATTGTCCGAATAAAAAAATCATGGATGACGAAATTTTAGTACCTTTGTGTCTTCGAAGTCAGTCAAAAAACGGAAACGAGATGCTGGATATGCTGTATGTCAACTGGAATGTGGATCCTGAGATTTTCCATATCGGGGCTCTCTCGATCAGGTGGTATTCCATACTGTTCGTAGCGGGTTTCGTGCTCGGATGGTTCATTTTCAAATGGTTCTTCAAAAGGGAAGGAGTACCGGTGAAGCTCCTCGACCCCCTGCTGTATACCTTGCTGATAGGCACTATCGTTGGGGCGAGGCTCGGGCACTGCATCTTCTATCAGCCTGAATATTATTTCGGGAGCTGGAAAGGTTTCTGGGAGATTTTCATGCCGTGGAAAGGCGGGCTTGCAAGCCACGGGGGCACTATAGCCCTGATCCTTGCAATGTGGTGGTTCGCCCATCATTACGGAAGGAAATACAATTTCGACTTTCTCTGGATACTCGACCATCTCTGCATCCCTGTATGTTTTGCCGGGATGTTCATCCGTCTGGGGAACCTGTTCAATTCGGAGATATACGGGGATGTGACCAGCCTTCCGTGGGGGTTCATCTTCCTGAGGAACGGGGAGACCCTTCCTCACCACCCTACGCAGCTCTATGAGGCATTGAGCTATCTGATTCTCGGGCTTGTGCTCATCGGACTGTACAGGTACAGGCTTGAAAAAATGAAAAGGGGCTCATTCATAGGGATATTCTTCATAGTGCTTTTCGGGATGCGTTTCCTGATAGAGTTCATCAAGGAGCCCCAGGTCGGTTTCGAGGAGAATATGGTGCTGAATATGGGACAGCTGCTTAGCATACCTTTCATAATAGCGGGTATATGCCTTTTGATATACAGCCAGATAAGGAACCAGCCCGCAATGACGGTCCCTCAGGAGAAGCGCAGGCCGCAGCAGACACATTATGCGCATGGCACGTCCGGGCCGGCTGCTGTTTCCGGCTCCACATCCGTGCAGGGGAGGTCTGGACGGAGCGGAATTTCAGGAAAGCAGGAAAGACAGGGCAGATGATATGGTAAGGGCGGTTTTTTTCGATATAGATGGGACACTGGTCAGTTTCAGGACGCATGTCATATCGGATGCATCCATAAGATGTCTGGACAGGCTCAGGGCTCAGGGTATCAGGGTCTTCATCGCCAGCGGCAGGCACAAGGTTTTTATGGACAATCTGAAAGACTATCCATTCGATGGCTATATATGTATGAACGGCTCCCTTGTGTATGCAGATGGGAGGTTGCTGTACAGCAATCCGATGGATATGGAGGAAGCCGGACTGCTCGCCCGTCTGCTGGATGATGGCGGGGTGTCTTGTGTGGCTTACAGCGAGAGCCGTGTCAGTATGACCGCAATGGATGCCAAGGCGATGCACGTGCTGGAATCGCTCTCGATTTCCCCTGTTCCTCCGGTGAGTATGGCCGAGGCGGCGGAAGAGCCGCTGTACCAGTACACCCCGGTGCTGGATGATGAGACTTTCGGGCGGCTTCTCGCTCCGTATATGAAAAAGACTGTAGCCACGCGATGGCATCCGGACTTTGTGGATATAGTGCCATCGGGCAGTTCCAAGGCCGAGGGGATAAGGCAGATTGCAGGCTATTATGGCATCGGTATGGAAGATACGGTGGCTTTCGGCGATGGGGGCAATGACATTCCGATGCTCGAAGCCGTCGGTACAGGAGTGGCGATGGGGAATGCTGCCGATGAGGTCAAGGCCCACGCCGACTATGTCACATCTTCGGTGGATGATGAAGGTGTGGCGGCTGCGCTCCGGCATCTCGGCCTGCTGTAATGCGGCAATTTCCGTATCAGTTTCCTGTATGGCCGGTTTCCTGGTATGAAATCCGATTATAAATGTTATATTTGTAACCGGAAATTTTTGTTTTAAAAACCAGATGATTATGGAACAGATTGTAACAGATGCAAATTTTGCGGAGATTATAGGTGGCGGCAAGCCGGTAATGGTGGATTTCTGGGCAACATGGTGCGGCCCGTGCCGTATGATTGCACCTTTGGTAGAGGAACTTGCCTCTGAGTACGATGGCAAGGTCGTCATAGGGAAGTGCAATGTGGATGAGAACCAGGAAGTGCCGATGAAATACGGCATCAGGAACATCCCGACCCTGCTGTTTTTCAAGAACGGGGAACTGGTTGACAGGATGGTCGGTGCCGCTTCCAAGGCCGACATCGCGAAGAAACTGGATACATTGCTTTAACCCTTTAATCCCGTCTGACTATGAAAAGGTTTCTGGGTTTGATGGCGGTTTCCGTCCTGCTTCTTGCCGGGACAGCCGGTTCCATGGCGCAGAGCCGTTATGGAGTGATAGGAGGCGTGACTTTCTCCACATCGAGAATAAGCGACCTCAACAGGGCTTCCATGACACAATGGCATGGAGGTTTCACCTATAAGCTGGATCTGCCTCTCGGGTTTTCTCTCCAGCCTTCCCTTGTCTATAATGCCAAGGGGGCGAAGATGAAAGGCCAGGACTTCAATATCAGGATGAGCTATCTTGAACTTCCGGTGTCCCTGCAGTGGGGGCCGGATCTTCTGGTGTTCAGGCCGTTCCTTGATGTCACTCCCTATATAGGCTATGCCATCGGCAACAGGATGTCTGCCGCCGGTGTGGAGGAGGAAGGCCGTAACCAGTGGGCCGGGCTCAACAGGTTCGAATACGGTATAGGCCTGGGTATAGGTCTGGAAATCTGGCGCTTCCAGGTGATAGGCCGGTACAACTGGAACCTCGGGCCTCTTTCCAATGCGGATGCCGCGATGCAGGGCGGTTTCGTGCCGTTTATCAATTCGGCATTCTCGCAAAGCAACTTCGGAGGGTTCACCCTTTCTCTGGCAATCCTTTTCGGAGGCGGCAAATAGATGGATCTGAACAGGTTGAAATCATTCCTCGGAGAGGACTGGACAAGGGTCGAGGCAAGGATCGGGGAGCAGCTCAGGAGCGACATAGATGTCCTGAACATGACAAACTCCAGGATTCTGGAGCATTCGGGCAAGCAGTTGAGGCCTCTGCTGGCCCTGCTCGTTGCAAGGGCGTGTTCGGGAGGGAGGCTGACGGATGCCGGCATATCATACGCGGCTGCCGCCGAACTTCTTCACAATGCGACGCTTCTGCATGATGATGTGGCCGACAGCAGCGACCAGCGGAGGGGAGTCCCGACGATAAGGTCCCTCATGGGGCCGTCCGTGTCGGTGCTTGTCGGGGATTTCTGGTTAGTCAGGGCTATGGAATGCATTCTGGGATGCGACACTCCACTGGACGGCCGGGTGATCAGGCTCTTTTCGCGGACATTGAGCGATCTTGCTGAAGGCGAGATGTTCCAGCTGCAGAAAGCGGAGACCTGCGACACTGACGAGGAAGATTACGGCAGGATAATATTCAACAAGACCGCCTCCCTTTTCGAGGCGGCCGCCGTGTCAGCAGCCATTTCAGTGAACGCATCGCAGGAGCAGGAGCAGGCTGTGCGGATCTATGCGGTCTCCCTGGGAATGGCGTTCCAGATAAGGGATGACATATTCGACTATTCCCCATCCTCTTCCCAGGTGGGCAAGCCGGTAGGCGTGGACATCCTGGAGCAGAAGATGACCCTTCCTCTGCTGGGGGCGTTGCGTAATGCGGGTGCGGATGAGGGCGCGGACATACGGCAGAAGGTCAGGGATATCCGGTCCAATCCGGGATACAGGGATGAGATCATGGCTTTCGTGCGGACGCACAGGGGGATAGAATATGCCACAAAACGGCTCGGAGAGTATATCGACAAGGCTGTCAAGGCTTTGGAAGTCCTGCCGGACAGCAGGGAGAAGGACTTCCTTGCGGAGATAGCGGACTATGTAGGAAAAAGGCTGTCATGAGGTTTGCTGACATACCGGGAAACGATGATGTGAAGAGGGCGCTGGTCGGGATGGCCGACAGCGGCAGGGTGGCTCATGCGATGCTCTTCTATGAGAATGAAGGCTGCGGGGCTTTGCCATTGGTCCTGGCTTTTTTCCAGTATCTGAACTGCCGTGACAGGCATGATGGGGATTCCTGCGGAGAATGTCCGTCCTGCCGGAAGATTTCCGGACTGATCCATCCTGACCTGCATTTCGTGTTTCCTGTCAATTCAGGCACTAAGGTCAGCTCTTCGGAGAAACCTGTGTCCGACCTGTATCTGAAATACTGGAGAGAACTCGTGCTTGCAGACCCGTATTTTCTTGAAAGCGAGTTGTATTCGGCTCTAGGAATCGAGGGAAAGGCGGGGAACATAGCCGTGGCGGAAGCCAGGTCCGTGATAGAGAAACTTTCGCTTTCTCCGGTTGAGAACGGCTACAGGGCCGTGGTGATATGGCTGCCGGAGAAGATGAATGCGGAAGCGGCGAACAGGCTTCTGAAGGTCGTGGAAGAACCGCCGGAGAAGACCCTGTTCCTGATGGTGACGCACTCTCCGGAGAAAGTCCTGCAGACGATTTTCTCGAGATGCCAGAGCTTCAGGGTACTGCCCCTGTCGAAGGATGAGGTGGCCCGTGTCCTGGAGACGGAGTTTTCCGTTTCGGAAGAGCAGGCCAGGGTTCAGGCGAATGTGTCCGGAGGCAGTGTAGGGGTGGCTTTAGGCCGTATAGGGGACAGGGAAGACTATGATGAATACATGTCTGTTTTCAGAAAACTCATGGAAGCCGTGCAGTCGAAGAACCTGCTTGCCGCCCTTGAGGCCGGAGAGGACATGGCGGCGCTCAAGTCCCGGGAGAAACAGAAGGAGTTCTGCTCCTTTGCCGAGGATTGCATAAGGAAGGTATATATGATAAGGCACGGTATGGCGTCCGTTTCCAATGCTGTGGAGGGGGAAATGCCTTTACTGTCCGGTCTGGCGGCCGGAAGCCGTGACGTTTTCTGTGACAGGGTCGCGGGCTATCTCGACAACGCGGCAGCGCAGATAGACAGGAATGTCAATGCGAAGATAGTCTTCTGCGATCTTGTCGACAGGATTTTTATGACTTACTGAATATGGATAACGAGAACAGGAAATTTGACTGCTCGCGCGGATGTGTCGTCGAGAGGACGGATGAGGGGGAGCTGAAATGCGACTACCGTCAGGGGTGCTGCAAGCTGGAGGTGTATGACTGGCTCCCCGGAGTGAAGCAGGAGCAGTATAAGGATTATTATGAAGTGCGTTTCAAGAATACGCGCAAGGGAATATATGTCAACGCTTCGGGTCAGACCATAAAGATGGGGGACCTTGTGATAGTGGAGTCCGCGACGGGGCACGATCTCGGGATTGTCACTTTGGAGGGCCCGGTGGTCTCCAGGCAGATGAAGTGCAAGAAGATAGATCCGGCGACGGCCGAATTGAGGAAGATATATCGCAAGGCCAAGATATTCGACCTTGAGAAATGGCAGGAGGCGATAGCCCGGGAGCACGAGACAATGATCCGTGCGCGGCAGATTGCCGCGGAACTGGGTCTGGACATGAAGATAGGGGATGTGGAGTTCCAGGGAGATGGGACCAAGGCCATATTCTATTACATAGCCGATGGCAGGGTGGATTTCAGACAGCTGATCAAGGTCTTTGCCGAGGAGTTCCATATCAGAATCGAGATGAAGCAGATAGGGGCGCGTCAGGAGGCCGGGCTCATAGGCGGTCTCGGTGTCTGCGGCAGGGAATTGTGCTGTTCCAACTATATTTCCAGTTTCCAGTCCATTACTACGGCTGCAGCAAGGGTGCAGGATCTGTCGCTGAATCCCCAGAAACTTGCAGGCCAGTGCGGCAAGCTCAAATGCTGTCTCAATTATGAGACGGCTGTCTATATCGATGCCCAGTCGAGGATCCCGAAGGTCCAGAATCCTCTCGAGTTCGAGGACGGGCTGGCGTATCTGATGAAGACCGATATCCTCAAGGAAACCATGTATTTCTCGTACGACCAGTCTTCGTATGCCAATCTTTACCCTCTTGCCGCATCCGAGGTCAGGGAAATCATCAGAATGAACAGGAACGGACAGAAGCCGGAGTCCCTGAAAGGGGAACCGGTGCAGAATGTTCCGGAATTCATTTCCGCTGTCGGGGATGACAGCATCACCCGCTTTGACGAGGCACGCAGGAAGCGCAAGGGAGGCAAGGGCAAGAACAGGCCGAGACAGCAGAATAATGCTCCGCGGCAGCAGAATGCTCAGGGTCCCCAGAACGGCGGGAAGCCTCAGCAGCAGAGACACGCGGAGGATGGCCGGGCCGGCAACCGGCAGGGAAGGCAGGCCAGCAGGCAGGACAGAAGGCCCGCAGCGCAGAAAGATTCTCCAGGACAATGAGGCCGGTCTCCATGATATTGTTGGCTGCAATGGCGGGAATGTTCCTGTCATGCTCGGAGCCGCTTGTTACGGAGACATTTGTCAGATCTTCGCAGAGGGATGCGGATGGCTGCTACAGGTACTGCGTGGACATGTCTGATTCCCTTTCCTCCTATTCCCTGTATTTCTTCACGAGGATAGATGGCCCCGGAGCCGGAGACAGACGTGACATCCGGCTTCATGTGGACCTTGTCTCCCCATCAGGACAGCGCTATGCCGAGGAAACCGTCATCCCATCCGGCAGTTTCCGCAGCAACGGCCATTTCACCTCGGACTGCTATGTTCCGTACAGGACCGGATTCGTCCCTGCCGAATACGGGGACTGGATGCTTTCCGTCACTGTAGACGGAGAGGCTGCAATGGACGGGTTCAGGGGATTGGGCCTGCGTATTTCGAGGCAGAAGGACCGCTAAATCATTCATCGCGATATGGGGAAAGACAAGTTAAGGAAATTCAAGGAGAACGAGACATTCCGATGTCTGGTACAGCCCCGCACGGAAGAGGTTTTCCGTGTGGACCATCCTCTGAAAGGGCATTGGGGGGAGAAGGTGTTCGGCAATGACAGGCCGGTAGTGGTGGAACTCGGCTGCGGCAAAGGGGAATATACCATTGACCTTGCCCTGCGCAATCCCGGATGCAATTATATAGGGGTGGACATAAAGGGGGCGCGGCTCTGGAAGGGGGCGAAATATGCGGAGGAACACAGCCTGCCCAATGTGGCGTTTCTCCGTACCAGGATAGAGTTCATTACATCCCTGTTCGCTCCGGGAGAGGTGTCGGAGATATGGATAACCTTTGCCGACCCGCAGATACACAGGGAGAAGAAGCGTCTGACATCTCCTCTTTTCATGGAAAGGTACCGGGACATGCTCCGCGGCGGGGGTATAGTGCATTTGAAGACCGACAGCCGCTACCTTCATGAATATTCGGTTGCGATGGCGCGGCAGAACGGGCTCGGGATACTGGCGGAAGCCACGGATATATACGGAACCGACAGGGAAAGGCTCTATGCCAGTCCGATGCTGTCCGTATGCGGCAGGGATGCCGTGGATGCCCTGTTCGAGGTGCAGACATTCTATGAGTCGCAGTATCTTGCCCAGGGTATCCCCATCACATATCTTTCCTTTGTGATTGACCACGCGGGACCGTACCTGTCACCGGACTGGGATGAGGACCGGTGGGAAAGGTAGGGCCGTTCATCAGCAGTTTTTTGTCTTTCCTTGACATTCGATGATTATGGGAAATATCTTTTTTGAAAGGGTGGAGGCCGTCAGAAGAATGATGGCTGCAAAAGGCTGGAATGCAGTCGTGGCTGGTGCATCCGATCCGCATTCAAGCGAATATCCTGCCCCGAGATGGCAGGCGGTGAAATGGCTGTCCGGTTTTACGGGAGAGGCAGGGGAGCTTGTCATCACGGCTGACCATGCCGGATTGTGGACGGACTCGAGATATTTCATACAGGCATTGGAGCAGCTGCAGGGTACGGGTATCGAACTGCACAGGACCGGGCAGCCTGATTCCGTACCGGTATCGCAATGGCTTGCGGCTCATGCGTCCGTTGTCGCCGCGGATGGCGGCTGCATGTCTGCTGCGGCAATGGAAGAATTGGAGAAAGCCCTTTCTGAGGCGCATTCGGATGGGGACTGGAAGGTGGTGGATGTCCCGGACTTTATAGATGGGCTATGGACCGACCGGCCGAAAATACCCGTGACTCCCATAGTCACTCTTGATGGTTCAGATGTGGGGGAATCGAGGATGCAGAAGCTGGTATGGCTGCGCAAGTTCCTGATGTCGGAAGACTGCGATGCCATCCTGCTGTCTTCCCTTGACGAGATAGCGTGGCTGCTGAATGTCCGTGGAAATGACATTGAATACAATCCGTACGTGATATCATGGCTGTATGTCTCCCTCGACAGGGCTGTGTGGTTTGTGCGCAAGGACAACAGTGCTCCCCTGGACCAGGATACTGCCGACAGTTTCATGGAGATAAGGGCCGATGGAGTGGAGATAGCGGCTTACGATGATGTCTATATCACCATTGCCGACCAGGATGTGCCGGATGCGAGGCTGTATGTGGACAGGTCTTCCCTCAATGCCCATCTGTACAGGTATGTATCGGAGATTTTCGGAAAAGGCAATGTCATCTGCGGCCCCTCTCCGGTAGCATTGCGCAAGTCGGTCAAGAACCCTGTGGAGATCGCCGCCCTGCGTGAGGCGTATCTGGAGGATGGATGTGCTGTGGAGAAATTCCTGTACTGGTTGGAGAAGACAGTCGCTTCCGGAGAGAATGTGACCGAATATCAGGCTGCCATGAAGCTGGACGCATTCCGTTCGGAGATAGATGGCTACAGGGGGAACAGTTTCGCCACCATATCCGCATACGGGCCGGATGCCGCCCTTCCCCATTACAGTACGCCTGCCGAAGGCTCTGCCGTGCTCGAGCCTCATGGACTGTATCTTGTCGATTCCGGCGGGCAGTATTTTTCAGGTACTACCGACATTACCAGGACCGTCCCGCTCGGGGAATGTTCGGATCTTGAAAGGGAAGACTATACCCTTGTACTCAAGGGTATGATACAGCTGGCGATGGCTGTCTTTCCCGAGGGCACTCCGGGCTGCCGGTTGGATGTGCTGGCAAGGAATGCATTGTGGAGGGTCAGACGCAATTTCGGTCATGGCACCGGGCACGGAGTCGGTTTCTGTCTCGGAGTGCATGAAGGCCCCCAGAGCATCAGACAGGATCTCAACGCCCAGCCCCTTGTGCCGGGAATGGTCACTTCGGATGAGCCGGGAATATACCGCCAGGGACAGCACGGAGTCCGCCATGAAAACATTCTGCTCTGCGTGGATGCGGGATCGAACGGTTTCGGGAAATGGCTCTCTTTCGAGACCCTGACCGCTTGTCACATAGATACTGCTCCTGTTGTCAGGTCCATGATGACTGAAGAAGAGGCGGAATGGCTCAACAGATACAACGCATCCGTGTATGAACGCCTTTCCCCTCTTCTTCCGGAAGATGTCTCACAGTGGCTGAAGTCGAAAGTTCAGCCGTTGTAGGTATAGTTGCTCAGATTCCCCGCCAGATACTGGTCGTAGGCCGACATGTCCATAAGTCCGTGTCCGGAGAGGTTGAACAGCAGCACCTTGCTCTCACCTGACTCTTTGCATTTGAGAGCTTCGTCTATGGTGGCGGCTATGGCATGGCAGGATTCCGGTGCGGGAACTATGCCCTCCGATCTAGCGAAAAGGCAGCCCGCCCTGAACGAGTCCAGCTGTTCGATGTCTACGGCCTCCATATATCCGTCCTTAAGCAGCTGGGACACGATTACCCCTGCTCCGTGATACCTGAGACCGCCTGCATGGATGTTTGCGGGAGAGAACTTGTGTCCCAGGGTGAACATCGGCAGAAGCGGCGTATATCCGGTCTCATCCCCGAAGTCGTATTCGAATTTTCCTTTTGTAAGTTTCGGACAGGATGCAGGTTCGGCGGCGATGAACCTCGTCTTTTTCCCTTCCAGCATCTTGTGTTTCATGAACGGGAAGGCTATGCCTCCGAAGTTGGACCCGCCGCCGAAACAGGCTATGACCACATCCGGATACTCTCCGGCCATTTCCATCTGTTTCTCCGCCTCGAGACCGATGACTGTCTGGTGAAGGGACACGTGGCTCATTACTGAGCCGAGCGTGTATTTGCAGCCCGGCGTCATTCTGGCAAGCTCTACTGCCTCTGAAATGGCTGTACCGAGGGAGCCCTGATAATTGGGATTCGCTGTCAGTATGTCCTTGCCCGCACGTGTGGACATGGATGGGGAAGGTGTCACCTGAGCTCCGAACACCTGCATCATGCTTCTCCTGTACGGTTTCTGTTCGTAACTTATCTTGACCTGGTAGACCGCAGCCTCCAGGCCGAATACCTTTGCCGCATACGAAAGCGCTGTACCCCATTGTCCTGCCCCCGTTTCCGTCGTCACATTGGTGACTCCTTCCTGCTTGCAGTAGTATGCCTGGGCGATGGCCGAATTGAGCTTGTGCGAGCCGACAGGGCTGACGCTCTCGTTCTTGAAATAGATGTGGGCAGGGGTGTCCAGTGCCTTTTCCAGCCCGTATGCCCTCACAAGAGGCGTCGACCTGTAGTAGCGGTACATCTCCTGGACCGGTTCCGGGATGTCGATGTAGCTGTGGGTCTGGTCGAGTTCCTGACGGCACAGTTCTTCGGCGAAGATAGGGTAGAGGTCTTCCGCCTTCAGAGGTTCTCTGGTGGCAGGATTGAGCAGGGGCATGGGCTTGTTGACCATGTCTGCCTGGATGTTATACCATTGTGTCGGCAGTTCCTTTTCTTGAAGGAAAAATCTTTTCTGTTTCATGATTCTACGGTTTTTCGGTTGTTTATAGATATGTTACAGTACTGTATCGTTTTTGGGGGGCCGGCGGCGGGAAATGCACATAAAAAGAACGGCCGACCGTCATCCGGCCAGCCGTTGCTATATCTTTATCCGTGCGGATTCTTACATTGCCTCAATGAATGCGTTCACTGCCACTGTGGTGAATCCGAGGAATATGATTGTCGCAAAAATGTAGCCGATGACCTTGAGTCTCTTTTCCCAGAGTCTGTTGCTCCATCCGATGGTCTGGAATGCGCTCCAGAAGCCGTGGGTAAGGTGGAACCAGAGAGCTCCGAACCAGACTATGTACAGAACGACCATCCACCATCGTCCGAAAGTGGTGGTGAGGAGAAGATACGGGTCTTCCGCTTCCTGTCCCATGAATTCCCTGAGCTGCATCTCATCCCAGAAATGAGTGAGGTGCAGGGCTATGAATCCGAGCACGATGATCCCGAGCACGAGCATGTTCTTGGATGCCCAGCTCTCGGTGCGTGCCTTGCTGGCGACTTCATAGCGGCTGTATCCTCCGCGTGTCTGGATATTGTTGTATGTCAGGTAGCATGCATATATTATATGTATGATGAACCCGAATGCAAGTACAGGGACCATGATGGTCACGACAGGTGTGGCCATGAATTCACATCCTAATGCGAAGAGGCCGTCCGGACTTCCGAAGTTCCCCGTACACGAGTCAATGACAGAGAAGAAATTGATTGTCAGATGAAGCAGGAGGAAGATAATCAGGAACAGGCCGCTGATGCTCATTATGAGCTTCTTGCCTATTGAAGATGTGAAAATGTTTGCCATATTGTCAGCTTAAATTTGTTCAGTTTTCCTTTAGCACTGCAAATTTATATTCTTTTTTGCAAGATTCATAATAATTCGATACTTTTGTTTGTTTGAATTTTCAAAAAAGACGGAACGATGTACAGGAGGGTGTTGCTGAAACTCAGCGGAGAGAGCCTCGGAGGTCCTGGAGGCAAGGGAATTAACGAAGAATGGCTCGCAAGGTATGCTTCGGAGGTGGCGGCTGCCGTAAAGGCCGGGCTGCAGGTTGCGACAGTCATAGGGGGAGGCAACATATTCCGCGGCCTTTCCGGAGCGGGGAAGGGATTCGACAGGGTAGACGGGGACAAGATGGGCATGCTTGCCACCGTGATCAATTCCCTCGGGCTTGCAATGGCCCTGCGTTCGGAAGGAGTGGAGGCCGAGGTCTTCACCGCGACCCCGATGATGCCGGTCGCCAGATATTATATGAGGGATGATGCCGTGGCGGTCCTTGAGAGGGGAGGTGTCGCCCTGATTGCGGGCGGTACGGGCAACCCTTTCTTCACGACGGATTCAGGTGCCGCCCTCAGGTCTCTCGAGATCAGGGCCGATGCCCTTCTGAAAGGGACAAGGGTGGATGGAGTCTATACGGCTGATCCGGAAAAGGACCCTTCGGCCGTCAGGTACGATGAACTTACCTTCGACAAGGCCATGGAGGATCATCTGAAAGTGATGGACCAGACCGCTTTCGCCCTGTGCAGGGAGGGGAACATGCCGATAGTGGTTTTCGACATGAACAGGCCAGGAAACCTCACAGCCCTCCTCAGGGGGGAGAAGGTGGGTACGGTCGTGCATGCATGACACCAGTCCGGAAACATGAAACGAATCTAAAAGACGATATTATGTTAGAGAAAGCAAAAGAAATCCTTGACGCGGCGAAGGTCAAGATGTCCGACGCTGTGAAGTTCCTCGAAGAGGATCTGAAGACCTATCGTGTAGGCAAGGCCAATACTTTGATATTCAACAATGTGCTTGTGGACTACTACGGCACTCCGACTCCTGTTCCACAGGTGGCTTCCGTGACCACTCCCGATGCGAAGACCATCATGATCCAGCCGTGGGAGAAGAAGATGATTCCGGTCATCGAGAAGGCGATCATGGATGCCAACATCGGACTCACCCCGCAGAACAACGGCGAGAGCATCCGCTGCGTGGTCCCTCCTCTTACCGAGGAGCGCCGCAAGGAACTTATCAAGAAGGTGAAGTCTGCAGGCGAGAATGCCAAGGTCGTTGTCCGCAATGCCCGCAGGGATGCCATCGAGGCTTTGAAGAAGGCTCAGAAGGAAGGCCTTTCCGAAGACGTGCAGAAGGATTACGAGCAGAATGTCCAGAAGGAGACGGACACTTTCGGAAAGAAGGTGGATGAACTCTGCGCTGCAAAGGAAAAGGATATCATGACCGTCTGACGGGAAATTTTCCTGCCGGAATGGCGGATTTTCTGAAAAGTTTTGTATATTTGCGGTTGCTATGACAAGAAACGATTTCCGATTTAGCTTTTACTTTTCTTTTTGCTATTCTCAGAAAAGGGTATAGTCCGGAGGTCGTGTATTGAAGCAGGCGTTGAATAGAAAATTATCAAGGCTGTCCGGACACCCGGGCGGCCTTTTTTGATGCGAATGAACATGGAACATGTAAAGAGGGTGGCAATCCAGGGATATAGCGGCTGTTTTCACGAGCAGGCGGCAAGGCAGTTTTATGCGAGGTACGGAGAGGAACCGGAGATAGTGGAGTGCGCCACATTCGAAGGCCTCTATCAGAGCATGGCGGATGGACGTGCGGATGCTGCCGTGATGGCTATTGAGAATACCGTCTCGGGCGGACTTCTCCCCAATTTCGAACTTCTCCGCAAATTCAGGGTCAAGATCAAGGGAGAGATTTTCCTGCGCATCGAGCAGAACCTGATGGCCCTGCCAGGACAGACGATAGATGACATCAGGGAGGTGCGGTCGCATTATATGGCAATCAACCAGACAAGGGCGTTTTTCAGCAGATATCCTCATATACGGCTTGTAGAGTCCGAAGATACGGCCAAGAGTGCGGCTGATGTGGCTCGGGAAGGTCTGATGGGGGTAGGCGCAGTGGCATCCTCCCTTGCCGCGGAACTTTACGGGCTGGAGATAATCGCTCCAGGAATCGAGACGTACAAGCAGAACTTCACCCGTTTCCTCATTCTGGACAATGCGCTGAAAGTGCCGCAGGAGACAGTCGACAAAGTCTCCCTGTGCTTCACCCTTCCGCATACATCCGGCTCTCTCGCACATGTCCTCACCATTCTGTCCTTCTACGGGATGAACCTGACGAGGATACAGTCCCTGCCGATACCCGGGAGGGAGTGGCAGTATTTCTTCTATGTGGACATAAAGTTCGACAGTTATGTGAAGTATCTTCAGGCAATATCGGCCGTGCGGCCTCTGATGGAGGATTTCGATACACTCGGGGAATATGCGGCGGCGATCTGATGGGATTTCCGGGATGAAAACGGTTATTAAAGGACAATGCAATGATAATATCACCGGCAAACAGGACACGTAGTGTCCGCGAATATTATTTCTCACGCAAACTGAAAGAAGTGGCTTCCCTCGATGCCGGCAGAAAGGCTTCGGGAAGGGATGGCATCATCAATCTGGGGATCGGCGCGCCCGATGGAATGCCTCCTGCATCGGCAATCGGCGCTCTGACGGAGGCTGCCGTGCAGCCCGGAGTCCATGCCTACCAGAGTTATGTCGGCATTCCGGAACTCAGGCAGGCGTTTGCTGACTGGTACCGGAGATATTACGGGGTAGAGCTTGATCCTTCCGGTGAGATACAGCCTTTGGCCGGATCCAAGGAGGGTATCCTGCTCATTTCCCTCGCCTTTCTGGACAAGGGAGACAAGGTGCTGGTGCCGGATCCGGGCTATCCGACATACACTTCCGCATCCAGACTGACAGAAGCGGAGATCCTGACATACGATCTCAGGGAGGATGAGGGCTGGATTCCGGATTTCGATGCCCTGGAAAGAACGGATCTGAGCGGCGTGAAACTGATGTGGACCAATTATCCCAATATGCCGACAGGGGCTCCCGCCTCGATGGAACTCTATACCCGGCTGGTGGATTTCGGGCGCAGGCACGGGATAATGATATGCAATGACAATCCGTACAGTTTCATTCTCAATGACACGCCGTTGTCCATTCTTGCGGTGCCGGGCGCAAAGGAATGTTGCCTGGAACTGAACTCCCTGAGCAAGGCTCACAACATGTCCGGCTGGAGGATAGGTATGGTGGCTGCGGCTCCGGATGTGGTGGCCGAGATACTGAAGGTGAAGAGCCAGATGGATTCGGGAATGTTCCGGCCCATGCAGCTTGCCGCCGTGGAGGCTCTCGGACAGGGTCCGGAGTGGTTCAGGGAACTGAATGCGGAATACGGCCGCAGGAGAGAACTCGCAGGCAGGATTTTCGATCTTATAGGAGCGAGGTATGACAAGTCTTCTTCCGGCATGTTCCTATGGGGGAAGGTGGATGGGAACAATCCTCTTTCCAAGGCCTGGAAAAAGGCCGGATGTCCGGGGAGACCTGCGGGAGCGCAGCCGGAAGCCGTCACGACATTAAGCGAGGATGTATCCGATGCGGCCCTTTACGGAGCAGGCGTCTTCATCACGCCGGGACTTATATTCGGAAAGAACGGCGAGAAGCATGTCAGGATTTCCCTTTGTGCAAAGCCTCAGGTACTTGAGGATGCCTTCAGGAGGCTTGAAGAGATGATGGCGGTCTGATGATTTACCGTATATTGGATTGGAACAAAGATGAAAAAGGACAATATGACAGTAGGCATAGTCGGACTGGGACTGATAGGAGGCTCGATGGCAATCGATCTGAGACGTAGAGGCTTCGCATCCCGGCTGCTCGGAGTGGAGTCCGAGCCTGTCAATGCCGCGGCAGCGGAAAAAATCGGGCTTGTGGACAGTGTGGTCCCGTTCAGGGAGTGTGTCGGACAGAGCGACATCGTTGTACTGGCTGTTCCTGTGGGGGCTGCAGTGAAGATGCTTCCCGAGGTTCTGGACATGTTCTCATGCATGGAACGGACCGGAGAGACGGAATCGCGATGCCGCAAGACGGTGATGGATGTCTGTTCCACGAAGGAGGCCCTTGTGAAGGCTGTGCACTATCATCCGCAGCGCGGGCGGTATGTGGCTACCCATCCGATGGCCGGAACGGAATATTCCGGACCGTGGGCTGCAATGCCCGGACTTTTCGATGGCAGGGCATGCATCATCTGTGATGGACATGAATCCGACCCCGATGCTGTCCGTACGGTTGAAAGCCTCTATGATACATTGAACATGAGGCATATATACATGAATGCCTCCAGTCATGATGTGCATGCGGCATACGTGTCGCACATCTCTCACATAACTTCATTCGCCCTGGCCCTCACCGTGCTGGACAAGGAGAAGAACGAGAAGCACATATTCGACCTGGCTTCCGGAGGCTTTTCTTCCACCGTGAGGCTGGCCAAGAGCAATGCGGACATGTGGGTGCCGATTTTCAGCCAGAACAGGGACAATGTGCTGCAGGTGCTGGACACTTACATAGAGCAGGTGAAACGGTTCCGGAATGCCATTGCCGATGACGATGAGGCGTCGGTCAGGTCGCTGATAGAGGATGCCAACCGCATAAAGCGCATAATCCGCTGACCGTCATCCGGACCTTCTTTGTCATCCTGAGCGAAGCGAAGGATCTGCCAAATGAAATTATAGACTATAACACACATAACTATGGAAAAGAGATTGGATATCGCCCCGTTATCGGAATGGGGCATGTTTACGGAGCCGAAACCGTGTGTCATCGCCGGCCCCTGCAGTGCGGAGTCGGAAATCCAGATAATGGAGACGGCAAGACAGTTGAGAAGTTTCGGCATCAATGTGTTCCGTGCGGGAATCTGGAAGCCGAGGACCCATCCGGGATCATTCGAAGGGGTCGGGACTCCGGGGCTGAAATGGATGCAGAGGGCAAAGAAGGAACTCGGTCTGAAGATATCTACGGAGGTTGCCAGTGAAAAGCATGTCTTCGAATGCCTCAAATACGGGGTGGACCTTGTGTGGATAGGGGCGAGGACCACAGCCAATCCGTTCCTGGTGCAGGAGATTGCGGATGCCCTGAAGGATGTGGACATCCCTGTCCTGGTCAAGAATCCCGTGAATGCGGACATTGACCTGTGGATAGGGGCATTGGAGAGACTGAATGCCGCAGGAATACGCAAGTTGGGCGTGATCCACAGGGGATTCTCGACCTTCTCCAAGATAAAGTACCGCAATGAGCCGGGATGGCAGGTGGCTGTCGAGCTCAGGAGCCGGTATCCGCATCTTCCTTTCTTTTGCGATCCGAGCCACATGGCGGGATGCAGGGATTATATCCAGGAGATTTCGCAGCGGTCTCTCGACCTCGGGCTCGAGGGACTGATGATAGAGAGCCACTGCGACCCTACCTGCGCCCTGAGCGATGCGAAGCAGCAGCTGACTCCGGATGACCTGAAAAATCTGCTGGAGTCCCTTGTAGTGAGGAATGTCGATTCGGACAGCAAGAGCTACAACGAGAACATAGACCAGCTCAGGTCGCAGATCGATGTCATAGATGAAAACCTTCTGAACCTGCTGGCATCCAGAATGAACATCAGCCGCAAGATAGGCGAGTACAAGAAGGAGAACAACATCGCGATTCTCCAGACATCGAGATGGGATTCGATACTGGAGGAAATGGTCAGGAAAGGCGGAGAGAACGGACTTCCGGAAAAATTCGTGACTGCCGTGTTCAATGCCATCCACGAGGCTTCCGTCCAGGTACAGAACGATATTCTTGCAGGAGATGGGGAATGATTGTTCCCCTGCCGGCGGTCATTTCCCGGCAGCGAGATGACGGTCGAGGGCGGAGATGAATTTCTCCGCCTCTTCTTCATTAAGGAAGTCCGCCCGTATCGGCAGGCGGAACATCCTTTCCCTGAGATGCAGCGGAATGTCCCGGCGGTCCATGATTCTCTGGCTGTCTTTTTCGGTGGTGACGATTATGGCGGTCGGATATTTGTCTGCCGCCCTGCCTATCTTCCGTATGTCCGATGCGGTGAATCTGTGGTGATCGCTGAATTTCAGATGGCTGACAATCCTGTATGTGTCGCTCAGGTATTTCTCCATCTGGCTGTCATCCGCGATGCCGCTGAACAGGATGAGTCTCTGGGAGTGGACATATCTCTGGTCTCCTTCAGGGAATACGGGGGCCAGCGCTTCATAGCTTGTCTTGGTGAAGAATATCTCTCCCTTGTATCCGAGGTTTTCCGCCACGTTCCCCTGTCTCCATTCATCCAGATATGCGGGGCATTTGGTCACTATCACCATGTCCGCCGCCGAGATTCTCTGCGGCAGGTCCCTCAGCCGTCCGAGGGGAAGAAGATGATCCCTGTATATCGGACGTCCGTAGTTCATGAGGACAATGTTCACATCGGCCTTGAGCCGTCTGTACTGGAAGGCATCATCCAGTATTATGAGACCGGCATTCAAGCCGCTGCAGTCGTCCTGGCTTTCAGGCCGGACCTTTCCCGCAAGGATGTTGCATCCTTCCACCCGGTCCCTGTCCACCGCCACTACCGTATCCCGGAACTTTCTCTTTATCTGCAGGGGTTCATCTCCGTACATCCGGGCGGTACCATCCGCCTCCACTGTCCGGAATCCCTTGCTTTTCCTGCCGTACCCTCTCGATAGCACCGACACATTCTTCCCGTACCAGAGAGGATGGTTTTCCAGCAGCCTCAGCAGCATTTCCGTGACGGGGGTCTTGCCTGTGCCTCCCACCGTGACATTGCCGATGCAGATTGCCGGCACGGGACTCCTGTGGCTTTTCCTTAACCCTTTGTCATAGAGGAAATGCCTGAATTTCAGAGCCCAGTAATATGGGGCAAGTATTATGCTGTCAATCATGGCGTCAAATGATCATACGGTCGCCCTCAGGAATATCCTTTCGGGCAGCGGACTCAGATTGAAAGGACATTGAGTACGTTGATCAGTTCCTTGTCGATAGGCTTGTCTATCTTTATCGCCTTGCTGAACGGTACATACACTATCCTGTCGTTGGATATCCCGATCATTACGTTGCGCTGCCCTTCGTTCAGGGCCTCGATGGCCGCCACCCCGAGCCGGCTGGCCAGAATACGGTCCACGGCACTCGGCTTGCCTCCCCTCTGGAGGTGTCCGAGAATGGTCACGCGCACATCGTATTGAGGATATTCGTTGCGGACACGGTTGGCATAGTACATCGCCCCTCCATCCTTCTTGCTTTCGGAGACGATCACGATACTGCTGTTCTTGCTCTTGCGGAATCCTCTGCTGATGAACTGCCCCAACTGGTCCACATCCGTCTGGTCTTCCGGTATGATGGCTGCCTCCGCTCCGGCGGCGATTGCACTGTTCTGTGCGAGGAAGCCCGCATCGCGTCCCATTACCTCCACGAAGAAGATCCGGTCGTGGGAGGTGGCGGTGTCACGGATCTTGTCCACGCATTCCACTATGGTGTTGAGTGCGGTGTCGTAACCGATGGTCGAGTCGGTGCCGTACAGGTCGTTGTCGATTGTCCCGGGAAGCCCGATGCACGGTACATCATGCTCCTGGGCGAATACCTGCGCCCCTGCAAGCGAACCGTTTCCTCCGATGACGATAAGTGCATCGATATTGTTGGCCTTCATGTTGTCGTATGCCTTCTGTCGCCCCTCGACGGTCATGAAGTCATCCGAGCGGGCGGTCTTGAGGACCGTGCCTCCCCTCTGTATGGTGTTGCTGACGCTTTCCGATGTGAAATCCTTTATCTCGTTGTTGATCAGACCCTCATATCCTCTGTATATTCCTTTTACCTTCCATCCGTTGAAGATGGCCGCCCTTGTCACGGCCCTGATGGCCGCATTCATTCCCGGAGCATCGCCTCCGGATGTGAGAATTCCGATGGTAGAAATCTTTGCCATATAACCAAATGCTGTAATTACACACCGTTTCCTTGTGTTCCCGACAGCGGGAGAAAAAGAAACGATTCTACAAAAATAATGAAAAATCATGTAATAATATTCGCCCGGTCCGACAATTTCTGCGCCCGCGTGCGAAATTCACTCCTTGTTTTCATATATCCGTGTACGGTCCGGGCATTTTTATTACCTTTGCCGCCGTATGCCGGATCGCAGCGCAGGAGTGTCGGACAGATTGTCACATTGTCTCCGGAGAAACCGTGGACTGACAGGGGGTGTCGCGATTCCGGCAAGACGGAGAAAAGTCCGCAATAGTTATGAAGATAGGGAATATAGACTTGGGGGAAAGGCCGCTGTTCCTGGCTCCGATGGAGGATGTGACCGATGCATCCTTCCGTTTCGTGTGCAAGGAATTCGGTGCGGACATGATGTACACTGAATTCATCAGTTCCGATGGGCTGATACGCGATGCAAGGAAATCCCTTGCGAAACTGGTCACATACGATTATGAGGCCCCGATAGGCATCCAGATATACGGGAACATCCCTGAAGCTATGGTCGATGCCGCAAGGATGGCGGAGCGTGCGGCGGAGATTGCCGGAGGGCACGGGGCGGATATAGTGGATATAAATTTCGGCTGTCCCGTGAACAAGATAGCCCGCAGGGGAGCGGGCAGCGGAATGATGCGCGAGCCCGAAAAGATGGTGGAGATTACCCGCCGCGTGGTCGATGCGGTCAGACTGCCGGTTACTGTCAAGACCCGTCTCGGATGGGATGAGGATTCGAAGATCATTGTGGAACTGGCCGAAAGGCTTCAGGATACCGGCATCAGCGCCCTGACAATCCATGGCAGGACGCGCAGCCAGATGTACACGGGCCAGGCGGACTGGACCCTTATCGGCAAGGTCAGGGAGAATCCGAGGATGCATATCCCGATAATAGGCAACGGGGACATCAATTCTCCCGAAAAGGCGAAGGAGGCTTTCGACCGTTACGGGGTGGACGGGATAATGATAGGCCGTGCCACGTTCGGACATCCGTGGATTTTCCGCGAGATCAGACATTATCTGGACACGGGGGAACTGCTGCCCCCAATGGGCGTGCCTGACAGGGTGGCTCTTGCCAAAAGGCATCTTTCCCGTTCTCTGGAACTGAAAGGGGAAAAGGCCGGCATTCTGGAGATGCGCCGCCACCTCAGCTGCTATTTCAAGGGACTTCCCGATTTCAAGGAGACCCGTCTGAAACTGGTCACTCTCACCGATCCTGCGGAACTGTATTCGACCCTCGACTATGTTGCCGACCGCTGGGCGGATGCCATTCCGGACAGTTCAAATGTCTATGGCGTCTGACGGCCGGACATTTTTCCGAAAAAATTTCATATTTCAGATTCGTTTCAGATTCCGCCTGTACTTTTGTCCCCGGAAACCGTTCGAAGCGGCTTCCGGAACAGAATCATTAACCGTTAAAATTTTTGAGATATGAAAAAGATCGCATTGTTCTTCGTTTCAGTACTGGCATTCGCAGGCGTGGCATCCGCAGATGACAAACCTATCACTTTCGAGCAGCTTCCAGCCAAGGCACAGCAGTTCATCAAGACCAACTTCCCGCAGGAGAAGATCGCCATCACAACCAAGGATGTGGACATTTTCGGAGATTCGTATGATGTGCTTTTCGCGAGCGGGACAAAGCTCGAGTTTACTGACAGCGGCGAATGGAAGGAGATAGAGTGCAAATATTCGACCGTGGACGAGAAGTTCATTCCGGAGCAGATCCGCAACTACGTGACCGGCACCTACCCTGGCGCGAAGTATGTAAAGATAGAGAAAGGCAGGAACGGTTATGAGGTGGAACTCACCAACGGTCTCGAGCTCACCTTCGACCGCAATTTCGTCCTCATCGACATAGATGACTGAGCCATCCGGCTTATTTTCGCACATTGCATAGGCAGGGCAGGTCCATCCCTGAAAATAAAATCATTTACAGAGGGATGGACCTGCCCTTATAAGCGTAGCGGAGTTGGAGACGATAGGCTACCGGGCCTTTACTGCAACATAATTGTAGGTTGCACCATCTGTTTCTTCCTTAAGTTGTAGGTTCGTGTCGTCAATCTTGACAATCTGGAAGAACGAAGATTTTCCGTCACTGTATGTTGCCGTAAAATAACTGGAGACATCGACGGTGAATGATACTGTCGCAGCAACGGCCGTAGATAATCCGTCGGAATTGTTGTAGACGAACTCCATCGTCTTTTTCTCATCAAAAGTCAAGGTGTAGGTGTACCAGCCGTTTGTAAGTCCTTCTGTCAGATTGAAAGATTCTTCCACTCCATTTTCGTTGACTTGGGTCCCGTACCATTCAGTGATGGTCCACTCTCCTATCAGAGGTTCGTAATACCCGTATAGAGGGTCGCTTTCTGCCGGATTGTCCGTTTCTGGTTTATTGCAGGAATTGAATACGGCTAAAATGCAGGCAAGGCCTGCACAACAAAAAAATTTTTTCATTTGAACATGTATTTAAATTGATTATTAATGGATCTTGACATTGCGGAGAATAACATTGTCAGAATAAGCTACAGATCCTGGTAAAGCTGTGGCTGTATAAATGTAGTATGACATATATTTTGCATCAGTATTGACAGCCTTGACGGTTATTATGCACTTGACCGGGATGTCCGGGAGCAAAGTCCCTTCTATGTTATTGCCATAGCCCCAGTCCTTTCCCGCCAGAGATATCTTTACGAATTGTTTGGAATACTGATTCCCGAGATCATCAGAAATGAAGGTTTTCTGTGTAAACGCGTTAACATTATTCAGGGTCACATTCATATTCCCGTATGCGTATGTATTCGTAAGCGTAAAGGTCAATGTAACCTCATCTCCGTCACGGGTGCAACTTGCCAGTCTGACTTCAAGGTTCTCTAGATCAGTGTCTACGACAGCTTCCGAATAATCCGGTTCATCAGGAATTGCAGGATTGTCAGGATCATCGGGCAATGAATAATCCTTTGTCAGAAGCTCGATATAGTCATCGCTGTATGAAATGCCCGAGTTGTTTTGTGCGTAGGCTTTGAAATAATAGTGAGTATTGGCTGCCAATCCGCTAATATGGCTTTCAAAAGATTGTGGCTGTTTCGAATCCCCGAGATTGGTATGCTCATCGTCAATGGTCGGATTGCCGGTTCTATTCCAGCATATACCATAAGAAGAGACATCTGATGTGCCGACAGATATCAGAGAACCTGATATCGTTACGCTTTGGTAGGTCAGTCCGGAATATTCCCCGATGGTTACAATCGGTTTCTCGCTGGAGACAATCTCCATCTCGATGGGAATGACCTTTTTGATTCCGGACAGGTTGAATTCAATGTATCCGCTATAAATTCCTGCAGATAATCCTGCCCTTGATACGTTTACTTCAATGAGCTCGTTTGCCCCCCCCGTAGGTTTCCTGCAACTTTATCCAGCTGTATCCAACTGTTGGATGCAGTTGCGTTCCAGGAAAGTGAAGTGCTTTGCAGATTGGTTAATGTGATGATAGCGGATGATTGAATCCTGCCAAAGTCCAGAATGTCTGGTGATATCACAGCTCCTGTAGAATCTTCGGCTACAGGCTTGCTGCATGATAACAGCACCAGCGAAGGCAATAATAACAATAAAAACTTTTTCATATAAAATTTGGTTTTGGGTTATTGCTGGTTCTGGCTTCTATGATTCAAAACTGCCGCCAAATTTAGTGATTATTTTTGAAAAACAAGTCGGATTTAACGGCATAATGATGCCATCTGAAACAGCGGAGCACCGAAATGTGGCACCGTTTCAAAAAAACAGGGGCGGATGTGCATATTTGATTAAAATTGCTAACTTTGATAGGCTTTTTTTGAACGTATATAAAACAGTTAACAGAGATGCAACACAAAGTAATTGATGTCAAGGATGTTGTGATTCGTTTTGCCGGAGATTCGGGAGATGGCATGCAGCTGACCGGATCTCTTTTTGCGGACATGTCCGCCGTCTACGGCAACGGCCTGTCCACATTTCCTGACTTCCCCGCCGAGATCCGTGCTCCCCACGGAACCGTGTCAGGAGTATCCGGTTTTACGGTGCATATCGGCAGCGGTCACATCAGTACGCCCGGTGATTTCTGCGACATGCTCGTCGCCATGAACCCTGCAGCATTGAAGACCAACGCAAAATGGCTCAAAAGGACGGCTCTCGTGCTGATAGACGAGGATGCGTTCGATGATGCGGGGATGGAGAAGGCCGGTTTCAGGGAGAATCCGTTCACGGAACTGAAGATCGAGGACAGGACCATTATCTCCGCCCCGATCACGACACTGACATACGAGAGCCTGAAAGACAGCGGTCTCGACCACAAGAGCATCGGCAGGTGCAAGAACATGTTCACTCTCGGAATGGCCTGCTTCATCTACAGCCGTCCTGTGGAATATATTTTCGGCTATCTTGAGAAGAAGTTCGGGAAGAAGCATCCGGAACTTGTGGCTCCGAACAGGAAGGTCCTGCAGGATGGATACAACTACGCATCCAATATTCAGGCAATCCCTGACACATACCAAATAGAACCGGAGCACAAGGAGCCGGGCATTTACCGCAACATTACCGGAAACCAGGCTGTGGCGTGGGGACTTCTGGCGGCGGCGGAGAAGGCCGGCCTGAAACTGTTCTGCGGTTCCTATCCGATCACTCCTGCGACTGCCATACTGGAGGAGCTGGCCATACACAAGAGTCTGGGGGCGACAACCCTGCAGGCTGAGGATGAGATTGCGGGGATATGTACGGCAATCGGTGCGGCGTATGCCGGGGACCTTGCCGTCACCACCACTTCGGGACCCGGTCTCTCTCTCAAGTCCGAGGCTCTCGGTCTTGCGGTGATGACGGAACTGCCGATAGTGATAGTGGATGTGCAGAGGGCCGGGCCTTCGACCGGTATCCCGACCAAGACGGAGCAGACAGACCTGAACCAGGTGCTGTACGGGAGGAACGGAGAGTGCCCTTTGGTGGTAATGGCCGCCCATTCCCCAGCAAACTGTTTCGATGCGGCATTCAATGCTGCGAAGATTGCCCTGGAGCATTTGACTCCTGTCGTCCTGCTTTCGGAGGGCTTTCTCGGGAACGGCTCGGAGCCGTGGCGCATACCGTCGATGGCTGACTATCCTGAGATAAGGCCGCCGTGTGCAAGGGAGTCTGACAGGGGCAGCTTCAAACCTTTTGAAAGGGATCCGGAGACGATGGCGCGCAGATGGGCCGTGCCAGGACAGAAGGGTTTCGAGCACAGGGTAGGCGGCCTGGAGAAGAACCATGATGGAGTGCTTTCCTCCGCTCCGGAGAACCATGCGCTCATGGTCCGGGAGAGGGCGGAGAAGGTCTCACGTGTGGCAGACTGCATCCCTGCTCTTGAGGTCGATGGCCCGCAGCGGGGTCCGCTTCTTGTCGTGGGCTGGGGCGGAACATACGGACATCTCAGTTCGGCAGTGGCACAGGCCAGGTCCGAAGGTATGGAAGTAAGTTATGCGCATTTCGACTATATCAACCCTCTGCCGAAGAATACGGCGGAAGTCCTTGCCGGATACGACCGGATACTCGTATGCGAACTGAACAGCGGCCATTTTGCCGGTTACCTGAGGTCGGTGCTGCCTCAGTTCGGTTATATGCAGTACAACAAGGTGGAAGGCCAGCCGTTCCTTGTGCAGGAACTGGTCTCGGCAATAGAGGATGCCTTGAAACGTTAGCATGAAGTACGGGTGCGGAGGTTTTACCGGAAAATGAGGTGAATCCCATCCGGGCCGGGACGAATGATCTGAAAATAAAAAGGAAAGAAAGACATGAAATATACTTATACTGATTTCAAGAGTGACCAGGAGGTCAGGTGGTGCCCGGGATGCGGGGACCATGCGGTGCTTGCAGCCATGCAGAGGGCCATGCCGCGGGTGGCGGAAGCCTTGGGATATGAAAAGGAACGCTTCGTCGTCGTATCCGGTATCGGGTGTTCATCCAGACTGCCGTACTATATGGATACATACGGCTTCCACGGAATACACGGGCGTGCCACGGCCATTTCCACGGGAATAAAGGTCGCGAACCCATCCCTGAACGTATGGCAGGCCTGCGGCGATGGCGATGCCCTCGCAATAGGAGGAAACCATTTCATACATGCCGTAAGAAGGAATATCGATATCAATATCATCCTGTTCAACAACCAGATATACGGTCTGACCAAAGGGCAGTATTCCCCGACATCGAAGTTCGGGGCAATCACCAAGACATCCCCTTACGGGACGGTCGAGCATCCTTTCAACCCGGGAAGCCTTGTGCTGGGTGCGAAAGGGACTTTCTTCGCGAGGGGACTGGACACGGAACTGAAACTGAACGAGGAGATCATGGTCGCTGCGGCGACCCACAACGGGACATCCGTGGTGGAGATGCTTACCAACTGCGTGATATTCAACAACGGGGCCCACTCGACCATCTCCGACCGTGCGACCAAGGCGGACAGGACAATCGTGCTCAGGCATGGGGAAAAGATGATATTCGGCAAGGACAGGAACAAGGGGCTTGTACTGGACGGATTGAAACTCAAGGTCGTCACCATAGGCGAGAAGGGGATAACGGAGGATGATATACTCACCCATGATGCACATGAAGACAATATCGGAATCCACACGATGCTTGCCGACATGAAGTATCCTGAATATCCGGTTGCACTCGGGGTGATCAGGGATGTGGCGGATGTCACCTACGATGGGGGAGTGAGGATGCAGGCGGAACAGGTGACTGCCAAGGCGAAAATACATTGCGTGGATGACCTGCTCCGCAGCGGCTCCACATGGGAGGTGAAATAGCTTCCGGGACCGGTGCGGGAAAGGCCTGTCCGAATAAAGCGGGAACCTATTTTTAATAACATTATAATAATGAAAACCAATGAAATAATGGCTGGACTGCAGGCCAAGTACCCTAACGAGAAGGAATACCTTCAGGCAGTCCGTGAAGTTCTGGAATCCATAGAGGACACCTACAACAGACATCCGGAATTCGAGGATGCGAAGATCGTGGAGCGTCTGGTGGAGCCTGACAGAATCTTTACATTCAGGGTTACGTGGGTTGATGACAACGGTCAGATACGTATCAATACCGGATACCGTGTGCAGTTCAACAGTGCGATAGGCCCGTATAAGGGAGGCTTGCGTTTCCATCCTTCCGTCAACCTGTCCATACTGAAGTTCCTCGGATTCGAACAGACTTTCAAGAATGCCCTTACGACTCTTCCTATGGGCGGGGGAAAGGGAGGTTCGGATTTCAACCCGAAGGGCAAGTCGGATGCCGAGATCATGCGTTTCTGCCAGGCTTTCATGCTTGAGCTGTGGCGCAATATCGGGCCTGATACCGATGTGCCTGCCGGCGATATCGGAGTCGGAGGAAGAGAGATCGGATATCTGTACGGAATGTACAAGAAACTTGCGCGCGAGCATACCGGGGTGCTGACAGGGAAAGGCCTCACCTACGGCGGTTCGCTGATCCGTCCGGAAGCTACAGGCTATGGCGCCGTGTATTTCGTCCAGCACATACTTCACCGCAACGGTCAGGATATCAAGGGAAAGACAGTCGCAATCTCCGGATTCGGCAATGTGGCCTGGGGTGCGGCGAAAAAGGCAACCCAGCTCGGGGCGAAGGTAATCGCCATTTCCGGACCGGATGGGGCGATCTATGATCCGGAGGGGATGAATGACGAGAAGATTGCGTACATGCTGGAGCTCCGTGCGTCCAACAATGATGTCGTCGCTCCTTTTGCGGACAGGTTCCATTCCGCTACATTCTATCCGGGGAAGAAGGCGTGGAGCATAAAGTGCGACATCGCCATGCCTTGTGCATTCCAGAACGAGATGACGGGGGCGGATGCCGAAGAACTGATAAAGAACGGTACATCCTGCTGTGTCGAAGTCTCGAATATGGGGTGTACCCCTGAGGCTATCGAGGCTTTCCAGAAAGCCAGGATACTTTTCGCACCGGGAAAGGCCGTCAATGCCGGCGGAGTCGCGACTTCCGGGCTTGAAATGACGCAGAATGCAATGCATATCAGCTGGAGTGCGGAAGAAGTGGACAGGAAACTGCATGAGATCATGGCTGATATCCATCACGCGTGCGTGCAGTACGGCGAGCAGCCGGATGGATATGTCAACTACGTAAAGGGTGCCAATGTGGCGGGATTCATGAAAGTGGCTACAGCGATGCTGGAGCAGGGAATAATATAATAGGAAAACGGAAATGGGTACAGAAACTAACCGGTTCAATGTGAAGCTCTATGTGATGCTTCCTCTCATTGTCGCGATTACGCTCTTCCTGTGGTTTGTCCCGACGACATTTTTCGGGATTGACGGGCTGACCATCACGGAGCAGAGGACTATCGCCATTTTTGTCTTTGCCGCACTGATGTGGATGTTCGAGGTGATTCCTACGTGGACGACATCCGTGCTGATAATAGTGATAATGCTGCTGACAATATCCGACAGCAGCCTGCCCTTCCTCAAGGCTACCGGTGTGCCGGATGAACTGGGGACGCTGGTCAGCTACAAGTCGTTGCTGGCGACGTTCGCTGATCCTGTGATAATGCTGTTCCTGGGCGGCTTCGTCCTGGCGATAGCATCATCCAAGTACGGTCTGGATGTCCAGCTTGCGAGGGTGCTCCTGAAACCGTTCGGGAAAAAGTCTGAATTTGTCCTGCTCGGGTTCCTTCTGGTCATAGGTACATTCTCCATGTTCATGAGCAATACGGCGACGGCCGCGATGATGCTGACTTTCCTGGCTCCGGTGCTGAAGACTCTTCCTCCGGATGGAAAAGGCCGTATCGCCCTGGCGCTTGCAATACCGATAGCGGCCAATATCGGAGGTATAGGTACGCCTATCGGCACGCCTCCGAATGCGATAGCCTTCGGTTATCTCAACGACACCCTCCATCTGGATGTCACTTTCGCCGACTGGATGAAGATAATGGTGCCTTATGTCTATGTGATGCTGCTGATAGCATGGGGACTTCTTCTGTGGCAGTATCCGTTCAAGCAGAAGACCATCGAACTGAAGATAGAAAGCGACCACAAGAGGTCGTGGAGAACGTATGTGGTATGGGCCACTTTCGGTATCACCATCCTTCTGTGGGTGTTGGAGAGCGTTGTAGGCATAAATTCCTATGTCGTGGCGATGATTCCCGTCGGGGTCTTCTGCGTCACCGGAGTAATCAAAGAGGAGGATCTCAAGGAGATCAACTGGAGCGTGCTGTGGATGGTAGCGGGCGGTTTCGCTCTCGGTCTTGCCCTAAATGCCACCGGACTTGCGGAGCATTTGGTGTCATCCATTCCGTTCGGAGAATGGCTGCCTCTTGTAGTGGTGCTTGTCGCCGGATTCATCGGCTATTTCATCTCCAACTTCATTTCCAACACCGCAGCGGCCAGTCTGATAGTTCCTATCCTGAGTGCTGTCGGTGTAGGTATGGGGGATGCCCTGCTTCCTGTCGGAGGCATCAAGGTACTGCTTGTCGGGGCGGTACTCGCCACCTCTCTGGCCATGCTGTTCCCTATATCCACGCCGCCTAACGCCCTGGCGCATTCTACCGGTCTTGTGACCACGAAGGATATGACCAAGATAGGCATTATGATCGGAGTCATAGGCTTTGTACTGGGATATGGAGTGCTCTTCCTTATTGGAATCTGACAAAAACTTTATAACTTCGCCGTCTGTAAAATGACGGTAGACAGGGGGATGCCGTATGACATCCCCTTCTGTCATCCTGAGCGTAGCGAAGGATCTGAATATTGAATTATTAAATGATTGGAAAATGAAACGTTTTTATGTCCTGTTTTCCGCTGTGCTCCTTTCCACAGCAGGTCTGTATGCGGCGGATGGAGAAACCTCCGGCAGCAGGAAGCAGGAAAGTGCGGTGAAGCAGGAGCTGCGGAACCATTTCAAGTTCTATGGCTTTGTGCGTAATTTCTTCACTTTCGATACGAGGGAGAGCGTAGCGGGGACGGGCGACCTGTTCTATTATCTGCCGAAAGATGCGGAGATGAATTCTGACGGGTCGCAGGACCTCAATGCGCAGACCTCTTTCCGCTTTCTTGCAATCACTACGCGGCTCGGCGTGGATGTGACAGGCTATCAGTACGGAAGGACGAAATTCGGGGCCAAGGTCGAGACGGATTTCTATGCGGGACTGACCGGACTGACCGGAACGGCACAGCTGAGGCTGCGCCAGGCATACATGACCATCGGATGGGATGGCCTTAGTATGGGAGACCGTGCGGACCGGACTGCATCCGTCACATTGAAGTTGGGACAGGCCTGGCATCCTCTGGCTGCAGACCAGCCACATGTGACCAGCCTTGAGACAGGAGCACCTTTCAATGCATTCAGCCGTACTCCGCAGGTGCTTATGGATGCTGCGCTGGGAAAGAATTTCATCCTGACTGCAGGGGCTATATGGCAGATGCAGTACACTTCGACGGGGCCATCCGGAGCGTCGGCCGACTATATCAAGTATTCAGGGATTCCCGAGGCGTATTTGGGATTTACGGTAAAGAGCGGCGGATTTATAGGCAGAGTCGGAGCGAGTGTATTGAGTATCAAGCCGCGCAGGACAGGAGAGAATGCAGCCGGAGTCAAGATGAAGGTCAGCGACCGGATAACCACGGTCAATCCGTATATCTACCTGCAGTACAGGCATAAGGATTTCGAGATCAAGGCCAAGACGATATACAGCCAGGGCGGGGAGCATATAAACCTCATGAGCGGGTACGGTGTCACCGGCAGGTTCGATGACGGACATTGGGAATATGCCCCGCTTCAGGCATCCTCCACCTGGGCTTCCCTGTCATACGGCAGGAAATGGCAGGTGATGCTGATGGGCGGGTATATCAGGAATCTCGGCTCTACCGAAGATATGGTCAACACGGATGGAAAGATGGATCCGGATGACTTCTGGTTCAGCAAGAACGAATTAAAGAACCTCAATTCAATGTGGAGGATGATTCCTACCGTTGCCTACAATGTCGGCAAATTCACCCTTGCCCTTGAATACAATATCACTGCAGCCCGGTATGGTGATGGACTTACATACAATGCGAGAGGCCTTTCTACAGATGGCCTTCACTGGGTGTACAACAACCGTATCCAAATGATGGCGCGCTTCACCTTCTGAGCGGTCTCGCATTATACCAGGTCTTGAATTGTTGTAAAAAATCAGTACAATGAAAAGATTACTGTCGATAGCCTTGTATGTGGCGGTTTCAGTGTGTCCTGTCTTTGCCCAGCAGTCTCTCTGGGGAGGACCGAATGTCGTGTCGCCTCAGATCAACGGAGACAATACGGTGACATTCAGACTCTTTGCTCCGGAAGCAGGATCCGTGCAGGTGACAGGGGACTGTATCGCGGAGAGGCCGGTGAGCATGCCGGATGGCAGCACGGTGAATGTCCGGACGGCGGATATGGCACGCAATGCCGACGGAGTGTGGGAATATACCGTTCCGGAGCCTCTTGCCTCGGAACTCTACAGCTATAACCTGATAGTGGATGGAGTGAAGGTGACGGATCCGTCAAATGTCTATATGATAAGGGATGTGTCATCCGTGTTCAGCGTATTCATAGTCGGCGGAGGCCAGGGAGAACTGTACAAGGTGAATGATGTCCCGCACGGGACCGTGTCGAGGATGTGGTATCACAGCGATGTCCTCGATATGGACCGCAGGCTGACTGTGTACACTCCTGCAGGCTATGAGGACAGCGGACGGAAGTATCCCGTGCTGTATCTCCTTCACGGAATGGGCGGAGATGAGGAGGCCTGGATCTCTTTAGGACGGACGGCGCAGATATTTGACAATCTCATTGCACAAAGAAAGGCGGGGCCGATGATAGTGGTGATGCCTAACGGCAATGCGTGGCAGGATGCAGCCCCGGGAGAATCTCCTGTAGGGATGGTTCCTCCGATGATGGACAGGCCGAGGTCGATGGAGGGCTCGTATGAGACCTCGTTCCCGGAGATCGTGTCATTCATTGACAGCCATTTCCGGACGGTTGCAAAGAAATCGGGGCGCGCTGTCGCAGGTCTCTCGATGGGAGGGTTCCACTCCCTGCATCTCTCGTGCTATTATCCCGATATGTTTGACTATGTAGGGCTTTTCTCTGCCGCCATCTGGCCTCGTGAGGGGCTCGACACTCCGGTCTACAGGGATGTGGACAGACAGATAGCCGTACAGTTCTCGAAAGGGGTCGCCCTGTATTATATCGCCATAGGAGACCGGGATTTCCTGTATGAGGACAACTGCCGTTACAGGGAGTTCCTCGACAGGAACGGATATCCGTATGAATATGTCGAGACTGGAGAGGGGCATATCTGGAAAAACTGGAGGATATATCTTTCGGATTTCGCACCGAGACTGTTCAGATGACGCATATTTGTCTTCTGATTGCCTGACAGGGTTCTATGGCAGCCAGGGAAATGCGAAAGGGACCCAAAAGGAATTTTCCCTCTTTGAGAATCGAATATTCGGAACCGGACTCCATCATGAGTACGAATACAAAGAGGGCGAGTCTGACTTTTGACCCGCCCTCTGCCGTATCGGTATGAGGAAGACTATTTCCTGTAGCAGGAGATGTCCTCCCTGTTGAAGTTGCGTATGAAGGCGTTGTGCTTCTCGATCTCGGCTTCAGCATAGTTCACATAGACCTTTGCGGACTGTGTGAACATTTCCGGCGCGCTGGTCGCATCCTGGATTATGAGGTGTGACATCACGCAGTCTGCGGCCATCTCGTAAAGACGGCGGGCGATCAGGTCGTGGAGTTCCTGGTCTCCGGCTTCCTTGACAAGGTTGGTGCAGGCCTCGAACTTGTCTGTCATTGCCTTGATGCGTTCCATCAGAGGCTTCATCTCTTCAGAGCATTCTACCTGTTCATAGTCGCGGAGAGTCGCGAGATATGAGCCGTTTGTCACATAGCGTATGGCGGCTACGGTCTGCAGCTGCGTAGTGCCTTCGTAGATGCTGGTTATACGGGCATCGCGGTAGATACGCTGGCAGGCATATTCGAGCATGAATCCGCTTCCTCCGTGTACCTGGATGCAGTCGTATGCGTTCTGGTTTGCGTATTCCGAATTCATTCCCTTTGCAAGAGGAGTGAAGGCGTCTGCGAGCTTTGCGTATTTCTTCTGCTCCTGGCGCTCCTCAGGTGTCAGCTTGCGCTCGCGTGCGATGTCATCCAAAGCCTTGTAGATATCCACATAGCGTGAAGTCTGGTAGAGGAGTGCGCGCCCTGCATCCAGCTTCGCCTTGATTGTCGAGAGCATGTCGTAGACTGCAGGGAACTCTATGATTGCCTTGCCGAACTGCTTGCGGTCCTTTGCGTATGCAAGAGCCTCGTTGTATGCAGCCTGGCTGAGTCCTACGCTCTGTGCCGCTATACCGAGGCGGGCGCCGTTCATAAGGGCCATCACATACTTGATGAGTCCGAGCCTGCGTTCTCCGCACAGTTCTGCCTTGGCATTCTTGAAGACAAGTTCGCAGGTAGGGGAGCCGTGGATACCGAGTTTGTTCTCGATACGGCGCACGTTCACTCCGCCGTCCCTCTTGTCATAGATGAACATGGAAAGTCCTCGTCCATCTTTCGTGCCTTCCTCGGAGCGGGCGAGTACGAGGTGCAGGTCTGCATCACCGTTGGTGATGAACCGTTTCACCCCGTTGAGCCTCCAGCATCCGGCTGCCTCATCGTATGTTGCCTTGAGCATTACGCTCTGCAGGTCTGATCCTGCGTCCGGCTCGGTAAGGTCCATCGACATTGTCTCTCCTGCGCAGATGCGCGGTATGAAACGGCTGTGCTGGTCTTCGTTTCCGAATTCATAGAGGGTTTCGATGCAGTCCTGAAGGGACCAGATGTTGCTGAACCCTGCATCTGCTGCCGCCACGATCTCGGCGCACATAGTATATGGAGTGATAGGGAAGTTCAGCCCTCCGAAACGTCTCGGCATAGTCATACCGTTCAGGCCTGCCTTCACCATTGCATCCATATTCACCTTTGTGCCGCTTGCATATTCCACGCGGCCGTCGGCGCAGTGAGGACCTTCCAGATCTACACTCTCTGCGTTTGCAGCGATGACCTCTCCGGTGATCTCTCCGGTGATTTCCAGGACCTTGTCGTATGAATCCATTGCATCCGCATAGTCCTGCGGGGCATAGTCGAACTCATCCTTGTCCCTGTAGTTGCGTTCCTTGAGTTCGCAGATGCGCTCCATCATCGGGTTGTTCATATGATAGCGCAGCTCCGGGTGTTCTGTATAGAAATTTGCCATATCTACTATTTGCTGTGGGATTTGTAATACTTGATCATCTTTGGAATCACTTCCTCGACTGTACCGTTGATGACATAGTCGGCTATAGCGTTTATAGGGGCGTTCTCATCGCTGTTGATCGAAATGATGATGCTGCTCTCCTGCATTCCGGCTATATGCTGGATCTGTCCGCTGATGCCGCAGGCGATATAGAGCTTCGGGCGTACGGTCACTCCGGTCTGGCCGATCTGCCTGTCGTGGTCTGCGAATCCGGCATCGACGGCCGCACGGCTGGCGCCGACTTCGGCGTGAAGTTCCTTGGCCAGTTCGAACAGCATGTCGAATCCTTCCCTGGAGCCCATTCCGTATCCTCCGGCGACGACTATTGAAGCCCCTTTCAGATTGTGCTTTGCCTTCTCGACATGGCGGTCGATCACCTTTACGACATAGTCTGTCTCATGGACATATTTCGCCACATCGTGGTTGATCACCTCTCCCTTGTAGTTCTCGTCCAGAATCTCCTTTTTCATTACGCCCTCGCGCACGGTGGCCATCTGCGGACGGTGCTCAGGGTTGACGATAGTCGCGACGATATTTCCTCCGAATGCAGGACGTATCTGGTAGAGAAGGTTCTCATACACCTTGCCGGCCTTCTTGTCCTCGTGGTCTCCGATTTCCAGCGCGGTGCAGTCTGCCGTCAGTCCGCTGGTGAGCGCTGAAGATACACGCGGTCCGAGGTCCCGTCCGATCACGGTCGCTCCCATCAGGCAGATCTGAGGTTTCTCTTCCTTGAACAGGTTGATGAGAATGGATGAGTGCGGCAGTGATGTATAAGGGAACAGTCCCTCTGCATCGAAAATGTGCAGCCTGTCCACTCCGTAAGGCATCACTTGCTTCTCGATATCTGCAAGTCCGTGCCCGGCGGCGATGGCTTCAAGCCGGCAGCCGAGCCGGTCGGCCAGCTTGCGGCCCTTGGTCAGCAGTTCCAGGCTGACATCGGCAACGGTAGTGCCTTCTATTTCAAGATATACGAATACGTTGTTCATAGCTTCTCTCTTATCCTATCGTGTGGTTTGCCAAAAGTTCTACAATCAGTTCTTCAACATCCTTGTCGCTGCCGGTGAGTGTCTTGCTCTCCTTGGCCTGGAACGATATGTTCTGGATAGCCTTCACCTTCGTCGGCGAGCCGCTGAGCCCGCACTGGGCGAGGTCGGCATCGACATCTGCTGCGCTCCATTCGGTGATGTTGAGGTACGGCCGCTCCGCATACAGGTCTGAATACGGAAGTTCCGCACCATCCTTGGTTGCCGCCGCCTTCTCCTGCGCTCCGAGTGCACGTTTGTATTTCTGCACCAGTTTCGCATTGCGCGGACGGCATGGCGCTGCGCTTCCGTTCACGGTGATTACAAGAGGAAGAGGCGCGGTGACGGTCTCCACGCCTCCATCAATGTGGCGCTTGATCGTGATTTTCCTGCCGGCTTCATCCACATCCAGTATCTCCTCTGCGTATGTCACCTGCGCAAGTCCGAGTTTCTCGGCGACCTGGGGACCTACCTGGGCGGTATCTCCGTCGATAGCCTGACGTCCTCCGATGATGAGGTCATATTCCCCGATCTTGCGGATAGCCGTTGCCAGGGCGTATGATGTCGCCAGAGTGTCTGCTCCGGCAAATGCGCGGTCTGTAAGAAGGTATCCTCCATCGGCTCCGCGGTACAGCCCTTCACGTATGATTTCCGCTGCACGGCCTGGCCCCATTGTCAGCATGGTGACTGTCGAGCCCGGGTGTGTCTCTTTCAGCCTGAGGGCCTGCTCCAGTGCGTTGAGGTCTTCAGGGTTGAAGATGGCAGGAAGCGCCGCACGGTTGATGGTGCCGTCGGCTGTCATGGCATCTTTCCCGACGTTGCGGGTGTCGGGAACCTGTTTTGCCAGTACTACGATTTTCAAACTCATATTATTGTACTTAATATTATAAATAGTTGACTTCCAATGGGAATAGCTTGTGTGTCAGTCTCGTTCCAGACTGGCGGCCATCCGGCAACAATCCTGCAAATGTACAAAAATCCGTGAGATATCCGCCGAAAAATCGGTATCTTTAATATAATGATTCCGAAAACTTGCTATCTTTATACCTTTGAAAACTTAAACAACCATTCATCCGTAGCCCATGAAATATTCTTCCATCCTGATTTTCCCGGCAGTGCTTGTGCCGCTTTTGGCCGTCTCCTGCGGCGGTCATGCCGATGTGGAACTGACTGAACCTCTTGATGATTCTGTCTGGGAGCACTCCAGCTGGATTTCCGTGGTGGATGCTCCTGTCATTACAGGCCCGATAGGTGCAGGGGAGCGGGCGGCGGATGGCGCAAGCTGGTTCGTCGCCGAGGTGAGCCCTTCCCGCAAGGTCGAGTCTGCCAGATGGATGACTACCGGTCTCGGTGTCTATCAGCTGTATGTCAACGGAGAGCTGATAGGACGGGAGGTGCTCAAGCCCGGGTTCACTCATTTCAGGAAAACGAAGATTGCATATACATACGACATTACGGACATTCTCCGTAAGAACAATGTTCTGGCGGCACAGGTGACTCCAGGCTGGTGGGCGGACAAGATCGTGTCTGCCGGCCCTGTCGGGATGAACGGCAGGAAGTGTGCATTCCGGGCTGTCCTGGAACTTGAATATACCGATGGAAGCAGGGAGTATTTCGGCACCGACACCCTGAACTGGAAGGCAGGAATCGCAGGACCCGTGAAGCATGCGGCGATTTTTGATGGCGAGGAGTACGATGCGCGCGAGCCGCTCGGATTTCTCTCTCCGGAGAAGCTTTCGTCTCCGGAAGTCAATACCGAATTCAACGGAGAGATCGTCCCGACGGAAGGGGCGGAGATATATCACAGGTACGACCTGGCCCTGAAGCCGGTCAGGGCATACGTGTGGAAGGATGTCGAGGGCGGAAGCCCCGGTGAGGCCGGCAGGGTCGTGATAGAAAGGGAATATAAGGACGGGGATATCATCCGGCTCTCCAGAGGGGAGAACCTTGTGGTGGATTTCGGACAGAACTGTGCAGCCGTGCCTTCCTTCATATTCAAGGCGGATGAGGGCGTTACCCTGACATGCCTGCCTGCGGAGATGCTCAATGACGGAAACGGTGCCGGGTCACGCGGGATGGATGGCCCGGAAGGCAGTATCCACAGGCGCAACCTGCGTACCCATGATACCGGCATAAGGCTCGACTATACTTTCGCCGGATCAGGTGGATATGAGTCATATATGCCGATGTGCACCTTCTTCGGCTATCGGTTCATCAATCTTTCGGCCGATGGGGATGTAAGTTTCAGAAGCATCAGGTCGATACCGGTGTCTTCCATTGCAGAGGAACTTGAAACCGGGGTGATCACTACCGGGAATGATATGATCAACAAACTGATCTCCAATACTGTATGGGGGCAGAGGTCAAACTACCTGTCTGTCCCTACAGACTGCCCGCAGAGGGATGAACGTCTCGGATGGACGGCCGATACCCAGGTGTTTGCCGAGACTGGTACGTTCTTCGCCTCGACCCGGAGGTTCTTCCACAAATGGATGCGTGATATGCGCGATACCCAGAGCCCTTTAGGAGGCTTCCCGGGAGTCGCACCGTATGCCCAGTACGGCAGCGGGGAGCACGAAATGATGAGATGCGGCTGGGCGGATGCCGGGATCATTGTCCCGTGGACAGTCTGGAAGCAGTACGGTGACACGGATATCATAGAGGAGAACTGGGAGGCGATGGAGAAATTCATGGACCATATAGCGGAGACGAAATACCGCCACAGCCTGCATTCGGAGGAGAACGGCAACTACCAGTGGGCGGACTGGCTGAGTTACGAACCTCTTGAAAGCTGCAGCGGCCGGCATATGGGTGCAGATGGCAGGATTCTTCCGGAGGCTCTCAAATATTGGGATTTTCTCTGCGGCTCCTATTGGGCTATCGATGCGGGGATGATGCGTGACATGGCGGCTGCGACAGGCCGGGATGTCGCGAAGTACGAGACTATGTATCAGAATGCCAGGGACTATCTCAGGGAGACTTTCCTTGATGAGGACGGCAGATTCAAGGTCGGGATTCTCAATACAATGCAGACTCCGGCTCTCTTCGCCCTCAAAAACAATCTTCTGGAAGGTGAGGCGAAGGCATCGGTGATACGGTGTCTGAGGGAGAATTTTGCAGACCATGACGGCTGTCTCCAGACAGGTTTTCTGGGTACTTCCATACTTATGCAGACACTTACCGACAACGGGATGGCCGATGTCGCATACGACCTGCTTTTCCAGCGCAGGAATCCGAGCTGGCTCTATTCGGTAGACAACGGTGCGACTACTATCTGGGAGCGCTGGAACAGCTATACTGTCGAGAATGGTATGGGACCTAACGGGATGAACAGTTTCAACCATTATGCGTACGGGTGTGTGTGCCAGTGGATATGGGAGACTGCTGCCGGGATATGTGCGGATCCGGCAGAACCTGGGTTCAGGCATATCATTATGAAGCCTCTGCCGGACAGACGGCTGGGCTATCTTGATGCAAGGTTCGATTCTGCTGCAGGGATGATAAGGAGTTCCTGGAAATACGAAGGTGACAGCTGGATATGGGAGTTCACCATCCCCGAAGGTTCCACTGCAAGTGTCACTTTGCCAGGCGAGACAGCCTCTTCGGAATATCAGTCAGGATCCCATACAGTAAGCATGTCTCTATAGCCAGTGTCTGGACACGGATAGTTATTCCGCTGATTTTAGTCCTTCAATAAGGCTGTCAAGGTCGGTAATGTCCACATTACCACATCCTCTGTAAAGTATGTTTGGTTAAACTTAAATCTTTCAAAAACTGTCGTAAATATGGCTATTCCCCTTTGACGAAGTTCTGCCTTTGGAAAAATATCCTGACATAATGGATAAATAGAGTTATACCAATACCCCTGTTCTCAGAATATCGGCATAAAGAGGGCTGTCATCATCCTCTGTCAGCAAAACAGGCTCTATCAGATAACTGACTTTCCTGCCCAACTTCCAAAGCAAAGGAGTATCCTCAAAATAATTGTCACTTCTCTTGGAGACCACTACGGCAATGTCTATGTCACTTTCATCAGTGAAGTTTCCCTTGCTGTATGACCCGTATAGATACAAAGCCTTTAATGGCAGATGTTCGGCTACCATTGACTTGTATTTCCTTGCTATGTCTAAAGCCTGTCCCTTATCCATAGTTGAAGTGCTTTTGTCTTGTCCAACAGTTCCTTGCAGTAGTCTGGAGTCAGAACTTTCATCAGTTGTTACTTATATGACGGATACCTTGCTTCAATATTCAACGGCTCAAGTGAGTCAATGAAATCCATCTGTTCTTCCGAAAGATCGTCATAATTCCTGATTTTGCAGCAAGCCTTGACAGATGATGTATCTTCAAAGGTGGATCTTCCAATACCTTGCTCCAATAGGCTTTGAGTATCTTTTCTATAACCTGGTGGCACATAAATCCCACATAAAGGAATCTCCTTGTCTCCAGCATTGCTTGTGCAGTATCAAGGTCATAATCCGACAATTCTGCCCGATATCTAACTTTATCCACCATAAATCAACCGATTATATGGCAAATATACATTTTTATCTTCAATCTGCATAGATGCCTCTTTTCAATGAAAAGACAAAGATGTATTCACTTCTCCTTGAAATAATTCAAAAGTGAATACATCTTTCGCAAAACTATAGGCATCCTGCCATAAATCAGCCGCCTTTACGCAGATGCCATAGAAGTGTCTTAAACAGGGGTGAAAACAGAGATAAAAGACAAAAAGAAAAGTAGCTACATTTCTGTAACTGCTTGAAATTCAATTATTTAACTTGTGATCCGGTTGGGATTAAGCCTCGGAGAGGCTTTTTCCCTGTCCCCGCGCCACGGGCGATCTTACATGACGACACATGATGTGCCAGGCTGCGCCTGTCTTTTCCTTCCGTAACTTCCAGTCCCTGAGCAAGCTCCTGTCCTGTCCGTTACGATACGGAAAACGCCTGACATAAGTCAGGCGCATCATGTTTTCATGTGATCCGGTTGGGAGTCCAAAATAACGCAAAACGCGGTACGCAGTAGCACACCAAGTATCAAGAATATGAATTACATATAATTGTAAATCAGATAAATATAAATAAATCTCCCCGGTACACCAAGTAGCACCAAAAACTACTACTTCCCAAATATGTAGCCAAAAATACAACTTTTTGGCTACACTTAAAGTGTTATTTTGTATTTTTGTAAAGCAGGTTGGAAGGTCGCAAATAATACCAACTGCACACAGATTATGGCAAAAATAACTTGTACACTATCGGCCAAGGTCGATAAACAGACAGGAAAGTCTGAGATTCTGCTGAGAATGCAGAATAGGAAGATGGGCAACCGCCGCGCCCACTCGCGGATATGGATTCTGCCCCAGTTTATGAACGAGACGAAAGGCGAGATAGAAATCAAAGCCCGCAAACTTACACCGGATGTCAAAGAAGCCTATGTCCAGAAAGGCAAGCTCGACAAACTCAAAAATCACCTCGTCATTATGGAACAAAGTACAGATGGAGCATTGATGTCAGAAACATGGTTTCAAGACACAATTGACCGCTTTATGTTTCCAGAACAATACGAGGCGAAGGTTAAAAAGGAAAAGGAGTCTTTCTTTACAGTGTTTCAACGGTTTCTGGACACAAAGGACTTCGCTAAAGCTAGAGCCAAGCACTACCAGGTTCTGCTCCGCCTGATGGCAAGATGGGAACTATACAGAGGCAAAACCCTTGAACTCGACACCCTGCAGTCCGCAGACCTGAATGAATTCAGAGATTTCCTGCGCAACGAACACAAACTTTTTCGCACAGACAAAGATGGCAAAAGACATCCAATAGCTAAATACGCCAAACTATATGACCTCGTGCCGGAAAGCCGATACCCAGTAGAAAGAGGAGAAAACCATATCAATGGCATAATGAAAATGTTCCGCGCCTTTTACAACTGGTGCCTGGATCAGGAAATTACAGCCAACGACCCTTTCCGCCGCTTCGCCATCGGCTCTCAAATTTACGGAACACCTGTTTATATCAGCATCGAGGAAAGAGATCAGATTGCCGATGCCGATATGGGAGGAAACAAACATCTGGAGACACAGAGAGACATCTTCATCTTCCAATGCTTTATCGGATGCAGAGTAAGTGACCTGTACTCAATGACCGTTGACAACATTCTGACAGACAAACGCGGCACCTATATTGAATATGTCCCCACCAAGACAAAGGACGAAAACCCGAATGTCGTGAAAGTTTATCTCGCAGACAGAGCACTCGCTTTGGTATCGAAGTACAATAGCCAGGACAGAAAGAAACTATTTCCATTCATCGCTCAGCAGAACTACAACGATGCCATAAAAGCCGTATTTCACAAAGCCGGCATAGAAAGAATGGTGACAGTCAGAAACCCGGTAACCGGCAAGAACGAACAGAAATGTATCGCAGATGTAGCCAGTTCCCACCTTGCCCGTAGAACCTTTGTAGGCAACCTCTACAAACAAGTCAAAGACCCGAACCTCGTCGGCAAGCTCTCCGGCCACAAAGAAGGCTCCCGAGCTTTCGCCCGCTACCGTGACATCGATGATGATATGGTAAGGGAAATGACGGATTTGTTGGAGTAAAATATTTAGACATTTAATTATGAATCTTTATCTTGAATAAGAGAAAAGATATATTTGTAATGATATTTTAAAGAATTTTACATTCCTATAAATTTGGATGGTTATGGACTATATGACAATTATCGGACTATTGAGTGGCGTTATTACCGTAATATCGTTTATATTTTATCTTAAAGATAAGTTCAGAAAAAGCTATATTGAATTTGATAATAATGAGACATTTCCGTTATTTAATAATAAGTTTGATAAAATCAATCTAGAGATATTGTACAGAGGTCAGGAGATAAAAAATAATATATACTACTTTAAGTGTAAAATAACAAATCATAGCTTTCAGGATATATCGAAATATGACTTAATATCGCCACTAAAAATACATTTCAAAAAAGGTAAAGTTCTTGAATGTTTTGCGGAACGAGATGATAAGATTGATTTGGATTTCGTTATATCTGATAAAAGAAATGATGTTACAATAAGTTGGGACTTGTTCAAAAATGAAAGAATAATTGAATTTGGATTTATTGTTGAATTTGCAGATTCCAAAAAAAGAATTGATATCTACAATGATATAGATTTAGATTACAGGATAAAAAATGTAAATGGAATGATAAAGTCTGGTGGTAGATACAATGCAAAATTCTTTTACAATGTACTATTGACATTTTCTGTTATAATTTTATTAGGATTTATATATCAACACATTAAGTATCCAATTTTTAATAAAGATGCTACAAATATTCAGATGATTGAACAAAAGTATATGAATGTTGTTGATTCGTCTGAGGTTGTTTTGACCTTTGGATTAAGTCCGTATCAAGTGGAAAAATTTAAATGTACGCCTGATAATGTTGGTAACGAATATATCTTAGTAGCAAATGATATGAAATCTTCTAAACTTGCATATTGGGGACATATTATTATGCTGCTTTTGGGACCTATTGCGATGATTTTTGCTATATGGTATTTCGCAAAAAAGATTCATTCAATTAAACAGTGAACTTCCGTTCTTACCGCTTTTAAATATCTGGCTCTTTATTTGATGAACAAAGGTATCCTCTTAAACGAATTATTCTAATTTAAGATTTTGTCTTGATGTGCCTTAAATAGTTGTGTTCCCATGTGTTACAAGGAACGCAACAGTGTTACATACTTCTGATATACAGCTCTATCTTTATGCAGAGTGCAATTTTTATGGGTTCCCTCGTAGTATAAAATAGACTCCATATACACCTCCAGAGCCCTACTCAGTTTATCCTTTCCATAAACTTCATAAATCTTAGAGAGGAAATAATCTCTTAATCCGGAAGAAATTATTCGTTTATGCTGACCACCATCAAGCATCATTTTAAACGCTCTATAATAATCAGCAAAAGAGTTCACATTGACATTAAATGCTTTATTGATATACTCTTTGGCTTCCGCAAGAGATTTTTTCCCGTCATATACAGATTTGGCCGATATGTATATGGCTTCCATTACTTCCTTTTCCATAAATCCTAATCATTATTAAGTTATATTGCTGTAATTCACATAAAATCGTCACAAAGGTAATGCAAAATCTTACATATAAAATATCAGCCATCTATTGATAACTTTATTATCTTATTCATGCCATTCTTACTACCTTTGTTAGTCCATTACCCTATTCAAAGCAACACTATGGACACTAACCCTCTGACCAGAGTAGAAATATGGCATCTTGAAAATGTGCTGTTCAAGCTCTACCGAACAATACAGAGCTGTGTGGATTCTATTGACCCCGGACTGATTAACCTATTCGATTTCTCCGACTCAATGACATGGATAGACAAGGATACTCTCATTACAGAATTCTTCGAAAACCGCAATATTATGAATATGGAGGATTTGCAGTCGTTGAACTCTCAAAAGAAAATTTTATCAGACTTCGGAACTTCATCATAGAGACTCAGGACATAGGTCTTGCACTTGACCTCACGGAACAGGAACTAAACCTGCATTCATTCATAATCTTCCTCAAAGGTCTCAACGAAAATATCGAAGGCTGTCTGTCATCCATTACATATCTTGAAATGCTCCGGGACTTCCGTTATGAAATATACAAGTGGGTGTGCTTCCATGCAAACAGAATCGGCAGCACCATCGATTGTGAAATCAAACGCAGACAGGAGGTAACATCCCTGATTGCAGAAAACCTCGACAGTATCCACATAAAATACCACCCTCAAACACAAAGTACAATCAGTATATTGGAAGATCCCGAAACAGAAGAAACATTTGACCTCTCCGACTATTTCAAACACCACTACGACAAAGCAAAAATATTAAAGATTTATAAACAGATCAGTGTCCTGGCATACGAACAGGAAGACCTCTACATATCCAAAATCATTTCCCTCATCGCCTGTGCACACTACAGAGGCCTGCTGCGCTGCTCATACGCCAAAACGATAAAAGCCACTCTCGCCAAATTCCACATCGAAGTCAAGAAAAACTACCTCCATCCCGCCACATTCGGTCAACCCACAGAAAAGGGACGGCTGCGAGAAGCCTACCAAGAAGCGGTAGCATTCTACGACGCACTATAGTTAATCGTTTTCAGCCATTGCAAATAAGATAAACATCTGCTGCAAACACATATAGTCATTAACCAATCTCAATCGCATTATCCAGTTAATGCGATAGTCCGGTCACGCCCCTCATCGACACAATACTCCCTCTAATTTTGTAAATGAGGAAAGACCGGATGAAAGCAAGGCTCCGGATCCCACTCCATACACCGAACGAAGCGCACCACCTTGCGAGTGCGCCGGGAGGGGTGCAATTCCTAAATAACAACAAGATATGGGAATTGATATTATCACTCTCTACAAAGAGTGTCCGGATGCTGTCGTAAAAGTGAAAGTAAGCGACATCATCGAAGCTAACCGCAGCCTCATTTCAGAGGCAATCGACCAATACGAAAAGTCCCGTCAGGAACTTGACATGACCGAACTGATGACAGGTCAGGAAGTCGAAGAATTCCTCGGGATATCCAAGACCACCCGTGAGCGCTGGAGCAAGCCGGACGCATTCGGGCAGCCTCCGCTATTGCCGAAAATCAAAGTCGGATGGCAAGTAAGATACAAAAGGTCAGATGTCGAGCAGGTAAAAGTAAAGGAGGACTTCAAATATGGAAAATAACGACTGCGCTCAAACCACGCAACCGCAGGACTTCAACCCCGTAGAAGCCATCCACCGGGAAATCGAGCAGGTCTCCAGCTCCGGCCTTGTCGGAATGCTCCGGATCAAGACCGCCAACCAGACCATTCTCGATGCCGCAACCCGTCCGAACCCCAAAGACCTCTACCACAGCCTCTGGTACGAGGGCGAAGTATGCTGCCTGTTCGCCGACTCCAACCTCGGAAAATCCATCTATGCAGTACAGATGGCCGATGAAATCGCACGCGACCAGAAAATCCTCTATGTTGATTGCGAACTCTCCGACAAACAGTTCCAGCTCCGCTACTTCAACCCCGAAACAGGCTCCCGCCACCTCTTCCCCGAGAATTTTCTCAGAGCAGAGATTGTTGCAGAAGCCATAAGAGCCGAGAACTACGAAGAAAACTTCTTCACCAACATCGAATCCGCCGCCCAGACAGTAGGTGCAAAAGTCATCATCATAGACAACCTCACTACCTCTGCAATGCCTCCGAAAAAGGAGATGTAGCCGGAATCTTCATGATGAAACTCATGTCACTGAAGAAGAAACACGGCTGGTCTCTGCTGATTATCGCCCATACCCCGAAAAGGAATATGAGCAACCCCATCACGCAGAATGACCTCGCAGGCTCCAAGAAACTCTACAACTTCTTTGACAGCGTCTTCGCCATCGGCAAGAGCGCCAAGGACAACCGCCTGCGCTATGTCAAGCAGATCAAGGTCAGAGCCGGAGAATACCGCTACGACTCCGACAATGTGATAGTCTATGAAATAGACCCTGGAGACGGCTTCCTGCACTTCGAACTCATCGGCTACGCCTGTGAGAAAGAACACCTCAAAGCGAAAGAAGATGACGAAAACGCGACAGAAATGCAGAATATCCTCGACCTCAAAAATCAAGGCAAGACCATCCGTGACATAGCCTGCATAATGGGGATGAGCAAATCATCAGTCGGAAGGGTACTCAAAAAGGCAGAAGCCAATGCTGCAGCACATGCATCGGCCAAACCCGAAGCAAAAAGCCAAAGCAGAAAGAACAGCCTCAACCGACGGCCAAAGCCGAAGAAACTACACTTTTCGAAAAGGAGGTGGAATTATGAGAACGGAATCCACATACAGCCTTCAGAAATACTCAGGGCGTAACTCCCGGCATACCTGTCCCTCCTGCGGCAGACCTCACTGCTTCTCCTGCTATGTTGATTCCGATGGCAATATACTGGACGAAACAGCAGGCCGCTGCGACCACGAATCTTCATGCGGCTACCACAAAACCCCGAAACAATACTTCGAGGAACACCCGTCCCTAAGCCAAGACTGGAGAACCCAGCCCACAGGCCGTAATCACTCATCTGCCCGGCAGCGCACTGCCCATAACAGACAACAGAACCAACAACAAACCAAACAAAAACCGCTATGCACAATATCAAGAATACTGCTCGAAAAATCGGTGCGCAAAGACATCCCAAGTACCTTCGTCACATTTCTCCGGACAATTTTTCCGGAAGAAACCGTCACCTCACTAATCGCGAGATACAATCTCGGCGTAACCAGATCAAGAGATGTCATCTACTTTCAGGTCGATGTAAAAGGTAACATCCGCACCGGCAAAATCATGAAGTACAACCCGGCCACAGACAAACGAGTCAAAGACCCCGGCACACCTTTCAAGATCAACTGGGTACATTCAGTGATGAAATATGCCGGACAACTCCCCGAAAACTGGGAACTGACCCAATGCCTGTTCGGAGAGCATCTTCTCTCAGCCATTGATGAAAAGCAAAAGACCGTAGCCCTGGTGGAATCCGAAAAGACAGCCATCATAGCCTCCGGCATCATGCCCAAATACATCTGGCTGGCCACCGGCGGCAAGTCACAGCTCAAACCCGAGAAACTCTCCGTCCTCAAAGACAGGAAAGTCATAGCCTTCCCCGATGTGGACGGCTATCAGGAATGGAAAGAGAAACTATCCAAAATCGAAGGCCTGACGATAACCGTCTCCGATGTCCTGGAAAAGAACGCTACAGATAAAGAACGGCTCAATCACATCGACATCGCCGACTGGCTCATCAAATGGCGACAGGAATGCATCCGCCAATTCGGCGGGACAGATGCTGTCCCATTCGCAGGCCACAACCACGGCACATGGGACAAAACCGACAT
>CALUPT010000014.1 GCA_944322715.1 uncultured Bacteroidales bacterium
AATACCGGTGACTGGGGCTAAGTCGTAACAAGGTAGCCGTACCGGAAGGTGTGGCTGGAACACCTCCTTTTTGGAGCAGTTCATTGACTCTGCTTCTCTCATTGAAAGTCTTTCTTTATTATATAGTCCTGTAGCTCAGTTGGTTAGAGCACTACACTGATAATGTAGGGGTCAGCAGTTCAAGTCTGCTCAGGACTACAGGTCCATACAGGACTGTACGGGGGTATAGCTCAGTTGGCTAGAGCACCTGCTTTGCAAGCAGGGGGTCGTCGGTTCGACTCCGTCTACCTCCACAAAGAATAAAAGCCGTTTCGAGGAAGAAACAGTTTCCGGAAACGGCTTTTATGAAATTGAACGGCATATTGGAGAGGTGGTAGAGTGGTCGATTACGGCAGTCTTGAAAACTGTTGAGCTGAAAGGCTCCGGGGGTTCGAATCCCTCCCTCTCCGCAACAAAACATTGAGCATTAAGATTTTACATAATTTTAATGCTCTTTTTTTATGCCTGGTTACGAGTCGGTTGCCCGAAAGGTTACGGATCACGGATTAGATTAACTTGAACTGAAAAAAGTGTAACATGTTACAAGTTTTTTAGACAGAATGGCTGATCCTGCCAAAAGAGCGTTATCTTTGCAGTTGAAAAAAATTGTAACAAGTTACAAAAATATCAAGTATGATACAAAGAGAACGTTCCGGGAGGAGATGCCATATTCGCGGTGCATCAAGAGGCAAGAGTTCCTTGAGAGATTGACAGAGAAGGTGCTCATAAGGCCTGTTTCAGTGTATGCAGGACTTTCAGCCCCTTTTCCGTGAGGCGGTATTTCTGCTTCGGGTGTCGAGGTTGATTCGGGTACAAAGGCTCGATTAATCTTTCACTCAATGCAGGCTTAAGATAGTTGTCTAAAAAGTTCTCTCGGTCTTTTAAGCCCATTTTCTCCAAAAGTTCTTTCACTGAATGTAGTCCGTTTCCAACACAAGAGACAAGTTGCTCCAAACTTGTCGGGTACTTGTCGGGTACTTGTCGGGTACTTGTCGGGTACTTGTCGGATTCTTGACCGTTTTCACCTGCTTTATATCGGAAGACAAGCATCGTATCAACGCTGTCTGCTTTGAATTCGGGCTCAGGAAGCCCTGCTTCCCGACATTCGTCCATTATGAGTTTGATGCCCCGACCCCAAGTTTCCAAATAACCGCGTTTGTACAGCGTATTGGCAATCAATGGATTTTGAGGAGAGGATTTATGCTCGGACTTCAATTTGTCCACATCCCAGCCGCGAGGCAGACCTCCCGGATTCTCAATCTCCACTCTATCATCATAAATCGCTACAGCGACAGACCCTCCGGCATCGCGGTAACTTCTATGAGCTATGGCATTCAGCACGCCTTCTCTCAATGCTTTGTATGGAATGGACAGGCGTTCTTCCCTGACCGCTCCTTCAATGCGCCCGGACAGATTCAGATGTTTGAACAGAAAAGCCATAGCAGCATCAAACAAACGGAAAATATTACCGTGCAGACGTTGGCTGTCAATAAATTCCCTCCTGTCCGTACCTCTGAATCTGGCGAGTCTCATCGTGCATTGAGGATAGTCAATGAGCATCTGCTTGTTGGCAAAAAGGATTGCAGCTGCGTGAGTCAGAACACCGTCTCTCATCAAATCCAGTTTCTCCAAGATGGTGGGAACATCCGTCCCTGTGGACTCCGGAAGTCTGCCGTTCTCGATACCAAGGCGAACAGTCTTAAGTATCTCCTCATTATCCATATCTGACAGTTTGAGGTCTTCATTCAGAAAGGATTCCCAACGGTGACGTGTCCCATCTCGCTCAAGCAACAAATGCTCGTATGTGGAAGCTGGCATCGTAGTGGTAGTGCTTTCTATGCGTATATAAGGACGGCCTTTATACATAAATGGTCTGTCCAGTCTTGCATCTTCTGCATGAACGGCTATTACTTTCTTGTCCGTTCCCGGAATAGGAACATATGATATTTGCACGGATGCGGCTGGCTCCAGTCTGGCAATTGCATCAGCTATTATCCGCTTGGTTCCATCGCTTACTGCCTGTCCGATAATCTTGCCGCTATCTGAAACGCCGAACAACACCGTGCCTCCCTCGCCATTCAGAAAAGCGCACAGAGACTCCATCCCTCTATCAAGCTGTCCGGTAGTTTCCTTCAGTTCTACTTGTCTGCTCTCCCTGTCTTTTATCAGACTGCTGACTATGTCAATACTGTCTATCTTCATTCCCTTTGTTTTGATAGCGAATTTACGCAAAATCTTTACAGAATCTCGTCAAGCGGCATGTCTTGAAGCCCAGCCCGGCCTCCGCTGCAGCTTGTCGCATCTTGTAGAAAGCCTCACGACCTGCTTTTAAGTCTGAATCTAATCTGATTGTGATTGCTGACTGTGGCATGATTACTTTATTTTGTGCAAAGATATCAAAGTAATTGCTATTTGCATTCAAGAAGAAGTCGTTGTTGGGAAAAATACTGTCGGTTTGTAGAAACAGGTTACAAGAAACCTCGCGGAATACTTGCCCGTTCCGGAAAGATATGCCATGTTTGCAGTGCATCAAAAGGCAGGAGTTCTTTGAGAGACTGACAGAGAAGGTGCTCATAAGGTGACGGGACAAAATTCCGGCACGAAATGCCCGGAAAGGCATTTAACCCGATGAGAATGAGGGCCTTGCGGAAAGGACAAATTTAGAGACAAATTCCCGTAAGTTTTATGTGACCGCTCTATGAATCCAATTTTCTAAACTTTTGAAAATCAAATATATCGGAGTTAAAACAGGTCGAAAATCACGAACCCTCACCCTCCGCAACAAACTTTCAATAGTTTATGCAATTTATGCACAGCTTTAAGCACAAAATGCTTGGTAACTGTGCTTATTTTATTCCCCAAATATCAATAATTTGAGTTTCTGACGGTCTATTCCGCCTCCACGTAAAGATATATCAGAAATTTCATTAGTAGATTTAATGAAGCCATACCGGACTAGAGTTTCGGCGATGACATCCTGGAATAGTTTTCTAACACGGGCATATCTGAAAAAGACCTTGATGTTATTTGCTTTTTTAGGTGCAATCAGGTCAAGTTTGCGCTCAAGATAAAAGGGCGTTGTTCTCTTTACCAGTTCGACATATTGCGAAGGGGTTAGACCGCATGGGTTCGCCTTGCTGTGTTTTCGGTAATTGATATGTGTGTCTGTTGTATTGAATGCAAAAGGGGAAATGTCAATGACTATCAACCCCAGTTCATTGCATATTGATAGAAACTCTTGTTTTGAATGTATCGTTATTCCAAGTATTTCCCCGATGTCTTGTTTGTAAAAGAACTGGGAATTGGGAGTGTCCGGATTGTATATATAACTTTTGTCTTTACCCCATAATGGAGCCTCTGCAATCATAAGATAATTTACGGTCTTTATTAAAGCCAGATTATCAAGCCAAAGATGCTCAATGTCTTTATATGCGTTTTCAAGATACGCATTGTCCGTTTGGAAATAATCCCCTATTCTATATTTGTCATAGAATTTCCGTAAAATGTCTTTGTTTGCGTTATATCCCACTGGCTCTTTGTTGTGCCGTGGCCTAAAAGAAAGGCGCAGGCGGTACATATTAGCACAAAGGAACGCCAAACGCCTTGAAGTCCAAAAGTACACCCACGCCAAGGCATGAGTGCATGACTTATTGTTTTTTGGGCTTCTTGATGAAAATTGGCGATTTCCTGTGCTCCTAAAACAATAGCAAAACACTATGTCGTATTTCTCCGTCAAAGGTAGTGAGAATTTTCAATGGATAAAGTGTGCTCCGAAAAAGCGGATAAATTCATTTGACCCGTTCGAGCGGACGGATGATATATTTGCGAAACGATTGTTTAGCCGCAATATGCTGCATCAAACAATGTTGAATATATAAATCTGGATAAGCATTAAAGAGAGAGAGGTATTTTTGCGGATAAGCGATAAACTTTATTAACTTTCCAGCAATTATCAAGAACCGTCCCTGCTTGTTGCTTGTCTGACAGATATCCTCAGCTTGTAGAGACCTTCTGAAAAACTCGAGCCAGGCAGCTAATATCAAGATCTTACATGCGGGAATGACGGAAATGACATTCAGTTTGATAAAAAATTTTGAAAATTGCCATGATTGTTCGTTACTTTGCAGCTCGGAAAGAAAAAGGCCGGCTGACGGCGGCTTGACAGAAGAATCTAAGAAGACAGATATGGAGGGTAATCTTGTAATAGTGGAATCTCCGGCAAAAGCCAGGACCATCCAGAAATTTCTCGGGAAAGATTTCGTCGTGAAGTCAAGCATGGGACACATCAGGGACCTGCACGACAATTCACTGAGCATAGATGTTGAACACGGCTTCAAGCCCGAATATGTAGTCCCGGATGACAAGAAGAAAGTTGTCGCCGAGCTGAAGAAAGCAGCGAAAGACGCCGCTACAGTATGGCTCGCATCCGATGAAGACCGGGAGGGAGAAGCCATCAGCTGGCATCTCTATGACACTCTCGGGCTCAAGAAAGAAAACACGAGAAGAATCGTGTTCCACGAGATTACAAAACCGGCGATACTTCACGCCATCGACACCCCGAGGGAGATCGATATGAATCTTGTGGATGCCCAGCAGGCCCGCAGGATACTGGACAGGCTGGTAGGGTTCGAGCTCTCCCCTGTGCTCTGGAGAAAGATACAGCCAAAACTTTCGGCAGGACGCGTACAGTCCGTAGCGCTGCGCCTTGTAGTGGACAGGGAGAGGGAAATACTGAACTTCAAGAAAGAGCAGTATTACAAGGTGGATGCTGTCTTCCATCCTGAGGGGACTTCCGAAAACGTCACAGTCAAGGCGACCCTCGACACAAGGTTCCCCGATATCGGTTCCGCCAGGGCTTTCCTCGAGAAATGCATAGGAGCCATATTCACCATCAGCAGCATAGAGCAGAAAGACGGGACTCGCACTCCTCCATCCCCGTTCACGACATCACTACTCCAGCAGGAGGCATCCAGAAAGCTGCACCTGTCAGTAAGCCGGACAATGAGCATCGCCCAGAAGCTTTATGAAGAGGGGCACATCACATATATGCGTACAGACTCTACAAACCTCTCGTCCCTGGCCCTGAACACTGCAGAGAAATACATCTGCGGGACTTTCGGAGAGGCATACCACAAGAGGAGACAGTACAGGACCAAGGCGAAAGGGGCACAGGAAGCGCACGAGGCAATCCGTCCGACTTTCATCGAGCACACCACCATTGAGGGGACTCCGGAAGAGAAGAAGCTGTACGAACTGATCTGGAAAAGGACGGTGGCAAGCCAGATGGCAGATGCAAAGGTAAGCCGCACAGACATAAAGGTCTCCTCTGACAAGGCTTCCGAGAAATTCTCGGTCCAGGCTACCCGCGTGCTGTTTGACGGATTCCTGAAACTGTATATGGAAAGCACGGATGATGTGCAGGACGATGAGGATGAGGTAATCCTTCCGGACCTGAAGACAGGGACCGTAATGCATGACAGGCAGATAAGTGCGGAATGCAAGTTCACCCCGGCCCCTGCCAGATATTCCGAGGCTTCGCTCGTCAAGAAGCTGGAAGAACTCGGGATAGGAAGGCCATCGACATACGCCCCTACCATCTCGACGCTTACCAAGGGTCGCGGATACATAACTATCGGAGACAAGGAGGGAGAGAAGGCGGATGTCACGAACCTCATACTGAAAGACGGGCAGATCGTCCAGACCGTAAAGACGGAAACATTCGGGGCCGAAAAACGCAGACTTCTGCCTCAGGAAATCGGGATGATAGTGACGGACTATCTTGTGGACCATTTCGGAAAAATCCTGGACTACGGATTCACGGCGGATGTGGAGAAGGAATTCGACCAGATTGCAGAGGGCAAGGAGGCGTGGAACAGCGTAATCGCCACATTTTACGCCCCGTTCCACGAAAATGTGGAAAAGACATTGAACAACAGGGAATACAGCCGCGTGAGCAGGGAACTGGGACCGGATCCCAAGGACGGGCAGATGCTTGTCGCCCGGTACGGACAATACGGCCCGTATGTGCAGAAAGGGGAAGGGGAAAACAGGGTCTACGCGAGCCTTGCTCCGGGCCAGCTGATAGAAAGCATCACACCGGAGGAGGCATCCCGGCTGTTCGAGCTGCCGAGGACAGTGGGACAGTACAACGGCATCGACATTATCTGCACCAAAGGCAGGTTCGGGCCTTACCTGAAATATGACGGAAAGAACATTTCCCTGCCGCGCGGGACAGATCCGCTGAGCGTGGATGCAGAGACATGTATCAATCTGATAGTAGCCAGCCAGAACAAGCCTGCAACCGCAATAATCGCGGAATTCGGGGATGGCATCCAGGTAATAAACGGCAATTACGGACCATACATCAAACAGAATGGAAGCAACTACAGGATACCGAAAGGTACGGATGCCTATAAACTCACTGAAGACGCCTGCAGGGAAATCATTGCAAACGGAAAACCTACGGGGAAAAAGTACAGAAAAAGGTAAAATCCGTATGGAAATTACGGATTTCCGTTTATAAACTGTAATTTAATCGGGGAAAAGTATTGCATTTATGAAATATAGTTGTAATTTCGCAGAAACAACAACTTATAATTTATAACTTAATGCCAACTTATCACATCGATCAGATCGACCAGAAAATCCTTTCGTTCCTCGTGAAGAATGCGAGGATGCCATTCCTTGAGATTGCAAGGGAATGCGGCGTCTCCGGTGCCGCGATACACCAGAGAGTGAAGAGACTTGAAGCCAACGGAGTGATCACCGGATCACGTCTGCTCGTAAAGCCTCAGGCCCTCGGACTGAATGTATGCGCCTTCATCAGCGTATCGCTTTCGGAAGCGAACAAGTACCCGGAAGTAATCGAAGCCTTCAGGAAGATTTCGGAAATCGTGGAATGCCATTTCGTGACGGGAAAGTTCAACCTTCTGCTGAAAGTGTACTGTTTCGACCACGACCACCTTATGGAAGTCCTTGTAAACACCATCCAGAAGATTCCGTATGTGCAGTCGACAGATACGCAGATCTCTCTCGACCAGGCCATAGAGCGCCAGGTATGGGTCAAGGAATATCAGAACACCAGTTTCTCTTCAAGTTCAAAGTCCCCGAGATAGGGACATGACCGCTCCGGCAAGGGCCAGGTCCTCCGGAGTGGTTATCTTGATATTGAACCGCTCCCCTGCCACGTAGGAGAGCGGTATTTTTGCAGCCGCTGCCACCGATGCATCATCCGTGAATGAAGTATCGTACGCCTGACGGTATGCCTCTTTCAGAAGTTCGGAGCGGAACACTTGCGGAGTCTGGGCCGCATACAGGAGGCTGCGGTCAACGGTCATTCCATCCACCGCGGTCAGGGCTCCCGACCGCGGATCCTTTTTCAGGACTTTCATGGTATCCACGCACGGGATTACGGGAATCACTGCAGGAGCATTTTCCGCCATGGAGAACATTTCCCTTATCAGATCCGAGGAAATCAGGGGACGAACACCATCATGTACGGCCACTATGGCCCCATCCGGGACATGCTCCAGTCCGTTCCTTACCGAATGGAACCGGGTGAACCCTCCCCGCACCAGCCGTTGCGGGCAGAGGAAACTGCGTTCCGAACAATATGCCCTCCAGACTTCGGCATACGGCTCCGGAAGGACGGTAATTACCTTGATGTCCGGCTCCGCATCCATGAATTTCTCGATGGTCATCTGCAATATCGCCTTCCCCCTCAGTTCAAGAAACTGTTTGGGCACGGATGCCCCCATTCGTGTCCCGCTTCCGCCGGCCATCACCAGCAGGTATTTCGGTTTTCTGTTTCCGTTCATAAGTCTTACGTACAAAAATACTGAATTTTACCGGAAATTGTCATGTTTTCCGCCGATATGGATTTTATGGAAGTTTTTCACCGTGATTTTGTCTGTTATATGGACTTTTTTGATTAATTTTACGGTCTGTTTTTCAAAAAGGTACAACAGATGGGATTTTCATTTTTGACACAGGAACTTGCAATCGATCTGGGGACAGCCAACACGGTCATTTTCCAGAACGACAAGATTATCCTCGACGAACCTAGCATACTTGCGATAGACAACAGTTCCGGCAAGCTCATTGCCCTCGGCCAGAAAGCAAAGCTCATGGCAGGCAAAGAGAATCCGGGCATCAGGACGATAAGGCCTCTGCGCGACGGTGTAATCGCAGATTTCAACGCCGCAGAAATGATGATCAGAGGATTCATCAAACAGGCAAACAGCAACAGGTCGTTTCTCTTCTCGCCGAACCTGAAGATTGTCGTGGGCATTCCTTCAGGAAGTACGGAAGTGGAGATAAGGGCCGTACGCGACTCCACGGAACATGCCGGAGGCCGGGATGTATATCTGATTTTCGAACCGATGGCAGCCGCTCTCGGAGTGGGGCTTGATGTCGAGGCGCCGAAAGGCAACATGGTGGTCGACATCGGAGGAGGAACGACGGAGATAGCTGTCATCTCGCTGGGCGGCATTGTGGTGCAGAACAGCATCCGCGTAGCCGGGGATGAACTGACAAGCGACATACAGAACTACCTGAGGCAGCAGCACAACATCAAGGTCGGGGAAATCATGGCGGAAAAGATCAAGATTGCCGTAGGAGCCGTGCTTCCGGACCTTGATGAGGAGCCGGAGCCGTACATCGTAAGAGGACCGAACCTCATGACGGCCCATCCTATCGAGGCGACGGTCACATACCAGGATGTAGCCCACTGTCTGGACAAGAGCATTGCGAAGATAGAATCGGCAATCCTCCATGTCCTGGAACAGACGCCGCCGGAACTGTATGCGGATATCGTGGAGGATGGCATCTTCCTGTCCGGAGGAGGCGCCCTGCTGAGAGGACTGGCCAAGAGGCTGTCAGAGAAGGTGAACATTCCTTTCCATGTTGCGGAAGACCCTCTCCGCGCTGTCGCAAGGGGAACATGCATAGCCCTCAAGGGCACTTCGCACTATCCATTCCTCATGAAATGACATCATGCCTCGCAGAGGGAACATGATATATTACATAACCGTTGCGGCTGTCTTCATAATCCTTGAGACAGCCGCTGCGGTTATGCTCGGATACAACGGACAGTTGCAGAACACATGGATAGGCAAAGGGCTGCACGGCTTCATGGCAAGCGTCTGGGGAGGCACGGAATCCGTCCGGCATTACTTTTCCCTCGGACAGGAAAACAGGGACCTTGCCATGGAGAACTACAGGCTGCAGCTGGAACTGCGGAAACACGGGCTCGAGGCCAGGACGGGGGATATGCCGTGGAACGACACCGCCGGACGTTTCCGGTACATCCCGGCAGAGATACTGAAAATGAGCAACAACCGCCAGCACAACTATCTGATAATCGACAAGGGGTCGGAAGACGGGATACAGCCCATGTCCGGCATCATCACCGGGGAAGGGACGGTCGGCATCGTAGAGGCGGTAAGCAGACATTATGCCTACGCCATCTCCTTCGACAACCCTGACATGGCCGTCAGCGCGCGGCTCGGGAGGGACGGGGCTGCGGGGACCCTCGTATGGGCCGGAACCGGCAGCAGGGATGCCATCCTGAACGAGATTCCCCACCATATCGATGTGGAAGAGGGCGACACCGTATTCACCAGCGGCTTTTCCGCAATATTCCCTCCGGACATTCCGCTCGGCGTAACCGGCGACAAGAGCCTGGTGAACGGATCATTCTTCAGGATAGACGTGAGACTTTTCGAGGATTTCAGGAAACTGAGATTCGTGACGGTGGCGCTCAGCATCGACAAGGAAGAGATTGAAGCTTTGGAAAACGAATGAAGACGGTACAGAATTTCGGACTGATGTATATACTGATGGTGGTAGGACAGATGTTCATCTGCAACTACTTCCACCTGAGCATGTATGTCTCGCTGACCATACTGCCGGCCATAATGCTCTGCATTCCGCTGTCCGCAGGTACGATAACGGCAATGCTCATCGCATTCGCATCAGGACTGGCAGTGGATGCCCTGTCTGATTCCGTGCTCGGGCTGAACGCCCTTTCTCTTGTCCCCGTCGCCCTGTGCAGGAAACCGGTAATACGGCTTTTCCTTGGAGATGAAATCATCGAAAGGAAAGAGAGTTTCTCGTTCAGGCAGAACGGGTTCATGAAAATCGCGGGAATGACGGCCATCTGCCTGTCTGTCTTTCTTATGATATACATTACGGCGGATGGGGCAGGCGTCCGCCCTCTGTGGTTCAATGCGGCCAGGTTCGCTGCATCCCTGGCATGCAGCTGGCTGCTGTCCCTGCTTGTCGTCAATATCCTCACTTCAGCCGACTGACGCCATGAACATCGACAGACAGAACAGACTGCTGATCGGGCTCGGGGTTGTGGCCGCAGTCCTCATAATCCGGCTGTTCGTGATCCAGATCGTGGACACAAGCTACAAGATAGACGCCTCCAACAACTCAATGGTCTACCAGACCATCTACCCCACCCGAGGCATCATCCATGACAGGAACGGCAAGATCCTCGTCGGCAACAAAATCACATACGACCTGCTTGTCACTCCGAAGGAAGTGGAAGAATTCGACACTCTCGCCCTGAGCGATGTACTCGGGGTAACCCCCGGCTTCATCAGGGAGAAAATGGACGGATATTACCGTAACCGGAGGAAAATAGGCTATCAGAGTGTCGTAATGCTCAAACAGCTTCCGGCAGAGACATACCTCAAATTCGCGGAAGTGGCATACAAGTTCCCGGGATTCAGGGGGCAGGCCCGCAGCATCCGCGAATACCCTTTCAACGCCGGAGGCAACCTGCTCGGCTATGTCTCGGAAGTGGACCAGGACTACATCGACAGACACAAGGGAGAATACAGCAGCGGGGACTATGCCGGAAAGACAGGAATAGAGGCCGCCCGGGAAAAGGAACTGAAAGGGGAGAAAGGATATGCCATCTATCTCCGCAATTCCCACAACAAGATCGAATCCCGCTACAGGGATGGCGCGATGGACAAGGAGGCCATCCCCGGCAGCGACATCACCGCCACCATCGATTCCGACCTGCAGAATTACGGGCAGCAGCTGATGCAGAACAAGGTCGGAAGTCTTGTGGCCATAGAGCCATCCACAGGCGAGATCCTGACCCTGGTATCAAGCCCGGGAATAGACGTGGATGTGCTGGCAGACTTCGGCAACCACTATAACGAGATACTGGACAACCCATACAGGCCGATGTTCAACAGGGCGGTGCAGGCGCCGTACCCGCCCGGCTCGGTATTCAAGCTGGTCAACGGGCTGATAGGCCTGCAGGAAGGAGTCCTCACTCCAGAGACTGAATATCCGTGCAGCATGGGATACCATTTCGGACGCAACAGGTTAGGCTGCCACGCACACCGGTCGCCCCTCGACCTGGAGGAATCCATAATGATGTCCTGCAATGCATACTACTGCTATGTCCTGAGGAACATACTCGAAAACGAAAAATACGGTTCGATAGGGGAAGCGCTGGACAAATGGGACGAATATGTCAGAAGTTTCGGTTTCGGAAGGAAACTGGGCAGCGATTTTCCGGCCGAACTCGGAGGTACCATCCCCGATGCGGCGTATTACGACAAGGTCTACGGCAAGGGAGCATGGAAGGCCACGAACGTCATCTCCCTCTCCATCGGACAGGGAGAGATCGGCTGTACTCCCCTGCATTTGGCCAACCTGTGCGCTACAGTGGCCAACCGGGGCTTCTATTATATTCCCCATATCATAAAGGATTCCCGGAACGTGACCATCGATGCCAGATACAGGGAACGCCAGTACACGATGGTCGACACTTCCTATTTCCCTGTCGTGGTCGAAGGCATGTACAGGGCGGTGAACAGCGGTTACGGCAGCGGGGGCACGGCAAGCGTTGCCGCAGTGCCAGGACTCGAAATCTGCGGCAAGACAGGCACGGCGCAGAATCCGAGAGGGGATGACAATTCCGTGTTCATCTGTTTCGCGCCCAAGGACAACCCGCGGATTGCGGTAGCGGCATATATAGAGCACGGCTCGTTCGGCGCGCGCTGGGCGGCTCCCATAGCATCCCTGCTCGTGGAAAAATATCTCAACGGCGAAATTTCCCCGCAGAGAGAATATATAGAGAAGAGAGTGCTCGAAGGGAATCTTATGGACAAGGTAAAGCCGGAATGACTATGAGACTTTCTGAAAAGGGAATATTGAGGAATACCGACTGGTGGATAGTGGCCGCATACATAGTCCTTGTGGTCATAGGGCTGATGAACATCTACGCATCAATCCATTCCACCGGAGTCACATCGATATTCGACCCTGCGGGAAGGAGCGGGAAACAGTTCATCTGGACAATGGTAAGCATAGGGGCGGCCGCCCTGATACTGTTCGTCATCAACCCGAGAATATACGAAGGGCTGTCCCTTCCCATCTATATCGGCACCGTTGCCCTGCTTGTCGCTGTCATCTTTCTCGGCACCGAGGTCAAAGGCTCGCGGTCATGGTTCGAACTCGGACCCGCAAGATTCCAGCCCGCCGAAATATCCAAGATAGCCACTTCCCTGCTGCTTGCCACCGTCATGAGCCAGTTCGGATTCAGGATGGGCCGGATAAAGGATTTCCTCACCGTCGCCGCCATTGTGACGGTCCCGATGCTGATAATCATAGCGCAGAGCGAGACCGGATCGGCCCTGGTCTATGTCGGATTCATCTTCGTCCTGTACAGGGAAGGGCTGTCCGGCTGGATAATCTTTCTGATAGGGATATTCATCGCCCTGTTCATTCTCACCCTTACGGTATCCCCCTATGCAGCCATCCTCACCCTTGCCCTGGTGGTCAGCTTCTGCGATGCGGCATATACCGGATTCATGAAACAGTGGCTCAGGATATATCTTCCGGTCCTTGCCGTCCTTGCAGGTCTTCCGTTCCTGCTCGGTTATCTCTGCTCGCTGACGGAGAATCCCGATGCCTTCATCCGGAGGATCGACCCTGTACATATCCTTCTCGGGGCCGGCGCCGTTGCCATCCCGTTCCTCCTTTTCAGGGCGTACAGGAGCCGTAAACCGTTCACTCTGCTTGCAATAGCGACATTCATCATAGGGGTAGCCCTGTCATTCTCCACGGAATTCATTTTCGAAAACGTGCTCCAGGATCACCAGCGCCAGAGGATCGAGGTCCTGCTCGGGATGAAGGAAGACCCCACCGGAGTGGGATACAATGTGAACCAGTCCATGATTGCCATCGGGTCCGGAGGGTTTCTCGGGAAAGGATATCTGCACGGCACCCAGACGACCTACGGATTTGTCCCGGAACAGAGTACCGACTTCATTTTCTGCACCATCGGAGAAGAGTGGGGCTTCGTCGGCGCCACTGCCGTGATACTCATCTACATATTCCTGATATGCAGAATCATCATTTCCGCAGAGAAGAGCAGGGAGGCATTCACCCGGATTTACGGATACTGCGTCGCCAGCTGCATCTTCATGCACCTTTTCATCAATATAGGCATGACAATCGGCCTCATGCCGGTCATCGGCATTCCGCTTCCGTTCGTCAGCTACGGAGGTTCATCCCTGCTGGCGTTCACCATACTGCTTTTCATTTTCATTGCCCTGAAAAGCAATGAAAACCATAATTTTACATAATCCGGACCATTTTGGTCCGATTCGTCATTGGCCTTCCGCAACGGGAATACCGGCATGACGAAACAAACCATTCAAATGAGGTAAGGTGGCTTAATTTTTGCATAAGGGCAGCGCGCCCGCATTATCAAAATATCAAACCATGCAATTGACAGGATATATTTCACAGATCATAGGACCGGTCATAGATGTCCATTTTCCGGAACTCGGAGAAGGGGGTATGCTTCCCGGAATACACGAAGCGATGACGGTGACACGGCCGGACGGGTCGGAACTCATCATCGAAGTCCAGCAGCATGTTGGAGAGAACACCGTCAGAACCATCGCAATGGATTCGACAGACGGTCTCCGCAGACATCTTCCGGTAACGGCAGAAGGGAAGACCATATCGATGCCGGTCGGAGACCAGGTGAAAGGACGGCTCATGAACGTGATAGGCGAAAGCATAGATGGCATGAGGAAACTCGACCGCCAGGGTGCGTACCCCATACACAGGGAACCGCCGAAATTCGATGAACTGGCCACCTCGGAGGAGGTGTTCTATACGGGAATCAAGGTCATAGACCTGCTCGAACCTTACATGAAGGGAGGCAAGATCGGACTTTTCGGCGGAGCCGGAGTGGGAAAGACCGTCCTCATCATGGAGCTCATCAACAACATAGCCAAGGGACACAACGGCTATTCGGTTTTCGCCGGAGTCGGGGAGAGGACCCGCGAGGGAAATGACCTTCTGAGGGAAATGATAGAATCCGGTGTCATAAAATACGGAGAAGGGTTCAGGAAGAACATGGAGGCAGGACACTGGGATCTCTCCGAAGTAGACTACGATGAAGTCGCCAAATCACAGGCTACCCTGATATTCGGACAGATGAACGAACCGCCGGGAGCACGTCTTTCGGTGGCACTGTCCGGACTTACCGTAGCGGAATCGTTCCGTGACAGCGGAAAGGAGAGCGGAGAACGGAGAGACATACTTTTCTTTATCGACAACATCTTCCGTTTCACCCAGGCGGGCTCGGAAGTATCAGCCCTGCTCGGACGAATGCCTTCCGCAGTCGGATATCAGCCGACTCTTGCCACTGAAATGGGGCAGATGCAGGAAAGAATCACCTCCACGAAATACGGGTCCATCACATCCGTGCAGGCCGTGTACGTACCTGCGGATGACCTGACGGACCCTGCTCCGGCCACGACTTTCTCCCACCTCGATGCCACTACGGTGCTGAGCAGGAAGATCGCGGAACTCGGTATCTACCCTGCCGTCGACCCTCTCGAGTCATCATCCAGGATCCTCGATCCGAACATAGTAGGAGAAGAACACTATCAGGTCGCCCAGAGAGTAAAGCAGATTCTGCAGAGGAACAAGGAACTGCAGGACATCATAGCCATCCTCGGCATGGATGAGCTTTCGGATGAGGACAGGCTTACGGTCAACAGGGCCCGCCGAGTCCAGAGATTCCTGTCCCAGCCATTCTCCGTGGCGGAACAGTTCACCGGAGTGAAAGGGCAGATGGTGTCCATTGAGGAAACCATACGAGGGTTCAGAATGATTCTCGATGGAGAAGTGGATGATCTTCCGGAACAGGCATTCCTGAATGTCGGCACCATAGACGAGGCCATCCGGAAAGGCAGGGAGATTCTCGATGCTGCGGGAGCGGCAAGGACAGCATAAAGAAAGATGCCATGGAACTCGTAATCGTCTCTCCGGTCCGCAGACTGTATTCGGCAGAAGCAGATGAAGTGTCTTTTCCCGGCACGGCAGGCAGGTTTACCGTCCTTACCGGACACGCCCCGCTGATATCGAGCCTCGAGGAAGGGGACATCATATACACGGTACATGGCCGGCAGACATCCCTGAGGGTGAAAAGGGGATGCGTCAGGGTGCTGGACGACAGCATCGAGGCATGCGTGGAGACCGACGCCGCAACCGGTACGCCGGACAACAAGGAAAAGGAATGAAGATGAGTCGCTGCATAAGGATATTGTGTTCGATAATGCCAGTACTTCTGTGTGCCGGCATTCCGGCTGCCGCACAGACACCATCCTGCGAAAAGGAAGGACCGGATGTCAAGGAAATCGTGATGGAGCATCTGGGCGACAGCTACTGGTGGCACATAGGTACATTCGGTGACAGGGATGTCACCGTCCACCTGCCCGTGATCGTCCGCAGCAAGACCACGGGCTGGCACTGTTTCTCATCCGGCCGTCTCGAAGGAGGCGCTTCCTACGAAGGATTCATCATTGCCCGGGAAGGGAAACACGATGGGAAGATAGTGGAGACCGTGGCGGATGGAAGCGAGGTGCGGCCGCTCGACATCTCCATTACGAAGACCACTGCAGGACTTCTGTTGAACAGCGTCCTGACAGTGATACTCATCCTGAGCGCCGCCGGATGGTACAGACACCGCAAGGCCACGGATGCGGCACCCGGAGGGTACACCGGAATGGTGGAAACCGTCGTGGCATATCTTGTCGATGACATCATCAGACCCTGCGTCGGCCCGGGCTGGAGAAGGTTCGCCCCGTTCCTGCTGACCGTATTCTTCTTCATACTGGTCAACAACCTCATGGGACTGATTCCGTTCTTTCCAGGCGGAGTGAACGTGACCGGCAACATTGCCATAACTCTCGTTCTTGCGCTCGCCGCCCTGATAGTCATCAACATATCCGGTAGCAGACATTACTGGAAAGACATATTCTGGCCGGATGTCCCGACATGGCTGAAAGTCCCGATCCCGATAATCCCTCTCATAGAGTTCGTCGGGATATTCACCAGACCTTTCGCCCTGATGATACGACTGTTCGCGAACATGATGGCCGGACATGCCGTAATACTGTGTCTCGTATGCGTGATTTTCGTGACGGCAGGCATGGGTGCGGCCGTGAATTCATCCATGACGGCTGTATCGGTCGTGTTCAACATCTTCATGAACTGCCTCGAACTTCTGGTGGCTTTTCTCCAGGCATACGTGTTCACCATGCTTACAGCCGTGTTCATCGGGATGTCCCAGGAAGGGAAGGAATATGCAGGGACAATGAAATCCGGGAAAACGGAAGACTGACAATGGAAAGTATAACAATTTAAATATTTATAGCATTATGTTGGATTTAGGAACTGTTGGAGCCGCAATAGGCGCAGGACTTGCCGCAATAGGTGCAGGTCTCGGTATAGGAAAGATCGGAGCTTCTGCAATGGAGGCCATCGGCCGTCAGCCTGAAGCTACAGGAAAGATCAGGACCAATATGATTATCGTAGCCGCCCTGATCGAGGGCGTAGCCCTGTTCGCCGTTGTAGTCTGCTTCCTGGCACTGTAAACCGCAGAGGCTATGGGACTGTTGCAACCGGAACCGGGACTGCTCATCTGGATGACCATTGCGTTCCTCGTTGTCTTCATATTGCTCGCGAAGTTCGGCTTCCCGGCAATGCTGAAGGCTCTTGACGAGCGCAAGGAATACATCGACTCATCTCTCAAGGCAGCGGAAAAGGCACAGCAGAAACTGTCCGGCCTCCAGAGCGAGATGGACGGGATACGGGCGGAGGCTGAAAGGCAGAAAGCCGATATCCTGAGATCCGCCGCCGAGACAAGGGAGAAAATCCTCTCGGAGGCCAGGGCCCGTGCCGAAGAACAGGGAGAAAGGATCATCGCTGCCGCAAAGGCAACCGCAGAGACGGAAAGGGAAGCCATTCTCCGCGATGCCCGGCATCAGGTCGCACTGCTCTCCATTGCAATCAGCGAAAAGCTCCTGCGCAGCAGGCTGGATGATGAGCAGTCCCAGACTTCTCTCGCGGAGAAGCTGCTTGAAGAACTGGACAGAAAGGATACGGCTCCCCGTAAGGAGGCATAGGAATGGATACCGGACTGATATCAAGAAGATACGCCAAGGCTTTGGCCGACTATTCCGCCAGAAGGAACGAAGAGGCGCATGTGTACGGAGAAGTGCAGCAGATGACGAAGCTCTTCAGACAGGAGAATCTGCTCCATGAGGCGCTGCAGTCTCCCGTCCTTCCGATAGAGGAAAAAGTCAGCGCATTCAGCCATCTCTCCCCTGCCCCGCTGAGCGGGTCGCTGCTGGATTTCATAAGACTGGTGATACGCCATCACCGCGAATCCAGCCTTTACCTTATGTTCCTTTCGTTCATGGACCTGTACAGGGAAAGACACAACATAAGGGAAGCTGAACTGGTGACGGCCTCCCCCGTCGGAAAGGAAGTGGAGGAAAATCTGCGCAGGAAAGTACAGGAATGGTCGGGATGTACCGTCAACATCACGCGCAAGGTGAACCCGGCCCTGATAGGCGGATTCGTCTTCCGGATGGATGACACCCTGATCGATGCCAGCATCTCATCGCAACTGAAAATGCTGCGCAACAGGTTGGGTAACGAACCGATACGTAAAATCTGAAATACTGTCATATATGGGTAACAACAATAGCATAAAGCCATCGGAAGTTCCCGGTGCCCTGTTGGCCGAGCTTGAGGGGATCAACCTGGAAGCGAAGTATGCCGAAGTGGGTACCGTACTTCAGGTCAGCGACGGAGTCGTCCGCATTTTCGGGCTGCGGAACGCGGAAGCGAGCGAGCTGCTTGAATTCGAAAACGGAATACGGGCCGTGGTGATGAACCTGGAGGAAGACAATGTGGGGGCCGTGCTTCTGGGTCCGACAGACCAGATCAAGGAAGGGGATACGGTCCGCAGGACAGGTCACACCGCATCCATCAATGTCAGCGAAAAGATGCTGGGACGTGTCATCAACCCGTTAGGAGTGCCGCTGGATGGCAAAGGAGAGATAGATGGGGAGACGGTGGAGATGCCCCTCGACCGCAAGGCTCCCGGCGTAATATTCAGACAGCCGGTCAGCCAGCCTCTGCAGACCGGAATCAAGGCCATCGATGCGATGATACCTATCGGCCGGGGACAGAGGGAGCTGATAATCGGGGACAGGCAGACGGGAAAGACTGCAATCGCCGTGGATACCATCATCAACCAGAGGAGCAATTACGAGGCGGGAGACCCTGTCTATTGCATATATGTGGCTGTAGGACAGAAGGCCTCCACGGTAGCGAGCCTGGTGGAGACACTCAAAAGACACGGGGCGATGGACTACACGATTGTCGTAGCGGCAATGGCGGCAGACCCGGCCGCAATGCAGTATTACGCCCCGTTCGCAGGAGCCGCCATCGGAGAATATTTCCGCGACACGGGCCGCAATGCGCTCGTAGTCTATGATGACCTTTCCAAACAGGCAGTTGCATACAGGGAAGTGTCCCTGATACTGCGCAGGCCATCCGGCCGCGAGGCATATCCGGGAGACATCTTCTATCTGCACTCCCGCCTGCTCGAAAGGGCAGCAAAGATAATAGCGCAGGAAGAGGTGGCCAGGCAGATGAACGACCTTCCGCAATCCCTCAGGGACAAGGTACGCGGCGGAGGTTCGCTGACCGCCCTGCCTATCATAGAGACACAGGCCGGAGATGTGTCCGCATATATCCCGACCAACGTAATCTCCATTACGGATGGCCAGATATTCCTGAACACCGACCTGTTCAATGAGGGCAACCTGCCGGCCATCGATGTCGGCATTTCTGTATCCCGCGTGGGAGGGAATGCCCAGGTCAAGGCTATGAAAAAGGTAGCAGGAACACTCAAGATAGACCAGGCACAGTTCCGCGAGCTGGAATCATTCTCGAAATTCAGCAGCGACATGGACCCTGTCACCGTAGCCATCCTGGACAGAGGCCGGAAAAACGCCCGCCTCCTGATCCAGCCGCAGTACAATCCGATGCCTGTAGGCCAGCAGATAGCCGTGCTCTACTGCGGTACTCACGGACTGCTCAGGGATGTGCCGATAGAACATGTCGCGGATTTCGAAAGGCTCCTCATCGAGACCCTCAAGCCGACAGGAGTGTTCGAGACGCTGCAGAAAGACGGGCTGGAGGATGAGACCTGCAAAAAAATCGAAGCCGCTGCTGCAGAAGTGGCTGCATCGCTAAAATCATAATGTCATGGCCGCTCTGAAAGAGTTGAAAGCGCGTATATCCTCCGTACAGAGTACGCTGAAGATCACTTCCGCAATGAAGATGGTCTCTTCGGCCAAACTCCACCGCGTACAAGCCTCGATGGAGGCTCTGGCAGAATTCGAACGCAGGTACTCGGAGACGGTTGCCGCCCTCTGCAGCGACCCGGATGTCATTACGGCTTCTCCTTTGGCCACGGAACACAAGGAGAAGCGTCATGCAACCATCATTGCTTTCTCCTCCGACAGTTCACTCTGCGGGAGTTTCAACGCCAATGTCATCAGGCATCTTTCCCGGACGGTCGATGACCTGCACAATGAAGGGTTCGGGGATGTGACTGTCTTCCCTGTCGGGGAAAAGATAGCCCAGAGTACGGCAAAGGCCGGGTACGCCTGCTGTCCCGACTACAGGCATCTGGCGGGGAAACATTCCTACGAAGAAACCGCACGGCTCGCCGACCTGCTCATGCAGGACTATCTTGCAGGCAGGACAGACAGGGTATGCACGGTCTATAACCACTTCTTTTCAATGGGGCATCAGGCTCCGGTAGTGGAACAGATACTGCCGTTCAACGATGAAAGCCTCGCCAATGCGGACAGGGAATCGGCCAATGACTATATCCTCGAACCGGGACCGGATGAACTCCTCGCATCGCTTCTGCCGTATTCCATCCGGACAAGGCTCTACCGGACGCTTTTGGACAGCATCACGGCAGAGAACGCCGCAAGGATGGTAGCCATGCAGACCGCCACGGACAATGCGCAGGAACTCATCGATGAACTGTCCCTCGAATACAACAAGAAAAGACAGCAGGCCATCACAGAAGAGCTTGCCGACATAACACAGGGGAATGCATAGATTTTCAAAAATCAAAAGTGTTTCTTAATTTTGTCCCCGGAATCTCCGTCCCCAGATGGGATTCCGGGGATAAATCATTTGATTATCAATTTATTAAAATTCAAATAACATGGGACTTCTTGAAGGAAAAGTTGCCGTCATCACGGGTGCGGCAAGAGGAATCGGAAAGGCAATCGCCCTTAAATATGCATCCGAGGGCGCGGACATCGCATTCACGGATCTCGTCATCAATGAAGCGGCAGAAGCTACCGTAAAAGAGCTCGAGGCATACGGAGTGAAAGTGAAGGCATACGCATCCAACGCCGCGAATTTCGATGAGACACACAAGGTCGTATCGGAGATTCTCGCCGAATTCGGTCATATCGACATCCTGGTAAACAACGCAGGCATCACCAAGGACGGACTCATGATGAGGATGACCGAGCAGCAGTGGGATGCAGTCATTGCCGTAAACCTCAAGTCCGCATTCAACTTCATACACGCCTGCACCCCGATAATGGCAAAGCAGCGCAGCGGAAGCATTATCAACATGTCATCCGTTGTCGGAGTGTCAGGCAACGCAGGACAGTGCAACTACTCTGCATCGAAAGCCGGACTTATCGGACTTGCAAAGTCAATCGCAAAAGAGATGGGGCCTCGCGGAATCCGGGCCAACTGCATCGCTCCGGGATTCATCATCACCGACATGACAGCAGCCCTTCCTGAAAAGGTACGTGAAGAATGGGAGAAGCAGATTCCGCTGCGTCGCGGAGGCACACCTGAAGATGTAGCCAATGTGGCTCTCTTCCTCGCATCCGACCTCTCCTCATACGTAAGCGGACAGGTCATCCACTGCTGCGGGGCAATGAACTGCTAAACAGAGATACTGTAAAAAAGTCAAAGGCGGCCGAAAAATCTTCAGCCGCCTTTTTGTATTACAGTCCGGTATCTTTTAGAAGAAATAGCGGACACTCAGGAGCATGTTCCAGGTGCTGTATGTGCTGGCGAACTTGCTCCATGTCTGTGGCATATAGGTGTACAGCCCAGTTTCTGTATCATACCTGAGCACCCTGTCGGTATTGACCCTTTCAGGCAGACCCCAGTTCCTGTTGAGAAGGTTTGCGACATTGTTGATGTCCAGACCTACCTGGATAGTGTGTATCTGGTCGGCCACCGGGAAGTGGAAGTCCTGGGTGAACCTGAAGTTGAAACGGCTGTACCACGGAGCTGCCACATATCCCCTCCTGGAATATTCACCTCTGTGCTTGCTGAGGTATTTGTCTCCGGAAATGAATGCCTCGTATGCGGCCTTGTTGTCATCGCTTGAGAAAGGCATTGCAGCCAGCTCTTCCTGAGTAGGGATATAGATAAGCTGGAGAGCTCCTGCATCTCCGGCAAGCGCTGCATCTGAAATCCTACCATTTTTATCAGGCGTACCATTTGAAAGCGTATAAGACATTCTGGAATATGAATAGTTCCCGATAAAGCAGAGGTTGTATCCCTCATAGAAGAGTCCGAAAGTGGAAGTTCCCCATTTCCCCTCGTTCACACGGTAGCTGATGTTGGCGATGAACCTGTGAGGAGGCACAAAGCCGGAACGGCCGAGTTCCTCGGCATTGGAACCATCCTTTGCATAGTTCAGTGCACTGTAAGATGAAGTGACCTGGTCACCCCATCCCTCTCCGAGAGACTGCGACTCGCTCCAGGTATAGGCAGCCATGAGTGAAAGTCCGAAATTGAAATCCTTCTGCAGCTGGGCTGTAACCGAAGCGTAGAAGCCGTTGACCGAACTGTTGGTAAGATAGTACGGAGTAACTCTACCTCCAGAACCGCTTCGAAGATTACCATTGTTCTCATACACCCACGTCACCCTTGAATCCGGCTCACCAGGAAGCTGCATAGACCTTTCCTCTATTCCGAGAAGATGCGTCTTAACCGAAGTCAGATCCTTGCTGTAGATTCCTTCCACTGTAGCCTTGATACCGCCTGGGAGCTTTGCATCGAGGGCAAGGGAAGACTTCCATGCGGATGGCATCTTCAGGTTCTTGTCCATGATTGTAGGCAGTGTCGGAGCATAAAGATCCTTACGGGTATATGTTCCTCCATACATTTCATTGAGAATGTCGTTCACATTGTCATGGAAATGCGGAGTGTAGGATCCTGTACCAGAATTGTCCACATACTGGTTCTGGATACAGTTGCTGTTCCCTATTGCAGACACTATCCATACGAACGGGATACGGCCTGTGAAGATACCCGAACCTCCGCGGAGTATGAGTCTGCGGTTCCTGAGGATATCCCAGTTGAATCCGATTCTCGGGGATACGCTCAACCTTGCCTTCGGCATGTCATCTGTAGCCATTCCGTTGAATGTCTGGGATTGCGCTGCCAGCTCGGAGAACTCTACGTTATGGTTGTTCTTAAGGGCCGGATATGTAGGTATCTCGAACCTCAGACCCGCAGTGAGCTTGAAGTTGTCGGCTATGTTCAGTTCATCCTGCACATAGAGGGAAGTCTGCATATAGCTGAAGCTCGGATATTCCTGTGAGAGGGAATCGTTGTTCGGATGAGTGATGGCAAAGGCAACTGGTTTTTCATCATTCACAAAATCATCCCATGAATCGAATACATAATATCCAAGACCGCCCTGCATATAACCGTTCTTGGTAAGGTCATACTCAAACTGGACACCTGCCGTTATATTGTTGATACCCTTTACGATATTCACCTCATCGGTCAGCGTGACCGTGTGGACATCGCGCAGGTTGCCGTATGTGAACGGATCCAGACCGAAAGAAGTCATTACCGCCCTTGTCTCCTTGCCATCGGTACCCGTAGCTGGATCATTGTCAGCATCCACATATTCCAGAATATCTACAGTAGGGAAGGCATTCCCGTCCCATGAACGCGGTTCGTACTGGTGAGACCATGTGGCGCGGAACATGTTCGTAACAGCCCCGTCGAGGAACGATGAGTTCAGCTCGGCTGCCAGCGAGAAGAAGTTCTGCTCCTGATAGTAATTGGAATTCTTGAATGTAAGGGCATACTCTGATGTCCTGCTGTATATGTTCCTGTTATATACATCTGATGTTGACAGAGGACTGATGGAAGTTGAAGGCTCTGATGAATACTTGTTCATCGTCTGGCTGTAGCGGATGTTGAGCCTGTGGTTGTCATTGATGTTCCAGTCGATACGGGCCATCAGCTTCCAATCCGGAGTGCTGATGTTGTAGTTCTGGTAAGGACCGGTCTCATATCCGTATTTGTTCCTGAGATAGTCGGACACCTGATTCATGAATGCCTCGGTAGGACGGCGGTACTGTGTGTCCCCTCCCCATTCCGCATTCTCGTCAGGCCTTGCAAGGGCAGTGGATGGCTCCTGATCGAGCTGGTACTCGAAGTTCACGAAGAAGAAGAGCTTGTCCTTGATGATCGGGCCGCCTACAGTCGCGCCGATTGTGTTGTCAAGGGAAGAGTTCAGTTCAAGCTCGGTATCCCCTACCCTTTTGCCTACCAGCTTGTCGCTTGTATAGTAGTTATACACGGAAGCATGCCATTCGTTGGTACCCCTCTTGGTCACTGCATTGACGGCACCTCCAGTAAAGCCTGACTGGCGCACATCAAACGGAGTGATATTGATTGACAGCTGCTCCAGCGCATCCAGTGAGATAGGCGCACCGCCTGCAGGAAGGTTCTCTCCGATACCGAAAGCATTGTTGAATGCCGCACCATCAACGGTCACGAATGAGGAGCGGTAGTTTCCTCCTCCGATTGCAAGACCGTTGGAAGTGGTCGAAGACTGCGGGGTGAGCTTGAGCACATCGTTCATAGAGCGTGAAGTCGTAGGCAGAGCCTGCATTGTTCTCTGGCTCACCGCCGTCCCCACACCTGAACTGTTGGCGTTCATGCCTGCATCATCCAGACTTGCAGTAAAGACTGCAGCCTCGAGGGCAAGCGACTCCTCTTCAAGAGAGAAGTCCACAGCAATGGTCTCGCCGAGCGGAGCATACACACCCTTGTTCTCCACAGTGCGATAACCGAGCATTTCCACGACGACCGTGTAAGGCCCGCCTGGAGTTATACTGTTGATACGGTAAGAGCCGTTCTTATCCGTAACCGAATAGTACTTGGAGCCTGTAGCGTCATGGATGGCCATGACAGGAGCCCCAACTACCGCCCCTTCCTTGTCAGCTACAGTACCGCTGATGGAGGAGGTAGTAACCTGCGCGAATGCACAGGTCATGGACAGAATCATCGCCCCAAGAAGGGCAATAAAACATTTAAATGACTGTCTCATAAATGTTTAATTAGTTAATAATAGAATTAGACGCTGCGAAGATAGCATATTTCAACATCTTCTGGAAATTTTTGGTCCCGGATTAACGTTTTTTCGACAAAATAATAGGAGGAAATCTGATAAAATCCAGCATCAGAAATAATAGGCCAGACCTGCGTATATGCCGGAATTACCGGAAGTTCCCGGATTGAAGCCCGGGAAAAACACGCTTCCGGATCCTGCCCACGAAGTAAATCCCCCGATACCGGAAACACCGGCCGCCCCGCCAGATGTGAAAGTAAGCGACTGAAGATTGACACCGACACTTACAGAGAAACGCCTGATATCTACCCCTATTGTCGGGCGTAGCACGAAACCTGCTCCACTGGCGAAACCATCGGATGACAGGTCGAACATCGCTCCTGTCCTCAATGCCACGAACGGACTGGCTTTCCTGTCAAGAAAACTGTATTTCACTTCAGCCAACACGGGTATCATCTGTGCTCTTCCTCCATCAGAGGAGACAGCTGTCGTAGCTTGCGTTATTCTGTGAAAAAAGTGTCACCGGCAACAGCAGCGCTACCAGGACACTTGACAGGCACATTTTCATACAACTTTCATTAATCAACACACCATATATGATGCCATCTGTCCGGAAATGTTGCAGGAGGCTTCCGTCATACGCTCTCTACGGCCTGCCCGTGTCGGAATAGAACCTGTATTCCGTTACCGAACGGTACCTTTCTCCGGGACGGAGGACCGTAGACGGGAATCTGGACTGGTTCGGGGAATCCGCAAAATGGATAGTCTCCAGCAGCATTCCGCCGAATTTCTCTATAGGCCCGTACTTGCCATCGGGATATTTTTCGGCACTGAAACTGCGTCCTGTCACTGTCAACAAAGCAGGCTCGGTGGTCCAGGTCTCTACTCCTCTACCTGTATGGGGATCATAGAGGTCTGCGGCCCGGCGCAGACTTCCATCCCAGCCGCGGATTTTCCAGCAGGCGGACATTCCGCGCATGATACGCAGCTGCTCATCCGGCTGGTCTATCCTGTAGTCCACCCTGTGCGGTTCCCTGAAATCAAACGGTGTTCCATCAATAGGCAGCACAAGGTCAGGACAGAACTGCATGTTGTTCCTTATACATGAATCCGCCTCTACGGTAAGGATATGCTCCATCACATAGCCTCCCCTGCTGCCCTTGAGGTTGAAATATGTATGGTTTGACAGGTTGACTACCGTCGGCATGTCGGTCACGGCCTCATATTCAATGCGGACAGTATTGTCATCTGTAAGCCAATATGTCACGACGGTCTGCAGGTTGCCCGGAAAACCCTGCTCCCCATCAGGACTGAGACGGCTGAACCTCACCCCCACCCTGCCAGACTCCTCGACAGGCTTCCCGTCCCACACGAACCTGTCGAAACCGTCAGTACCTCCGTGGCACTGTACCGGTACCCCGTCCAGAATCTCATTGGCATCCAGACGGTATTCCTTACCATCAAGGATGAAGGCTGCTCCAGATATCCGGTTCGCGTAACGACCTATCACAGGGCCTATGAACCTGTCCCCGTCTTCAAACGAATCAAGAGTCCCATAACCGGCCACCACATCATCCATCCGCCCATCCCTGTCCGGCATGGATATCCGGACTATCCTGCAGCCATAGTCCGTCACATCCATGGATGCACCGGCCGCATTCTCCAGATGCCACAAGGTCACCTCCTCTCCTGTAGACAGGGTGCCGAAACCGGAGGCCGTTATTGAGGCCTGAGGTTCTCCGCATGACAAGATGCAGAGAGCCATGACAACAGCCAGCACCGGCATTGCTGCAATCCCATATAATCTGATTACTGTCATAATTCAAGACTGTCTATGGATTATAGCCCGGCAAGCCTTATACGCTGCCATGAATCCGGATTCTCCTGATCCGAAAGGGAGAATGTTGCCGTACTTCCTGAAGTCACTGCCTTCGCAAAGAAACGGATGTAGTCGCCATCTCCTGCTTCCAGCACGGAAAGCGGGATGCCCAGCTCGGTCACGACGCCGTCCCGTCCATCCTTGGCGACTGCTTTTGAAGATGCCCAGCCTATTTCCGCGCCGGAGGCTGTCACCTCACCAGAAGGTGTTATCCTTACCGTAACTGTACCGGATTTGGAAGAGTTGTTGAATTTGAGATACAGTTCATGGACCTGATTATCTGATGGACATGCCGTCTCTACGGCCAGATATAGGTTATCTGCATCCCGTGCAGACCTGAAAATAGTCTCTGTCCCTGATTCCGATGCCAGATACAGAGCCTGGGATGTTCCCCATTCCGATGCATTGCCATCCACTGTGACATCTTCTGAAGCGGCATCTATCCTGTGGTTCAGCCAGAAACGTTCGATCTGTATCCCCGTGTCATCATGCATAGCCCCTACAAGTGTCACCGGAGAGTCGGTCTCTACGGATCCCCAGAACCCCTTTCCCGGGAAAGGATACATCCAATCCTCTATCCAGATGGAACCATACGGGCATTCCGCGTTCCTGTCAAGAACCTTCAGCATGAAACGGCTGTCAGAGTTGCAGGATATCACGACTTCTCCGGAAGGGAAAGTCGCCATATATCCAGACCCTCCCTTCATGAAATTGGTCACCCTCTTCTCCGGACCGGCACTTTCTTCTCCAAGGTCTTTCCATTCCAGCCCATCATTCCACACCATTGACATTTTGCAGTAGCTCGCCCCAGTCACGCTCAACGGAGTCTCAAGCCTTGCCTCGAGAAAACCGGCTATCGTCTTGCCATCATTGAGCACTCTGAAGCACGGCATCTGGTCAGTGTATATCTTCTGTCCGGTATATTCCGTATTCGGACCATCATAATCGTATTTATACTGTCTGCATACCCTTATCTTCCGGCTCCATGTATAGCCTCCGTCTTCCGAAACAATAAGGGATGTCCCTGAATTTCTTGTCTGCGGAATCGGATCTGTGAAATAGCATTGTATCCTGCCATCCGGAAGTTCAAGCAGATATGCCTCCCAGTTGACGCCATCGTAGATTTTCTGAGGTTCCGTCCATGTCTTTCCGTTATCGGAGCTTCTGATAAGCATGAGTCCCCCATCCTTGCCTTCTCCATAATGTCCTGCCGCCCTGTAGGAGCACACGGCAAGTATATCCCCGCTTCTGAGGACTACGGCATCCATATTGACGAAACGCCTCCAGTCATCCTCCCCATCCACAGTGACCCTGACCGGAGAATAATGCATGACCGGAGTGGACCAGGTCTTCAGGTCGGGACTGGTGACAGACCATATTCTGGAGCCGTATTGGCCTCCATGATAGAACATTATATATTTCCCATCCGCCATTTTCTTGATACGGGGATAGTTCGCGAAATTCTGGTCTTCAGGGACATCCCCGAGCAGCCACTTGTGAGGAAGAACAATATAGGTCCCATACATCGGCTGCAGCCTGCTCCACTGTTCCTCTTCTGCATGAGAGTTGAGGGAAGATGCGGCAGACTGCATCATTTCCGATGCCACATTGAGCCGTACGGTACCGTCTCCATCAGCAGCAGGAACTGTTTCCGCCGTACAAGAAATGGAGGGGATAGCCAACAAAACACATATTATGAGATGACTTTTCATTTTCGGGTCCATACTTATCTGATTTTAATGTGTTGCCATGTGTCCATATCCGATTTTTTCGACAAGGAGAATGTAGAGACAGCACCTCCATCCGACATTGCGGAATAAAGGCACAGGAAATCACCCTCCGAAAGACCGAGGCTCTCGAGAGGAATGGCTATTTCGACTGCAAACCCTGATTCCCCTTTGTCGGATGTCCCGTAGCGGAAAGAGGATGAGATGTCTGCATCCGATGCGAGTACCGAACCTGAAGAACTGATCTTCACTGTCTTCACATCTTTGCCGGAAGGATTGCCCAGAAGCATGTCTACCCGGGTCCTACCGGACCTGTCATCCGACAGGGTCTCCACAAGGAGATAAAGGTTCCTGTCATCCTTTGCTGTCCGGAAAATGGACTCCGCCCCATCCCTGCATCCGAGATACAGGGCATCTTCCGACATCCATTCTCCACCATCGCCATCCGCCACAATCCGGGCATCTGATGCATCTATACGGTGGTTCAGATAGAATCTTCCGAATTCAATCCCTTTATCACAATGCATTGCAGCTACAAGCGACAGCGGAGAATCCACCTCGGTACATGACCAGTAGCCCATACCCGAAAACGGAGACAACCATCCATCATCCCACACCGTACCGCCGTTGCGGCAGCCGGAACTGTCCAGTATCTTCATCCGGAAGCGTCCGCCTATATGTCCTGATATGACAACTTCCCCGGATGGGAAAACCGCGACATATCCGCCACCGCCCTCTATGACATTGGACAGTCTGGTTGAAGGGCCTTCGGAATCTTCCCCGAGATCCTTCCATTCCAGAGAATCATTCCAGATGACAGAAAGGGCATAATAGCTCTTCCCGTTTACACCAGGTGTCCGCTCCAGCCTTGACTCTATGAACCCGAACAGGGTCTTGCCATCGTTGAGGACGCGAAAACACGGCATCTGGTCAGTGTATATCTTCTGTCCGGCAAAATCTCCATCCGGACCATCATATCTGTACTTGTACTGACGGCACACCCTCTTCCTGAGACTCCATGTGATTCCGTTGTCGGAAGATTCAATCAAGGACGTACCCGAATTCCTCGTCTGCGGAGTGGCATCGGTAAAATAACATTGTAATTTTCCGTCAGGAAGAGCAAGAAGATACGGCTCCCAGTTCGGTCCCTCATAGATCTGTACAGGCGAAGTCCATGTCCTCCCGTTATCCTTGCTGCGGATAAGCATGATTCCGCATCCGAGACCTTCCCTGTAATGTTCTGTAGCCCTGAATGAACAGACAGCAAGTATCTCCCCATCAGGCAAGACTGCCGCATCCATATTGACATAGCGTCTCCAGTCACCCGTACCGTTGACAGTGACATGTTCCGGGCCGAAAAGCAGGACAGGCTCCGACCATTCCTTGAAATCCCCGCTTATGGAAGACCATATTCGCGAACCGGTCGGACTACCGTGCCAGAACATTATATATTCTCCATTGCCCATCTTCTTGATGCGCGGATACATAGCCATTCTCTGGTCTTCCGGTGCTCCGGCTGTGAGCATGTCATGAGGGAGGATGTATGAATAGCCTGACATCGGCTGCATCGCACTCCAGCATTCCTCTCCTGTATGAGAATCCCTCTCCGGCCTTGCCGCATCTATAACCTGCGACACCGTATGCAGCCTTACCGGCTCATCTTCAGGAGCGGGCAGCCGGTCAGCCATACAGCCGATGCCGGACAAGATGGCAGCGAACGCCACCGATGTTATCTTAAACATATTCTTTGCCATGTCTCTGTCTTTGAACTGTTGGAACCGGTGAATGTATCTTTAGTCCTGCCACAGGCAGTCTCTGCCCAGAAGCACAGTTCATCCGCACTTCCTACATACTTCCTCGGGACACTTATTTCAGCCACATATCCGGGCTTTCCGGCAACCGTCTTGCCTCTACGGCTGCATACCGTAATACCATCAGCAGAGCCATTCCTGCCGGAAGTCCCGCTGCCGACCAGTCCGGATGCCCCTACCGAAAAAGAGATTGTCGAGCCGGGAGCCATTTTCTTCGCCGATGCATCATGCAAGGACATAGATATGACAGGCTCCTCTCCCTGGACATATCCCGTTACTTCTGCCAGGACATACACATAGTCTTCATCGTGACTTGCCCTGAATATAGCCTGCACCGGGGATTCGGAGCCTATGAACAACGCATCTTCCGCGTCCCACTCTCTGCCATCCCCATCAATATCTACAGTCTGCCTTACCGCATCTATACGATGGTTGAGATACCCTACCCCGAACAGCAATCCATCCTGGCAGTCCATTGCCCATACCAAATGATGCGGATCCACGGTCTCTATGGTTCCCCATGTCCCAGGCCTGTCAAAAGGCTGAAGCCAGTCCGAATACCAGTTCCGGCCGTTGAAACTGCCGGCCGTTGCATCTCCGATCTTGACGGAAAGCAGGCCTCCGATACCGGCCGATATAGCCACCTCACCAGAGGGGAACACGGTCACATATCCCCCGTTGCCCCTGAATATGTTCGTTTTCCTGGTCTGCGGGCCTTCCCCATCTTCTCCAAGATCCTCCCAGGCGTATGCATCGTTCCAGATGGCAGACATCATGTATGAACTCTGCGTACCCGGACCTCCGGACTCCAGCCTGGCTTCCAGAATCCCGAAAAGAGTCTTTCCATCTGCCAGCAGCCTGAAACAGGGCATCTGGTCAGTGAAAATCTTTTGCTGCCGGTCATAATATTTGAACTGACGGCAGACCCTCTTCCGGGATGACCACGTGAATCCGCCATCGAATGACTCTATCATCGATGTCCCTGAATTCTTTGTTGCCGGATCGGCATCCGTGAAATAGCACTGCAGCCGTCCATCCGGCAGCTCTATCAGATATGGCTCCCAGTTCGGTCCTTCGTATATGACCCTCGGCCTGTCCCACCAGTCTCCATTGTAACGGCTTCTTCTGATGACAATCCCGCATCCGAGCCCTTCCGCATAGCGGTCGCTGCGGAACGAGGCCGCCATCACTATCTCCCCGCTTCCGAGGACCACTGCATCCGCTGTCATATACCTTATCCAGGTCTTCTTGCCTGCCACCATCTTCTGCTCTGGACCGAAAAGGCGTACCCTCTCATCCCAGTTGCGCAGATCGGCAGTCCTGGCGCAGTATATCCTGCTTGAATGCTGCCCTCCCTGCCAGAACATGACTGTACGGCCATCCCGCATCCTCTTTACCCTCGGGTAAAAAGGGACAGACTGCTCGGCAGGAATATCCTCCGGAAGCAGATACCGTGTCCTGAGCAAAGTGTCGTATGTATATACAGGTTCTATAGAACTGTATGCCTCTACCCCTATATGCGAGCCGGACACAGTCCTGCCGCGGTTCATCTGGTCCTCCGTATGGACAAGCACGCCCTGGGCAGACAGCAGGACCGGAAATACCGAGAAAACCAATATCGGCAATATCCTTTTCATCATTCTGTCATTTTAAGGCATCTCACAGAAAGCATCTGTCCTCTGAGATCGTTGCCTATCTGGGCATACTGCTGTCCATCTATCCTGAAGAGATGGGTATTGGACAACCCGGATGCGCTGGTCCAGTACAAGCCCCAATAGGTCTCATAACACAGGGCTGTGGCATCTTCAAACCTGGACGAGACATAACCTGCCGCAGGGAAGAAGACTTCTGAGCCGCTGTCACCTGTCCGGAAATAATATCCGTAGTAAGTATCCCTGCCTGAAAGGGAGCTTCCATTCAGGGAGAGCAGACCGTAAAGGTGTTTCAGATCCGCTATCCTGTAACCTTCCGGACACGGGTCATAGACAGTCTTGACTCCCGATACCGTCATATTTTCTGCCACTATCCTGTCCGGGTCAGTCGCGGAATACGGAAATCCCCACAGTTCGTTGATATATGACATCAACCAGTTGCATCCGCTGCCGTTGTCCAGCCAGATCCTTTTCTCCGGATTGCGGACCGTATAGCCGATATTCCCTATAGTCCTGTCATCTCTTGTCACGGAATTGGTGAAGGCATTCTCTGCCCTGTACGATGTCACTCTGGCACTTCTGGAAAGGACTCTCGGGAACGGGTCTTTCCTGCCCCACTGGTAGAAAAGGCCGAAAGAATTGCGTATGGTCTCCTCAGTGCACTGAGATCTGTCAAGGACCGATGTAGCCCCGAGATTCCGGTCCATAAGCACATAATCCCCTCCATCCGGATTGCTGCATCCGACATCTTCAACTTCTCCCACCCATATATGGAAAGACCATAGCACAGTGCCGTCGGAATCCTTTATGGCGACGACAGCATTTCCCGCCGTTCCAGTGAGAGGGACATCAATATAGGTATGTCCATCCTCCTCGGAGACAGGGATGGATGCACCTGCAGGTATTACTGTCCCTCTGCCGGAAGAAGCCGAGAGGTCAGTCTCCGGACAGCCGTGTTCCTGCTGCCAGACGACAGATACCCCAGCAATCGCACCGGAAGCGCCTTTAACCGGTATCCCATCCGGCTCGAAACTTTCGGAAAAACTGCAGTACGGGGTGACATCCACCCTGACTGAGGTCGTCCCGGGCTCTGCACGCACACAGTTGGCCGTACCATAATACACTGTCAACGGCATATACGGGAGTCTCGTGACCGCCGCCGGTCTCACTGTCAGAGACTCCGTGACAAAACTGTATTCCATCCCGTCCGAATCGACAAGAGTGACCTCAAGCCCTTCTGCATAGTCCATAGCCGGGAGCCATACAAGAAAACAACGGGCGTTGTTGCCGAATGTGGATGCAGAATTGACGCTCCATGAGGTCCAGCCGCCGGTTTCAATGGAGACAGGATTGTCGAGGACATACTGGAGATGCGTCTTGTCTCCGGCCATTGCGGTAATCCGTCCTTCACGCATGTCCACTGTAGCAGTACCTCCGAGTGCAGAGCCGTCCGCCGCCCCTATCCTGATTGCAGCCAGTTCAATTCCCGTCGTCTGGTAATCGTACGGCCGGATCTGCACTGCCCCGCAAAGACTTTTGAAGTCGAAAATATTACCTTCAGCACAGGCTACCATAGGGACTCCCGACACATCGGCATCCTCAGGAAGGACGGTGTCTTCGGCATAACCATATACAAGCCCGGACGCATCAAGTGCTGAAAAGTCCACCTCTGCGACAGGGGAATCACCTACAATGGCCCGGCCTGAAGCAGATGCCGGGTACACCGCATAACGGGGAACACCGGCCACCGCATCATCAGGAGCCTCCGGAGCAAATATCGCGGCAGTGCCATCGGAACTCAATTCAGTGATGCAGTACACCGCACCTGTCAGGTTATCAGCGCTCATCACCTTTATTGCGTCCCCGGCATCCCATACTACCTTCAATCTGTCATCAAGTCCCGTTTTCGTAGCGAAGCCGGTCTTTCCGACAATCTCATACCCTTCCGCCGCAAGATCATCTGACGGCCGTGAAACGGTAGCATCCGGTTCCAGTCCTGTGCATCCGGCAACAGCCAGGGATGCCATGATCATATCCAGCCTTCTCATAACGTGCCCTCCCTTTTGTAATACAGCAGATTTTCCTCTTCCATAACATCATATATCCTGTCAGACATATATGCCGCACCGTAACTGTCCGGATGGACTCCATCGAAAGTCTCCAGAGGAGACTCGAACTTCACTACCGGGAATCCATAATGTCCGGCAATCTCCTCTATCGAATCCGCGAGAGACACATATTCCTCCTGATAGAGGCAGTCGCCTATCACACAGACAATCTTCACCCCCGGCCATGCCTCGGTTATCTTTTTCACCATGCAGATGTAGGCGGGACGGAAACAGTATCTGTCCAGTTCATCGGCAGGAGTATCATAGTCGTATTCTCCGAGCGGAGCCGGATGCCCGAGAGAAATCCCCCTGTCGTTGGTACCTCCATGTATGACCACGATGTCGGGATTGTCGAAACCTGTGCATCTGGTGACAAAGTCGTTCCGGTCATACAGGGACTCCGAGCCGGTCTTGGCTACACAGGTTGCAGAGAACGACAGGTTCATGTCCAGCTCCGCATCCGGCATAAGCGTATATATAAGCCTGTGCCACCATGTCTGGCTGACATCGGTAAGGTCTGAGACGGCCCCCGCGGAATGAGGATAATAGGCGACATACCCGTTCGGTATCCACCCGCTGAAAGTGGATATGGAATCACCGATTATGCCTACCCTGACCGGTATTCCTCCCCATTGCGGAGTAGAGCCTGTCCCATCCTGATGTCGGTCCACATATTCCGTCTCTTCAATGACAGTGACCTTTTCCTCGGTCACGGTCTGGATCCGGGTCGAATCGCACGACCCGAATATCACAATGGCCGGCCATAGCAGCAGCCTTAAGCATGTCCATTTCATATCTCGTTTCTTTATCCGTTATTTGACATATCTGATGGAAAAATAATCAATAGAGGAATGACATGCAGGGACAACAGCATTGCCATCGTACGAACCTGTGGAGCCGGCATTGCTCCCATCCGGACGGAGCCTGACATACACTGCCTCTTTCCCGAGAATCGCAGGGTCTTCAGGCAGATTGAAGCTGAAATACTTATAGCCTGGACACTGCCATGACCTCTTCTGGAATATGACCGTGAAGTCCGGAACCGTATATTCCGTCACCTCCGTCCACACGGTATTGTCCAGGGAATATTCCAGTACCCAGTGTCTCGGGGCACCGACCGTCTCACCGAGCCCGTTCTCTGCACCGAAATTCACGGAAAGGGGGAAATTGGCCGCAGTGATGTCTTCCGTACTGAAAGTCACCAGCCAGTACTGTTCCGGTGTCCACTGGGTACAATACCATGCCGGACCGTTGGTATCATAGATAAGTCCGGATGATGCAGTGGCCGAATGTACCGACCAGTGTGCGGAACGGCCATAATAATCATAGACACCGTTACCACCGGATGGGTCGGTGACCACCCCGTTCTCCACAGGGCCGAGATGGGACCAGTCCCTCCACGTAAGGAACATCTCCTGGTGTCCATCTTTCCACCTTATGAATCTGGATTTCAGCGATGTGTCATCCGTAGGGGATGGGACTGTAGGCCAGGTAGGATACATGGTATAATCCTCATCGACATTCTTCACTATATTGTCATAGTTCCGGTTGAAATACCTGTATTCCGCTATCATGCCAGAGAACCCATCCTCGAAATCCTCGGCTATCGCAATCTCTTCCCTTGTCACAGGCCTGATCTGGTAACGGGATATGGTCCCTATCCCGGTGATATAGTCAAGAGTCATCCCCGTAGCCAGAAGACGGGTTGCCTCGGCATTGTCCCATTCAAAATTGTCGCACTTCTCGTGCACAATGACACCGGAGACCTCGCCGGAACCTTGAGGCATACCTCTGCCATCCCTTGCCCAGCTGCAGTCAAGGTTGGACATAAGGTATGTGGTGGCGCCATCCCTGTCCCTCAATGGCATAGGATATTTGTTCATGGCATCGGTATACCTCAGGTCCACAGGGACGAAAGGTCCTTTGCGGATAGGTATCTCGCAATCAGTCAGAGTGACGTATGTGTAAACATCATCATCCGTCAGTTCGGAAATGCGCCTCTTCTTGACAGGCAGGTCAGAGATGCTTCCGGACTCCGACTCCAGTACATTTGCTGCAGTAGCCCCTGTCAGTTCATATCTCAACGGTTCCTCAGAATCCCCGCCCTTGCATGTAAGCGTCAATCCGCTGAGCAGCAATCTTATCCTGTCAAACCGGGAAGTCGTGTTGTCTTCAGCTGTCTCGAACTCCACAAGAACTCCGTCCATAGCGGAATCATCCTGCAGATATATGACCCTGGAAGACCTCCCGCTGTCTTTCAATGTGGAAGATATGTTGACATCCTCTCCCCCGTTACCCTGCAAGTCATCATTTATGACCCTTCCGGTAAGCACCAGGTTTTCCTCTATCAGGACAGAGGATGAGGAAAGTCCTTTCAGCAGGCTGAAATCCACATCCGTGAACACCATTGAATTCCCTTCCTGATTGATATGCAATTCATCTTCAATGGCAGGATCCTCTGATGACCGCACAGTCACGACTGCACTCCTCATCAGAGAGGTATTGTTCGCCAGGACATCAAAAATCAGGAAATTGTTCTCTTTCACGATATTCGATATCCAGCCCTGAGCTCCATCATACCTGACATCCATCTCCATCTCATCCTCCGCGAGCCTTGTCATCAGTTTTGCCGATGCCTGACCTCCATCAGCCCCCACAAGCATATTGGCATTCTCGAAATACAGGCCGGATGAAATTATGCCTTCCTGCACGATTGAGACAGTACAGGTCCGGCTACCCCTGCTCAACACGACTTCTGCAGCCCTGTCCTTTCCCCTGTTCATCTGATATCCGATGACGAGCCTGCTGTCACCGTTCCCTGAAATCCCCGGGGAAGAGCCGTCCTTGAACAGCAGCCAGTCCCCTCCTGTGATCGAGGCGGACCATTCGCCATCCGCATACACTTCCATGGTATATTCCCCGGGCATGCATCCAAGCTCCACATTCTTTTCACCTGCCCCTATCTCCACGACATCTATAAGCCCATCCTGTGGTGTACAGGAGAAGACAAGGGAAACTGTGCACAATATATACAGATATCTTTTCATAATCGACACTATTCAATATAATCAATATCCGATGCGCTCTGTTCAAGTCCTGACTGCACTGCAGAGACCGTAATCTCTTTACCGGAATCCGCCTTGAGCACGAACCTGGCCACTCTGGCATTGTCATCCATGTTGGCAGTGTACGAGAACCTGACATGCTGCCGTCCGTATGCTTCGGACATGTCAGGGAAAAGCCATTCACCTCCCGATATGACCGTCAGGGTCCAGCGGCTGTCTTCGGCGGCGAAGACCGTGAACCAGAACTCGCCTTCATAGACATTATCTATGTCCACTCTGTCAGTATTGACACCCAGCTCTATGGATGACACCCATTCCTTGCTGCAGGAGGACAGGGCCGCGGCAAGGGAAAGCATTATGATATAAATACACCTTTTCATACTGTCACTGTTCATATTCATTGTTGTCAAGCGCACCTCCGGAATAGGTTATCTGCTCTGCAGGTATAGGCAGATATCGGTGATAAGGTCTGATATAGCCGGGAAGGTACATGCCGTCGTTGTACTGCAGTGTGCGCTCGTACCATATCCCCCAGCGGACGAGGTCAAACTTCCTCTGGAACTCACCGAAAAGTTCACGCGCCCGTTCCAGGCGGATTTCCTCCATAAAAGCTTCCGGATTGCCTCCGACAGACGACAAGGTCAGGGGTTCTATACCTGCCCTGGTACGTGTAATGTTCAGATAATCCGCCGCCTTGTCGGTATCTCCGAGCATCAGGTAGGCCTCCGCAGCCATCAGCAGGGCATCAGCGAAACGGAAGAATTTGTAATTGTTGTGATCAAGGGTGTAATACATGTCATAACACCAGAACTTGTTTCCGAGCCACGGTCTGTCTATAGGACGGGTGCAGCTTGAAAACCACATTACTGAAGCATCCTCCGGATTGCGTTCCTTGTCCTCCGGGGCATAGCCTTTCCATCTCCATGCAAGGTTTCCGGAACCGTTCCTTGCCTCAGTCTCATCAGCGGAATACTCCCCGCTCCTGAGGTCGCCCGAACCGTATGGCAAGACAGTCCTGAAATAATACGATGTGGGTCTTGCCGGAGTTGATGTCCGGCTGTTGGCCCCGAGTTCAGGAATGGCAATCCCGTTGAAGACATCAGTCCTGCGGAATTCATCCTCCGATCCCTCATCACCTTCGACATTGCTCTGGTACGGTGTAGAATAGGCCGCTATGCTTCCCGTAACCTGCAGTCCGTATTCCTCGTATGTATTGGATATCTCAAAGATGGACTCCGGCACATATTTTTTCGAGAACGGGATATCACTCAGCGGATACTGCATGGCAAACGCGACGGGATCATCGGCAAAATGTCCGTAGATGTCCTCCAGGAGCCCTATCACCTCTATCGCATCCTCCCACCTTCCGTTCCACAGGCAGAACTTGGCCGCAATCATAAGGCCGGCAGCAGCTCCGAGCCTGTTCTCCTGAGTGCCATCGTAAGATCTCTTGAGCTCCAGGGATTCCAGTCCTCCCATAGACTCGGGATACAGCCAGTGACAAAGCTCATCTATGAGGGCATTCCTCGTGTCATCCGCCGGCATCCTCGGCAATGAAGCTATCCTCGCCCTGTTCTCCTGGGTCACCTCTTCAGTATAATAAGGGACATCCCCGAAAGTGCAGGTAAGCATATAATAGAAAAAGGCTCTCAACACTATGGTCTCCCCTTTGAGGGGCAGAGCCTCATCTTCTGTAAAATTGCCGGCAGCCACTGAACGGTCAATTGCCGCAAGCAGACCGTTGGTCCTCATCACCCCCTGATAACAGTTCTGCCAAATGGTCGATGCCACGGCCGGCTTGGTCGGAGAGATGTCCAGGGTCGCATTGTAGTTCATGGAATGGTTCAGGAACATCAGGTCGGTGGTACACTCTGTCGCCACCCAGAAATTATAGCCTCCCAGCTGGTTTCTGATGGGATTGTAGCACGCATTAATGCCTGTTCTGCATTCCTGGGGCGTCTCGAACCAGTCCTCGGTACGCGAATCGCTTATCAGCTGCTCCTTGAGGCTGCAGCCGGCAAAGAGCAGCAGAGAGACTGCAGCGATATGTCCATATATGATCTTCATGGTCATCTGCATTTAGAATTTAAGTTCAAGATTGAGAGTGAATGTCCTTGGCCTCGGGAACGAGCCATCGTCAAGCCTTCTCACGGTACTGCTGGTGGAGACATCCGGATCAAAGCCGTTGTAGTATTTCAGCAGAAAAAGATTCTCTGCGCTGATGCCGACATTGAGGGTCTTGAAGACCTTGGACCATCTGCTCAGGAGAAATGTATAGCTGATGGAAGCAGATTTCAGCCTGAAGAAGGAAGCATCGTGCACGAACCTGTCAGAAGCAAGCCCGTCATCGTATTGTGGCATAGGGATATCCGAATCCGGATTCCTCACGGCATCCCAGGCATCGAGCACATACCTGTATTTATTGTACGATGCTATCGAGGAGCCCATATAGAGTTCGGAAAGGTTGTAAATCTTCCCTCCTATGGAATAGGTGAAATACAGGTTGAGGTTAAGTTTCCCGAAAAATTTGAAATTGCTCTGGAAACCTCCGTACAGCAGGGGATCCGAATTGCCGAGATATACCATGTCATCCTGGTTGAGATTTCCATCCCCGTTGACATCCACATACTTGGCACGCCCGACATTGCTTCCGTTTGCCCCATCCTTGATATTGGACACGTATGTGTTGGTGTGTGCGTTCCTGTCAATCTCCTCCTGGTTGTGCCATACACCTGCATACTGATAGCCCCACAGGGCATTTACCGGATATCCTGTCCTGTATCCGTACATATACTGGGTGGAAGAACGCGGATTCATATATGTCGGAACGACCTCATCCCCGGCTCCGGAATCAGTGACTTTCTGATCGTTGTGGCTGAGAGTCAGCGTGGTCTCCCACTCGAAATGCGGAGTCCTTACATTCTTCGTGTTTATGGACAGCTCGACTCCGATGTTCCGTGTATTCCCGAGATTTGCGAAATAGGTGTTGTATCCTGTTGTCTGGGAATTTCTGACACTCAGGAGAAGGTCCCTTGTCACGGAAAGATATGCATCCGCCTCTATGTTAACCCTCGACTGCCATGCTGAAAAATTAAGGCCGAGATTATATGAATCCGTAGTCTCCCACGTCAGGGAATCGTTAGCCAGACGGTCCGGGAGGCTTGACAGCAAAGTGTCATCACCGAATAGCCAGGAACTCTGAGACAGCCTTATAGTATTCATAGACAAGTAGCTGGATATGGCATCATTGCCGGAACGGCCGGCACTGACCCTGACAGAAAGGTCGTTCAGCCACCATACATCCCTCATGAACGGTTCGTTGGACACGGACCATCTGAAGGCGGCAGCCGGGAAAAAGCCCCACTTCCTCGCCATAGAAAAATTGGATGCCCCGTCCGCCCTGAATGTAAATGTCAGGTAATATCTCCTGGCGTAATTGTAGTTCACCCTGCCAAGAGCAGACATTGTCGTCTTGAGATACCTGTACGAAGACATGGAATAGTCTGATGGGGACATGGCGCCGCCCATGTTGTAATATCCCGTATCATCATTCATGAAACCCGTCCCCCTGTATGTCGAATTGTCCTGTGTCCTCCTGCTGGCGGTAAATCCCACCAGAGCCTCTATATCATGTCCGCCACGGATAGATTTCCTGTAGTTCAGCGTAGTCTCACTCAGGAGTTTCTGCTGGTCCCAGTATGCCCTCTGGGCTGTACCTCCGGTCTTTCTCGCCTCGGCGACGGGGAGATATGAAGGAGAATAGTAGTTAGTGAGATGGTTGTCCCTCGTAAATGACAGGTTTGAATTCAGTGTGAACCCCTTGCCGAAATCGACCTTGATCCACGGGACGATGTTCATCTCCCATTTGTCCACATCGTTGTCAATGTTCATTGCACTGATATAAGGATTGTTGAACACCTGCCCCTGACTGTCTTCATATCCATACTGGTTCCAGGTGCTCTCCGTGTCGAGCAGAGGACTGAGATATATTGCCGCGTTGGTGTTTGTTCCGCTGATCATGGCAGGAGTCCTCTCGACATCATAATATGTGAGACTGAACCTCGCCCCGACCGTTATGCGTCTGCCTATCCTTGTGTCCACATTCGCTCTTCCGGTATATCTGTGATACGAGGACCCCAGTACCACGCCCCTGTAGTATGTGTACCCGAAAGCTCCCCATATATGATAGTTGTCATTGCCGGACCACACCGCAGCATACTGGTTGTTGTAAACACCTGTCTGGGACAGAGCCTTTACCCAGTCCGTCCCTTCGCCGAGAAGGGCGGGATTATAATATGCCCAGGAGGAGCCGGATGCCTGGGGTTCTGTCCTGACGGCAGTGCCTCTCTGTATCCTGATCATATTCTGCCATGTGGCATATTCTTCAGCATCCATAAGGTCAAGGGAACCGGCTATGTTCGAGAAGCCCGTACTTGAACGCAGTGTCACCGCATAGCTGGAATTGCCTTCAGGTTTCCTGTCTGTGGTGACTATAATCACACCGTTGGCTCCCCGCGATCCGTATATGGCAGTGGAACTCACATCTTTCAGCACTGATATGCTCACGATGTCGGATGGATTGATCGCATTGAGGTCAGAGACTGCATCAACAACTCCGTCAACGACTATAAGCGGCTCATTGCCTGCCGCTATTGATCTGGCTCCACGAATCTGGATACTCGTCCCCTCCCCGGCTTCTCCCGTCCCTGAGACGATATCCACACCTGCCACCCTTCCCTGGAGAGCCTCCGCCACAGATGTCACCGGATTGTCCCTGACATCATCCATCTCCACCACGGCCACCGCTCCGGTCAGGTCCTGTTTCTTCGATGTACCATAGCCGATTACGACCGTCTGGTCCAGCAGCGTGCTCTCCGGTTCGAGCGTCACATCTATTCTTGACCTGCCCCTGACAGGCTCCTCGACTGTCATATATCCGAGAAAAGAGAATTCGAGAGTGTCGCCCCTGTCCACTGTGATGGACCACGCTCCGTCACGGTCGCTCACCGTCCCGTTCGCAGGCCGTGACAAATCTATGATACCTACTCCGGGCATGGCATCACCGTTCTCATCCAGGACTTTCCCTGTCACCCTGATGTCCTGCGCGGAGACAGGGATTACAAATATTAGAAATATGATAAAAGTCAATATCCTGTACATTGCGGTCAATATTTTAGGGTGAATCTTACCGGTGTATGTGACAGATGGTCCATATCCGTCATAAGGGTGACATCCGTCATTGAATTCCATACTGTTCCTGAAGCATACACATAATCAGCCCGCCATTCTCCCTGCGCGTCAGAATATGTCGGAGTCCAGCCACGGTTCACCATCCAGATACAGTCCACAAGGTTGTTGTCCCACGCATAGAGATCTGCGGCGAATGCATCATCATGGAGACTCGCCGGATACCACGAAGGTGTATCGGGATATCCCGCTTCCATCACGCTGGCGTAATAGAACGACCCTCCAATGACCCATCTTGCGGAAGCCCCCGGGACATTATACCCGCTGTCCAGTAGAGCCCGTATCTGTGCCAGCCTGTCAGCCGGGTCTTTCCCGAAGTCTGCAAGGACATAGTTCACTCCATCCATTGAAACGGCAAGTGACATCGGGTCATCAGACGAGGACACCGGCTCCACATCCCTGGACATTGACAGGAAAAGCAGCCTGTCCTTAAATGCAGACTTGCCGGGATAAGCTGTTGCAAGCATTGATGCGGTGGAAGCATCCGGACAGATTACAGCGGCCAGGTCAACTTCTTCCGCCATACCGGCAATCTCTTCCATTGACATATCTTCCGCATTGAGATACAGGGCATCCACCCGTTTCTGGGAAATATCAGGTATCCCGATATAGCCTCCGGAAAGCCTCGTGACATAATCGTGTCCGTCCGGAGTCCCCTGCTGACGAATGTACAGGGTATCGGAGCGCATATCCGGAATGCTCTGTATCACGATATGTCCTAGACGGGTCACGCGGCTTTCCGAAAAATCGGATTCATTGGATGACCAGGAGAACGTGAAGGCTCCATAACCATCCCTGCCGTTGACATCCAGAGAAATCCAGTCCTCTTCGGCCCATACCCTCCAGAGACCATCCAGCTCCACAGATACAGACATGGAGCCAGCCGGAGCCGTGAGATATATCTCACCGAGACCTGTTCCAGGCCCGGGCTGCTCCAGCTTTGCCTCACAGGCTGCCAGCAGGCATACTGAGAGAAAAAACATTGAATATCTTTCCATATCCGACATCATTCAAAATAACCATCTTCAACATCAAGCGCCGGGATACCGGAAGTCGCCACAACCACATCCGCCACCATGAAATCAGAGGCAGACACCTTCGGGACATCCACTTCTCCCAGACTCACCTGTATCTTCTCCCCTCCTGTCAGAGAAAGGGAAACAGAGAGACTTCCTGCCGCATATCTTGCCGCAGGAAGGACAAACAGCAGGGAGGCATTGCCGTTGCCATCCGCACTTTCCACCACATTTCCCGAAAAATCGAGAGTTATGGTTCTGGAGGAGACATCCGTAGGGACGGCCATACCATCAGGGCTGACCTCCATTCTTCCGGCAATCCCGGTATCTGACTCAAGACAGGCTCCTGTCATATATACAGGTTCATCCAGAGCCACTGTTACCCTCAATATGCCGAAAGGATAGCAAAATGCCAGCATCCCATCCACATCCATCCTTGCAAACGCCATATCAGAATACAGGAGGAACTGTGATACCGGGGATACATCCGTACTATAGGTCTGGACATGTGCAAGGTCCACCGGCATCCTGTCCACTTCAGCCTCGTATGTGGATGACCACGGATAATATGCAGTTATAAGCTCCCCTCTGACAACAGGGCCGTAAAATTCAGCCACCGTCTTCCCCTCGCCAGATTCCTTGAGCCAGAATCCGGCATTGTCGCCGGACTCAGAGCCATACACACCTATCCTGTCCCCTTCCTTCCACGGGAGCTGATATGGAGATGCCGTATTCAGAAGGAGATCATCCATAGACACTTCAAACAGGGTATACCCTGAAGTGTCTATGTCAGCACCTGTATCCTCCCTTGTACAGGACAGGGATACAAGAGCAAGCAGCATTATCATAAAATATCTTTCCATAGCATTATTCTGTCTGTCCATCCCACCATGAATTGCCATCTATGACGACTTCTCCCGCACCGTACGAAAGAGAATGTATATAGCCGGAGAACGATGATGCCGTGAAATCCGACCTGATTATCGTTCCGAAAGCAGTACCTGTATAGCTGAATGTCACCGGAGTTTCATTGACCGATATCGACCCTCCGAAACTGCAGTCCGTGACAGAAGACCCCGCAAGCACGGCATTGGCAGTGTTGCCATCTTCGCTTGCAGTCGGCAATGTAAACCCGAGGCTGTAGTTGTTCTCGGTATAGGTTGCGGAACGTATCATGCTGATATCCGCATATATCCTGCATCCTGTCATCGAGAATGGCCTGAATGCGATACCTATCCCGGCACTGGCCGCAAAAGACTGCCGCATGAGATTGCCTACCTGAGGGCTTACGGCCGTGCAGCCGGAGATATCTATATCGGCAGCCATTCCCAGCAGCCCGCCATAGACAGTCCCGAGGGAGGAGCGGCTGTATGCGCCTTGGTAACCGGGAACGGAACAGTATGATTCACATCCGGACATGACGCTCCTGGCTCCTGCCGTTCCTGCAATCACTCCGGCTATTCCTCCGGAAAATGCCTTGTGTACACCGGTAGATCCATCCGAACTCACCAGGCCGTTGGATATGTCTCCATAATTCACACAATCATAAAGCTCCATACGGCAGTTGTCTCCGCTGCCATCCGCATCGCTGTATCCTGCACCTGTGGTAGTGAATGTGGTGCAAAGCCCTACAATGCCTCCGCATCCTGACATCAGGGAATTGAAACTTGTCGGATCCTGAGTGCAGGATACAGACACATCACCATAGTTGATACATTTCTCGAGAGTCAGAAAGTTCTCTGCATCACCGGATATCACATTGCTGACAATACCGGCATAACCGGCATTTACAGGTCTGACATTGGACCCGGCTGTCCCCCTGTCTATCATAACGGACATGTCGCCCTCATTGACACAATCAGAAATCACGGCAGGAGATGCAAGAGCACTCGTCATCGCCACTATCCCGGCCACTGCCACCGCCCTGTCCTGGGTCAGGGATATCGTGACTATGATGTCTCCGGAATTTGTGCAACCTGTTATCTTTCCTCCGCGGAATGTCCTAGCGAATGCAGCAGATACATATTTGGCGGCATCGCCGGACACATATATGTCAGTGTCGCTGGTACATCCGGAAAATTCCCCTCCATCTATCACGCTGGCAAATACTGCAGCCCCCTGAACATTAGGGTCCTCAGCCTCCATTGTCCCTGCAAGGACAAGATTCCTGACTGTCCCGCGCAGTGTACCGACAAGCGGAAGCGCCGCCCTTGTCTGGGTGACTGTATGTCCGCATCCATCAAGGATATGGGAGAATTCAGCTATCTGGCTGAGCTTTTCAGCGGAAAAGTCCGCCCCTATCCTGACAGCTCCATCCTTGCCGAGCCATTCCTCCTCCCATCCGTCTGCTCCTGAATTGTACGCCGAGACGAATTCCTCCCAGTCTTCCGCAGAGACAATCTCACGGGAATCCGGCTCGTATTTGCTTGAAGCGAACGAGACGAGAGTGCCGGAGGAGACCGTCACACCAGGCTCTGCTCCCTCCGCCTCCCTGAGCCATAAAAGCCTGAGAACATGCTTCCTTTCATCTTCAAACCTGAGTTCAAAACCCTCCGGATAAGTCCCCGCAGGGATTGTGAAATAGAAATCCTTGTCCTCCGCACCGAGGGTGACACCCTCATCCGGTATTTCCAGAGAGACTTCATTCATATTCTCCCCTGCTGCAGACAACTCACCTGAAGCGATATCAAGAGTGAACATTCCGGCTATCGGAGCATCATCTCCGATACTTCTAAGGACAAGGCTTCTTATTGTATTGGACAAGTCATCCGTCAGCCTCACCCTGATTGTTCCGCAGAGATGGCTTACAGCCACGATGTCCTCCTCATCAGAAGTTCCGTAAAGTATGTCGGCCCCTGCACCGAACGAATCGGGGCAATATGGCTGGGCGGAAGGTATCGAGACCGATACAAGTCCATCATCTCCGGTACCTGCGTATGCTGAAGCCGGATAAATGACAGTATACGGGGGCTCTACATTCCTGACCTTGAATTCTGCTGAAGAAGAACCGGAAGAAGCCTCGAGAGGAGAGGAAGTCACCCCGTTCACTGAGATACGGTCCCCTTCCGACCAGTAGACAGGTATCTTCCCATCTGACTCTTCTCCCATCACAGTCCTCGTATCCGTATCTGCCGTGACGATACGGATTGTACGCCCTGCCTGCCCTCCATCCGGAGACAGTTCCTGCTCAAGGCTGCAAGACAGAGCCAGGAATGCAGGCAAGACGGCAAGCAATACGGTTATCAGCTGTTTCATCTTATCGGTCATAGTCTTGGTCTGTTTATCTGATTTATTTGTCTGAAGTCATTCCTTTCAGGAAATCGATTTCAGCAGGATCATACGGAGTATAGTCGGACCTGAATATGTCATGGAACCATATCTCAGGTTCCGGGTCGCCTGCCTTGTGATCCCATGGATAATGGAAATTGCATTTGTTGTTCACCAGTCCCCAGTTTATCGCCCCGATACGGTTTTCCTTGAGGACAGGAAGGATATTGAAGAAGGTATTGCCGTAATTACGGGCAAGATATTCCTGGCATACCATCGGCCTGTCAAAGCGTGAAAGCATCCTTATCATGGTATTCAGCTCCTGCGGCGATGAATAATGGTGGAAAGTGATGATATCCGACTTCATGCAGACCCATGCCACCATATCCAGTTTTGTCGCCGTGCCGTTTTTTCCGGGACGCTGCCATACGGGCGATGTGAGCGGCTGCGAAGGCCTCACCTCCCACGCCCACCGATACACCGCCGGCATGAACTCTTTCACATCACATCCTCCTTTCATATTCTCCGGCTCGTTGCACAGACACCAGTACAGTATCCTGTCATCATCGCCATAGCTTCTCAGGATATCCTGCACGTATGCTTTCAGACGCGGCCACTGTGACGGATCATCTATGACCTGCCTGCCGGGACTCGGTATCCAGCTCGAATTGTGCTGTCCAGGAGCCGGCTGCGGCTGAGGTCCAATGGAAAAGCTGATGTCATGGTTGCCTCCGTTAGTGAAGAATGTGACAACCACACGTATCCCGTGACTGTCCGCAATGTCGAGGAAGCGGTCAATCCTGCTCTTGAACCCCTCGGCATCATCATACCAGAGACCTTCATGAAGATATATCCTCACAGTGTTGAAGCCGATGCTTTCGGCAAGAGCAAGCTCCCTGTCTATCACTTCCGGACTGAAACTGTCTGCCTGCCAGAATTCATACTGGTTTATGGCGTATGATGGCACATAATTGCACCCCACAGGCCATTCCTGCCCTGAATACCATTCCTTCGCCTGCTGCGGAGTCCATTGCCCGTCCGGTGCCGTCTGTCCGCAGGCCGCCAGACAGGACAGCAGGATTGCATATATCAATAAATGTTTCATGACCATATTATAAAATTGTTCAACATTTTCATCTCTTTCCGGGTTCTTTGTCAAGCCCGCACCATTCCAGGAATTCATCCACAGGGCAGACGGCTATCCCTATCTGCGAATGCCCCGGACGGAAATATTTCCTGTCTCTGTCGGGGACATGGCCTTCGCGTCCCCAGCCTTCATAATAAAGATACAGGTTGCCATCATATTCAAATACAGCCGGAGCCCATATCGCCCCCTGGTCCCATTCTCCTCTTGCCCCCCTCGTGAAGAACGGTCTTCCGTTGTCTACCTTGTCCCAATGTATGAGATCATCCGACACGGCTATGTGGAACCTGTCAGGGAAATCCGGATTGCATGTACCGCACTGATATGCCATAAACCATTTGTCAGAACCGGAGACACGGAATATCTTCTGCCCGTTAATGGAATACCAGTCGCAGTTCGACGGGCCTGTCCCTTTCTCCAGAGTCCAATACATCTCCGCATCTCTGCCATCCAACGGATTGTCGGACACATAGACTCTGCGTGACACATAAAGATAATACTTCCCCTCCGACTTGACCACATCCGCCACTCCGCAATCCTCTTTCCACGGAGAATCCTGTCTGGTGTATGCAAGGCCATCATCCGAGACTGCCACCAGGACCGTATTTTTCCTGTCCCTGCTTATCCCTTTGTAAAACAGATAGAGCCTGCCATCATCGCCCATTACCGGACACTGGTCAATAGCCTGCTGCCAATCCTCCTCCCCGTACCAGCCGGCCGGTATGACAGGATTGCCCTCATAATAAGTCCATGGCCCTGCAGGATTGAAGTCTGCCGTATCCTGGGTATATATGCCAAGATGCGAACGTGAGCCATCCCCTCCCCGTACGAACAGCCACCAGTTCCCATCCGGGGACTCCTCTGGCGTAAGGAAATCAGGGTTGGCGATGGAATTGCTCATCCAAGGCACAGAAGGGTCAGGCAACATCGGTTCGGCTATCCTCCTGAACAGGGAAAGTCCGGACAGGTCATCATCCGGAATCATCAGGTCATCAAAATACCAGTCCTTCCTTTTGCCCGAACCGGAACCGAAGGTTACAGTAAGTCTCTGATAATAATTGCAACCTGTTTCAGCGACCTCGGAGCAGTCAAAGACAAGTTCTTCCCAGGCCTTGTCAGAGGAAGTCTCGCACGACAATGTCACAGGTGCCGCCTGCGGACGCGGCCTTGACGGAGACAGGGACAGGAAGACTTTCTCTCCTGCATCAGGAGAAATCACTTTCAGGCGGATTTCTGTACTCCGCGTGAAATCCAAAGGTCTTGTCAGGGAACAGGATACCGCAGCCGCCCCCTGCCTGGACGATACGGCTTTGCCGCATATTCCTGATGTATTGACCGTATCCTTTACAGGATTCAAGGTCACGCAATATGTCTTCTCTCCATCGAAATCCACAACTGTACGGTCAAAATCCGATATAGTGTACATACCTTCCGGTGCAGTTACGGTGCTGTCCTCCTCCGCGTATATGTCCTGCCCATAGACCATTTCCAAAACCTTTTCTGCATACCGCTCGCCGAGCAAGGTCACACCCTGACGGCTGAAATGGATACTGTCCCTGTTGGCATTGCAACCTTCCGCACTTACCCATCCGCTGTCAGGCACCACATATGATATGTCACGAATATAAGGGTTGATGACGGCTGAATTCGGGATATGGTAGCTCACCTCTCCGACAATGAACGGGACATCGGCCCCAAGGTCCTTTCTCAGCGATTCTGCGATATCAGCCACCTTTCCCGGCCACTGCGGAGCATATTTCGGATAGGCATCCGCCTCTCCCTGATGGAAAAGGATAGCCTTTAGCTGTCCATAGCATAAGGCTTTCCTGGTACGCCTGACAGCCTCATCGTACAACGGAGGGAATTTCTGCCCGTCCATGAGGAGATCATCATCTCCCTCTTTGGCCGTTATCCCCGGAGCCCCAGGTCTCCACAGACGGGCGGATGTCCCGCTCCGTGCATTCACGACAAGCAGGACCTTCCTGCCGGTATGCTTATGTATCGACCTTCCGAACGACCCGCCGATATTCATCTTCTGCAGCGAGAGTCTCTTCCTGACCGAGGAAAATCTGTTCAGCGGTTCGGTAGCGGGGACGACCTCATCCCTGTCATTAAGAATGAATACGCCCTCCATCACCGCAGTGTCGTCAGGGAAGAGCCAGCCCCTTCCAGCCATGTTCGACTGCCCTATCAGGAGGAATACATCGAACTCATCGTTTTCAGGAGCCTGTCTATCCACTGCATACGACACGGGCCCCGCAGAAAGCGACAGAACCGCCATCAGCCAGACCTTCAGGCACAGATATGAAAGATCTTTTCCCATTACCTGCAATAATCATCCGCATTGAATATATCGAACCTTATCTCTCCCGGACCGAGAGTCACTCCACAGTATTCCGATATTGTCCTGCCGGTGGAATTGTACAGCACTCTCATGACCTTGTCGCCATCAGGGCTGTACCATTCCGTGCGCTTGATGTAATATGGCAGTTCGGAACGGTCTATCACGGTAAATTTCCCATCATAGAAGAATTCCCCGTACCTGTCAAGCAGGGCCGTGTACTCGCCTACAGCCTTTGCGTATGCCGGATCCCTGCTTATATCCGCCCTGCATACCCACAGCTGGGCATCGAGCCTCATACCCATTGTCAGGGCATTCCTGAACTGACGCTCATAGTCGCCCTGAGATGAGTATATGTTCCTCACGGTCGTGATTACCTCCGGGAATGTATAACGGAACATCTGCGGATATGCATTGCTCTTTATCTTGAAATCAGCACCGATATTCCCATGAAGGAACTGGTTGTATGCTCCGGCAAGATCCGTGACACCCTCCGTGGCAAGCACCCGGCCATTATCATTGCAGAACCGCACTGCATCATTGAAAAAAATCCTGTGGTACTTCCATTCTTCATCCACCCTGTAGCCATGTTCATGGCTGTGGTTAAAACAAGGCTGGTACGGACAGAATCCATAACAGTCTATGAACAGGCAGTCAGGTCCCATACTGTCCATAAGCCTGAGCTGGCTCATCAACTGGTTTCTCCATCTCTGAGTCCCCGCACACGCAAGATAGAACAGTTTCGCTCCCAGTTTCTCCCTCAATTCGCCCCGGCCTTGATAGACAAAACTTTTCGGGACAGGATCCCCGTTTATGTCAAGAATCTCCACTTCATGGCCGAACTTGCTGTAATAATCCACCTGCGGATCGAGGAAATGGCAGTTGCATTCCAGTATCACTCTCCCGCCCATTTCCTGCACCTTGCGGATATTGTCCCCAAGCTCCTTGAACGCTCCGGGATACGGTTCATCGTAATACGGATAATCCCGGTCCATCCCTCCTTTCCACCAGCCGAACAGGAAAAGCGTGCGGATACCATATTTCGCCCCCGCTTCATACATTGCCGGCAGATCCTCTGCCTTATAATAGTCCAGGCCGTACTGTGAACGCATTATGATTCTCTGGAACCCCGTCATTCTTCTGACCCACGGAGCCACTTCCGGTGCCTTGTAGAAATTCGAATCAGCCCATGCCCTGTAGATGTCCGCCCCATCTCTCCAATCTCCATCTATCACTCCAATGACTGAAGCCGGCACATCAACCTTTTCTCCAGACCTCGCCATCGGGAAATGGTCCACCGTAAATGTCAGATTGGTATCGTCTATCCGGTGTCTTATGCTGAGAAGACACTGTCTCATATCCTTGTCATATCTGGCAAAATACAGAAACTTGTCACCTGACTCGACACCATACCAGCTCATCGATGCACGGGGATATACAAGATTCATATAAGTCTCATATTCATCATGGGCATAATAATACGGGGCCTTGTCTTCAAGCAGTTTCCACGGATTGACATAGCGTTCGCCCGGTCCCTGAGGCCAATACAGCACATCTTCTGCCTTGTCTCCCGCTATGGAGTTGAAATCAGCCATCGGGCAGAAGCATTCGTTGACCCTGACATTTTCCGTATTGTTTTCAATTTCTGCAGAGAATTTCAAAAGGCCATCTTCCTGACGCACATTGACCGTAAACGAAACGGGATATGTGTCCCCATATTCGGACACCAGGCTCCCGTACCTGATGACCAGTCCATCTCCTTCCATGCTTACCTTCCCGGTCTGGTCCGTAGAAATGACAGGTATCTCCCTGCGCAAGCCATCATCAAGGATAAGTCTCCAGAATTCAGAATCCTCCGATGCGTCAGACTCATGTCCTTTGATGGCAAATGAGGCCCCGGTCGCGTCCTGTCCGATTGCAAAGACAAGATTCCCCGCTTCCTGCCTGAAAATCTTCGCATCCATGCCGGCCGACAGCAGGAGAGCCAGACCTGACAATATTATATGCCGCTTGAACATAGACATTGCATTTTTATGATTTTCAATCCATCGGTATATTCCCGAGATAATAGTTGGCCCAGAGGTTACCGTTACGTTCTTCGAGAGCCTCCATAAAGCATTGTCCTGCCTTGCGCTCCTTGCCTAAAGCCTTGTAGACTATACCCTGGGTGTACCATGCCCTGGTATTGATGTCTTCGGGCCACGGGCCATAGTCAAAGCTCTCGAAAAACCTGTCCACACTGTCCGTGACACTGGCCTGTGCATACTCAAGCGTAGATTCAAGGATAGTGCGTATCTCGCTCTCATCTGCCCCGAGCCTGCGCATGGCCAGAGTCTTTTCGTAGTTATACATTCCGTCTGCAGGTTTCACCTCAACTCCGGCAGCCTTCCTGTAATATTCCATGGCACTGTCCATATCACCTGTCTTCTCGTATGCAAGCCCGATATTATAATAGACCTGCGCATCCCGCGCATAATACTCAAGATGTGCATATCCCTGGTTTTCAGGATAATCATTCATCATAAGCATATACCTGAGAGCTTTTGCATCATCTCCGTCGGACCAGGCTTTCAATCCGGACAGCAGGCAGGCATCCACATAGATGTCATGCAGGTCCTCGATATGTTCCCGTCTCGGATAGAACCGTGTCAGAAGAGGTTCCAGTACCTGTTCGTACTCTCCGAGCAGAATTCTGAGCCTTATCGCCCTGGTCTCGGAATCGTAGCGCCTTCCGTAAAGGCCCTCCCGTCCTTCAAAAAGACTGTACCTGTCTTCAAGGGGAGCATTGACCTGTTCGAGAATCTCATCGCATTCGGCCAGGAAAATGGCATTGCCATCCTTGTCCGCAGCTATGGCTTTCCTGTAGAAGTCCGCTGCCCTGATGTAGTCCTCCATATCCTTGTTCCCGGTGTATTCATCCTTGAATCTCCAGTACCAGCCTATGTTCCGGAGTGCCATTGCGAAATCCGGCTCAAGCTCCACCGCTTTCATCCACGAATCAAGAGCCTTGTCCGGCCGTCTGTGATAATACAGATTGCCCAGATAATACCATGTGACCGCACTCTGCGGATTGTACTCCAGGGCTTTCTCATAGACTTTCACGGTCTCGGACCTGAACGGGAATACATAGCCGGTATCTCCGGCTTGAGCCTTTGCAAACCATTTCTCCGCTTCTGTTCTGTCTCCGGCAGCATCTGCCAGATAACCGAGATAATATTCTGCCGTCGGATAAGGAGAGACTGCTTCTGATGCCAGAAGGACAGATTCCGCATCCCCGGCAAAACCATTGTTGAGATAATACAGCGCAAGCTCGATATATGACTCGCTGTCGCCTCTGAGGAGCTCGGCAAGACTGTCCTGCGACTCCCTGCCGAGCAGGACAAGCTCACGCATCGCATAATAGTTCAGAGGGTCGAGGGAAAGCACCTCGCATGCCTGCCCCACAGCTTCATCATTCCTGCCGGAATATCTCAACAGGGTGGTATGCAGATTCATGGCATCTATATTCATCCCGTTATAGGAAATGGACATCTCAACCTGCTGCATGGCCTTGTTACGGTCTCCCGCAATGGAAGATATCTGAGCCAGCTGGAAATATGAGGCTGAAGCATATTCATAGTCCCATGCGGCCCTGTAGAGAGTATCAACTGCCGCATCATAACATCCTTCCGCCTTGAGCACAAGTCCGAGATTGTACATGGACTCCCCGTCTTCCGGTCTGGTATAGCTGGCCGTCTGCCTTTCGAGCGCTTTCCGGAGATGCATTTTAGCCCTTTCAAAGTCCCCGTTCCTACGGTAATATATCCCGAGCTGTGTATTGGAGCGGACATCACCAGGATCGCGCCTGAGGACTTCACTGAAATAGATGTTCGGATCAACATGGGCCTGATGGAACTGCAGGTTTCTCATACCGAGATAATAAAGTTCCTCGATATTGTCTATACTTCCCGGGTCCGGATCGAGAGGGACTACCGGTTCCGGTACAGGCGCCGTCCTGTCAAGGCTGTACGGATGATAACTGATAAGTTCCTCCCCGTCAGCAGAGCAGAGGGTCATCGTCACCTCTGATGGTTCCGCGACATCTTCAGCAGAGACCTTGAAACTGTCAGAGAAAGGTCGGTCCGGGGCCATATCCGCACTCCTGTCATACAGCACTTTCCCATCCTTTCCGGACACCATAACCCTTGCGCCGTTCCGCACTGAAGTCACATTGGCGGCTATATGTATCTTTCCATCCGGAAATATGTCCATATTGACCGTAGCCTCCCTGTTACCCCTGTTGACATTGTCCAGATCCCGTATGCCGTACCACCATGCGGTGAACTCCTTCGTCTCGTACGGGTTGATCCAGCAGTAGTCGGGCTGGTTGTCCGAATATGCACCTGTCATCAGTTCCACATACGGTCCATCTGAATCAGTCAGGGTCTCGCAGTCCCAGGCATGTCCATAGTTCATATTGCCCCAGGTCCAGAACTTCCCGCCTTTGTTTATGTTATGGTCTGCCGCCAGCATCGTGCCCGCATCCCGTCCGTAGTCATATCCTCCGATAAAGTCATCCTTGAGGTCATATACGAACACGGAGCCTCCGGTGAGAGCAGGGAGATTCTTCCACCAGCTCACATCCTTGCCTTCATAGTCCGGATTGCCGCAATACGGGCCGTCAGCGACAGGCCACCTCAGGAAACTGTTCTTGTGATGGTAGGTGCCGAACTCCGTGTTCTCCGGGAATATTATCCTGTAGTCCTCGTTGGCGTGCGTGGCCACATTGTTCCAGTGGAGCATTGAATTACGGTCAGGAGTATTGTTGAAAAAGCGTCCGGTAACTTCAATATATGACCTGTCAGGATACAGGGTCATGCCTATCGCCCAGCTCATCCTGTGTCTTCTCTCCACTTCACCCACCCATACGGTCTTGCTGCCATCCCCGTTGTCCACCATACGGTAATCTATAGGATACTGGCTCGTAGCCCTGTGATGATGGAACACATTCCATTCCACACCGCCACTTATCCACGCCCCGAGCATCCCGACATTGGCTGGCTTTATAACATGCTGGCGATAGAATATCTCGTATCCGTTGGTCTTGTCGGTCGCATAGAAAAGTCTCCCTCCTATGTCCGGAAGAATACATACCTTAAGCCAGTCATTCTCGAGAAACACTGCCCTGTGCAGAGAATCCACCCTGACATCCGTTGGATTGTCATTCATAGGATATGGATAGACACTTCTCTTCGCCCTCTGATAAGCGAAATCCCTTTCAAACAATGGAGCCTTCTCCGGTGCGTTCACCCTGTAGGTCGGGAGTTCCACTGTCCCTTCCCACATCTTCACCGGCCCGTGCTGTACACCGGTAGTGTCTTCCACTGCATTGTCAGCCCAAAGGCATACCTGGGCAGCCAGGGCTGCCGATACGATGGTCAACGCCAATCTCAATTTCATCTCGTCTCAGTGTTATCTTCAGCCTGCAATTCCTCCACAGGCCTTTGCGGTTAAACAATCCGGTTCTCTGTCCGGCTTCTAAGACAAATGTAACACTTGTCCCGGCGAATACAGCAATGTTTCCAAGCGGCAGATTAGTTTGTATCATCTTTTGGCGAGATGCTTTTGTCATCGCCTTCAACAGCATCCGGTCCGGATGTCTCCGCATATTCTCCAGGCAGCTTGCCATACATTGCCCTGAAACATTTTGCAAAATAGGACGGGGAGGCGAAACCCACCGCATAGCATACTTCATTTATATGGTATTTGCCAGACTTGAGCATTTCTGCCGCAACCGACAGCCGCCGTGCACGCAGATATTCCACCGGCGTTGTGTTCAGCAGACCTTTCATCTTCCTCGTCAGAGAACTCCGGCTCATATACATCGCATCCTCGAGCCGGGCCACCGAGAAGGAAGAATTGGACATGTTCTCGCCCACAACAGCCTCCAGCCGTTTCAGAAAAGCCTCATCACGGCTCACTAGATTGAACGGAGCCATATCCACGACCGAGGCCGGCTCGTTTCTCAATGCCTCCTTGAGCTGCCTGCGCTTGTCCAGCACTCCGGAGATACACGCCATAAGATAATCCATCGTAAAAGGCTTCTCTATATAGTTGACAGCCCCGCTCTCCATCGCCCTTACCTTGACATCCACAGATGATATCGCGGAAAGCACTATCACGGGAATATGCGATGTCTCCATATCCCTGCTCACCCTACGGCACAGCTCCACCCCATCCATACCCTGCAGCACTATATCGGTCAGTATCATATCCACCTTATGCTTCCCTATGAGCGACAGTGCCTTCTCTCCCGAATCCGCAGTGATGACATTGTACCTGACGGAAAGTTTTCTTTTCAGATATGCCTGGAGATCATAGTTGTCTTCCACAAGAAGCAGCAGAGGCAGGCTCCTGTCAGCATCATCCGGCAGGGACCCCTCCTCTGGCTGCTCCGGCTGCCTGTCCCGGAGACTCTTGAGCGGAAGCGTAAGTACAAAGGCTGTCTTCCTGCCATCGGCAAGGACAAGAGATCCGCCGTGAAGCTCCGCGAGCATCCTCGCGAAAGAAAGCCCGATGCCGAAACTTCCGGAATATCCAGGATCCTCGCTGAACTGTACGAACGGCTTGAAAATCTCGGTACGCCGCTCCTGGGGAATCGGCTTTCCATCATTGGCGACAGTCACTGTCATGTTACCTCCAGCGGCTTCCACTGTCAGGGATATCCAGGAACCGGCATATTTGACAGCATTGTGCAGGAGATTGTTGAGAATCTTGTCAAGCGCCTTTGGATCCACTGCGACCTCCAGCCTGTCCATACCATGCGAGAATGTCATCCTGAGGTTACGGTTCTTCACGGTCTCCGAAAAGTTGAATAACATGTAGTTTATCCTGTCAATGACATCAATGTTCCTGTACTCCAGCACATAGCCGTGCTTCTCGATTCTGATGAAGTCCAGAAGCTCCTTCACCAGCCTGTCGAGACAGTCGGTGCTGTTAGCGATTATGGCAAGCTCCTCCTTCATGTATGCAGGAACCCCTGATGCCATGATGTTCTGGAGCGGGGTGCGGATCAGGGTAAGCGGAGTCTTGATTTCATGCACTATGTTGGAAAAGAATGACATCTTCTCCTGAAGCATCTCCTTTTCCTTCCTCCTCTCCATCTCTTCCTGCGCCGAACGGTGCCTCTGCTCCATCCTCATATATATCATAATGAACACTGCCACGCATACGGCAATCGACATGGCGACAATAAGCGCAATCCCGGTACGGGACTGCCAGAACTCCGGAAGAATCTCGACCCGTATATCCTTATGCGCTGCCGTAGTCAGACCGTTCTGTCCTGATGAAACGACTTTGAATACATAGTCTCCGGGAGGGATATTGTACCAGTACACCTCCATGTTCGATGGGACATCCACCATGAGACTGTCATACCCTGCAAGCATACACTTGACAGAACCTCCGGCAAGGGAACCGGATATATGCGAAGCCAGACGAAAACCGAAAGAATTACTGTCAGCCTCCAGCCTCACATGGCCGGCTATGTCTATGTTACGGTCCACCGGGCCTGACTCCGACGGGACAACCGCCATGTCACCTACAAGAAAATCCGTCACAGACACTTCCACAGGCTGCAGGTCTGTCCGGAAATCACCGGGAGAGAAGCGGATGAAACCATCGGATGAGCCGAAAAGCATCGACCCATCTCCAAGACGGATACAAGACTTCCTGAAATCATCATCCAGAATCCCGGACAGGACATTGTAGACCGCTACAGAACCTGTATTCCTGTCGAATCTCACCAGCCCCCTGTCCGAAGACAGCCATAGATTGCCGTTGTCATCAGGAAGCGCAGAGAAGAATATGTCCGTAGGCAGTGCGGGATAGCCCGCCCTGTCGTAAGCATCGAAATCCTTTTTCTTCTGGTCATACCTGAAGAAACCTGAGCCGAACCCGACAATCCACACCTGACCATCCTCATCTATGCAGACCGATGAGGTCATCTCCGGAATGCTGCCATCTCCATCACGGACACACCAGTGCCCTGCGACCCGGTCCGCGAACCTGTCATACGCATACACACCCGAACTGTAGGAAGCCACCCAGATGGTGCCTCTGCCATCCTCGAGGACATGTTCTATAGCACCATCTCCGAGACACTCCACCTTGCAGAACGAATCCAGCGCAGAATCGTATTTCATCATCCCTATCGATGTACACACATACAGCAGCCCATCGGAAGACATGAATATGTCCAGCACTCTGTTGTCGACATCCACATCCGAGACGCTGAAATGCGGATATGACACCACAGACCTGTCACGCCGATTCATCCGGCAGATACCGTTGTGATAGCCCAGCCATAACCAGTCCCCATCGCAGTAGAGGGCATTTATATGGTCCAGACGGATCGGCAGCCTGTATGCCGTCAGCCGGTCTGTCTCAGGGCAATACAGAAACAGGCCCTTGCGCTCGGTGGCAATCCACACATTGCCATCCCCATCCTGGGCGAAATCGCACACTTCGCTGCCTTCCAGACTCTCCCCATCATCTGTCCTGTAGAATTTGCCGAAAAGATCCTGATGCACACCATGATAGTTGACCCCGTGGTATGCAGTCCCCACCCACAGCCCATCCCTGTCATCGATGAGCACGCAGTTGACATAGTCATCCGACAGGGAAAACCTGTCATTGCTGTCCTGCCTCAAGACAGAGCAGCTGCCAACTGCAATATCGTACCGGACCAGCCCGGATGTGGTGGAAAGCCAAAGGTCCTTCCCCCCGATATCCAGTCCGACAGGTCTCGAGTCCGCCGATATGGCGTGGAGCATCTTCACCTTCCCGGTCATAGTATTCACCTCGCACAGCCCGTGGCGTTTGCTGGCCACATATACCAGATAATCGGCCCTCGGACTGACACACAGCCCCTCCACATCATCCCCTTCAAAAAAATCAGGACATTCGACCACGAGCCTCACCGGCGCACTGACCGCACCGATATCCATACAGTATATATTGTCGCAATACGAGGCCATATACATCCTGTCGTTGCTGTCTATGGCAATCCTGTAGACATTGTCCAGAACAGAGCCATCCTCCCGGATGACAGTCGCCGCAGACAGCTCATCCGTCCCGGAATCATATCTGAACAGACCCTGTGAACGCGAGCCTATCCACATTGTCCCGTCCGAATCCATACAGATGTCATACACCCTGTCGTCCAGAATGTCCGATCCGGCAGGTCTGCGGAAATCATCCAATACATAGTCATATATGACAATGCCGTTGTCAGTCCCTATGAGGATATTTCCGGCCGAATCCTCGGCAAGCACATTGATATAGTCAGAATCCACTCCCATATCCAGCCTGTCGTAGCTCTTGATCCTGACCCCATCATACCTGTTCAGACCCTTGTAGGTACCTATCCAGACAAATCCCCTGCTGTCCTGCGCCATACATTTCACTGCATTGTATGACAGCCCCCAGGAACGGTCTATATGGGTGAACCTGTACCGGTCGCCATAAGAGGCCGGAGCTGCGTGGAGAGAGACTGACAGCGCAAGAGACAGACTTGCCGCCAGAATGGTCAGTGGATGTTTCATCTGTATTATGGTTATTCCGCAAATATAGTCAGAACGGAAGACAACACCATAACACATTCTTGTCATACAATAACACAAACTGACCAGAATTTTCAGGGACAGGAAAGGACATCGCGGAACCGGCAGGGCATAGGGACGGACAAGGATGCCGATTCGTCAGATAAATTTCAAAACAATTCCTATATTTGCAGACGGATTAAACGTAGGGCCGGATTCCGGCAGAAAACAATGGAGACAAAGAAACAGTTATACCCACTGAAATTCATTCCTATACCATCAAAGAGAGTATGGGGAGGCTCGAACCTTATCAAGAAACTCGGAAAGGAATTCTACGAGGCCGGAGAAGACGGCAGCGAAAGGAAGCTCACCGCAGATGAAGCCATCGGAGAAAGCTGGGAAATCGCTGATATGGGCGTACAGGATTCCGTGGTTGCCAACGGGTGGCTGGCAGGGAACACCATAAGCGAGCTGATGGAGACATACCTGGACAGGATCGTCGGAGAAGATGTCTACAACCGGTACGGAAGACAGTTCCCTCTGCTGATCAAGTTCCTCGACATCCAGAACAAACTGTCCGTGCAGGTGCATCCGGATGATGAGGTCGCGGAACAGAGATACGACTCCCTCGGCAAGAGCGAGATATGGTATGTGCTCGATGCCGCCGAAGACGCGAAGGTATATGCCGGATTCAACAGGGAGATTTCCGCACAGGAGCTCTACGACCGCTGTCATAACGGGACTGTAGAGGAAGTGCTCAATGTACTTCACCCTAAGAAAGGTGATGCCATCCGCATTGTTCCGGGCACGATACATGCCGCTGATGGAGGACTTCTCATAGCCGAAATACAGGAATCTTCAGACCTCACTTTCAGGCTCTATGACTGGGGGCGGGAATTCAACCCAAAGACAGCGAGGAAAATGCATCTTGATGAGGCAATCGACCTGATCAACTACAGCAAATTCGATGAGAGCCTTTTCATAAAAGGCCCACTCTGGGGAGATGAATACAGAAACGACAGTCCTGTGCGTGAACTTGCGAAATGTCCCCAGTTCACGGTAAACGAGATGAAGGTCAGCACCCCTCTCCAGATTTCCAAAGAGAAGTTCAACGGATTTCTCATCTATATGTGCATAGAAGGAGGCGCCTCCATCCAGGTGTCCGTCCCTGACGGGAAAGGAGGCAGGACTACAGAATCCACAGAGGTACACAAAGGCGACACTGTCCTTGTTCCTGCAGACATGCCGGACTTCACAATTGTCCCTACAGAAAGGGACACCCTGCTGGTCGAGGCTATGGTGGAAAGGCAGGAAGAGGTGGACAGCTATATCAATCCCGGAACCGAACCTTATCTTGAAGGTGAGGACTACGAGGGAATCGACAAGGAAGATCCGGCAGAATAGTCATATCATCCCTGCTCCGGACGGCATTTCCCTCACGGGGCAGGGATATCATTATAAGTCATGGCAGACGAGACAAGGATAGACAAATATCTGTGGGCGATCAGGGTCTACAAGACACGCAGTGACGCGACAGATGCCTGCAAAGGAGGCAAGGTGAGGCTTAACGGCAATGATGTCAAGCCATCTAAGACCGTAAAGCCCGGAGATGTCGTCTCTGCGAGGAAAGGCGCGGTGCAGTACAGCTATAAAGTCATAGCCCTGACTGAAAAGAGGGTCGGGGCCAGACTGGTGTCCCAATATGCAGAGAACATTACCCCGCAGGAGGAGCTGGACAAGCTCAGGCATCCTGTAGAGACATTCTTCCTAAAGAGGGATCCAGGCAGCGGAAGACCTACCAAAAAGGACAGGCGGCAGATGGAGTCGCTGTGGGATTCCCTGGATTTCGATGTGCCGGATGATGTAGCAGATGACTTTGCGGATGAATTCGGGCTGGAGGACGAATGATTCCCTTCAGCCCTCCTGCTCAGAATGACATCACTTCTTCGACGGATGCGGTCTTGAGCTCCTGCCTCAGGTCCATCGGTCTGTCGGTAGTGATGCAGTCCACACCAAGTCCTGCCATATTCTGCATATCCTTGACTTCATTGACAGTCCAGCAGTTGACAGACATTCCGAGATTTCTTGCCTGTTCCAGCCATTGGGTATGGGAATAGAATACACTGAAATGGTAATCGACTCCGTTTATACCATCTTCATAAAGACTTTCAGGGCAACGGTCATCCCCCAGATACTGGCATACGAACCCAGGCATCTCCGCCGCTATCTTGTCGCATATAAACTTGCTGAATGAAATGAAAATGACCTTGTCAGGATCGTACAGGCCGTATTCCCTGAGCTTGTCAGCATTTCTCCCAAAAGACAAAAAACATGGTGCAAAAACGTAAAAAACCAAAAAACGGCACTAAAAAACGGAAAAACATCGACTTGCGCGAATCAGGCGCTTGCTTTTTACCGGATGCTTTGTCTAACTTCGTCCCGTGAAACGACCGCTCGGGTTTATGAAAACATGAAAAACGGGAAGGAAATATGGAAAGCTGCCGGCCTTGCAGCAGGAATGATCGTCACTGCCGTCTGCTGCTCATGCAGGGGACCGGTGGAACTCGACGGGTCCTTCGGCGGCGTCTCCGCATCGGACAGCCAGGAAGGTGCAGTTGAGCCAGTAAGGAAGACGAGATATGTTACAGGCATAGAATACCCGGCCGGATACGACTGGATGCCGGATCTCGGCAACAATGCAGAAGGGGCCGTCCTGTTTCTGATGAGGGAGGAGAGCCGGATACTGGAAATACCTGTAGGATATGACAACTGCGTATCTGCAGACGCAGACATGCACAGATGCATTGACGGGCACCTTTATACGGACTTCTCCACCGACCAGGAGACTGTGATCAAGAAAGATGGGGCCGAGATGTTCAGGTTCTTCGGCAGGGAGATGATCATCGGCATGCTGGAAAGGGACGATGGGCTCTACACCCTCGGCCAGCCACGTTCCGGCACGGGCTGGGTCTACAGGCGGAACGGAGAGATCATCCTGTACAAGGGAGCCGGACAGATATTGCACGGACTGTACATGGACGGTGAGTCCATCTGCTTTTCATACATGGACCCCATCGAGACTTCGGGCGGCGTGAGAAACCTTTATTATACAGTCAAGGATGGCTCACCTCAGTCCATCCCCCTCACCGATGACATCATCGGAATAGATGATGCGCTCACCCTTGACGGCACCACCTATTACATCGCCCGGATGAATGCCATAAAAGGACGCGTGCTGTTTGCCGGCACGGACGCCAAGGCGCTTGAACTCCCGTCGGATGCATCCGGCATATCGGACTGCAGATTCATCACCGACAACGGCTCGCTGTTCATTTCAGGCAATATATCCGGCGGTGGCGGGACAGGATACGGAGACTCTTTCTGGAACGGGACGACACTTATATGCAGTGCCGGCGGGGAATACAGGGTATGCGGCAGCCGGGTAGATGGAGGGAAATGCCATTATGCGGCCAGGGCCCCATACGATGGAAGTACAATCAGGGTCTATATGGATGGGACCACAAGGCTTCTGGCTGCCGGATATGAACTCATCTATCAAAGCGCTTTCGGAGCAGGGAACGGGAGCTGTTGTCTTGCCCTGTCAGACACAGCCGACTCGGACAGGCCCCTGATCTGGACAGATGGGAATGTCACCGCATACGAATTCAATGGGGCCTTTACCAGTGTGAGCTATTGGTAAGAGGTATCACAAATGCCTTACGGCACTGTCTATGGCAGAGGCGACCTCTTCCCGGCAGGCGGAATCGGCGACATTCTCCAATACCGGATAGAGGAAAGACAGCATCTGGAGCACCTTGGCCTCATTTTCAGGAATGCCCCTTGAACGCATGTAGAACTGTTCCTCTTCGTTCAGACGTCCGACCGTGGCCCCGTGGGAGCATTTGACATCATCCGCATAGATCTCCAGCTGCGGTCTGGTCTCCACCACGGCATCATCGGAAAGGACAATGCTGTGGTTCTCCTGATACGCCTCGGTCTTCTGCGCATCCTGAGCCACCGTTATCCTGCCATGGAAGCTGACCTTGGCGGCACCGGAGACAAGTCCCTTGAAAAGCTGGCGGGAAATACAATGGGGTACATTATGGCGGATATCCATGCCTATCCGCACCCTGTCCTCTCCGCTGCAGAGATATATCCCCGACACAAGGGCTTCAGCCCCCTCCCCGTTCAGAGCCACGGACAAATCAATACCAGTCTGCGCTCCCGGCATGACAATATAGACTATATTGAGCCGGGCATCCTTTTCCAGGACAATGCAGCCGAAGTCATCCGCATCGCAGGCCGTCCTGTCCCCCGGCATACCGGTGCAGAGGATACTGCGTCCGGAACCATCGAGCATAATGACCATGCCGCATGTTGCGCCCTCATATATTTTGAATGTCTTATGCATTGTTTCTTCCATTGAATGTCAGAAGCCCTATCCTATACTGTCATAGCCATCATTTTCTATCTGCGCCACCAGTTCCCTGCCTGCGGTCTTTACGATTCTGCCATCCTTGAGGACATGCACCACATCCGGAACGATATAGTCGAGCAGCCTCTGGTAATGGGTGATGACTATCACGGACTTCTCCGGAGTATGGAGAGAGTTTACCCCATGCGCCACTATCCTCAGGGCATCCACATCCAGACCGCTGTCGGTCTCATCCAAAATCGACAGCACAGGGTCGAGCATTGCCATCTGGAATATCTCGTTCCTCTTTTTCTCCCCTCCGGAAAATCCCACATTCACCTCCCGCTTGGAAAACTCGGGCTTCATCTGCACAAACGCCATCTTCTCCTTCATCAGTTTGAGGAATTCCCCGGCCTTGAGTTCCGCCTGCCCCTTTGCCTTGCGGTGGGCATTGACGGCTGTCTTCATGAAATTCGTGATGCTCACCCCCGGAATCTCGACCGGATACTGGAACGAAAGGAAAATCCCGGCCCATGACCTCTCCTCCGGTGACATTTTCAGCAGGTCCTGTCCGAGAAAGGTCACGGAACCTTCCGTCACTATGAAGTTTTCCCTTCCTGCAAGCACGGCCGACAGGGTGCTTTTACCGGCACCGTTCGGCCCCATTATGGCATGGATTTCCCCTTTGCGGATTGTCAGATCGACCCCTTTCAGGATTTCCTTGCCTTCGATACCGGCTTTCAGCCCTTTTATTTCCAATAATATTTCATTCATTTCCATATAATTAACGTCAGTTAGACGAATTTATCAGATATTCCTAATTCATTCCATCCATTTCATCTAATCCACATCGGCCCGTTCAATCCGGCCGGTGCGGCATTTCTTTGGAACAGACTATCCTACAGAGCCTTCCAGAGACACGGAAAGCAGCTTCTGCGCCTCTACCGCAAATTCCATAGGCAGCTTTGAAAGCACCTCCCTCGCATATCCGTTCACAATCAGCCCGACTGCCTCTTCCGGAGCAATCCCCCTCTGGTTGCAATAAAAGAGCTGTTCTTCGCTTATCTTGGATGTGGTGGCCTCGTGTTCCACCACAGCTGTCCTGTTGGCATTCCGAATGTCGGGGAAAGTATGCGCCCCGCATCTGTCCCCTATCAGAAGGCTGTCGCACTGGGAGAAATTCCTGGCATTGTCCGCCCCGGGAAGCATCTTCACCAGACCGCGGTAGCTGTTCTGGCTGTGCCCGGCGGAAATTCCCTTGCTGACTATCCGGCTGCGGGTGTTCTTCCCTATGTGTATCATCTTGGTTCCCGTATCGGCCTGCTGGAAATTGTTGGTTACGGCCACCGAATAGAACTCTGATGACGAATTGTCCCCTTTCAGGATTGTGGAAGGGTATTTCCATGTTATCGCCGACCCCGTCTCCACCTGCGTCCATGACAGATGGCTTCCGGAGCCTTTGCATATCCCCCTCTTGGTCACGAAGTTGAAGATTCCCCCTTTGCCCTCTGCATCTCCCGGATACCAGTTCTGCACCGTGGAATATTTCACTTCGGCATCCTTTTCCACCACTATCTCCACCACAGCCGCATGGAGCTGGTTCTCATCCCTCATCGGTGCGGTGCACCCCTCCATATAGCTCACATACGACCCTTCATCCGCCACAATCAGCGTCCTCTCGAACTGTCCTGTCCCTTTTGCATTGATTCTGAAATAACTCGAAAGTTCCATCGGACAGCGGACCCCTTTGGGGATGTAGCAGAACGACCCGTCACTGAACACTGCCGAGTTGAGGGCAGAATAGAAATTGTCCCCTATGGGCACAACAGAAGCCAGATATTTCCTCACCAGATCAGGATGCTCCCTCACTGCCTCGGAGAACGAACAGAAAATTATTCCCTTGTCTGACAACGCCTTGCGGAAAGTAGTCGTGACTGAGACAGAATCGAAGACGGCATCCACCGCCACACCCGCAAGCGCGGCCCTCTCGTTGAGCGGGATTCCGAGTTTCTCGAACGTGGCCTCGAGCTCGGGATCTATCTCCTTCGGCCTGTCGCTGTCCTTCTTCGGTGCAGCATAGTATATTATATCCTGAAAATCTATCTCCGGGATATCGAGATGCGCCCATGTCGGCATTTTCATCTTCTGCCATCTGCGGAAAGCCTCCAGCCTGAACTCCAGAAGCCATTCCGGTTCATCCTTCTTTGCCGAAATCAGCCGGATTATATCCTCGTCCAGTCCCTTGGGAATGAACTCCTGCTCGACATCAGTCACAAAACCATGCTCGTACTCCCGGGCAGCTATGTCCTGCAGTATGTCTTTCTCTGTCTTATCGTCCATAACAAATCCATTGAACTGGCATCAGCCTTGCAATGGCAGACTGCCAGAATCTGCAAATATAGCAGTTTTTTCACATTCGGATACTTTTGCCGATACGCGGAACTACCTGAAGACAACAGGCAGGATATATGTGGCACGGACTTTCTCCCCTTTGCGGATACGCGGAGACCATACCGGAGATGAACTGACGACACGCACCGCCTCTTCCGAGAAAGCATCTCCCGGAGATTCGACAACCTCCACGCCACTCACCGAGCCATCCCTGTCGACAGTGAATTTCACCTTTACAGTCCGCGCCTGTCCATCCCTTTCCGAAGATGCGGGATATTCCAGACGCGATGTCACCCATTTCGCGAACGCAGCCGCATCTTTCCCGAGAAAGCGGGGAGGGCGGTCATTCTTCACCAGTTTTCTGTACTTCTTTCCCGCATCCGCGAGAAAATCCTGCTGCTCATCCGTAAGTGCCGGACCTGAATATTCCGGTTTCGCATCAGCGAGATGTTTCGGAAGATGGATACTTCTGTACAACCGGCCGTAGTCAGGTGAACCGACCGGCACGGGTCTGCCATACCTGCATATACCCACATAGACAGAACCGTCAGGATACCACAGCGTGTCCTGCCCGTTAGCGTAGTCATCCTCGAACTCTCCGGAATGTATCTTACCGGAATCGGAAAAGAAACGGCCTGCTCCGCAATGCTTCCCTGCTGAGAATTCCCCGGTATAGATACTTCCATCAAGCAGGAAATGCACGCCTGTACCTTCCGGAACGGCATTCCGGAACTCTCCGATGAAAAGTCCGTCAGTGTCCGAATACAGGACTCCCCTGCCTGCCGGATACTGCCCGACATACCGCGAAGTGTCTGTCACAATCACCGTATCCGCCACCTGGGCAGACACAGACAAAGGCACCAGGGCTGCCATAGCAGGAACCGCCGCCAACAGGATAAGTCTTGCCATCATAACATATCATTTAATGAAAATCCAGATACAGAATCCGTTTCGCATACAGGACAGACAAATATACGGAATATTTTCAAAACAGCTTCCGGCAGGATTTGGATGATGAATCCAAGAATGTTTCTAATTTTGTAATTTCAAGGCCGGGTTCAAACCGGCAAGCCGATACAGGACCGGGGACGGTCTAAAGACTGGATATATGGGAAGAGAGACAGAATACATCGAAATACGCGGAGCCAGGTCGCACAATCTCAAGAATGTGTCGCTTTCGATACCGAGGAACGAATTTGTCGTGATCACAGGACTGAGCGGAAGCGGCAAGTCCTCCCTTGCGTTCGACACGATATACGCCGAAGGGCAGAGACGCTATATGGACACGCTGTCTGCATACGCAAAGCAGTTTATGGGGATACTGGAAAAACCTGAAGTAGAAAGCATAACAGGACTGAGTCCCATCATCGCAATAGAGCAGAAGACCACAGGGAACAATCCCCGCTCCACGGTCGGGACCATCACCGAAATATATGATTTCCTCAGGCTGCTGTACTCGAAGGCATCCCGCGCATACTCCCCTGCCACGGGCAAGGAAATGGTCCGGTACACCGATGAGCAGATAGTGTCCCTGATAATGGAGAACTACGATGGGAAAAAATGCTATCTTCTCGCGCCCCTCGTACGGGGCCGCAAGGGACATTACAAGGAACTGTTCGAGCAGCTGCGCCGAAGGGGATATACCCAGGTGCGGGTGGACGGGGAGATGAAAGACCTGTCGGACATGACCACGGTCGACCGCTACAGACCGCATTTCATAGAACTTGTCGTGGACAGGCTCAAGCCGTCTTCCAAGGATGCCAAGAGGATACGGGACTCCGTGATGTCGGCTCTCAACCTCGGCAAAGGCTCTTTAGCTGTCCTTGACCAGGAGAGCGGCGAACTGCACCATTATTCCAAACACCTTGTCTGTCCCGACACCGGACTTTCGCTGTCAGAACCGCAGCCGCACTCTTTCTCGTTCAATTCCCCGCAAGGATACTGCCCACACTGCAAGGGGTTAGGAAAGATAGTGGACATCAACATGGAGACCATAATTCCCGACAGGAAGGTATCCATCGCTGACGGAGGCATCGTGCCGCTCGGCAAGGTAAGGGAAACCAAGAAGTTCGACATTATCCGTTCCATTGCCAGGAAATACAATTTCTCTCTGTATGATCCGATAGAGGAAATCCCGGATGAGGTCATTTCATTGATAATATTCGGGTCGGACGAGCTTTTCCGCGTAGGGGAAGGCGGCATGTCGGAGATGGTAAGCTACAGCGGCATTGTGGATGACATTTCAGACAAGATCGTATGCCCTGTATGCCACGGGACAAGGCTCAATCAGGAGGCATCGTATTTCAGGATTGATGGGAAGAGCATTTCGGAGGTGGCGGCAATGGAAATCTCCGACCTGCATGACTGGCTGTCCGGTCTCGAAGGCAAATTCGACAAAAGGGAGAACCTGATAGCAAGGGACATACTGAAAGAGTTGAAAGAGAGGGTCGGGTTCCTGCTGGATGTCGGGCTGGAATACCTCTCGCTCGACCGCGCCACCGGTTCGCTTTCAGGAGGGGAAAGCCAGAGAATCAGGCTTGCGACGCAGATAGGGTCCAAACTGGTCAATGTGCTGTATATACTTGACGAGCCTAGCATCGGCCTGCACCAGAGGGACAACCGCAAGCTTATCGCCTCATTGAAGAAGCTGAGGGACGAGGGGAACTCCGTGATGGTGGTGGAGCATGACAGCGAGACCATGCTCTCTGCCGACTGGCTTGTGGATGTGGGCCCGGGAGCAGGAGAGGAGGGAGGCAGGATATGCCTGTCCGCTCCGCTGGATCTGCTTCTGTCCATGACAGCCGGTACCCCTGCCACCGATGATGGAAGACAGGACCGGGATGTACAGCCCGGGGGACAAGAGAATCTGTCCGGAAAAGGAGAAGCCAGATGGGACAGGAAACATATCATACTGGGAGAGTCAATCACCCTTGACTACCTGACAGGGAAGCGCAGAATAGAGGTTCCGGCAGCAAGGCGTCCCGGCAACGGACTGTACATAAGCATCAGGGGGGCACGGGGGAACAACCTGAAGAATATCGATGTCGACTTCCCTCTGGGCTGTCTCGTCGGAGTGAGCGGAGTGAGCGGAAGCGGCAAGTCCTCCCTCGTCAACGAGACGCTTATGCCGGTGTTGAAGAACAAGTTCTACAACGCCAGACTGCAGCCGCTGCCATACGGCAGCATAACAGGCATCGAGAACATTGACAAGCTGATAGAGATAGACCAGAGCCCTATCGGGAGGACACCGAGAAGCAATCCTGCCACATTCACGGGAGTGTTCAACGACATCAGACTGCTGTTCGAGAGCACTCCGGATGCCAAGGTACGCGGATTCAAGGCAGGGAGGTTTTCGTTCAACGTGGCAGGAGGACGATGCGAGGAATGCAAAGGGGCAGGAATCAAGGTCATAGAGATGAACTTCCTCCCTTCTGTGAATGTAGTCTGTCCGGAATGCCGCGGCAGACGCTACAAGGAGGATACACTTGCCGTCAAATACAAAGGCAGGAACATCAACGATGTGCTGGAAATGTCCATCAGCGAGGCTTACGCATTCTTCGAGAATATTCCATCAATAGCCCAGAAGCTCAGGGCGATGGTTGAAGTAGGACTCGGATATGTCAGGCTGGGCCAGTCAGCAGTGACCCTGTCGGGAGGAGAAAGCCAGAGGATGAAGCTCGCGGCCGAACTCGGCAGGAAAAGTACGGGCAACACCCTGTATATACTCGATGAACCTACCACCGGTCTGCACAGCGAAGACATAAAGGTCCTTCTCGGAGTGCTGCAGCAGCTGGTCGACAGAGGCAATACGGTGATAGTCATAGAACACAACCTCGATGTGCTGAAAAGCGTCGACTACCTGATAGACATGGGACCGGAAGGAGGCAAGGGAGGAGGCACAGTCGTATCACAGGGGACACCGGAACAGGTCGCCGCAGACAAGGGTTCCGTCACCGGTCCGTTCCTTGCGGAAGCGCTCGGAATACAGTGACGGCATGTATTTCGCCAGACAGGATGAAAACGGAAAATTCTACAGACATGGAAGAAAGCAAGATCAGAATCCGCTGCATCAACAACGGCAACTACTATGATGTGGCAAAAGGGACAGCCTTGTCCGAATTCTCCAAAGAAGTGTGCACCATGCTTCCAGATACGGATGACGAGAGATACAGGAAAGGCGTGCCGGCAAGCAACTGCGAAGCTACCGTGCCTGTACTCGCCGCCCTTGTCGACCATCAGCTGAAAGAACTCGACTTCCGGATGATGATGCCGCATGAGGTGGAATTCATAGGCTACAACCATCCCGACGGACGGCGTACCTATATCCGCTCCCTTTGCTTCGTCCTGCAGAAAGCCGTGCGGGACCTCTACCCCGACAAGACCCTTGTCATCGACTATTCCCTTCCGAGCGGCCTGTACTGCGAGATACATGAAAGGGAAAAGACTGCGTACGGGACAGCCGAAGCCCAGGCGACCGGAGAAGACGGAAGACCTGTCATCCATCCTCTCAATGTGCAGGATCTGTCCGCCATCAGGACAAGAATGCAGGAAATCGTCAAGGAAGACCTGCCGCTGGAGAAAAGGAAACTGACATCCGAAGAGGCGATACACATCTTTGAAGAGAACGGGCAGCCGGTCAAGGCACGGCTTGTAAAATCTCTCGGAAGATACACATTCAGCGTATATTTCATCAGCGATCAGACAGTTTATGGTCCGGAAGAGATTGCAGACACATTCTATGGTCCGCTCGTGCCTTCGACAGGCTATCTCGGCTGTTTCGCCATCTCCGGGTTCAAGGACGGGTTCTGCCTGCAGTATCCTATGGAAGGCAGGACTGCCAGGATAGAGCCGATGAAAAAACAGTCCAAGATTGCCGCTACCCTCAAAAGACATTCCGACTGGTGCACGATTATAGGAGTGAAAGGCATCGGCACCCTCAATAGGGCTATCCAGAGAGGGGAAGCCGTCAACCTGATCAACCTTGCCGAAGCCCGGCACGAAAGGGACTACGCCGAGATAGCGGACCGTATCTTCCAGCAACGGGACAAGACACGGATCGTATTCATCGCCGGACCGTCGAGCAGCGGCAAGACCTCGACCTCCCTCAGATTGGCGATACAGTGCAAGGTGCTCGGGCTGACCCCTAAAGTAATCGAACTCGACAATTATTTCGTCAACCGGAACAAGACCCCTTTAGACGAAAACGGAGACTATGACTTCGAATCCCTGTATGCGATGGATCTTGACCTGCTCAACAGCCAGCTCAACGACCTCCTGAACGGAAAGGCCGTCGAGATCCCGAAATACAGCTTCAAGCTCGGAAGACGGGAGGAGACGGGAACGCAGATGAAACTGGAAGAGACGGACATCCTCATAATGGAAGGCATCCATGCCCTCAACCCGGAAATGACATCTGCCGTGGACGACTCGCACATATTCAGGGTATATGCCTCCGCACTCACTTCCCTCTCGATAGACGAGAACAACAACATCTCAACTTCCGACAACCGCATGCTGCGCCGGATGGTGCGGGACAACCGGGTCCGGGGCATCACCCCGGAGGAAACGATCATGCGCTGGCACAGCGTAAGGCGTGGAGAGAACCGGAACATATTCCCGTTCCAGGAAAACGCGGATGCAGAATTCAACTCCGCCCTCATTTTCGAGCTGCCCATGCTGAAATACTATGCAGAACCGCTCCTCAGGCGCATCCCGTCATCATCTCCCGCATTCAGCGAAGCCACACGCCTGCTGAAATTCCTGGACTACATTGTAGCCCTCTCCCCTGATGAGATTGCAGCCATCCCCCCGACATCCATAATGCGTGAATTCATCGGAGGCCAGACCCTGTAACCAGCCTTTGGCAGAGCTGTCTGCAGACAGCCGCAACAGAACATTATCGAATCCGGGCACTATGGCAAAAATATATCAGCTGAAAAGAATGGCCATCATTCTCAACCGTCTCAGGGATGGCCGGAGCGCCAGACCGGACGAGCTGGTGGAATATGTGTCGCGCGAAATGGAGCTCTTTGATGACAGCCATTCCGATGTGTCCCTCAGGACATTGCAAAGAGACATCAATACAATAGCAGAACTTTTCCACATAGAGATTGCCTGCCACCCATCCCGTGTGTAAACAATGAATAATATGGCATGAATTTCCCATTTTCTGTCCCCAAAGCCACTTGATGGCTAAGGTCGCCAAACCTACAGGGCCGCACCGGAGCGTCAGCAAGGAAGGCAGCATAGGCATATCGGTAAAAATTACTGAAGTTTTGCTGCAATATTTTCTACAGACAAAAAATTTAAAGATATTTGCATGATGTGCTCCTCTTCCCGGCTGATGTCCGGCGAACTGGATACTGGCACTGAAACCGGATGAAACAGGATGAGTGATTTCGACAAATATATAAGGCAGGGCGAGCCTGACAGTAAAGAAAAGGCCCGAATGTGGCAGACCGCAATCGGTCTGCAGGACGTGGACGGGCTTAA
>CALUPT010000015.1 GCA_944322715.1 uncultured Bacteroidales bacterium
ACAATGAGGCCCGTGCGATACTTCATTACCGGTGTAACCTTGAATTGACAGAGGCGTTCTACACAAGTCTTTCGGTGTTTGAGGTAACATTGCGCAATGCCTTGTGTCGTGAACTGGAAACTATGACAGGCAGGGAAGACTGGTATGCTGTATTCCCGACCACTCCCGGTCTGACAAGGCTGAACTACTATATTACACAGGCCAGCAAACAGATATCAGGAAGGCATGAAAGTATCACTCCATCGAAGATTGTTGCAGAACTGACACTTGGATTTTGGGTCTCCTTATAAGAATTGCAATGGGCTGGAAGACGAGACCGTATGGCCCAACAGACAGCAACTTTCGGAATTGTTTAATCGAGATGTCAAGACAATAGGCAAGCATATTAATAATGCATTGAAAGAAGAATTGTCCGGAAAGTATGTACACATTACACGATTTTCAGGGGCGGTCAGTGGAGGATGGGGTTGAGGCGGAACTTGAGGCTGCCGAGGTTGCGGTAGTATGATACGGCCGGTGAGGCAGATTCTTCGCTTCGCTCAGAATGACATTTGACAAACATTTTCGGGCTTCGCTCAGAATGACATTTGACAGGCATTTCCGGGCTGTGCCCAGAATGGCAGGTGATGGGGGTGCGGGTCCAGGATGAGCGGTCGATAGCGAACATGACGGGTGCCCTGTATCCGTCTTCGGTGAATCCGAGCTGTCTGTAGACCGAGCCATCGGACCATTCCATGTCAGCGTAGCTCATTATGTCGTCCGGCCTGATATCATCCATGAACCGTTTCAGAAGTTTTCCCATTCCGCCGCTTATCCTCATACCCGGCAGGGATGCGTATCTGATCCATTCGTACGACCTTATTTCCCTGCCATCCTTTGTCCATTTTCTGGCATTGGAAAATTCCGCTACGGCTACAGGATAATCTTCTGTTGCGTTGGCAGATGTCATGATCAGGCTTTGGCCCGGTTTGATATTGCCGTTGCCGGTGGCTCCGTTCCTGACATACAGCCCGTAGCAATGTCGGCATGTTGCTCCGCCGTAACTGTGGGTCCTGTCGAGAAAGGCGTTTGCCGTGGTGCGGTCTATCCTGCGTACCTCGCAGTTGCGGGCGAATACGGAAGTGAAGATGCCGCAATGCGCGAGCATCCTTTCTGTCATCATTTGAGGCTGTCTTTCCCAGAGATCCCTGACAATGATGGCCGGACGGATGCCTTCTGCTGTCTGTATTTTACGGAGTTCCGACAGGATTGCGACAGATGCCCGCTCTGCCTCCTCCGGATTCCCGGCCTTGGGATCCAGGACAAGGAACGCCGCCCTGTTTCCTGCCCTGCCGGATGCATTGAACAGGAAGGACTCGCCGCATTCGGAGATACGGAGACCGATGCCGTTGTCTGTCAATGCATCTGCGATTTCCTGTGCAAACCGGAAAAGTTTCATCCTGCAAAAATATCCCATTGTCCGGAATTTTCCTATTTTTGTCCTGCGTATTCCGTCCGTCGGGCGGAAGATTGTCAAATTTTTTTGTTTTTATTATGGCATTTCCATCTCCGGCACAGGACTACATGTCCCCTTGCATAGACCTCAACCGTGAACTTGCACTCCATCCGGCCGCTACTTTCTATGGCCGGGTGGTGAGCGATGCCATGAGTGCGGAGGGGGTTCAGAAGGGGGATGTGCTGGTTATCGACAGGGCTCTCGAGCCGGAGGAGGGAACTCTTGCCGTCTGTTATGTCGACGGGGAGTTTGCCCTCAGGAGGATTGCCGGGGATGATGCTGATTCAATAGGCGATCTGAGGGTGTGGGGAGTGGTCACATATATCATAAAGAAAGTCCGTGGCAGGTAGGCTGCGGATGGTCAGGCAGGGGCATGTATGCGTTAGTAGACTGCAACAATTTCTTCGTCTCGTGCGAGAGGGTCTTCCAGCCGTGGCTGGAGGGCAGGCCCGTGGTGGTGCTTTCCAACAATGATGGCTGCGTGGTGGCAAGGAGCAATGAGAGCAAGGCGATGGGGATAAGGATGGGTACGCCTTTCTATCAGGTGAAGCATCTTGCCGACAGGGGGCTTATTGAGGTCCGCTCTTCAAATTACATGCTTTACGGGGACCTGTCGGACAGGGTCATGTCTATCCTGGCGGATGCTGTGCCGAAGATCGAGATATATTCCATCGATGAAGCGTTCCTTGTGATGGAGGGGTTGGACCGGGAGAAGGTGGAGGAGATATGCAGGGAGCTTGTGCCTAAGATAAGGAAATGGGTGGGGATACCCGTCAGCATCGGAGTCGCACCGACAAAGACGCTGGCGAAGATTGCAAGCCATTTTGCGAAGAAGTTCAGAGGTTACAGGGGAGTGTGCGTGATAGACAGTGACCTGAAACGGCAGAAGGCTCTGGAACTCACTCCGATAGGCGAGGTATGGGGAGTGGGCCGGAGGAATGTGGTCAAGATGCAGGATTCCGGTGTGAGGACGGCGGCCGATTTCGTGGCAAGGCCGGAGGAATGGGTGGACAGGCATTTCGCGGTTCCGGGAGTCCGTACATGGAAGGAACTTCAGGGGATCGTGTGTGTGGCTGAAGAACTGCCGGAAAAGAGGAAGTCAATCTGTACATCGCGTTCGTTCGCGGAGATGATAGAGTCTGAGGATGAACTGGCGGTGAAAGTGGCCGATTTCGCTGCCCATTGCGCCAGAAAACTCAGGGAGGAGGGGACTGCTGCGGGTCAGGTGACCGTCTTCCTGATGACGAATCGTTTCAGGGATGACCTGGAACAGTATTTCCCTCAGGCTACGGTGGCTCTTCCTGTGGCGGCCAGCAGTACCCAGGAGATCGCATCGGCTGCAATGAAGGCGTTGAGGACAGTCTACAGGGAGGGGTACCGCTACAAGAAAGCCGGTGTCATAGTGGATGATATTGTCGACCGGGATGCGGTCCAGGGAGTGATTTTCGACTTTGATGATGAGAGACGCAGAAAACAGGATACCCTTTCTGCCGTCATGGATGCGGTGAACGGCAGCGGAGGGAGATGCCGTCCTCTGTCAAGACGCAGACACGCTTCCGGAAACGATGTCATCGGGGTAGCTTCGCAGCATCTCGGACATTTTGCGGATGGCATCAGAAGCGAATACCGTTCCCGCCGCTATTCCACTGACTTCAATGAACTGATGGAGGTGCATTGATGGGTTATTTGCAGACCATGATGTCGAGGATCATGTTGTCTGTGCTCTGCATTCCTATTGAACCGATTTTCCCCAGGTTGCGGATGGTCTTTTCTATGTCTTTCTCGATAATGCCATCGTTTTCGGAGATGCAGGTCCCGTCGAGGGCGAGTACGGCGGACTGGATGGCGCCCGCCACTCCGGATGCCACTTTCATGGCGCACCCTACTTTCGCTCCATCGCATACCATCCCGGTGATGTTGCCTATCATGTTCTTGATGGCAGAGCATACGGCTTCGTAGGAGCCTCCGCGCAGATATACGAGTCCGCATGCGGAGCCGGTGGATGCGATCACGCATCCGCACAGGGCAGAGAGTTTTCCGAGGTATCCCTTTATGTGGATGGCGACCAGATGGCTGAGTGCCAGCGCTCTGGCAAGTTCCTCATCGCCAATGCCGTGCTTTGTGGCGTACGCTATCACCGGCATGGTTACGGTGATGCCCTGGTTGCCGCTTCCGGAATTGCTCATTGCAGGCAATGTGCATCCTGCCATCCTTGCATCCGATGCCGCAGCCGTAAGGGACATTGCATAGCTCATGAAGTCATTGCCGAAAACGTCCTTGTGCTTGGAGCAGGATATGGTCTTCCCGACCTTGAGCCCGTAGTCTCCTTCAAGCCCTTCAGCGGCAAGTGCGAGGTTGAGGTCGCGGGATTCGAGGATGAATCTTATGTCTTCGAAGCAGACTGTCTTTGCGAATTCATATATTTCCCTGACAGTCAGCCCATAGTCCGCCGTGTCTTTTTGCTCCTGATCCCCGGCGGGCCTGCCGTCGGCGCAGGCAAGGACATTGTCATCGAAGCATGTCTCTACGATGTTGTCGTGATCATTCTCTATCAGCGCCGAGGCGTTGTGCCCGTCTCCGGTGCATACCGTCGCCTTGACATAAAGTTTCCTGTCCGTGTCTGCAAGTTCTATCCTGACCTTCCCGTTTTCTGTGAGTTTCTTTGCCCTTGCAATGCATTTGTCATCTATGTCATGCAGCACTTCCAGTCCGTAGCAGGATTTTCCGCATACTGCCCCGAGGGCGGCGGCAATGTACAGCCCGACCATTCCGGTACCGGGAATCCCGACTCCCATGCCGTTCTTGAGGATGTTTCCGCTTACGGATGCAGTCACGTTGAAATCAGCCTCCATTCTCCAGTCTTCCGCTCCTTTGCGGCAGGGGCATTTCTCCTCGATGATTTCGGTGGCTTTTGCTACGGCAAGCGCTACGGCTATCGGTTCGGTGCATCCCAAAGCCGGCTTGACTTCTTTCCTTATCAGTGAGATAATGTCTGCATAACGGTCTTTCATTGTCTGAAATATTTAAGGATTGAGCCGATGATGCACGTCAGGCCGTCTTCCGGAACCAGTGTCTCGAGAGGAAAGCCGAAACATACCGTCCTGTATCCTGATGGACTGGCATGGCAGATCCCGCAAGGTATCCTGGTATCCGGATATTCCGATATCGTGCAGCCGTTTCCGGATGCGGGGGCTATACCGTCCGGAGATGTCACTTTGTACATGCCTTCCCCGCCGCCGAAACTGACTGCGGCGCATGGTACGGAAACGGAACTGCTGTCTCGTGGAGTCAGGAATTCCGCCGTCATGCTTTTCGATGCATGTCCCGTGACTAACCTGAATCCGAGGACATCTTCCGCGAAACGGACGGATGCCGCCCTGAAGGTGCTGTCTTCCTCTACAGGGAAAATGGAGTCCCAGATATCCGTCCCGATATGCGAGCCTGAAACGAGAATGTTGCCGCCTTCTGAAACGAACGCTCTGATGGCCGACTGCATTGCAGCCGGGAAGACCCTGTATTTTTCAGCACTGCCTTTCTTTCCTGTCAGGGTGGCGACCTGTTCTCCGCAGATGATGTCCGCAGCGAAGAATCCGCCTCCTGATATGCTGTCCCCGATACATGTCAGAGTGCTGTCGGAAGAGAAGGCATCCGCACTTGCAGAACAGAAAGGATATCCTGCGGCCATTATCGCCTTGCCGTGCGTGTATGCATAGTCGAATGAATTGCCCGCTGCCGGACAGCCTGCATGTTCTCCCGAAGACGCCCCGAATCCGGGAGCCGCATTGCTCCTGTACTGACTCGTTTTCCTGAATTCGTACATGTCTCCGGTATAGGATATGTCTCTTATGTACGACATTCCGGGATCGGCGGAGTTCATGAACCCGGCCATTTCCCGAGTGTCGAACCATGCCGGAGCCGACACTCTTGTGAAATTGTTGACCACAAGCACAGTCGAGTCTCTCAGTGGCTTTTTCCCTACCGGAAGGCCCGCCGCAAGGATTTCGGATGGGAAGCTTTCTCCGCCTCCGTTCATCGCTGTCACCCTGTAGCTGTATATGTGGCCGGGCTCGATCTTCAGGGACGTGTGTACCCTTCCGTCTGCTCCTGTCCATGTATCCGCCTTTCTTCCGTTGTCGAAACCTCCGTCATCCTTTCTCGTGTACAGGATATATTCTTCGGCCGCGGCAGTAGGTTCGATCAGGTCTGTTCTCGGCAGCCAGCTCAGATCCACGGTAAGGCTGTCGGTGATGACTGCGGACATGGAATATACCGGAAGAGGCTGTACCGCATATCTGCAGCCGTATCTGTTGCCGAGGTATTTCAGCATCCCCTTGTATATCGCCCTGCCGAGCACGAACCTGAAAGACGGGTCCATGGCCGCCCTCATGTCCGCGAAGTTCTGGTGGGAGAAGTTCTCGAGCAGGATGGTCGGGCACGGTGGTGTCCTTGACTCCCTGTATGCCCTGTCCCATATCTGCCGTCTGGTCCAGGATGTGTCGATGCATGTCCGCAGGTCATTCACGACCTGGCTCTGGACGATGTCGGCGAATTCTCTCGATGTGAGCCTGTCCTCGCCGTTCGGAAGCCTGTCCGTCCGTTCGTTGGTGCGTGTGTATATGCTCAGGGTGCCTATAATAGAATCGTTCTGCGCGATGCCTGCATCGGAATGGAAGGCGAATGTCAGGTCGAACGGGATGCCTTTCCCTTCCTTGCCCGGATTGGTGTGCGACCCTCCGCTCAGAAGATCCACCCAGTCTCCTCTGGAGAAGAGGTCATCCCGGTAGTCATCCTTCATTTCGTGCTGGCTGTAGACGGTAGAGTCGATTCCGGCCCACTGCAGCCAGTATCTTGCCGCCTCCGCATATCTCGGCAGCCCTGATGTCACAGGTACGGACAGGGAGTCTCCGCTGATGTTTCTGGCGATATTGCCCATGCCTCCTCCGATCTTCACGGCATCGGCACTTACTTTCCTTCCCCTGACATGTCTCCTGCCTTCCGGAACCGTGCTCAACAGTTCCACATATCCGGAATTCCCTTCTTCGAAAGTGAATGTGCCGAGATAGATCCATGTGCCTCCTCCGATCTGCTGGTTCACGATGAACCTGCTTGTCCCCCCGAGATGATGGACAAGGTACAGGGCCGAACTGCTGCTTTCGGGGATGGTCTTGTATGAGACATATACTGCATATTCCCCTCTCGAGGGAATGTCCGGGACCCATGTCGCGCGGGCCGTGTCACCCTTTTCCGTACAGACGGCATATCTCGCCGTCCCGGCCGTGAATGGATTCGCATTGCCGGTATAGACGGCGGCCGTATCCGCGAATCCTGTCCCTGCATCTTCCCATTTCCCTGTCTCTGAATAGGTCCCTCTGCCACGTCCTCCGGAAGCCGTGTCGTTGTCGATGATTATTTCGACGGGGTTCGTGTCCCTTTCCCTCGGAAGCATTACGTATGCTCCGGCATTCTCGAGCATCGGAACCAGCCACTGCAACACGAAGCCGGTGGAAAGCATGTCTTCCACGCTGCCGAACAGTTGTGGCCTCTGCCAGTTCCATTTCCCCTGCCCCTGGTCGTAGTAACGCCCGTGGCTCGGCCAGATGGCGATGTGCCGGCCCGAAAGTCCGGCCGGATACACCCCTTTGTCAGGGTTTGTGACTATCATGTTGATGCGGCCTTCCGGATCCTTAGTCCTGTATATAGAAGACACAGGTTCTCCATCATAGCCTAAAGGGCGGACAATGAGAGACCTTGCCTTTTCCCTTTTGCAGTAGATCTCCCCGAGCCTGTATCCTGAATATCCGTCAGGGAACATGGACTGCAGTGTCCTCCTGAACCATCTGTAGTCCGCTTCCCTCCACGGGAAGTCGCTGAGACTGACAGTGAAGTAGAAGTCCAGGTTTCCCTTGCGCTTCATTATGTTCTTCAGGACCAGTTCCCCCTCCACGCCCGTCCTTTCCGACAGCAGTACCGAGAGAGAATCGCATGTCGGGGTAAAGTCCTCCACAATCCTGCTCTTGTTCTGCGGGTATGCCGCATGGCATGCCAGAATGGCGGCAATTGAAAATATGAGCTTCAGTCCGGTCATCTTCTGTCCTTGTCCTGCCGCAGGATACCTGCAGTTACAGTGATTATCGAGCCCGACAGGATTCCGAGACAGTCGGCGCGGAAATCCGTTATGTCCGCGCTTCTGTATTGCAGCATCCCCTGTATCAGCTCGGTCGCTCCGGCCAGTATCCCTCCTGCAATTATCACGGCCGTAAGGAACAGTACGAGCCGGCCCTTGCTGCCGGGACGGTAGAAAGCGAGATACATGAGTATCGGATACGGCAGGAACATGGTGAAATGCGCAATCTTGTCTTTCGGTATGCCGAACAGTTCCGATGACATGTCTATGCCTCCGTTGAATCTGCCGAAGCATAGTATTGCCACGGCGATAATGTACAGGATGAGCAGGAATCTCGATATTGTCCTTGCCTTGCCCATGTCAGAAAGTGAGTTCTCCGAAAAATTCCGGCCTGTGGAAATCAGGGGAGGGGACATCAATCGGGCTCCAGCTCAGGAAATGAGGATGGGCCGTCCTGTCGCCGCATTTGTAGAAATTGGCTCTCAGGGAAGATGGAAGCCTGTCGGGATCCACGCCGATGAGGTCGAAAGGAACGATCATGGCTACGCTCCAGCCGAAGATCCTGTCTGACAGATCATGCCGTTTTCTGGAAAGCGTGGAATGCCTGACGATTCTTGACAGGGCTTCTTCTGTAAACGGCCGGGCGTCTTCCCTTCCTGTCCTCTTGGCGGCAAGTAGGGTGCCGATGCAGTTCATTTCGAAATTGTAATATGTCCCATCGGAAGGGTCGGCCACGAACATTTCGCAGCAGCTGTCCTCCCACACCGGACCGTTGTCATCCAATGCCGCAGCCCTCAGATCCAGCCCCCTGACATGGTAGAGGGCGGCGAGATGCGTCCTGCTCCGCGCCACGGAGAATGCGACATCCGGCCTGTACGGATATTCCTGCCAGTTGATGCATCCGATAAAGGATTTTGACGCACCCGTCTCCATTGCGAGATCGAACTCTCCGTATGTCATCGTTTCCAGCCCCCCGATAAAGGGCAGTTTCATTGTATGCATGGTCATATAGGTTATGTCTGTACTGCGGCTTGCCTGCATGCGTTACAGCGCCTGCATGTCGTTGAGCCTCTTGTAGTAGCCGTTCATGGCTATCAGTTCTTCATGCCTGCCGTGTTCCACTATCACGCCTTCCTGCATCACATAGATCTCGTTGGCGTTCTTGATGGTGGAGAGCCTGTGGGCGATGGCGATGGTGGTCCTGGTGGATGTGAGCCGGTCCAGAGCCTCCTGCACGAGCCTTTCCGATTCCGTGTCGAGGGCGGAAGTCGCTTCATCCAGAATCAGGATAGGAGGATTCTTCAATATGGCTCTCGCTATGCTTATCCTTTGTCTCTGGCCTCCGGAAAGACGGCCACCCCTGTCTCCTATCATGGTGTCGTATCCCTCTTCCTTTTCCATGATGAATTCATGGGCGTTGGCGATTTTCGCCGCGGCCACGACCTGTTCCATTGTGGCGTTCTCGACACCGAAGGAAATGTTGTTGAAGATAGTGTCGTTGAAAAGGATGGCTTCCTGGTTCACATTCCCTATGAGGCTGCGGAGGGATTTTATCTTCAGGTCCTTGACATTGACTCCATCGATGAGAAGCGCTCCGCTTGTGACATCGTGGTATCGCGGTATCAGGTCTACCAGGGTGGATTTGCCGGACCCGGACTGCCCCACAATGGCTATGGTCTGGCCTTTAGGTACTGTCAGGTTGACTCCGTGGATGACTTCCTTCCCGTCTCCGTAGGAGAAATGCACATCCCTGAACTCGATTTTTTCGTCGAATGACCTTATCTCCTTCGCATCTGCCTTTTCCTTTATGTTGTTCTCCGCCTTCATTATCTTGTCCACCCTTTCCACGGAAGCCATTCCCTTCGGGATATTGTATCCTGCCCTTGCAAGTTCCTTGAGAGGATTGAGCACGCTGTAGAGGATAATCATGAAGAAAATGAACGTAGGTGCATCGATCGTGGCATTGTCATGGAGAATGAGGGTGCCTCCGAACCAGAGGACGACCATGATCATGACCGAACCGAGGAACTCGCTCACCGGGTGTGCGAGGGACTGGCGGATGGCCACCTTGGATGTCGTGCGGCGCAGTTCGTTGCTCGTGTTGAGGAACCTGCTCTTCATCCTGTCTTCGGCGATGAATGCCTTGATGATTCTCAGTCCGCCGAGAGTCTCTTCGAGCTGAGACATGGTGTCGCTCCATTTGGCCTGGGCTTCAAGGGATTCCCTTTTCAGCTGCTTTCCGATGGCGCTCATCGCCCATGCCATCAGAGGCACCACGAGAATCGTGAACAGCGTAAGCTGCCAGCTGGTGAAAAGAAGTGTGGCGAAATAGAATATGATCAGGATAGGGTTCTTGATGAGCATGTCCAGCGAACTGGTGATGGAATATTCGATCTCACCCACATCACCGCTCATCCTGGCTATGATGTCCCCTTTCCTTTCCTGGGAGAAGAATCCGAGGGGAAGGCTGAGCAGCTTGTTGTAAACCTTTGTCCTTATATCCCTCACGATGCCTGTCCTGAGCGGTACCATGATGGCAGAAGCCCCGAAATAGCAGCCTGTCTTCAGGAAAGTCATGACCCCGAAGAACAGACCTATGAAAAGGAGAGTCAGGGACGGGCCGTATTTGTCTATCACCAGGGTGATGTAGTAGTACATGTTGTTCATCAGGACATCCTTGAATGCCATGCCATCCGTCCCCCAGGGGATGAATTCGTACACGGTGGTGTCCATCTTGAACAGTATCTGAAGGATGGGGATGATCAGGGTGAACGAGAATATGTTGAATATTGCCGACAGGACATTGATCCCGATTGCCCCGAAAAGATATCCCACGTATGGCGCCGAGAAACGCTTGAGTATTTGCCAGAATTCTTTCATCAGTGTCAATTTTGTCTCCCGCGGACATGTCTGTCCATGGCGGAAATGAATGAACCGCCAAAGATAGTGTTTTTTTCCCGATTTTTTGTGTTTTTGCGTCCTCAAAATCAGAAATTATGTCCGGCCCATCGCGGCGGCGACGTATTCCATGTCAGCAGGAACCGGGTCCGTCATGCGGAAGACAACGTTCTGGTTCAGAAATCGCAGGCATCGGCCATCTTGGCGGCGATCATGTCGTTGCAAAGGTTGCCTATACTGCCGATATGGGTGTGATGGACAGTCCTGTCGGCCTTGAATGTCCCCGCATTGACTTCCTGGCCGACGGCCTTGTAAGCATCCCGGAACGGAGTGCCGGCCAGTACGCGGCGGTTGACTTCCTCGACTGTGAACAGATGGTCGTATAGAGGGGAGTCGAGGATATGACTGTTCACCCGGATGTTGTCGAGCATATATCCGCTCATGTACAGGCATTTGTGCATCAGTTCCAGGGCAGGGAAAAGTATATCCTTGAGCAGCTGGAAGTCGCGGTGGTATCCGTGGGGCATATTGCTGCACAGCAGGGAGATCTCGTTCCCGGTTGACATTATCCTGTTGCAGTCGCCCCTGATTATCTCCCATACGTCGGGGTTTTTCTTGTGAGGCATTATGCTGGAGCCTGTGGTGAGTTCTGCCGGGAATGAAATGAAGCCGTAGTTGGGACTCATGTACATGCAGCAGTCCGAGGCGAACTTGTTGAGGGTAAGGGCAATGCCGCCTATCGCGGATGCGACTGCCCTTTCTGCCCTCCCGCGGCTGAGCTGGGCGGCTATGGAGTTGTAGTCCATGCTTCCGAACCCCAGCAGTCCAGTGGTCATTTTCCTGTCGAGGGGGAAAGAGCTCCCGTATCCGGCCGCCGACCCGAGAGGGTTCTGGTCCACGACCCTGTATGCTCCGCGGAGCATGTACATGTCTTCCGACAGAGCCTCCGCGTATGCGCCGAACCACAGTCCGAAAGATGATGGCATTGCTATCTGACCGTGCGTATATCCCGGAAGAAGGACATCCTTGTATCTTTCACTGAGCTTCTGGAGCATAGTGAAGAGGTCGAGGATTTCCTGGCGGACCCCCCGTACCTCATCCTTGAGGAACAGCTTTATGTCGACAAGCACCTGGTCATTCCTGGAGCGTCCGGAATGGATCTTTTTCCCCATGTCTCCGAGTCTGCGGGTCAGGTTCATCTCCACCTGGGAATGGATGTCCTCGATGTCATCTTCCAGGACAAAATCCCCGGACTCTATCTCGGCTGCAATCGCGTCCAGCCCTGCAGTGAGCGCTTCAAGCTCTTCAGCGGTCAGCAGACCGATGCTTTCCAGCATTTTTATGTGGGCCTTTGACCCCTGTACATCATATTTCGCAAGACGCAGGTCAAGTATCCTGTCGTTACCGACCGTAAAGTCCTCTACTGTCCTGGTCGCATCAGCGCCTTTGCTCCAAAGTGTTGCCATTCTTCTATCCTGTTATAGTTTGTCAATCGGTACGGAACCCCGTGTCATTTCCGGGAATCCTTGTGAGGAGTCTGCGGATTTCCAGGGGCCGTCTGTCCGGTCAGATCGGACAGACAATCCATAAAGGTAATATATTTTTCGATACCATCCCTGATTTCAGCTACGGTCACGTACTCATCCTTGCGGTGGGAGCGCGCGGAATCCCCGGGGCCCATCTTGATTGCATCGCATCCGATTCTCATCCAGTCGGATGTGGTAGGGGATACGAAAGTCTCCACCCCGAGCATGGCGGCGCATTCCATTAGAGGGGAGCCGGCTGCGGTCGCCGATGACCGGTTTGTCAGATTGCGGGCCTTGAGCGTACTCCTGCATTCCGACTGGAGAAGTCCCAGTATCTCCGGGTTCGTATATTGTTCCGTCGGTCTGATGTCCACGACAAAGCTGCATCTGTCCGGGATGACGTTGTGTACGGTCCCGGCGTTGATCTGGGTGACTGTAAGTCTGACCTTGCCCATCAACGGCGATTCCTTGCCGAAACGGAAATCCCTGAGTCTCCGGATGTCATCCAGCGCGATATAGAGGGCATTGACACCTTCGTCCCTCGCCGCGTGCCCGCTTGCACCTTCCGCAAGGCCGTCAATGACCAGCAGCCCCCGTTCGGCTATTGCCGCCTTCATCCCCGTCGGTTCTCCGACAATCGCCCAGTCCGGAGAAGACATTCCCATCGAGCCGTATTCAAATGCTTTCCATACCGCCTCCATCCCGTCTTTTCCCGAACGTTCCTCTTCTGAGCTCAGAACGAGCATGAGATTGAATGGAAGCCGTTTGTCGTGGAAGTGCCGGAACGCTGCCATCATGGAAACGGCGGAAGCTCCATCATCGTTGGATCCGAGTCCGGCTACGATGTCAGAGGACGATGCTGCCCCGATGGAGCAGAGCCATTCGCGTCTGTTGTCAAGTTCTTTATAGTCCGGTTTGTACGGATCGAAAGAATAATCCTCGGATGGACTTACCGTATCCATGTGGGCGCACAGCATCAATGTCTTCCTGCCGGGGGAACAGTCCGGATGCATGGCGATGATGTTGTTTTTCAACTTAGAATGCCGTATGCCTGCCCTTTCGAGAAAGCCGGAGACATGTCCGCAGACGTCTTCTTCTCCGAATGAAGGCGATGGAATGGCGACCATTTCTCTCAACAGGGCGACTGACTCCGCCGTGAGCGTATCGATGACTTTTTCCATAAATTATTCCTTTTCGTCTTTGGCTGCAGATCCTTCGCTGTGCTCAGGATGACAGGGACAAATGTTCTTATGCTGCGCCAGGATGACATGGACAAATGTTCTTGTGCTGCGCCCGGGATGACAGGGACGTTTGTTCCGGCGGGGGCGGGAGCAATGTCCGGAGGGTCAGAGAGACAGGACGGTGCCGATGCCGTTGCCGAGATTCCCGGCGTGCTTGATGACCACTTCCTTCACTCCGTTCTCCAGGGCGTTGAATGCATTGTCGAGCTTCGGGATCATTCCTGCCGCAACACGGCCTTCCCGTTTCAGCCGGCTGTAGTATTCCGGCGTGATTCCAGGTATTACACTGTTGTCATCATCCTTGTCGTACAGTACCCCATCCTTCTCGAAGCAGTATATCAGCGACACTTCCGGAAGCTCCGCCGGCTTTCCGGAAGAAAGACTTTCGGCCCGAATGCCTTCCTTTATGTATGATGCCAGCGAAACAGCTACTGACGATGCTATCGTGTCTGCATTTGTGTTCAGCAGACTGCCGTTCCCATCGTGCGTGATGGCGCAGATGACCGGGGTGATTCCCGCATCTGTCAGACGGTACAGAAAGCCGGCATTTATCATGTGCGGATCCACATCCCCGACATAGCCGTAGTCGATGGTCACGGTCTCTCCATCTGCCTGCCCAGCCTTTCTTACCGGCGGCCTTCTGGTCGCCCGGATGAGGTCCGCATCCGCTCCGGAAAGTCCAACCGCATTGCAGCCGTGTTTCTGCAGGAGGGCCACAATGCTTTTGCTGCACCATCCGGCATAGACCATTGTCACGACCTTGAGCGTGTCCGTATCCGTCACCCTGCGCCCATCTATCATCACGGGCTGCTGTCCGAGTCGTTTCTGCATCTGGCTCGCCATCACTCCTCCTCCGTGGACAAGTACCTTCGGACCATCAAGACCGGAGAAATCGCGGATGAACTGCTCGAGAAGCAGGGGATTGTCCACCACGTTCCCGCCGATCTTTATTACCTGTATATTGTTCATTTCCTGAATTCCGTTAATTGCTTCACGCTTTACCGGCCCCCTGAGCCCGTCTACAGGGACAGGAGCATTTCTTTAAGAACGGTCTGGGCGGAGACGACGCGGTTTGCCGCCTCCGGAATCACTATCGACCGGGGGCTCTCGATCACGTCGTCCGAGACAATCATGTTCCTTCTCACAGGCAGACAGTGCATGAAATATGCGTTGTTTGTAAGGGCCATTTTTCCGCTGTCCACGGTCCAGCTGCGGTCCATGCTGAGCACTTTGCCGTAATTGTCTCCCGTATAGGCCGCCCAGTTCTTGGCATAGATGAAATCCGCGCCCTCGAATGCCTTCCTCTGGTCATATTCGACCTTCGCATTGCCGACGAACTGCGGATCGAGTTCATATCCTTCTGGATGAGTGATAACGAATTCGTATCCGGTAAGGTTGATGCCTTCGGCAAACGAGTTCGGCACGGCCTGCGGAAGCGCCTTCGGATGCGGAGCCCATGTCATTACTATTTTCGGCTTCTCCGTTTTCTTGTATTCCTCGATTGTGATCATGTCGGCAAAGGTCTGGAGCGGGTGTCTCGTGGCAGCCTCCATACTGAATACGGGTTTGCCGGAATATTTTATGAACTGATTGAGTATTACTTCATTGTAGTCATCTTCCTTGCTCTCGAACCGGGCGAATGACCGCACTCCTATGATGTCGCAGTAGCAGCCCATCACCGGAATTGCCTCCAGAAGGTGTTCTGGCTTGTCCCCATCCATTATCACGCCCCTTTCCGTCTCGAGTTTCCATGCGCCCTGGTTCACATCCAGGACTATCACGTTCATTCCGAGATTGAGTCCGGCTTTCTGGGTGCTGAGCCTTGTCCTGAGACTGGAATTGAAGAAGATCATCAGGAGTGTCCTGTTGCGGCCGAGAGCCTGGTCGGCAAAAGGATTTTCCTTTACGTATTTTGCTTTGGCGAAGGCTTCATTGAGGTCGCCGAGCTGTCTGACTGAGGTGAATGTTTTCATGTTTCCAATGTTTTGTCGTTAATCGGATCCTTCGCTGCGCTCAGGATGACAATGGAGGTTACTTGCGGGTCAGCCTGTGCCAGCTGTCCATGAACCGGGCTGCGGTATCGGCGGAGATGGTCAGCGATGGGAGCAGCCTTATGACCGATGCGCCTGCGGCTCCCGTGAAGAAGTGCTCCTCGAAAAGCAGCCTGTCGCGCAGTCCTGAATATTCCGGACGTATTTCCAGACCTATCATGAGCCCTTTCCCCCTGTATTCTGCAATGGCGGGATCAGGTTTCCCATCGGGATGGAATGCAGAGAAGAAATATTCTCCCACTTTTGCGGCATTTTCCACAAGATGCTCGTTCTCCATGACGTCGAGTACGGCGAGGGCGGCAGTGCAGGCAAGGTGGTTGCCTCCGAATGTCGTGCCGAGCATCCCGTATTCCGGATGGATGTCCGGCGAAATGATTACTCCTCCTATAGGGAATCCGTTGGCCATTCCTTTGGCTGTGGTGACGATGTCCGCCCTGATGCCGGAGTGCTGGTGGGCGAAGAACTTGCCTGTCCTTCCGTATCCTGACTGTATTTCATCGAGTATCAGCAGTGTCCCGTATCTTGTACACAGGTGCCTGAGTTCGCGCATGAATCCGTCTGTCGGCTCATAGATGCCGGCAACCCCCTGTATGCCTTCTATGATGACTCCGGCATAAAGCCCGGTGGAGAGTTCTTTCCCGACGGCTTCAATGTCATTGAGAGGAACGTACGTGACATTTTCACATGTGTTGAACGGAGAACGGATCTTCGGATTGTCCGTCACTGCCACCGCACCGGATGTCCTTCCGTGGAAGGCCTTGCCGAAAGCCAGCATTTTCGCCCTGCCGGTGTGGAAAGAAGCGGCTTTCATTGCATTTTCGTTCGCCTCCGCCCCGGAGTTGCACAGGAACAGGGAATAGTCATCGTATCCGCAGATTCTCCCGAGCCGTCTTGCAAGATCTTTCTGCAGCGAGTTCTGGACTGCATTGGAATAGAATCCGAGTCGGGCAAGCTGCTCCGAAAGCATCCTGACATAATGCGGATGCGAATGCCCGATCGATATTACGGCATGTCCTCCATAAAGGTCGGTGTATTCGTTGCCGTCCTTGTCCCATAATGTGGTGCCGAGTCCCCTTACAGGCTCGATATCCCACAACTTGTACACTTTGAAAAGATCCATTTCAGTATTCTTGTTGACCGTTTTTTGTTATATTACAGATCCTTCGCTTCGCTCAGGATGACAGGAGGAAGGGCAGGATGACAGAGGGGCAGGCGGACATGGCAATGATTAGAAAGCGGATGGCTTGAGCCTCAGTCCGGTGGTTTCGGGAAGACCGAACATCAGGTTCATGTTCTGTACCGCCTGTCCTGCGGCTCCTTTGACGAGGTTGTCGATTATCGAACTTATATGGACATACCCATCGTGAAGTTCGAGATGCAGAAGCGCCTTGTTCGTATTCACGACTTCCTTGAGCGAAATGCCTTCATCCGAGTGGAATACGAACGGTGATGCCGCATAGTAATCCTCGAACAGTTTCCTGTAGTCAGCGACTGTCATTCTTCCGTCCGCCCTTGTGTACACGCTTGCGAAGATGCCTCTGGTGAAGTCTCCGCGGAACGGCACGAAATTCACCACGGGTTCCTTGCCTGCAATGGCTCCGATGTTCTTGCGTATCTCCCCGAGGTGCTGGTGGGTGAACAGCTTGTAGATGGATATGTTGTTGTCGCGGTAGCTGAAATGCGTGGTCTCTCCAGGTTTCTTCCCCGCTCCGGTGGAGCCTGTGATTGCGCTCACATGCACTTCATCCAGTATCAGACCTTCGGATGCGAGAGGAAGCAGGGCCAGCTGGATGGCCGTTGCAAAACATCCCGGATTGGCGATGTCGTGTGCCTTGACAATCTCGTCCCGGGCGCTTTCGCACAGCCCGTAGACGAAATGCCTGCCTGCATGGTCCCCATCCAGCCGGAAGTCGTTGCCGAGGTCGATTATCATGCAGTCGGGGCCGATATCGTGGGTGTCGATGAACTGTCTCGAAATGCCGTGTCCCAGACAGAGAAAGATCACATCAGGATTGTTCAGCCCCGTTCCGAAGCACAGGTCCGTCTCCCCGACAAGATCCCTGTGGACAGATGTCACGGGCACTCCATCCGAAGATGTCGTGGTCGCCGCCACTATCTGCACATCGGGATGTCCGAGCAGGATCCTGAACAGTTCTCCTCCCGTATAGCCCGTGCCTCCCGCTATTGCCGCTCTTATCATGATAACTGTGTCATAATGTGTGATTGTTCCGGTATGTCAGGCGGAATATCCTGTCAGCCGATTATGTCGGCCGCATCTTCACCGTTCACGCTGTAGTAGATCTTGAGAGGATTGGCGAGTACCTTGGTGAACCCTACCACATCCTGACCGGTATATGAGCGGTTGATCTCGCCGTATGAGCCGAACTTCGAGTTCATCAGGTCATGGGCGGTGCTGCATCCGAGCACGGAGAAATGGTACGGCATGAGTTCTACCTCGACTTCTCCCGTGACGAACTGCTCCATATTGTCCATCATGGCCTCCATGTCCCTCATGACAGGGTCGAGGTACATGGCCTCGTGCATCTGCTGCCCGTACCAGTATGCAATCTGGTCTTTCCAGTAGAGCTGGCCTTTGGTAAGGACATGTTTTTCAAGCAGATGATGAGCCTTGATCAGTATAAGCGGAGCTGCCGCCTCGAAGGCTACACGGCCCTTGATGCCGATGATGGTATCGCCCACGTGCGTGTCGCGTCCGATCCCGTATGGGGCGGCCATGTCATGGAGCGTCCGTATCAGGTCCACGGGATCCATTCCGGTTCCGTTGAGAGAGACCGGTTCCCCTGCCTTGAATCCTATCCTGACATGCTCGTGACCGTGCTTTGTCACCTGTATCGGATAGGCTTCTTCAGGAAGGTATCCTTCCGATGACAGAGTCTCGACACCTCCTACGCTTGTCCCCCAGAGTCCCTGGTTGATCGAGTATTTTGCCTTTTCCCACGAGAAGTTGAATCCGTGGTCGTTGAGGTATTTTATCTCGTCCTGACGGGCGATGGACAGTTCCCTGATAGGGGCGATTATCTTCACTTCGGGGGCGAGAATCTCGAACACGATGTCGAACCGCACCTGGTCATTGCCGGCTCCCGTACTTCCGTGCGCCACGTATGATGCTCCGAGCTTCTTGACATGCTTGTAGACTTCAAGCGCCTGGAACACTCTTTCGGAACTTACAGACAGTGGATAGGTGGCGTTTTTCAGCACGTTGCCGAAAATAAGGTATTTCAGTCCCTTTTTATAATACGTGTGCGATGCATCCACTGTCACGTGCGAAGCGGCGCCGAGAGTCAGGGCCCTTTCCCCGATGGCTTTTGCCTCGGTCTCCGAGAAGCCTCCGGTATTGACCATTATGGTATGGACTTCAAGTCCTTTTTCGTTCTTGAGATACGGGACACAGAAAGATGTGTCAAGTCCGCCGCTGAAGGCGAGTACAACCTTATTGTTCATAGTATTGAAGTGTTATTGAGCGTTCTTGATGTTTATCGGCTGGATCTGGATGTGTTCGTGAGGGTCGTAAAGCAGGCCGGTGCAGAGACACATCCTGTAATTGTTCTTTTCGAGGATCGTAAAATTCCGGCATCCCTGGCATCCTTTCCAGAACTCCGGATCATCTGTGAGTTCGGAAAACGGCACCGGCCTGAATCCGAGTTCGTAGTTCATCTTCATTACGGCCGCCCCCGTGGTGATGCTGAATATCTTGGCGTCCGGGAACAGCTCCCTTGAAAGCTGGAATATCCTTTCCTTTATCCGTTTGGCAAGTCCGAGGCCCCTGAATGCGTGGGCTACGATAAGTCCTGAATTGGCGACATATTCCTTTCCTCCCCAGGATTCGATATATGAGAATCCTGCGAATCTTCCGTCTTCCGAGACGGCGATAACGGCCTTTCCGGCCTGCATTTTCCCGATGATGTATTCGGGAGTCCTCTTGGCAATGCCGGTACCTCTCTCCTGCGCCGATACGTACACTTCGTCGCAGATTTCCTGGGCAAAACGGTAGTGGCTCTTGTCAGCCACCATTACGTCGATTTTCATTTATATTGTTGATTTATAGTTATCATTGGAATACAACACATAAAGCCCCTAACGGCAAGACAAACCTGGATTGTCAATTGCAATCGGAATAATCCTCGCAATGTCTGTGGAGGGAGTATGGAGGGGATCCTTAAAGAGTTACCCTCCTAAAGTCGGACTAATGTGCAGGCGACCTCGACAGGACGTCGGACGTGACCCGTAGGGAAAACAGCTGATATGTCGCCGGAATATACCATAATATATTATTGTCTGATATGCGTGTCCTCTGAGGACAACACATTCATGCGGCAAAGGTAACTATATTTCTCAATAAATAGCAAGGAAACTGTATATTTTTTCTAACTTTACCGGAAATTTTTCGTTTCAGGCTGGAATGGGAAGGAAAAAGAACAAAATATCCGTCGATCCGGAATATCTGAAAAAGCAGAAGGACTCCCTCCGCAGGAGACATCGTCAGGTCATCTATCTGAATGACAGTGAAATGTCTGTAATCACGGAATACTGCAGGAGGTTCAATGTCCACACCAAGGCTTCCCTTTACCGTGCGGCCATCATGTCCAGACTTCTGAAGGAACTCGACGAGAATCATCCTACCCTGTTCTGACAGCGGAGGTCAGATTGTTAAAAATACGTTAAATATTGTGTCGCGGTTGAGTGGAATCCGTCTTTCACCCGTACTATTACTGTTGCCGGTACTGAAGGTTGTCCGGTGCATTGCAGGAAAAACGGATTAATCCCATGAAATTCATCGATTCGGAACTGATGGAAAAATACCTTCAGGGGAAGGCTTCCCCCGAAGAGAGGCATAATGTGCTCATGTGGCTTATGCTCAATCTGAAATCTTCTTCTGCGGACGAGGATTTTACCGAGATATTGGACCGTGTCCGTCCGGTAAAGGATGACGCCAGAAAGGACAGGGTGAAGAAAAGGCTCTTTGCACTGGTCCATGCCGACAGGCGTCAGAGGTCATATGCTTCCCGCAGGAAGCGGAGAAATGCTGTGATGTATGCTGCGATGGCGGTGATGTTTCTGGCTCTGTCCGTGATGTCGGCAGTCATGGTGAATTCGCGGAGGGAGATGTCCAGGGTAGTATCATGGACTGAAACGGAGGCTGCTTACGGTGAAGTGAAGGAGATTGTCCTGCCGGACGGTTCCCGCATATGGCTTCACAACGATTCCAGGGTGATATATCCCGATTTCTTTGCCGGAGGACACAGGCAGGTGTTTGTCTCGGGTGAGGTATATGCCGAAATAGCCGGGGACAGACGCCATCCTTTCATAGTGTCCGGTGACAGCGTGAATGTCGTCGTTACAGGCACGAAATTCAATTTCAGGACATATCCTGACAGACGGAATGTGGAACTGACCCTTGTCGAAGGTTCCGTATCCATGGAATATGTCACTCCGAGGGGAAAGGAAGGGTTGGATGTGGTACCCGGAGAGACCGTATCTGTGAATCTGAAGGACGGCAATGTGAGCAGATATGTCTGCAACGCGGATGAATATGTCAGCTGGAAAGACAGGAGGGCTCTATATTTCAATGATATGACTTTAGCGGACATAGCCATGGAACTCGAGCGGGAGTTCGGCGTGAAGATAGTCATACAGGACAAGGCCCTCGGGAGTACGCGCCATTTCGCGTCATTTGTCAATGATGAATCTGCAGTTGGCATTCTCAGGACTCTGTGCGCCGATTCCGGGATCGAGGTCAGGGAAAAGGACTCTGTAATATACATACATAATCACTAACCAGTTATATTTATGTCAAAACATGCGTTATTAACAACTCTCAGGCGGATTGTCCTGCCTGTGGCCATGACCATGGTGTCGCTGACGGCTTTCGCCCAGCAGATAGACATGTCTCTGGACAAGGTCAGTGTCCGCAGGGCAATGGAGTATCTCCAACGGGAGTACGGTTATTCCATCAGTGTCCGGTCGGATGAGGTGGACATAGACCGCATTGTCACAGTCAAGGTCACGAATGCCTCCCTGAATGAAGTGCTTGACCGGATTTTCACCGGTCAGGACGTCGAATACGCCGTTAACGGCAAGTCTGTTTCCGTAAGGGCAAGAAAAGCCGCTCCGAAGCCGGCTGTGCAGACCAGGGTCGTTCACGGGAAGATCCTTGATGAGGATTCCGAGCCTCTTGCCGGAGCTTCTGTCATCGAGAAAGGGACGACGAACGGTACCGTGGCGGATGAAAACGGAAACTATTCCATTGAACTTACCACTGAGGCTCCGGTCCTGCTTTTCTCTTTCTTCGGTTTCGCGGATGAAGAGATCGCAGTCGGCAAGTCGGATGAACTGGATGTAAGGATGACGGCCCAGTCTCTCTCATTGGACGATGTGGTCGTGGTGGGATACGGTTCCATGACAAGGCGCGACATCACTTCAGCCATCGGATCGTTTACCCCGAAGCCTGCGGAACGGAGGGAAGTGCTTTCCGTCGACCAGCTTCTTCAGGGAAGGGTGGCAGGTGTGAACATTTCCACCGCTTCCGGAATACCGGGGTCGGTAGGCCGTGTAAGTATCAGGGGTATAGGTTCTCTCAATGCAGGAAACGAGCCTCTCTATGTCATCGACGGCATACCGCTTACTACGACTTCGGGCGATACCGGGGCTTGGACAGTCAGTTCTGAATCGATGAGCGGTCTTGCAAGTATCAACCCTTCCGACATAGAGTCGGTGGAAGTGCTGAAGGATGCCGCATCAGCCGCCATCTACGGTTCCCGTGCTACCAACGGCGTCATTATCATCACGACGAAGTCCGGCCGCAAGGGCGCTCCTACGGTTTCCGTAGATGCAAGCGTAAGCATGGGAAACCAGCCGAGGACAGATAAACTGGAACTCGCTTCAGGAGATCTCCTTATTGAAGCTTTCAATGAAGGTATCGACAATTATAACAGACAGTATGGCGAAAATATGGAGAGATTCATAAACCCCATGCCAGGCAAGCCTGCATATGACTGGCTCGGAACCGTGTTGAGGACTGCCTGGTCGCATAATCTCTCCATGTCCATTTCTGGCGGTACGGATAATATAAACTATTATGTGTCCGGTACATACAAGCATCAGGAAGGTACGGCGGTGGGCAATGACATGAACCAGTACAGTTTCAAGGCAAATATCTCCGGGAAGGTGAAAAAATGGCTGTCATACGGGGTCAATACCATGCTTGCCTACAACAAGAATGACCGTGTCGGATCCGGTTATTCCGGTTTGGGTGTTATCAAAGCGGCCGTGGAACAGTATCCGTGGGACGAGCCTTTTCTGCCGAGCGGGGAGTGGGCGACTTCCAAGAACGTACTTGTGAACAACAACCCTCTCCAGTCCGTCATGGAGTCGGATATCTGGATCAAGACCTACAGGGCCATAAGTTCGGCTTACCTTGAATTCCATATTATCCCAGGCCTGAATTTCAAGACCAATCTCGGGGAGGATTTCCAGAGCATAGAGGAACATGTCTACATGTCCTCGAAACATCAGTCTGCATACCCTTCCGAAGACAATCCAATGGGAGGAAAACTGATTGACAGTAGGGCAAACAGGGGTTCTCTGTTGTGGGACAATACTTTGAACTATGACAAGTCGTTCGGGTTCGGACTCAACCTCGGGGCCATGCTCGGGCATTCGGTCCAGATATACGAATCTTCTTCTGCAACGCAGACCGGACTCGGATTCCCGTCATCGTCGTTCGATGTGAATGCAGTAGCGGCTTCTTTCACGGATGTGTCTTCATCTAAAAGCGCATATGCCCTCCAGTCATTCTTCGGGCGTGTAAACCTCAATTATCTTAACCGCTATGTAGCGACCCTTATGATGCGTACCGACGGTTCTTCCAAGTTCGCTCCGGAGCACAGATGGGGATTTTTCCCGTCAGCCAGTCTCGGGTGGAACATGGATGAGGAGAACTGGTGGAAAAACAAGGACATAACCCTCAAGCTTCGTGCAAGTGTGGGAGTCACCGGCAATCAAGGAGGTATAGGAGCCTATGACTATCAGGCTCTTGCTTCGGGAGGCGTCAATTACGGCGGGCAGAACGGGCTCGGTCTTACCACCGCCGGCAACCGCGACCTGAAATGGGAGACCGCGACCCAGACGGATGTCGGGGTCGACGTGAGTTTCTGGAAAGGTGCCCTGTCGGCTACCGTAGACCTGTTCAACAAAGATACTGACAACCTTTTGTATGGTAAGCCTACGATGATTACTACGGGATATACTACTCAGGTAAGCAATATAGGTGCGATGAACAACAAGGGTATAGAATTCTCCCTCGCAGCCAACGCCGGTAAGAACGAATTCAGATGGCACGCCGATTTCAACATATCCTTTGTCCGGAACAGGCTGACAAAACTTCTGGATGACGAGGAAATTATCCCGGTGGGCAGTTTTCATGCACTCAAGGTCGGAGAGGAAGTCGGCAGTTTCTATATGATAAAGATGCTCGGCATCTACCAGTCGGACGATGAAGTCCCTGAATATCTCTATGAGAACGAGGGAGTCCGTGCAGGGGATGTGATTTACGACGACTATAATCATGACGGAAAGATAGATGCGAATGACCGCCAGTTTGTAGGCTCGGCAAATCCCAAGTTCTCCGGCGGGTTCAACAATACCTTCTCCTGGAAGGGACTTGAGCTGTCGGTATTCTTTACATATTCATATGGACAGAAGATATTTGAATATTGGTCAGGAGGACTCCGTATGGGACAGGGGACATGGCCTCAGCTCAAGACAGCATGTGAGAACAGATGGACCGGTCCATGGACTACGAACACATGGCCGAGATTTATGTACGGACATGGATGGAACAGTACCAAGTTTGTAAATACCCGGATGCTGCATGATGCCTCCTATCTCAGGCTGAGGACATTGACCTTGAGTTACAATTTCCCTGTGAAACTTCTGAACAAGGCGAAGATAAACGCCCTTAGGGTATATCTTCAGGCGGACAACCTGTTCGTGGTGACGAAATGGCCTTATCTCGACCCGGAAGTCTCTGTCAGCAACAATGCCGTCACATACGGATACGACTGGCTCAATCCCGGACAGCCAAGGACATTTACCCTCGGTCTCAACATTAAATTCTAACGGATATGAAAAGGATATTATATATTGTCTTGATGTCGGCCGCTCTTCTGGCTGGAGGAACTTCATGCGATGTATTGGACCAGTATCCGCATAATGCGGTGTCGCGTGACCATCTGTCTTCTGATGACCTTGAACTTCTTTTTATCGGGCTGTATAATTATGCACAATATAAGCCGACATTTAATGGATATTTCCAGAATGATATGGGTGGAGGAGACTTTACCAGAGGCGGTGCTTCATCTGTTGCGTCCGTGCAACAGTGGATACAGGATTGTATGCTGCCTACTTCTGGATGGAGCAGTAATGCATGGATAGGTTACTATGCCTGGCTCTATCAGGTCAATGAATTCATCTATGCTGCCTCGACGGTAGAACAGACCGACAGGGTGCGGGAAATGCTCGGAGTGGCCTATTATTTCAGGGGACTTATCTATTACAATCTTACTTCCAAATACGGTAATGTCCAGATTTTACGGCAGGCCACCAATGACCCTGTCGCCAATTCGCCGGCAGCGGACTGCTGGGCATTCGTGGAGGAAAATCTCGAGGATGCGATAGCGATGTGTCCTCAATTTTCATCCAAGAATTATGTGTCCGTGCAGGCTGCCAAGGCCCTGATGGCCCGGGCAAAGCTCGGACAGGGAAAGAAGGAAGAGGCTGCCGTGCTTGCCGAGGAGGTCATTGCTGATCCGGCCTTCGATCTTGCCGACTTCGATCAGATATTTAGGGGAGAAGCCAACAGCGAGGAGATTTTTACATATATCAATGATGCCGAGGAGAACGGGATATGTTTCGCAGCTCAATTCTATCAGCCGGCCACCACGTATGTACCTACCCAAGATGTAATTAATCTTTTTGCTACTATTGATAAAAGGCGTAGTATTTCCATTATGGAGGATGGAGATGAGACTGTTCTCAACAAATACAACAACCTCACTTCCACCAATCCTATCATAGTCAGCCGTCTTGCCGAGATGTATCTTATTTCCGCCGAGGGCAAGGGGCTGTCGGGAGGCGGACTCGAACGTCTTAACCAGCTCCGTAACAAAAGGGGACTGCCTAACGTATCTCCCAAGTCAGAGGATGAATTCCTTGATGCAATACTGGCGGAAAGGAGACTGGAATTTCTCGGGGAAGGGTTCCGGTGGTTCGACCTTGTACGTACAAGGAAACTGCAGGAGACTCTCGGAATGGAGGAAAAATACAACATATTCCCTATCCCGCAGACTCAGATCGACCTGAATCCTAATTTGAAACAGAATGATTTGTGGAAATAAAACATTGAATGATGAAAAGATTGTTTAACATATTGCTTGCAGGAACTCTTCTGACTACGGGGCTTGTAGCCTGCGAGAAATCCGTTGAGGATGTCCATTATGTCCCGACGACACCGGTAGGAAAGCTCCTGCTCGAAGAATGTCCTGAAGTGGCGAGAATGTTCAGGGACACGACTTTCCTCGTGACTGTCGGAGTGGAAGAGACTGATTTGCATATCCAGACCAATGACGGATATGTCAACCAGGTGTATATAATAAAGGTGGATACCAATGTCCCCGGAGTGAGAATGGCCGTGTCCATGCCTTACAACAGCAACAATATTTCCGGTGGCTGGAACAGGCAAACCCTTACAGATATGGCAAAATGGATGGATGCTCCAGGAGAGAGGGTGGCAGCCATGGTAAACGGGGATTTCTGGCAGATGAGCGCCCCTATCAATCCGCGCGGTCCGGTACATCGCGGAGGTGTGGTCATTTACGATGAATGGGATTTTGATGAGGCTGTAAATCAACAGGCTTTGAGTTTTATCGGTATACTTGATGACGGATCTATGTTTATAGCCGAACGGGCTCGTTATGAAGAATACAAGGACAGGCTGATCGAATGTACTGGAGCAGGGGTTATGATGTTGGCCGATGGGGTAAACATGGGAGGAACTTATCCTGAAAACCAACGCGATCCCCGTACATCCATAGGATATACCGATGACGGTGTGGTATATCTTCTGACATGTGATGGACGAAGGACTTTCGGAGCAGCAGGAATGACATATAAGGAGATTGGGGCAATTTTTCAGACTCTCGGTTGTGAGAGGGCTGCCAACCTTGACGGTGGCGGTTCCGCGCAGATGCTTATACGTCACCCTATAGCCGATGTATGGCAGATAAGAAACCGACCTTCGGACGGTGCCGAAAGACCTGTGATCAATGGTTGGGCCGTAATAGTCGAGGAACCGTGACGGAGTCTGCCGCTACAGCAGACCGATAAATATATCGTATTGAATATGAATAAACACATTAACATTGATTAACATTATGAAGCTGATTGATAAATTCGTCGCACTGACGTTAAAGACAAGTTTCGTCATGGCGCTCCTTGCGGGAGCCGTATCATGCGAAGATACGGGCAATGTCGAGGTGGAGACACCTGCGCCGAGGCTGATTTCGATAGTGCCCGGGACAGGATATGTCGGGTGTACTGCCATCATATCCGGTGAGTATTTCTCCGAAATTCCCGAAGAGAACATAGTTACCGTAGACGGAACGGAAGTCCCTGTCGAGACTGCCGCAAGGAACAGACTTACCCTGACCATGCCACAGCATGAACTCGGTGATGTGAAGGTTGCGGTGACAGTCAACGGGCAAAAGGCCCCGACAGTTCTGGATTTCACATATGCCGAACTCCCGGAGTTCGTGGTGAATGTCGCAGGCATCAATCCGCAGAGCGGATATGCCGGTGATGAGATTGTCATTACTGGAGAGAATTTCGATTTGAATCCGGACAACAACAGGGTGACTTTCGGCGGGGTAGAGGCGGAAGTTGTCAAGGCTACCCGCAACAGTCTGCGGGTCATCGCCCCTGAGCATGAGCGTGGCCGGGTAGAGGTGACTGTGGCGGTGGACGGCAAGACGTCCTCTACATACTTTACATATGTGGAACTTATGATAGAGTCCGTGTCTCCGGCTTCCGGAGCCGAAGGGGTCGAGGTGACCATCCGCGGCGAGGGTTTCAGTGACGTACCGGCAGAGAACAACGTGACCATCAACGGTGTGGCTGCGGCAGTCAAGTCCTCTTCCATGAATGAACTGGTTGTCATTGTCCCTGACAATCCTGAAGGTACATATCCGTTCGTCATTACGGTAGGTGAAAGGACCGTAACGGGAGGGGAATTCTCCTATTCCGGCTGCTGGAGGGTTGAGACCGTTCTCGGTGTGCCTTCCGGCGTGACGGGAAATGTCGAGGGAACCGGTACTGCGGCACGTTTGTGGTTTGCTCAGGACATTGTCCTCAAGCAGGATGGAAACTATATGCTGACTCTGCGTAATAAAGATCACGGTATATATCAAATGACAGGTGACTATACATTCACCAAACTTGTCAATAATTCCGGCAATGCCCTTCTTAATGGTGCCCATCCTTGGGGTGCCGACATCGATTCTAAGGGTACCCTTTATTTTACGGCCAAGGCTACGGGCAAGCTGCTTGCCTATGCTTCCGACGGCACGTTGTCGGAATATGCCGTGTCAGACCTGACTATTACCGGAATGAACCCTATGGATGTGCAGATAGACAACGAGGACAACATTTACCTGTTGCTGAGAGGCAATTCTGCTGCCGGTAACGGGAAAGTCGTCAGGATAAAGGACGGTACAGTACTCGAAACATATGATCTTTCGTCAATGAATACGTATGAGACCCTGCTTTTGAGTCATGATGAAACCAGGCTTTTCCTTTTCAGCAGTGCTTCCGCGAATATCAGGATGATCGATCTGTCGACAGGTGAAAATACCGTCATAGCGGGGACGGGAACAAAGTATACGAATGCTTCCACATATACCGACGGTACGCCGGGAAACCCTCTTACGGCGACTATGAACCTAACGGAAGGTGCAGTGTGTACGGAAGACGGCACGATTTATTTCAGCGATATACAAGGCGTTGTCAGGGAATTCAGACCCGGCCCTGGAGGGGACTATACGACCGGTACGATTACGACCATTGCAGGAAAGGCATACGAAACATCTCCTAAGGATGGTCTCGGTACAAATGCAAGGTTCAAGTATCCTAATGGAATGTGCCTTGGTCCGGATGGCAAGACTATCTATATGCTTGACGGGAATGATAATTCTACGTTGAGAAAAATATATTACAGATAATGAAATCTACGGTATCACTTATAATTGCTGCCATTCTTGTAGGGACACTCATTGTCTCCTGCAGGAATGACAGATATGTGGCATCTGTGACAGAGTTGCAGCTTGTCAGCGTTTCTCCGTCCACCGGTTATTCAGGAGGCATAGTCAAGATTCTCGGACGGAATTTCAGCGAAGTGTTCGGGGAGAACAAGGTTTTCATAGGAGAACTCGAGGCCCAGGTTCTCGAATACAACGCGTGGGATCTCACTGTCGTGCTTCCTGCCCAGGCACCGGGAGTGTATGAAATTACGGTACAGACTCCGAAAGGCACGGTATCCGGACTCCAGTTCGAGTACAGGGAGAAGCCGGAGCACAGTTATTATGTTTCGATTATTGCAGGAAGTAGTGCAGGAACAGTGGATGGAACCGGGACTCAGGCTCAATTCAATTATCCTGAAGGGTTGACTATGGACAGTGGCGGCAATCTTTGGATTGCCCAAAGAGGTGCGACATATTCCATAAGGAAGATGGATCAGAACTACAATGTTACTACGGTTGTGGAAACGGAGCTCCCTTGGCATTGTGCCTTCGATGCTGCCGGAGATTTTTATTTTACCGCCAAGGACAAGGCATCGGTGTTTAAGGTGACTCCGGAGGGGGAACTGAGTGCAGTGACATTTACCGGCGGTGCTCTTGACAATCCCATGGATGTCGAATTCGACAATGACGGTGCGATGTGGATTGCCAGCCGCAACAACAATATCGTTTATGTAGTGAAAGACGGGGCTGTCACGAAGACCTATGACGTCACTTATCCGACCTGTCTGGCCCTTGACGCGAAGGGACGTATGATAATAGGTTCCACGACTGCCGGATACATGTACATGGTCGAGGACGGTGAACTCGTCACTATTGCCGGTAACGGACAATATGCCAAATCGGACAATCCGAACGGGGTGTCAGGGGATACTTCCACTGCAAGCGTAGGCCAGATCAATGGCGTATTTGCGGCAGCGGATGGTTCGATATGGTTCTGCGATGTGGTGAATGAACAGGTGCGTAAGTTCTCTCCTGATGCTTCGGGCGACTATGCGAAAGGCAGGATAGAGACCATAGCAAGCGGTTTTCGTCCGTCCGATGTGTATGTTACAGATGACTGTACCAGAATTTATGTTTCCTCAGCGACGACTTATACCATAAGGCTGATAGAGGTGTTCTGACGCCAGGGCATTGAAAACCGTTTAAATCGCATTCCGATGGAGTCTTCAGACAGACAGCTCATACGCAATATCAGGAAAGGGGACGCAAAGAGTTTCGAGGAACTCTTCGACAGGTACTATGACCGGTTCTATGCTTTTGCCTGCGCCCTCATTCATGACAGGGATGCTGCCGAGGACATACTTCAGAATGTTTTTCTCAAATTGTGGATCGGCAGGGAGAGGCTGGACGAGGACCGTTCCGTGTCCAACTATCTCCTTGTCAGTGTCCGCAATGAAATCTATGACTGGCTAAGCCTGAAATACAACTCGGCTGTAGTCCGGTGTTCCGCCCCCCCTGAAAGCGAGGATCATTCCGCTGACATTGAGGAAAGTATGGCGGTTCTGGAGACTTCCGGCAGGCTTGACAGGATTATCAGTGCGATGCCTCCCCAGCGTCAGAGGGTATTCATGATGTCCCGTTACCGGGGAATGTCATCCAGGGAAATATCCGAAGCGCTTGACATCTCCGTCCGCACGGTCGAGCGGCATATACATCTTGCCCTCAAAGACATCAGGAATCTTCTCTCCTGACGTCTGTGTGCACACGCCCTGCCATCGTCAGGTATAGTCGCCCGTCAATTGAAAATGACTTGCAGATTTCGGTTCCATTGAATATATTTGCATAAATAAGTATGGAAAAATGTAGAATCCAGCACAAATCCATACTTAATTATGTGTTTTATGGAAATCAGAAGGGATACCGTCGCCTCTTGCCGGCTGGACTGACAGACTTCTCCGACTGCTGGACTGACTTTCCCGTGCTGGTACAATCTGTGGCCTCCTTCGTGCGCAACGCAGGTGCAACTGCATATAGCCAACCGGCGAAAAGTTGCAGAAAATGGTTGAAAAACCTTGCGAAAAGTTGCATTTTATCTTGTATTTTACTTGCGAAAAGTTGTATATTTGCCGGTAATAAACTGATATTATGCTTAATAGAAAAATTTTCCGTCAGCTTGAGCAATGGCTTGCCTCAGGTTCAAAAAAAGCAGTCTTTCTTGATGGCGCAAGACAGGTGGGAAAAACCACATCTGTAAGAGAGTTTGCCCGTAGGCATTTCAAATATTTCGTTGAAGTCAACTTCATAAAGAATCCGGTTGCAAGACAGGCATTCGACGGGAATCTTGATACGAGGACAATAGTCCGGAATCTTTCGGTTATGGGTTTCGGCCCGTTCGTCCAGGGAAGTACACTCGTATTTTTTGATGAAATTCAGGAGTGTCCCAATGCCAGGACGGCTATCAAGTTTCTGGTTGAAGATGCGGAGTACAGTTTTATCGAATCCGGTTCTCTTCTCGGAATTAACTACAAAGGGGATGAGGAAGAAAAAGGTGTCGTTTCGTCCTATCCTGTAGGATTCGAGACAAGAATGAATGTATTTCCGCTTGATTTCGAAGAATTCCTATGGGCCTGCGGTATCGGACAGGATATTATTGACGTTTTGCGTGATTCTTATCGGCAACAGGTCCCGGTCCCACAGTTTATCCATGACAGGATAATGGGATATTTCAGACAGTATCTTATTGTCGGAGGTATGCCGGAAGCTGTCCAGACATTTGTGACAGAGGAGGATTTCAGGAAAGTCGAGGCAGTCCATAAGGATATTGTAGCCAGTTACAGAGATGACATCGCCAAATATGCAGGAAAAGACAAGGTATTGGCGAAAAGGGTTTTTGATGCAATACCGTCGCAACTTGCCAAGCAGGACAAGAGATTCGTCCTGGCGGAACTGGAAAAAGGTGCTTCCAGACGGAAATACGAAGATCCGACGCAATGGCTGATAGATGCCGGGGATGCCTATTATTCATTTAATACGACGAATTTGGAGTTGCCGTTCTCCTTGTATGAGAACAGGAAACTTTATAAACTTTATATGGTGGATACAGGGCTTGTAAGCCACATGATGTTGGGAAGTATGCAGTTCAGTGTGCTCAATGGCGACTTGTCGGTCAACGGGGGTGCCCTGACCGAAAACTATGTTGCGACCGAACTTGCAGGTAAAGGTATAGGTCTGCACTATTACGACAGGAAAAGCAAGCAGGAACTGGATTTCATATTCGAGGAAGACGGATTGATTACAGTACTGGAGGTCAAATCCGGAACGTCATACAGAAAACATTCTTCCCTCGATGCTGCAATTCGCGATAATCCTGACAGGATAGGACGGGCCATTGTTCTGAGCAGTAACAATGTAGAGACATCGGACAGTGTCCTGTATCTGCCGCTTTACATGACAATGTTTCTTTAGAAGCTGTTTTGAATTTTTTTAAATTATAACATCTTCCTGGTCGTTTTCCGTTACCGTGCACGAATTTTATTTGCAGGGAATGATTTTTTGATTAAAAACGGAAAGACCACATCATCTACACAGAAGATATACTGTGAATACCCTTCCCGGATAATCGGGGGGGGTATTCACAGTCTAAAAGACAGTATGGGATTTCATCAGGAAATCCTGGCAGCCTATAAAAATGATCCGGTGCCGGATTCTCCGGCCATACCGGCAATGCTGACAGATGTCACGCCGGTTTCCGATTATCCATATTATAGCCTTATATCCGTATCCGGACAGGTTCCGTATCCTGCTCCGGATATGCGCAGCCACCCTGCAGTATATGCACGGGGGGCTGTTTATTGCGCATATTTCCTCGTATTCCGGGGGATATGCGCAGCATTCGATGGAATACGTCACCGGAATCCTTCGTATTGCGCATATCCCTATCCCGACCTGTCGCTTAGTGAAGAAGTGTAGCTAACGATGCCGCTACGGATGGCATAAGCCGATGTCCGGTCCTGATTTAACCGATAACCAACAATAACGACCACATAGATGAAAAGAATTTCGAGACTTCCAATCTGTCTGCTGCTGCCCTTTCTGCTGGCGGCATGCACTCCCCAAGTGACGGACGATACGGTCTTCAACCTGTATTATTATAATATAGGTCTGACTCCGGGAGAAACTGTCAATATATCTCCGTCCTATATAGGGACACCTCCTACCGGTTTCCGTATCTATTCAATAACGAGAAACGGCAAGGTTTTCTATGAGCCCAGGCTTGACGGGGAACTGACGGAAGATGACAGCTTTTATATCAATCCTTCTGACGGCAGGTTTTCGGTTCAGAATACTATCGACCTTGCCACCGGCACATACTCGGTAAGCCTGACGTGTACTTCAGGCGGGGTGGAATATGATTATCCGTGAATAATAACAGTAGAAATAAAGTCAGCGGAATGAGACATATGATAAAGAAAATCAGTGCCGTTGCAGCTACGGTGCTGATGACGGTGACGGCCATGCATGGCCAGACGGTGACGGAAGTCAGAGGAACCGTTACCGACCACGGCGGAGAGCCGCTTGCAGGAGTGACGGTGATAGAGGAGGGGACGATGAACGGAGTCGTTACGGATGCGGACGGGAAATACGTCATCCGTGTCCCGTCGACAGCAGTCCTGGTATATGACTATATGGGCTTCAGACAGGTAAAGGAGAGTGTATCGGGCCGTGGTGTGATAGACGTGAGTCTTGAGGAGGACAGCAAGTTCATAGACGAGGCAGTAGTAGTCGGCTACGGCACGATGAGGAGGGGTGACCTGACAGGGTCGGTGTCGTCGGTATCAGCGGAGAACATAGAGAATTTCCGGACAGGGAGTGTACTGGAGGCATTGGGCGGCCAGATCGCTGGAGTTAACATCACATCGAATGACGGGACGCCGGGTTCGGGGTTCAATGTGATAGTGAGGGGAGTAGGTACGGTCAACGGGGACTCGTCCCCGCTGTATATAGTCGACGGTTTCGAAGTTGACAACATCGACTATATCGCGAATCAGGACATCCAGTCGATAGAGGTTCTGAAGGATGCGTCGGCCTCTGCCATTTACGGGGCGCGAGCTGCGAACGGTGTGGTTCTGGTTACGACGAAGTCGGGGCGGGAATCCCGTGCGACGGTGTCGTACAGCGGCTCCGCGACGTACCGTGTCCTGTCGAAACGGCTCGATGTCCTGGGACCGTATGATTTCGTGAAACTCCAGGTAGAGAGAAATGCTGACAATGCGCCTCTGTATTACAATACAGGCGTGGATAACAATGGAGTCCCGTACAAATATCAGAGTGCTGACGACTACATCGGAATGGAAGGTATCAACTGGCAGGACGAGGCATTCCGGAACACATGGTCCCAGAACCATGACATAAGCATTTCCGGTGGTTCCCGGACCACGAAATATTTCATATCCTTCTCCCACCATGACGAGGACGGTATTTTCCTGAACAGCGGCTATGCGAAGAATGCCGCCCGGGTGAAACTGAACCAGAAGATATTCGAATGGCTTGATCTTGACCTGAACATCAATTATACCAATCAGGACAAATACGGGCTCGGTACAGGAGGCTGGGTTCTTCGCAACATATTGGCTTACAGACCTACAGGAGGCCTGAACGTGACAGATGAGGAACTCCTGAATTCATCGGCCGACCCTGGAGTGGACAACAGTTACAACAATCACTACAACCCCCTTGCAGCTACCCGTACGGCCGACATCGACACGAAGACGAATACCTGGATAGCCAATGCCTCACTGACTTTCAGGATAATCAAGGGGCTGACTTTCAAGACATCGGGGAGCTACAACCAGTCTTTCGTCCGGGACGACTACTTCTATTATGAGGGCAGCGAATATGCAGCACGGTCCGGAGGCCCTTACGGACAGTCTACAATGACCCTGAACAACCGCTGGTCGGTGAACAACGTGCTGACCTACGAGACAAGTTTCAATGCAAGACACAGACTGACGGCAATGGTCGGACAGGAGTACCAGATGAACGGTTCGGAATATCTCCGCGGTCAGGCCAAGGAGTTCTCGGAAGACATCCTTGGGGTGGACAATCTCGGGGCGGGGAATGCGAGTCTTGTGGAGACTTCCCGTTCCGACAAGAAACGGCTGTCGTTCTTCGCAAGGGCATTCTACAGCTATGGCAACAGGTATATGGTAACTGCCACGGTGAGGGCCGACGGGTCGTCGGTCTTTGCAAGGCAGAACCGCTGGGGATTCTTCCCGTCTTTTGCAGCGGCATGGACCCTGTCCAACGAGTCATGGCTCCGGGATGTGGCATGGATTGACAACCTGAAGCTCAGGGCAGGTTACGGTACTGTCGGCAAATACGGCTGGGGCACGACATCCACTACCGCGCTGGTTCCCAACCAGCTTGCCAATCCGGAACTGAAATGGGAAGGGGCGACGACAGTCAACCTCGGACTGGACTTTTCTGTATTCGACGGCCGTCTGAGCCTTACGGTGGACGCTTTCCAGAAGGATACGAAGGATCTGCTTCTTGCCCAGAACCTCGCATACGTGACAGGCTGGGAATCCCAGTGGCAGAACATCGGCAAGATACGCAACAGAGGACTTGAAATATCCGTGAGGAGCATCAATTTCGACAGGAAGAACTTCTCCTGGACAACCGATCTGAACATCTCGTTCATCAAGAATACGCTTGTGTCGCTGCAGGACGGGACGGCCTATATGCTTGCCCGTACCGGTTTCGATTCCAACAACACGAACTACGACTATATAGCCATAGTCGGCCAGCCTCTCGGTAACATGTACGGCTATGTGTTCGACGGGGTGTACCAGAATTCCGATTTCGTAATGTATCCGGACATGAGTATTGTCCTCAAGGATGGAGTCGTGGACAATTCTGCGCATATCGGGGAATCTCCGTATCCGGGATATGTGAAATACAAGGATCTTCCTACGATAGACAGCGACGGCGACGGAGTGCCTGACAAGGGAGACGGGGTCATTTCCCCCGACGACCGTACCGTTATCGGTAACGGGTATCCGGACTGGTACGGAGGCATCACCAATACTTTCCATATCTACGGCTTCGACCTGTCGTTCCTTTTCCAGTTCTCGTACGGCAATGACATTTACAATGCCACAAGGTTCGTGACTACCAAGACGACTGACAACGGACTGAACATGCAGGCCGAAGTATTGGACAGATGGACACCTTACCATGCTTCGAATGCCGTTCCGTCCGTCAAGGGGATGACAATGCACGACATCTATTCTCGGTTCATCGAGGACGGTTCGTATCTGAGGCTCAAGAACCTGACTGTCGGATATTCGTTTCCCGAGAAATGGATAGGCAAGGCCCGTATCAGCAGACTCCGTCTGTATCTTACCGGCAGTAACCTCTTCTGTCTCACGAAATACAGCGGCTTTGACCCCGAAGTCAACTGCAAGAGCAGTCCGCTGATGCCGGGATTCGACTATGGAGCCTATCCTAAGAACACCTCATATACCATTGGTCTGGAAATAACCTTTTAACGGCTGATTTAGATTGTATTTTTATGAAAAAGGAAATAATAGCCATAATTGCAGCGGCTGTTCTGGTGCCTTCATGCAGCCTTGACGAGAATCTCTATACATACATCGACGAGTCCACCTACATTACCGATGCAGCTTCCGCGCGGAATGTCCTTTTCGGGCTCTACAGGAACCTGTGCAGCCTTGACCTTTACGGGGACCGCCTTTCCATAGTATATGACCTGCCGACGGACATAGCCAAGGTGGACGGGAACTCCCTCGTGAACAACCGCGATTTCTGCTGCAATGCCCACACTGCCTCGAATTCATGGGTGCAGAATACATGGAGATATGCCTATAACACCATATACAACGCCAACGATTTCATGGAGAAGGTCGCATCGGCCCGCAGCCGTATTCCGGAGGACGATCAGGCGGCTGTCGACGTGTATGTGGCCGAGGCCCGGGTCATCAGGGCGCTGATGTATTTCGAACTCGTGCGCAACTGGGAGAATATTTCCCTGTTTACGACTACGGCCCAGTCCCGGCTTCATCCTTCCACATTCAGACAGGAAGATCCGGAGACCGTCTACGGGTTCATAGAGACAGAGCTCCGGGAGGCGGCGGAACTCCTTCCGTGGGCTACGGAGGACAACATCAGGACGGACAACAGCTTCATGATATCGAAGGGCAGCGCTCTCGGGCTGCTTGCACGGGTGTATGTGACCTGGGCAGGCTACCCGTTGCTCGACACAGACAAGTGGACCGACGCGAAGGAAGTGTGCGAGGAAATCATCACTTCCGGGAAGCACGGGCTTCTTGCGGACTATGAGGAACTGTGGAGGAACGCCTGCAATTCTGTCTGGAACCCTACCGAGAGCCTTTTCGAGATAAGTTTCTATTCTCCGATGATATCCAGCTCCGGGGCCAACAACTGCAGCGGCTATATCGGTAAATGGAACGGAGTCTATGTAGTGACGAATACTTCCCCGCTCGTAAGGGTGGATGCGAGATACCGTGCCGTCACGACTTTTGCCGCCCGATGGCCCGATATCGAGAATGACAGGCGTTTCTACCTCAGCATGGCCGACTATTATTATGAAGGTACCGACAAGCTCGGATACAGCGAAGAAGACAACCGCTGGTATGAGGAATCCGGTATCGATGGCATCAGGAAGGTGTACAGAGTCGGTTATGGAAGGTATAAAGTGGATTTTACAGATGCCAATTCTCCTGTAGGGGAGACTCTGGCGAAAGATGCCTATAAGGATGGTCTGTATGTGGCCAAATGGGATCTTACTAAATACCAGGCAGCAGGAGACCAGCTCTCCGACGGCAATCTGTCCAATGCCCACTGGTACCTGATCCGCTACTCGGATGTCCTTCTGATGTATGCGGAAGCCGTCAATGAGATTTCAGGCCCGACTTCCGAAGCCTATAATGCCGTGAATATGGTCCGTCGCAGAGGTTACGGTCTTGATGTCAATTCTACGGAACCTACCATTGCCGACCTTGCGACAGGTATGGGTCAGGAAGAATTCCGTCAGGCGATAAGGGACGAGAGGGCATATGAACTCTGTTTCGAAGGGCAGAGGAAACAGGATCTTATCCGTTGGGGAATCTATTATGACACGATAGTACAGACCGGAATCGACCTTGATAACTGGAGATCCCAGTTCTCCGACAATTACCTTGCGGCAACGTACACTATCGAAGGTCGGCACGAGCTCCAGCCGATACCTCAGCGGGAGCTTGACCTGATGCCTCTGTACGAGCAGAATACAGGATGGAAGGAATAGGGCATCGGGTCCTTTCCCTGCTTCTGTTCATTCCCGGACAACATACGGCCGGTAGCAGATAAATTTATAGACATACATTAACCAAATCAATATCAATGAAAACATTAAGACTAATCACGATTCTGGCGGGAGTCCTTTCCGTGGTGGTGCTGTCATCATGCAGGAAAGCACAGAGCCAGCCCGGTCTTTCGATTGACATGTCGATCGAAGTGACTGACATTTCGGCGATCAACGCCATGTTGAAGATCAGCGGAGAAGGAGACGAACCGGCCCTTATCCGCATGGTATCCGCAGTCCCTGAGGCGGAAGTCATGGAGACAGTGGGCAGTCTTGACAATTCGGAAGCTGTCAAGAGCTATATTTCCGGCAACGGAGATGCGATCAGCCTTCCGTACAGCGCCGTACTGAAAGACCTGAGTCCGGAAACGGCCTATTTCATAGGAGTGGCGGCCTATGATTCGGAGATGAATGTCTACGGATATGCGACCACGACTTTCACGACACTTGACCTGTCGTCCATTACGGACGATGCCCTGGGCGACCCGAGCGATGCAGGGAGCCTTACGGAGAATGAACTGGAATAACCTGTAAAAACGGAACGAGATGAAAAAGGAAATTATATTGCCATTATTGTTTGCAGGCTCGACGCTGCTCCTTTCTTCCTGTATGAAAGAGGAGCTTGAACCGGCTGCACCGTCATCCGTCAGCGGAAAGACACTTGTATTCGAGGGAGATTTCACCGTATCGACCAAGATACAGTACGGAGACGCAGAGGACGGGATCCATACACTTACCTGGACAGAAGGTGATGCGATAGGTATCTTCTCGTATGACCAGACCGAGACTATGAACAACAATATCAGGGCGGACCTTCACTCCAGTACATACGATGTGTCGAAGGGGATTTTCATTCCTGTAGACGAGATAATCGAGATACCGCCGACTGAGGAGGGCGGCGAGCCAACGGAGGGCATCATATCCATCGAATACCCTCAGAATTCGGACGAGACCTTTGTGGTGTACTATCCTTACAGGTCTGGTACTGAACTGAGCGTTGATGACGGCAGTCTCCACTCGACAGTCGCGAATGAGCAGACCCAGGATGCGGTAGGTGACAGGAAGGTACTTGCGAACGGTTTTGCGACCGGCATAGCGGAAGTCGCGGCAGGCTCCGGGAAAGCGACCTTTGCCCTTACGCACCGACTTGCCTACATCACTGTGAAGGCGACATCAAGCGAATTTTCTGGCTATCAGCTTCATTCGGTCCAGCTTTTTGACCGGAACGGGCAGGCAGCGCTTACGGGGGACTTTGCCATCGAACCGATCGAGGGGACGCTTTCCGTTACTGAAGGTACGACCGGCTCTTCGGTGAGGGTGGACGTACAGAGCCATGATTTCTCCGCCGCACCTGAAAAGAGCGAGCTTTATCTTGCCGTCCTTCCGGGGGACTATTCATCGGCCGACATGTACATCGCCGTGACATTCATCAATGCCGACGGAGCTACTCAGACGGTGCCTATGAAGTTCGACAAAAAATGTGTTTTCCCTTCAGGTTCTCTTACCACGATAGACCTCGGGGACATCAAATCTTCAGACAATGTCTGGCCATGGTATTCTACATCCGAAAAAAGGGATCTGGTGAAAAGATGGGCTTACGGTCCTCAGAACACATATTTTGCAGAACGTCCTGAAAATAACGGAGAGAGCACCCGTGTGACGATAGATGTCAAGGCAAGGGGTGACTTTAGTAAAGTGAAAGAACCGAAATACTATTCGCTTCTCTTGCCTTCCGAGATGGGTGATCCGGGGGCAGTAACAAGCGGAGTGAGAGCTTTCCTCAGTACGGATGGAACCAAGGACCCGGCTTCCATTACATCAGGGTCGACTACAGAGCCGAATTATCTTCCGGTGGATGCCGGTTATACCATTACGGTATATGTCCTTGATCAGATTCTCGGTACAGGACGTTGGGGTACCGTAGCTCTCTACGATGAGGATAAGAATATCATATGGTCATTCATGGTACAGGGTTATAAGAAAGGGGATGCCCCTCAGGATGTGAATTATCCGGGCTTTACTCTGCTGGATCGTTTCCTCGGACAGGGCAACGGCAACAGAAAGGCAGAGGCAGACGGGGATTTCGATTCCAATGCTCCGGCCTATTTCCAGTGGGGAAGGAAAGATCCTCTCACATGGTCGAACAGTTCCGGGTTGGGATATATAATGGAATTCACCACTGAACCTGTAGCAGATGTAGGGGACGCAGCCTATATTCCGACTACAAAGATCGTTTCAGGCGACAGATGGTACGAAGGAGACATACATTGGGAGCTTTGGGGCGGATACAACAATACCGATGACTGGTACGACCCTGAAGAGTCGGGAGCCAAGACAATCTATGATCCATGTCCTGAAGGCTACCGGGTGCCGGATGCCAGGGTGTTCAAGGAAGTCGGGGATAATACCGAAATATGGGAAATGCCTAACGGACATGCACTTCAGGTTACGGATGCAAGTGCGCCTAACTGCTATTTGAATCCGGAATCACCGTTCTACGCAAAATACAGTACTCTTGCATACAAGCTTCAGGACGGGACATATGACTATTGGCCGTTCCTCGGTTATCTGTCAAATGGAACAAGACAATATGCCGAACGTTCAAGCAACAACAATAACAATGCTCTTGAGACTTGGGCCAATTCATATTTGAACTCTGCCGTTTCGGCAGGCAATGCCCGTGGAGTGACCCTCGAATACGGCTACTGGTCTAAAGAGCGTCTGTTCAATTCCCGTCACGATGCCATGATGACCTATGCCTACCCTGTCCGCTGTCAGAAAGACGATCTTGGACGCTGACATTTTAAGAAACTGTTCTGTAAAGCGGTTTCCAAGGTAAAAATGTTCTGAAAATATTGTTATTGTATAAAAATCAGACTGTGGATATGCGGAAATTATTGTTATTTGTGTCTGCATTGTGCATGGCTGTGAGTTACGGAGGATGTGCCGAAGTGGACGTCACGGATCCGGACGGACAGGGAACGGAGGAGGGAACAGGTGGAGAGCCCGGTGACGGGGACAGCGACACCCCGTCCGGAGACATTCCGGAAGGTTTCGATGAAGAGCCGGATGACCCTGTGTCCGATTTTAATATCACCTTCGACTATTCGGAGCTTTCCAGAGCCGGACATCCCCGCCTGCTGATCGACAAGGAAGGGTTCGAAGACCTCAAGAGCAAGGTGACTACAGACAGATTTACCTACAAGACCCTGTACAAACTTCATCAGGAGGTGCTATCACGGGCTCGTCAGATAGTCTCGTCCGACCGCGGGTTCACGGGCGCGTCGGACCATTATACGATAGTTGACAATCTTCTTTCCTGTGCCTATGCGTACAGGATGACAGGGCAGAGCGCGTATCTTGTCAAGGCAAAGGGTGATCTTGCGACGGTATGCGGGTACGCGAACTGGGTCCCATCAGGCCTGTCGGTAGGGGAAATCTCGCTGGCGGTTGCGATAGCCTATGACTGGCTGTATTACGACCTCGGTCTCGAAGAGAGGACAGATATCCATAACGCCATGGTGGATAAGGGTATAAGACAGGTGTACAGCAAGAACATGTCCACATCCATCGGCAACTGGAACTCGATCATCCTCGGAGGGGCCGCGTGCGCGTCCCTAGCCGTTTACGAGAAGGACAAGGAAATATCCGTCAAACAGATAGAGAAGGCTGTAGAAGAGAACATGATTGCAATGAAAGGCATCTACAGCCCTGACGGCAACTATGCGGAAGGCTGCGGCTACTGGGAGTACGGCACGGGTTTCGAGGTGTGTTTTCTGACCAGTCTTCAGGATATCTTCGGACACACAGCCGGATTGATGGAGGTTCCGGGGTTCATGGAGTCGGGAAAATATGCCCTCTATACCCACGGCACGATGAATACTCAGTTCTCGTACTGCGACGGCGGAGGAACGACCGATTCCCCATTCCTGACCTCCTGGTAGTTCGCTGCCAAGCATGATGACCCGACACTTGCCTTTTGCGAGGCACGTATGCTCGATGAGGGCATCTATTCGGATACGAAACTGACCGATACGAAATACCGACTGCTTCCGGCAATGATAGTGATGATGAGGGACTTCGACATCGACAGCCGGACCATGTCCCCACCGGAGGAAGAGATATGGCATGGAGCCGGAGAGATGCCTGTAGTGATGGTCCGCAGGGGCTGGAACTATGATGAAACTGATGTATTCCTGGGCATCAAGGCAGGGCACTGCAATACATGGAAGACCTCCGGGACCGCCCACGGGCATATGGATGCAGGTTCATTCGTTTTCGAAGCTGATGGCGTAAGGTGGTCGGATGACATCATGCGTCCGTCCTATTCGGCATGGTTCGCCGCGCTTCAGGCAGCGGGGAGCCGTTCGGGAGATACGTCGCAGACCGGTCTGAGGTGGGATACCTTCCGGGTGAACAATCTGTGCCACAGTACGATAGTGTCCTACAGCAATGACGGCTCCGTTCCCGACAAGCTTCATCCGAGCGATTTCTATGTAGACGGCTTCGCGACGATAGACGAAGTGATCGACGCAGGCGGACGACAGGGAGCGGTAGTTGACATGACCGGTCCAATGAAAGGTCAGATCAGCAGGGCGACGCGTACCATAGAACTGGTTGACGGGACCGACCTTGTGGTCACGGATGAGATAACCGCGCTGCCGACTCTCGACAGCGAACTCGAATGGCGGATGCTTTCGATTACGAATGCCACGGTTACTGAAGAAGGTATCACACTGACGAAGAACGGCAGGTCCCGGACCCTGGCAATGACATCGTCCGATCCATCCATAACACCTGAATACAGGAAATGGAGCACGGTACGACCGTCGGACTGGACTCCTCGTGACTGGGACCAGGCGATATCTGACAGGACGATAGTGGGATGGTCGGTTACCGTCCCTGCCGGCAGGACTGTCAGGATAGTCACCACACTGGCTTCCGACTGAATGCATCCTTTTGCATAAGATGCCATCCTTTCCGTCCGGGCATCCTCTCCTGATGTTATCAGGCATGGGGACGATGTACGTTGCGGACATGAATTAATTTGAAAGAGGGCGGGTCAAAAGTCAGACTCGCCCTCTGTTTATTCGTACTTCTGATAGAGTCTGGTTCCGAATATTCGATTCTCAAAGAGAAAAAATTCCTTTTGGCTTCTCTTGTTATTGGCAGGATTGTCTTCGGGTTGAAAGGTATTGTCAGTCTCTGCGGGCTATTCCGATGTAGTACAGAAGGGTGGCAAGGGAGCCGAGGGCTGCGACAACATAGGTATAGGCTGCCCATCTGAGGGCATCTACAGCCATGGGACGGGTTTCATAATCCGTGATGCCTGTATTGTCGAGCCATGCTATTGCCCTCTGGCTTGCATTGATTTCGACCGGAAGCGTAACGAAACTGAAAAGAGTGGTCAGGGCGAACAGTCCTATGCCTATCCACAGCAGCTGCGGGAATGAACTGAAGACTATGATGCCTATCAGAAGTACCCACTGCACGATGTTCGATGCGAAACTTACCACCGGCACAAGGGCCGACCTCATTTTCAGCGGGGCATAGCCCATTGCGTGCTGCACGGCGTGTCCGCATTCGTGCGCGGCTACGGCAGCAGCGGCCACGGACCGGGATGAATACACCCCTTCACTGAGTGCGACTGTCTTTGTGGCAGGATTGTAGTGGTCTGTCAGCATGCCCTGGGCAGGGACGACTTTCACATCGTATATGCCGTTGTCGTTCAGCATTTTCATGGCAACTTCAGCCCCTGACATCCCGTTCGGGAGGGGTACCTTGGAGTATTTGCTGAACTTGCTCTGCAGGACGCTCTGGACAATGAGTCCGAGCACCATGATTCCGATAAAGAGAATCCAATTCATATCCGTATCTTATTTTGATTTATATTAGTGCTAAAATTAGTAAATTTGCAGCCGTTTGCGCAAATATACAATAATGATGCTAAAGGAGAATGATTTTTCAAGATTGGAGATAAACCTGCCAAATTGTCTTGAAAATTACAGATATTTCAGAAACAGGCTGGAATCCGGCACGAAACTGCTTGTGCTCGTGAAGGCGAATGCGTACGGACACGGGGCGGTGGAGTTCGCCGGGATGATGGAGGATGCGGGGGCGGATTATTTTGCAGTCGCATATCCTGTAGAGGGAATGGAGCTGAAGGATGCCGGCATCAGGACTCCCGTGATGGTGCTGACGACCGGTACGGATTATTTCAATGAGATAATAGATTACGGACTGGAGCCGAGCATTCCAAATCTCTATACTCTTGAAGCATTCTGCAATGTGTTGGCGGAGAGAAGGATAGAGGATTATCCCATCCATGTCAAACTGGATACGGGGATGCACAGGCTGGGATTCATGACAGAAGAACTGCCGGAGTTGCTGTCTTTTCTCGGTGCCTGCCGTCTTGTCAGGGTGAAGTCGGTATTCTCGCATCTTGCAGCATCTGAAGACCCTGCGTGCGATGCATTCACAGAGAGCCAGGTGGCGATGTTCAGGAAAAACGCGGATGCCATATCAGCAGGCATCGGCTACAGACCGATGTACCATATACTCAATTCGGCCGGGATAGAGCGGTTTCCCCAGTACCAGTTCGACATGGTGCGGCTTGGCATAGGCATTTACGGTGTGAGCGCGATACCGGGTGTCAGGCTTGCCCCGGTGGCATCATTCAAATGCAATATTCTGCAGATCAAGCATCTGAGGCCGGAGGACGGAACAATCGGCTACGGCAGGGCGGGACACATTTCTCCGGAAGGGACCGTCATTGCGACCATTCCTGCGGGATATGCGGACGGGATAGACCGTCATCTCGGCAACGGACGCTGCTCGTTCTCCCTGAACGGACACAGGGTGCCGACCATCGGCAACATCTGTATGGACATGTGCATGCTGGACATTACCGGCGTGCCGGCAGAGGTAGGGGATACGGTCACGATTTTCGGCGAGGACCCGACTGCGTCCGAACTTGCCGGAATACTCGGCACGATTCCATACGAGATATTCACCTCGATACCCCGCCGTATCGACCGAATTGTCATAAGATGACGCGAATCCGATAAAATAATGTAATACATGGAAAAATACAGAGTGCTGTTTATATGCCTCGGCAATATATGCAGGTCTCCGGCAGCCCAGGGGATATTCGAGTCGATAGTGGCAGCTGAAGGTGCCGCAGACCGGTTTGAGGCCGATTCCGCAGGCCTGTATTCCGGACATCAGGGCCAGCTGCCTGACAGACGGATGCGCAGTGCGGCTGCGGCAAGAGGTTATGTCCTTACGCACAGGGCGAGGCCGGTGTCATCCCTTGATTTCCTTGATTTCGATCTGGTCGTGGCAATGGATGATGAGAACTATGAGGCGCTGATGCATCTTGCCCCATCTGTCGAGGACACGCGCAAAATAAAAAGGATGGCGAGTTATCTCACCACCCACAGGATTTCATATATCCCTGACCCTTATTATATGGGGCAGGACGGTTTTGAACTGGTGCTTGACCTCCTCGAAGAGGCTTGCACCAACCTCTACCGTTCTATAGCATAATGCTCTTTGCTACGGCATCCGCCGTCGGCTGTCCCATTATGTGGGCGACAATGGCAAGACCGAAGGCTACTGTATGTCCCGCTCCGCGTCCGGTAATGATCCTTCCGTCGGTCACGACCCCGTCTTTGGAGTATATCGCGCCCTTTTCCTGCATTGCCGGTTCGAATCCGTCATAGCAGGTCATCTTCTTGCCCTGAATGTCAGGCAGATGGCTCAGCACTACGCTCGGAGAGGCGCAGATTGCGGCTACGCTACCGCCATCCTGATAGTGTTTCACCATGAGATCCATCAGCATCCTGTTGTCCGCCAGATTGGTCGCCCCTGGAATGCCTCCCGGGAACACCATGAAGTCCTTGTCGGTGGTGCCGTCAAGCTGCACCGTGTCGAGGAATTCGTTGAAATCCAGTTCTGTCATGATGTGGATCTTGTGCGCGCTCCTGACGGAGCTGTGGTCATAGATTGACACAGTCTTGACATCAACTCCGCCCCTGAGGAGCATATCCACCGTCGTCAGGGCTTCGGTCTCTTCGAAGCCGTCCGCAAAGAAAACATAAACGCCTTTCATATATGATATTGTTACAGGATTCCCTGCTCCATCATGGCTGTGGCTACCTTCATAAAGCCTGAAATGTTGGCTCCCTTGACATAGTTCACGTAGCCATCCGGCTGAGTGCCGTATTTTACGCACTGGCTGTGGATATTCTCCATAATGCTTTTGAGCTTGCTGTCCACTTCTTCTGCACTCCAGCTGAGTTTCTGTGAGTTCTGTGTCATCTCAAGACCGGATACCGACACTCCGCCTGCATTGGCTGCCTTGCCGGGAGCGTAGAGGATTTTTGCATTCAGGAAGGCATCGATGGCTTCCGGAGTGGATGGCATGTTGGCTCCTTCGGAAACTGCAATGCAGCCGTTGGAAAGGAGGGTCTTCGCCTCTTCTCCGTTGATCTCGTTCTGTGTCGCGCTCGGCATTGCGATGTCGCATTTCTCGCCCCACGGACGGGCTCCTTCAACATATTTGCATCCGTATTTGGCTGCATATTCCTTGATGCGGCCCCTTTCGACATTCTTCAGATGCATTATATAGTCCAGTTTCTCCCTCGTGATACCGTCCGGGTCGTAAATGTATCCGTTGGAGTCTGACATGGTCACGACCTTGGCTCCGAGGCTGATGAGCTTCTCTGCCGTGTACTGTGCAACATTGCCGGATCCTGAGATGCAGACTGTCTTGCCCTCGATGCCGATGCCCCTTGTAGCGAGCATCTGCTGCAGGAAATATACGTTGCCGTAGCCTGTGGCCTCCGGGCGCATAAGCGAACCTCCGAACGTGATTCCCTTGCCGGTGAACGTGCCGGTATGCTCGCGGGCGAGCTTCTTGTACATTCCGAACATGAAGCCGACTTCACGGCCGCCTACACCTATGTCTCCTGCCGGGACATCCGTCTCCGGGCCGATATGTCTCCACAGTTCAAGTATGAAGGCCTGGCAGAAACGCATTATCTCATCATCGGACTTGCCTTTAGGGTTGAAGTCAGAGCCTCCCTTCGCACCGCCCATAGGCAGGGTTGTGAGAGCGTTCTTGAATGTCTGCTCGAAAGCGAGGAACTTCAGGATGGACTGGTTTACGGATGCGTGGAACCTGATGCCGCCCTTGTACGGGCCGATGGCGCAGTTGTGCTGTATCCTGTAGCCCATATTGGTCTGTACACGGCCGTAGTCATCTACCCAAGTGACACGGAAAGAGACAATCCTGTCCGGGATACACAGCCTTTCGATGAGGTTGTACTCCTCGAATTCAGGATGCTGGTTGTAGACATCTTCAATGCTTGCCAGGACTTCTGAGACCGCCTGGTGGTACTCCGGCTCATTTGGGAATCTCCTCTTGAGCCCGTTCAGAACTTCAGTTGAATTCATTTGGGGAAAATGTTAAGTTGTTTTTATAACCGTTTCCTGCAAAGTTAAGAAAATTATCTGAAATGCGAGATGGTTTTTCAAAAAAATAACAGGAAATTTTTCCGGAACAAGGGTTGACATTACCGATATTTTAATTACCTTTGCCCGCAATTGTGTGTATTTATCTTATTGAAATGAAAACTTGTAGAATTGTTCTCACCGGTCTGCTCGCAGCAGTGCTTTCTGTCGCATTTGCAGGCAATGCCGGTGCACAGGAAAACGGGAACAGGGATTCTCTCGGACGCATTGTCCGCGGTCCGTATGAGACCAACGGCGCATGGGACAACTGGTTTATCGGTGTAGGCGGCGGCATCAACCTCTTCGAGGATGGATGGTTCGGCGCCATGCAGCACAGGACAAGGGTCGCCCCGGCAATAGAAGTGAATGTCGGAAAATGGTTCACGCCGAGCGTGGGCGCACGTATCGGATACAGCGGATTCCGTGCGAACGGATGGAACCAGTACCAGACCGCATTCGCAACCGAATTCAACGATACGAAGAACATGTATAAGGAGAAGGTGAATTTCGCATACGTGCGTACGGATGTGATGTGGAACATCTCCAATGCATTCAGCGGATACAAGGAGACCAGGTTCTGGAATGTGATACCTTACCTCAGCGCAGGCTATCTGCATGGTTACGGCACTGCAGGCGTGACATCCAAGAGCCACCAGTTCGCATACGGCGGAGGTATATACAATACTCTGCGTATCAGCAACAGGGTGAACCTTACCCTTGATGTAAGGCAGATACTGTTCAACGGCCAGTTCAACGGCAACACCGGCGGTCTGGCTGCCATGACGAGCGCGACTTTCGGAGTGGCCGTCAACCTCGGCAAGACCAACTGGAAGCGTGCGACACAGGTTCCGGATGGCTATGCTCCGTTCAGCGTGGCCGCCGTGAACACCATGAAGGACAATTCGGCAAAATATGCGGCGGAGGCTGAAAGGCTTGCAAAAGAGAACAAGGCTCTTGCGGAGAAGAACGATGCCCTGCAGGCCGAGGTGGATGAGCTTCAGGATGCCCTTGCAGCAGCTGAAGGGAAGAAGCTGACGGTATCCCCGGGTGCAGTGTTCTTCACTATCGGGCAGACAGAACTTGATTCGAGGGAGCTTTACCATCTCGATTTCTATATAAAGAATGTCATCGAGCAGGATGCTGATGCCACCTTTGTGCTGACAGGATATGCAGACAAGGATACAGGTGGCAAGAAGCGCAACCAGTACCTCAGCGAAAAGAGGGTGGAATATGTTCTCGACATTCTCCGTACCAAATATAACGTGTCAGAGGACCGTCTGGTTGTCAAGGCCGTGGGCGCGGAATCCACATTCATCGAAGGCCAGCCTGAACTCAACCGTTGCGTCGTTCTCGAATACGCGGAATAATCCGTGCAGGCAGAAACATTTTACATGGCGGATGTCCGGCAGGATATCCGCTTTTTTTGTGCATACACGGAGACATGTATCGCTTTGAACGATTTTACCACAAATTGAGACTAAAATGATGTATTTGTCCGGATTAAAATTATAAATTTGCCGACGGAAATTTTGTTTATACCATATAATTTATAACAGACATGAAAAAGATCTTGATCTTGGTGCTGGCCTGTATAGCGGCAGTGAATGCAAGCGCGCAGTGGCAGCCTCTTTTCAACGGGAAGAATCTCAAGGGCTGGAAAATCGTGGGAGGAACAGCCGAATATTCTGTCAAGGATGGCGCGATAACCGGTGTGAGCACAAAAGTGGACAACAGGAACACTTTCCTCGTGACCGACAGGGAATACGGCGACTTCATACTCGAATTCCTTTTCAAGATAGATGAGAATTTCAAATATTTCAATTCCGGAGTGCAGCTGCGCAGCCATGTAGGGGAGGGCGGCCGCATGTACGGATATCAGTACGAGATAGACCCGACATCGAGGGCGTGGACCGGAGGAATCTATGATGAGGCGCGTCTCGGATGGCTGTATCCTCTGACCGTGAATCCTGAGGCGCAGGCCGCCTTCCGTCACGGAGACTGGAACAAGGCCAGGATCGAGGCCGTGGGCAACCGTATCCGTACCTGGATAAACGGGGTGCCTGCTGCGGATGTGCTTGATGCACAGGATGCTTCCGGGTATATCGCCCTGCAGGTCCATGCCGTCTATGACGAAGAGTCAGTGGGCAAGGCCATCAGCTGGAAAGACATACGCATAATGACCGAGGGCCTTGAATATGAAGTGTCCCCGGAGACCGGTATAGTGCAGAAGAACTGCATTCCTAACACCATTTCCGAGCGTGAGGCTGCCGAAGGCTGGGCTCTTCTCTGGGATGGCAAGACTACTGAGGGCTGGCACAGTCACAAGGCTCCCGAGTTCCCATCCAAGGGCTGGCATATCGAGGACGGTATGCTGGTTGTGGAGAAGGCCGATGGTGCCGAGTCTGGCAATGGCGGTGACATCATCACTGACAGGAAGTACCGCGATTTCGAGCTGACCTTCGATTTCAAGCTGACAGAAGGGGCGAACAGCGGAGTCAAGTATTTCGTGAATCCTGATGTGAACAATGCCATGTCCGGTTCTTCAATAGGATGTGAGTTCCAGGTGCTGGATGACGAAAAGCATCCGGATGCGAAGCTCGGAGTAAACGGGAACAGGACCCTCGGGTCTCTCTATGATCTCATCCCTGCCCCTGCCGACAAGCCGTTCCGCAAAGGTTTCTTCAATACCGGCAAGATTGTGGTGAAGGGCAACCATGTGGAGCACTGGCTCAATGATGTCAAGATCATTGAATATGAACGCAACAACCAGATGTGGGACGCTTTCGTGGACTACAGCAAATACAAGGACTGGGTCAACTTCGGTAACTTCGAGACAGGCCATATCCTTATCCAGGACCACGGGGACAAGGTATATTACAAGAACATCAAGATCAGGGAACTCCTGACGGTGGATCTGAAGCCTCTTTATTGACGGCACGGCAAACATTCTTAAAACGATAGAGATATGTCAGGAAAGAATATATCCCGCAGAGATTTTCTGCAGAGGGCTGCCGTGATAGGCGGAGCGGCCATGATGCCATCGATGACAATGGGTTTCAACGGCAAGACATCTCCCGCCCCGAGAAAGGTGGGGGCGAACGACAAGGTGAATGTCGCGCTTATCGGCATAGGCAACAGGGGCAACGAGGTCTCCAAGCAGTTCCATGCCACAGGTCTTTGCAATGTAGTCGCCCTGTGCGATGTGGACATGGGGGCGAAACAGACCCGCGAGATAGAGTCCATGTTCCCCGGGGTGCCGAAATATAAGGATTTCCGCAAGCTGTTCGATGAGATGGCCAGGAAGATAGATGCAGTGGTGGTCTGCACTCCAGACCATAGCCATTTCCCTATCTGCATGGCGGCGATGAGGGAAGGGATCCATGTCTATGTGGAGAAGCCTCTTGCCCGCACCTTCTACGAGTGCGAGATGCTGATGCGGGCCGAGAAGAAATATGGTGTGGTCACCCAGATGGGCAACCAGGGCCATTCCGAAGCCAACTATTTCCAGTTCAAGGCATGGAAGGATGCAGGCATCATCAAGGATGTGACGGCCGTGACCGCCCACATGAACAATCCGCGCCGCTGGCACGGGTGGAATCCGGAGATGACCTCATACCCGGCAGCCGAGCCTGTACCTGCCACCCTTGACTGGGACACATGGCTCTGTGCCGCGCATGAGCATTCCTACAACCATGACTTCCATAACGGTCAGTGGAGATGCTGGTATGAGTTCGGCATGGGTGTCCTTGGAGACTGGGGGGCGCATATCATAGATTCTATCCACGAGTTCCTTGACCTCGGGCTCCCGACGGAGATCAACCCTCTCTATCTCAAGGGGCACAATCCTTTCTTCTATCCGATGTCATCCACCATCCTGTTCAAGTTCCCTGAGAGGGAGGGGATGCCGGCTCTCGACATCACCTGGTATGATGGTCTTGACAACATTCCGGCCGTGCCGGAAGGATACGGCGTATCGGAGATAGACCCGAACATCCCTTTGGTGGCGGGCCAGAAGATACAGCCTGCCAAACTCAACCCGGGCAAGGAGATATATTCGGAGACACTGACATTCAAGGGCGGATCGCATGGCAGTACGCTGTCCATCATACCGGAGGAGAAGGCAAAGGAGATGGAGGGGAAACTGCCCGAGGTGCCGAAGTCGCCTTCGAACCATTACGAGAACTTCCTGCTTTCCGTCATGGGCAAGGAGAAGACGCGCTCTCCGTTCTCTGTATCCGGGCCTTTGAGCCAGGTGTTCTGCCTGGGAGTCATCAGCCAGTGGACAGGACAGAAGATACTTTTCGACAGGAAGACGAAACAGATAACCGACAATCCTCTGGCAAACCAGCTTCTGTGGGGTACAATGCCTCGTGAGGGCTGGGAGGAATTCTACCGGATATGATGCCGGGAAATAACCTTTAAAAAGATATGGCTGTGAAAGATACCGTCATTACGGCAAGTGAAAAGCGCAGGGAGATATTGCTGGCGGCAGGGTGTTTCATTGCGGCTTTTCTTGTCAATGTATATGCAATCATCAGGTTCGGTACTCCGTGGACCGAGATGTTTACCCAGATAGGCTATGTGATTGTCCTTTCTGTGGCAATCTATGCCATAGTCTGGGCGGTACGCCTGTGCATCATGTTCCTGAAATCCGTTTTCAGAAGCAGGAGATAGCGGATGGAGTTCGTCTATAGCGCGAAGAACCCTGATGCGCCTGTCGCCTTCGCTTCGTTCGGAGCCATGCACTCCGTTTTCGAAATTGTGGTGCCCGGAGTTTCCGAACAGGAGGCAAGGAATGTGGCCGGGAAAGCGGAGGCGATGGTGGCGGCGGTGGAAAAGAAACTGAACAGGCATGATCCTGATAGCGTCTTCTCGAAACTGGATTCTTCGTCGGGTCTGGCAACGGTAGAAGTGGATGATGAGGTTTTCTCGATACTGCAGTTCTGCGAGGCTTTCAGAAAGAGCACTGCCGGGTATTTCGACATTGCGGCGTTGTCCATATCGGAAATACGGCCGGCATACATCATGTCTCCGGAAAAGAGAACCGTGAGTCTTGCCGGACAGGATCTGATTCTCGATGCAGGTGGCTTCGGCAAGGGATATGCCCTGGACGTGGTCCGCTCCATGCTCGAAAGGGAGGGAGTGGACAATGCCCTCATGAATTTCGGGGACAGTTCGGTGACTGCTCTCGGCCATCATCCTTACGGTGACTGCTGGAAGGTAGAGACCCGGTCGGGAGGCGGCTCTTTCCGTCTGAAAGGTTCTTCCCTTTCCGTGTCCGGACTCAGACCGGACGGGATTGCGCATATTGTCAATCCCGTTGATGGAACGCTTGTGGGCAACAGGGGTGCGGTTGCCGTGGAGGGATGCTCGGCTTTTGTCTGTGAAGTCCTTTCCACTGCGCTGTATGCCGCTCCGGAGGCGATGCGTCAGGCCATAATGGCCGCATTCGGGGGATATTCGTATAAAGTGATAAAACAGGATTTGAAACAATGGATAGGAGAGAATTTGTAAAACGTTTCGGTACAATGGGGGCGGCCGGACTTCTCATGTCTTCCGTACCATGGCTCAAGGGATGCACTCCTGCCGGTCAGGCGGAGATGTCAGGCGGGAAAGTGAGGTTCGGTATAATAGGTCCCGGGTCGAGAGGCAGTTTCCACATAGACAATCTTCTGAAGATTCCGCAGGCGGAGATTGTGGCCCTTTGCGACAATTACAAGGCCAATCTTGACAAGGCATCCGCAAAGGTCCCATCGGCGAGAAGATATGATGACTACAGGAAACTCCTGGAAGACAAGGAAGTGGATGCAGTGATCATCGCCACGCCGCTCAATCTGCATTACAGGATGGCAACAGATGCCTTTTCTGCAGGGAAACATGTCTTCTGCGAGAAGGCAATGGCATATACGATGGAGGAGTGTCTCGACATGTACCGCAAGGGCAAGGCATCGGGCAGGATTTTCTTTGTCGGGCAGCAGAGGCTTTTCGACCCGAAATACATCAAGATAATGGACTCCATACGCGCAGGGGAGTTCGGCCCTGTAGTTAATGTCCGCAATTACTGGTTCAGGAACAATGACTGGAGGCGCCCCGTGCCATCTCCCGATCTTGAGAGACATGTCAACTGGCGTCTGTACAGGGAATATTCCAGAGGCCTGATGACGGAACTTGCCTGTCATCAGCTCCAGAACGGGACATGGGCTATCGGGATGCTTCCGAAACAGGTGATGGGGACAGGGAACATCATCTACTGGAAGGATGGTCGGGAAGTGTTCGACAGCGTCTGTACCATATATACATTTCCAAACGGGGTGAACATGACATTCGAGTCGGTGATTTCCAACAAGCATTACGGGATGGGCGAGCAGATACTGTGCAAGGATGCGACCATTGATCTGGTGATGGGCCGGCTGTATGCCGAGAATCCGAAGCGCAGGAGCGGTATCCGGCAGCTCGTCGGAGAGATCGAGCAGGGCATATTCAGCAGTTCGGCCTTTGCCGGGACGAGCTGGTCTCCGGAAAACGCCTCTGCAGATCCGGGAATCGCAATCATGCCGGAAGCTGTCGAGGGGGATGGTTCGCAGGAGATGATGCAGGCATTCTGTCACAGTGTCCTTACCGGAGTCCAGCCTCCGCATGTCCTCGAGGAGGCGTATTACGGTTCCATCCTGTGCCTGCTCGGCGATGAGGCCCTTCTTCAGAAGAAGATTCTGGAATTCCCGGAGGAGTTCAGGCTCTCATGACATTTTGTAATTTCCAGGCAAAACCCTCTCGAATCTCATCCGGATTTGAGAGGGTTTTATTATCTTTGTCTGATTGCGCGGCCGGACTGTCCGGAATTCCGGGCCAGGCCGCAGTATTGTGAGATGATTATGAGACTTCCGGCGGAATGGGAAAGACAGAGCGGCGTACAGCTTACATGGCCGCACTGCGACACGGAGTGGTATCGGCTCGACATGGTATTAGAGTGCTATGTGGACATTGCCATCAATATTGTAAGGTTCGAGCCCCTGCTTATAGTCTGCAGGGATATCGGTGAGGCCAAAGGTGACATATCGAGGGTCTGCAGTGACCGCGGATGGTCTCTCGACATGTCCAGGGTGACTTTCTGCCAGGCTCCCCTCAATGATACATGGGCCCGTGACCACGGCGGCATAGCTGTGTACGGAGATGATGGAGAGAAGTACCTTTATGATTTCGTGTTCAACGGATGGGGGCTGAAGTTTGCCGCCAATCTCGACAACAGGATTACAAGGACCATCTTTTCACAAGGTGTCTTCGAAGATGATGTCATCGGGGCGGACATGCGGCCTTTCGTCCTTGAAGGGGGAAGCATTGATACGGATGGCCGGGGTACATTGCTTACGACGACCGGGTGTCTGACCAGCGTCAACCGCAATGACCATCTGACAAGGGATGAGATAGAGGCTGAACTGAAGAAGATATTCGGACTGGAGAGGGTGCTGTGGCTCGACCACGGAGGGATAATAGGGGATGATACCGATGGGCATGTGGATACTTTGGCCAGGTTCTGTTCTCCCGATACCATAGCATACGTGCAGTGTACCGATCCGGATGATCCGCACTATGATGACCTGGCGGAAATGGAGCGTGAGCTGCGTTCATTCAGGACTCCGGACGGAAAACGGTACCGGCTTGTCCCCCTCCCTCTTCCGGATGCGCTTTACCTTGATGACTACAGGCTTCCGGCATCGTATGCCAATTTCCTGATAGTCAATGGAGGCGTACTCGTTCCAGGTTCAGGGTCGGATAAGGATGAGGAGGCGAGGAAACGTCTGCAGGAGGTTTTCCCTGACAGGGAGGTGGTTGTCATTGACTGCAGGGCCCTGCTTTCGGGGCACGGCTCGCTGCACTGCGTGACAATGCAGTTCCCTGACGGCTGGCTCCGCTCCGTATGACCTGCCGCGGCATTGTATCCGGAGTCGGAGTGCAGCCATAGAGAAATGAGGAATTGTCATTCCGGGCGAAGCCATAGAGCAATATTAAATTGTCATTCCGGGCGAAGCCCAATGATTATTATTGAATGTCATTCTGAGCGAAGCGAAGAATCTGATATAACGGACAAAACTGACATTGGAAACATATCCAATGTCAGATAAAGATGAATTTAGTATTATTGTAGATAAAACTGACATTGGATATGAACATACTGAAAGTAGGAATGGTGCAGCAGTCATGCACTGATGACATTGCGGCCAACATCGCGAAACTGAAAGAGAACATCAGAAAGGCCGCTGCAATGGGGGCCCGTCTCATCGTGCTCCAGGAACTGCACAATTCCGTATATTTCTGCAAACATGAGGATGCGTCTCTCTGCGACCTTGCGGAACCTGTACCCGGACCATCGACCGAGATTTTCGGCGCACTGGCGAAAGAACTCGGGGTTGTGCTGGTCCTCTCGCTGTTCGAGCGCAGGACAGCCGGGATATACCACAATACGGCAGTCGTGATCGAGAAGGATGGTTCCATAGCAGGCAAGTACCGCAAGATGCATATCCCGGATGACCCTTGCTATTACGAGAAGTTCTATTTCACTCCCGGAGACACGGGCTTTTATCCGATACATACTTCCGTCGGTGAACTCGGAGTGCTCGTGTGCTGGGACCAGTGGTATCCTGAGGCTGCACGTTTGATGGCGTTGAACGGGGCGCAGATACTCATCTATCCGACGGCAATCGGCGGCGTGGCTACGGACTCTCCTTTCGAACAGGCTTTGCAGTGCGATGCATGGCGTCTCGTCCAGAGAGGGCATGCCGTGGCAAACGGCCTCCCCGTAGTGACCGTCAACAGGACAGGACATGAGGATGATCCATCGGGAAACACTCCCGGCATCGATTTCTGGGGCTGTTCCTTTGCTGCAGGCCCTCAGGGAGAGATAATTTCCGTGTTCGAGGATGAGGAAGATGTGAAGGTCGCGGACATAGACCTTGACAGGACAGAATATGTCCGCCGCGGATGGCCTTTCTTCCGGGACCGCCGTATCGATGCGTACGGCGACATTCTCCTCCGTTACGGCAAATGATGTCCGGAACAGGTCAACCTCCGTGAATAGGCAAAACATTGATAAATGTAATAACTTAACAGTATAAAATTATGGCATCGATCGGTACAACATTCACAAGGTATGGTAAGAAAGCCCTCCTGTGCGGTTCTGGAGAGCTGGGAAAGGAAGTCGCAATCGAACTGGAGCGCTTCGGAGTCCAGGTTGTCGCCCTTGACAAATACGAGGGTGCACCGGCCATGCATATTGCCAATTCCTTCCATGTCATCCCGATGCTGGATGGCAAGGCTCTGCGGGAAGTGATAGAGCAGGAAAAACCGGACTATATCATTCCGGAAATCGAGGCCATAGCGACAGATGAACTGGTGGCCCTTGAAAAGGAAGGATATACGGTCATTCCTACTGCCAATGCCGCAAGACTGACAATGAACAGGGAAGGTATCCGGAGGCTCGCTGCCGAGACGCTCGGACTTCCGACATCGAGGTATGCATTTGCAGAGACAAGGGAAGATTTCGACAGGGCGGTCGGCGAGATCGGCATCCCCTGCGTGGTCAAGCCTGTCATGAGTTCTTCCGGTCACGGGCAGAGCGTGATACGCAGTGAAGAGGATATCGACAGGGCCTGGCATATATCCCAGGAGGGAGGCCGCGCCGGCAGCGGAAAGGTGATAGTCGAGGGATTCGTGGATTTTGACTATGAGATCACCCTCCTGACTGTCCGTCACTGTGCCGGCACCACATTCCTCAAGCCGATAGGCCATCATCAGGTCGATGGAGATTACCGCGAGTCATGGCAGCCTCAGGACATGTCGCCTGCCGCAATAGCGAAGGCCGAACATATCGCGGGGAAGATAACGGATGCCCTCGGTGGATACGGGATTTTCGGTGTCGAACTGTTTGTCAAAGGGGAGGATGTCATTTTCAGCGAAGTCTCTCCTCGTCCGCATGATACCGGTATGGTGACAATGATTTCGCAGGACATGTCTGAATTCGCCCTTCACGCAAGGGCCGTGCTCGGCCTGCCGGTTCCCGAAGTGAAGTTCTACGGTCCGTCCGCTTCCAAGGCCATAGTCGTGGAGGGAGACACGAGGGAATACGAGTTCTGCGATCTTGAGAAAGTGCTTGAGGAGCCGGGTGTCAGCATGAGGATTTTCGGCAAGCCTGAAATCAAAGGCCATCGCCGTCTGGGCGTTCTGCTTGCGACAGCCCCTACGGTAGAGGAGGCTCTCGCCAAGGTCGAGAGGGCATACGCAAAACTCACTGTCAAGGTCTATTGATGCTGCATCTGGACAGGATACGGAATATCCCTGTCCCTGCTTCAGATGGCCGAATGAAAGTGTGCCGGACCGGTCATTCGGACTGGTCCAGCATTTTCAGGTTGTGTTCGGCCTTGATACGGTCGATGATTGCGCATACGACCTTGAATGTCCGGCTTTCAGCGGTATAGACGGCGGGAGTAATGAAATTGACCCTTTTCTGTTTCAGGAGTTTCCGTGCAGTTGCCTTCTTCCTGCTGATCAAGGGGTTGTAGACTGCTATGGAATTGCCTCCGAACATTTTGACTATCTTCATGCATGGTACATCCGTCTCCCCATCGCCGAAATAGATCATGTGAGGGAACGGAATCCTCTTGTTTTCCTCAAGCTGGCTCTCGTTCACCTTCTTGTTGTCCCGGATGCTGAGGATACCTTTGTTGATCTTGAATATGAACTGGGTCTTGGCCGTATAGTCCACCGCGACTCCCGGCCACACCGCCTCCCCTTCTTCGTTGTACAGGAAAGAGCAGGCGAAGATTCTCTTGAATTCATGCGCTATCGGTGTCCCTTCCACGATTTCCGCAAGCCCTGAAGAATTGATATAGTGCTCGATTGTCACCCCGTGTTCCTTGCCGTACCTGTTCACGAGCCCGAACCATTCCCTGACTCCATCGAACAGCTCTATGTCCTTGCCGAACCTCTGGAAATCCTCCCTGCGCAGCTTGATACCCTGCCTGCGTGCCTCATCGAACATGAGTTTCATGTAGCTCAGTATGTTGCTGGCATCCTGCCCCTTGGCGATGTCATCACTCATCCTCCAGAATTCCTCGGGACTTTTCCCTATGGCCTGGATAAAGCCGAATTCCTGCATGTTCCCCGGCGACAGTGTCCCGTCGAAGTCATATATCAGTGCGACAATGGGTTTCTTTCTCATAGAGTCATAGATTTTCATGTCTCTACAAATATAGTGTAATTTTTTCGTAACTTTGCCGGATAACAAGGCTTTATAAGCCAGACAGAACAGTTGCTATGGAACATTATTTTACAAGACTTGGGGAATCGATGAGGAAGAACTGGGACAGGCCCGCCCTGTGCAACTATCACGGAGAGGTGTTCACTTTCGGGGACCTTGCCGCCAGAATCGAGAGATTCCACATCGTTTTCGAGACGATAGGACTTGGGAAAGGGGACAGGATAGCCATCTGCGCAAAGAATTCCGCAAGATGGGCCGTCTCTTTCCTCGCAGTAACCACATACGGGACTGTGGTGGTCCCGATTCTTGCCGATTTCCATCCGGACAGCATCAATTCTCTTGTGGACCATTCGGAAAGCAGGATACTGTTTACCGATCCTGATATCTGGAACAAGCTGGACATAAAGAAAATGCCCGGAATCAGGACAGTGGTGTCCGTCCATGATTTCAGTATCCTCTATACTGCGGACAGTCATCATGCAGAGGCTCTTGCGAATCTGCAGGAGCGGTTCGATGCCAGATTCCCGGATGGCGTAAGGCCCGAGGACGTACATTATCCTGTCGACAATGCCGGAGATCTTGCCATAATCAATTATACATCCGGTACAACGAGCGCTCCCAAAGGTGTGATGCTCAGGTACGAATGCCTTTCATCGAATGTGCAGTTCGGTCAGGACAGGATACCGTCCGACAATACCGACTCCATTGTCTCCATGCTTCCTCTTGCGCACATGTACGGGATGATGTACGAATTCCTCTATCCTTTGTGCGGTGGTACCGCCATATATTTCCTCGGCAAGACCCCGACGCCTGCAATGCTTCTTGGCGCCATGAAGGAAGTGCGTCCTTATCTGGTCGTTACGGTTCCTCTTGTGATGGAGAAGATTTTCAAGAGCGCCGTGCAGCCGACGCTAAAGAAGCCGGTGATGAAAGTCCTGACGGCTATTCCCGGGATAAATGCCTTTATTTTCAAGGCTATACGGAAGAAACTCCTGACGGCGTTCGGAGGCAATGTGAGGATGATCATCATGGGAGGGGCTGCGCTGAATCCGGATGTGGAGAAATGGTTCAAGAAGTTCAGGCTTCCGTTTACCGTCGGATACGGGATGACCGAGGCCGCCCCGCTGCTCGCTTACGAGGAATGGAGCAAGTTCGTGCCGAGATCCTGCGGCAAGGCTGTCGACAGAGTGGAGGTCCGCATAGATTCCGAGGATCCGCAGCATGTCGCCGGCGAGATCCAGGCCAGGGGAGTGAACATCATGAGCGGATATTACAAGAATGAAGAGGCGACAAAGGCGGCCTTCACGGCCGATGGCTGGATGAATACGGGGGATCTCGGCGTGATGGATCAGGATGGAAACATATTCATCAGAGGCCGGAGCAAGAACATGATCCTTTCTTCCAACGGTCAGAATATCTATCCCGAAGAGATAGAGGCTGTTGTCAACAGCGAACCGTATGTCATCGAGTCTGTGGTCGTGGACAGGAATTCGAAACTGGTCGCACTTGTCTATCCGGACAGGGACAGACTGCAGGCGGATGGAGTAGGGGAGGACGGTATCGAAGGTCTGATGTCCGGAATGATTGCATCCGTCAACAAGTCTCTTCCGGTGTACAGCAGGCTGGCCCGAGTCGAAGTCATGGACAAGCCTTTCGAGAAGACTCCGAAAATGAGCATAAAGAGATTCCTGTACAGTTAGCATGGCTGTCTGAAGAAGTCTCCGGGTTTGAGAATCCCTCCGGTGCTGCAACTATCGGAGGGATTCCTGCATCTATGCGAATGCCGGTTACACAGCCGGCATTCATACTCTATGAACAGGTTTGTCGTAATAATATTGTCTTTGCTGCTTTCTTTTCCTTTGTCTGCCGGAGTGAAAAGGGAAAGGCCTCCGTTTGATCTGAGGAAACATGAATTTGCCCTGAGCGGGGCCGTTTTTCCCGGCAGATATGCTTTCGGCTATGACTTCGATTCCGATGCGGCCGGTCATGATGCCGGTTACGGTTCCGTTGCGGGACTGTATGATGATGCTCGGACGTACAACAAGGAGAGGGTGACTGATTCCTGGGTCCTGTCCTATACGTATAATTTCACCGATGCCTTTTCGCTGTCCGCCGGTCTCGGCTATGAAGGGGGATGGAGCGAGTATTACAGTCGGGCTGACGACTCGAAGATCAGGGTTGCGGAATGTCATTATATCACTCCCATGGTGACGGCAAGGTTCAGCTGGCTCAACAGGAACCTTGTCCGGATGTATTCGTCTGCCGGGGCAGGAGTGTCGGTCGCATTTGCGAAAGCATATAATGTGGCTGATGGAACCGGCAATGCAAAGTCTCCTCAGGCGCATCTTTCCCTGCAGCTGACCCCGGTAGGCATATCCGTCGGCCGGGACCTTTTCGGATTCTTCGAGATAGGTGTAGGGACTGTATATGTGGGAGGCTGTCTGGGAATTGGTTACAGGTTCTAATGCGATATCGACATGAGGAAAATCATATATGCAACGGCTGTCTTTTCTGCTCTTCTCCTGTCCGGATGCGTGATGTACAGCGACAAGGATGAAGAGGAGAATCCGCAGCTGGACGTGTCCGACATGATGTATGTCAGATATGTAGCGCCATTGTTCAGAACAGCCGAACTGGCTGATTTCTTTGACAGATACCAGACTGTCAGGGATGACAGGGAGCAGTCAGAGGCTTTGGGGGCCGGCTGTTTCGGGGAATACTTCATCTCCGGAAACCTTCATTATGAAGAGTTTTCCGCGTATCCGATGTGGGGAAAGATCTCTCTGACCGACACTCCGGGCGAATACGTCTGTATCCCGGCAGGTACGGGGTTATGGGACGATATTGATGCCGAATATTCAGTCAAGGCTTTAGGCGGCAGGAGGTACAGCATATCATGCGATGCATCCGATGATACTGACAAGGAATGGAAGTCGCTCTCTGTGGATGCCGTCATCGACTGCAGTTCCGCAGTCTTCTCCATGACAGAGTCCCTGTATGTTGAGTACGAGGAAGATATTGCGGAAGATAAGGTGACGGTTGTCATGACTTCTCCCGGAAGCGGTCTTTCCGTCCCTCTCTGCAGTAACGGGCAAGTGAGTCTTTATCCCTCAGATGGAGTGCTGCACTTCGAGATATCCGGCGATGTCGTTGATTCTTTCGATGCCGGATACAGGGATGGCAATCCTGAAATCCTTGATTGACCTGTTTTTTTTGATTGGGGCTGACAATTTGTCAGCCTTTTTGTTTGGAATGCCTTTTGACTTTTACTGCGTGTCATTTCCTGTGGCAGCCTTGACGGGCAGACAGGAATAATCTGAAATAATATAAGGAGACATAGATTATGGCAAAGAAACAGGGTACGACCGGCAGGATCGGTGTCACGACCGAGAACATATTTCCGGTAATCAAGAAATTCCTTTATTCAGACCATGAGATTTTTCTCAGGGAGCTGGTAGCCAATGCAGTGGATGCCACGCAGAAGATGAAGGCCCTTGCATCTTCCGGTGATTTCAAGGGTGAACTTGGAGACCTTTCCGTCCGTATAGAACTGGATGAGAAAAAGAAGACTCTGAAAATCATAGACCGCGGTATAGGAATGACCGGTGAGGAGGTGGACAAGTATATCAACCAGATAGCCTTCAGTTCGGCAGGGGAATTCCTCGAGAAATACAAGGATCAGATAGGCAATATAATAGGCCATTTCGGACTGGGCTTCTATTCCGCTTTTATGGTTGCAGAGAAGGTGACTGTAGAGACTCTTTCTTGGCAGGATGGAGCAAAGGCGGTGAAATGGTCGTGTGATGGGTCTCCGGAGTACGAAATGTCTGACTGCGACAAGGAGGACAGGGGGACGGTGATAACCCTTTATATTGACAAGGAAGAGGAGGAGTTTGCAAAGAAGGAACGGATAGAGTCACTGCTCGGCAAATACTGCAAATTCATGCCTGTCCCGGTAGTTTTCGGCAAGGAGCAGGAATGGAAGGACGGCAAGTATGTGGATACAGACAAGGACAATGTCATCAACAAGGTCGAGCCGCTGTGGATGAAGAAACCTGCCGACCTGAAGGAGGAGGACTATATGAATTTCTACAGGGCCCTGTACCCGATGGGAGAGGATCCTCTGTTCTATATCCATCTGAATGTGGACTATCCGTTCCATCTCACAGGTATCCTCTATTTTCCCAAGATCAAGGACAGGATGGACATAACCCGCAACAAGATCCAGCTTTATTGCAACCAGATGTTCGTCACCGACAGCGTTGACAATATTGTCCCGGATTTCCTTACTCTTCTCCACGGTGTGATAGATTCCCCGGACATTCCTCTGAATGTATCCAGAAGCTATCTGCAGAGCGATGCCAATGTCAAGAAGATTTCAGGATACATCACAAGGAAGGTGGCAGACCGTCTGGAGGAGATTTTCAAGAACGAAAGAAAATCCCTGGAGGAGAAATGGGACAACCTCAAACTGTTCATCGAATACGGTATGCTCAGTGACGAGAAGTTCTGTGAGAGGGCGATGAAGTTCTGTCTGCTCAAGAATACAGATGGCAAGTATTTCAGCATAGACGAGTACAGGAAAGCTGTTGAGACGGAGCAGACTGACAAGGACAAGAAGCTTGTCTTGCTGTATGCGACGGATGTCGAGGCGCAGTATCCATATATCGAAAGTGCCAGGAACAAAGGATATGATGTGCTTCTGATGGACTGCCAGCTGGATTCGCATTTCGTCAATCTGCTGGAAATGAAGATAGAGAATACGAGATTTGCCCGCGTGGACTCCGACAGCATAGACAATCTGATACCTAAGGAGGAGAAGATCAGGCCTGAACTTGCGGATGACAGGAAGAAGGATCTCGACCTGATGTTCAAGGCTGTCCTTCCGTCGGAGAACAATTACAATGTCGAGGCAGACAATCTCGGTGAGAACGGGGCTCCTATACTGATTACCCAGTCTGAATTCATGCGCCGGTACCGTGAGATGTCGGCAATGGGCGGAGGAATGAATTTCTATGGCGAGATGCCTGCTTCATATACGATTACTGTGAATATGCAGAATCCTCTCGTAGCCAAGATCATGGAGGCGGAAGCAGCTGCCGTGAAACCGGAGGAGACTGTCACAGATGCCCCGGCTGATGCCACGGAGGAGCAGAAGAAGGCAGTCCGCGAGGCAAAGGATGCTGCAGCGGATGCGCACAGGAAAGAGATCGAGGCATTCGCCAATGGCAATGAGATCCTGAAACAGATCACCGATCTGGCTCTGCTTGCCAACGGTATGCTGAAAGGAAAGGCCCTGAGCGACTTCATCAGCCGCAGCGGCAGGGTTGTCGCTGATGCCTATCTGAAATAATATTCCGCAGCGGAATTTCTGAAGACCAATGTCCCGTCGGATGGTTCAGTCATCCGGCGGGACATGTCTTTTATAGTCTATTTCAGGGCGCGGATCTCTTCGCGGTTCCACGGAAGTCCGATGAACCAGGTAGGAAAGTCCGTCTCGATGATGTCTGGCTCCGATACGAGGTCTCGCAGATAGGCTGTTTTCCTGTCGTATTCGTTTCTGATAATGTCAGAGGAGCCGGTAATGGATATCATCGTCATGACTCCCTTTTCGTGCAGCCTGTCATATATGTCCTTGAGCATCGGGTTGACGTCCAGTCTTATGTATGCCATAATGTATTTCCACGGGATAGGGGATCTGTCATAAGCCGTGAAATGCTCTTCGGAACTGATCTCCACGCAGAACATTACATTCCTTATGCCGTTGTTCCAGTAATACAGGGCCTCCTCAATGGAGCGTACACTCAACATAATGTTGTGGTACATTGCCCAGTCCCCTCCGGGCCTGAGCTGCCGGATGTAATAGTCGAGACACTGTTTCTCGTGGTCAGTGCCTATGCCCATCTTGTTGTCGAAGTTGAACACCACCTTGTCTTTTCCCCATTCGAGGACGGACTTCAGTGTCGGTATCCTGTAGGGAGTGACCTTCCCGTTCCTGTCCTTCAGATAGAACTGCTGCAGTTCTTCGAAGGTGTAGTCGGAGACCTTTCCTGTTCCGGTAGTCGTCCTGTCGATTGTCTCATCGTGTATCATCACAAGGACACTGTCCTTCGTGGGTCTGAAATCTATTTCGAAAAACGTAGGCATAAGGGACAGCGTATGCTGGCAGGTCTCGAGGCTGTTCCCTGGGTAGTCGGGCATATTGCCTCCCTGATGGCCGCTGATGATGATGTCCCTGTCAGGGGAATATCTGAAATATTCCTGAAGGTCTTCGATTGAACTGATGGCCACTTCGTTGTCGGGATTTCTGTCCTGGAAATTGTCGTCGCCGGCGCTCATCTGCTGCAGTGCAAGCAGCAGAGATGCAGATAGGAGGATAGTCTTTTTCATTTCAATGTATTTGTGCCGTGAGGCTGTTATATATAAAGAACAACCGAAGGCCGCGGATTGCTTAATGTCCGGACTGCGTCATAGAAATTTAATCCGCTTCAATGACGGTATAAGTTTTTTTATACTACCTTCCTGTCTTTGACACTTTGATTTTGTCAAACATAGGATAATATAAGTCCCTAGACCGCTGAGATTGCGATTTAGGGA
>CALUPT010000016.1 GCA_944322715.1 uncultured Bacteroidales bacterium
TACCTCACGCCAAACGAAAAATTTAAACAAATTATTAATCAGAATTCTGTTGCATTTGCAAGTTGAATTCAGCAAAGGAAATATCATGAGAATCGGAAAAATCATTTCACTTCTTGCAGCATTGATGCTGTGCGGTGCCGGAGCTTTTGCACAGGATGTGATCCGGCTCGGTATCATCGGTCTGGATACTTCGCATTCTGTCGCTTTCACCAGCCTTATCAACGGGGGAAAGGAAGAATGGGCGGAAGGCTTCAGGGTTGTTGCAGCCTATCCTTATGGTTCCCGTACGATAGAGTCTAGCTACAGCCGGATTCCCGGATATGTCGAGGATGTGTCTTCCATGGGAGTGGAGATTGTCGACTCCATACAGGACCTTCTTGACAAGGTAGACTGCGTATTCATCGAGACCAATGATGGCAGGCTGCATCTCGATCAGGCCGTCGAGGTATTCAGGTCCGGAAAGACATGCTATATAGACAAGCCGCTCGGAGCCACTCTCGGAGAGGCCATAGCCATCTGCGAGATGGCTGAAAGATACGGAGTGCCGATATTCTCATCATCGACACTCCGGTTTACACCGCGTAACAGGCAGCTGCATGATGGGGAATTCGGGAAGGTTCTCGGTGCCGACTGCTGGTCTCCACACAAGGTCGAGCCTACTCATCCTGATTTCGGATTCTACGGGATACACGGTGTGGAAACCCTTTATACCATTATGGGTACCGGATGCGAGGAAGTTAACAGGATTTCCTCGGAATGGGGTGACATCGTGACCGGACGATGGAATGATGGCAGGCTCGGGTCTTTCAGGGCGATAGTCAAGGGACCGCAGGTCTATGGCGGTACTGTCATGGTTTCCGGCAAGACAATCCCGGCCGGCGGATATGAAGGTTACAGTGAGCTCCTCAAGGAGATTCTGCAGTTTTTCAGGACAGGCATATCCCCTGTCCCGGCGGCTGAGACGATAGAGATATTCACATTCATGAAGACGGCCAACATGAGCAAGTCGGATGGCGGACGGACAGTGAAACTTGCAGAGGCATATAAGGCAGGTCTCAAGGATGCAAAAAAACTGATGAGGGAATATGACAGACAGTAATTTGATGCGGCTTTGCGGAAATATCGTGTCCGGGATTGCCCTTTCTCTGGCGGTGTCATGTTCCGGCGGCGAGGCGGCAGGCTATAGACTGGTGGTACTTGATCCAGGGCATTTCCACGCAAGTTTGCTTCAGAAGTCGGACGTCCCGGGGATAGATGATACCGTCTATGTCTATGCTCCGCCGGGGAATGAGGTGGAACAGTATCTGTCGGCCATCAGATCATACAACACCCGTGAAAAGTCGCCGACATCATGGGTTACTGTCCCTTATATCGGGAAGGATTACCTGCAGAGGATGGTTGCGGACCGCAGAGGGGACATTGTCGTGATTTCCGGCAACAACATGAAGAAGACGAGGTATATCTACGAGGCTGTCAAGGCCGGATATGATGTGCTTGCAGACAAGCCGATGGCAATCTCGAGGGAGGATTTCGGCCTGCTTGTGTCGGCATACGGGCTTGCGGAGAGTAACGGGACTGTCATATATGAACTCATGACAGAAAGATACGATGTACTCAACATGGTGGAGGGGTATCTGCTTTCGCGGCATGACATTTTCGGGGACCTGTGCACGGGCACTCCGGATGAACCGGCGGTGACTATGGAAAGTGTCCATTATTTCTACAAGTTGGTTTCCGGCAAGCCATCAATGCGTCCCGGATGGTATTATGATGTGAGACAGCAGGGGGAAGGCATTGCGGATGTCACCACGCATCTCATAGACCAGATACAGTGGCAGTGCTTTCCGGAAGATGCCATTGATTATGAAAAAGATGTCAGGGTGACTGGCGCAAGCCACTGGCCGACACCTGTCTCGCTTGAGGAATATGCGATCTCCACAGGTCTCGACAGGTTCCCGGACTATCTCGATGGCAGTATCAGGGACGGGATGCTTGAAGTTATGGCAAACGGCACGATAGATTTCTGCATCAAAGGGGTCAATGCGAGGATTACCGTACGGTGGGACTTCGCTTCGGATGGAGGAGGCGACATATCCACATCCGTCAAGAAAGGTACGCTGTCATCGCTGGAGACTGTCCAGAATGCCGGAACGGGATTCACGAGGCAGCTTTATGTCCGCAAGACCTCGGATATTGATGATTCCGACTTTGAAAAGAGGCTTGAAAGGGCTTTGAAGAAGTATGCTTTCGTTTCTGTCGTACCGGTGGATGATGGCGTTTACCTGATAGATATCCCTGAAGAAAACAGAACGGGACATGAGGAGCATTTCGCGGAAGTGGCTGCAGATTTTCTGCATTATGCTGCCAGGGGCAGGGTGCCGGAACAGGAGGTGAAGAATACGCTGTCGAAGTATTATATTACGACAGAAGGTGTCTCGCGGGCCAAAAATGTCGAGAAGTGATAGAGAACCGGACAGACTGGCATGAGGCAGGTTCCCTGTTTCACGGGGTTGTGCCCCGTGTGATGGGGACGAGGCTGGAAGTATTGATGGTGCATCCCGATATCGAGATGCTGTCAAGGCTCTGGCGGGATGTGGCCGGTCTGCTTGAATCCATGGATCGTGTTTTCGACAGGTTCGCTCCTGACAGTGAAGTTTCGAGGCTGAATTCTCGCAGCCGGGATATTGTGGACATAAGTCCGGTCATGGAGGATGCCCTCCGGCTGTGCGGTGACTATTATGAAAGGACATTGCATCTGTTTGATGTCACTCTCGGACATTTTCGGGATGTCACTGTCGGCGCAGGAAAAGTCATTTTCCGCAATCCGATGGTGAGGCTGGATTTCGGAGGATTTGCGAAAGGCTATGCGTTGAGGTCGGTGCGCAGGCTTCTTGCGGCAAACGGTGTGAAGAATGCCTTTGTGGATTTCGGCGGCAGTTCAATAATCGGGATGGGGCATCATCCATACGGGGACTGCTGGAAGGTGGGGTTCGACAGTCCGGAGACGGGAGTGAGGCTGCGTGACTTCAGGCTGTATGACAGTTCCCTTTCCACATCCGGCAACACACCGTCTTATAGCGGACATATAGTCAATCCGCTGACAGGTGTTGCCAACAGGAGGAAAATGGCTGCTACTGTCGTTGCAGGTGACTCTCTGGATGCAGAGGTGCTCAGCACTGTATGGATGATAGCCTCTCCGGAGCAGAGGAGGCAGATAGCGGAACTGTCCGCAGATGTTGAAGCTAACATATATGAACTGTAGGATATGAAGAGTGAAAATGAACCCGGAACAGACTTGAGTCTCAGAAGATTCATAAAGAGTCTCGGATATATTGCAGGAGGCACCGCAATCCTGTCTATGGCTCCGTGGCTTGTCTCGTGTACTCAGGAGAAACTGTCTGAGATACGCGGAGGGCAGGCGAGGATTGCCGTCATCGGGACAGGCTCCAGAGGGCAGTACCATATCCACAATCTTCTGCAGATACCTCATGCAAGGATAGTGGCGCTGTGCGATGACTACGCTCCAAATCTGGATGCGGCTTCGGCTCTTGTCCCGGCCGCCAGGAGATATGCAGACTACCGTAAGCTTCTCGAGGAGGATGACATAGATGGAGTGGTCATTGCGACACCGCTGAACTGGCATGCCAGAATGGTTCTGGATGGTCTCTCTGCCGGAAAACATGTGTTCTGCGAGAAGGCGATGGCAAGGACAATGGATGAGTGCAAGGCGATATATCAGGCGTACACACATTCTGACAGGGTGCTGTATTTCTGTATGCAGCGGATGTATGACGAAAAGTATATCAAAGGGATGCAGCTTGTCCACAATGGGCTGATAGGGGATGTGGTAGGGATGAGATGCCATTGGTTCCGCAATGCCGACTGGCGCCGTCCTGTTCCGTCGCCAGAGCTGGAAAGGAGGATCAACTGGAGACTTTACAGGGAAAGTTCAGGTGGACTCATGACAGAACTCGCCTCGCACCAGCTCGAGGTCTGCAACTGGGCTGTCGGGCGTATGCCCCTGAGCGTGGCAGGAATGGGTGATATCGTCTACTGGAAGGATGGACGCGAAGTCTATGACAGCGTCAATGTCATCTACCGGTATTCCGATGGGGTCAAGATTAATTACGAGTCTCTTATTTCCAATCGGTTCAATGGAATGGAGGATCAGATTCTCGGCAATTCCGGAACAATGGATCTGACCAAGGGCCTTTATTACCTTGAGAATGACAATTCTCTGTCCGGGATACAGCAGCTGCTTGCTCAGATAAAGGAAAAGGCGTTCGAGGCCATTCCTGCCGCAGGGCCGAGCTGGCGGTCCGAGACGAAGAAAGAATATCCTCCGCACAGCATTGTGGAGGGAAGGGTATATGTGAATCCCGGGCAGAGCACCGTAGGGGTTGACAAGGATGGATCCGATGTCATACTTTCCTCTTTCTGCCAGGCCTGCATCACTGGAGAGAAGGCCAGGGATGTGGTCGAGGAGGCCTATTGCGCTACTCTGCTCTGCCTGCTTGCCAACCAGGCCATGGAGGAGGGCAGGACGGTCATTTTCCCGGAAGAATACAGGATTCCATATATGAAATTCTGAGACAGCATAAACAGGGTAAAAACAGTTTATAAAGCTTTATAATCATGGTATCAAGACGCAGTTTTTTGAAGCGTGCCGTTTCAGGGGCGGCCGCTTTCACTTTGGGCAACACTTTCAGTTCTCTGGCATTCGATTCTGCAGGCAGGGTCAACGGAGCCAATGACAGGATAAGGATAGGTATGATCGGGGTCAATTCACGTGGCAAAGGCCTTGCTTCCGGCCTTTCGAAACTGAAGGACTGTGAGATTACCAGGATATGCGATGTGGACAGCCGGGCAATAGCGAAATGCCAGGCAACGGTGCGGCAGATTACCGGAAAGACCCCTGCGGGAGAGAAGGATATCCGCAATCTGCTGGAATCCCCGGATGTCGATGCCGTCGTAATAGCGATGCCTGACCATTGGCATGCTCCGGCAGCCATTATGGCGATGCAGGCCGGCAAGCATGTATATCTCGAGAAACCGACAAGCCATAATCCGGCAGAGAACGACATGCTTGTCAGGGCAGTGGCGAAATACGGCACTGTAGTCCAGGTAGGAAACCAGAGACGGTCGTGGCCCAATGTGATAGCGGCTATCGATGAACTCAAGGCAGGGGTTGTCGGCAAGGTACATTATGCGAAGTCGTGGTATGTGAACAACAGGCCTTCGATAGGTACCGGCAAGGCAGTGCCGGTACCGGAGTGGCTGGACTGGGATCTCTGGCAGGGGCCTGCCCCCAGACGGGAATACAGGGACAACATCGTGCATTACAACTGGCACTGGTTCTGGCACTGGGGTACAGGAGAGGCTCTTAACAACGGTACGCATTTCGTGGACCTGCTCCGGTGGGGGCTTGATGTGAGCTATCCCACAAAGGTGGATTCCATCGGTGGACGCTACCGGTACAATGATGACTGGGAGACTCCGGACACCCAGCTCATAACCTGTCAGTTCGGGGACAGGGCATCTTTCTCATGGGAAGGCCGCAGCTGCAACTCTCTTCCTGTGGATGGCCAGCCGCTCGGGGTTGTATTCTATGGGGAGACAGGCTCTCTCTATCTGACAGGCGGCAACGACTACAGGATAGCGGACATGAAAGGCAAGACCGTCAAGGAAGTAAAGAGCGACCTCAAGTTCGAGACAGGTAACCTGCTGAATCCTTCCGAGGCCCTGGATGTGTTCCATTTCCGCAACTGGTTCGATGCCATAAGGAAAGGGACACGGCTCAATTCAAGCCTTGTGGATGCCTGCATCTCCACGCAGCTCGTACAGTACGGCAATATTGCCCAGAGAGTTGGGCATTCCATTGAGATAGACCCTGTTTCGGGATACATCCTCGACAAGGATCCGGAGATCAGGGGACTGTGGAGCCGCAAATATGAGAAAGGCTGGGAGCCACGCGTATAGGATTATGATATTTCGCTGAACTTTTATACCTTTGCCGTCCAAGTTCACCGGAACAGTCATGAGCCTATATTCGTTCTACAGGATAAGCAAGCCGTCAGCTGACAAGGTGCCTCAGGAGCAGGTGCAGTCAAGGTATAAGACATTGCGAAACAAAACATTCTGGGCCATGGTGGCGGCATACAGTATGTATTATGTCTGCCGTATGAGCCTGAGCGTTGTCAAGCAGCCGATAATCGACAGCGGAGTCATGACACCCGGCCAGCTGGGTCTTGTCGGCTCCGCTTTCCTTTTTGTCTATGCGGCAGGCAAGTTCACCAACGGATTCATTGCGGATTACTGCAATATAAGGCGGTTCATGGCGACAGGCCTGCTCGTTTCCTCGCTTATCAACCTTATTATGGGTGTCACCGGCCTTCTGGAAGGTACTGTCGGTCTGGTGTCGCTGCTGATATTCTTTATATTTGCAGTAGTGTGGGGCATCAACGGCTGGGCGCAGTCCATGGGGTCCCCTCCGGGAGTCATCCAGTTGTCCAGATGGTTCCCGCTCTCGAAGAGGGGCACCTATTACAGCATTTTCAGCTCGACCCCGTATATAGGTGAGTTCCTTGCCTTTATCATAGTCGGAGTAGTGGTCGGGGCGTTGGGCTGGCAGTTCGGCTTCATCTTTGCCTCGGTTGCCGGGCTGATAGGGTCGGCAGTCGTTCTCGTATTCGTTTCCGACACTCCTGAAAGCAAGGGGTTGCCGTCCATACAGGAGATTTCAGGGGAGGCGCCGAGGAAGGAGGACACGATGCCGACCGTGAAACTGCAGAAAATGGTCCTGTCGCATCCTGGAATATGGATCATAGCCGCATCCAGCGCGTTCGTATATATTACCAAATATGCCGTTGCCGGGTGGGGCGTCCTGTTCCTGCAGAAAGCCAAGGAATATTCTCTTGAAGACGCTACCCAGATAATCGCCTTTTCTGCCGCTTTCGGTGTAGTGGGAACTGTCATTGCCGGCTGGCTGTCGGACACCCTCTTCAAGGGCGACAGGGTGAAGCCGGCAATCATTTCCGGGATTCTGGGTTTCATTTCCCTTGCATTCTTCCTGTTCACCCGCGGAAGCTATATCATCAACGTGTTCTATGTCTCCATGTTCAGCCTTTTCATAGGGGTGCTCTATTGCATAGTCGCGGGTCTTATGGCTGTCGACATCGTCCCGAGAAAGGCGACCGGAGCCGCTCTCGGAGTGGTAGGGATATCAAGCTATGTGGCGGCCGGTCTGCAGGACATTACCAGCGGTTATCTGATAGAGGGCTTCTCCGTCGCCCCGGAGATAACGGAAGGTCTCACCGAGACGGAGATACTGGCCGCCACGACGTACGATTTCGGTCCCGTCTCCATCTTCTGGCTAATTGCGGCCCTGATAGCATTCCTCCTTCCGGTCCTCTTCTGGAAAAAGATGCAGCGCAAAGACATTGACATATAAAAAATCCGGACCATCTTTGACGATAGTCCGGATATCGTTTGTACCAGGATGACAGCTATTTCACGAAAGCCGCATTCTGAAGATATTCCGCGCTTTCGGCTGCGGCCTGGAACATTTCTTCTGAAATCTGCTCCTTGGTGTAGGCGGAACCGTCTGCATTCTTCTTGTCGCGGAGCCAGCCCGGAGTCTCGATTTCGACTACATAATCCTTCATCCCGTTTGCATAGAACTGGTTGAAGATGCCCTCGAAGTCGATTGTGCCGCTTTCTCCGATCACGAAGTCATCCTTGATATGGAGAAGTTCGATGCGGTTCGGGTATTTCCTGAGATACTCCACAGGATCCTTGCCGCCCTTTGTGCACCAGTACACATCCAGTTCGTAGCATACATACTGCGGGTCGGTGTTCTCCACTAAATATTCCCACATTACCTTGTCGCTGCCCTCCAGAGTCTGGAATTCCCCTGAATGGTTGTGGTATCCGAGCTTGAGCCCGTATTCGGCAGCGATTTTCCCGACCTTGTTGAAATAGTCGGCCATCTGCTTGATACCGGCCTCGGTATATTCCGCCTTGTAGCTCGGAATCACGAAATAGCTGCCTCCGCATGACTGCTGGATCTCGAAAAGCTGACGCCAGCGCTGCATGATTTCGGCCTCGTTTTCAGGATCTTCCTGGATGCTTGAATGGGTGGAGATTATCTTCGCCCCGTTGGCATCGCAGATAGCCTTGAATTCTTCTGCCGGGAGTCCGAACACCTTAGGGTCGCCGCCCCACTGTACCAGTTCGAAAGCATTGTAGCCCATTCCTGCAAGCCTTTCGATGCTTGCCTGAGGATTTGCGTTGACGGCATCCATGACCGAATAGAGCTGCATCCCGATTGTCTTCTTTTCCTGTGGCTGTGCGCATGAACCGAGCATCAGCACAGTCGCCGCGGCAAAGGCAAATCCTGCCAAAGCCTTGTGGCTGAATCTGAAAAACCTTTTCATAATGTTTATTTTAATGATGAACAGTAGTTTTCTATGCCAACAAAAGTCAAATATACGAATAATCTGCGTATCTTTGTTACGATTTGTAAAACATAATCCTTGATTTTTATGAAAAAGAGTCTATTGATGATTTGCGTCGCAGCCCTTGCCGGTCTGGGGTTGACGGCGGAGGCCGGAGATCTGCCGAGGGCGGAGTATCCGCGTCCTCAGTTCGAACGTGCAGACTGGGTTAACCTTAACGGAGAGTGGACATATACGTTCGATTTCGCCGGTACCGGATTCCAGAGAGGCCTGCATGCTTCTGAAGGATTCGATGGCAGCATCATCGTGCCGTTCGCGCCGGAAAGCGAACTCTCCGGAGTCGGATACAAGGACTATATAAGCAACATCTGGTACCACCGGACGATCCGGATGCCTCAGGAGTGGGCCGGCAGGAACGTGAGACTCAATTTCGGGGCGGTTTACTATACTTCGGAAGTGTACATAGACGGACAGTTTGTCGGAAGACATTTCGGCGGCAGTTCTTCGTTCTCGTATGACATTACCAGGTATGTGTCCGATGGTGCTGAACATGACCTTGTGGTCAAGGCATCCAGCGATGTCCGCAGCGGGCTGCAGGGTGCGGGAAAGCAGTCTCTCCAGTATGCTTCGCATGCCTGCAACTATACCAGGACCACCGGTATCTGGCAGACCGTATGGATGGAGCCGGTGGCAGAGGCCGCACTGCAGAATGTGCAGGTGATGACGGACATTGACCAGAAACAGGTCGTGGTGCGTCCGTGGTTCTGGTCCGAGGTGGCCGGGTACAGGCTGAAAGTCACCCTGAAGGAAGGGGAGAAGACAGTGGCTGAAAAGACAGCGGCTGCATCCAACAGCAGCGTCATCGTCATCCCTGTCAGGAAGATGAGGACATGGAGTCCGGAGGATCCGTTCCTTTACGGACTTGTCTATGAGGTGCTGGATGCAGACGGAAATGTGGTCGACAGTATCAGTTCATATACCGGCATGAGGAAGGTGCACATAGAGGGCAACAGGATATTCCTCAACAACAGGCCGTATTACCAGAGACTTGTCCTCGACCAGGGCTTCTATCCTGATGGCATCTGGACCGCCCCTTCGGATGAGGCCATCAGGCATGACATTGAACTGTCCATGCAGGCCGGCTTCAACGGCGCGAGGCTGCATCAGAAGGTATTTGAAGAAAGATATTATTACTGGGCCGACAGGCTCGGCTATCTGACATGGGGAGAAGCCGCAAGTTGGGGAATGGATGCGAACAATCCTCTGGCAGCCCGCAATTTCCTTGCGGAATGGGAGGAGTGCGTCGTCAGGGACAGGAATCACCCTTCCCTCATTGTATGGACTCCGATGAATGAGGAGTTCTGGCCGGATGATGTCCAGTATCCGCGTTTCACGGAAGACCTCTATTCCCTTACGAAACAGCTCGACCCTACCAGGCCGGTGAATGTCTGCAGCGGAGGCGTACTGACGGCCCATACGGACATCTGGACGGTACATCACTACGAGCAGGATCCGGCGAAACTCAAGGATATCATATACAATGACGGCAAACTCTATTCCCTCATGCCTCAGACATATAAGGGGACTGTGAGGAATATCGGGTTCAACGATCTCGCCCCGGATACCGGATACGCCTGGATGCACTACGATGGGGAGATGCCATATCTGGTGGATGAGTTCGGAGGAATCAAGTGGGTGAAGGACCAGGACCGTCAGGCGGTGAATTCGCAGACGGAATCATGGGGATACGGCCAGGCTCCGAGGACGCTGGAAGAATTCTATGCCCGTCTCGAAGGGCAGGTGGATGCCATGCTCTCGCTTTCGGACCAGGTGTGCGGTTATTGCTATACCCAGCTGACGGATGTCGAGCAGGAGGAGAACGGGGTCTATTTCTACGACCGCACATCCAAGTTCGACATGGACAGGATACACGCCATATTCTCCAAGGTTCCGGATGGATTCGGGGAATAGCCTTTATGCGGCTTCGCGGGGGACTTCCCTGCGGCATGTAACAAAAACTTTACAGGATTGTTGCATAAAGATTAGTCTAAAATAAATACCTTTGTGACGGTTTGCCCCGCGAGGGCGGACCGTCTAAATTTTCATATATGGAGAAAGGTAAGATTCTGATTGTCGATGATGAAGCCGACATTTGTGAAATCCTTCAGTTTAACCTTGAAAACGCAGGCTTCAATGTGGATTGCGCGTCATCTGCAGAGGAGGCCCTCAAGAAACTCTCTTCCGGGCACAGCCTTATCCTCCTCGATGTCATGATGGATGGAATGTCCGGATTCAGGATGGCGGAGGTCGTCCGCAAGGAGAGAGGAAGTCAGATTCCCATTATTTTCCTCACGGCCAAGAATGCGGAGAATGATCTCCTGACCGGGTTTTCCGCCGGAGGGGATGACTATATAGGCAAGCCTTTCTCGATTCATGAGGTGATTGCCAGGGTGAAGGCGGTGCTGAAGAGGGCCGGCGGCCCGTCATCGGCAGAGCCGGCGGAAAACGATATCGTGTCCGGCAGGATCAGGATAGACATTTCCAGAAAGATGGTATATGCGGCCGAAAGTCCGGTACTCCTGTCCAAAAAGGAGTTCGAGATCCTGTATCTCCTGGCTTCGCATGAGGGAAGGGTATATTCCCGGGAGGATATCATCAACGAACTGTGGAAAGATGCTCCGTATGTGCTCGACAGGACGGTAGATGTCCATATAGCCAGGATAAGGGGCAAGCTCGGGGAGTACAAGAACTATCTTACCAACCGGTCTGGTTACGGTTATTGTTTCAGCCCTGTCGAATAGGAGGTTGCGATGGACGGATATGTCAGGCTGGACACCCTGTTGTATATTCTGGCGGCAATAGCGGCCCTTGCAGCCATAATATGGATTGTCGTCCACAGGAACTTCGGCAGGAGTATTCTGGACATGACCCTGAAGATAGACAGGGAAAAGGAGAAGTACAGGGAAATGAAACAGCAGATGTCCAATAACATAGCCCATGAACTCAGGACTCCGGTAAGCAGCATACGGGGGTATCTCGAGACCCTGACCACATGTCCGGACATAGACCCTGCCCGCAAGCAGATGTTCATCGAGAGGGCATACGCCCAGTCCATCAGGCTTTCCGACCTTATCCGTGATATAGCCCTGATCACTAAGATAGAGGAGGCTTCCTCCATGCTTGTCAAGGAGAAAACAAACCTCAGGCAGATAGCGAATGAGGTATTCGAGGAATTCAAGGAAGATATCGGCGTCAAGGGAATCAATGTGGAGAATATGCTTTCTCCCGACCTTGAGATAACCGCCAACAGGACACTTGTCTATGCAATCTTCCGGAATCTTGTGGAGAACAGCCTGAAATATGCGGGCGAGCATGTCACCGTGCATCTCGAAAGTTCCGGGATCGAGTCCGGAATGTGCCGTTTCAAATATTACGATACCGGCAAGGGGGTCGGCAGGGAGCATTTGAAACGGATCTTCGAACGGTTCTACCGGGTTCAGGAAGGCCGCACGAGGGAGGCCGGAGGATCAGGTCTCGGGCTGTCGATAGTCAGGAACGCCGTGTCTTTCCACGGAGGGGAAATATCTGCTGTCGCGCATCACGGCGGCGGGCTGGAGTACAGGTTCACCCTCCATGTATAATCATTGTCCCTGACGGATCAGATTGTCCTTCCCGGAATCGTCCTCATTGCCTCATATTCATCCAGAGCCGCGCTCATCAGTTCTCTGCCCTTTTGTGAAATTTCCCTTGCACGGGCATAGTCGGATATGGCTCCGTATGCATCAAAAGGCATTTTCACCAGAATGTCCGGAGAAGTTATCTTCAGGGCGAGCCTTGTGTTGATCATGTTCATCAGCGAGAATGTCCTGCCGAGGACGGAATGGAATCCTCTTTCGGGATCGGACAGGTTATGCTCATCCCAGGAGTTCTCCTTGCTTATCTTCTTTATCAGTTCCACATCTATCGCATTCACATCGAATGCGACCATGATGTCTCCCGGAGTCCTTTCCACGCGGTTGAGCGGGATCACATTGGCGATACCGCCATCTATAAGCGTCCTCCCATCGGTTTCCGCAGGACGGAACAGGGATGGAATGGATATGGATGCGCGGATTGCCTTGAACAGATTGCCTTTCTCGAATATGACCTCTTCTCCGGTATAGAAGTCGGTGGCAATCGCCCTGTATGGAATCTTCAGATCTTCGATGTCGACATCAGGAACGATTTCCTTCAGGGCCTCGATTATCCTGTCTCCTTTGACAAGATGACTGAAACTCAAGGATATGTCCATGAGCGAGAATACTTTCCATGCGTCCAGGTCGAACAGCCATTCCTTGACTTCCTCCAATTTCCCTGCAGCATAGATGCCTCCGATTAGCGAGCCGATCGATGTCCCGGCCACGGCCGAGATTTCATATCCCCTGCTTTCAAGTTCTTCGATTGCGCCGATATAGGCAAAACCTCTCGGCCCTCCGCTCGAGAGGACCAATGCTACCTTCTGTGACATGGCAAGATGTTTTTATTGTCTGCTAATATAGCAATAAAAACATTATCAGTTAACCGTCACGCAGCGGAAATATTCATCGAAAAGGGCCTTGGCTGCCGAGAGCTGTTCCGGGGTGTTGAGCGGAGTGTCTTCAAGCCGGTATTCCCAGCCCAAGGTCCCGTATTTATGCTTCCCGAGAGTGTGGTATGGAAGTATTTCCACCCTCCCGAGCATTTTGTAGCCTCCGAAATGCTCTCCGAGAGCCCTTATGTCCTCCTCGTAATCGCTCAGTCCCGGCACGAGGACATATCTCATCCAGAACGGCCTGCCGTTGTCTTCCAGCCATTTGGCCGTATTGAGCGTCACTGTGTTGTCATGCCCCGTGATCCGTCTGTGACGGCTGTTGTCGAATTCCTTGATGTCCAGCAGAGTGAGGTCGGCAAGGCTGAACAGTTCTTCCACATCCCTGTTCCATATCCCGCCGTTGGTGTCGATGCATACATTTATCCCGTTGGATTTCAACTCCTTCACGACCGGGACAAGCTCTTTTGCCTGTGCAGTGGGCTCTCCTCCGGAGAATGTGACTCCTCCGCGTTTGCCGAAAAACGGCTTCTCGTTCAGCGCCCGTCTGACAATCTCCGCAGTTTCCGTTTCCGTCCCTCCATCGAAGCCTATTGTGTCCGGGTTGGCGCAGTACAGACAGCGGAAAGGGCAGCCCTGAAGAAATACGACGAGCCTTATGCCCGGCCCGTCGTATGTTCCAAGAGATTCGTATGAATGTACTTTCAGTCCCATGTTACATTGATTCGTGGAATGTCCTGGCTATGACCTCCAACTGGTGTTCGCGGCTGAGTTTCGTGAAATTCACTGCATAGCCTGACACCCTGATCGTGAGCTGAGGGTATTTTTCAGGATGTTCCATGGCATCTTCCAGCATTTCCCTGTTGAGGACATTCACGTTGAGGTGATGCGCACCCTTGGTGAAATATCCGTCCATCATGGTCACGAGGTTGTCGATCTTGTCCTGATCGGTAGGGCCGAGAGACTTCGGCACGATGGAGAAGGTGTTGCTGATACCGTCCATCGCATCGTTGTAGTCCAGCTTGGCGACGGAACTCAGGGAAGCGATGGCGCCGTGGCAGTCGCGTCCGTGCATCGGGTTGGCTCCCGGGGCAAAGGCCACACCCTTGAGCCTGCCGTCCGGTGTCGCTCCGGTCTTCTTTCCGTACATCACGTTCGAGGTGATGGTGAGGATTGAAAGGGTCGGCATTGCGTTCTTGTAGATCGGGAGCTTGCCCAGTTCCTCATTGAAGTACTTGACCAGACCTTCCGCGATGCTGTCCACCCTGTCATCATCATTGCCGTAGCAAGGATATTCTCCCTCTATGCTGAAAGCATCCGTAAGTCCGTCCGCATTGCGGTGTGCAGTGACCTTGGCATACCTGATGGCCGAAAGCGAGTCGGCGGCGATGGAAAGCCCTGCGGCCCCGTATGCGAGGTTTATGGCCGGATCGGTGTCTATGAATGCCATTTGGGACCTCTCGTAGTCATATTTGTCATGCATATAGTGGATGATGTTCATGGCCTCGTTGTAGACCCTTGCCACTTCATGCAGCACTTTCTTGTAGTTGGCGAGTACCTCATCATAGTCGAGCACATCGCTCTTGAGCGGTTCGATGCCTGAAACCATCAGAGTTCCGGTGTTTTCGCAACGTCCGCCGTTTATTGCAAGCAGCAGGGCCTTTGCGAGGTTGGCGCGTGCTCCGAAGAACTGGATGGCCTTTCCGATGGCCTGATATGAGACGCAGCAGGCTATGCCGTAGTCATCGCATCCGCGCACCTTTTTCATCAGATCATCGTTCTCGTACTGTACCGAGCTGGTATCGATGGATACCTTTGCGCAGAAATCCTTGAACCCTTCCGGAAGATCAGGACTCCAGAGCACCGTCATGTTCGGCTCCGGTGCAGGACCGAGGTTATACAGCGTCTGCAGGAAGCGGAACGAGGTTTTCGTAACCTTCACTTTCCCATCCCTGAAACGGCCTCCGATGGATTCGGTGATCCAGGTCGGGTCTCCTGCGAATATCTCGTTGTATGAATTCATCCTCAGGTGTCTCACCATCCTGAGTTTCATGACGAACTGGTCTATGAGCTCCTGGGCGAAAGTCTCATCGATGATCCCGTGGTCGAGGTCATACTGGATGTAGATGTCGAGGAACGATGACACGTTTCCGAGCGACATTGCCGCCCCATCCTGCTCTTTCACGGCCGCAAGATACGCCATATATACCCACTGTACGGCTTCATGCGCATTGAGTGCCGGACGTCCCAGCTCCAGCCCGTACATCCCGCCGAGGATCTTGATCTCTTCGAGGGCCTCGATCTGGTCTGACACTTCCTCGCGGAGGCGGATTCTCGATTCCGTCATTGGGCCTGTCAGTCCTGCGAGATCCTCCTTCTTAGCCTCGATCAGCCTGTCGGCGCCGTAGAGAGCCAGTCTTCTGTAGTCACCTATGATACGGCCTCTTGAGTAGTTGTCGGGAAGTCCCGTCAGGAATCCGAGCGAACGGAACCTGCGGATCTCTTCCGTATATACATCGAACACGCCATCGTTATGCGTCTTCCTGTAATGCGTGAATATCTTCTTGACTTCCGGGTCAAGTTCGACCCCGTTTTCCCTGCATGCCTTTTCCACCACATGCCATCCGCCGAACGGCTTGATGGCCCTCTTGAGCAGCTCATCTGTCTGGAGTCCGACGATAAGCTCGTTCTCCTTGTCTATATATCCAGCCGCGTGGGAAGTGATTGTCGAGATGGTCTTCGGATCGATTGCGCGGATTCCGCCGTTGGCCCTTTCTTCAGCCAGGGCATCCGTGCAGATTGCCCAGAGTTTTCTGGTGCGGTCGGTCGGTCCCTGGAGGAATGATGCATCCCCATCGTATGGGGTAATGTTGCTGTAAACGAAATCCGATACATCGATTCTGGAGGACCAGGCACCGTCTTTGAATTTTCCGTCAATATTCATATTTTATCTGCCTTTGGTTTTCGAGGGCGCAAAGATATGTCTATATTTTGAAAAATTCAAATCTGCCGTCAATATTCGTGGATACCCGGCTCCGGAATGTCCCGGATATTTTCCGGCAGTGTCGGACGGTGTCCGGTCTCCCATCCCGTCAGGCGTTGCCCGCCGCGCTGTCCGTGACTTTGTCGATCCTGGCGGCTATCACCTCGAAAGACTGTTTTTCCGTCCCGTCCGCGGCAGTATATCTGGAGCATCTCACCCGGCCGCAGACATAGAGCGGACTGCCTTTTTCGATTATGCCCAGATCCGGTATCGCCCTGCTTTCCCATGCCACGACATTGTGCCATGTGGTCTCGACTGCCCCGTCCCCGTCCTTGTTCTTGTAAAGGTAGTTCGTGGCGAGCGAAAACCTGGCCATCTTCCCTGTTCCTGTTTCGGAGAACCGCACGTTACCGACATTCCCCCTCAATTCGATTCTGTTCAGCTGTTCCATAAAATGTCTGTTTATAAGGTTTGTTCTTCCCCGTTTCCGTGTGCACACTGCGGGACAGGACAAAGTAAATGAAAATTTGTTCCCGTTCCGACATCCGTTCCGGACCGGGATGCCCTTTTTTCTTTTTCATGACTCTTTTTTCCGTTTTATGTAGAAAATGCAGGACAGATGACATGTTTTGAGCGTTTTAGGAAAAATCAATAAAAGAGATTAAATCTTCCCGGGCAGCCGGAAAAAATACCTGAAAAAGAAAAACAGACACTCAAAACGTATAAAGGTTGTCGGAAGAGGTTGTTTTTTCCTGCCGGTAAATTGATATTTGAAGAAAAAACATTATGGAGTACGATTCGGGAAGATATAAGGCCAGGTGTCTGGAGTGCGGAGACAGGATTGAATACGGGCGGCAGGACAAGAAATTCTGCTGTGAAACCTGCAAGAACCGGTACAACAACCGTAAGGCAAGAGGAAGCAGGGGCATAAAGGTCAAGGTGCTGTCGGCTCTTGAAAAGAACCACAATATACTTGAAAGGGTCCTGAAGCTGGGCTTGGATTCCATAAGCGTGGCCGAACTCCGTTGTCTGGGATTCAACTTCGATTATGTCACATCATATCACAAGGTGAGAAGACATGATGAGTTCGGGTGTTTCGACATTTCGTTCACGGTGGTGTCAGACAGGGTCATCTCCATAACGAGACCGGAGTTTTCCAGGAATCGTGACAAATCTCGGAATGTTTCATTAAATTTGCAGGATGTTTCCTTAAAGGAGAAACGATGAAAACCATGAAAAGAACCATTGCAGCAGCAAGTGCCGTGCTGGCCGTTTTTACATCATGCGATACTATGGAAAATCCTCTTTTGACAGAATCTGCCCTGCCGTACGGGGCGCCGCAGTTTGACAGGATAAGGAAAGAACATTATATCCCGGCTTTCGAGGAGGGGATACGTCAGGCAAAGGCGGAGATAGATGCGATAGTGTCCAATCCGGAAGCTCCTGATTTCGCCAATACCATCGAGGCATTGGAATACAGCGGGAGGACTTTGGACAGGGTGTCAGGCATCTTCTACAATCTCAACAGTGCGGACACCGACGACCGGATGCAGGAGATAGCTGAGAAAGTCGCTCCGATGATGACGGAGTATTCCATGTATGTCTCCCTCAACCCGCAGTTGTTCGACAGGGTCAGGGCGGTGTATGAAAAGAAGGACTCGCTTTCCCTCGAACCTGACCAGATGAGGCTTCTTGAGGAGACCTACAGGTCTTTTGCGAGAAACGGCGCGAATCTCTCTCCTGAAGACAAGGAGCTTTTCAGCAGATATTCCGAGGAACTGTCCCTGCTGTCCCTGCAGTTCCAGAAAAACAGTCTGGCCGCCACCAACGCCTTCCATATCAATGTTACGGATGTCAATGATCTGGCCGGCCTGCCTCAGTATGTCAAGGATATGGGGGAACAGTATGCCCGGGAGAAGGGTCTTGATGGCTGGGTGTTCACCCTGGACTATCCGTGCTATGCCCCGTTCATGAAATTCTGTGTCAGCAGGGATCTCCGCAGACAGATGTACATGGGTAATTCGGCCAAGTCCGTAGGGGGAGAGTTCGACAATACCGCTACGGTCATGCGGATTGTGGAACTGAGGATGAAGATTGCGGAACTTCTCGGATACGGGACGTATGCAGACTATGCCCTGGAGGAGAAGATGGCGAAGACGACAGGGACCGTGGAGGAGTTTCTCGGACGGCTTCTCGAGCCATCGCTTCCCTATGCCCGGCATGAGGTTAAGACGGTTTTCGAATATGCCCGGGAACACGGTTTTACGGATGATGAGCTGATGCCGTGGGATTTCAGTTTCTGGGCAGAGAGGTACAAGGAGGCCGAGTTCGCTTTCAATGAGGAGCAGCTCAAGCCGTATTTCAGGTTAGAGAACTGCATTGATGCCGTATTCGGTCTGGCCGGGAGACTTTACGGGATATCTTTTGAGGAGAGACCGGACATCCCTGGATATCACAGGGATGTGAAGGTATATGATGTGAAGGATGAGAACGGGGAGCATCTTGCCCTCTTCTATGCGGACTTCTTCCCTCGTGAAAGCAAGCGCAGCGGTGCGTGGATGACAGAGTTCAGGGGGCAGAGCATATATGACGGAGTGGAATACCGCCCGTTCATCAGTATTGTGACCAATTTTACCAAGCCTACGGGCTCCGAACCGTCACTGATCACGCATGATGAACTCACGACCTTCCTGCATGAGTTCGGACATGCCCTGCACGGGATGCTCGCCAAAGGCAGGTACGGCTCCCTTACCGGGACCAACGTGGCGCATGACTTTGTGGAACTCCCGTCCCAGATCATGGAGAACTGGGCATACGAGCCGGAGTATCTGGACTCCTTTGCAAAGGATTACAGGACAGGCGAAGTCATCCCGGATGAACTTATCGGGAAGATCGTGTCCGCGAAGAATTATCTTTCCGGATACTATCAGGTGAGGCAGCTGCAGTTCGGCATACTTGACATGGCATGGCACACGTTGACCGCACTTCCGGAAGAGGGGACCGTAGAGTTCGAAAAGAATGCCATCAGAAAGTGTGCTGTCCTGCCTGATGTGCAGGGGACGGCAATATCGCCTTCGTTCGGACATATCTTCTCCGGCGGATATTCCGCAGGGTACTATTCATACAAGTGGGCGGAAGTCCTGGAGGCGGATGCCTTCTCCCTTTTCAAGGAAAACGGCATATTCGACAGAGAGACGGCAGCCTCTTTCAGACATAATATTCTGGAAAAGGGCGGCAGTGTCGACCCATCCGTACTATACAGGAATTTCAGGGGACATGACCCGGAACCTGAAGCGCTTTTGGAAAAACTCGGTCTGGACCATCCGGAAACCTTGGAAGAATAGCTGTCTTCTATTTCGGAGCGATCCTGTACAGGAATCCGGCGATGAATGTGTAGACTATGTTCGGGAACCACATGGCAAGTCCGGGCGGCATTGCTCCGGTGTGGACGAACATCTCGCTGAAACGCTGGAAAAGGATATAGGTAAAGGCCAGGGCGATGCCTATGGCAATGTTCCATCCGATGCCTCCGCGTCTTTTCTTTGAGGACAGGGCAACCCCCATGATGGTCAGGATGAATGCCGAGAACGGCATGGCGAATCGTGTATGCTTTTCGATCTGGGCGAGCTTGACATTTGCATCCCCGCGCATCTTCTGTGTCTCGATGAGTTCGTTGAGCCTTTTGTACGAGAGCGTCTCGACAGTGTGCTTCCTCATGTAGAAGTCGCTGACACTCAGGTTTATGACAGTGTCCAACTCGCTGCCGCTCCTGATGTGGTCTTCAAGATTGTCCGTGTAGTCGCGGATGAAATACTTTTTCAGCCTCCATCCGCTGAAGGTGCTGTCCCAGACGGCCGTTTCCGCCGAGATTTTGGAAACCAGCTTGTTGTCCTCTATCTTTTCAAGGGTGAAGCGGTATGCGGTGTTGTTCCATGTGCTGAACGATTCCACAAACACGAATTCTCCCGGGGAGATCTGGTAGTGTACGTTCCTTCCGGTGATGACATTTCCGTGCCCCCTGATGTATTTCGCCTCGAACTCGCCTCTCTGGGCGTTGGCGTTCGGAATGATGAACAGGTTGAGTGTCAATGAAAAGAGGGCTATCAGGGCTGCGGAGACAATGTACGGCACCATCATCCTGTGGAAACTGATACCGCAGGAGAGGATGGCCACTATCTCCGAGTTCGCCGCCATCTTGGATGTGAAGAAGATTACGGTGATGAACACGAACAGCGGGCTGAACATGTTCATGAAGTATGGTATGAAATTGATGTAGTAGTCGAGGATGATCTCGCTTAACGGGGCCTCGTTGCTCACGAAGTCATCTATCTTCTCGCTTATGTCGAATATGATCACAATGCCGATGATAAGCAGCAGGGCTATGAAGAAGGTCATGATGAACTTCTTCATGATATAGAGATCCAGGATTCTTGGCTTGAGATCGAATTTCCTCATTGTCTGTCAATCAGTTTATGTATTGTGCCGTCAGAGCCTCTGCATTACCCGTCCGACGGTCTCATCTTTCCATTTCCGGAAATCCCCTGCCTGGATGTGCTCCCTTGCCTTCCTGACCAGTTCAAGATAGAATGCCAGATTGTGCTCGCTGGCTATCTGTCCGGCAAAGATTTCTCCGGCGACAAAGAGATGTCTCAGGTATGCCTTCGAGTATGTGCGGTCCACAAAGGATGTCCCTTCCGGGTCGAGAGGGGAGAAATCATCCGCCCATTTGCGGTTGCGCATGTTCATTATGCCGTTCCATGTGAATATCATCCCGTTGCGTCCGTTGCGGGTAGGCATCACGCAGTCAAACATGTCCACTCCTCTCGAGATGGCTTCCAGTATGTTCGCCGGAGTGCCGACCCCCATGAGGTATCTCGGCCTGTCTTGCGGCAGCATCGGGCATACCACTTCCAGCATCTCGTACATCTTTTCCGTAGGTTCACCGACGGCGAGGCCTCCGATGGCGTATCCTTCCCTGTCGAACTTTGCAGCGTGTTCGACGGCGGCGCGCCGCAGGTCGGGATAGACGCATCCCTGGATGATAGGGAAAAGTGCCTGGGAATAGCCGTAGAGCGGTTCCGTCCCGTCGAACCTCCTGATGCATCTTTCTAACCAGGCCTGGGTCCTTGTGAGGGACTCTCTTGCATATCTGTAGTCTGCATCTCCGGGAGTGCATTCATCCAGAGCCATAATGATGTCTGCCCCTATCGCCCTCTGGGTGTCCATGTTGTTTTCCGGGGTGAAAGTGTGGCGCGAGCCGTCAATGTGGGATGAGAATGTCACTCCGCTTCCATCTTTGGCGAATTTCCTGATCGGGGCGAGGGAGAACACCTGGAACCCTCCGCTGTCGGTCAGTATCGGCCTGTCCCAGGAGATGAATCTGTGCAGGCCGCCGACAGCCCTGAATGTATCCAGCCCGGGACGAAGATACAGATGGTATGTATTGCCGAGTATTATTTCAGCGCCGATATCCTCTTTCAGGTCCCTGTGGTACACGCCTTTGACCGACCCGACCGTGCCGACGGGCATGAATATGGGTGTATGTATCTCGCCGTGGTCAGTCGTGATGACTCCGCATCTGGCGGATGACTGAGGGTCGGCAGCCGTTCTTGCAAACTTCATCTTGTCTGTATTCTTGGCTGTCAGGCAGCCGTGCGGGTGATTCCAACCCACAAAGATAGTAAAACTTGCTCAAATCTTTGTATATTTGTCAGGCTGTGTCCGGAAGGATACGGGAACATGTTTTAATTACAGAGCATTTCATTATGAACAGAGCGGTCCGTATCAGGCTGATCCTGATGAATTTCCTGCAGTGGGCAGTATGGGGGGCATATCTTACATCGATGGGAAGCTATCTCGTGTCGGTGGGGCTTGCGGAGAAGATAGGCCTTTTCTATGCGATGCAGGGTGTCGTCTCCATTTTCATGCCTGCAATAATAGGCATAATAGCAGACAAGTATATCCCGGCCCAGAAACTTCTGGGATTATGCCATCTTGTTGCGGGGGCGGCGATGGTGGCAGCAGGATATTATGGGCTTGCGGCCGGTACGGATGTCAGCTTCGGCATACTCTTCCCTCTATATGCGGTCAGCGTGGCATTCTATATGCCGACCATAGCCCTTTCCAATTCCGTCGCGTTCAAGGTGCTTCTCAGGAACGGCTATGATACTGTCCGGGATTTCCCTCCGGTGAGGGTGTTCGGAACCGTAGGCTTCATCTGCAGCATGCTTTTCGTGAATTTCATGACGGATGGCAATGGCATCCAGTTCCAGCATACCTACAACCAGTTTTTCGTATCGGGGGCCATAGGGTTCGTGCTCTTTCTCTATTGCATGACTCTTCCCGACTGTCCTGTCAACAGGCAGGCTGAGACGCAGAGTGTCGCCGATATTTTCGGAGCCAAGGCTTTCAGTCTTTTCAAAGACAGGGGAATGGCGACATTCTTCATTTTCTCGATGCTGCTCGGGGTCGCCCTCCAGATAACGAACGGGTTTGCCAATCCTTTCATTTCCCATTTCAAGGATGTCCCGGAATATGCGGACACATGGGGGGCGCGCAATGCAAATGCCCTGATTTCCATATCCCAGATGTCGGAAACTCTCGGAATACTTCTGATTCCTGTAGCGATGAGGTTTCTCGGAATCAAGAAGGTCATGCTCGTAGCGATGATAGCGTGGGTCTTCCGTTTCGGGCTGTTCGGTCTCGGCAATCCCGGGGACGGAGTGTGGATGTTCATCCTTTCCATGATAGTGTATGGCGTGGCCTTCGATTTCTTCAACATATCCGGCGCCCTCTATGTGGAGCAGAGGTCATCGGACGGGATCAAGTCCAGTGCGCAGGGGCTGTTCATGCTGATGACCAACGGAATAGGTGCAACGGTCGGGACTCTCTCCGCCCAGGCTGTAGTGAATCATTTTGTCTATAATGCGGAAGTGCCGGACTGGAGTACCGCCTGGTATGTCTTTGCCGCCTATGCACTTGTGGTAGCCATCCTTTTTGCCATCTGCTTCAGGAATCCTGGAAAAGGCCCTTATTCCAAGGTGGCCTAATGACTGTCGGCCCATGATACAAACAGGGGCTTGACTTTCGAGCCAGCCCCTGTCAGTATGGGATAACCGTCATTCCACGAAAGTGCACCAGCCGAACGGGTCTTCGATTTCCCCGTATTGGATACCGGTGATCATCCTGTACAGCCGGAGACTCTTCGGGCCGCATTCCGTGTCCGAATAGAAAGAGTATCTCTTTGTGATGTCCTTGTCTTCGAGTGCGGCCTTGTCATCGATGTATGATACTGGAGTGATGACCACGGCCGTGCCGCATTCTCCCACTTCCTCGAATGTTTCCATCTCTTCGACAGGCACCTGCCTTCTCTCTACCGTCATTCCGAGGTGCTCGGCCACTGTTGTCAGGGACTTGTTGGTGATGGACGGCAGTATGGAGTCGGATTTCGGGGTCACGTATGTGTTGCCCTTGATGCCGAAGAAGTTGGATGAGTTGAATTCATCTATGAACCTGTGTTCTGCAGGATCAAGGTGGAGTACGGCTGAATATCCCTGCTGATGGGCGATGTTCAGGGCATAGAGGGATGCCGCATAGTTGCCGCCGACCTTGAATCTTCCTGTGCCGTACATTGCGGCCCTGTCATGGTTCCTGGCGATTACCGCATTGCATGGCTGCAGGGTGCCACCTACGTATGCGCCTACCGGAGAGCAGAGCATGTACAGTACGACTTCATCTGAGGATTTTACCCCGAGCTGCGGATTGGAGCCGATGAGAGTCGGCCTGATGTACATGGATGCGTTGTGTCCGTATGGAGGAAGATAGTCGATATTCTCCTTCACGAGACGTTTGCACATTGAGACGAAGAGTTCTTCGGATGGAGCCGGGATGAACAGGGATGCCGCGGATGACTGCATCCTCCTTGCGTTTTCTTCAGGCCTGAATATCCTGACCTTGCCATCTTTGCCCCGGAATGCCTTCAGGCCCTCGAAGCATTCGATGCTGTAGTGGAGGCATCCGGCAAAAGAGCTGATTGTGATGTTGTCATCGGTGAGGCTTTCAACCTCGCCCCATGCACCGTCCTTGTAGGTGCACCTGAGGATTGTCGCGGTCTTCCTGTACGCGAAACCCAGATTGTCCCAGTTGATTGTGTCCATGATCAGATAAGAATTTCAAGTAATCTGTTGTTTTCGTTTATATACTCGTAGAGCACGTTGTTGGCTTCCATTCTTTTCAGTAGGGCGTGGAAATCGTCCGGACTGGCGACTTCGATGCCGATCAGGGCCGGACCTTCCTCCTTGTTGGTCTTCTTGATGTACTGGAAGAGCACCAGGTCATCCTTCGGACCGAGATTGTCCCGGATGAATGACAGGAAGGCCCCTGCGCGCTGCGGGAAATTCACGATAAAATAATGTTTCAGGCCTTCGTAGAGCATCGATTTTTCCCGTATTTCTTCCATGCGGATGATGTCGTTGTTGCTTCCGCTGACTATACAGCCGACCCTCTTTCCCCGTATTTTGTCCGCATAGAACCTGAGTGCGGAGATCGAAAGCGCTCCCGCAGGCTCGACCACTATCGCGCTCTTGTTGTACATGTTGATAATGGTGGTGCAGACCGCGCCTTCCGGTACGGGGATGATGTCATCCAGGACCTGACGGCATATTTCGTAGGTCAGTTCGCCTGCCTTCTTCACGGCCGCTCCATCCACGAACTTGTCTATGGTGTCCAGTTCGGTGACATGCCCGTTCTCGATGGATGCCTTCATGCTTGCGGCTCCTGCAGGCTCAACTCCGATGATTCTGGTCTCCGGCCATTTGGCTTTGATGTAGGCTCCTACGCCCGATGCGAGCCCGCCTCCTCCGATCGGAATGAACACATAGTCGAGGGGCTCCTGCATCTGCTGCACCATTTCGTATCCTATCGTGCCCTGACCCTCGATTATCTTCCTGTCATCAAACGGGGGGATGAAGGTCTTCCCGCTTCTTCTGGCATACTCTGTCGCAGCCTTGTTGGCTGCATCGAATGTGTCGCCCGTAAGCACGATGTCCACATACTCTTTCCCGAACATCTTTACCGATTCGATTTTCTGTCTCGGAGTGGTCGTAGGCATGTAGATGGAACCCATGATATGCAGTTTGTTGCATGAGAATGCGACTCCCTGTGCATGGTTGCCTGCACTTGCGCATACGATTCCGTATTTCAGGACCCCTGGAGAAAGTGTCCTTATCTTGTTGTAGGCGCCCCTTATCTTGTATGAACGCACCATCTGCAGGTCCTCCCGTTTCAGGAAGACATCGCATCCGTATGTTTCCGAAAGGTTTGCGTTCTTCTGGAGCATTGTCGGCTCCAATATCTCGGAAAGTGTTTCCGAGGCCTTTTCGATATCCTTGGTCGAAGGGAAATATTTTTCTGTACCCATAATGTATCTGTACGATTACATAAAATTAATCTGGTTTTCCGTAATCTGCCCTCAGTCCATGACTATCAAGGCAATGGATGGATGGCTGAATGTCAGTTTCACGGTATCTTCGGATGCGCGGTTGAGAGTGGCCTTCCACCAGTTGTCGAATACGACATTGTCGGTCGGCCACCGGAGACCTTCCGAACATATCCTCAGGCTGCTGTCCGGAGAGAAAATGGAAATTGCCCTTCCCTGTCCGCATTCCATACTGATACTGTCCGTTACCGGCAGGATCGTGGAAAAGTCGGATATTATCTGCAGACGTATCCCCCTGTCCGTCACTTCGGGGTATCCTGCGTATTCCATCAGCAAAGACATGTTGCCGATCGTGTGGTCCTCCCTCTTTCCCGTGGCGGCGAGGAAGAAGATGTCGGTCACATCCCGGAAATTGCCGATTACATGGCGGAAAGCCTTGGTCTGGTCATTGGTGTCCTGGTCATCAACCCTGACAATCAGGCTGCCGTATTCTTTCTGCGCGGCAGGTGAAAGGGAATCCATGTCTCCGATGATGGCATCCGGGAGCCTTGTGACTCCGGCAGATCTGGAATACCGCAGGTAATTGGAGAATGCTCCATCGCAGCAGATGATATGGTCTGCCTGACCGAGCAGGTACAGCGGATATTCTTTCTTCGGAAACAGTCCGTTTCCTATTATTGCAGCACTTTTCCCCATGTCGCCCTCCCTTTAAGCATGTTTCCCGAGGAATGCGGATGAGGTGCCGGCAGTCGTGGCGTATGCCCCCGGATCCCTGAATCCGATCAGGAAATCCCTGACTTCCATCCTCCTCTTGCCGGCGAGCTGCAGGTCGGTGATGGCGATCGCACCATCCGCGGCGGCTATGGCGAGATATGTCCTGCCATCCGAAAGCACCGTCCCCGGGGCAGCCTTGTCCATGCCGTTCTCCTCCAACATCCTGCCGTATTCTTCTCCGTTGACCTCCGTGCCGAAGTATATCTTGAGCTGTACCGGTTCCTTGCCTTCCGCTACGATTTCCGTATATGCTGCCGGATACGGGCTCAGACCTCTGATCAGGTTGTATATGTGTCTTGTCGTGTCGTTCCAGTCTATGTGGCACAGTTCCCTTGTCAGCTTCGGTGCCGGTCTGAGGACTTCGGAGCCCTGGATGAAACTCTTCTGCAGTCTCAGTTCAATATTCTTGTCAATGATGGAGTCCACTGTCTGGACAACTACCTTGGCTCCGGTATCCATGAGCTTGTCGTGGACATCCCCCGCGGTATCGGTATCGAGTATCCTGCACTGTTCCCTGTAGATGATATGGCCCGTGTCCATGCCGTCATCGATCATGAATGTGGTGACACCGGTGATGTGGTCTCCGTTAATGACTGCCCAGTTGATTGGGGCTGCGCCCCTGTATTGCGGCAGAAGGGCGGCGTGGAGGTTGAATGTCCCCAGACGTGGCATTTCCCATACCGCCTTTGGCAGCATTCTGAACGCAACAACCACGAAAAGGTCCGCCTTCCATGCCCCGAGGGCTTCCATAAATGCCGGATCCTTCAGGGAGACCGGCTGCAGGACCGGGATGTCGTGCTCCACGGCATATTTCTTCACAGGGCTTTCGTGGACCTTGAGTCCCCGTCCGCTGGCCTTGTCTGCGACCGTGACCACACCCACGACATTGTATCCGTTCTGTACCAGTGCATCGAGGGATGCGACGGCGAATTCAGGCGTACCCATGAATACTATCCTTGTCTTTCTGAGTCTGCCCATCACTGCGTTCCTTATTTTCTTGACTATTGCGCTGATTTTATCCATATTCAATATCGAAGAGTCGTTGATTGCCTTGTAGGTCAGGAAGATGCCGATAGGGAAAAGTATATATGAGGAAATGAATACCCCCATCGGGGCACCGACGGCCCCGTCGTTGGCCAACTTGGTCCCCGTAATGTCTATCACCCAGTACAGTACGAAGAACAGGACCGAGATGATGGCCGGAGTGCCGAGTCCTCCCTTTCTTATCAGGGCGCCCAACGGCGCTCCTATGAAGAAGAATATGAAGCAGGCGAGGGAAAGGGCGAACTTCTTCAGTATCTCCACATCTATCCTCCTCAGAAGGAAGGTGTAGTGATAGCCTTCCCTCGAGAAGGTCGTCAGTGTGGAGATGTATTCGTTCACGCTGTTTATGGCCTTTTCCCTCATCGCGATCTCCTTGTCGAAGTCCGTCTCTTCATCCTCTATGGCAGAGTAGTCGAAATTGGATCTGATGCCGGAACGCCGCGCAGTGTCCAACTGTCCGTTGTATTTGAATGTCCTTCCTGACCTCAGGCTTGTCAGATGGTCGTTCCTCATGCCTGCCGCAAGACCTCCTATGGAGTCCTGGCTGTGTTCCAGCTGTTTGAGGTTCATGGACTTTACTTCATCATCGAATCTGGTGTCCTCCGATTTCTGGAACGCATAGTTCTCAAGCGGTATCACGAGCGACTGTCTGTCGAAATCTATTTTCTGGAGCTGCAACGTGGTATCCCTGAACTTTCTCGTATTGGTCTCCTCATAGTTTTCTCCGCTGAACATGGTGAATGTCAGGGCCTTCTTGTCGGCCGTCATTTTCATCATGGCCGAATCGGCGAGAGTAAGGCTCGTATTGCCCTTGTTCCCAGTATGGTTATAGACCATCACTCCATACATCATCCCCGTATCATCGTCTCTTGTGTCCACCCTCAGCACATAGCCATCTATGCCATCGTAGAATGTCCCGGTAGGAATCTTGATTTCCTCCTTTGTCCTTCCGATGTCATCCCTGAGCGTGAATATCTTGTTGTATGCTATGGGTATAAGATTGTTCGATATGAAGAACGCCGCAATGCTTATGACGGCGGATGCGTACACTAACGGTACGAGCACCCTGCGCAAGGATATCCCGGCAGCCTTGATTGCAAGCAGTTCGTTGTTCTCCCCGAGCGTGCCGAGGGTCATCATGGATGCGAGCAGGGTCGCCAGCGGCAGTGAAAGCGGGATCAGGGTCACGCTTCCCCAACCGAGAAATTCCAATACTACCTTGAAACTCAATCCTTTGCCGACCAGTTCATCTATATAGAGCCACAGGAACTGCATCATCAGAATGAAGATGACGACCAGAAGGATCGCTATGAACGGTCCTATGAATGATTTTAATATGAACTGATCCAGTTTCTTCATCTCCTGGTCTGAATTAAAGGCATCTGCATCGTTGTCATCGTCATTCCAATCCTCACAACCAGGAGGTTGCTGCGGCTTTCATTCCGTTTACCGGGTGGCGAGGGCAACCATTTTTTCCAGAGCATCCGCAAGACCGTCCGGATTCTTGCCACCGGCAGTCGCGAATCCCGGCTGGCCCCCGCCTCCTCCGAGAATGAGCCTGGCGGCCTCCTTGACATCCGTCCCTGCATTGTGCCCCTTGCGGACAAGGTCTTCCGAATACATCAGCATCAGCTGCGGCTTGCCAGCCGCTTCACATGCAACTGCAACCACCATATTCTCTGCTTCTTTCTGCAGCATCTGGCAGGCCTTACGGACTATGTCCGGATTGATCTGCACTGCCTTGTCGGGACCGATGGCCACAACGTTGATGCCGTTGACCGGGCCGGCCATTTCGAGCAGTGCCTTCTTGAAGGCCGCACTCTTCTCCCTTGCAATCGCCTCGACCTCTTTTCTGAAATGCTCGTTCTCCTCTATCAGTTTCCCGATGGCTCCGGCAAGGTCTGGCGCATTGTTGAACAGTGCCTTGGCTGCACGGAACGAGTTTTCCATCGCATCCACGACCTTCTCTGCATACGGACCTGTAACAGCCTCTATCCTGCGTATTCCTGCTGCAATGGCGGATTCGGAAACGATCTTGAAAAATCCTATCTGACCGGTTGCAGCCGCGTGGCAGCCTCCGCAAAGCTCCACTGAGTCCCCGAACTTAACGATACGCACCTTGTCCCCGTATTTTTCTCCGAAGAGCGCCATGGCGCCCATTGCCCGGGCCTGCTCCATTGTCGCGTCGCGGTTCTCTTCCAGAGGCGAATTCTCGCGGACAAGTTCGTTTACACGGTTTTCCACGAGGTCGATCTGCTCATCCGACAGTTTCTCGAAATGCGAGAAGTCGAAGCGGAAATAGGAATCCGTCACGAAAGAGCCTTTCTGCTCCACGTGTGTCCCGAGTATTTCGCGCAGAGCCTTGTGGAGAAGGTGGGTGGCAGTGTGGTTGGATGAAATCAGCCGTCTTCTCGGCGCATCCACCACGAGGGTGAATGCATCGGTGCAGTCCGCAGGGATGCGTTCTGCAATGTGTATCGTCAGATTGTTTTCCTTGATCGTGTTGACAATGGCGATTTTCTCCCCGTCACCGGCGAGTATGTATCCTGTATCCCCGACTTCGCCTCCCATTTCGGCATAGAAAGGCGTCCGGTCGAATACGAGCTGGTGCATTGTCCTGTTCTTCGCCTTGACCGTACGGTGGCGGGTGAGTGTCGCCCCCTCAAGTGATGTGCAGTCATATCCGATGAACTCCACATTCTCGCAGTGATGGAACTCCACCCAGTCTCCCGACTCTATAGCCGTGGCGTTGCGGGCACGCTCCTTCTGTTTCTGAAGCTCCCTCTCGAACCCGTCGATGTCTATGGTGTACCCGTTTTCGGAGGCGATGAGCTCGCTCAGGTCGATCGGAAAGCCGAAAGTGTCATATAGCACGAATGCATCCTCTCCCTTGATCACCTTGTCGGCGCCGGATTTCTCCATTATGTTGTCCATCAGACGTATGCCCCTGTCCAAAGTGCGGAGGAACGCCATCTCCTCCTCACGGATGACCCTCTCCACGAGCTGCTGCTGCCGTGCGATTTCCGGATAGGACTCTCCCATGTCATCCACGAGCTGTCCCACTAAACGGCAGAGGAAAGGCTCGCTGAATCCCAGGAAGGTATAGCCGTACCGGACTGCGCGGCGGAGTATCCTCCTGATGACGTAGCCGGCCTTGACATTGGACGGAAGCTGTCCATCGGCAATGGAGAAACTGATGGCCCTGATGTGGTCCGCGATGACCCTCATCGCCACATCCGTCTTGCCGCTCTCGCCGTACCTGTGTCCGGAAAGTTCCTCTATCCTGCGGATCATCCCTGTGAAGACATCCGTGTCGTAGTTGCTGGTCTTGCCCTGCAGTACCATGCAAAGCCGTTCGAAGCCCATACCGGTATCCACATTCCTGTTCGGAAGCGGTTCAAGTTCTCCGTTGGCCTTGCGGTTGAACTGCATGAACACGAGGTTCCATATCTCGATTACAAGGGGGTTGCCGGTGTTCACCAGTTCCCGTCCAGGCACTGCCTTCCTTTCCTCATCGCTCCTCAGGTCGATATGTATCTCGCTGCACGGTCCGCACGGCCCGGTATCGCCCATTTCCCAGAAATTGTCATGCTTGTCTCCGAGCAGTATCCTGTCTTCCGGGACATGCAGTTTCCATCTGTCTTTCGCTTCCGTATCCATTTCCGTCCCGTCGGAGGCGTCCCCCTTGAATACGGTTACATACAGCCTGTCCCTGTCTATGCCGTAGACTTCCGTCAGCAGTTCCCACGCCCAGTCTATCGCCTCGGCCTTGAAATAGTCTCCGAAACTCCAGTTGCCGAGCATTTCGAACATCGTATGATGGTAGGAATCGTGGCCCACTTCTTCCAGGTCATTGTGCTTCCCGCTGACCCTCAGGCATTTCTGACTGTCCGTCACCCTGTTGTATTTCGGGGTGCTGTTGCCGAGGAACCAGTCCTTGAACTGGTTCATCCCTGCGTTTGTAAACATGAGTGTAGGGTCATTCTTGACCACCATCGGAGCCGATGGTACTATGGTGTGGCCTTTGGACGCGAAAAAGTCCAGAAAAGTTTTCCTTATTTCCTTTGAAGTCATGATTTAAAAAACAAAATATCGTGCAAAATTATAATTTTTTCCGGAAAAAGACTATCTTTGCGCCCATGCGGAATTCCAAAAAATACATTTTCAACAGTGAAACCCTTTCATACGAGGAGCAGATAAAGTCAAGAAGGTCACGGATAATCAAGTATTCGTGCCTTTTTCTTGCAAGTGTCGCCATGACGCTTCTGTATGTGTGGATATATACGGATGTGCTGGGACAGGACCTGCCCAAGACCGCAAGGCTCCAGAGGATCAATGATGGCTGGAGCGCGAAGGTAGATCTGATTGACAGGCATTTGGATGAGTACGATGAGGCTTTGGCTTCCCTCCAGATGAGGGATGATGACATCTACCGTTCCATTTTCGGAATGTCTCCCATATCCAAGGAGGTGAGGAACGCCGGGTTCGGCGGAGTCAACCGCTATGCATATCTCGAAGGGGCCGATGCCTGCGGCCATATAAAGGGTACTGTCGTGAGGCTCGATATCCTCACGAAGAAGTCGTACGTGCAGAGCAAGTCCTTTGATGATGTGGCGGTCGTGGCGGAAAGGTCCGGAGAGATGGTGTCGTGCATCCCGAAGATCGCCCCTATCGTGCCGGACCGGTCGGTCTACAGGCTTTCAAGCAGTTTCGGCGTGAGGAAGGATCCGATTACGGGACGCAGGGCAAGGCATCAGGGACTGGATTTCGCGATAGAGGTCGGCAATCCGGTCTATTCCACAGGGGACGGTACTGTGGTCAAGGTCCAGAGAAGCCGCTGGGGATACGGCAACAACATTGTCGTGGACCACGGTTTCGGCTACAAGACCAGATATGCCCACCTCAGTTCAATCGATGTGCATGAGGGAATGGCCGTCAGGAGAGGGGATTTCCTCGGGAGGACGGGCAATACGGGCAAGTCATCCGGCCCGCATCTCCATTATGAAGTGATCTATATGGGCAGGCATGTCAATCCTGTCAATTATCTGGATCTGGACATTCCTGCCGAGGAATATGCATCCATGGTGCGGCAGGTCGGGGCGAGATCCGGTTCTGCGGATACTGATCTCATGTAGCGATGTCACCCAAGTATATCTATGACGACAAGCAGGTGAAGTTCCGCCGTTCCACGCGGACCTTCAGGAGCGTGGTGTCGCGTGTCCTGAAATATTTTTTAGTGTCGGTGGCTCTTGCCGCGGTGTATTATGCCATCTTTTCCCTGCTGTTCAGTACGGATACGGAAAGGAGGCTCAGGCAGGAGAACAGGATGTATTCCAAGGTCTATCCCGAGATGGTCAGAAAGGACCGTATGCTGTCCGATGTGGTTGCCGGTCTGCAGATGAGGGACGATGAGATATACAAGGCCATATTCCATACCGAGGCCCCCAATGTGGAGCGTCTGTCTTCAGTGGATTTCCTTGCCGGAGGCGATACCCTGCGGGATGCGGACATCGTGGCGATAACTTCCGACAAGCTCGACATGCTGGAAGACTGTGTCGGCAGGGTGGAGCGCAATTTCAGGGAGATTGTCGGCCGCTGTTCTGAAGAGGATTTCGTCATGCCGCCGATGAAGTTTCCCATTAAGGGTTTCAGCTACACCCAGACCGGGGCTACGACCGGTGCGAAGATAAATCCGTTCTACAAGGTCAAGGTGGAGCATCACGGACTGGACATGATCGCGCATACCGGGACGGAAGTCTATTCTTCCGGAAAAGGCGTGGTGTCGGCCGTGAAAAGGTCCGGAAGGGGACGCGGGAATGTGGTGGAAATAACCCATGACGGAGGCTACGTCACGAGATATGCGCATTTGGATGACATTCTGGTCAGGCGGGGCAGCAAGGTGGATGAGCAGACGCTGATCGGGCATGTGGGGACTTCGGGAATGACCATTGCCCCACATCTGCATTATGAAGTGCTGAAGGATGGCAGGACTCTCGATCCGGTGAACTATTTCTTCGGCGAGGTAGATCCCTACGCCTATGCGGATATTCTCATAATGTCCGTTACGACGGGGCAGTCGATGGATTGACAAACGACTACGCAGGTATGGGCAAGCTATATTACAGTATCGGAGATGTCGCGGAAATCCTCGGGGAGAATGTATCCCTGGTGAGGTTCTGGTCCGACACGTTCCCCAGGTTCATCAGACCGAAACGCAATGCCAAGGGCAACAGGCTCTTCATGGCGGATGATGTGGAGATGTTCAAGAGGATACATTTCCTTGTAAAGACGGAAGGGCTGACATTGGAAGGTGCGGCGAAACAGCTGAAGCGGGATACGGCTAAGGTGGACCGCTCGATCCGGGTCCTCGAGTCCCTGCACCGTATCAGGGAGCAGCTGGAGAGTATCCGCAAAAGTCTGTAGGACATATAATATTATAAGGAATAATCGATAATGAAGGTAAGGGACATAGTCAGGGTGATCGAGGATTTCGCCCCTCTTTCGAATCAGGAGAGCTGGGACAACAGCGGGCTTTGCATAGGTTCGCCGGATGCGGAGGTGACATCCGTCCTTCTCGGACTTGACTGTACTCCGGAGCTGGTGGATGAGGCTGTGTCTGTCGGGGCGGACATGATAGTGACCCATCATCCGCTGATATTCTCGGGGCTGAAACGCATTGCCCCGGATGATCCTGTGGGACTTGCCGTCATCAAGGCCGTCTCGGCAGGGATATCCGTATATGCCGCCCATACTTCTGCGGACAAGGTGATTGCGGGAGTGAGCGGCGCGATGGCTGCAAGGCTCGGCCTGGAGGACGTGGGGATTCTCGACCCCGGGGAGAACGGTGCAGGTCTGGGTGTCATCGGCTTTCTGCCGGAGCCTCTGTCGGCGGAAGCCGCGATAGGATTGGTCAAGGAGCGCTTCGGCCTGAAGGTGGCCAGATGTTCGAGACCGTCGGATGTCCCCATCAGGAAGGTGGCGCTGTGCGGCGGGGCCGGCAGTTCCCTTATCGGCAAGGCCATCGCTTCGGGAGCGCAGCTGTATGTGTCGGGGGATATTTCCTACCATCATTTCTTCACTCCTGACGGCTTCATGCTCATGGACATCGGACATTATGAAAGTGAAAAGGATATAGTGGACATTTTATTTTCATTGATACGGAAAAATTTTCCTACCTTTGCAGTCCGAATTACGGAGAATTCATATAGTAACCCGATATTTTATTTTTAAGCGATATGGCCAAGAAGACAAAGAAAATCGAAACTCCTATCGACCAGAGGGAGACCTTCGTGTCGATCCAGAAAAATTTCGCTGATTCCGACCTCAGTGTAGAGGAGAAACTCAAGACCCTCTACTCTCTCCAGTTGATAGATACCGAGATAGACAAGATACTCCAGTTGAGGGGAGAACTTCCGGTAGAGGTGGAGAATCTGGAGAATGAGATTGCCGACCTGAAGGCAAAGGTGGCCGGCATCACGGCGCAGATAGAGGAGTCGACGAAAAAGATAGCCGAATACAAGAACAGGATAGTGGACTACGATGCTTCGATCGAGAAATACAAGGCACAGGTGGACCATGTGGCGAACAGCCGTGAATATGACTCTCTGAGCAAGGAGATAGAGAACCTCGGACTGCTCAGGCAGATCGCGGAGAAGAATATCGGAGAGACGAAGGAAGCGATTGTTGCCAGGAAGGGCGATATCGAAGCCATAAAGGAGAAACTTTCCGTAAGGAACGATGATCTCAAGGCGAAGAAGCAGGAACTGGCTACGATAGTGGAGTCCACTGCCAAGGATGAGGAGAAGCTCCTTGCCAGGAGGGAGGAATGCGCAGCCAGGATAGATGCCAGGACAATGAGCGCCTACAACCATATCCGCAACAGCAGCAACAACCATCTCGCCGTAGTGACCGTATTCAACGGCAACGCCTGCGGAGGATGCTTCAGCACGATAGCTCCGCAGCGCCTGATCGACATCGCCTCCAACAGGAAGATGATCATCTGCGAATATTGCGGCAGGATTCTGGTCAATCCGGATTTTGAATAGTCGTTATGCCGGCTGCTGACGGAAAAAGGAAAAGGCAGACCCAGTCTGTCAATCTTGATACATTAGGGCTTGAGATGGGAAACAGACCGCCTCAAGCTCTTGATGTCGAAGAGGCTGTCCTCGGGGCCCTTCTTGTGGAGCCCAACTGCGTGGATGATGCGATGGAAGAGCTCACTCCCGACTGTTTCTATAACGAGAAGCACAGGATGATATTCGTGGCAATGACCCATCTTGTCAATTCGCATGTCTCCATTGACCCTCTTACCGTATCCCAGCAGCTCAAGTCCGAAGGCAATCTCGAGGCCATCGGAGGGGCGGTCGTTCTTGCCCAGCTGTCCCAGAAGATAGGGGCGGCTGCCCATATCGAGTTTTATATCAAGATACTCCGTCAGAAAAGCATCCAGCGCAACCTTATATCGGCAGCCTATACCATATTGAAGTCATCCTTTGATGAGAGCATCAATGTGGACAATCTGATAGATGTGGCCCAGTCCGAGGTCTACAAGGCCACGGAGAACGGGGTAAGGAAGGATGTGCAGGAGATAGGCTCCGTCATTACGCAGGCGATGACCGACATAGAGCGTCTGCAGGATTCCACGGGGTTGAGCGGGGTGCCGTCCGGATTCCCTTCACTTGACAGGATCACGTTGGGCTGGCAGCCATCCGACCTGATAATACTTGCCGCCCGGCCATCTGTCGGAAAGACTGCTTTCGTTCTCAATGTGGCGCGGAATGCGGCCGTGGACCATCATAAGCCAGTGGCCATCTTTTCCCTTGAAATGCCTGCGATACAGCTCTGCAAGAGAATGATGGTGTCCGAGACCGGACTTTCCGCAGACAAGATAAAGGGAGGGATAAAGCTCGAACCGTTCGAGTGGGTGCAGCTGGAACAGAAACTCAAGGACCTGTCCAAGGCTCCTCTCTATATAGATGACACTCCGAGTCTTCCGGTGATGGAGTTCCGCTCCAAGGCCAAGAGACTCGTCAACCAGAAAGGGGTCAGGCTCATTATAGTGGACTACCTTCAGCTGATGCAGGGCCCGTCCGAACTCCGCGGACTCAGGGAGCAGGAGGTCGCTGCCATATCGAGGACTCTCAAGGCGACTGCAAAGGAACTCAATGTCCCGATAATAGCCCTTTCGCAGCTCAGCAGGGCTACCATGACAAGGCAGGGGTCCAACGGACGTCCCCAGTTGAACGACCTGCGCGAGTCCGGCTCCATAGAGCAGGATGCGGATATGGTGCTGTTCATCCACAGGGCCGACTACCAGAGCCTGTCTTCCGATCCTGCCGATGCGGGAAAGACGGTGCTGATCATTGCCAAGCACCGTAACGGAGAGATCAGGGACATAAACCTCATGTTCAGAAGTTCCGAGGTGAAATTCGTGGATGCCGAAGATTCCCTCCTTGCGGCAGCCGCATATCAGGATACGATACGGCAGGATTACATGCCGGTGTCGGACATGTCTGCCGGAGACTTCTCCGGAGGAGGCTCGGATTTCGGACCCAATCCTGATTTCGTATAGACGTCTATGAAGATATTCCGCCACCTTGCCCTGATGACAGCGGTACTGGTTCCCGTTTCCATTTTGTGGGGACGGCCTGTTTCCGTCAGTCAGGACACCGTGGCAGCCGGAGCCGGCGGCCATGACGCAGATGGCGGAGGATGTATTCCCGTGTTGTCCCTTGCCGAAGAGGACCTGGCGTATCAGGCAGGGGAACATTTCGATTTCACTGTACATTATTCATGGGGAATCATCAATTCGGATGTCGGGAAGGCATCGGTCGACCTTGACACAATGACCGTCGATGGCCGCAAGGTATTCCATTGCGCGGTCTATGGGAAGACCGTCAGCTGGTATGACCTGCTGTTCAAGGTAAGGGAGGATTTCCAGTCCTGGTTCACGACGGATGGGCTGGTCCCGCTGCGCTTTACCCGCGACACCAGGGAGGGCCGGTACATTGCCAGGAATACCTATAATTATATGTGGAATATGCCCGAGCCTCATATCCAGGCTGATGTGTACTCATCCAGTTCAGGACAGCGCAATGTGGAACTGCCTCTCGACAGCTGCACATACGACCTGCCCGCCCTTTTCTTTCTGGCAAGGAACATGGATTTCGATGCGGTCACGCCGGGAGTGCGCTATCCCATGACATTCGCCATAGATGATGATGTCTACAACGTGTATTTCATACTTCTGGGCAGGGAGACCAGGAAGATAAAGGGACTCGGCCACGTGAGGACGATAAAATTTGCCGCGAAGCTCCTTGCGGGCGAAGTCTTTACCGGAGAGGAGGACATGCTGATCTGGGTTTCGGATGATGACAACAGGATTCCGCTGATGTTCGAGGCCCCTATCCTTGTCGGGACCGCTTCCGGAAGGCTGTCCGGTTGGTCGGGCCTGAAACACCCGTTCAGTTCGCTTGTCAGAAGCCAGGGGAGACAGTAAAGGAATTTCAAAGGAAACGATATATGTCAAAGAATGAAGTGTCCCACGAAGGGACCATACTGGAGATAACGCCGGAATTCACATCGGTGGAGATCGTGGCGCAGTCGGCCTGTGCTGCGTGCCATGCGAGGGGACTCTGCGGAGTGGCTGATGAAAAGCAGAAGATCATAATGGTCCCTACGGACCCGTACGCCACATACAAGGCCGGCGACAAGGTGCTTGTCCTGCTCAAGAAATCCATGGGAATGAAGGCCGTATGGATATCTTATGTGATTCCTTTGTTCATTTTAATGATTTTAATATTATCTTTGTCGTCCGTTACCGTGCACGAAGTTTATGCGGGTCTGGCGGGAATAGGAGGGGTGGCCCTGTATTACCTTGTCATTTACCTGTTTAGAGATAAATTAGCCAATGATTTCGTGTTCTATATCAAGGAAAAATAATTTTAACGGAATACTGAAATGACAACAACAATTATCTGGACAATCGCAATCCTTTCCCTGCTGGGGGTCGTGCTTGCAGTCGTCCTGTACCTTGTGGCGAAAAAGTTCAGGGTAGAGGAGGATTCAAGAATCGACGAAGTGGAGAAGGTGCTGCCGGGAGCCAACTGCGGCGGCTGCGGAAATGCCGGCTGCCGGGCCTTTGCAAAGGCTTGTGTCGATGCCATGAATCTGGACAGCAATTTCTGTCCTGTCGGCGGCAACGACACGATGAAGAAGGTTGCGGCCGTGCTTGGCCTTGAGGTCAAGGAAAAGGCCCCTATGGTTGCAGTGGTCCGCTGCAACGGAACCTGTGAAAACCGCCCTCGTACAAACGATTACGGCGGATATTCATCCTGCCGGGTGAAGGCTGCCCTTTACAGCGGTGATACCGGCTGTTCTTTCGGCTGTCTGGGCTGCGGTGACTGTGTGGCCGCCTGCCAGTTCGGTGCGATAAAGATGAATCCTCAGACCGGACTTCCGGAAGTGGACCAGGAGAAGTGCACCGCATGCGGAGCCTGTGTGAAGGCCTGTCCTAAGAATATCATCGAGCTGAGGAACAAGGGACCTCGCGGAATGAGGGTGTTCGTCAGCTGCGTCAACAAGGACAAGGGTGCCGTGGCACGCAAGGCCTGCTCGGCAGCCTGCATCGGATGCGGCAAATGTGCGAAGGTCTGCCCTCACGGAGCGATTACCGTAGAGAACAATCTCGCATATATCGATTTCACGAAATGCAAACTGTGCAGGAAATGCGTTGCCGAGTGCCCTACCGGAGCCATTCACACCGTGAATTTCCCTGTCGTGAAACCGAAGCCTGAGCCGGCACCGGCTGCCAAAGAGACCGTCGTAAAGGAAAAACCGGAAACAAAGGAGGAGTAGAATATGAAAAAGACATTTTCAATCGGCGGCGTGCATCCTGCCGACAAAAAGATTTCCGCAGGGTGCAGTATAGAGGTTCTTCCCACTCCTCAGACAGTCTATATATCGATGTCCCAGCATCTCGGCGCTCCGGCGACTCCGACAGTGGCCGTAGGGGACAAGGTAAAGGCCGGACAGGTGATAGGCGAGCCTGCAGGGTTCATTTCAGCATACGTGCATTCTTCCGTATCGGGTACCGTCAAGTCCATAGGTCCGCGTCCGGATCTTGCCGGAAACAAGGTGACCCATGTCGAGATTGCCGTCGAGGGAGATGAGTGGGCGGACGGGATAGACCTTTCCGAGACCCTTGTGACGGAGATTCCTGCCGACAACAGGTTCATTATAGACCGTATCAAGTCAAATGGTGTGGTCGGACTCGGAGGAGCGACATTCCCTACACACGTGAAGCTGACCCCTCCGGAAGGCAAGAAGGCGGAGATTCTCATCCTCAACGGTGCTGAATGCGAGCCGTACCTCACATCCGACTATAGGATAATGCTCGAGAAGCCGGACCAGATTGTCATAGGGGCTGCCATTATGAAGCAGGTGCTCGGCGGGCCGCGTACTGTCATAGGCATTGAGGACAACAAGCCGGAGGCAATCGAATCGGTAAGGGCTGCCATATCAAGGCTGCAGGCCAAGTCTGCCTCCTATAGCGGAATCGAGGTGGCTGTCCTCAAGAAGAAATATCCTCAGGGAGGTGAAAAGCAGCTCATTGATGCGGTGGCGCATCGTCAGGTGAAATCAATGGGGCTGCCTATAGATGTCGGTGCAGTGGTCCAGAATGTGGCCACATCCCTTGCCGTCTATGATGCCGTGATGAAAAACAGGCCACTGACAACGAACACCCTTACCGTTACCGGGGACTGCCTTCCGGCCGACAGGCAGAAGAACTATCTGTTCCGTATAGGAGTTCCTTTCTCTTTCATTATCGAACAGAGCGGCGGAATGCCGGAAGATGCAGTGAAGGTCATTAGCGGAGGCCCTATGATGGGAAAGGCCATATCAAACCTCGATGCCACAACGGTTAAGGGCTCCTCTTCGATTCTCTATCTGACTGCAGAGCAGACGGTGCGCAAGCCTGAAAGCAACTGTATCCGTTGCGGCAAGTGCGTGGAAGCCTGCCCTATGGGATTGGAGCCGTATCTCCTGAACAAGCTGGCCCGTAACGGGATGATGGACGAATTGGAGCAGAATGCCATCCAGGACTGCATCGAGTGCGGATGCTGCCTCTACAGCTGTCCTGCAAACATCCCTCTTCTGGATGTCATACGTGTGGCGAAGGGAGATGTGATGCGCGCGATCCGTGCCCGCTCTGCAAAAAAGTAATGGAAACAATTAAAACAAGACAATAATGAACAGACTATTGGTTTCACCGGCACCTCACCTGCATACGAAGACATCCACAATGTCTCTGATGCGGGATGTGGTGATCGCTCTGCTCCCGACTGTCATTGTCTCCATCCTTTTCTATGGCTGGAGGGAGATAATGATTCTTGCAGTGAGCGTGATTTCATGCGTCCTTCTGGAATATCTCATTACGAGATTTCTTCTGAAAAGGCCGAATACCACAGGGGACTGGTCGGCGGCAGTGACAGGTGTCCTGCTTGCACTGAACCTCCCTGCGACATCTCCGTGGTGGATGGTGCTCATAGGCGCCATTGTGGCTATCGGAGTGGCGAAGATGACTTTCGGAGGTCTCGGACAGAACCTCTTCAATCCGGCTCTCGTAGGCCGTGTGTTCCTTCTGATTTCGTTCCCGGTGGCTATGACGGACTGGGGTCCGGTGCAGGGCTTTATCGGCGGCGCTGATGCCGCTACCGGGGCCACGCCTCTCGGGCTTGCCAAGGAGGGCGGGATTGAGGCCATACGGAATCTTGACTATCTGAACATGCTCTATATGAACATAGGCGGTTCTGCCGGAGAACTTTCCGCGATAGCCATTATCATAGGTTTCATCTATCTCCTTGCCAGGAAGGTGATCCGTCCGCACATCACCCTGTCCATCTGGATTACGGTGTTCGTGTTCTCCGGGATAATGTGGCTTGCGGACCCATCCGCATACACCGACCCTATATTCAACCTGCTTACAGGAGGTATCCTTCTCGGCTCTGTCTTCATGGCTACCGACTATGTGACTTCTCCTATGAGTGCCAAGGGAGGCATAATCTTCGGCGTCGGCATAGGTCTTATAACGATGCTGATAAGGTATTTCGGTTCATATCCGGAGGGCGTGTCGTTCGCCATCCTTATAATGAACTCGACGGTGCCTCTTATCAACAAGTTCTGTAAATCAAAGAAATACGGGAGGTAACAGTTATGGCTATCCAATCATCATTCAAGAATATGGTGCTCTGCCTGTTCGTGATATGCATAGTCTGCTCCACATTGCTTGCAGTCGTGTATGCAGTGACGGCGGCTCCTATCCAGGCTGCGGCAGAGGCAAAGACAAATGCAGCCATTGCCCAGGTAGTCCCTCCGTTCGATGGCTCTCCTGAAGAGGGGAGTGTGAGCGTGGACGGCGCTGACTACCCGTATTATACCGTCTCCGATGCTTCAGGGGTGGCAGGTTATGCGATAATTTCTTCCGGGTCAGGCTTCAGCGGAGCGGTGCAGGTCATGGTAGGATTCTATCCTGACGGCAGGATCTACAATACGGCCGTGCTTTCCCAGGCGGAGACTCCGGGTCTCGGAGCCAAATGTACAGAACCGGAATTCCGTGACCAGTTCAAGGATTTCGATCCTGCAGTAAAGAAACTTTCAGTGACAAAGGATGGGGGAGATGTGAATGCCATCACCGCTTCCACAATAACATCGAGGGCATTCTGTGACGCTCTCAACGGGGCGGTCAAGGCTTTCAATGCCATTACGGGCGCTTCCAAGCCGGTTGATGTCTCATCCGGCGCTTCCGTATCCGGAGACCGGGAGACCGGAGAAGATGTCGGGGATACTAAATGACAGGAGGACAGACAATGACAAAATTTCAGCTTATAACCAAAGGCCTGATTAAGGAGAATCCTACATTCGTGCTTCTCCTCGGCATGTGTCCGACTTTAGCCACCACGACCTCGGCAATCAACGGCATGAGCATGGGACTTGCGACAATGTTTGTCCTCGTGCTTTCCAACATGGCGATTTCCGCCGTAGCAAATGTGATTCCGGACAAGGTCCGCATCCCGGCATACATTGTCATCATTGCGACCTTCGTCACTCTGCTCCAGTTCGTGATGCAGGCATATACTCCTGCCATCTACGAGACTCTGGGTATCTTCATCCCGCTCATCGTGGTGAACTGTATCGTGCTCGGCAGGGCTGAGGCCTTCGCCAACAAGAACTCTGTTGTCGATTCTGCCTGCGATGGGCTCGGTATCGGACTGGGCTTCACCCTCTCGCTCACGATTCTCGGTCTTATCCGCGAGATCCTCGGCAGCGGGTCCGCATTCGGGTTCAAGTTCCTGCCCGGAGACGGCATTCTTTGCTTTGTGCTTGCTCCGGGAGCATTCATGGTGCTCGGATATCTCATAGTGCTTTTCCACAAGTTGACTGACAAGAAGAACAAATAGCAAGGAGGAATTATGGAATATATAATCATCATCATATCGGCGATATTCGTAAACAATATCCTGCTGGCCCAGTTCCTCGGATGTTGCCCGTTCCTCGGGGTATCCAACAAGCTCAGCACTGCGGCAGGCATGTCAGGAGCGGTATGTTTCGTCATAACGCTTGCGACCCTCGTGACCTATCTGCTCCAGTATTATGTGCTCAATCCGCTCGGCATAGGCTTTCTGCAGACGATAGCGTTTATCCTTGTGATTGCCGCCCTCGTGCAGATGGTGGAAATCGTGCTCAAGAAGGTCAGCCCGTCCCTGTATCAGGCTCTGGGAATCTTCCTGCCTCTTATCACCACCAACTGTGCGGTACTCGGTGTCGCCCTGATTGTGGTCACCAAGGAATTCACTTTCGGAGGCGAGCCGCACATGCTCAATCTGGCTGAATCCGTCGTGTATGCTTTTGCCACATCTCTCGGGTTCGGACTTGCGATGATACTTTTCGCCGGTCTCCGCGAGCAGCTGGCGCTCAACAAGGTGCCTGAGAGTTTCAAGGGGATTCCGATTGCGCTCGTCACGGCAAGTATCCTTGCGATGGCGTTCATGGGATTCTCCGGACTGGTATAGTGCCGTCCTGAGCGAAACTTTCATTGTCATTCTACTTTGATTGTCATTCTGAGCGTCAGCGAAGAATCTGTTTACGACCAATGAACCTCAATAAAAAAGAAAATACACCCGGCTCCCCGTCTGAATGGTATGAGCTGGGTGTTTCTTTGCGCCAGAGGGAACAGTTCGGAGAGGCTGTGAACGCTTTCCGCAATGCCGTGGAAACCGCCTCCGTACTTATTGGAGAACTTTCATCCTGCCTTGATGAGCCGGCAGCAGACAACTCTCTTCCCTCCGGCTGCGGCCCGTCCGGAGGAGATGGCCGAATGTATTCCGTAGAGGAATTGCAGGCCTTGAAATCAAAGGCCGAAGCCTCCATAGAGCTGATTCTCCGTATAAGAGGCTTTGTCAACAAAGACCTGATGAATCCGTGACCGGAGACCGCGCGGAGCGGTATGTCCGGAATATGAAAAATCGAGGCTGTCCCTGTTTGGAGCAGCCTCATTGTTGTTTATGTATGATATGGTATATAGTGGACTTGTGATTTCAGAAAGATGTGGTCTAGAATCTGTATCGTACTCCAAATGTCGGCACGAACCCGAACATCCCTTCATCGTAGAATCTTGCCCCTCCGTTCCCTGCCGCGAAGCCTATCTGTGGCCTGAGGTCGACTGAAAGCTGGAGCGGGAACCAGAATGTATATTCAAGCCCTACCTGTCCGACTATTCCGAATACGAACTCCTGTCTGCCAATGAAATCCAGTCCTACAGTCGCTCCCGGTCCGGCATAGAATCCCCATTCTCCCCTTGCTGTCCATGCAGGCTGCGCAATCATGAAATTGTATGTGGCAGTCGCATTCAGAGCCGAGAAATAGCAGAGCCCGAGATTGGCTTCAACGAAATTCTCTCCGCCTACATAATGCTGGTAACTGGCTTCGAGGCCGTATGTCAGCCTTCCTCCGAGTGCCCTTGGCTGGGCAGATGCAGCGAATGCAATTCCGAATGCAAGGGCTGCAATCACGATAATTTTCTTCATGACATTAAAAATTTGCAATTTCAACACAAAGATAGACTTTTTATCCATATACGGATGCCATTACGCAGAAAATCTACGGGTTTATGAAAATTTTGTCAAAATTCCGTTGCCGTTTTCCGGGAGACGGTTTGTTTTTATTATCTTCGCAAACAAAACGTGAAACGGTATGAGAAGATTGCTATCTATTGTGATGCCTGTATGTGCCGCATTGCTGTCATGCGCGGGGCAGGAGTCAATGGAGACTCTGACTGACAGGGTTTTCTCGAGGGCTGCGGATCAGCTGGCCCTTTTGGATTCCAATCTTGGGGAAGGGGAGTGTCCCCGTTCCATAGACAGTGACGGGAACCTTGTCGCATCTGATATATGGTGGTGGTGCTCCGGTTTCTATCCGGGGTCGCTGTGGCTGGTGTATGAATATACCGGCGATGAAGGGATCCGGACTCTTGCGGAGAAGCATACATCCATGCTGGATACGCTGCAGTACCGGACCAACGACCACGATGTGGGATTCCAGCTGAACTGCAGCTATGGCAACGGCTTCCGGCTTACGGGCAATCCGGAATACAGGGAAATCCTCTGCAACGGCGCCCGTTCGCTTGCCACCCGTTTCAATCCGGTTGTGGGCTGTACCCGGAGCTGGGATCATGGCAGGACGTGGAAGTTTCCGGTAATCATAGACAACATGATGAATCTCGAACTTCTTCTCGAAGCGGCGGAACTGTCCGGGGATGATTCCCTCAGGGAAGTGGCGGAAAGCCATGCGATGACGACCATGAAGAACCATTACCGTCCGGATGGGAGCAGTTTCCATCTGGTGGATTATGACCCCGGGACCGGGGAGGTGCGCGGCAGGCAGACCGTCCAGGGTTTTGCCGACTGGTCAGCATGGTCCCGCGGCCAGGCATGGGGACTGTATGCGTATACAATGATGTACCGTTATACGGGAAAGGATACGTATCTTGAACAGGCACGGAAGGTGGCGGACTATCTGCTGCCGCGTCTTCCGGAAGATGGCGTTCCTTACTGGGATTATGATTCGGACCTGATACCGGAGGATTACAGGGACGCATCGGCCGGGGCGGTTATGGCAAGTGCCCTTGTGGAACTGAGTACATTCGTCCAGGGAGAGAAGTCTGCCGGATATCTCGGGACCGCGGAGAAGATCATCCGTACCCTTGCCTCCGATGAATACCTGTCCGCTCCTGGAGAGGAGTGCGGTTTCCTTCTGAAACACAGTGTGGGCAACAAGCCGGGCAACGTAGAGGTGGATGTGCCTCTGACATACGCGGACTACTATTTCCTGGAAGCCCTTCTCCGGTACAGTGCCCTCGTTTCAAAATGATATCCCCATGCGCAGATTTCAAATGACAGTGATGCTGCTTGTCCTGTGCCTGGGATTTGCGTCGGCGAAAACGCCGGCCGATACCGTACGTATCCTTGCGATAGGGAACAGCTTTTCGCAGGATGCGGTGGAACAGTATTTTTTCGAACTTGCTCAGGATGCAGGGATTCCGGTGATTGTCGGCAATGCCTATATCGGCGGATGTTCCATAGAGAGACATGTGCTCAATTCCAGAAGCGGGGCTGCCGGCTATGCCTACCGCAAGGTCGGCGAGGATGGCAGCGGGGAGAGAAAGGAATATCCGGGGAGAACCCTTGAGGAAATCATTGCGGATGAACCGTGGGATTATGTGAGCCTGCAGCAGGCGAGTCCTCTGTCCGGTATATATGACAGCTATGCACAGTGGCTTCCGGAGCTCTACGGCTATGTGAAGGAGAGGGTGCCGGAAGATACGCAGTTCATTCTTCACCAGACTTGGGCATACGCCGCGGACTCTGACCATGGCGGATTCAGGAACTACGGCAATGACCAGATGAAGATGTACAGGTCTATCGTCGATGCGAATGAAAAGGCGGCAGAACTTGTCGGCATCGGTATCATTATCCCGTCCGGGACCGCAATCCAGAATGCCCGCACATCTTTCATCGGAGACAATATGGACAGGGATGGATACCATCTCGACCTTCTGTGGGGCCGCTATACGGCTGCCTGTACATGGTTCGAGAAGCTGTTCGGTCATGTCCTCGGCAACGGCTATGCTCCTGAAGGGATGTCGCGGCCTTATGTCCGGGTTGCGCAGCTCTCCGCGAAGAAGGCTGTCCGTCATCCGGATGAGGTCACGCGGATAAATGTCCGGAACTGATGCCGTATCTTTGGAAACAGTCGAACTGTTCATCCGTCCATTTCATCGAATTCACATTAAAATAACTCCATAATGGAAAGGACACTTGTCATTATCAAGCCCGGCACTTTGCAGAGAGGTCTTGTCGGAGAAGTCATATCGCGGTTCGAGAAAAGGGGGCTCAAGCTTGTGGCGATGAAAATGCAGCAGCTGACCCCGGAAATACTGGATGTGCATTATGCCCATCTCAAGGACAGGCCGTTCTTCCCGTGGCTTAAGGCAGGGATGATGGCCGCTCCGGTAATTCTCTGCTGTTGGGAAGGGTTCGAGGCAGTCAGGACGGTCAGGGAGATGGCCGGTGCCACCAATGCCCGCAAGGCTGCCCCGGGAACAATCAGAGGCGACTACGGTATGAGTTCGCAGGAGAACATCGTCCATACATCCGATTCCGTGGAGAATGCCCGTATCGAACTCGACAGGTTCTTCTCTCCGGAGGACTATTGCGAATATCCTTCTCCGCTGCAGCAGTACCTTTACGCCCCTGATGAAAACTGACGCTATCCGGTAGACTCCGGTTACAGGTCAAAAGCCTTCTTTACGGCATCAATTGAGTCAAGAAGTTCCCAGCCGAAGAAAAGGGCCACTTCCTGGCTTCTTTTTCCGTTCCTGACGACCTCGACGACATCCTGGTACGGGTGCCGTCCGACATGTCCGTATGCGGCTGTGGGTTCGTAGATAGGATTCTTCAGATGGAACTTCTCTATTATCTTTGCCGGACGCAGATCGAACAGTTCACCGATCCGTGCTGCAATTTCTTCATCTGTAATCTGATGCCCTGACCTGTCTTTCTTCGCGGTGCCGTAAGAGTCGGCGTAGATGCTCACCGGCCTTGCCACTCCGATGGCGTATGCAACCTGCACGAGCAGTTCGTCCGCCACTCCTGCTGCGACAAGGTTCTTAGCTATGTACCTTGCTGCGTATGCCGCCGACCTGTCCACCTTTGACGGGTCCTTGCCTGAGAAGGCCCCGCCTCCATGCGCGCCCTTGCCTCCGTAGGTGTCCACGATTATCTTGCGTCCTGTCAGTCCTGTGTCCCCGTGAGGCCCTCCGATGACGAATTTCCCTGTAGGGTTCACATGGAGTATATAGTCTCCCTTGAACAGGGCGGCAGTACGCGGGGCGAGCTCCTCTATCATTGCAGGGATCAGGATTTCCTGTATGTCTTTCCTTATCTTGTCCTGCATTGCCTTGTCCACCCTGTCCTGTCCGTACTGCTCCACGGCTTCTTCATAGCTCATTCTGCCCAGTTCAGGCACCACGAAGTTATCGTGCTGGGTGGAGATTACTATAGTATGGATGCGGACAGGTCTGCGGGTCGAGCCATCGTACTCTATGGTGAACTGAGACTTGGAGTCCGGCCTGAGGTACGGCATCCGTTCCGGCTGCTCTTTCCTGATACGGGCGAGAACCCTCAGCGCAAGATGTGACAGGGCTAACGGAAGAGGCATGTATTCGGCCGTATCCCTGCAGGCATAGCCGAACATCATTCCCTGGTCTCCGGCCCCCTGCTCATCAGGGTCGGCTCTCACCACGCCCCGGTTGATGTCCGCGCTCTGTTCATGCAGGGCGGAAAGAACACCGCAAGAGTTGCTGTCGAACATATATTCGGCCTTGTTGTAGCCGATACGGTCGATCACACGCCTTACTGTCGCCTGTATGTCCACGTATGCGTCTTCGGAGCGCACCTCCCCTCCTACAACGACGAGACCGGTGCTGCAGAATGTCTCGCACGCCACCTTCGCCTCTGGGTCCTGGCGGAGGAATTCATCAAGGATGGCATCGGAAATCTGGTCCGACACCTTGTCCGGGTGTCCCTCGGACACCGATTCGGAAGTAAAAAGATAGTTGTTGTACATATCGTATAAATAAAAAGCTCCGCACACATCACGCATGCGGAGCAATCATTAAAATCCTAACCTTATGAAAAAGTTTTTTAGCATTTTTTTGTGTGGTTGCAAGCAGCCAAATCTCTCCACATTTATTTTCGGGGCAAAGTTAAGTAAAAATTCCAGAATTTTGCTAATTTTGCCCTGCATTTTGGAATTTGTATGATTTTTTGCCGGTAATTCCGTCCGGCTGGAGGTGAATATAGATTTTAAAATATATCGGATTATGCAACAGAACATTGACACTTACGATTTTACTGGCAAGAAAGCCATCGTCAGGGTTGACTTCAATGTCCCTCTCAACGAAAAACTTGAAATCACCGATGACACCCGTATCAGGGCTGCCATCCCGACACTGAAGAAAGTCCTCGAGAAAGGCGGCTCGCTTATAATCATGTCTCATCTCGGCCGACCTAAAGGCGTGACAGACAAGTACTCCCTCAGGCACATCATCGGCCGTGTGCAGGAGCTCCTCGGAGTGCCTGTGAAGTTTGCGGATGACTGTATGAAGGCTGACGAGCAGGTGGCTGCCCTCAAGCCCGGCGAGGTGCTCGTACTTGAAAACCTCCGTTTCTATGCAGAGGAGGAGGGCAAGCCGAGAGGTCTTGCGGATGATGCGACCGATGATGAGAAGAAGGCTGCCAAGGCTGCCGTAAAGGAGAGCCAGAAGAAGTTCGTCGAGAAGCTCGCTTCGTATGCTGACTGCTATATCAACGATGCATTCGGTACCGCTCACCGTGCACACGCTTCTACGGCACTCATAGCAAAATACTTCCCGAACGACAAGATGTTCGGCTATCTGATGGAGGGCGAGATCAAGGCCATCGACCGTGTCCTCAAGACTCCTGAACATCCGGTGACCGCTATCATCGGCGGGGCGAAAGTGTCTTCAAAGATCGGCATTATCGAGCATCTTTTCGATGTTGTCGACAATATGATTATCGGCGGAGGTATGGTGTATACCTTCATCAAGGCCCAGGGCGGAAAGATCGGAAAGTCCCTCTGCGAGGATGACCAGCTCGACCTTGCCCTCAATATCATGAAGAAGGCTGAGGAGAAGGGCGTGAAGCTGTATCTTTCAAAGGAGGTTGTCATCGCTGATGCTTTCTCCAACGATGCAAACACCAAGATCTGCGCAAACAACGAGATCCCTGATGAGTGGGAGGGTGTTGATGCCGCTCCGAGCACGCTTGCAGTATGGGAGGATGTCATTATGAAGTCGAAGACCATCCTCTGGAACGGACCTGTGGGAGTCTTCGAGATCCCTGCATTCGCAAAGGGTACCAACAAGGTGGCGGAGATGCTTGCAAAGGCGACCGAGAACGGAGCGTTCACTCTCGTGGGAGGCGGAGATTCTGTGGCTGCCGTCACCCAGATGGGCTATGCGAAGAAGGTCAGCTATGTATCCACCGGCGGCGGTGCGATGCTCGAATACCTCGAAGGCAAGGAACTTCCGGGTATTGCGGCAATCCGCGAATAATTCCGGAAATACGCATGACAGATCAGGGCGACCGTACAGGCCGCCCTGTTTGTTTGCCCGGAGTGCCGGATACCTGGTTTTCCGGTACCGACCGTTATTTGGTTGGAACCAACAAATAACATGACCAACTCAAATAACCATCTTATCAAAGACAATTCTTCTATTTTTAGTCGTGATTTCCATACACGAATCTTATGTTCAAACGAACATACAGAAAAGTAAAGTACTTCTATTATCAAGCAAAATTAATTCATTATCTTTGCTTCAAATTCAATTTAATGATTGGTATGGAAGATATAAATAGGCTCAAATTGGTTCTTGTCGAGAAAAAGAAAACTGGCAAATGGTTGGCTGAACAGTTGAAAAAAGATCCTTCAACTGTATCAAAATGGTGTACCAATGTTTCACAGCCGGACTTGGCGACTCTTTCAAGAATAGCTGAGTTATTAAATATTGACAGGAGGGAACTCATTAATAAAAGCAAGTGAATAATTATGACAAGCATACAACAAAGAGAGCAATTACAATCCCAAATTTGGAAGATAGCCAACGAAGTGCGTGGGGCTGTTGATGGATGGGATTTCAAGCAATTTGTTTTGGGAACATTGTTCTACCGCTTCATCAGTGAAAATTTTGCAGATTATATAAAAGGTGGGGACGACAGTATTGACTACGCTTCCTTGCCGGATAGTATCATAACTTCTGAAATAAAGGAAGATGCGGTCAAGACAAAAGGATATTTTATCTATCCGAGCCAGCTTTTTGTCAATGTGGTTAAGACCGCCCATACAAATCCCAATCTGAATACGGATTTGAAAGCCATTTTTAATTCTATCGAAAGTTCCGCCAACGGTTATGCTTCCGAAAAGAACATCAAAGGTTTGTTCGCCGATTTCGACACGACCAGTACCCGGCTCGGCAATACCGTTGAAAACAAAAACAGCCGTTTGGCTGCTGTCTTGAAAGGCGTTGCCGGATTGAATTTCGGAAGTTTTGAAGAACACCAAATTGACCTTTTCGGGGATGCTTACGAGTATCTGATTAACAATTATGCCGCCAATGCAGGTAAGTCGGGAGGAGAGTTCTTTACTCCGCAGAATGTTTCCAAACTCATATCAAGGCTTGCCATGCACAAACAAACTACCGTCAATAAAATCTATGACCCTGCTGCAGGTTCGGGTTCGTTGCTTCTGCAAGCCAAGAAACAGTTTGAAGACCGTATCATAGAAGATGGCTTCTTCGGTCAGGAAATAAATCATACGACTTATAATCTGGCCCGTATGAATATGTTTCTGCACAATATTAATTACGATAAGTTTAATATTGCACTCGGAAATACGCTTACCGAACCGCAGTTTGGAGATGAAAAGCCTTTTGATGCCATAGTTTCCAATCCGCCTTATTCAGTAAACTGGATTGGTTCTGATGATCCAACTCTTATCAATGACGACCGTTTTGCTCCGGCTGGAGTGCTTGCACCCAAGTCCAAAGCCGATTTTGCCTTTGTGCTTCATGCTTTGAGCTACCTTTCGAGCAAGGGACGGGCCGCCATTGTCTGCTTCCCCGGAATTTTCTACCGTGGCGGAGCAGAGCAGAAAATCAGAAAATATTTAGTGGACGGCAATTATGTCGAAACTATTATCTCATTGCCTTCCAATTTGTTCTACGGTACTCCGATAGCGGTTAATATTCTAGTTCTGTCAAAGCATAAGTCCGATACTAAAATCCAGTTCATAGATGCTAGCGGAGAAGGCTTCTTCACGAAAGAGACCAACAATAATATACTAGAAGACAGGCATATAGACAGGATTATAGACATCTTCGACAAAAAGGAAGATGTTGAATATGTTGCCAAATCTGTTGATTATAAAGCCATTGCCGAGAATGATTATAACTTGTCAGTAAGCAGTTATATTGAGGTGGAAGACACTCGTCCAAAAACAGACATTAAGGAACTGAACGAGCGCATCCGCCGGATTGTGGCACGGGAAAACGAGTTGCGTGCTGAAATAGACAAGATTGTAGCAGAATTGGAGAGGGATGAGATATGAAACTGACAAAAGAATTGAATACAGTAAGGCATACAACCGAATTAGACCCTGAGTTGCTGTCGAGTGTGCGAAACAGCATAACTGTGATCAGAGGAATGCCTGTTATTGCAGATGCCGATGTGGCTAATCTTTATGGGGTTGAGACAAAGAGGATCAATGAAGCTGTGCGTAATAATCCGGACAAGTTCCCGGAGGATTACATGTTTATCTTGTCTTCCGAAGAAACCGCTGTTTTGCGGTCGAAATTTTCGTCCACAAAACTTTCTTCCAAAAGTCGGTCACTTCCCAAAGCCTTTACTGAAAAAGGATTGTATATGTTGGCCACAATCTTAAAGAGCAAGAACGCATTAAATGTAACGTTTGCTATTATAGAAACTTTCACGAAAGTCAGAAGTTTGAAAAGAGAATTGCTTGATTTGCATAAGGAAACCGATTCCGAGAAACAGATGACAAAAATGCAGCACTTTGGCAAAGTACTGTCAGATATCGTGATGCCGGATTTGGAAACATCTGAAACGGAATCTACGTTGGAACTGAATTTCTTTATAGGGAAAATAAAACATACCGTCAGGCGTGTGAAAAAATCAATCGCAAATAATACATCAGGGGAGGATGAACTATGAGTAAGTTGCAGGAATTGCTACGGGAGTTTTGCCCGGATGGGGTGGAGTATAAGGAACTAGGGGAAATTGTTACCATAAAAAATGGCAGAGATTATAAGCACTTAGGCAAAGGAAATATTCCTGTTTATGGTTCTGGCGGAATAATGACTTACGTTGATACCTACGCATATAATAAGCCAACTGTTTTAATCCCACGCAAAGGTTCACTTGGTAACTTGTTTTATGTAGATACACCATTTTGGAATGTTGACACTATCTTTTACACAGAGGTTGATACACAACAAATTGATGTGAAATATTTATATTACTTATTGGCTAAGGAGCATTTGGAGAATTTGAATAAAGCAGGTGGAGTTCCAAGTTTAACTCAATCCATTTTAAATAAAATAATGCTTCCTATTCCTCCTCTTGAAGTTCAGGAAGAAATCGTCCGCATTCTCGATCACTTTACAAATCTTGCAGCGGAGCTGCAAGCGAGAAAGGAACAATATGAGTATTATCGGAATAAATTGTTAACATTTGATAAAATAGGTGGGGGGGGTACGCAAAGCGTAACTTATATGAAAATGAGTGAGATAGGAACATTTATAAGAGGCAAACGATTTGTAAGGACTGACATTATGAATGATGGTATTCCTTGCATTCATTATGGCGACATATACACATATTACGGACTATATGCAACCAAAAGCAAAGGAAGGCTCAGAAGTGAACTTGCCTCAAAAATGAGGTATGCTCAAAAAAATGATGTAGTAATTGTAGCCGCAGGTGAAAATAAAGAAGACATTGGCATTGGGTTAGCTTGGATTGGAGATGAGTCTGCAGCAGTACATGATGCTTGTTTCATATTTAGGAGTGATTTGTATCCTCAATATGTTTCGCACTATTTGCGCTCAGATTATTATCATAAGCAAATAGTTAAGTATGTTTCTGAGGGAAAGATTTGTTCTATATCAGCCAAAGGTTTAGGTAATGCCATTATTCCAGTTCCCTCTTATGAAGAACAAGTAAGAATAGCTACACTACTTAATAATTTTGATGCATTGGTGAGTGATCTTACCGAAGGCCTCCCGGCAGAAATAGCCGCAGTGCAGGAACAATACGAATATTATAGAAATAAATTACTCTCATTTCCAAAAATAACGGCGGCATAACCATGGCACAATACAATACCATAGCAGAATCGAACAATTTCATCGTGCTTGATGCCTACACCAAGTATAATGAACTTCATGAACCTTCAGTGGCCTATCAGTCGGAAGCCGGTCTTGAACGCGAATTCATTCAGGATTTGGTGAATCAAGGCTATGAATATCGCCCGGATATTTCAACCCCTGAAGAACTGCTGGCCAATGCCCGTATGCAGATTCAGGAACTTAACGATGTGGTGTTCTCCGACACGGAATGGCTACGGTTTGTGGAAGAATATCTGGACAAGCCAGGAGACACCCTGATAGACAAGACCCGTAAGATTCACGATAACCACATTTATGATTTTGTTTTTGACGATGGACATATAAAAAACATCTATATTGCTGACAAACAAAACATAGCCCGCAACAAGGTGCAAGTAATCAACCAGTTTGAACAAACTGGGGCACAAGCCAACCGTTATGATGTTACCATTCTGGTCAATGGTCTGCCATTGGTACATGTTGAACTGAAAAAACGTGGTGTTGCCATCCGGGAAGCATTCAATCAGGTTCACCGCTATTCCAAAGAAAGTTTCAACAGTGACAATTCACTTTTCAAGTATATTCAGGTGTTTGTCATTTCAAATGGTACGGACAGCCGTTATTTTGCCAATACGGTTGAGCGCAACAAAAACAGCTTTGACTTTACGATGAACTGGGCAAATGCAAAGAATGTCGTGATAAAGGACCTCAAAGACTTTACAGAGACTTTTTTCCAAAAGAACACTTTGCTCAATGTCATTTTCACCTATTCTGTCTTTGACACCAACAACACCTTGCTTGTAATGCGCCCGTATCAGATTGCCGCGACAGAGCGTATGCTGTGGAAAATCAGAAGTGCATACCATGCAAAAAAATGGTCCACGACCGAAGGCGGAGGATATGTATGGCATACCACAGGTTCGGGAAAAACGCTTACCAGTTTCAAGGCAGCACGGTTGGCAACCCAACTGGACTTTATCGATAAAGTATTCTTTGTCGTTGACCGTAAGGATCTTGACTATCAGACAATGAAAGAATATCAGCGGTTCTCCCCGGATAGCGTCAACGGGTCTGAAAGCACGGCTGGCCTGAAGCGGAATATAGAGAAGGATGACAACAGGATTATCGTCACTACAATCCAGAAACTGAATAATCTGATGAAAAGTGAAGATAATTTGCCCGTTTATCAAAAGCAGGTCGTTTTCATTTTCGACGAATGCCATCGCTCCCAATTCGGTGAAGCGCAAAAGCAGCTAAGGAAAAAGTTCAAGAAGTATTATCAGTTCGGTTTTACAGGAACCCCCATATTCCCGGTAAATGCATACGGTTCGGAAACAACGGCGAGCGTGTTCGGCAGGGAATTGCATTCATACGTGATAACGGATGCCATCCGCGATGAAAAAGTGCTGAAATTCAAAGTTGACTATAACAATGTAAGACCCCGTTTCAGGAATATAGAAACAGAGCTTGACGAACAAAGACTAAGTGCCGCAGAAAACAAGCAGGCCTTGCTTCATCCCGCACGTATAAATGAGATTTCTCAATATATTCTGCACAACTTCAGAATCAAGACACATCGGAACCAAAGCGACAGCAAAGGCTTCAATGCCATGTTTGCAGTAAGCAGTGTGGATGCAGCCAAGTGCTACTATGAGGAATTGAACCGATTGCAGAGAAACTCGGAGAAACCTTTGAAAATAGCTACCATATTTTCTTTCGCCGCCAACGAAGAGCAAAGTGTAATAGGCGAGATACCTGATGAGAACTTTGAACCGTCGGCAATGGACCTCAGCGCAAAAGAGTTTTTGACAAAAGCCATTGATGATTATAATGCCCTCTTTGGAACAAGCTATGGCATTGACGGCAAAGAGTTTCAAAACTATTACAGAGACCTTGCCAAAAGAGTAAAGAACAAAGAGGTAGATCTTGTAATCGTAGTAGGCATGTTCCTGACCGGCTTTGATGCTCCGACTTTGAATACGCTGTTTGTGGACAAGAACTTACGTTATCACGGACTGATACAGGCTTTTTCCCGTACCAACCGAATCTATGATGCGACCAAGACATTTGGCAATATCGTGACTTTCAGAGACCTCGAAAAACATACGATTGATGCCATAAAATTATTCGGTGATGAAAATACCGCAAATGTAGTGCTGGAAAAAAGCTACAGGGAATATTTGGAAGGCTTCAAAGACATTGCTTCGGGCGAAGCACGGAGAGGATATATCGAAATTGTAAAAGAACTGAATGATAAATTCCCCGATACAGACAATATCGTTACAGAACAGGATAAGAAAGAATTTGTCAAGCTGTTTGGCGAATATCTGCGGGTGGAAAACATATTGCAGAATTTTGATGAGTTCACTACGCTCAAGGCTTTTCATACAATAGACACAGAAAATCCGGTTGCAATCGAAGCGTTTAAGAACGATTATTTTGTCACTGATGACGATATTGCAAAAATGCAGAAACTGCAAATGCCGTCTGATAGAATCATTCAGGATTACAAATCGACTTATAACGACATACGGGATTGGTTAAGAAGAGAAAAGGAAGGAAAGAAACCGGAAAAATCAAGGATAGACTGGGATGATGTCATTTTCGAAATAGACTTGCTTAAATCGCAGGAGATAAACCTGGATTATATTCTTGAGCTGATTTTCGAAAATAACAAAAAGAAGATGGACAAATCTTCATTGATAGAAGAAATCCGCAGGGTTATCCGGTCAAGTGTCGGCAACAGAGCCAAAGAAAGCCTGATAGTTGATTTTATCAATGATGCTAATCTCGATGCCATTTCTGATAGAACTGAAATTATAAAAGCATTCTTTGAATATGCACAAACCAAGCAAAAGAAGGAAGCTTCGGATTTGATAGAAAGCGAAAATCTGAATGAAAGAGAAGCCAGGCATTATATTGAAATGTCTTTAAGACGTGAATATGCAAGTGAGAATGGAACTGACTTTAATAATATCCTGCCCAAAATGAGTCCGCTGAACCCTTCATACCTGACTAAAAAACATAAGGTATTTGAAAAGATTGCCGCTTTTGTTGAAAAGTTTAAAGGTGTTGGTGGTAAATTGTAATATTGATTTGAGTTAATTTATAGTACTTTTAGTATATGACAGCAAAAGAACTTCAACAATATCTACTCCGTGAATTTCAACATGATAGACACCGTAAGCCGTGGCATTAAAAAGATGTTCAATGAACAAAGACGTCGTCGTTTCCCGATGCCTGATTACGAAATAGATGTACTGAATAAAGAGGTTGGTGTGACAATATATGGGAATACAATCAATGAAAAATATGCACAGCACTCAAAGAAAACAACACATTGACATTGGAGGATTGTATTCTTCTGGACTCAGTACAAAAAGGACGTCGAATTTCTGATGAGAATGTGATAGACTTATTGAATAGAGGTCTTTTAGAGGGGACTGTTTCTGAATATAGCAATCCCTTGATATCGCTAAAAAGACAAAGCAGTTACCACATTATACTCGCACCAGAGGACTGGATAAAGCAAAACTCCAACAAATGATTCTGCAGTATCTTCAAAATGCCGGGTCGGCAGGAACTAAGCGAGATGCGATATTTGATTATCTCAAAGATGTACTTCCTAAAACCAAGACTGCGGAACAGCAGGAACGAATGGTTGGGAACATTCTTGTGGAAATGAAAGAAGCAGGGGCAATTATTCTTAAAGGCAGGATGTGGTATGTTAAGTCATAATCGGTATTTTCGACTAAATACGCCGAATTACGACTAAATAGAACCTGTTACGACTAAAAATTGCCAATTGTTTTGCCCGACTTTGAACAATGACCCGATACGCCCCGCGCATAGCCGGATGAATGTATGGAATGTAAGCAGTTTCCATACGCTTTATGCAAATTTGAAGTGTTGCTGCAAAATTACATAAATTTTCTCTTTTTTGAGTTTTTCGGTCAGCCTTTTACTGTTTATGATATATGTTTTCAGGAAAAAGAACGGATGTCTAACGGGTTTTCAGACACGGATTAATGCCAGGTTCCTGAGGGAAAATGGAAGATAATCATAAAAAAGAGTATCTTTGCAGTCCTGTCCGGGCTTGAAGTCAGTATCCTCCGGGATGCGCAGCAGGATCCGTACCGGCCCGGGCGGAGATTTGTTATGCCGAAAGCAAAAAGTAAAGTCGAGATAAAGAACCGCCGGGCATCGTTCGACTACGAGTTTCTGGAGACATATCAGGCGGGCATAGTCCTTACGGGGACGGAGATAAAGTCCATCAGGGCGGGCAAGGCCTCGCTGGTGGACAGTTTCTGCTATTTCAACAACGGGGAGCTGTATGTCAAGAATATGCATATAGCCGACTACTGGTGGGGGACATGGGGAAAACATGACCCTCGCAGGGACCGCAAGCTGCTCCTTACGCACAAGGAACTGAACAAGCTGAGCCGTTCGGTCAAGGAGAAAGGGCTGACTATCATCGCTGTCAAGCTTTATATAGCAGACAACGGCTATGCAAAACTGCTGATAGCCCTTGCCAGAGGAAAGAAGGAGTATGACAAGCGCCAGTCCATCAAGGAGAAAGATATGCGGCGGGAGATGGAGAGGATGTGATTTGACCGTATCTGCTGACATCTCTGCCGTATTTCCACCGTATTTCAGGAATGAGATTCTCTGTATTCAGGAAATTTTATTACCTTTGCATTCCCATTCAGGAGAGATGCTCGAGTGGCTTAAGAGGCACGCCTGGAAAGCGTGTATACGACAAAATCGTATCTCGGGTTCGAATCCCGATCTCTCCGCAACAAACGCTGAAAATCAGCAAATTGCAAAACAAACACCCAGTTTTGCACCCAAGAATGTAAAGTCGG
>CALUPT010000017.1 GCA_944322715.1 uncultured Bacteroidales bacterium
ATTGACAAACTTTTCAAAGAACTCATTTTATTTACCGCCAAAGCCGCTTAGGCTTGGCAAATTTTTAACGAACTATTATGTATTTGATCAAGACTTGAACAATGACAAGGGATATTGAGGAAATAAAGGACAGGATAGCAGGATGTCTTTGGGGACAGGCTATAGGGGATGCTCTAGGCCTTGGAACTGAGTTCATGAGCAGGGATGAAGTGTTGCATAATTATCCGGAGGGCCTTTCAGAATACAGCCAGATAGTGCAGGATTTCCATAGAGAAAGGTGGTGTCAGGGTGACTGGACTGATGACACTGATATGATGCTCTGCATAGCAAGGGCTATTATTGCAGACAAGGCAATAAATCCTAAAACTGTTGCCCATAATTTCAAAGAATGGTTTAGAGGAACTCCTATGGGTATAGGACAGCTGACATATACTGTGCTTGGATTGTATGACTATGAATCAGACCCTGAGAAGGCAGCTGAAATAGTGTGGGACAGTATGTATGGAAGAAATAATGCAGCTAATGGAGGAGTAATGAGAACTTCTGTTGTAGGCTTGTGGAATGAGAATGTGGCTGGGAATGCTGAAAGAATATGCAGACTGACTCATGCTGACCCAAGATGTATTGGCTCCTGTGTAGTAATATCAGAGATAATAAACAGTCTGGTGTGGCAAGGCAGGGAGCTGTCATTTGAAGAACTTTGCAGGATTGGTTACAGGTATGATGAGAGGATTGGGATGTATATAATAGCTGGCAAAGTAGGTAAGCTGGAAGATTTGAAACTTGATGATGAACAGACAATGGGCTACACTCTTAAAACAATGGGATGTGCCATTTGGTGTCTGTTTCATGTAAACAGTTTTAAGGAGGAACTATTGAAAGTGGTAAATGCAGGAGGGGATGCAGATACCAATGCTGCAGTAGCTTGTGCAATGTTAGGAGCCAAATATGGAAAGAAAGGTATTCCGGAGTATTACATACAGAATCTGAGCAGGAAAGATGAATATGAGGAAATGATAAAACAACTGACGGATATACTTGTAGAAAAGTTTATTTAGTTGTGCACTTAGGTATATAATAACATTTTGTATTATTCATTATGTTAGGATATTTTTCTCCTACTGAATAGGGTAGAATAAAATGAGAAATCGGATGTATTCACTCTTGAATTATTCAAGGAGAAGTGAATACATCTTTTCATTTATGTTTTATTGTAGATATTTTGGCTTGTCAAATAAATGTCACTATATTTGACCACTGCGTGTCCATTTATAGCTTTCATTCGACAATGTCAAATAAATTTGCCATTGTACTCACTTATTCGCTATATTTGTCAGAAAGGAGTTAAGTCATGACACAACTTGTTATAAATGTAGATAATCCGGACATTATTCCAAGCCTCAAAAAGGTACTTGGGCAGATAAAAGGTGTCTCCATAGAAAAGTCAGCAAGGAAGCCATCGGCAAAGGATGAAAAGCAGGCTGTACTGAATAGCATTGAGACAGGATATAGGGAGGTAATGGAAGCGCGGAGAAAAGGGGAGAAACTTCCAGACCTTGACAGCCTTATTGAAGAACTAAAATCAGCGGAATAAGTATGATACATATTTCCTATTCTCCTGAATTTCTGAAACAGCTGAAACATCTTGCCAAGAAGTATAAATCCATAGCAGGTGATTTGGAAGTACTGAGGGATGAACTCAAACAAAATCCATATTCTGGAGCAGACCTTGGAGGTGGTGCAAGAAAAGTAAGGATGAGTATCAAAAGCAACGGGAAAGGCAAAAGTGGAGGAGCAAGAGTTATAACATACCTAGTTTCAGCAGTTGAAGAAAATATAGAAGTTTCACTACTGACCATTTATGACAAATCTGAAAGAGAGAATATCAGTGACAAGGAAATAAGGTCTCTGATACAGGCTTTGGAGAATGAATGATGTTTCTATCCATTATGGTAGGATATTTTCTTTCTTGCCGAACAAGGTAAGATGAAATGAGGAATCAGATGTATTCACTTTTGAATTTATTTTCAAGGAGAAGTGAATACATCTTTTTAATTTGAAGTATGGTAGAAGATAGTGAGTTTGAGCAAAAATAGTTATATTAGACTGTATAAATGCTTTGTGATATGCAGACAGAGGAAATATTGGAGAAACTGAGGGAGTATAAGGCTGAAAAGGCTGAAGTCTATGGCATTGAGACTCTTGGGCTGTATGGAAGCTGTGCAAGAGGGGAACAGTTGCCGGACAGTGACATTGATGTATGCATTAAGTTGAAGCGCCCTGATTTCTTCAATATGACGGGGATTCAGGAGGAATTGGAGAGCATTTTCAAAAGAAAAGTTGATTTGGTTTCTCTTGGAGCCATATTCAGACCAGTATTCAAGAAAAACTTGGAAAGAGATGCAGTGTTTGTATAACGATGAATTGCTGGAGATGCTTGGTTTTATCAGGCAGGTATGATGCTTTTTTTGAAAACTTGAAAAGTAAGTAGGCTGCCAATTATTCAGCAGGAGGAAGTGCTCTTGTACTGTGGATGTTGCTCGGGCACTCAACAAAATTGCCTCATTATGTGGGCAATTTTTTGTTTGCAGAATGATGGCGAGTCGTGCTAAATCCCTATTTTTGTCTCAGGTAGAATAACAGCATTGTATGGACAAGGTTCGTTTCGGGGTGGTCGGGACCAATTTCATAACCGACTGGGTGTTGGCGGGAGCAGCTCAGGACAGCAGATTTGAACTGGCTGCCGTATGTTCGAGGACAGAAGGGAGGGCGGAAGAATTTGCCCGAAAGTATAATATTCCCCACAAGTTCACTTCTCTGGAAGAGATGGCTGCAAGTCCTTTTGTGGATGCGGTATATATTGCCACTCCAAATTTTCTGCACGCCAGCCAGAGCATGTTGTGCATGAGCTATGGCAAGCATGTGCTTTGCGAGAAGCCTCTTGCCTCGAATGCAGCTGAAGCGAAGGCTATGATCGAGGCGTCCGGGAGGTATAATGTCACGCTGATGGAAGCGATGAAGCCGACCCTTACCCCGAATTTCAAGACAGTGCTGGACAATTTCGGGAAGGTGGGAAAGGTGCGCAGGTATTTTTCCTCATATTGCCAGTATTCATCCAGATATGACCGTTTCAAGGCAGGGGAATATGTGAATGCATTCAACCCGGAGTATGCCAACGGAGCTGTTATGGATATAGGAGTCTATACCATATACCCTATGGTTGTTCTGTTCGGGATGCCGGATCGTATCATGGCATCCGGAACCGTACTTTCATCGGGCGCGGATGGGCAAGGGAGTGTCCTGTTCCGATATCTTGGGATGGAGGCATCGGTGCTGTATTCGAAGATTGCTGATTCTTATCTACCGACCGAGATCCAGGGAGAGGACGGGACATTGGTCATGGACCGTATCAATAGGATAGGCAATGTGGCCTTTATACCTCGAAGACGGCAGGTGACCGGAGGTAAAGGGGAGCCGGCGCACCCGGTGGACCTGACACTTGCCGCTGAAATGGATGAATACTATTATGAAGTATCGGAATTCATAGATCTGGTGCAGTCAGGCAGACTGGAATCATTGATAAACAGCCACAGGAATTCATTGTCGGTAATGCAGATCACCGATGAGATAAGACGCCAGCTCGGAGTGACCTTCCCTGCGGATTATTATAGTTGTTCCCAGACTGTTTCACGGTAGATTCTTGAGACTTCTTCTTTAGCGGCCTTGTGATCGGCCAGCAGGGTACGCAGTTCGAGAAGTCTCAACGCATTTCCGCTCCAGGGAATCCACAGTTGAAGATAGCCCATCAGCTCCATATTTGTCGTAGAGATGGTCAAGCGCACGCTCTATCTGGTCGGCAGGAGACAATTCGGGGTATCGTGACATTCCGTACATAAGTGTCCTGCGGATAACAGTGCCGGATCTATCAGCCGGTCTGCTTCCGATACAATCTTTCCATAAATGCTGCGTGGTTCCGCCAGCCTTGATGCCCTGTGGTCCTCGGCTGCCTGGGCGATGAGTTCAATCTGCGCGGAGTCGAACCATGCCCTTAGTGATCTGTCTTTTCTGATGATTATTCCTGAATTGATGTGATGATCCTGTTTCCCGTATATCCGTCCGAGGTCATGCGATGCAGCCGCAACTGCAAGGATTTCAGGTATCCTGTCCATATTCTGTTGAGATACCAAGATTCGAACTTGGACAGACAGAACCAAAATCTGTAGTGCTACCATTACACCATATCTCAATTCCGGCGGCAAAGTTACGATTATTTTGCCATTTTGCAAAATGGCCGCTATGCCATTCTGGTGAGTTCTATTATGACATACGTTTCATAGTCATCGATACCTATCCGGAGGCTGTATGTCCCGGTGTTGTTATACCAGTAGACCGTACTGCCGGATGATGGCTCCTTGATGAAACCAGAGGCTCCGAGTTTGTTCTTGAAGGCCTCGACATGCTCCCGCTCAACATTATAGTCACAGAACATCAGGGTCTCTCCTTCGCTGTCATTGATATAATAGGCATTCTCTATGTCTCCATCATATTCCGGGAAATATTCCAGTAAAGAGTATGACACGACACATTCGCCCCAAGAAAGAGGCTCCGAACCTCCCTCTCCGTCACAACCGGCGGCAAACATTCCGAGCAAAACAGCCGTTGCGGCAATAAATAACCTTTTCATTTTTTTCTGCCGTTAAATACGAGTATCATTCAATTAAAAAATGGCTTGCATGTCTTACAGAGTCTGTCCCGGGACCCGTTTGGACATCAGAACAGCCCGTATATCAGATTCCATGCCAGGAATCTGGCGAATTTGCCGGCAAGCAGCAGGATGATTGTCCATACCGGGCGGGTCTTGTAGAAACCGAGGGCTATCGCTATGACATCCCCGATAAACGGGACCCAACATACAAGTGCCAGCCAGACTCCGTATTTGTCGATATATGATTTCTGCTTCTGCAGGGTCTCCGGCTTCACCTTGAACCATTTCTCTATCCATTCCCATTTGCCTATCCAGCCTATCCAGTATGTAAATACGCTTCCGAGCCAGTTGCCTGCTGTTCCGACAATGAGACAGCCGGCGGGGTCTTTCGTGGCGGCAAGTATTGCCATATACAGCACATCCGAACTGAAAGGCAGAATGGTGGCCGCGAGAAATGTCCCTATGAACAGTCCGACAAGTCCGAGATTTTCCAGTCCAAACATAGTCCTTTGGCAGGTATCATTTGCGTTTCTCCCTGAAGAATGCGGATACTGTTTCCCCGCATTCATCGGCCAGTACGCCGGCAGTGACTTCCGTCTTGGGATGCATCAGGGAAGGGGAGTACAGGGAGAATCCCCGTTTCGGGTCGGCGGCTCCGTACACGACGCGTCCTATCTGGGACCAGGCAAGCGCTCCCGCACACATCGGGCAAGGTTCGACAGTAACATACATTGTGCAGTCGTTGAGGTATTTACCTCCCATGGCCTCAGTGGCGGCCGTAATGGCGATCATTTCCGCATGGGCGGTGGGATCGTGCAGGCTTTCGGTCATATTGTGGCCGCGTCCGATGATCCGGCCTCTGCATACGACTACCGCCCCGACAGGCACTTCATCCTTGTCGGCGGCATATCCGGCCTCCCTCAGGGCCTCACGCATAAACTTCTCGTCCTGATCAGTTGCCATCATCTATCAGTCTTTTCATGGTCCCGGCCACCCTGCGGCTACCTGTACCATTCCTTATATTCTATGTAGTGCATAGCGTTGTCATGAGCCATCCCGGTTATACGGTCAGAAGAGTCCTTGACCTTCTTTGCAGGAACACCTGCCCATATTCCCGGTTCGAGCACCTTGTTCTCCAGTACGACCGCTCCGGCCGCCACGACAGTCCCGTCAGGGATTACGGCATTGTCCATCACTATCGCGCCCATTCCGATAAGCACATCGTTGCCTATCCTGGCTCCATGCACAATGGCGTTATGCCCGACAGATACGTTGTTGCCGATGATGACTTCGGAGACATCGGTAGTCGCGTGCAACACGGCACAGTCCTGGATATTTACATTGTCTCCGAGCCTTATCGGACCTACATCGCCTCTTAGTACGGCCCCGTACCAGATACTGCAGTCCCGTCCTGTCTTCACATCTCCGATAAGGGCTGCGTTTTCGGCGACAAAGGTCCCTTCACCTGTGGAGGGGACCTTTCCGTTCAGTTCCTTTATTATCATATCAGTGTCTTGTTCATTTATATTATGTAGGGAGAACAGATTCTTCACTTCGTTCAGAATGACAATCCATGATTTTTTTGGACTTCTTTCAGAATGACAATCCATGATTTTTTGGACTTCGTTCAGGATGACAGTCCATGATTTTTGGACTTAGTCCGGAATGACGATGAGCCATTCAAAACGGACAGAGGACCATCATGAATGTCAGAGCCCTGTTCAAAGTGATGGAGTTTATTCCCATTCGATCGTGGCAGGCGGTTTCGAGGATACATCGTAGACTACCCTGTTGACTCCGCGCACACGGTTGATGATTTCGTTGCTGACCCTGGAGAGGAAGTCGTACGGGAGATGTACCCAGTCTGCCGTCATTCCATCGGTGGAGATGACTGCCCGGAGCGCCACGGTGCTTTCGTATGTCCTTTCATCGCCCATGACTCCTACGCTGCGTACCGGAAGCAGAATCACTCCTGCCTGCCAGATGGCGTCATACAGATTCGCAGCCTTGATTGACGGATCGGAGGCAGACCGCACATATTCCGCTCCGGGTCCTGCGAGAGCCTCTACCGCCGCGCGGTTATCTTCGAGCGAGTATGCCTTCAGCCCTTTGATGAAAATGTCATCGGCTTCACGCAATACCGTCAGTTTCTCCTCCGTTACCTCCCCGAGTATCCTTATTCCAAGGGACGGTCCCGGGAAAGGATGCCTTCCTATCAGTTCATCCTTGATGCCGAGAGTCCTTCCGACTCTGCGGACCTCATCCTTGAAGAGCAGTTTCAGCGGCTCTATTATCCTGAGGTTCATCTTTTCCGGAAGTCCGCCCACATTGTGGTGGGACTTGATCTTGGCGGCAGTGCCGTTGACGGATGCGGATTCGATCACATCCGGATATATCGTTCCCTGTGCGAGCCAGCGGGCATTCTCTATCTTTTGGGCGTAACTGTCGAAAGTCTCGACGAACAGCCTGCCTATGATTTTTCTCTTGGTTTCAGGGTCGGTCACGCCTGCAAGTGCGGAGATGAACCCGGATGATGCATCGGCTCCGATCACATTCAGACCCATGTCCTTGTATGAGGCCAGCACATCTTCGAACTCGTTCTTGCGGAGCAGTCCGTTGTTGACGAATATGCATGTAAGCTGATGTCCGATGGCCTTATGGAGCAGCACTGCCGCTACAGTCGAGTCCACCCCTCCGCTCAGACCGAGTATGACCTTGTCTGAACCTATCTGCGACCTGAGGTCGGCGACAGTGGTCTCAATGAACGATGCCGGTGTCCAGTCTCCCTTGCAGCCGCATATCTTCAGGGCGAAATTGGCCAGTATCCTGCCGCCTTCGGTGGTGTGGAACACTTCAGGATGGAACTGCACGGCATAGGTGTCCTCGCCTTTTATATGGTAGGCGGCATTCGTGACATCTTCGGTCGATGCTATCACTTCTCCTCTTTCAGGGAGGCGGGTTATGGTGTCCCCATGCGACATCCACACCTGTGATTTCTCCGGCATCCCTTCAAACAGAGGCGAATTGCCCTTGACTGTGAGAATCGCACGGCCATATTCCCTTGCTGCGGAAGCCGCGACTTCACCTCCGAACTCCCGGGCCAGATATTGTGCTCCATAGCAGATGCCCAGCAGCGGCATCTTTCCCTTTATGCCATCCAGATTGATCTGGGGGGCGCCTGCATCCCGTACGGAGCAGGGACTGCCGCTCAGGATTATTCCCCTGACGGATCCGTCAATCTCAGGGATTTTGTTGAAAGGATGGATTTCGCAATAGACATTGATTTCCCTTAACCTCCTGCCTATCAGCTGGGTAACCTGGGAACCGAAATCGATGATCAGGATTTTTTCTGTCATGGTTGAAATTCATACAAAATTTACGACCGCAAAAGTACGAAACAGTTTGGATTTTTTTAAGATATTTCGGAACAACTTACAAGAAATGGCGATAAAAAATCCGTTTTATTGAGATTATTGTTAATTTTGCACCCTCAAATTTCAGCGGCCGTACCGACGGCTTCTGTCATATATGTGTAATATGCAGGATATCAGGAATATTGCAATCATTGCCCATGTCGATCATGGCAAGACAACTCTGGTGGACAGGATGATCTACCAGTCCCGTCAGGCAAGGGAGCAGGAGAAGCTGGGAGAGCTGATCCTTGACAACAATGACCTCGAGAGAGAGAGAGGCATCACCATTCTGGCAAAGAATGTGTCAGTTACTTATAAAGGAGTAAAAATCAATATTATAGATACTCCGGGCCACAGCGATTTCGGGGGCGAGGTCGAAAGGGTGCTCAATATGGCCGATGGCGTCCTACTGCTTGTGGATGCCTTCGAGGGCTGTATGCCGCAGACACGGTTCGTGCTGCAGAAGGCCATAGAGATGGGCAAGAAACCGATAGTCGTGATAAACAAGGTCGACAAGCCGAACTGCCGTCCTGAAGAGGTGCAGGAGGAGGTCTTCGACCTGATGTTCTCTCTGAATGCCACCGAGGACCAGCTCGACTTCCGTACAGTCTACGGCAGTGCAAAGCAGGGCTGGATGTCCCTGGACTGGAGGAAGCCGGCGACAGACATAACAGCACTGCTTGATGTCATTCTTGAGGTGATTCCTTCACCTGAACACAATCCCGGTACGCCCCAGATGCTCATATCCTCTCTAGAATATTCCCCTTATGTCGGCCGTATAGCCATCGGCAGGGTGACCAGGGGCGAGCTCAAGGCGGGGATGAACATAAGTCTCTGCAAGAGATACGACATAATCGAGAAACAGAAGATAAAGGATCTTATGGTATTCGACGGTCTGGAGAAGACGAAGGTCGATACAGTGGTCTGCGGAGACATTTGTGCCGTAGTAGGGCTTGAAGGCTTCGAGATAGGCGATACCGTGGCCGATTTCGAGAATCCGGAACCTCTTCCTCCGATCTCCGTCGATGAGCCGACGATGAGCATGCTTTTCTGCATAAACGATTCTCCGTTTTTCGGCAGGGAAGGCAAGTTCGTCACATCGAGACATCTTAAGGAGAGGCTCGAGAAGGAACTTGAGAAGAATCTCGCCCTCAGGGTAAAACCGGGGCCCAATGCGGATTCCTTTATAGTATATGGAAGGGGAGTGCTCCATCTGTCAGTGCTTATAGAGACTATGAGACGCGAAGGTTTCGAACTGCAGGTCGGCCAGCCGAAGGTGCTGGACAAGACCATTAACGGGCAGAGGTGCGAGCCTATAGAGAACCTGACCATAGATGTGCCTGAAGAGTTTGTCGGAAAGGCTATCGAGATATCGACAAGGCGCAAGGCGGCACTGATACACATGGAGACGAGAGGGGACAGGACGCATCTCGAGTTCGACATACCGGCCCGCGGGCTCATGGGGCTGCGCAGCAACCTTCTGACAGCTACTCAGGGAGAGGCGGTGATTGCCCACAGGTTCAAGGACTACGAGCCTTACAAGGGAGAGATAGAGCGCAGGACCAACGGTTCATTGGTGTCACTGGAGACAGGCGTGGCTGTAGCGTATTCCATGGACAAGCTGCAGGACAGAGGCCGTTTCTTCGTGGATCCGGGAGATGAGATCTATGCCGGTCAGGTGGTCGGAGAACACACAAGGGAACGCGACCTTAATATCAATATATGCAAGACCAAGAAACTCACCAATATGAGGGCTTCCGGAAGCGATGACAAGGTGATGCTTCCTCCTCCTATCAAGTTTTCGCTTGAGGAGGCGCTGGAATACATACAGGAGGATGAACTCGTTGAGGTGACTCCCAAGTCAATGAGAATGAGGAAGATAATCCTCAGCGAGATTGAAAGGAAGAGAAAAAGTGGAGAATAAGGTTGTTTTGTAAAAAATATTTCCTATCTTTGCACGCTCAAATCTGTTTATGGAATCTATGGAAAGCCTATATGTGATACCCGTAAATGGATTGGCACCCGGGAAGACTGACTTCCGCTGGAGTGTCGGCAAGGAGTTCTTTGAAGAGTTCGGCAATACGGAAATTACCGGGGCGGATCTGTCTGTCAGGGCGGTGGCCGAGAAGTCCGGAAGTCATGTCCGGATAGACTGCGATATCGAGGGAATCCTGACCGTACCGTGCGACAGATGCCTGTCGGATCTGGATCTGCGCATCGCGCCGCATGTCTGTCTCAGTGTGAAGCATGAGGGGGAGGAAACGGCAGAGGACGATGGCAGGGAAGTGATAAGTCTGGCTCCGGATGATGCTTTTCTGGATATGTCGCAGGTCATATATGACTATGCCTGTCTGGCTCTGCCGATGCACAGGGTACATGATGAAGGCGGATGCGACAGGTCGGTGGCTGACCGTATCGGGATTGCGGATCGGGATGAAGACAGAGACCGGGAAGAAGACGGAAGCCCGTTTGCCGTACTTAAGGGAATGTTTTGAAAATGAATTAAAATTATAGAAAAATGGCACATCCGAAACGAAAGGTCTCTAAACAGAGACGTGACAAAAGAAGGACGCACGACTTTGCTGTGGTTCCTACTCTCGCCACCTGCTCAAACTGCGGTGCGACTGTGCTCTACCACAGGGTATGTCCTGAATGTGGCTACTACAGAGGTCGTCAGATTATCGAGAAGAAAGCCCAGTAGGTAATCTTCTCCTTGAAATGGTCCCGTAGTTCAACGGATAGAATGGAAGTTTCCTAAACTTTAGATAGCAGTTCGATTCTGCTCGGGACTACTACAGTCGCGTAACCCGGCAACGCCGGGTTATTTTCTTTTATGCCGGACCTGATGCTTATCCGGACTATGTCCGTCTGTCCGGCAGTTGCCCCGGTCTGTCAGTGGGATGTAAGGTGCCTGTCTGGTGCCTGTCTGGCAAAATATATTTGTTTTGCACACGACTTCTTTGTATATTTGCATGTTTGAACAAGATATGCCGATATGAAGAAAGTAATTGCTACGGAAAATGCGCCGAAGGCGGTAGGCCCGTATTCACAGGCCATAGAAGCGAACGGAATCCTGTATATCTCGGGCCAGATTCCGGTCGTGCCGGCAGATGGCAGTGTCCCTGAGGGGATCGTTGATCAGACGAGGCAGTCCCTCAAGAACATAGGCGCTATCCTTGCCGAGGCAGGGATGGACTATGATAATGTAGTCAAGACGACCGTCCTTCTGGATGACATAGCCGACTTCAAGGCCATGAATGATGTATATGCGGAATTCTTTACCGGAGACAAGCCGGCCAGGGCATGTTACCAGGTAGCGGCTCTTCCTATGGGAGTCAAGGTGGAGATAGAGGCTGTGGCGGTCAAGTAGGACTGGCTGATGAACAGGAAAACTATTCTTATCTGCATAACAGCGGTCGTCATCCTTTTTGCGGCGGTGGCAGTCGCTGTGTTCTTTTTATATTCCGGAACGGATCAGGACAGTCATGCCTATGACCTGAACGATTCCGTGTACGGCTGTTATCAGGCCATACCATCCGATGCCGTTGCAGTCATGCATTTCGACAGGTTCGGTACTTTTCTGGATTCTTTTGCAGGAGAGAGCCCTACGCTCGATATAATTGAAAATGACGGATTCAGGAAATTTATGGATGCGGCAGCCGGGGCCGGTTATCTGAAATCCGCCGAGATGACCCTTTCCTGCCATTATGTAGGCGGCCTTGAGATTCTGGCCGTGCTGGATGCAGGAAGGTCAGGAGCGGAAATCCCGGAGGCTGTCGATTCCCTTTTGAATATGGCCGAAAAGGCGGGCCTTTATTCGGCCGTGTCGGATGGCGGGAGTCTCGCTATGGAGGGTACATATATCTCCAGGAGAAAACTGTTGTCCGTATCGACCTCGGATGTGCTTCTCGGATCATCCGAAAGGCATATAATGGAGGGCATTTCAGTGCTTGACAATGAAGGGTTCTGTCAGGCCGCGGAAGCCGTCCAGGGATCTGCGGGGCAGGTGCTGGTTTCAAATGCATCCGTCGGAAGGCTCTTGGAGAAACTTTTCACGGCGGAGTACCGCAGGCATTCCGATTTCCTGAGGCGTTTTGCCGAGTGGACCGCATTTTCGGCTGATGTCATGACAAGGGAACATCTCGTCATGACAGGATCGGTCGCCGCAGGTACAGGCCCGGACAGGTTTGTCAATATTTTCAGAAATACCGCCGGTGCGGCATCGCATGTCGCGGATATGGTTCCATCATATACTGTATCATTATTTACCGTACCGGTCAAGGATGTTTCAGCCCATGTGTCCGCATACAGGGATTATGCAGATACCAGGATCGGCCAGGCAAGATATGATGCTGTCATGGACGGCCTGTCCGAAAAGACCGGCATATCTCCGGATGAATGGGCGAGGCAGATCGGTATCAGGGAAGTGGCCGTAGCCTCCTTCTATGTCGGCGACAGTCTCGAAAGCGTGCTGCTCATCAATGCAGGGAACATTTCCGCGGCCGGTCTGACCGATTCCGGCGGGACAGCGGCTGATTTCCCTTATCGGGGCTATGCCGCAGCCCTTTTCGGTTCCCTGTTTTCCGTTCCGGATGAAAGCAGGTACATCTGCAGGGATGGATGGATCATTGCGGGGAGCGGAAGCGCGATATCGGAATATACAGGCGGCAGGGCGCTGGACAGAAGTCTCGCTTCGTTTATGGAAGGGGCAGGCTGTCAGGATATCGGGCGCGGAGAGCCGCATTTCATCGGATATTTTTCATTTACCGAGGACCGCAGGGCGATAGACAGGGTTTTCGGACGGGAATATGCAGAAGCGTTGGCTTCTTCCTACGCAGATGCAGCCTATGTTCCGGCGGTGTTCCGCATAGTGTCCGAGAAGGGTGCGTTGAGACTTTCCTTCTCCGTAGACAGGATCATGGAAATGAAGAGTGAGGCCCCTGCATTCGAAAGGGATACGGTGGTGGTCGTTCCGGATGGCCCGTTTAAGGTCAGGAATTCGGCTACCGGAAAAATGAATACGTTCTACCAGAACGACAACATGTATCTGTGTCTGAACGATGAAAACGGCAGGGGAATGTGGGGCGTGAAATTTTCCGAGCCGTTGTGCGGCCGGGCGGCGACCATCGATTATTTCCGGAACGGCAAACTGCAGATACTCTTTGCCGCAGGATCGGAACTCTATCTGCTCGACAGGCTGGGCCGTAGGGTCGAACCGTTTCCGGTAGATCTCGGGAAGAAGATACTTCTCGGTCCCGATGTCTATGACTTCAATGGCAGAAGGATATACAATGTACTTGTGCTGCATGATGACAACACGGTGGAAATGTATAACCTGCAGGGGAAGAAGCCCGCCGCGTGGAAAGGCATCACGACAGATGAGACAATCAGGAATCTTCCGGAACCGGTGAAAGTCGATGGCAGTACATGGTGGGTGGTAAGGACTTCGATCCAGACACTGATATACCCTTTCTACGGGGGTGATCCGGTGGCCGTGCCGGAAGGGGACAGGATGATAAGGCCTGACAGCGAAGTCGTGCCTGTGAAGGGTGGAGTACAGGTCACAAGATATGACGGAAGGACAGTAACCGTAGAGTTGGGGAAAAGCAGATAATATTTTTACAGAATAGGATTTTTAACAGGAAACAAAGAATCATTATGGAATTTCACTCACTCAACAAGCTCTACGAGAAGAGCTTCAGGGAGAATTGGGACAGACCGGCGCTCTCTAACTATCAAGGTGTAACCCTTCATTACAGGGATATGGCAAGAAGGATTGCCAAGATGCACATTATGTATGAGCGTTGCGGTCTGGTCAAAGGTGACAAGGTGGCAATCTGCTCCCGTAACCAGGCCAACTGGGCAGTCTCGTTCCTTTCCGCCCTGACATACGGCGCAGTGCCGGTGCCGATTCTGCACGAATTCAAGGCAGGCAACATACACCATCTCGTCAACCATTCGGAGGCCAAGATTCTCTTTGTGGATGATGTGGTGTGGGAAGGCCTCACAGAGACGGAGATGCCGGCCCTGCAGGCAGTGGTCAGGATAAACAATTTCCAGTTGCTGTATGCAAAAAACAAGGAGATAACCGAAACCCGTGAACATCTCAACGAACTCTTCGGCAGGAAGTATCCCAAGAATTTTACGCCTGATGACATCTGCTATTATGAGGATTCTGCCGATGAGCTCGCCCTTATCAACTATACTTCAGGCACTTCAGGTTTTTCCAAAGGGGTGATGATACCGTACAGGGCGCTGTACTCCAATGTGCAGTTTGCGATGAAGGTGCTGCCAATGCTCAACGACCACTCAAATGTGGTGGCGATGCTCCCTTCGGCCCATATGTACGGGATGATGTTCGAGGTGCTTTTCGAACTGACAGTCGGGACGCACGTGCATTTCCTGACGAGGGTGCCGAGCCCGAAGATTATCATGCAGGCGCTGGCTGAAATCCGTCCTGATGTCGTGATAGCGGTGCCTCTTATCATAGAGAAGGTGTACAAGAACAAGCTGAAGCCTCTGCTCGAGAAAGAGGGTATACGGTTTGCAATGCGTCTGCCTGTCATCAGCCAGATTATACAGAAGAAGATCCGTGAAGAGCTTGTGAACGCCTTTGGCGGCAGGTTCGAAGAGGTCATCATCGGAGGTGCCGCCTTCAACAAGGAGGTAGAGACATTTATGAAGAAGATAGGTTTCCCTTTCACCGTAGGGTATGGTATGACTGAATGTGCGCCTATCATCTCATACGATGACTGGAAGACCGCACGCCTTTTCTCGTGCGGCAAGGCGGCTCCCAATATGGAGATCCGCATAGATTCTCCGGATCCGCAGAATGTACCTGGTGAGGTGCTTGTAAAGGGTATGAATGTGTTCCTCGGATATTACAAGAATGATGAGGCTACGGCGGCCACATTCACTTCCGACGGATGGTTCCGTACTGGAGATATGGGTGTCATGGACAAGGACGGATACCTCTATCTCAGAGGTCGCTCGAAGTGCATGATTCTCGGCCCGTCCGGGCAGAACATATACCCTGAGGAGATAGAATGCGTGGTGAACAATATGCATTATGTGGTGGACTCGCTTGTGATAGAGGATGATGGCGGCCTGACGGCTCTGATATATCCTGATTTCCATCAGGGCGAGATAGATGGTATGGACAGCTGCGCTCTGGAAAAATATATAGAGTCCCACCTTCCGGAACTTAATCAGGAACTTCCGAACTACGCCCGTATCAAGAAGATAGAGATTATGCCGGAAGATTTTGAAAGGACTCCTAAGAGAAGTATCAAACGGTATCTGTACCAGAGGAATTAGGATATGGAAAAATTCGATGCCAGCTATATGGAGATGGCGGCGGTATGGGCAAAGAACTCATATTGCAAGAGAAGGCAGGTCGGCGCCCTTATAGTCAAGGACCGGATGATAATCTCTGATGGCTATAACGGCACTCCTTCCGGTTTCGAGAATATCTGCGAGGATGAGTACGGAGTGACGAAGCCATACGTGCTGCATGCCGAGGCCAATGCCATCACCAAGGTGGCAAAGTCCGGCAACAGCAGCGATGGAGCTACCCTCTATGTGACCGCAGCTCCGTGCATCGAATGTTCCAAGCTGATCATACAGGCCGGTATCAGAAGGGTCGTTTACAGGGATGAATACCGTCTGACCGACGGAATCGACCTGCTCGCGAAAGCAGGTATAGCAGTGGAAAAGATAGACTGAAATGAACAAGGGCAATGCATTGATTGCGGCTCTCCTCGGCGTGGTGATAGGAGTGTGTGTCGCAATGGTTTTTTCAAGGGTGACGGATGCCGGCCGCAAATTCAACGGCGATTATTCGCACTGGAACAAGCTCAATATGATATTGCAGCAGATAGAGCAGAACTATGTCGATACCATCGACATCAGAACCATGACGGATGCGGCCGTCGTGGCTGCTCTTCATGAACTCGATCCGCATTCGGTCTATCTCCCTCCTGTCGAACTGAAAGAGTCGGAGACCGAACTGGCAGGCAATTTCGAGGGGATAGGCATTCAGTTCAATGTCCCGAACGACACGGCCATAATCCTGAGCGTGATACCTGGCGGACCGTCCGAGAAGGCCGGACTGCTTCAGGGAGACAGGATTCTGAAGGTCGATGACCATGCCATTGCCGGTATGAAGACCCCTCAGGACAGTATGGTGACTCTGATGAAAGGGCCTGCCGGCTCCAAGGTCAGGATTACGGTCATGCGGGATGGAGCGGAGATCCCGTTCGACATAGAGAGGGACAGGATACCTCTCAACAGCGTGGATGCTGCCTTCATGGTCAATGACACGACAGGCTATATAAGGCTGTCGAAATTCTCCCGTACCACCTATACGGAGTTCACCAAGGCTGCGGAGAAACTCCTGTCGGAAGGGATGACCCGTCTGGTCTTCGATCTGCGGGACAATACCGGCGGATATCTCGACCAGGCCCTCCTTTTGAGCAACGAATTTCTCCGGAAAGGCGACATGATAGTATATATGGATGGTCTTCACCGTCAGAGGGAAGAGTTCAAGGCGGATGGAAGGGGATCCTTGCAGGATATAGGTCTGTCAGTCCTGATAAATGAATCTTCGGCATCATCGAGCGAGATTTTTGCCGGTGCCGTCCAGGACAACGACAGGGGAGTGATTGTCGGCAGGCGTTCCTTCGGAAAAGGCCTTGTGCAGGAACCAATCAATTTTACCGATGGCTCCGGTGTCAGGCTGACTGTAGCGCGTTTCTACACCCCATCCGGCAGATGCATCCAGAAACCGTACACTTCGGATTACGAATATGACATATTCGAACGCTATGCCCACGGAGAGATGACGGATGCCGACAGCATGAGGGTGGATACGAGCGCGGTATATCATACAGTATCGGGAAGAAAGGTCTATGGCGGAGGGGGCATAGTCCCTGACATATTCGTGCCAGTAGACACCACCAGGGTAACGGATTTCTATGTGCAATGCAACCGTAAGGCGGAACAGATGCGGTTCGCATCCGCCATGTTCGACACATACAGGGACCGTCTGTCAGCCATCTCGGATTTCAGAGAGCTTGAGACCTGGCTTTCGGAGCTTCATCTTGACAGGAAATTCCTGGATTATGCCGCAAAGGATGGCATAGTGCCCCGGCCGGGCGAATGGGAGAAGACAGAGCCTTATATCATGCCCCAGATCAATGCCCTTGTCGGCAGATATTCGAAACTGGAAGACGAGGCTTTCTACAGGTTTTATCTTGATATTGACGATACGATCAGAACTGCCGTGGAATCTTCCGGCGATGCGGCCCTTCCTGACCGCGCAGATATCCCTGCCGCTGAAGCGGCGGATTCATTGTAGACTGCGGCGTTATGGTCACTGGGCTATGAACCTGTAGACGATTTCGCCCTTCTGGCGCGGCGTTTCCCTGAGCCTGTCCGGGGAGAGGACGGAGAAACGGGAAAGTTTTGCCGCCCTGATTGCGAATTCCCGCAGACATCTGTCCGATGATGAGACGGCATCATGCACTTTTGCATCGATGACATTGCCGTGCGGGTCGACGGTTATGATGACAGTGACTTCGCCTCCTCCCATGCATCTGTATGCCGGAATCGACAGTCTGCTGGCCTTTCTCCCATCGAGGGAATATGATACGACTGAAGGTCCTCTGTATTCCATCTCTTCCGCATTGTCCTGCCTTTTTTCAAATTTGCCGAGGTCGACGGTTTCCTCTCCGGCATCGTCTTCTATAGCCGCCCGGCCTGCAGACAGTTTCTGCCTGAGGTTTTCCGCATCCCTGCGGAGGGCTTCCGCATCCGTACCCCTGTCATCCTTCAGCGGTTCCGATGCATCGACGGCTATGTTGCGGACTTCCTCTTCCGGTCGGGCCGGTACGCTGTATCCGAGGAGTCTGTCGAGCCTTCTGCTGATTTCCTCCCTGAATGCCTGTTCCTCTTCGAGCCTTTCCTTTTCTTCCTCGCGGGAGAAATCCATCAGAAAGGCGTTGTCCGTGATGGCAATTGTCGTAAGCCGGGATATGGCCAAGACAATAATCACCGTGAGATGAAATATCACGGTGACATAAAGTCCTGCCTTGTCTGAGGCAGAAAGCCTTCTGTATATTTTACGCCAGTCCACGGTACGCCCTATTTGTCGTTGCCTGCTGCGATGGCCTTTTCAATGGTAGCCGTGAGGACATCTATCGCCACTTTGTTGTGCCCTCCCTGCGGAATGATGACATCTGCATATCTCTTGCTCGGTTCGATGAACTGGAGATACATGGGTTTGACTGTCTTGCTGTAGCGCTCAATCACAGTCTCCACCGTCTTGCCCCGTTCCAAGATATCCCTTGCCATCACCCTCATGAGCCTGTCATCGTCATCGGCATCCACGAATACCTTTATGTCCATCTGGTCGCGCAGCCTCTCGCATGTGAAGATGAGTATCCCTTCGATAATAATGACTTCTGCCGGATGGACGGTCACTGTCTCGGTTTTCGAGCGAGAGCATGTGATGTAGGAATAGACGGGCTGCTCGATGCTCTTCCCTGCACGGAGCAGGGAAAGATGCCTGTTCAGAAGGTCGAAGTCTATGGAATCCGGATGATCGAAGTTCATGTATTTCTTCTCCTCATCGCTCAGATGGCTGGAGTCCTTGTAGTAGGAGTCCTGCGGAATGACAACGACCCTTTCCCTGAGCCTGTCCGTTATGGCTTTCACTACGGTGGTCTTTCCGGAACCGGAGCCTCCGGCTATTCCTATTATCAGCATGATTCCTGTTCACGTTAAAATTCTGCATTCTTCGGCGTGCGCGGGAACGGGATGACATCCCTTATGTTGCCCATGCCGGTCACGAACAGCAGAAGCCTTTCGAATCCGAGTCCGAATCCGCTGTGAGGTGCCGAACCGAAACGTCGCGTGTCGAGATACCATTCCAGAGTCTCGTGGCTCATGCCGAGCTCTCTGATTCTGGCTTCCAGTTTTTCGAGGGATGATTCCCTTTCCGAGCCCCCGATGATTTCCCCGATCTTCGGGAACAGGACATCCATGCCCCTGACGGTCTTGCCATCATCGTTCTGCTTCATGTAGAATGCCTTGATGTCCTTAGGATAGTCTGTCATGATGACAGGTCTGCCGAAATGTTTCTCTACGAGGTATCTCTCGTGCTCGCTCTGGAGGTCGACTCCCCAGCTTACCGGGAACTCGAACTTTTCTCCTGATGCTTCGAGGATCCTGATGCCTTCGGTATATGTGAGCCGGACGAAGTCCGTGCCGATGACGCTTTCGAGCCTTGAGATGAGTTCCTTGTCGAACATGTCATTAAGGAACTTCAGGTCATCCATGCAGTTGTCCAGGGCATATCTTACCAAAGACTTTATGAAGTCCTCGGCAAGGTCCATGTTGTCCTCTATCTCGTAGAATGCCATTTCAGGTTCGATCATCCAGAATTCCGCAAGATGGCGCGGGGTATTGGAATTTTCCGCCCTGAAAGTCGGACCGAAGGTGTATATTTCTCCGAGCGCCATGGCTCCGAGCTCTCCTTCAAGCTGTCCGCTTACAGTCAGGCTGGTCTGCCTTCCGAAGAAATCCTGCGAATAGTCTATCTGTCCGTTTTCAAGGCGGGGAGGGTTGTTCAGGTCGAGAGTGGTGACCTGGAACATTTCTCCCGCGCCCTCACAGTCAGATGCAGTGATTACAGGAGTGTGCAGATATACGAACCCCTTGTCATTGAAATATTTGTGTATGGCAAATGCCATGGCGTGCCTTATCCTCAGCACTGCACCGAAAGTGTTGGTCCTCGGCCTGAGATGGGCGATGGTCCTCAGGAATTCCAGGGTGTGCCCTTTCTTCTGCAGCGGGTAGGTGTTCGGGTCGGCTTCTCCGTAGATTTCGATCGACTTTGCCTGGATTTCCACGGCCTGTCCTCCGCCGAGAGATTCCACAAGGTCACCGGTGACTGCTATGCAGGCGCCGGTCGTTATCCTTTTGAGCAGATCCTCATCGAACTTCGCTACATCAGCGACTATCTGGATATTGTTTATGGTAGAACCATCGTTCAAGGCGATGAACGATACATTCTTGTTACCCCTTTTTGTCCTTACCCATCCTTTTGCAAGGACCTCCCGGCCCGGAGCGAGCCTGAACAGATCCCTGACCTTGGTCCTGATTGCTTTCTCCATTTCAATAACATTTAATCAAACATGCAAATATAGTGTATTTGCGCCTATTCGCACACGACTTTGCCGTAAATGTCAGTATTGTCTATCCTGCCGCCGAACTTTTCTGCACCCTTGCCGATGGCATAGACCGGTACCGGAGCTCCGGTATGGTCGAAGGTGGTCCAGCCGATGTTGTGCGCTGCGCTGAACGCCCTGTTTTTCTGCTTCGCGTTCATGTTCTCCTCCTCTGGCAGGCTGTCATTCTCGATGCCGGCCCAGTCTACCATGTAGCCCTTGTTGGCGCCTATGGTGATTCCTCCGGTCTCATGGTCTGCTGTCACGACTATCAGTGTTTCATCCGGATGTTCCAGATAGAAATCGTATGCGACCGCGACGGCCTCATCAAAACGGGAGATGGCATCGATCAGCTCCGTCACATTGTTGTCGTGCGCCGCCCAGTCAATCTCTCCGCCTTCGCACATGATGAAGAAAGGTTCATCATCGCCGAGGTATCCGATGGCGGCTTCAAGGACTTCGCTGAGCCTGTCTTCCTTCGCGTCATCCCCGTGTTCAATCTCATAGTTGAGAGCCTCTTCCTTCTTCTGGCTGGCAGGTATCACCACCACGCCGGACTCATCCTCGCTTGCGGCAAGCTCATCCAGTCCGTAGCAGACATCATATCCCTTCCTTTCGAGCACCTTGTCGATGTCTTCAAGTTTGCCATCCTTGCCGTTGAAGTCGAGAATCCCGCTTCCGGCGAAGAATTCGAATCCGCTTTCAGGAATCTCGAGGCTGATCTCATAGTAGCTGTTCCTGTCTTTCTGATGGGCATAGAATGCTCCTGGAGTTGCGTGGTTGACCGGTACGGAAGACATGATTCCGACATTGTAGCCCTTTTCGTGCAGTGTATATGCCATGCTCTTGAGCGGCGAACCGTCCGGAGCCGTGCCGAGAGCGTGGTTGTTCGTCTTGTTGCCTGTCGCGATTGCGGTTCCGGATGCGGCGGAATCCGTTATGTTGCTGTCCGCGGAGTAAGTGGTGCAGAGTCCGAGCACAGGGAACTTAGTGAATGTCACCTGCTCTCCTCCGAGTTTACCCGCCTTGTAGGAAAAGTAGGATTCGGCTGCCGCTACCTGGGTTGCCCCCATCCCGTCGCCGATCATGACGAATATGTATTTTGCAGGCTTGTCGGCCTTCCTGACCTTGGCATCAGCGCCCGGTCTGAATATCGCTCCTGCTGCCGCGGCAAGTACGATTGCTGCGGAAGAATACAGCAGTATTTTCTTCAATGTTGTCATAGCTTCTGTTTTTCAATCAATAAAAAGGGGTTGCCCAATGGCTCGGACAACCCCTGATTCCGTCTTGCAAAAAATCAGTCAGCTGCAGGTTTCCTTGCAGTGTACATGATCTTGAGTGCCGAACATCTGCGCAGTTCCTGCTTCACATCAGTGATGATACCCATCCTGACGTTCTGGTCAGCCTTGATGGCCACTGTCATGAACTGTCTGTCAGCCTCGCTCATAGCATCGCGTTCTGCAGCGATGAAGTCGCGGATCTCATCCACACTCTTGAAGGAGTCGTTCAACTGGATACGGGCATCCGTACCGTACTGGCTCTGGAGATGCTTCACAGGAGGACCTATATTGATGTATGACGTGAGGTCCTTCCTTTCCAGCTTGACCACTTCCGTAGCTTCCGGCGGATTTACCTGGACTTTATTTTCTGTAGAGCGCAACTGTGAGCAGACCATAAAGAAGAACAGGAACATAAACACGATATCAGAGGTCGAACCTGTCGACATTGCCGGGACTGTCTTTTTCTCTCCCTGTTTGAACATTGACATAACTCTTTCCTCCTTTTTATCTCTTGCTTACATCCTTAGGCTCTGCCTCGGAAATGTTCTGAGGTATGGCCTCCCTTGCTATCTTCTGCTGATCTTCGGTGAGCTGGGTATATACCTTGCCGTAATATCTCTTGCAGAAGTCATCCCTGAGTTCATTGATGGCTCTGACAAGTTCGTTCTGAACGGCTATATATGCCTGGTAGCTTGTACCACGGTCGTTCTGGAGTGAAATCACGCCCTTCGATACCGGGTAGGCCCCGAAGCCTTCGATATCCTTTACTTCCTTTTCCGGAAGATTGGGATCGTTAGTAGGGTTTGTAAGGAAATCCTTTATCCTGTCCTTCAATAGGCTGACATCAATCGCATCGCTTCCAGCAAGAAGTCTGTCCTGAGAATTGATCTTCACGACGATGATGTTTCGTCTGTTGATCTTCTGGTCCTGGACTTCCTGGTTCTCGTTCGGCATCGGCGGCAGGCGGCGCTGAAGTCCTGAATCCTCACCCATAGTGGATGTCATCAGGAAGTAGCACAGCAGCAGGAACGCAATGTCCGCCGTCGAGCTTGAGTTGATTTCCGGTGTCTTTTTTGATGCCATGATTGAGGTTTATTTTTTGTTACGTGAGCCGCTTACGATAGCACCTACGATGACTGACAGTATAGTGGCCCCGCAGAATACATACGTAAGAATCAGAATTGTATCAGTCAGTTTGAGGACTGACTTGCTCTGAGGGAGACCGCTGTAGGCTACAGGGTCGGCTCCCGGAGCGACAATGTATGCCACGACGATCACGGCGATTGCTGCGACAAGCACTGCGGCGGATTTCAGAAGCTTCTTAGGATCCACCGTCGCACTTGCGTAGATGCCGAGCCCGACGATAGCGGCAACCGCTATCCCCGCCATGACATATCCGCAATAGAGCAGGGTGTCGACGGCAACTGCATTGTTGGTGTCGAATCCGATGATGAATCCGAGCGCACCTATCAATGCACCGACGATCAGCAGTGCCCAGGATATATATTTGACTATTTTAGAATACATTGTTTTCCTTATTTATTCTTGTACTTAACCAGGATATCCACCAGTGAAATCGAAGAGTCCTCCATGTCGATGGTGAGGTCGTCGATCTTTGAAAGGATATAGTTGTAGAAGACCTGAAGGATCATCGCAACGATAAGACCGCCCACTGTGGTGATCAAGGCGACCTTCATACCTCCTGCAACGATGTTAGGTGAAATGTCACCGGCAGCCTGGATAGCATCGAATGCCTGGATCATACCAACGACTGTTCCGAGGAATCCGAGGGACGGAGCGATGGCGATGAAGAGGGCGATCCATGAAAGTCCGTTCTCCATGAGGCTCATGTTCACAGAACCGTAGGAAACGACTGTCTTCTCGACAACCTCGATGCCCTGGTCATAGCGGAGAAGTCCCTGATAGAAGATGCTTGCCACAGGACCGCGGGTGTTGCGGCACACTTCCTTGGCCTTTTCTATACCGCCTTCCTTGAGGGCAGCCTCGATAGCGGCCAGAAGCCTCTTGGTGTTGGTCTTTGAGAGAGAAAGGTAGAGAATCCTTTCGATACATACAGCAAGACCGAGGATAAGGCAGAGGATAATCAGAGCCATGAACCCTGGACCTCCCTCGATGAACTTGGTCTTGAGAGCCTGGTGGAAAGGAACCTCCTCACCTGAACCTGCCAGCAGCTGGCTGGCATCGGTCACCTGTGTGGCAGCAGCTTCGGTCGCTGTTGTGTCGCCTGCAGCTGCTGGTTCCTGAGCTGCCGCGAATTGTGCAGAAAGGGCAGTGAAGCCGATTACTGCTACAAGCATGAAAAATTTTTTCATAATTGTTTTTGTGTGTTAATTAATGAATATCAGTTGTTTTTTCAATAATTACATGTTTTCGGACGTTGAATTTTATCCAAAACCGGTGCAATTTAGCAAATAATTTTCAGATGGCAATATTATTTTGTTATTTCCCCTCTCAAATTTTCTTCCAGCTTCGACCTTACCCAGCCGTTGTCTTCGCTCTGTCCCATGAGATGGAAAAGTTTTGCAAGCGCGCTCTCCGTAGTGCTGTCGTATCCGTTGATCACTCCGGCATCCTTGAGGGCCTTTCCGGTGGAATAGAGGTCCATGTTCACGCTGCCTCCGAGACACTGGGTGATGTTCAGCAGTATCTTTCCTGAAGCGGATGCCTCCCTGACAGTATCGAGAAACCATTTCTTGCTCGGGGCATTGCCGGAGCCGTAGGTTTCGATGATTACCGCCCTTGTCTGGTCGCCGCACAGGATGTTCCTGACCACCCGGGGGGTGATGCCGGGATGTATCTTCAGTATGGAGACCCTTGTGTCAAGTTCCTGGTACAGCTGCAGGGGCGCATCCCAGTCGGACGGCTTGCGGATCAGGGAGTCGTTGTATCTTATGTATATGCCCGCTTCCGCCAGCGGAGGGAAGTTTTCGGACCGGAATGCCCTGAAATTGTCGGAATTCACCTTGGTGGTCCTGTTGCCTCTCATGAGCATGTTGTCAAAGCAGATGCATACTTCGGGCACGAGTGCATGGCCTTCCGGGTCTTTTTCTGCGGCTATCTCCACGGAGGAGATGAGGTTTTCCCTGCCGTCGGTCCTCGGAACGCCTATGGGCAGCTGGCTTCCGGTGAAAATCACCGGCTTGGTCAGGTTTCCGAGCATGAAACTGAGGGCAGATGCCGAGTATGCCATGGTGTCGGTCCCGTGCAGGACGACGAATCCGTCGTATCTTCTGTATCTCGTGTGGATAAGGTATGCGAGTTTCTGCCACAGGGATGGTTCCGCGTCCGAAGAGTCTATGATGGGGTCGAAGGAATACGAGTCTATCCTGCAGGCGAATTTGCCGAGTTCGGGGACTGCATCCAGTATCTGCCTGAAGTCGAACGGCTTCAGGGTGAGGTCGTCCGGATCCTGCATCATCCCTATCGTCCCTCCGGTGTATATCAGGAGGATGGATGCCTTTGCCGTCTTTTTCTTGTCCCTTATGATCATATCCCGAACAGTTTTTCCGCGTTCCCGCTTGTGACTCCGGCAACTGTCTCCATGTCCGTGCCTTTCTGCATGGCGATCTTTTCCGCGATGTACGGTATGTAGCTGCTTTCGTTTCTCGTCCCTCTGAACGGGACCGGCGTGAGCCACGGGGCATCCGTTTCGGTCAGTATCCTGTCTAAAGGGATTTCCCGTATCGTTTCCGCAATGGATGCTTTCCTGAATGTCACCACGCCGCCGATGCCGACATACCAGTCCCCGAGCCTCTGCAGCTCCATGAATGTCTCGATGCTGCCTCCGTAGGCGTGGAATACACCCCTGAGCCCGCGCCCCCTGTAGTCCTTGAGTATGTTCAGCGTATGTTCCGTCGCCTCCCTGTTGTGCACGATGACAGGAATGTCCATTTCAAGCGCGAGGTCGAGCTGGATCCTGAACACTTCTTCCTGGATTGCAGCGTTGTCCCTGGCCCAGTGGAAGTCCATGCCGGTCTCTCCTATGGCTACGATTCCTTTTCTGTCCCTGTACTCCATCATTCTGTCGACTTCTTCCTTCCAGTTTTCCGGGATCTCCGTAGGATGGAGCCCGAGACAAGGAAAGGCCGAACCGGGAAACCGGGATGCCATCGAGAAGACGCTCTCCCTTACGGAACTGTCTACATCCGGCAGTATCATCTTCGTGACACCGGCATCGATGGCCCGTCTGACGGCATCGTCGCAGCCATCGCCGTAGTCGGACATGTATAAATGAGTGTGTGTGTCCACAAAATGCATAGGCGGTCTCTGTTTTCCGGCCCAAATTTACACATTATTTTATTCTGATGGTACATCTCTGCATGAGGTCTATGGAAATCAGCCCGTCCGACTCGAGCATTGAGGTGAGTTCCGCCGCCTTGCGGTAACTGATTCCGCACGAGGAAGCCAGTTCCCCGATATCTGTCCCCCTGTCTTTCCTGATCCGCATGAGGATATCCGCCATTGAAGAAATGTCGGCTGCGGACAGGTGTGCCGAGAATCTGCGGCTGAGGATTTCCCTGTCATCCGCTGCCGTGCGCATTTTGCGCCTTGACCCGAGACCGAGTCCTGCGGCCAGGGTGTCCGTGGAGATGACCGGGGATGCTATCTCCTCCCTTATTAGCAGGTTGCAGCCTTTGGAGCGCGTGTCATCTATGCGTCCCGGCAGGGCGTAGACATCCCTGTCGTAGGAGAATGCCAGTCTTGCCGAAATCATCCCTCCGCCGCGTTCCTTGGACTCTATCAGGATGGTGGCTTCCGATATTCCGGCAATGATGCGGTTTCTCCTTATGAAATTGACCTGCAGCGGTACCGTACCGGGAGGATAGTCGGTGATGACCGCGCAGCGGGCCGAGCCGGCGATCCTTGCGGCATCGGCGGCGTGCCGGCGCGGATATACGGCATCGATGCCCGTGGGCAGGACGGCAATTGTGGGGATGCCCCTTTCCATGGCAGCCCTGTGCGCAGTGATGTCGCAGCCGAGGGCGAGTCCGCTTACTATGCAGATTCCGCTTCCGGTATCTGCAAGGTCGGATACTATCCTCCTGCACCATTCCCGGCCATAACAGGACATGTCCCTGGTCCCTACGACCGATATGAATGTCCTGTCAGGACAGAATGTCTCTTCCGGAGCGGTTCCGCTCCGGACATACAGCCCGAGAGGATGGTCCGGGCATTCCTTCAGCAGGGGAGGGTATCCCGGATCTGTATCGCACAGGAATCGGCAGCCTCTTTTCCCGAGTGCCGTGAGCTCGGTTTCGGACTTTTCGTATTCCCGGTCGCTTATCCCTCCTTCCCGGGAAAAATATCGTGCCGTACCGGGAGGAAGGGATTTCCTGTCCGCCGCAAACACTTCCGCCGCGCTGCCGAATACATCCACCATAGCGTGGGCTATGTCCGGCCGGAACCCGAACAGCCTGTTGAGCGCGCACCTGCATATCCTTTCATCGTACCTTGCCATGATCTACGGATTGTCCATCCGGTGCAAATATACCGTATAATGAAAGTAAAGACGCACCTCCGATGCGGCGGAAGTGCGTCTTTTTATGTTTTGAGTATGCGTTTTTTACTTTTTTCCGTTTCAAGTATGCCTTTTTGCAGAAAGGCTCTCCGGGATGGGGCCGTCTCAAATGATCAGCAGCGCATCTCCGTATGGTCCGAACCTGTATCCTTCCCCGATGGCTGTCCTGTATGCCTTCATGACATTCTCGTACCCTCCGAATGCCGCCACGGACATCAGCATTGTAGAGCACGGCAGATGGAAGTTGGACACTATAGCATCCGGTATGGCGAACCTGTATGGAGGGAAGATGAACTTGTTGGTCCAGCCATCGAAAGCTATCACCTCATCATTTGTCGTGTAGTAGGCTTCAAGGCCTCTCATGACTGTCACCCCTACGGCAAGCACCTTGTGTTTCTGAATTTTCGTCCTGTTTATCAGGTCTGCCGTTTCCTGGCCGATTATAAGCCTCTCGGAGTCCATCTTGTGCTTTGAGAGATCCTCCACATCCACGGACCTGAAATGTCCTATACCCATGTGAAGGGTGATGAACGCCTTGTTGATGTCTTTGAGAATCATTCTGTTGAAGAGTTCCCTGCTGAAATGCAGCCCTGCTGCAGGTGCGGCTACGGCCCCTTCGTGTGCGGCGAAGATGGTCTGGTAGTCCTCTTTGTCCTGTTCCGTTACCTTTTCCTTCACCCATTTGGGTACTGGAGGTTCCCCAAGACTGAAAAGGGTATCCTTGAAATCTTCGTAGGTGCCGTCATACAGGAATCTCAGCGTCCTTCCCCTCGATGTGGTGTTGTCTATCACTTCGGCCACAAGGCTTTCATCCTCTCCGAAGTAGAGCTTGTTGCCTATCCGGATCTTTCTTGCAGGGTCCACAATCACATCCCACAGCCTCTGTTCCCTGTTCAGCTCCCTGAGCAGGAAGACTTCGATGTCCGCGCCTGTCTTTTCCTTCTTTCCGTACAGCCTGGCCGGAAAGACCTTGGTGTCGTTGAGGACAAAGGTGTCGCCTTTCCCGAAATAATCTATTATCTCCTTGAAAATCCTGTGCTCTATCTCTCCTGTATTCCTGTCGAGCACCATGAGCCGGCATTCATCCCTCCATTTCGGCGGTTCAGATGCTATCTGGTCTTTTGTAAGTGCGAAATTGAACTGCGAAAGTTTCATATCTGTCTGTTATCTTCTGTCTTTTTCACAAAAATCCTTCACGGATAGACAATCACAATATTATACGAAAAATCCTGGACATTGTTTCACTCTTCCGGAAAAATATCCGTGAAACGGATGTCTTTTCCCCTCCGGCCCGCCGGGAACCGTCCGGAACGGCTTCTATATCTTCGCCTCACGGAAGACTTCCGCTATGGATGGATAAGTGTTCGTAAGGAATGCCGGCAGGCTTGATTTCGCGACCCATGCGGCCCTGGATATGTCCTCTTCTTTCTGCGGGACAAGGTCAACCGGATGTGTGTCAAGCATTCTGAACCACCAGGTGTGCTTCAGATGCCATATACCGTTCCTTCTGTAGCAGTGGTCGGTAATGCATATCAGTTCCTGAAGCTCCAGTCCTGATATGCCGGTTTCTTCCTCCACTTCCCTCAGCGCAGTCGTCCGGATGTCTTCATCCGGCTCCTGGTGTCCTTTCGGAAGATCCCACAGTCCGCTCCTGCGGATGAGCAGGAAGTCCCCGCGGCGGTTGCATACCAGTCCTCCGCCTGCATTCACCTCCTTGAACTCCGCGCATATCATCCTGTATGTCCGGTCTGTGTCATCTGTGGGAATGTATATTCTCTGCAGGGATTCCGATGATTCGAACATTTCTGCAAGCGCATGCATGTCCGTCCCGCTGCCTGGACGCAACTGGACCGCGTTGGGGTCGGAAAGGGCATCATCATACGGACTGCAGATGATTATGCATCTCTTTTCAAGGTATATCCTGTGCATTATGGAATTGTTTGAAAGATTCTTATTATCTTTGCAAAATGCGTCTTCCCTGAAGACGTCTGCAAAGATATACAGAAGAAACGAATTATTAACAGACAATCTTATGGAATCAATCGAAAGATCAGTGGCGAAGTCGCTTCTGGACATCAAGGCGGTCATGCTGAATCCTGAAAAGCCGTTCACGTGGGCTTCTGGCTGGCATTCGCCAATCTATTGCGACAACAGGAGAATCCTGTCGTATCCGGCACTGAGGGAACAGGTGTGCAGATGGATGGCGGACAATATCATCAGCAGGTATCCGGATGTGGAGGTGATTGCCGGTGTCGCCACGGGTGCGATCGCGCATGGTGTCCTGATCGCCCATTTCCTGGGCAAGCCGTTCATCTATGTGCGTCCCAAGCCGAAGGATCATGGCACGGGGTCGCAGATAGAGGGCATCCTGAATGAGGGGGCGAGGACGGTTGTCGTAGAGGATCTCATATCCACGGGAACGAGCAGTCTGGCTGCGGCCTCTGCGCTGGAGAAGGCCGGAGCCGATGTACAGGGCATGGTGGCCATATTCTCCTACAATTTCAACCAGTCAAGGAGGGCTTTCGAAAACGCCAATATCGAGCTGAATACGTTGACCAACTACGATGCCCTGATCGAGGTGGCTTCCGAAACGGGTTATATAAAGGAGTCGGATCTCGGACTTCTCAAGGAATGGAGGTTTTCTCCTTCCACATGGGGACAGGAGGCTTGAGATGAAGACCGGGATCAGAAGCAAGCACGCCGTGGTGCATAAGCCTCCGTATATGCTGTATATGGCGTTTGTGGACATGCGCAACTTTACCCAAATGGTGCCGGAGGACAAGCGCGGCGAGTTCCGGATAGAGGCTGACTATGATTCCGTGCACGCTGTCGTGCAGGGCTTCAATGTCGGTGTGAAGGTGCTGGAGAGGGTTCCGTATTCCAGGATAGATTTCGCCGATGATGGGGCACCGTTCCAGTTCTCGGTATCCATGCATTTCGATGCGGTGGATGGCCAGCCCGACAGTACCGACTTTTCCGTAGAGGTGAATGCGGAACTCAACTTCATGATGAAGATGATGCTGTCTTCAAGGATACAGGAGGCTCTGGACAAGATGGTGGATGGTCTGGCGGCAAATGGACAGTGAATTCGGAAAGTGTCTGGAAGATGCGGTCGGACCTGCGGCGGCGTCAGTAGTGACGGAGGCTCTGGAAGGTCCGGCTTCCGTTTCCGTCAGACTCAACCCTTTCAAATGGAATGCGGATGCGGAGGCCGCGGGAAGGCATTTTTCATGCGGCGCCTCATCTGTGCAGTGGAGCGGCCACGGCTTTCTTTTGGACACAAGGCCGTCTTTCACGTTGGATCCTTATCTGCATGCCGGGGCATACTATGTCCAGGATTCTTCGGCCATGTTTGTCGGGGAGCTTTTCAGACATTGCATGGCGGAGATGGAGCCTGTCGGGCGTCCTTTCAGGGTTCTGGATCTATGTGCGGCTCCCGGAGGAAAGACTACGGATCTGGCGGCATCCTTGAGGGATAGATTCGGAAACGGGTTCATTCTTGTCGCCAATGAAGTGATGCGCGGCCGCGCGGGAGTGCTTTCTGACAATGCGGCGCTCTGGGGCGATCCCAATGTGGTGGTTACAAGTGCTGATCCGGCAGCCTTTTCACGGCTGGGCGGGTTCTTCGACATGGTTCTGGCGGATGTGCCGTGTTCGGGAGAAGGGATGTTCCGCAAGGATCCGGAGGCCGTCAGCCAATGGTCCATGGAGAATGTGGCCCTGTGCAGGACAAGGCAGAGACGTATTGTTGCGGATGTGTGGCCGGCCCTGTCGCCTGATGGAATTCTTGTATATTCCACCTGTACTTTCAACAGGTACGAGAATGATGACAATGTACGGTGGATATGCGATACTCTCGGAGCTGAGGACGCTGTCCCCGGTTCCATGCAGGCATTGGCGGACTCCGGCGGAGCGGTGCGGACCGGAAGCGGGTTCCTCCTTCTGCCGGGTTTCGTTCCCGGAGAGGGGCAGTACTGCGCGGCTGTCAGGAAGACTGCGGCACGGGATAATGGCAAACCGGCGGCAATGAAATTCCGGAGAGGTCCGGGTATTGATGGCCGCAAGGGGAATGACGGACCCGATGCATGGTTCAGGGAGGAAGTCCGGTTCAGAACGGCAGGAGACATGCTGGTGGCGGTACCGGAATCCATCGATGATGATGTCCGGTTGGTATCGGCTGCGGTTCGGACCTTGAGGTCGGGCTGTACCGTGGGCAGGATGAAAGGGAAAATCCTTGTTCCGGATGCGGATCTTGCGTTGGACATCATGCTTGAGGATGGGGCGTTCCCGTCTGCGGAACTGGACAGCGGACAGGCGCTTTCCTTCCTGCATGGCGATGCCATGGTCATCAGGGACAGACCTGAAGGCTATCTGTCGGTATGTTATGACGGCCTTCCTGTAGGATTCGTGAAGAATCTCGGGACAAGGTGCAACAACCTTCATCCCCAGACCCGCAGGATAAGGATGGATATAGACAAGGACAAGATGTTATGAGAAGATTTCTGTGTTTGACTTTTGCATTTCTGGCGGCTCTTTCAGCCCGTGCCGTGGCGCCACAGGTGGATTCGGCTGCATCCGAAGAGTATTCGAAGAAGTATGACCTGCTGGTTTCGAGGCTGGGTCCGGCCGGAGTGGGCGTAGAGACGGTCCTGAACGGCTGGTCGGAGGCTGACCCTGACAACAGGAAACTGCTGCTTGCAAAGTACAGCTATTATCTTACCAAGGGACAGACTACCACGGTGGTGAGCAGGCCGGGCAGGAAATATCTCGGCAACCGGCCTCTGTTTGCGCTGAAGGATTCCGCAGGAGCGGATGTGAACTATTTCGAGGAGACGGTCTATGACGATTCTCTTTTTGCTATTGCACTCAGGAACATAGACAGGGCGGCAGAGCTTTTCCCCCTGGATCTCGACATTGCCTTCATGAAGGCGAACTCCCTTGTTTCATACGAAAAGGAGAGTCCGGACATGGCTTTGGTATGTCTCAGCGGCATTATCGATGACTATTATGCCGACAGGGATGCCGGCTGGAAGTTCGATGGGGAGAAGATAGATGATGAATTTTTCATGGGGGCGATCCAGGAATACTGCTATCTGTTTTTCAACATAGGATCGCAGGTGTCGTACGTGGCGTTCAAGGTACTTTCCGGGAAAATGCTTGAAAATGAGCCTGAATCCACGGTATTCCTGTCGGACATGGGATCTTATTATCTTGTGGTTGAGGACAATCCCAAAACGGCTCTGAAATATTACAGGAAAGTATTGAAAATCAATCCGGAGGACTATACGGCTGCCAAGAACTGCGTATTGCTGTACCGCCGGGAGGACAATCCGAAGGGCGAACTGAAATATCTCCCGGTACTGATTGCATCCTCTCCGGATGAGACCGAACGCATGTCGGCCCAGGCAAGACTCGATGTCCTCAAACAGAAAAAGTAGCGGAATGGGAAGACTGTCCGGATTTCTGAAAGACTGGATGCTTGTCCTTTCGATGGCGGCGGGAGCCCTGATATATCTTGTATATATGGGTATTCCTTCGCTTGCGCCGGCTGCTCCTGCGCTGTACCGTACTGTGACCGTTCTCCAGCCGACCCTGCTGTTCATCCTTCTCTTCCTTGCCTTCTGCAGGATATCTCCGAAAGACATGAGGCCGAGGAAGTGGCATCTGTGGCTCCTTGTCTTTCAGGTGGCTGCATTCTCCTTTTTTGCGTTTCTTGAGATAATACTGCCGGGAGACCATTGGAAAGTCCTGCTGGAAAGCGCAATGCTGCTATTCATCTGTCCGACGGCGACGGCTGCGGCGGTAGTTACGGCAAGACTGGATGGGGATGCTCCGGGCATCACCACCTATCTTATCCTGATCAATCTCGTGACGGCTGTCTCCGTGCCGCTCCTGATACCTCTCGTGCATCCGGATTCGGAGATGACCTTCATGGTATCTTTCAGCATGATAATGGCAAAGGTCTTCCCCTTGCTGATATGCCCGTGCATCCTTGCCTGGATAGTCAGGTTCACGATGCCTAAATTCCACAGGAAGATCATTAAGTATGAAAACCTTCCTTTCTATATATGGTCCGTAAACCTGATGCTCGCCATATTGATGACGACCAGGTCCATAGTGCACAGCACTGTTCCTGTGGGATATCAGGCCGGTATAGCGGCTGTTTCCCTGTTCTGCTGTTTCCTGCAGTTCCGGCTCGGGAGAGTCATAGGCAGGAAGTACGGCGCGCAGGTTACGGCCGGGCAGGCTCTCGGACAGAAGAATACGGTCTTTGCCATCTGGATGGGCTATACATTCATGACCCCGGTCACATCCATTGCCGGGGGATTCTACAGTATATGGCACAATGCGTTCAACAGCTGGCAGCTGTACAGGAAGCGCCACGGGGATGCCGGGAATATTCAGGATGCGGAGGCTCGTTTTGCTGAAAAAATGTAAATTTGCAGTCCGCTTGTCCATGTTCATGGGAAACGCCGTGGCATAATACCGGCGGAAGAAAGGATGGATGTCTCGATATTCATAGCTTCAAGGCTCCGTTTCAAGGGACGGATGGCTATGGTATGCATAGCCATAAGTTTCCTTGTCATGATAATAGCCGTGGCCGTTTCATCCGGATTCAGGAACGAGATTCGGGATGGCCTGTCCGGCCTTACAGGGGATATCCAGATAACGCCCGTGGACATGAACTATATCGGGGGGACATCGCCTGTCGGACGGTATCCATCGTGGCTTGACAGGGTATCTGCCATCGATGGGGTGGAAGATGTCAGCGCTGCCGTCTACAGGGCAGGAATAATAAAGAACGGGGACAATATCCACGGGGTTGTCTTCAAGGGAGTGGAGCCTTCCGGTTCCGATTCCCTGGAGACCATGACCGTGAAGGTGCCGGGTCGTCTGGCAGACATGCTGCAGCTTGCCCCCGGGGATGACATGCTTGCATATTTCGTCGGGGAAAGGGTCCGTGCAAGGAAATTCAGGGTGGCATCCGTATATGATCCGATGGTGGATGCGGAGGACAAGATGGTCGTTTATGCGTCCATTTCTGACCTGCAGCGTCTCAACGGGTGGACATCCGGCCAGGTCTCGGCTTTGGAGGTCAGGCTTGATGACAGCTGCAGGAATGTGCATGACATGAAGCGGCTCTCGGACATCATTGGTTTCACCATCTACAGCGCTTCATCCGAAGATGATGAGACCGTAGTGGCAGAGTCGGCTGCCGACAGATATCCCCAGCTTTTCGACTGGCTCAACCTTATAGATTTCAATGTCCTTTTCATACTTGTCCTGATGACTGTGGTCGCCGGGTTCAATATGATATCCGGACTGCTGATAATGCTTTTCGAGAACATTTCCACGATAGGCCTTCTCAAGGCTTTGGGCATGACTGACAGGTCCATTGCGAAGATATTCCTCGCCAGTTCTTCCGTGATAGTGTTCAAGGGTATGGCTGCGGGGAACATATCGGCTCTGCTGTTCTGTCTCATACAGGACAGGACCCGTTTCCTGTCCCTCGATCCGGCCAACTATTTCGTGTCGTTCGTGCCGGTGCATGCCGATATCGGGCTGATACTGCTGGCAGACCTGGCTGCATTCTGCATCATAATGCTGCTCCTGCTTGTCCCATCCCTGTTCATAGCCAGGGTGGATCCTGCGAAAAGCGTGTCAGTGAGATGACTATGATTCGGGGCAGATCTCACGGAATGCATCATATATATCCATTATCCTGGATACATAATTGATGGTCTCGGTTCCCCTGAACCTTCCGGACCGTATGGTGTCATTGTAGACGAAAGAGTATTTTCTCATGTCCGGAATGATTTTCACGACCTCTTCCCATTTCGTATTGTCCAGCTCTTTCTGCATTGCGAAGATACGGCAGTCGGTTATCCTCTTTTCTCCTGCATTGTACGCGGCGAGAGTGAAGTTTATCCGTTCAGTATCGGTGAATCTTTCTTCGGAGAACGATTCCTGGATTCTGGCAAGATGTCTGGTGCCGGCAATAAGGTTCTGTTCCGGGTCGAGAAGGTCCGTAATGCCGTAATATCCGGCAGTGGAGGGCATGACCTGCATAAGACCTGTGGCTCCTCTCGATGATGAAGTGCTGATGGAAAACCTGGATTCCTGGTAGATTATGGCGGCAAGCAGCCTCCAGTCCCAGTCCAGGATGTCTGCGTGCTTCTTTATCAGATTGTCATACGGACTGATGGTTCCGGATATTGTCCCTCTTTCCAGACGTCTGAACGGGTCGTACGAGGTGTAGAACCGGTATTGCAGGTCGGTATAGTCTCTTGTGCCGATAAATGAGTTGAGCCACAGGTTGATGTCCTTCATTTCCGCTGTCCTGTCCGCCCTCAGGTACCAGGCGCAGTAATGGTCCACATTCCGTGATTTGCGTATCAGCGGATTGTCGAGAGAATCCGCTGACAGCCTTACAAGAATGTCGATCTTCCCGCAGTTCAGGGAGTCGATATAGTTTTCCCCGTCTTCCGCCGCGGTGATGCTGATAAGGCAGCCGGCATTTTCCGCATACCTGTGGAGAAGTTCATAGTTGAATCCGGCCTTGAGTCCGCTTCTCGAGTACATGTCATCTCCAGTATCCAGTACGCATTCTATTTTCCCATCGCTGAAAGCACGGGCGGAACCGGTCCTTTCCGGAGATGGACAGAGCCTTTCCGCCGGAATGACGAAGACAAGTATTGCCGTCAGGACAATCCGCCTGATTGTGCTTTCCGTCCTGTATTCCATTAGCGGTTTATATTCTGTGTGCGGGTACCGGTTGAGTTGCCGGTGCCTCCGGATGAGCCTCCGCCTACACTGGCATTCTTGCCCGGCTGGATGTAGAACGGCCAGAATATGCCCACCTTTATTACCCTCTGAGGGTTGATGTAATGGTGAGCGCTGAAATAGTCTGCATTCTGGCTCGGTTTCCCGAGACCGAGGTTGAGCACCTTGATGAAAATGCATGCCCTTTTCCACTGGATATTGACGAACACATCGAAAATAGGGCAGTTGCCGTAGAGTTCTTCATTCTGGTTGTGGAATACGCCCACAGCGGGATTGTAGGCAGGAGCATACCATCTTGTATTGTATCTGGCATCCGTTCCAAGCTGCATCTGCATCACCTTCTTCACTACATCGAACTGGAAATAATACCTGAAGTTCAGTGACAGCATCGGCAGCGGCAGTACATTCTGGTTGGATGACAGCTGGAAGAGCGCCCTGTGGTCGAAATGGAATTTCCATAACCGGAACTCCTTCCCGAGGTATGCCGTCATGACGCTCATGGCCTGTCCGTTCTGCCGGACGATGCCGTCGTTGTCATAATAGATATTGTTGCCGAGAAGGGCGTATCCGAACATCGCCTCCAATTTCCATCGCGGTATGAGCAGGCGTCCCTCTATCTTTGTGGTCGATATCTTGCCGAAACTGTTTTCCCACCTGTAGTGGTTGGTGTACAGTCTCTGCTGATAGTGGTCGGGTTCCTTGAGCGAAGTCTCGAAGTGTGCCTTGAGCAGCAGCGGACTCGATTTGTCCCTGCGGAACGGATATGCACTGAACGTCAGGTTGGCATCTATGCCGAAATCGTTGATCTCGTGTCCGAGGAAGGTGTACCGCCCTGTCGCATCCCAGGTGAAGTATTTCTTGTACTGCCCTTGCGCCCCGGCATAGAGATACAGGGAGTTGAGTACGGTATTGCGCTTGGTGTTCAGATAGTTGGCCGGACTGTAGTCATAATAGTTGAGCAGTTTGTCCCCTATGCCGACATCCAGCTTGGACACGATGCCGTCCGCTTTCCAGGGCTGCAGCCTGAGAAAGACCCTGTTCTCGAGTCTCATGACCCTCATGGAGTCCGTACTGGAAGCCGGATTGATGAAGAAGTTGTTGTTGTAGAACTCCCTGCCCGTATCATCTCCGGACAGATTGTCCGTATAGTTTTTCGTATAGACCGTGTATTCCGAACTGTGCCCGATATACGCGGATGTAATGTCCCTGTCCAGACTGTCCTTGGATGCATCCACGGCTTTCTTCGCTTTCTCTTCCTCCAGCAGGGCCGCGATTGCGGTGCTGTCTCCGGATGCCATGATGCTGTCCCGGCGTGCCTCCTCTGCCTTGCGCGCCTTTCTCTTGCCCTTGCCTATGTCATATATGAAATCGAAGGGAATTCTGTAGGACTGGTCGAGGAATACCGTATTTTTCTTTATCTTGTTATGTGCGTCAGAAAGGGCTACGGCGATTTCCTTTCCATCGACGGTCGTGTCCCTTATCCAGAAATTGTCCACGATACCGCCGTTTTCCGTCCTGACCACCTTGTTGTAGATATAGCCGGCGTGCATCAGGTAGCGCTTGCCCATGTAGTTGGTGGATGCGACGAATGTCCTGTTGTCGGTATTCTCGTTCTGCAGCATACCCTTGCTTCCGAACCTGTGATACTCCAAGGTGACGTTCCATTCCGGCAGGATGTTCTGGGTCGTGAGTATCTTGATGTCGGACTCTTCCTTCTCATCCTTGCCGAACAGGGTCCCCCAGTATGCCAGCTCGGTATAGGGAGTTTTGGTATTGTACATCGGCAGGTTCTCCGGAGTGTAGTTGTATATCTGGTACGGGGTGAAGAAAACAGCATCCGCAGCCTCTTCCCGCTTGAAGAAGTCATAGAGCTGGGATGCCGAACCGGCCACTCCGAGATGGGTGGCATTTACATCCTTTTTGTATATCGGCAGATCCTGGAAATGGTAGTTGTATGTGGTGTCGTAGTCGAAGAGCCTGACATCATTGAAATTCCTGTCATGGGTCCAGGTAATCATCCTCTTGTACTGCATCGAATCAGGTACGGCGTATGTCTCGAGGATTCTCGGTTTGGCAGCGATGGCGCTGTCCCGTGCGGCCTTGATACTGTCGGCCCTTTCGAGTTTGGCCATTGCCGCCGCCATCTTGGCAGGCAGCTGCTGTTCGTAGTCATATTTCCTGCGTTCCCGTTTAGTGAGCGAGTTGTACCATGCATTGAACCTGGCCGCCGCAACTTCTGCAGAGTCCTTCGTATAGAGGGAATCGAAGAGCATGAGTTCCGCCGTATCCTTTGCCGCCAGAAGCGAATCCCTGGTCCGGATGCGGGTTACGGAATCACGCAGGGCGATGAAGTATCTGTATTTGAGAGGGTCAGTCTCTTTCAGCGAGTCCGGTACGACGATCGTATCCCTCGGGGAAACCGTTGCGGAATCTGACGGAGCAATGGAATCAGGCAATGCCGACGAATCCCGGACTGCCGGCGAATCGGACATTGAAAGCGAATCGGTTGCGGATGTATCGGCCAATGCCAGCGAATCGCGGACACTGACGGACCCGGCCGCAGCGGTGGAATCCGTCCTCCGGATGGCGGTGGAATCCTGCATCGCCCGGAAATGCATTGCCCTGCCGGCATCAATCCCGAAAGACTGGACGGCAGCAAGCCCGACAAGCAGGGCAGGAACCAGTATTTTACCTGTCCATTTGACCATAGAACCTGCAAATATACAATAAAAATGGAAACCGGGCGATTTTCCCGTCCGGTTCATGCAAAAAACGATCTCAAATACTGAAACCGTTGATTTCGGACATGAGTCTGTCTATGATCGACATCTTGAGGTTGTACAGGTCATCCGAAATGTCCACCTTGTAATAGTGCGGGTTGATGAGCCTGCGTTCGCTCGGACTGAAATGGTGCAGGGTAGTGTCGTAGTATCCCTTTTTCTCGAAAATCGTATGCTCCGGCACGCAGCGTCTCCCGTCTTTCATTACCTGATGCTGAAGGGGAGCGGCAGTGTATGTGCCGGCCTCGAAAGTCTTGGACTTGTACCTGTCGAACTCATCGCAGATGGTGAATGTCTCCCCGTTTTCTATCCGTGCTGCAAGCGAGTCCCCTCTCAGACAGGTGACATCCGCCTTGAACACCTCTCCCTTTTCCGGGTCATTCTTCATGATCCTGTATGTGATCTGGAATCCCGGGTTGATCAGTTTGGACTTGTCCTCGGAGCGTTTCAGCACTGGCATGTCATCCAACTGCACGAGTTTGTAGACATTGCCGAAGCAAGGATTGGTCTTGCTGGTGGCAATGGCATCTCCCACTCCGTATGAGTCTATCTTCGCCCCCTGTCTTTCGAGATCCGCTATGATATATTCATCCAGTGAGTTGGTCGCGAATATCCTGCATTTGCGGAATCCGTTTTCATCGAGGATACGCCTGCATTCGGTGGACAGGTAGGCAAGGTCTCCGCTGTCCAGCCTTACTCCGTATCCGTATCCGTAGCTGTCATCTATCCCGTTCTCCCTGTATGCCCGTATTGCATTGAGAATGCCGCATTTGAGGGTGTCGTAAGTATCTATCAGAAGTATCAGAGGCTCGTTCCGGTGTGTCCTGATATAGGTGGAGAAAGCCTGGTGTTCTCCTTCCACGGAACATCCGAACGAAGTGACATAGCTGTGTGCCATGGTCCCTGTGGAACCGCATCCGAACATTACTCCGGTCAGGATGTTCGATGTGTTGGCGCAGCCGGCAATGACAGCGGCCTTGGCTCCGTATGTCGCTGCCCACGGCCCGTGGGCGCGGCGCGAGCCGAATTCGCTTACCGGCCTGTCTGTAGCCCTGCAGACCCTCGATGCCTTGGTCGCGACGGCCATCTGGTGGTTCATGATGCAGAGCAGTGGGGTCTCCAGTACCTGCGCCTCTATCAACGGTGCCTCTACCGTTATGACAGGCTGTGACGGGAAGACGATCTCCCCCTCGCGCATGGCATAAATGTTTCCTGTGAATCTCATCGAACCCAGATATCCTCTGAATTCCCGGTATTCTTCCCCCGGAAGGAATTTTTCGAAGAATTCGGGAGACATGTTCCCGAGGTTCTCCGCCATTTCGATGACTTCATCCGTTCCGCTGACCACAGCCCAGTTGTTGTTTTCCGGAGCCTTGCGGTAGAACATGTTGAAGATGGCCTTGCAGTCCTTCTTTCCGCAGTCGTAGAAAGACTTTCCCATTGTGTACTGGTACTTGTCCGAGCAGTATGCAACATTCATGATGTCGTTATTAAAATTTCGCAAATTTACTCTTTTTCATGGAACTATTCATTATTTTTGCAGTTTATCAGATAAGATTTATGGTCAGACAACTATATTCTCTGTTCGCCGGATATACGGGTTCCGTACCTGAAGCGTGCATTCCGGTCTCTGCTTCCGGAAGCGACAGGAAGTATTACAGACTCAAGGCGGGGAATGTCTCTGTGATAGGGGTGTACGGTGCTGACAGGATGGAGAACGATGCGTTTATCTACATCGGACGGCACCTCCTGTCAAAGGGACTCAATGTCCCCGAGGTGTATTCCGTGAGCGATGATGGTCTGTGCTATATCCAGGAGGATCTCGGTTCGGAAAGCCTGTATGATGCGGTTGCTTCAGGAAGGAAGGCGGCAGCAGACGGTCTGCGGAGAGGGACGGACATTTCCGCCGCGTATTCCGACGGCGAAAGGGGACTTCTGGTAAATGCCGTTTCCATGCTTCCGGAAATCCAGGTCCTCGGGGCGCAGGGACTTGATTTCAGCCTCTGTTATCCTGTCCCGGAATTCGATGCGAGGTCGGTGATGTTCGACCTGCACTATTTCAAATACTGTTTCCTCAGGCTTGCCGGTATTCAGTCCGATGAGATGCGTCTCGAGGATGATTTCGAGGCTTTCAGGGACAGGCTTCTTTCAGTGGAAGGAAATGATTTCATGTACAGGGACTTTCAGGCAAGGAACATAATGCTCCATGATGGGAAGCCGTTTTTCATCGATTTTCAGGGAGGGCGGAAAGGTCCGGTACATTACGACCTTGCATCGTTCGTATGGCAGGCGAAGGCTTGCTATCCGCGCGGTCTGAAGGCGGATATGGTTTCGGCTTATATCGATGCCTTGGGGAAATTCAGGCATGTGGATGAGACCCGTTTCATGGAGGATCTGCGTCAGTTCGTGCTTTTCAGGCTTCTTCAGGTGCTCGGGGCATACGGGTTCAGGGGACTTTACGGGAGGAAACCGCATTTTATCGAAAGCATACCGTTTGCGATGGCCAACCTCAGGGAGTTCCTTTCATCGGGTTTCAGTGATTATCCGTATCTGTTATCCCTGCTGGAAAGACTCTCCGCACCGGATTCGGGCTGGAGCCTGCCGGTGCCTCGGTCCGGTGTACGGATGGAGACCAATGGATTGCGGCAGGAGGAGAAGTCCGTTCTTACGGTTGAAGTAACGAGTTTTTCATACAGGAAAGGCATTCCGGAAGACAGCAGCGGTAACGGCGGCGGATATGTGTTCGACTGCCGGGCGCTTGTCAATCCCGGACGATATGACAGGTACAGGAACTCTACCGGTATGGATGCCGATGTGATCCGTTTCCTGGAGGAGGACAGGGGAGTGGGAGAATTCATCGGGCATGCGTGCAGCCTTGCGGATGCCCACGTCAGGAATTTCCTCGAAAGGGGATTCTCTCACCTTTGTGTGGCTTTCGGCTGCACAGGCGGTCAGCACCGTTCGGTCTATTGTGCGGAGTCAGTTGCCCGTCATCTGGCTTCGGTCTATGGCGCAGATATCCGTATCGTGTTGACCCACAGGGAACAGGGTATAACCCGCCGTATCGGGGAATGTAATGCGGTTGACATTAATGTGAGGGAGGGCCGGTCCGAATGAAAGCGATGATTTTTGCCGCAGGGCTGGGAACAAGGCTCAGACCGTTGACCGATACCATCCCCAAGGCTCTTCTCCCTGTTGCGGGAAGGCCTCTGATTGCCCGTGTTATATGCAAACTCGTATCGGCGGGATATGATGACATAGTGGTCAATGTACATCATTTCGCGGACATGATAGAGGATTACATCCGCTCGGAGGATGATTTCGGGATAAGGATAAGGTTTTCCGACGAGAGGGAAATGCTGCTCGACACCGGCGGCGGAATCCTTAAGGCCCGCGCCTTGCTTGAGGGGGATGGACAGTTCCTTGTGCACAATGTGGACATATTGTCGGATGCCGATCTGGGCGCTTTCAGGGAGTCGGTGCCCGACAATGCCGTTGCTTCGCTTCTGGTCGGCAGAAGACGTACGTCGAGGTATCTGCTGTTCGATTCCGGAATGAGAATGACCGGATGGACCAATGTCTCTTCCGGTTTAGTCAGAAGTCCGTATCTTCCGGATGGCTCCGCGCAGGAAGACAGCACAGGTGAGTTGTCATGCGGCTGTCCTGGCAAATCGGAGAGATACGCGTTTTCCGGAATCCATATACTGAAAGACGGTATCTTTCCGCTGCTCGAGGATTATTCGGAAAAAAGAAAAAGGGCAGGTATATCCTGCCCTGAAAAGTTTTCCATTACGGATTTCTATATAGACAACTGCCGTACTTCCGTGATATCCGGATATTCTCCGGCGAGCCTTGAGGTCATCGATGTCGGCAAGACCGCGTCCTTTTCTCTTGCAGAGGACTTTATCCGCAGGCATCAATAATGCCGGTCCGGCGGAATTCATTGGCCGATGTTCTCTTCCAGCTGTTCTTCATACCGTACCGGAGTGCAGCCGCTTCTCTGTCCTTCCGGAATCCGTACGGAGGACATCCTGAAGAAGAAATACACCACCATTGCCAGGCAGAGTACGACCAGCATCGTATATGTGCCTGTACTGAACACATCCATGAAACTGTCTGCATCCCTGAACATGTCCATTCTGCCGGTAATGGCGGAAAAGGTATTGTTGACGCAGTGCATCAGCATGGTGAGCTTCAGAGAACCTGTCCTGTAGTAGACATATCCGAAAAGGATTCCGAAAACGAAGGCTGGGATTGCCTGCCACGGGTTCATGTGGATGACGGCGAAGACAAGGGATGATACCGCAATGGCCCATCCCGGCTTCATCTTCTGCAGAAGTCCCCTCAATATCATTCCGCGGCACAGCCATTCCTCGAAGAACGGGGCGAATACGGATACGGACAGGATTGTCACCCAGAACGGTCCTTCCATCATTGAGGACATCATCCTCTCAAGGGCTTCCGGCATCGGTGGCATGACGGCATTGAGCGGGTCAAGCGCAAATCCGGCAGCTATAGTGGCGACCGATACCGCAAGGGCGATGGACACTCCAGAGAATTTCCCGAAATTGGAACTGTCGATACTGATCCCCCATTCGAAGAATCCGTTCTTCCTGCTCTGGTATGCCGCATACAGCATGGGCGGGATGAACATCAGCGGGTATGATATCAGAATCCCGTATGTGTCGGCCGCTTCTTCAGACAAGGCCATGAATCCCAGCAGGGTCAGGTTCCCGATAACCGCCCCGATGATGAACATCGCCAGCAGCATGAGCATTCCGCCTGCCCCCGGCACATAGTAACTGAAGGCCGAGAACAGGTCGAATGATCTTCTTGTCTTTCTCCTTTGCATTGTCCTGCTATCTGTACAGAGGGGTAGGGTAGATGCCCTTGTCGGCAAATTCCTTGAATTTTGCCACAACCCCTGGCCTGTCTTCCTTGAAGGTGACTCCGAACCATCGCGATGGGGTGGAAATCAGTTCGGTGCCTGCGCTTCCATCCTTTATCATGCAGTCGATGGCGAACGGAATATAGAACTCAGCCTTGAGTTCGCCGATATTCTTTTCGAGGAAGCCGTGGAATACCGCCTCGCTCTTTTCGAAATAGTCTGGAGTGAAACCCCACATGTTCATCGAGCAGAGGGCCTTTCCATCCAGTTCTACCTTTTCTCCCTTGCTGTTGTCCCCGTAGACCTTGCCGTCTGCGGCCATCGCGATGTTGTGGTGCTCCTCGATATGGGTAAGTTTCCCGTCGGCATCTGCCGTGCAGATTCCCCTGGACACTCCGCCGGATTCGGACAGGGTGTTGTCAAGTTCGAATCCGATGATGGAATACTGTCCTTCAGTATTTTCGTGCGCCCTGAGCCAGTCTGCAAGTACCCTGAAGGATTCCTTGCCGTAGTAGTCGTCTCCGTTGATTACTGCAAAAGGCTCGTGGATGATGTCCTTGGCCATCAGTACGGCATGTGCCGTCCCCCATGGCTTCTGCCTTTCCGGATTGAGGGTGAATTCCGAAGGTATCCTGTCAAGTTCCTGGATGGCGAACTCGAATTCGAGGGGTTCCCCATCGATGCATTTCACATTGCTGTATTTCTCCCTGACAGTCTTCTCGAACTCTTCCCTGAAATATTCCCGGACTATATACACGACCTTGCCGAAACCGGCCTGTACGGCATCGTAGATGGAATAGTCGATAATCGTCTCTCCGTTCGGTCCGAGTCCATCCATCTGTTTCAGACCGCCGTAACGGCTGCCCATGCCGGCAGCAAGAACTAGCAATGTAGGTTTCATGTCAATAAAGTTTTATGTTATCTGATAAATATTGTTTCAGTATGTCAAAAATCCCTCAAAAATAATTAATTTTGCGCAGAATCAGAAATATTCCACCTTTTATCGTTAACGAATTGGGAAAGATCAGACAGTTGTTTACGGGAGAACATCGCGGTTTCTTCATTTTCGCATCGGCGGTTACGGCCGTGGCGTTTCTCATTCTGGCGTTCGGTCCCGGCAACAATATCTGCCGCTGGATACAGGCCAGGTTTGAAATAGCCTCCCAGCGGAAGCAGATAAGACAGTACGGCAGTGAAATAGAGGAGATGGAACGGAGGATCGACATGCTCCGTTCCGACAGGGATACACTGGAAAAATTCGCCCGGGAAAGGTTTCATTTTGCAGAACAGGGCGAAGATGTGTATATAGTCGACTGATTCGGGCTGCGCCGTATTGTCCGGTTTAGAAGCCTGTGTAAGTCATAGGGGTGATTTTCCTGAGTTCCTCCTTTACTGATGTGCTTACATCGAGCCCTTCGATGAAATCCGCTATGGTTTCGTGGTCGATTGCCTTGCCGGTGCGGGTAAGTGCCTTGAGCGTCTCGTACGGGTCAGGGTAGTTTTCCCTGCGGAGGATGGTCTGGATGGCTTCCGCCACAACGGCCCAGTTGCGCTCGAGATCAGCCCTTATGGCATCTTCATTGATTATGAGTTTCCCGAGCCCCTTTTTCAGGGAACTGATGGCAATCAGACCGTGTGCGAGGGGCATTCCTATGTTTCTGAGAACAGTGGAATCGGTCAGGTCGCGCTGCAGTCTGGAAACAGGAAGTTTCATTGAAAGATGGGTAAGCATGGCATCCGCTATCCCGAGGTTGCCTTCGGCGTTCTCGAAATCTATCGGATTCACCTTGTGCGGCATGGCGGATGAGCCCACTTCGTTCCTGTTCACCTTCTGCCTGAAATATTCCATGGATATATAGGTCCAGATGTCCCGGCACATGTCAATCAGGATGGTGTTGATCCTGCGTATATTGTCGAACAGGGCGGCGAGGTTGTCGTAATGCTCTATCTGGGTGGTCGGGAACGACCGTTTCAGACCGAGGGAAGACACGAACCTGTCACCGAATGAAATCCAGTCGATATCGGGATAGGCCACCCTGTGGGCGTTCATGTTGCCCGTGGCTCCTCCGAATTTTGCGGGATACTCCAGCAGGGAAAGCTGTCGCAGCTGCTCCTGAAGCCTTACGAGGAATACCTTGAATTCCTTGCCTACCCTTGTCGGGGATGCAGGCTGTCCGTGCGTTTTGGCAAGCATCGGGATGTCCTTCCATTCCTCCGACATCCTGCCGATGGTGTCGGTGATTTCCTGCAGGGCAGGAAGACAGACATCCTCCATGGCCTCCTTGAAGGAAAGCGGGACCGATGTGTTGTTGATGTCCTGGGATGTCAGTCCGAAATGCACGAATTCGCCCCATTTGCTGATCCCGAGGGTCTTGAAATGCTCCTTTATATAGTATTCTATCGCCTTGACATCGTGGTTGGTGACTTTTTCGATCTCTTTCACCCTCATCGCCTCTTCAGGGGTTATCGTCCTGTAGATGTCCCTCAGTTTTCCGAACAGGCTGCGGTCGAAGTCTGCAAGCTGGGGAAGGGGTATTTCGCAGAGTGCGATGAAATATTCGATTTCCACCCTTATCCTGTATCTTATCAGTGCGAATTCACTGAAATATTCCCTGAGGATTTCCGTCTTGCCTGCATATCTCCCGTCCACCGGGGATACTGCCGTGAGTGATGAGAGTTCCATATCCGTGTAGTTTTGTCTTTAGCGGACGCAAATATAATAATTATTGCCGTAATGTCCGGCCCGTTCCGGGAATAACATCTTTGTTACCGCCAATGCCGTGGCTGAGTCCGTTGAATCCCTGTCCATGCAGCATTCTGTAAATGCACACTGTCCTGGCTGTCTCCGCGACATCATGCACCCGGAGTATCGATGCCCCTCTTTCAAGAGCGGCAAGATGCAGCACCTGCGTCTGTGTCAGCGATTCTTCAGGAGTGATGCCGAGAGGTCTGTATATCATGCTTTTCCTCGATATCCCCACCAGTACCCGGGGAGAATCCTCTCCGCAGCCTGACAGACAGGCTTCCGTGAAACGTCCCAGTTCATTCAGCAGCCTGTAGTTCTGTTCCGCCGTCTTGGCGAATCCGAACCCCGGATCAAGTATCCATTCGGTCACTCCGGCAGTCTCTGCCCGCTGCGCAAAGGCCCTGAAATAATCCAGTACCTCTTCGGTCACATCGTCATAGTCGCACATTCCCTGCATGGTGGCCGGAGTGCCCCGCTTGTGCATGGCAATGAAGGGAAGCCCGTACTCCGCCGCCGCATGCAGCATTTCCGGGTCATCTTCTCCCGCGGATATGTCATTGACCATTAATTTTCCGGGACTGACAATCGCTGCCGCTTTCCTGATAATGCCGGACCTGAAAGTGTCGATGGACAGCCGGATATCGGGAAATTTCCCGCATACGGCCTCCAGTGCCGGTTCCAGCCTTCTCCACTCTTCCCTTTCATCCGGAACATCCGCTCCGGGATGTGTCGAACATGCCCCGATATCAATGATTGCCGCACCGTCCGCTGTCATTTCCATGACCTTGTCGAGTATCCTTCCTGTATCGGGCCTTCCATCCTTTCCGAGGTATCGGCTGTTCCCGTAGAACGAATTGTCAGTGACATTGATGATGCCCATTATGTCTATTTCCCTGTATCCCGTATTTCCCATGTCGGTTTTGATCTTGTCATTTCCAGGCGCCAAAAGTAATGAATATTTGCGTATCTTTGCAGGTCTTGAAACAGAATGTATGCTTGTAGTCATTGAAGGCCTTGACGGGTCGGGCAAGTCCACCCAGGTCAGGAAACTGAAAGAATATCTTGAAACCATCTGTCCGGAACTGGAATACATCCATTTCCCGAGATATGATGCGGATGTCTACGGAGAACTCATTGGCAAGTTCCTGCGGGGGGATTTCGGCAGCATGGATTCGGTCCATCCGCAGCTGGTGGCGCTTCTGTATGCGGAGGACAGGCATTATGCGGCCCCGCAGATGAAGGCCGTGCTCGAGAGGGGAGGCACCGTGCTGCTCGACAGGTATGTATATTCCAATGTTGCGTACCAGTGCGCCAAAATCGATGATGCCGGGCGGAGACGCGAACTTCGGGAATGGATATTGCATACGGAGTACGGCTCCTTTTCGTTGCCGAGACCGGATCTGAACATCTTCCTCGATGTCCCTTTCGGTTTTGTGGAGCAGAAGCTTTCAGGCGGCAGACAGGGCGGGGACAGGAGCTATCTGGAAGGGGGACATGACATCCATGAAGCGGACATGGGATTCCAGAGACGCGTCAGGGACATGTATCTCGAACAGTGCAGTATGGATGAGCATTTTGTCAGGGTGGACTGTTCCTCTTCCGATGGAGTCATGCTGCATCCTGATGAGATTTTTTCCAGAATCATGGAGCAGGTCGCCCCGTTGTATTATCCGCATTCCTGACTGCAGAATGGATGGAGGACAGACTTGTGTCAGGACAGGTAAGGTATTTTTGTTATTATGGGCAGAAACTATAACAGGTTGCGCAGACTGTGCGCCTTCATCATAGGCGCGGTGTTTTTCGTGTCGGGTATCCTCAAGTTGCTCGATCCGGTGGGTGCCGGGCTGGTGGCAGGGGAGTATTTCAGGTTTTTGGGGATGGATTTCCTGCTCCCGGTATCCAAGCATGCCGGTTTTGCCCTCGCAATGTTGGAGGCGCTGCTCGGCACGGCCCTGATGACCGGGTTGTGGCGGAGGGTCATAGCCGTCATCACCCTGGTTTTTCTGTGCGGGTTCACTCTCCTGACACTTATGCTGCTCATATACAATCCGGAGATGGACTGCGGATGCTTCGGTGAGGCCATACACCTGACCCATGCGCAGACATTCATAAAGAATGTGGTTCTCTGTGCACTCAGCGCAGTCGCCTTTACTCCAATTGGCCGGCTCGGCAGACCGAAGAAAAGGAAATATGTGTCGTTCTGCATAGTCTCTGCCGCGACTGTCGCGTTCGGGGTATTCTCCCTGCTGTATATACCGCTGGTGGATTTCACCGAGTTCAGGCTTGCATCCAGACTGGAGGCGTCTGTCCGGGAGTCGGATGATGTCTATGATGCAATATTCATTTATGAAAAGGATGGGGTGCAGGAGAGTTTCACATTGGATAACCTTCCTGACAGTACATGGACATTCGTCAGCACGGAGACTGTCGTTGCCGATGATGCTGCGGAGCCGGGGCCGGCCCTGTCGTTTACCGATGCTTCGGGGGAGTATAGGGACTATCTTGCCGCATCAGGAAAGGTGATTGTCTTTTCGGTCTATGATGTGGAATCCGTTCCTGCCGGCAGGTGGCAGGAGATAGCGGATCTCATTCCTGCGGCATTCGATGCCGGATACTATCCGATTGTCCTGGTTCCAGGAGACAGGGAAGGACTGGTATCTGCCATCGGTGCCATGCTTCCGGAAAGTTCTGTCGGAACCATCTGCCAGTCGGCGTATTATGCAGACTACAAGACAATAATGACCCTCAACCGGTCAAACGGAGGTGCCACATATTTCTATGATGGCTATCTTGTAAGGAAATGGGCTTTCCGTAATCTCCCTTCTGAGGACGATCTGGCCAGAATAGCCCTCGACTATGTGGATGAGGCTGCAGTGGAGATGTCCTCCGCTGGCCATATCGGGTTCCAGGCGTTTCTGGTCGTGGCATTTGCAGTCATTCTGTTTGTCTGACGGCGTTTCTGCGGGATATCTGTATTTCAAATGGACAGGAAGGTCTTACTTCTGATAACAGCCAATGTCATCCTTGCCGCACTGCTCGGGACTATTGCCGGTGTATATATGAAGTCAGGAAGTGCCACGGGCAGGGATGCCCTTCTTGAGAGGATTGCCTCGCTGGCTGATTCTATGGATGCCCGGTGTGGCGTGGCGGTGATTTTTGATGATGGAGACACTCTGTCATATACAGGCAGTCATTTCTGTATTGCCGGTTCAGCCTCCGGCCGTCTTCCCGAAGCGGATGCTTCCGCCCGGTTTCAGGTGTCTGCGTACGACAGTTTTTCAGTACATGATGTTTCCGGACGGTTTTTGGCGACTGATACTTCCTGTAGGTTTCCTGTGGATGTATCTCCGGACGATTGCTTCCCTATGGCGAGTGTCTTCAAGTTCCACCAGGCGCTGGCTGTCTGCGACAGACTTAAGAGATCCGGAGTGTCTTTGGATACAGGGGTGTATGTCGAAAAGGCTGATCTTGCGGAGAATACATGGAGCCCGCTCAGGGATGAGTATCCCTGTGGAGGCAGGTTCACTTACGGAGAGCTTCTTGCCTATACTCTGCAGCAGAGTGACAACAATGCCTGTGACTTCCTTTTCCGTACGGTCTGTGATGTCAGCCGGACAGACAGCTATATCAGGTCGCTGGGGATAGATGATTTTGCGATCGCCTGTGACGAAGCAGCGATGCACGATGATCTGTCTGCCTGTTACAGCAACTGGACTACCCCTCTTGCGGCCGCTGCTCTGCTGGAGAAATTCTATAGCGTCAAGGATTCCAGTGAATATACCGGCTATGTCTGGAAGTTGATGTCTGACTGCCGGACAGGGCGGAACAGGATACCGGGACATATTTCCGGCAAGGTGTCGCAGATCGCCCACAAGACAGGATCAGGAGATATTAATGCTGATGCCAGGATCATCGCTGTCAATGATATCGGAGTGGTTCTGCTGCCGGATGGCCGCCATTATTCCATTGCAGTCTTTGTCTCTGATGCTTCGGCCGGTATGGAAGAATGCGAAGAGTTCATCGCTATGGTATCTGAATCCGTATATGAATATGCAGTGAGACAGTAAAACGTTCCCGATAATCTTCAAATGCATTCAACGCATCATTCAAAAAAATCGCACTGTTTTCGATGCACCATCATATTCTCATTGATTATCAATGGTTTATAACTTAAAAGGTAGACTACTCAAAAATTTACTTGTTTTTTTGCGAAAAATCGAAGATTTAACGTTTTTTTCATCGACTTCCTCCGAACAGAGGGGAAAAGGGCAAAAACAACCTTTTTGAGCTCCGACAGCCCTCGTCTGCAAAGATAGAGTATGTCGGGGTTTATTTCGCCAAAATGGGCTGTAAAATCGAGTATGGATTCACGGATAATTTTAGGGGTTGTCGGTCGTCATCTTGGGTGGGCCGGAGTGGTGTTTTGTTTGGCCTTTGCCTTCGGGTTGCTTAATAAGTCTCGCAGCCAAAAGAAAAACGGCTGTAGCCATTTTGCCATGGCGCAGCCATCTCTTTTCTTCCCTCATATTGACTTTACTTATATGAATATGAGGATAAAGTTGCAGGTTTCATGGAAAAAGTGTAGTTCTTAAACCTCAATTTTGATGGAAAAGTGTATAAATGGAGTCTGATACGCTGGGAAAAGTGTGTGACAATAAATGAAATTAGTTTTGAAAATGAGTAACTTACATCGATATTATCAAATATTTTGAGCATAATGACCTTCTCTGATTTAGGTTGACACTTTTAGAGCGGATTAACTAATATGGTTTACAGTATCACTGACTGTGTTTAC
>CALUPT010000018.1 GCA_944322715.1 uncultured Bacteroidales bacterium
TTGACAAACTTTTCAAAGAACTCTTTTTATTTACCGCCAAAGCCGCTTAGGCTTGGCAAATTTTTAACGAACTATTGTAAACATTGAATTTACAGGTTGTGCCATTAACAAATTTAATCCGCGAAGCCTGCCTTTTCAACCCTACTTGCGGATTAGGCAAAAAGTTTTGCAGCCGGAACAAAAAATTGTCGTACCGGCAAAAAATTTTGTCGATACGACAAAACAGACGTACGATATGGATTTCAGCCATCGCATCTCCGGCGTTTATGGCTCCCGCCCCGAAACAGTAAACATTTTGCTGTTTCCGACAAAAACCGCCCAAAACATTTTGCTGTTTCCGACAAAAACCGCCCAAAACATTTTGCTGTTTCCGACAAATTTGGTAGTATTGCAAAAAATTCATAGATAGAATATGGGGAACCGGATATTCAAACGCAAGATTTATGAGCGGATGCTCAAATGGAAACGGGAAAGCAACGGCAATACCGCCCTCCTGATAAAAGGAGCGAGACGTATCGGGAAATCCACCATTGCTGAAACATTCGCCCGACAAGAATATGAATCATATATAATCATCGATTTTTCGATTGCTGACGATGCTGTCAAAGAACTTTTTCTGCATATCTCGGATTTGAACTTCTTCTTCCTGAGATTGCAGTCATTGACAGGAGTATCATTGCACGAACGCAAGTCAGTAATCATTTTTGATGAAGTCCAGCTTTATCCCGTCGCCCGTCAAGCCATCAAACATCTGGTAAAAGATCGCAGATACGACTATATTGAAACCGGCTCGCTCCTTTCAATCAAAAAAAATGTGAAAAACATAGTAATACCGAGCGAAGAAACACGAATTTCAATGTATCCCATGGATTATGAAGAATTTCTATGGGCTATAGGGAAAACAGGTTCATACGAATTGATCAAATTTTCATACGAAAATTTCAAGGCTTTGGGGGAAGCTGTGAACCGTGAAATGATGAGAGAATTCCGTCTGTACATGCTCGTCGGAGGAATGCCGCAAGCAGTGGATGCCTATCTTGAATCAAACGATTTTTCGACAGTAGACAGCGTAAAACGGAACATTCTCGAACTGTATATTGATGACTTTCGGAAAATAGATCCGTCAGGACGTATTTCCCGACTGTTTTCTTCAATACCTGCAGAACTTTCCCGCAATGTCATGCGGTACAAAGTCGGCAGCGTTATTGAAAACGCCACGGCATCGAGAATCAGCGAACTGTTGATGGACATGGCCGATTCCATGACTGTGAACTTTGCCTACCACGCAAACGATCCGAGTGTAGGCCTCGCACTTCATGCCGACTACAATTGTTTCAAAATATTCCTTGCCGATACCGGGCTGTTCGTGACTTTGGCTTTTATGGACAAAGATTATACTGAAAACGAGATATACAAAAAGCTCCTGTCCGACAAACTCGGGACCGATTTGGGCTATGTGTATGAAAATGTTGTGGCTCAGATGCTGAAAAGTGCAGGAAATGAACTTTTTTACTATACCTTCAAGGAAAACGGCCCTGTGTCACCCGGTGAAGATGGGCCGGTCCGCAGCTATGAAATCGATTTCCTGTTGTCCCGTAACAATAAAATCTGCCCTGTCGAAATAAAATCATCCGGATACAATTCCCATAAATCGCTTGACAGATTCCATGAAAAATATTCAGGCAGGACAATGCAACGCTATCTTATATACACAAAAGATCTCAAAAAGGACAAGGACATTTTTTGCATTCCGGCATACATGTCGGCCATGATTTAACTTTAGTCCTGACTAAGGCAGGACTCTCTGCCGGTACGGGGGGTCCCGTAACAGGGCAGGCTTTGGCGGCAGAAATATTTGATATAAATTTGCAGGCGATTGTGCAATTCATACTATTATGAACTGGATTATACTGATTGTCGCCGGGATGTTCGAATCCGGATTTGCGTTCTGCCTCGGCAAGATGAAAGAAGTCTCCGGCACTGCATGGTGGTTATGGGGAGCAGGTTTCATAATCTGTCTGTCATTGAGCATGATTCTGCTCGCCAAGGCGGTCCAGACACTGCCGATAGGGACGGCATACCCTGTATGGACCGGCATAGGGGCAGTCGGGACAGTGCTTCTCGGCATCATATTCTTCAATGAACCCGCCTCATTCCTCCGGCTGTTCTTCATAACGACACTCATTGCATCGATAATAGGTCTGAAAATCGTGTCCTGACTTCATACAGTTTCCGATAAAATCCGATACGGCAGGCAGGAAAATTTTCAGGATTCCGAAGAAACCGCTATTTTTGCGCCCCGAAAATTGGAAATTGCGTTTCCGGGCGACAGGCGAAGCCACATGGATTACGGCCTTACGCCAGAATAAAACGAAGAACCTATGTTGACAATCATTTCACAGATGGCTGCGCTGTTCATCCTGATTCTCGTGGGATACGGCGCGGCGAAACTCAAGATAATAGACGGACGCTTCTCGCAGCAGCTGTCGGTGTTCGTGATAAATATCAGCAGCCCTTGCCTGATAGTCTCCTCGGTAATGGGTGACATCTCGCCGGACAAGGGACTGATTCTGCCGGTACTGGCCATAGGCTGCGTGACATACGCATTCTTCGTGGCTGTGGCAATGCTCCTTTCGCGCATCATAACGAAAAACAAGGACATGCAGGGCATCTACGGATTCATGCTGACTTTCGGCAATGTCGGCTTCATCGGCTACCCGATCGTCGCCTCGATTTTCGGGAAATACGCCATTTTCTATGCGAGCCTGCTGAACATCCCGTTCACCCTTCTGGCATTCTCGCTCGGGAAAAAGATGATACAGGGAGGCTCCGGAGGGCTGAAGCTGGACTGGAAAATCCTTGTAAGCCCGGCCATGATAGCCTGCTACCTGTCCACCCTGATAGTGGTGTTCGACATAAAAGGGCTGCCGAACCTGATAACAACTCCGATAACCCTCCTCGGGAACATCACCGTCCCGGCCGCCCTGCTTATAATAGGCACATCCATGGCCCAGATGGACCTGCGGCGGATTTTCTCCGGGAAACTGGTCTGGGGCATATCTGTCCTCCGCCTGCTGGTCCTGCCGATAGTCATCTACTATTTCACCCGCCTCATAGGCTTCAGCGGCGACATCCTCGGCATCAACACCGTCCTCGCGGCCATGCCTGTCGGCACTTACGGGGCAATGTTCTGCCTCCAGTACGGCAAGGACGAGACCGTCATGGTCCAGGGCATCCTCATCTCCACCCTGCTGTCGATTCTCAGTATCCCGCTGATCACGCAGATACTGTAAAAGCAGACACCCTTGATTCCTAATGTATCAAAATGAGTGTTTTTTATAAAAAACAAAAATGGTATAAAAGTGTTTTTTAAAAACACTTTATATTGTAGAGCATTCTGGAAAAAATTCACAGCGGTTGGCCTTCTTTATAGGAAGCGAACAGGCAGTCCGGATTTTCATAATACATTGAACTGTTGTAGTTCTCTATGCTGTCTGTTATCCATGAATTATAGACTTCCACCAATGCCGGTACGGGTTCTGCACCCGTCTCGTTACAGACATCGACTATAAGCCTTTGGAAAACCTTGCCGATATCCCACCCAATGTGAAGGCACACGATACCGGCAGTCTGCGACATTGTCATAGTCTCCGGCTTTTATTCCTGCGCGCATTTCAACTGCAGACAAAAAACCGAAAAGTTCGGAGTAAATTAACCTCCTTGAGGTATTGCCAATAAGCGAAATAATTACTATTTTTGACATATTATTTTATGCGATAGATAGACACATTTTCGATTTGACATAATATATTATGGAATATAGTTTTGATATTTTTGACAAGAATCCTGAGCGTCTGGCAACAATTCTGGCAGAAAACTGCCGTAAGCGCAGGCTTGATAAAGGCCTGAGCAGGCGTAATCTCTCTGAAATAACAGGCATTCCGGAACCGACACTCGAGCGTTTCGAAACCAGAGGAAAGATATCCCTTGAGGCATTCCTGAAATTGGTTGTAGAATTCGGCTGGTTCGATGAAATGAGTGCCATTATGAATAAAAGCAAGTTCACCACAGGAGAGGAACTTGAGACTATAAATAAGAATCAGGGAAGAAAGAAAGGGCGATGAAAGATATTCTGAAAATAACAGTTTCATTAGATGGACGTATTGTCGGTACATTGCAGATGACACCCGAAAGAGACCGATGCGTGTTCGAGTACGACAAGGATTGGATTGCAATCGGTTTCTCGATATCCCCATGGGAATTGCCGCTCCAGACAGGACTCATATATTCGAAGGAAAATAGTTTTGTCGGCGGATTTGCCGCATTTGAGGACAGCATGCCGGATGGATATGGTCTTTACCTGCTTGACAGGATGCTTCATCGTGAAGGCAGTTCATTGGGCGGACTGTCCCCTCTTCAGAGGCTGTCCTTGGTCGGCAGTTCCGGAATGGGGGCACTATGCTATAAGCCTGAAATTTTCAAAGAGCATACTGCTGCCCTCACATACAACGACTTTGACGAACTTCAGCGTAAAGCGCTTGATGTACTCTCCGAGAAAAGCGATGCTGATGCATCTTTCTTGTACTACAATAGCCGTAATTCAGGCGGAGCAAGGCCAAAGGCGGTATATAAGGCAGCTGACGGCTCGGACTGGATAGTAAAATTCAGACATATATACGATTCCTCAGATATTGGCAGAATTGAATATCAATACATGAGAACCGCACAGAAATGCGGGATTGACATTCCGGAAATCCGTCTCATTAATGAGCGATACTTCTCAATCAAAAGATTCGATATCAAAGAAGGCCATCGCATCCATACGCTCACTGCGGCAGCCCTGCTGCAGTCCAATTTCCGCACTCAGAGCATAGATTACGTAAACCTCCTTGCCCTGACCGGCTACCTCACACAAGATCCGGCACAAGTGGAGCAGATGTTCCGCAGGATGGTTTTCAATGTCGTATGCGACAATAAAGATGATCACGCCAAGAACTTCAGTTTTCTATGCGAAAACGGCAAATGGTCACTTGCACCCGCATACGACATTACCTATTCCCCGGAAGGCACCGGAGGCGAACATGCTACATCTGTCAGATATTCGGGCAACCCAAGCCTTGAAGACATAATTTCTGCCGGCACCGGTATTCGCATAAGCAGAAAACGCTGCATTGAAATTATCGATGAAATCGAATCTGTCTGCTACGCAGAACTTGACATTGATAAAACAGTAAAAATCAAAAAGCAATAGAAACATAGCATCGCCGCCGTTTACATGAGGGCTACCGCTACATTATTGCAGCGGCAATTATCGTAAATATAATAATGTGACCAGCCTGTCCTTAATACAAAAAGCCGAAAGCCCATAGCGGAATTTTTCTGAAAAAATCCAAGGAAATAAATCGCCGGTTTTGCAAAAATACAAAGAAATATATCCCTTTACTCACTCAGATACTCTGATATCTGCAAGCCTCAACAGGTTTTCGGTCCAGCAGGCCAAAGGTGACGGACAGCTGAGCAATCCTCCGTTATACTGGAGATTCTGAAAAGAATATCTGATGCGGCAATTCGGATTATATTTCCTGGTGTATTCCGAAAGACTCCGTCCGCTTATCCTGTTTTCGGCTTTTACTTCCATCGGGATTATTTCCGCGCCCAACTGTGTCACGAACTCCACCTCGGCTGTATTGCCGGAAGTCCAATAATATGGCTTATCACCGTCAAGTACCGATACAAGAGCCTGCAGAACCATATTCTCCGCCATTGCACCTTTAAATTCCGTATATCCGGAATTGCCATCCAAGACCACTTCTGGAGGGATATTCGCAAGGCGCCTCAAAAGACCGCAGTCACTCACATACACCTTGAACGAATCGATATCCGAATATGCGCTCAGAGGCATTCCCGGCTTGGACACATTGAATATCCTGTATATCAGGCCGGCATCTTCCAGCCATGTCAAGGCATCTTCATAATCCTTTGCGCGGGCACCCGTCCTTATGACTTTATAAATGAACTTCCTGTTTTCCTTGGACAGTTGCGACGGAAGCGAGTGCCACAGAGCATTTATCCGCGACACCTGCAGCGGCTCAACATATTTTGAAAAATCAAGTTCATACATATCGAGAATTTCCCGGAGTTCATCGTCGACAGCCCTCATGCCATGATTGTCCATAAGTTTCACCGCTGCCGCAGGCATTCCCCCACAGACGGAATAACGCTTGTACTCCAGAACAAGTTTATTCAGAATGATTTCCGGCAAATGTTCCAACGACTGCAGATTCTCGACAAACTGATATGTCCTGCTGTCGGATGCGGCAAGAAACTCCTTGAATGTCAACGGAAGCATCGTCAAGGTCTTGACCTTTCCGACCGGCACCGACATCCGCTTCCGCTTTACGGCGACTCCCAACAGTGACCCGGCAGCTATAATATGATATCCGGGAGCTTCTTCATAAAAATACTTGAGACTGTTCAATGCCTCTTCGCATTCCTGGATCTCATCAAAAACTATCAGGGTCCTGCCTGCAATTATCGGGACATCGGAATACAATGACAGTCCCCGCACAAGTCTTTCCGGATCTTTTGTATCCTTGAATACCGACTTCAGTTCAGGAGTCCGGTCGAAATCAAATTTGACACAGTGTTCGAAACATTCCTTTCCGAACGCTTCCATGACCCAGGTCTTCCCCGTCTGTCTTGCTCCGCGCAAAAGAACCGGTTTCCTGTCTGACGCATCCTTCCATTTTTTCAGCGTCTCTGTCATTTCTCTCTTGAACTCCATAATTCACACTATTAAGTATGGAAAAATGTAAAAAATCACACAAATCCATACTTGTTTATGCAAATATATGAATTTTCATCGTTTTTATGCAAAATTGGAATCTGATTCCAGAATCACATTCTGTCGGTAAAAAGGATGCCGTCAAGGTGGTCGGTCTCGTGCTGGAAGATGACGGCGGTGAAGCCGCTGACGGTGTCTCGCACGGTCTCCAAAGTGCGGACATCCACATAACTGATGACTACTGTCTGCGAACGTTCCACTTCGCCGTATATTTCCGGTATGGACAGGCAGCCTTCGGGGCCGGTCTGTTTCTCATCGGACAGGTACTCCACACGGATATTGGGATAGACCTCGAACGGCTCTCCGGCCTTGTCGAATCTCTGGACGGCAACCACCCGCCTTTTCAGGCCCACCTGCGGGGCGGCAATGCCGACTCCGTCCTGTGTGGAATCGGTGACTGTGGCTACCATCCTCTCCGAAAGCCGTCCGAACCGCTCCGAACGCAATGTTTTCAGAGAAAAATCTGTACATTCGGAGCGGAGAATCAGCGAATCCTCCCTGTCGTCCACAGTCAGCACTCTCATAATCCCCTCCGCATCGATGATATCCTTTTCAGCCCTGGTCAGACGGGATGCATTATCCGCAGTACAGCCGCACACTGCAGCCAGAACAGCCATCACAAATCCTCCGGCCAAAATAAAATCCCTGGTTCCTGTCTTCATTTTCAGTACAATTTCCAGACAAAAATACAAAATCTGTGATTATTCATCCGCCAACTTGGTGAATGAAAACCGGCCGACTTGCCGAATATGCGTCAGAAATCCTTGATAATCAACAGAAAGGCTGCTACGGCAAAAATGGGAACGCCGGCTGCGGCAAGTTCAGCAAAACAAAATATCCGTGCGCACATCCGCCATTTTCAGGACGTATCTGCGCACGGAATAACAGAAAGTAAATGCTTCCGACTTCAGGGAATCAGGAATCAGTCGGTGACAGGGTGGATGACGCCCCACTCCTCTCCGACAACGGTTGCATAGCCCTGAGATTCAAACCAGGTATCCTCGTTTTCGGTACCTGCAGCCTGATAGGTGTACCATGCAGGTTTAGGCTCCCCTTCATATTCGTCATCATCATATTTCCTGAGACCGAGTTTCGCTCCTTCCGACTTGTTGTCGAACCAGTTGTGCCACTGGATTCCCTCTATGCCTTCCAGAGCATTGATCTTCTTCCAGCTGTATGCCGTTCCTGCCGCCTGGTCCGCAAGGACGGTATCATCATACGGGTCGTTTGTAGTCCCCGAACCGACACCGGCCTCAGAAAGCCATACCTTACGCATCACTGTCCCCTTGTACCTGTTGGCATTGTCCTGCACCCATCTGTCAAGCACCTCAAGGTTCTTCATGGATACATAATTGGTATTCATTGAGAATGATACATTCTCATCCTCCCATACGCGAGGGTCGTTGATCGCACTGGCGTAGCTGTGATAGGCCGGAGCCCAGAAGAAATCACCTTCCGCACTGCTGAACCTGTTCATCAGATCGAGCACATCCGTTACGGAATACCAGCCGCCTCCTGCAGATTTTGTCCAGCCGTGAGCAAGGGACACGAAAGCCTCCGCATTCGGATCGTACTGACACATTATGTTATATACGGTCCTTATCGATTTCAGATAAGTGTCCATATACGTAGCTGCCGGAATATCGGTCCCCATGTTGGTCCAGTGCACTCCTCCATCTATCTCATTGTGGACAATCCAGTGTGAGATTCTCATGTCTTCCTTGCTGTACCTTTCGCACAGGAAACTTATCATGGCGGCATACGCATGCAGGGATTCCGCAGATGTCATGTCCGGCATGGTATACACCCCGTTGTCGAAATCCGGATGCTGCACAAGTTCTCCGAATGCCGGGTCGGCGCATTCCGCAGCTTTCTGGATGAGAATTATGCCGGCCACCGACATTCCGTGGCGGCTTGCGACCTTGAGAGCGGCATCGATATTGAGGCTGAGGTAATTCTCATCGATATAATATGTCCTGCCGAGATATTCGTAAGGAGTCGTCAGCGTCGCTGTCTGTGAAAGCCCCATGAATATCGTAGGAAGAATGTTTATCGTTCCGCTGGTGAGCCCCAGGTCCTGTATTTCCTTATCAAGCAGGTCTCCGTGCGGAACCAGTCCTCCGAGTCCCTTCTTGTTTGCCGGGACTATCCTTTCAAGCGGAGTCCCGATTGTCGCGATCCTGTCCGGATCTGCGTATCTTGCATGGGAGACAGGCACATCTTTCTCCGCATCTTCCCTGAAGACTGCCCATTTGGACAGCAGACGGTCATATTGCACATTCGAATATGAGACATATCTGTCGAGGGTCACGGTGAATGACGGGTTGTCGAGCGCGGTCCTGTAGCAGGCATCCACTTTCCCCACGATGTGCATGTCCACGAACGGAGGAATGTCCGCAAGGAAGAATTTTCCATCTCCCGTATATGTCCCGGTAACGGTTATCCTGTCCGCTGTCACCTCCACTCCAGTGATTGAACAAGGATAGGTGCCGTCGAGATAATCTTCGATACCCTGTGCATACGCGAGCTTGTCTCCGGCAAGGGCATCTTCAGCATCCTGGGCAGCCTGTTCCGCCTCATTCATCGGGCGCAGGACAATGTTTCTCATGCGCAGTGTGCTGCCGTTGCGGTTGGTTTCCCCGAGATCGAGCCTGAGATAGTCCTCTGCATTTCCCCAGTAGAATTTTTCGATATGGTTTTTCAGCCTTGCCGAATACGGGGTCCATTCGGATGCTTCATCCGCTCCGGCAATGAATGTCGCGTATGCCGCATCATACTTGGTCGCGGCATTCCAGAAAAATACTTCCATCTTGTCTATCGGATCCTCTGCCATGTATTCAAAGGCAAGCACGGTATTTTCCGGATCCAGCTCCTCCTCTATCGGAAGCATATAGACATAAGGGTCGGAATTGTCCGGAAGGATGATGGTATAGCTGCCATCTTCTTCCATGTACATGTTTCCGACATGACCTTTCTGGGAAACATCGATTTTAAGTTCTATCGGCTGCGCCTCCGTTTCCGGTATTCCCGGGGCTCTTGTCGGCCCGTCATCCATGACATCGCATCCGGCTGCCGCAGACAATGCAATGGCAGCCGCACCGGATATCCCGGTCAGTCTCATCTTTTTCTCCATAATCTGTCTTTTAACAAACATAATCAACGTCAATGAATTTATTAATTTGTATCATATTGCCAATCAATGTCTTTCTTTTAACAACCGGAATCAGTCCGTCTGACATCAGCCTACTGCACGGTCTGGATGATGTTCCAGTCCGGTATTCCTATGACTTCGAGGTACGGGTTGAATGCCCGGTCCTCGTTTCCGGTCCCGGATACCTGATACAGATACCATACGGGTTTGGCCTCTCCTCCATGCTCGCTGTCATTGTATTTCCTCAGTCCCAAAAGAGCTCCGCTCCCATCCCCGACATTGTCGAACCAGTTGTGCCACTGGATTCCGTCTATTCCGTCGAGGGCGTTTATCTTCTTCCAGGCGTATGCCCAGCCCGCAGCCTGTTCCTGCAGGTCATGTTCAGAATACGACCTCGAATTCAGACCGGCTTCGGAAAGCCATACGGATCTTTTGTGCTTTCCGAGATACATGTTCTCCGGCATGTATATCCATTTGTCCAGCACCTCGAGGTTCCTGAACGTGACGAAATGCGTATCCATCGAGAATGTGGACCACGGGCATTCCCAGCAGCGCGGATTCAGAAGGTCTCCCGCATAGCTGTGATATGCCAGAGCCCATCTGTAGTCTCCTTCCATCTTCCCCATCCTGTTGATGGTATTCAGCATGGACAGAGCAGGATAATCCCCTGACAACCCTGTCCAGGAATGGCTCATCGACACGAATGTCTCCGCCGTATCATCGTATTGTCTCACTATATTGTTGACAAGTCTCAATATCCTTATGTAATAGTCCGTGAACACGAGTTCCGGACGCGTCCCTATATTGGCCCATGACGAGGCGATATCCACTTCGTTCATCACTATCCAGTGCGCTATCCGCCCGTACTTTCCATCTTCCCTCGTATATCTGTCGGCAAGGAAATCCACGATGGCGGCAAAACAGTTGACCGCCTCTGCGGATGTCATGTCCGGGAGAGTCAGGTTCCCTCCGCTGCAGCCATCATTCATAAGAAGGTCCCCGAGCTGTCTGTCAGCGGCCGCAGATGCCTGCTGGACAAGAAGGATGGCAGCTACGGCCATGTTGCGTTTCCCGGCCTTCAAAAGGACGGCATCAAGGTTCGTCTTCAGATAATTTTCATCGAAATAATATGTCCGACCTCCATATTCATGGGCAATGGTGCCCGGTACGGGCGTGAGATATGTAAATCCCGTAACATACATGTTCAACGTCGCACTGCCCACATCAAGGTCATCGAAATCCGAGACGAAAGCATTGTCCGATACCCCTCCGATACCTTTCTTGTTTTTCAGAGGTACGGGAGACAGGTTTCTTTTCAGGGGCACTTCGTCTGCATAATGCGCCGCGGAGACGAGATGACTTCCGTTTTCCCCGGATTCGAAGATTGCCCATTTGGACAGAAGCCGGTCATAGGAAATACCGCCATCCGCCGTCACTTTCCTGTCGAGTGTCAAAGTGAAATCCTTTCCTGCCGCGGATGAGCGTACATCCATTGCCGGAGATGACTGCGGTACCGTCGTCAGAGGGGCATCTGTCCCGAGAAGATCCGTATATGGCGGGATTTCGGCTATGTGGAAGGAGCCCTGCCCGCGGTAATGCCCGGATATGGTGACATTGTCTTCGCCGACTGCGACTCCGGTAATTTCCGATGTAAAGGATGACTCCATATAATGCTGTATCCGCGCATTGAAATCCATGTCTTCCTGACTGTATGGAGATGGCTCGACGCCATATTTGCTGCACGATGCCAGTACGGATAAACACAAAAGAATATAGAATAACCTGTTCATGATACCCACTACATATAAATAACCGGAATATTAAATCACACAAAAAGGAAATCTTGCATGGAAATATGAAAATTTATCCGACAAATCGTTCTTTTCTTCCGGGGAATCGCATATTTTTGCTCTCTGAATCTTTCCGGAATGCAAAAATTTTACTCCATAGCCATCCTGTTTCTGATCTGCATGCTGGCCTGCCGCATGACAGGAGCACAGAACACGGCAGTGTTTCCTGGATATTCCCCGGGATTCGACAGTGACATAAAGATGCTCCGGCACAATATCAACCCAGGCATGAGATACCATGCGGATGACTATACACAGTATGTCCCGGCCGCCGTGATGGTAGGATTGAAGGCATTCGGATACGAGGGCAGATCATCATGGGGAAGAATGCTGGTATCGGATGCCTTCTCCGGAGCCTTGATGGCAGGAATGGTGAACGGACTGAAATACACTGTCCGCCGGCCGAGACCGGATGGGACATCCAGAAACTCGTTCCCATCCGGACACACGGCCACCGCATTCATGACAGCGGCCATGCTCCATAAGGAATACGGTTGGAGAAGTCCATGGTTCAGCATCGGAGGGTACACGCTTGCCGCCTTCACGGGAGTGTCCAGAGTGTTGAACGACAGGCATCACCTGACAGATGTCATGGCGGGAGCCGCCATTGGAACAGCCTCCGTCCACCTCGGATATTTCCTTGCCGACCTTATCTTCAAGGACAGACATATCGCCGATGGATACGTGACCCCGGACATGTTCGGATATGATCCCGGGCATCGGTATTATGAGGCCGGGCTGTTCTTCGCAAGACGTTTCATACTCGGGAATGCGGCCGACAGGGCATCCGGACTTCTTCCGTTCCGGGGCAGCTCTTCCGGAGCGGACATCCTCATACCGCTGATACCCGGGACAGGAGTGGCGATAAGGAGCAGCATCAATGAACTGACATTCAGGGGGGGCGCAGATTACGGGGAACAGGATGCCGGCAGCGGACATGGAATGTCATCGATGAACATGTACAATGTCCTTGCAGGAGGCTACTGGGTCTATCCCCTGCCACGAGTCATCGAATTCAACCTGAAGATAATGCTGGGATATGCATGGCACGTGCTCGGGAACGGGATCGATGCGGCAGGCGAAGCCGCAGTCGCCCTGCGGGCCGGGGAGAATTTCAGAATAAAGGCTTTCGCCGGATACGAGACATTCAGTTTCTCGCGGCAAAAGCCCTTCGTGAATTCATTCCTGCTCGGACTGTCATCCGCAGTATGCTGGTGAGACGATGCCCCGACAGGCTGCGTGCTCCGGTCGCATCATTTCACCGCACGGACCTTGAATATGGCCTTGTGGATCTTCCCCTCTCCGATCAGAGGGGCATGGGCAGTATCCGTATCGAAAGTGATGACCTCTCCCGGCTTTGCCGTAATGGTCACTCCGACAGGATCCTTGTAGAAAAGGATGTCCTTTTCCGTATTCATCTCCCCGTCAGGCTCCCTGCACTCGCTGCGGGGAGTCACGCCGAATGTCTCAGGCTTTGAAAGAGGGACCTGGATATCGATATACCTGTCATGTACCTCAAGGCGTGCCTGGCCAAGGGACTTCATGTCGCTGTCTACTATATTGACATAGAGATTGTCACCGTCAATGACATGCCGGCCGTTCTCAAGGGAATTGAGATCAGTGTCTTTAATGAACTCCAATGCCTTGACATAATAGGGGTTCTGCATAAGTTTATCTTCCATATCTGAAATTTTTAGATTATCTTTGCATTTCGTCTTGCCCTGGTGTTGGAATCGGTAGACAAGAGGGACTTAAAATCCCTTGGACAGCAATGTCCGTACGGGTTCGACCCCCGTCCGGGGCACTTTATTTTCCGGCGATATGCTTCTCCCAGGCCCATGCAGAGGCCAGAGTCTCCTCCAGGGTGCGCTCCGCCTTCCAGCCGAGTTCCCTGTTGGCCCTCATCGGATCAGCCCATATCGCAGTAGTGTCACCTGCCCTTCGTGGAGCGAACCTGTAGTTGAGTTTCAGACCGTTCACCTTCTCGAACGCATTGACAAGTTCAAGCACGGATACGGGACGGCCGGTACCTATGTTGAATATCTCATAGCTTTCCTCCATCTTCCCATCGAGCATCCTTCCGACTGCGGCCACATGCGCCTTCGCGAGGTCGACCACATCGATATAGTCCCTCAGACAGGTACCGTCAGGCGTAGGATAGTCATTGCCGAAAATGCTCAGGCACTCCCTCTTGCCGATTGCAGTCTGGGTAATGTATGGGACAAGGTTGTTAGGCACACCGCGAGGAAGTTCCCCTATAAGGGCAGACGGATGCGCTCCGATAGGGTTGAAATAGCGGAGTGCTATGCCCTTGACCACGCCTTTCCTGTCCGCACCCGGTTCCATGGCATCGTAGCCGGCAGCCGCCTTGACCACATCCCTGAGGATATCCTCGCATATCTGCTTGGTGTTGCCGTACGGAGAGGTGGCAGGCTGGCGCGGAGACTCCTCTGTGACAGGCAGCTTGTCCGTCTCGCCGTACACGGTGGCTGAAGATGAGAACAGGACATTGCAGCCTCCGTGGGTCTTTGCGGCCTCGAGGATGTTGAGGAAAGAATCCAGATTGTTCCTGTAATATTTTACAGGCTCTGCCACGGATTCCCCGACAGCCTTGAAAGCGGCAAAATGAATCACCGCATCTATCCTGTACTTCGAGAAAAGATCCGCCACTGCCGCATCATCGCAGCAGTCCATTTCAATGAACGGAATGTCATCCCTGCCGGTGATCTTCTTCACACCCTCAAAGCAGGTAAGGTCGCAGTTGGACATATTGTCGGCCACGACCACATCATAACCGGCATTGATGAGTTCTACAGTCACATGGCTGCCGATATACCCGGCACCGCCCGATACCAATACTCTTTTCATATATTGTGTTTTTTTACAAAATTTCCTTCCATATTACGGAAATATCCGCACAATCCTTACAAAGTTATAAAATTAAGCGGTTTTGACAATATGAATTTTATGGATATTTTTGGGAATATTTTCTGAAAGGACGATATCAGGATATGGACACTCGGAAACATACAATGAAACATACGGCAACGCTGGCAGTCACATGCCTGCTCATATACGTCATGCCGGCCGGGAAGGCAGAAGCGGCAGCCGCCACGAACGGACATACGGCAACGGCCGGACATATCATGGAGGAGGCGCTGAAAAGCAGGGACTTCGAAGGAGCCAGCGTCAGCATGCTTGCCATAAACGGAGCCGGAGACACCCTCCTGTGCCACGACAGCGGCAGGATGCTGATACCGGCCTCGAACATGAAACTGGTCACGACTGCCCTCGCCCTGCATTCTCTCGGAGGAGACTACAGATACGAGACGCGAATCGGCTATTGCGGGACGATATCGGATGGGATACTGGAGGGAGACCTCTATATCATCGGAGGAGGTGACCCCACACTGGGATCCCGCAACAGGATAGCGATCCCGACGGACACCCTGTTCGCACAGTGGGAAAGGCTGCTGCGGCAGGCCGGCATTTCAAGGATACACGGCTGCATCATCGGCGATGGGAGATTCTTCTCCGGAATGGATGAGCATCCGACATGGGAACTGTGCGATGCGGGGACATATTACGGGACGGGAGCGAGCGGACTGAACTTCTATGAGAACGTGCAGGATTTCAAGGTGTCAGCCGGGGCCGCACCAGGCGATCCTGTCTGCATAAAATCCGACTACCCGGAATCCCCCTGGATGGAAATAATGAATTCCGCAGTGACCGGAAAGGCCGGCACGGGCAACACTCTCTATTTCTACCCGGGCGGATTCGCCCCGGTCGGGGAAATGAGAGGGACATTCGCCGTGGACCGCAAACCTAAGACGGAATCCGCGGCAAACAAGTTCCCTGAATACACGCTGGCGTGGTACTTCACGAAATATCTGTCAGAATGCGGCATGGAATGCACCGGAGGGCCGGCGGACCTCGGTCCGGTATTCCGTCCCGACAGGAATTCCCCTGTCCGGAACGGCATGAACGAAACGGACGGGACCGGACGGCATGCGGGATTACAGGGATACGGAGACTGGGCTCCCGCCGCACAGGACAGTCTGAAGATTCTCGGCGGCACATTGTCCCCAACCCTTGCGGAAATCGCCAGAGTGACGAATACGGACAGCAACAATCTCTATGCAGAGACCCTGTTCAAGACGCTCGGCAAGGAATACTGCGGCAACGGATGCTACGATTCCGCCGCAGTCGCCGTCAGAGGGCTGCTTGAAGAAATCGGGGCGGGAGACCGCCGGCTCCGGATACGGGACGGAAGCGGACTGTCAAGGGAAGACCTGCTGGATGCGGGTTTTATCTGCACGCTTCTGGAAAGGATGATGGTCTCGCCGGCCTTCGAAGATTTCTTCGGGTCCCTGCCGTATCCGGGAGGAGAAGGCACCTTAGAATATTATATGACAACCGTGCCTGCAGAAACCAGACAAAGGATCAGAATGAAGAGCGGCTCGATGGGAGGGGTGCGCTGTTTTTCGGGCTACATTACACCGGTCACCGGGGCGAAGGAAGATGCAGTGATATTCTCCCTGATGGTCAACGGATTCACGGCTCCCCTGCACAGGGTCCAGAACCATCTTTTCAGGATAATCGAGGCCCTTGCCGTCAACCCATGAAGCCATCACCCCTTGAAAAGGGAACGGCAGAGAGCTGGGACATCCGCCACCCTGACCACCTCTATCCCTCCGGGCATGTTATCGGCTGCACCGAACGATGACACATAGATCTTCCTGAACCCGAGCCTCCGGGCCTCCAGCGTCCTTCTGTCCGTCTGCGCCACAGGGCGTATCTCACCGCTCAATCCGACTTCCGCCGCAAAGCATATATCGGACGGTATCGCAAAATCGAAATTGGAGGAAAGGACGGCACAGATCACCGCCAGATCACATGCGGGGTCAGCCACCCTCAGTCCGCCTGCCATGTTCAGGAACACATCCTTCACTCCCAACTTGAATCCCGCCCTCTTCTCGAGCACTGCAAGCAGCATGTTCAGCCTCCGCACATCGAAGCCCGTAGCCGAGCGCTGGGGAGTCCCGTAGGCCGCCGTACTCACGAGAGACTGCACTTCTATGAGAAAAGGCCTTGTCCCATCGAGCATGGCCCCTACCGCAACTCCGCTCAGGTTCTCCCCGTGCATCGGAATCAGCATTTCGGATGGGTTGCTCACCTCCCTGAGCCCTTTGCCGGTCATTTCGAATACGGCGAGTTCCGAAGTGGAGCCGAAACGGTTCTTGATACTCCTCAGAAGCCTGTATGCTCCCCTGTTGTCCCCTTCGAACTGCAGCACGACATCCACGATATGTTCCAGAATCTTCGGCCCCGCTATGCTCCCCTCCTTGGTGATATGGCCGATAAGGATGACAGGCACCCCGGTCTCCTTTGCAAACCGCAGCAGCTGGGCTGCGGTCTCCTTTATCTGCGAAACGGAACCGGGCGAAGACTCCACGTTCTGCGAATACATGGTCTGGACGGAATCCACCACCATCAGATCCGGCATTATGTTCCTTGCCTCCGCTATGATGTTCTCCATCAGCGTCTCGCTATATATCAGACAGTTGCTGTCATCTCCCCCTATCCTTGCCGCCCTGAGCTTGACCTGCCTCGTACTTTCCTCCCCTGTCACATAGAGAGTCTTCATCCCTGGACACGCAAGAGGTATCTGCAGGGAGAGGGTGGACTTGCCGATGCCCGGTTCTCCGCCGACAAGCACCAAAGAGCCTTCCACTATGCCGCCTCCCAGCACCCTGTCGAGTTCGGCATTATTCAGCGAACGGCGGTTTTCCACGGAAGAGTCTATCGCGGCCAACGGAACCGGCCTGCTTCCCGTACCGGGGACCTGCTGATCCCGTACGGATGACTTCTTCCCTGTCGCCACGGTCTCCTCTACCATAGTATTCCATTCCCCGCACGCAGGACACTTTCCCATCCATTTCGGACTCTCGTTTCCGCACGATGTACAGAACCACACGGTCTTCACCTTGTTTGCCATAGCATTGTCTTTTTCTAACCGAAAGATATGTCTCCACTGCCCGCCGTCAAAGCGCTGCAAGTTTCTTTCCGAGTTTCCAGACTTCCATGTCATGTATCCTGCCATCATCGATATGGAACCTGAGGGCGGTCCTCTCCGTATGGAAACCGTACTGGCCAGCCGCTCCCGGATTCATGACCATGAAGCCTCTTTTCGCATCGTTCATCACCCTGAGTATATGCGAATGGCCGCATACGAATATGTCAGGGCCGTATTCCCGTATCATGGCAAGCGCCCTGCGGTCATAATGCCCGGGATATCCGCCTATATGCGTCATCAGCACCTTCATCCCACCGCAGCCGAACACCTGGAACTGCGGATAACCGAACCTGAGTTCCTGTCCGTCGCAATTGCCGAAGACTCCTTTGAGAGGCTTGAATCCGGCAATCTTCCCGGCCGTTTCAAGCGTACCGAAATCCCCGGCGTGCCATATCTCATCGACCGGCTCCAGAAATTTCATCAGGGGTTCATCGAATGTCCCGTGCGTATCGGATATCAGTCCTATATACATATTCAGTCCCGTATAGAAATATCATTTTGTCCGGAAACATCATTCTCCTCCGGCCGCATCGCCGGCCGCCTGCCCTTCTGTCTGCCAGCCGCCGCCGAGGGCCTTATAGATATTGACCACGGCTATGTACTCGTCCATCACGGCATTGCTGTACTCCACCTGAGCATCGAGATAGACCCTGTTTGCATCCAGAAGATCCAGATACCTTATGGCACCGTTTATATACTGGATATTGGTGAGATCCACATATTTGAGGGCGGCCTGCAACAGGTCGTACTTCGCATCGGTATTCTTCTGGGCCGACCTGTATGTAACAGCGGCATCATGGACTTCCCTGAAAGCCTGCATCACGGTCTTTTCATATTCTATCCGAGCCTGTTCATACTCCGCAATGGCAGCCTTGAATGCGGCTTTCCTCTTGCCGAAATGGAATACGGGGGCGGCGACAGATGCAACGGCATAATAGAAAGGAGACTTGAGCACATCAAGGAAAGAATCGCTTTCAAGACCTCCCTGCAGACCGATTGTCAGAGTCGGGAACCGCTGCGCGCCGGCGACTCCGACTTCCGCCTCTGCCGCCTTCAGTTCCTGCTCCGCCTGTCTTATGTCAGGCCTTCTCCACAACAGGTCGGATGGAACCCCGATCGGCACTTCTTCCCTGTATGAAAGTTCATCCGAAGTCTTCGACCGTTCTATTGCGGTCGGATACGAGCCGGCCAGGAAGGCTATCTCGCTCTCCTTCAGGGCCACCTGCCGCTCTATATCCGGCACAAGGGCCTCCGTCGTCGCAAGTTCCACAAGAGCCTGCTGGTACGGAATCTCATCCGTAAGACCGCCGTCAAGCCTCAGTTTGGCCTGCGTGACGCCTTCCCGTCTTGTAGTCAGTGTACTGCGGACAATCTCCAGCTCGTTGTCCAAAGCCATCAGTTCGAAATATGCCGTAGCGACATCCGCTATGAGGGTCATTCTCAACGCCCTCTGCGCCTCGACACTTGCCAGGTATTCCGCCATTCTCGCCCTGCCGGCCCAGCGCAGATGACCCCACAGGTCTATCTCCCATGTCAGGGATGCCTTCGATCCTATCTCCGGATCATGCGAAGGGTCCGCCCCTCCGTAATTGTTGTACTCATCATCCGCCGCGGCATTGATGTTAAAGGATGGCCAGAGGTCGGCCCGCTGGATCCTGTAGCGGTATTCCAATTCCCTGACCCTCTCTGCGGCGGCAAGCATGTCCTTGTTGTATTCAAGGGCCTGCCGTATCAGTTTCTGCAGCAGGGTGTCGGGATAGATTTTCCACCACTCCATGTCCGCCACGGTCAGAGAATCCGCCGGCAGCTCCATATCGAATTCCTCCGGCATGTCCAGTTCCGGCTCCGCACAGTATTTTGCAGGGGAGCATGATACGGCAAACCCGCCGAGCACGACTGCGGCGACTGTCGCCAACACCTTCCCGGAGCCGCCGTCCAATCCGCCCGAGGATTCCGCGGAAGATATCTGCCGGGCATTTCCTCCCTTTTCCGGAGACTTCCTGCCGAATTTCGCCCTCAGCCTGTATATCCATACAAAGAAGAACGGGACAAATACGATACCTGCCGTAATGGCCACAAGCATTCCGAAGAACACTCCCGTACCGATATCCTGACGGCTGGCCGATCCTGGACCTGTAGCGAACACGAGAGGAAGCATACCGAGTATGAATGCGAGGGATGTCATCACGATCGGTCTGAAACGCAGCTGTGCAGCCACTACGGCCGCCTCCTCCACAGACCGTCCCTTCTCGACTTCCTCCTTTGCGAACTCCACGATCAGAATCGCGTTCTTGGCCACAAGCCCTACCAGCATCACGAGACCTATCTGGAAATAGATGTTGCTTTCATAACCCAGCACAAGTATCCCGAGATATGCCCCCGCAATGGCTATGGGGAGAGACAGTATCACGGCTATCGGCACTGACCAGCTCTCATACTGGGCGGCAAGGAACAGGAACACGAACAGCAGGCAAAGCCCGAGCACCAGTCCCGTCTGCCCGCTCTCCTTTTTCTCCTGATACGAAAGTCCGCTCCACTCCACTCCGACATTGGACGGAAGATGCTCATCTACAATCTCTTCAAGAATATCCATTGCCTGTCCCGAGCTGACCCCGTGGGCAGCCTCGCCGTTGATGGTAGCGGCATAATACATATTGAACCTCCTGATCGTTCCTGGGCCGGTCGTGTAGGACGTGGTCCCGAGAGCCGACACAGGCACCATCGATCCGCTGGAGCTTCTCACATAGAACAGGTTCAGGTCTGACCGGTCCCCCCTGTACGGGGCATCGGCCTGCAGATATACCCTGTAGACCCTGTTGAACATATTGAAGTCATTGATATACACCGAACCGGTAAAGGCTTTCAATGTAGAGAAGACATCCGACAGCGGCACACCGAGCAGCTGGGTCTTGTCCCTGTCCGCATCGAAATAGAGCTGCGGGATATCCTTCTGCATGCCAGTGGAGAGACCTGTAAGCTCCTTCCTCTGCGAAGCATAGTAGAGAAGCGTGTCAGTCGCCGCCTGCAGCTGGGCGTACGAACAGTCGCCCTTGGCCTCGAGCACCATCGAGAAACCTCCCGAGGTACCGAGTCCCGGAATGACGGCAGGAGTGCTGATATACACCTTGCTTTCAGGATAGATGGACAGGCTGTCCCTGACCATCTGCATCGTCCTGTTGATATTCCTCTCCTTCCTCTCTTTCCACGGTTTCATTATGACCGTGATATAGCTGTTGGACTGGTTCGTCCCGATACGAGGGCTGGATCCGGAGACATCGAGCGCATATTCGACATCCGGCTGCCGCATCAGGAAATCCATAGCCCTGGCCGTGACCACCCTGGTCCTTTCAAGCGTAGCCCCGACAGGAAGTTCAAGCTCCACCGTGAAATACCCCTGGTCCTCCTGAGGCATGAAGCTCTGAGGTACAAGCTGCGACATCACCCATATACCTATACAGGCCACTCCGAAGATGGCGAACATACGTGGAAGATGCCTCAGGCTTGCCCGTACCATACGGGCATAGAAAGAATTGCCGGCAGCCAGACCTTCGTTTATCTTACGGAAGATTATGTTCTTTTTCTCTCCCTCTATATGAGGCTTGAGGAATTTGGAGCACATCACAGGACTGAGGGTCAGGGCCACTATCGTGGAAATGATCACAGACACGGCGATAGTGATAGTGAACTGGCGGAAAAGCTGCCCTGTGATTCCCGAGAGGAAGCTCACCGGCACAAACACGGCGCACAGCACCAGGGACATCGCCACAAGCGCTCCCCCGATCCCGCTCATCGCCTTCTTCGTCGCCTCGTACGGAGACAGGTGTTCCTCGGTCATTATCCTGTCCACATTCTCCACGACCACTATGGCATCATCCACCACGATACCTATCGCAAGGATGAGCCCGAGCAGAGTCATCATATTCAGGGAGAACCCGAACACAAGCATGACTCCGAACGTCCCTATCAGGGATATCGGGACCGCTATCGCCGGGATCAAGGTCGCCCTCCAGCTCTGCAGGGACAGGAAGACCACCAGAATCACCAGCAGCAGCGCCTCGAAAAGCGTCCTGTAGACATGGTGTATGGATTCGGATATATACGTGGTCATGTCGAAAGGGATATTGTAGGATATCCCCTCCGGGAACCCGGCGGCTATCTCCTCCATTGTTGTCCTGACGTTTTCCGCCACCTCCATTGCATTGGCCCCTGGAAGCATGTAGACATTCATCACCGCGGCATTGCCTCCGTTGATACCGCTCTCGGTATTGTAGGACTGCGCTTCGAGAGACACCCTTGCCACATCCTTCAGCCTTATGATGGCCCCGTCATCGCTCGCCCTGATGACTATGTTCTCGAACTCGCTGACCGAAGACAGACGGCCTGTAGCCGTGATCGGGACAGAGATATCCACTCCATCTATAGGCTGCTGCCCGAGCACACCGGCCGCAGATTCCCTGTTCTGATCCCGCAGGGCCTTCTGCAGGTCCTGCACGGTCAGCCCGAGGGACGCGAGCTTGTCCGGCTGCACCCATATCTGCATGGCATAGTAACGGCTGCCGACATTGGACACACGGCCTACGCCGGGCACCCTGCGGAGCATGTCCAGCACGTTCAGCGTGGCGAAGTTGCTCAGATATATCTCATCGAACTTCTCGTCATCGGACAGGATGGTGACGGTCATCAGCCGGCTCGATGCCTGTTTCTGGACGGAAATCCCGTTCTGCACCACTTCGGCAGGGAGACGCGCCTCCGCCTCCTTAACCCTGTTCTGTACCTCCACGGCTGCTATGTCCGGATTGGTAGATATGTCGAAAGTCAACGTGGCTGAAAAACTTCCCGAATTGGAGTTGGTGGACTCCATATACAGCATGCCCGGAGTACCGTTCAGTTCCTGCTCTATCGGAGTGGCCACCGCCTGTGCGACCGCCGTGGCGCTCGCCCCCGGATAAGACGCGGAGACAGTCACCACGGGCGGGACTATCTGCGGATACTGGTCCACAGGAAGCTGGACCAGACCGATAATGCCCACAATGACTATCAGTGCTGAAATTACCGCCGAGAATACCGGTCTGTCTATAAAAAAATCAGATTTCATATTATTGTCAATCAATATCAATATGCGCTGCGGGCCGGCATGCCGTGGGTAAGCTTGTGATACCCTTCCACGACAATGCTTTCTCCCGGACGCAATCCCCTCTCCACGACAGTATCGTTCCCGCTTTCAGGCCCGAGTTCGATGAAACGCTTTTCGGCGATGCCATCCGGACGCAGCACCCATATATATGCTGCGCTCTTCTCTATGACTATCGCCTTTGTAGGTACCACCACGGCGTTTTCAAGCACGTTGAGCAGCATGGTGACATTGGTGAACTGTCCCGGCAGAAGCTCCCTGTCAGGATTCGGCATTTCCGCCCTCACGAGGAAAGTCCCGGTCTTCGAGTCGACCTGGGGGTCTGCGAAATCCACATATCCCTTGTACTTGTATACCGACTTGTCCGCAAGGGTAATGGTCACGTAAGGGTCGAATTTCCCTGTCGAGTCGGACTGGCCTATATTGACATTGGTGGACTTGCTCCTCTGATAGTCGAGATCGGTCATCTTGAACTCCACCAGCACGGTATCGCTCTTGACCACGGTTGTCAGAAGAGACTGCGACCCGGGACCTACAAGGGTCCCTATATCCACATTGCTTTCGCTGACATATCCGCTTATCGGAGAACGGACGGTAGTATAGCTCAATGCGAGTTCATCCTGTTTCAGATCAGCCTCGCTCATCCCGACATCCGCCACCGCACTCTCATACGATGCGACCGCATTGTCCATATCCAGCTGGCTGGCGGCTTTCTGGTCATACAGAGGACGGATCCTGTCCAGATCCCTTTCCGCCTTGAGGGCAAGGGCCCTGTTCTTCTGCAGCAGGGACTTCGCCTTCTCGACCTTGGCCTCATACTGGCTCGGGTCTATTATGAACAGCACCTGGTCCTTCTTTACATACGACCCCTCTTCGAAGAGCATTTTCTCCAGATAGCCCTCCACACGGGCACGGACCTCGACGAAAAGCTGGGCGCGGATACTTCCCGGATATTCCCCGTAGATCTCCACATCCCTCAGAGTCACCATCCGGGTCTCCACAATCGGGGGTACCGGTGCGACAGGACGCTCCCTGGTCAGCAGCACCACCGTCACCGCACATGCGGCCAGCACCACTGCCACAATGAGCCAGTGCCACCATTTCAAGGTCTTCAGGGCATCTCCCGTCTTCAAGCCCGTATCCTTGACTTTCCTTGCAGTCTCACTCATCCTGCCGACAATTTCTTCCTTTTTCATATACAATCCTTTCAAAGCCCTGTACGGGCATACAACTAACCAGACTTCAAAAATACGCAGAAAATCGGTACAGACAACCTTTTCGGCGACATAAAAGACAAAAAAGAAAATATCCGGTCCCGTAAAAAGAAAGACAGAGACCGGAAAAACCGGTCTCTGTCGCCGTGTGCGGATGGCGAGACTCGAACTCGCACAGGAAAACTCCCACCACCCCCTCAAAGTGGCGCGTCTACCATTTCGCCACATCCGCTTGAATCGGGACTGCAAAGATAGACATTAAAAATATTTTCACAAAAATTTTTTGACTTTTTGATACATTTTCCCGGACCGGATTCCGCCGCATTGCCACCGGAGGCACCCGCTATTCGATCTTTTCCCAAATGACGGTCTGCGAAAAACCCAGAAGAGACCCTTTTAGCCTGAACCTGCCGTCTTCTCCGAAAAAGCATGTCGCATTGGCCCTGATACCCCTCGTCGGATCATATACCTTGCCGCCATCCCAGCGATGCTTCGCCTTGTTGTATTCCAGTCCGGTTATAAGGACGATACTGTCGCACGGGACATTCCTCAGTCTCTTGTCCGGATTCTTCTCATCCCTCCTGACATTGCCGTCGGCATCCCTGCAGTCTTTCACCCAGACGGTCTGTGCCCTGTATGTCCCATCCGCCTCCTTTGTGAACCTCACCTTGCTCTCCTCCCCATCATACGAAACATAATACAAGCCTACTATATTGTCCGCCTGAGAATTGAGAGACTGCTGTCCGGATACGGGCAAGGCAGACAAGACCGCGAAAAACAATGCCGCAGAAAACAAAATACGTCTCATAATGCTCTGTTTAAGAATCTTTTTCCGGAAAAATATCCTGTTTGTAAAATATTTTCCGTATCTTTGCGCGCTTTTCCTCGGGTAGGAAAAGACAGGTAAATTTATTAATTTTTATTAAAACAGATTCACAATGGCTGTTAAAATCCGTCTTCAGCGCCACGGAAAGAAGAATTTCGCATTCTTCCACATTGTCGTGGCCGACACTCGCGCACCTCGCGATGGCCGCTTTATCGAGCAGCTGGGTTCCTACAACCCGAACACCAATCCTGCAACTATCGTGCTCAACGCAGAAAGAGCCCTTGCATGGCTCAATGTAGGAGCACAGATGACTCTGGTTACACGCCGTATCCTTTCATACGAGGGTGTACTCCTCCGCAAGCATCTCCAGGGCGGAGTAGCGAAGGGTGCCCTCACACAGGAGCAGGCAGACCAGAAGTTCAACGCATGGAAGGCCGAAAGGGATGCCAAGATCGAAGCCAAGAAGGCCGGTCTCAGCAAGGAAGCCGCAGAAAAGGCAAAGACTGCCGAAGCTGCCGAGGCAAAGGTAAATGCCGCAAGGGCAGAAGCGATCGCCAAGAAGAAAGCCGAGGCTGAGGAAGCTGCAAGGGCTGCCGCAGAAGCCGCCGCTGCAGAGAAGGCTGCACAGGAAGCTGCCGCCGCTGAGGCCGGGTCCGCAGAGGCTCCGGCAGAGAACACGGAGGCGTAATGTCCCGTGCGGAGCATAATCTCATCAGAATAGGCCAGGTATTGAAATCCAACGGTACCGATGGTGAAGTCGTGATGGGATTCCGCGACATCGACCCCGTTGATATCGACCTTGAGGAACCGGTGTTCATCCGTCTGGATGGGACTCCGGTTCCTTTCTTTATTGAAAGTTTCACTTTGCGGGGCAATTCGAAGGCCATAGTCAGGCTCACGGACATCCGCTCCGGCGCCGATGCCGAAGAAATAACCGGGCATCCGGTCTACGCGGAAGCGGAAAGCCTCGGAGAAGAATATCCCGACGAAGATGATCTCTCTTTTCTGACAGGATGGACCCTGTATAATGCCAGGCCTGACAATGACGGAGGGAACGGGACAGGTGACAGAAACGGCATGGGACAGGCCCGTCAGAGGGAAAAGGTAGGGGAAGTGACGGATTTCCTGGACATTCCGGGCAACCCGTGCATCGTTGCCGAAACAAAAAAAGGAGCGGTGACAATACCGCTCCATGAAGATCTGATAATTTCAACGGACCCCGGATCCCGTTCCATCACAATGGAAATCCCGGACGGCCTGCTGTCGCTCTGACAGTATCCTGTCCGTTTCTATAATCCGGCTTCTGCCGTTTTCATTTCATAGTCGGATCTGACATCCTGGTAGAAGGCAGCCTGGGCAGTCATCATGTACGGGGAAAGGAAAAGTATTCCGATACCGAGAGTCAGGATGCAGAGCAGCATCCAGCCGATAAAGCTGAGATGCAGACAGAATAGGTCCAGTTTCCTGCCGGACATCATTCTGCCGCTCAGCCTGATTGCATCGCGTACGGACAGTTCCGGTCTGTCCACGAGAATATACGGAGTCATTGCGTACGAATACGCCTTGATTATGCCCGGAACTATCAGCAGGAGAGACCACAGGAAAATGAATATCCCCATCAGCAGCTGTCCCAGTACGATATGTCCCCAGTTCCCGAATCCCTGAGAGAACAGGTTCCCCACAAGGCCCGTATCCCCTTCCCGATGGAGTCTCTTGAACGTATTGTAATATCCCACCTGCAGAGGGGACAGGAACAACAGGGAAAGGAGGATCGTCGAACCGCTTGCAGCGACAAACAGTACAGGCGATACCCAAAGGAGATCACTGCCGTTTCCCTGCAATGCAGATGGAGCCGTACATACCGCTGCAATGGCAAAATATACGATAGCAGTGACAATGGACTCCGGCCAGCTGCCTTTCAGGGCATCGAGAGCCGAATTCTTGTAATCCTGATTTTTCATATCCTTATCCTTTATTCGTGCCGTTGCGGCAGATGTTACCTTTTGACATATACGGATGCATGGAAGTCATCCATGCATACAGTCATGGATGGCAGAGTCTTGCTGGCCTCCAGTTCGAAATCGATGTTGTCCACCTGGCCAAGCGCGGTCAGTGGCAGATTCTTCCATCTGGTCAGCAGGCTGTCCGGCTCCGTCCCGTCATTGTCTTCCGACCGGAAGTCGGCCAGATAATACTCGACGGTACCCGTTTCCGCCCCATCAAGATATCCCCTGATGACAAGCTTCAGCCAGTCCCCCTTGCCGAACCTGTACGGAGAATTCTCGTACATCATGTGATGCACCATCTCATACGTATTGATAATCCGGCACATCTGCGGGGTGCAGGTCCCGTACTCGGCTTCCATAAACACGATATCATGCTCAGGCATCAGGCTGACATTGTCCGCCTGCAGGAACACCGCGCATGTATTCAATCCCTGATGCGACTTCGTTCCGTATGCGGTATATTGCGGATACTCGTTCTCTGTCCCGGGGAACGGGGAATATTTTTCCACTTCCTGTACTACACCATCCTTTACGATTTTCCCGTCAGCGACAAGGGTATCCTTTTTCATGGTCAGACCGAAGCCTCCTGTCATCTTCTCCTGCTCCGCTACCCTGCTGCTGGCAAATCCGAGGTATGCGCCGGAAACACTGCCGGAGAACACGCCTTCCACATAGATGCTGTCGTTACCGAACAGTTCTATCGGGTTATAGAATTCGAAATCATTGTATGACTGCACAGTAATCTCATAATAGGTGTCGTTGAGACACGATGCCGCCATGGCTGCAGCAACCAATATCACAAAAAATCTTTTCATCTCGTTTCTGTTATATCCGTGCGAAGATAGCACAAAAATACCACCCCGCAAAATCGCAGGCACCATACTGCACTGTCCGATGCATAAAGGCAAGGTTACGGTCTGCCCGAGGAGGCAGGAAGGACCTCCGCAACGTATGCGGCCGGCCCGGTGAGCCACACATCCGCTGCACCATCCTCCACCGGCCGGAAATCCACTGCAAGCATATCCCTGAGAGCCATGACATCGACATGGACCCTGCCATCCCTGTAGCGTCCTACCGCATCCCTGAAATGATGAGGGACATCCCGGGCGGCCGAAAGATAATGGAATGTCGCAATGGCCGCCGCGGTTATCCCGGTACCGCAGGCAAAGGTCTCATCCTCAACGCCCTTCTCGTATGTCCTTACATTGAGGATGCCTCGGACGGGTTCGACGAAATTGACATTAGTCCCGACAGGAGCAAACTCCTGGCTGTTCCTTATCGCCATTCCATCCCAACGGACATCATAGTCTTTCAGATTGCGGACGAACTTCACGAAATGTCTGGTCCCCGTATCGAGGAAATATCCGTTGAGACGGTCGGGAGAATCCGCAGTTACGTAAGACTGTGCAGACGGATTGCCGTAACATGTGATGCCGTGGACATCTTTCATCCGAAGCCTGACTTTCCTGACAAGGCCATCCGACTTCACTATCTCTGCCTGATGCGGTCCATCGGCAGCCACGAAAGTGTAGATGGCGTTACCGGCGGCACGGTCCCCGCCATCCGAAGAGGCGGCGGCCGCTGAAGGTACTATCCCGAGATCCGCGGCAAACGCCGCTATGCAACGCCCTCCGTTGCCGCACATCATGCCGCCGGAACCGTCCGAGTTGTAATACACCATCCTGAAATCGGCATCCGCACAAGCCTCCAAAAGCATAAGTCCATCCGCTCCGATTCCGTACCGGCGGTCGCAGAGGGAAGCCACCTGCTCCGGAGCAAGGACAATGTCCGCCTGCCTGTTGTCCGCAAGCAGGAAATCATTTCCTGCTCCCTGGTATTTGTACAGTTTCATCTTTGCTTGAAATTTATCGCAGCACACATCGTGATAACCATGGAATCATCTGTCTCTGCCGCCCCGGGCGGGATAGAGAGCCTGACCATGACTATCTGAAAGCAGTGAAGCCAGAAGCCTGATGCCCTCGCGGATACGGTCTGCAGACATGAACGAGAAATTTAGCCTCATCGTATTGCGCCCTCCGCCATCCGGATGGAAAAAGCTGCCTGCCACGTATGCCACCCCTGCATCGAGGGCCGTATCGTAGAATTTTACCGAATCGAACCCTTGAGGCAATGTAAGGAAGACAAAGAGCCCGCCATCGGGATGAGTCCACGAGACCCCCTCCGGCATTGTCCGCTCCAGCATGTCGAGCAGGACATCCCGCTTTTCCTTATACAGAGCCTTGCTTTTGGCCAGATTGCGGTCAAGACTGCCATCGGAAATGAATTCCGCCGCCACATACTGGTCGAACACCGGAGGACAGAGGTCGAGCGACTGCTTGCAGACATATATCTTGTCCAGCACATCCGGATGCCCGAAAATCCAACCCAATCTGAATCCCGGAGCCATGATCTTGGAAAACGACCCGAGATGCATGGTAATGTCGGGGTCAATGGAATATATGGTCGGAACATCCTCTCCTTCATACCTCAGTTCCCGGTAAGGGGAATCCTCCACTATCAGCATTCCGTACTTCCTTGCCACTCCGGCCAGTCCGAGACGGTGCCCAAAAGGCAGGGTCTCCCCGGAAGGATTCTGGAAGTCAGGAATGGAGTAGATGAATTTCAGCCTTTTCCCCTCCGAAACCGCCTGCTCCGCAGCCTTTGCGTATGCTGCGGCAAACCTGTCCGGATCCGGATCATATTCCACTCCCCTGACATCCGCCCTGTAGGAACGGAACGACTGCAACGCACCGAGATAGGAAGGGCTGGAAGTCAGAATGACATCTCCGGGATCCGCAAGTATCCTCGTACAGACATCTATGCCCTGTTGGGAAGAAGAGGTGATCTGTATCCTTCCGACAGGGACGCCGTATCTTGCGGACAATGCTTCACGGAGTTCCGTAACTCCCTGGGTAGCCCCGTACTGGAACGCCTTTGCCCCTGTCCTGTCTATTACATCCGACATTATCCGCCTGAAATCCCCGAGAGGGAAGGTATCGGCAGAGGGATAGCCTCCGGCAAAGGAATATATGGCATTCAGATCCACCCTCCTGAAGATGTCCCTTACGGGTGAACGGAAAAAGGAGGCTGTATCTTCTGAAAACAGATGTGCGTAATTCTCCATGACCATAATGCAACGGATTCTTCAGGATTCTGTCAGCGCAGGAGGTCCTCCAGAACGACGGATGCCGCCGTCTTGGCATCCCTGTATTTCACTATGACGGGGGTATAGATATGGATTCCCGCTTCCGCGCCGGGGCCTTTGCTGACGGGACGGCTTCCCGCCACAACCACAGCCCCCTCGGGAACGATCATCTGACCCGCCGCATTTGCACGGATATATTCTCCCTTAGTGGCATCGTATATCGCCGTGGATGAGTTGATTATCACCCCGGTAGCAATGACGGCGTTCTCTTTTACAATGGTTCCCTCGTATATCCCGCAGTTCCCGCCTATGAACACATTGTCCTCGATAATGACAGGAAGCGCGCCCACAGGCTCCAGCACTCCCCCGAGCTGTGAGGCTGCGGACAGATGCACGTGTTTCCCGACCTGGGCACAGGATCCTACAAGGGCATGGGAATCTATCATCGTATCCGAATCGACGTACGCCCCTATATTGATATAAGATGGAGGCATCACAATGACCGATGGCGCCAGATAGGCCCCCGTCCTGACGGCGCTTCCTCCCGGAACTATCCTTACCCCGTCCTCGGGAGTGAACTTCCTTGCCGGAATGGTATCCTTGTCATAGAAACTGAACTGTCCCTGCGACATGTCGGTAAGTTTCCCGTATCTGAACCCTTCCAGAATCACTTCCTTGACCCAGGAATTCACCTTCCATTCGCCGTTTGTCTTCTCTGCGACCCTGACCTTGCCTGACTCGAGGTCACGGACCAGGGCATTGAATCTGTCAAGCTGCATGTTTTCCATTTCCATTATTTTCATAACAGGTCATTCGCTTCGCTCAGGATATGCCCGGAGCGGAAACGATTTCCCGCATCTTTTCGTAAGTCTCCGGCTCGCAGGTCGTGAGCGGCAGACGCAGTTCGTTGCATATCAGCCCCATTGCGGCAAGACCGGCCTTGACCGGAATCGGATTGCTCTCGATGAAACATGCCTTGAACAGCGGCATCAGCCTTTCGTTCAGGGACTCCGCCCCGTCCATATCTCCGGAAGCTGCGGCAGACACAAGTCCGGACATCAGACGCGGGGCAATGTTGGAGGCCACGCTTATCACCCCCGCCCCTCCGGCCTGCATTATTTCAAGCGTCTGGTCATCATTTCCACTCAGCACAGTGAAACCATCCGGAGCATCCGCCAGTATGGCCCGTATCTGGGGAATGTCTCCCGAGGCCTCCTTGATGGCGATGATATTGTCCGTTCCGGCCAGTTCCAGCGTCGTTTCCGGACACATGTTCACCCCTGTCCTCGACGGGACGTTATACAGGACTATCGGCTTGTCGGTCTCGGATGCCACTGCCCTGAAATACTCGGCAATGCCCCTCTGGACAGGCTTGTTGTAATAAGGTACGACCACCAGGAAAATATCGGCTCCCCTGTCTTCCAAAAGACGCATGTTGCGCACCGTATGTTTCAGGGAGTTGGTCCCGACACCGACCATCACAGGCCTGCCGCCGCAACGGGCCGCGGCACATTCCGTCAGAGCGACCTTCTCATCATCCTCCAGACACGGGGTCTCCCCGGTAGAGCCGAGCGGCACAAGGAAATCCACCCCTGCCATCACCTGCCTGTCCACCAGCGCCCCAAAAGCCTCATAATCGACTTTCCCATCCCGGAACGGAGTCACGAGGGCGGTACCCAACCCCCGAAGTATGAAACTGCTGTCAATCCTGCCCATAGTCAAGCGAATATTATGTCCTTGAAATCATAGACCCCTTCAAGCCTGTCCGCCCGTATTGCGGCCTCGACGGCACCCCTGGCGAATCCTGCACGGGAGAAGGCCTCATGCTTCAGCACAATCCGGTCATCCGCACCCTCGAATCCCACAATATGTATTCCGGGAATCTCGCCGCAGCGGACGGACTGGATATCCGTCTTCACCCCCATATTGCCATCCACTATCTCCGCCAGACTCCGGGCCGTCCCGCTCGGAGCATCCAGCTTGTGGCAATGGTGCATTTCCACCATATAAGGGCTGTAGCCTCCGGTCAGAGCCATTTTCTTCGAGATGAAATCATTCACCGCAAAGAAGATATTTACTCCGATGGAGAAATTGGACGCATATACCATGGTGGTCCCGCATTTCCTGAAATATGCCGTAACCTCGTCCCTGATGTCATCCCAGCCTGTGGTCCCTATCACCACGGCCTTGAAATTCTCCGCCAGGAACCTGTAGTTCTCCCTGATTGCGGCAGGGACAGTGAAATCTATACAGACAGACTCATGCGCCACTTCCGGGTCGAACGATCTGATGTCCTCGCTTTTTCCGGCGCATTCTATGCCCATCTCCTGCAAGGTCTTCTCGACCATGCGGCCCATCTTACCGTATCCGCTGATCACCGCTTTCATAGCCATTGTCCTCAAAAAGATATTTATGCACCTCACGTACGGCATCCTTCATGGATGACCTGTCCACGACAAAACTTATGTTCACGAACGAGGCTCCCTGGGATATCATGTAGACATTGCAGTCCTTCAGGGAAGCCATGGTCTGCTTCAGAAGCCCGCGCAGATTCACTATGTTCTTGCCTATCACCGATATCTGGGCCTTGTCCCTGTCCACGTCCACCTCCGCGAATTCCGACAGGGCCTTCACTACCTCATCTATGTCCTGGTTCCCATCCATTGTCAGGGATATGTTCGCCTCGGATGTACTGATAAGGTCGACCGACACCTTGTACTGGCTGAATATCGCAAAAACCTTCTGCAGGAAACCCGACACGTTGATCATCTTGGTCGAGAATATGTTGAGCAGCAGGATATTCTCCTTGTAGGACACAGACTTCACCCCATCCTCTATCCTGTCGCTCTGAAGTATTGCAGTCCCTTCCCCGGCCGGATTCATGGAATTGAGCACATAGACAGGGATGTTCTTCATCACCGCCGGCTCGATGGTCATCGGATGCAGCACCTTCGCCCCGAAATGAGCCATCTCCGCGGCCTCTTCGAACGATATCCTGCTGATGCTCTTCGTATCGGGGACAATCCTCGGGTCGGCGGTCCTCACTCCATCCACATCCGTCCAGATCTCTATCCTCTCCGCATCGAGGGCCATACCGATGAGGGATGCGGAATAGTCGGAACCTCCGCGGCCGAGTACCGTGGTCTCCCCTTTTGCCGTAGCGGCGATGAACCCCTGGGTAATGACGGCATCGGCGCCCGAATACGCTTCGGCCACGATTTCCGGCACACGGGCCGCAATCGCCGCCATGTCCGGCTCCCCTTTCATGTAGCAGTCGGATGTGACGATCATTCTGCGGGCATCCACGAAACGGGTGACAATTCCTCTCGCATTCATCGCATAGCATATAATGGTGGATGAAAGCCATTCCCCGCGCGATATTATCCTCGCCCTGCTCCTGTCGGTCAGTTCGCCGAGAGAGCACACGGCTCCCACGAAGTCCCTGAGTTCCCGGCATATCTCCTCCACCTTTGCACACGCTTCATCGCATGAGCCGCTGTCTTTCAGAAGTTCCTTTGCCAGTTCAGTATGCCTTGCAGCCAGGTCATCTATGTAACCGTCAGCCGCCTCCCTGTCCCTTGCCCCGGCACAGTCCGTAATCCTGTACAGAAGGTCAGTCACCTTCGAGAGTGCGGAGACCACTACAACCGGCTTCTGAGCCAGCCTGTCCCCGACAATCGATATTGTCCTCGTTATTGCTTCACAGTTTGCGACAGATGTGCCGCCGAATTTCATTACTATCATAGTCCGTTTTATTTTTTGTCCGTTTTGCCGGTTTCCCGGCCGTACAGTCATCAGAGCCGTCTTTTGAGCTCTTCAAACATTCTGATATAATTTTCCGTCGCCTGCTCCATATCGCCGAGCAGGATATATTCGCCATCAGTGTGCGCTACAAGAATAGAACCCGGCCCGCACAGGGCCTTGTGCCTGAAATTCGTAAGCTGGGGAGCATCGCTTCCGAATGCCACGGTCTTGGTCCCGAATCCATCCAGCGTCAGGTACCCGGCAGGCGTATCGCCTCCGAACGCCTCGACATCTATATATTCATCCTTGAATCCGTCCATCACTTCGCACACCATCCTGTCGCTTGCGAAAGTCGTCCTGAAATAGATGCGGAAAGTCAGGCGGTCGCTCAGTATGTTCTGGGGATTGTCGCTGGCCAGCCTGCCTACATTCCATGTGGTCTCGCCGAGCATGGGATCCATCGGGAAATCCACCGCCCTGAGCGCATTCATCATGTCCACGAAACGCTCCACCGCACTTGCGCCATAGACAGGATAGCCGGAATGGAAGCTCTTGCCTTTTACCGTCACCGCAAAGGACTTGGTACCCTTGCTTGCCGAGACCATCCTGTTGTCCGTCGGCTCTCCGACTATGACATACTCTCCACCGGGATATTTGTTACGGAAATCCTTCGCACCGAGCGAACCGGTCTCCTCTCCGTAAAGAAGAAGCAGGCCGAACCCTTCCTCCCCCCTTTCCGCAAGCCGCAGACAGGCATTGTACATGGAGAACAGCTGACCCTTGGCATCGCAGGCGCCTCTCCCCCGTATCACGGTCTGCCCATCATCCCTCTTCTCCACGACAGGAGGTATGTAAGGAGGGACAGTATCGTAATGGGTACAGAACACGATCCGCGGCTCTCCCCACGAAAGGAGGATGTTGGATGGCGCCGGACAGGTCCCGTCGCCTTGCTCCGGAACGGTATCCGCCATGTAGACATTGACCTCGCAACCCGACACAGGAAGCCTCCTGATCAGGAATTCGGATAGAGTGCCTTCTTTCGATGAAGACGAATCAATGCCCAGTATTTCAAGAAAAAGGTCAAGGTCCATCATTGCATGCCGGTTATATGGCAAGTACACAAAAAAAGTACAAGCCTACAAATTTATCTAAATATTTTCAGAATCTTCCTATAAATCGTTTTGAAATTTCGGCAAAAATTCCCATAAAACCTTTTCTTGTACGATTTTTCCGTTTTCGAGTACGATTTTTCTGTTTTTTGGTAAAATTTTCAGATCCGTTTTAGGATTTTACATATAAACTTCCTATATTTGTCAGAAATGCTGCCGGGGAGTGCAGCTCATACCTTAATATATGGACAGACGATTCAGCCATAACCATCACCGCGACACAGCCCATGAGTGGTAGCCGTGAAGATGGTCATGTGGACGATGACATACATGATGAGGCTTACCACGAAAGGTAAGCCTTTTTTCTTGCCGGGGACTAAGGACAGTCCTGACAAGACGGAATGACTCAAATCGGAATTACTATGATACGCATCGCAATCCAGGCGAAAGGCCGCCTGAACGAAGACAGTATGGAACTCCTGGCCGAGGCCGGGATGAAGATTGCCGACAGCAGGAGAAAACTGCTGACGCAGGCGGAGGGGTTTCCGCTCGAGGTGCTCTACCTCAGGGATGATGACATTCCGCAGGCCGTGGCAGACGGGGTCGCGGACATAGGAATCGTAGGGCTTAACGAGGTCGGGGAGAAAGACATGGATGTGGAAGTGCTGCACAGGTTAGGATTCGGACAGTGCAGGCTTTCGCTGGCAATCCCGAAAGAAGAGGGCTACGACGGACTGCAATGGTTTGAAGGGAAGAAGATTGCGACATCCTATCCGGGGATTCTCGGACGGTTCTTTTCAGAAAAAGGCATCAACGCCTGCATTGAGACGATAGCCGGATCCGTGGAGATAGCCCCATCGGTGGGAATGGCGGATGCGATTTTCGATATCGTCAGTTCCGGAGGGACCCTTGTCAGCAACGGGCTGAAAGAAGTGGAGAAGGTGGTGTTCTCGGAAGCCGTCCTTATCGGCAACAGGATGCTGACGGATGAGAAAAGGCAGCTGCTTTCGCAGATGATCTTCCGTTTCGAGGCGGTCGAACGCAGCCGCGGGATGAAATACATGCTGATGAACCTGCCGGAAGACAAGGTGGAAGAAGCCGTGAAGATACTTCCCGGCATGAAGTCGCCTACGGTCCTGCCTTTGGCCCAGACCGGCTGGTGTTCAGTGCATGTCGTGGTGCGCGAAGACGAACTGTGGACGAAGATAGAACAGCTCAAGGAAATCGGGGCAGAGGACATACTGGTCCTGGCCCTCGAAAAGACAATCCGGTAACACAATCAGAAAATGGAAATCTACATCAATCCGGCCCGTGACAACTGGGAGAAACTCACAAGCCGCAGGAGAAGCGATGACAGTTCCGTGGATGCAACGGTATCCTCCATCATCGGAAAGGTGAAGGACAACGGGGACAAGGCGCTAATCTCCCTGTCGGAAGAAATCGACAAGGTCCGGCCCGATTCTCTGGAAGTTTCCCGGGAGGAAAAGGAAGAGGCGGTGCGGCTTGTTCCGGCAAGCATGAAATCCGCCTTGGAAAAGGCCGCCGACAACATCAGGAAGTTTCACAAGGCGCAACTGCCTTCCGAAATCAGAGTGGAAACCATGCCCGGAGTCAAATGCGTCTCCAGACCGGTCCCTCTGGACAGCATCGGACTGTATATCCCGGGAGGATCGGCCCCGCTGTTCTCCACGGTACTGATGCTGGCAATCCCGGCTGCGGTGGCAGGTTGCAGACAGGTGGTCCTCTGCACCCCTCCGGACAGAAACGGCAAGGTCAATCCCACGGTCCTTTATGCCGCACATCTCTGCGGAGTCGGACGGATATTCAAGGTCGGAGGGGCGCAGGCGATAGCGGCAATGGCTTTCGGCACGGAAAGCATACCTCGGGTGGACAAGATTTTCGGCCCCGGGAACCGCTATGTGACAAGGGCGAAACAGATGCTCAGCTCAACAGTAGCCATAGACATGCCTGCAGGGCCATCCGAGGTCATGGTACTGGCCGACTCCTCGGCCAGACCTGACTTCGTGGCTTCGGACCTGCTTTCCCAGGCGGAGCACGGGGCCGACAGTCAGGTAATGCTGGTCTGCACATCGGAAGATTTCGCGGCAAGGGTCAGGGAAAAAGTCTCGGAGCAGTTGGAGAATCTTCCCCGGAAAGACATTGCCGCCAAGGCTTTGGAAGGGAGCCGGATCATCGTGCTCGGCACTTCCGATGACATGACGGATTTCGCCAACCTGTATGCAGCCGAACACCTCATCATCTCGATGGAGAATCCATGGAAGGCGGCGGAGAGGATTACGGCTGCAGGAAGCATATTCATCGGCAACTATTCCCCTGAAAGCGCCGGAGACTATGCCTCGGGGACGAACCACACCCTCCCGACATCCGGCTGGGCACGGTCATTCAGCGGCGTGAACACGGGAAGTTTCATGCGCAGGATGACGCTGCAGGAACTGACCCGCGAAGGGCTGGACGCACTTGGAGGGACAATCATGGAAATGGCGGCAGGCGAAGGTCTTGAAGCACACCGGCGGGCTGTGGAAATCCGTCTGTCCGGACTCAGTGACGGTCAGGCCCGGCAATCCTCCGGCGTTTGACGGATTTCGGCTATTAAATGGAATGACATTGATTGACAATATAATATAGATTATAAATTCGTCGAACTTACGTTAACAAATGGACACGAAAGACATAGAAAGGCTTGTAAGGCCGAACATCCTGGCAATGGCACCGTATTCGACCGCCCGGGATGAATGCGAAGGCAATCCGGAGATTTTCCTCGATGCGAACGAAAGCCCGTATGACAACGGATTCAACCGCTATCCCGACCCGCACCAGAAAAAGCTCAAAATGAAGGTGGCGGCAATCAAGGGTATCGGAGCTGAACACATTTTCATAGGCAACGGTAGCGATGAGGCCATCGACTTGGCATACAGGGTATTCTGCCGTCCCGGCATTGACAATGCCATCTCCATTTCCCCCACCTACGGGATGTACGGGGTCGCTGCCGCGACCAACGATGTGGAATTCAGGGAAGTTCCGCTGCGAAAAGACTTTTCCTTGGATGAAGAGGCCCTCCTCGCTGCCGCGGATGAGAACTCCAGACTGCTTTTCATCTGCTGTCCGAACAATCCTACGGGCAACAGCTTCCCGAAAGAACAGCTGCTGCGGATCATCTCCGCATTCAAAGGCATAGTCGTCATAGATGAAGCCTATATCGACTTCTCATCCGGCGCAAGCCTGCTCGCTGAACTGGACAGTCACCGGAACCTCATCATCCTGCAGACATTTTCCAAAGCCTGGGGCATGGCAGGGCTGAGAGTCGGACTGGCATTCGCCTCTCCCTACATCACAGGTCTGTTCTCCAATGTGAAATATCCGTACAATATCAACGGACTCACCCAGGAGATTGTCATGAAAAAGCTGGAAACTTCCGTGCCTGACACCGTAAATATCGTCAGGGAAAGGGAAAGGGCAGCAAAAGCCTTATCAGAATATCGGGGGATCATGGAAGTCTGCCCATCGGATGCCAACTTCATCCTTGTCAAATGCGTAGATCCGAAAGGCCTGTACAAGACATTGATCAGGAACGGCATCATTGTCCGCGACCGCTCTGGGGTCAGAGGCTGCGAAGGCTGTCTGCGCATTTCCATAGGCACGCGGAAAGAAAATGACAGGATGCTGTACACCGTAGGCAAATGGTCATCCGGACTGTCCCCGGCCGGGACATCAGAGGAGCGGACAGTTTCAGAAACTGCGGTTTCTCCCGATGAGACAGGAACGGACAGGACCGCGGAACGGCGCCGGGCTACGGTATTCCGCGCCACATCCGAGACGGGAATCACCATCATGACAGACCTCGATGGCAAAGGTCCCTGCTTCATCTCTACCGGGATAGGGTTCTTCGACCACATGCTTGACCAGATTGTCCACCATTCTGGCATATCGATGCTGGTCGATGCCAAAGGAGATCTCTGTGTGGATGAGCATCATACGATAGAGGATACGGCCATCGTGCTCGGCAAGGCGGTTTCAGAGGCGCTCGGATCAAAGGCCGGGATCGCACGTTACGGTTTCGTACTGCCAATGGACGAAAGCGAAGCCTCCGTACTGCTGGACTTCGGAGGGAGAATCGATTTCAGGTGGGACGCGGAATTTTCCAGGGAGAAAATCGGAGACATGCCGACGGAGATGTTCAGGCATTTCTTCAAGAGTTTTGCAGAGTCAGCAGGCTGCAACCTGCATATCTGCGCAAAAGGAGAAAACGAGCACCACAAGATCGAGGGAATCTTCAAAGCCTTTGCAAGAGCCCTGAAAGCGGCCATATCCAGGGATGCCTTCCCCTATTCGCTCCCCAGCAGCAAAGGTGTATTGTGATTGTCATCCCTGACGGAGCCGCAGGCCGGATGGGGTATATCCAAAGACGCATGAACATGAAGACAGCAATAATAGATTACGGAACAGGCAATCTCCGTTCCGTGGAAAATGCCCTCAAAAGGCTCAATGCCGGATATGTCATCACTTCCGATGCCTCCGTCATCCGCTCCGCCGGCAGGGTGATACTTCCCGGAGTGGGAGAGGCATCGACGGCAATGGAAAAGCTGTGCGAGACAGGACTGGACAAGCTCATCCCCTCTCTCACGCAGCCTGTCCTGGGTATCTGCATAGGAATGCAACTGATGTGCGAATACAGTGAGGAGGGCGATACCCGTTGTCTCGGGATATTCCGCACGGCCGTCCGCAGACTTGGAGGGGATTCCCGGGACAAGCGGCAGGACATGGGAACAACCGGCGGTACAGGTCTGAAGATCCCGGAAATGGGCTGGAACAGCATCCGCTGCGTATCTCCGGAATCGGGGAAACAGCATGGCAAGATGGGGGACAGACGTATGCGCAGCCCGCTTTTCGATGGGATTCCGGATGAGAGCCATGTATATTATGTCCATTCATTCGCTCCGGACATCTGCGCTGACACCATCGCCATCACGGAATACGGCAGACCGTTCAGTGCGGCTCTCGGAAGAGGGAACTTCTTCGGAACACAGTTCCATCCGGAAAAGAGCGGGAGCATCGGACAGCGGCTCCTCGCCAACTTTCTGGAATCATAATGCGACAGGACAAATACAGACAACAGACAAAACCGACAGACAATGATCAGAATAATACCGGCAATAGACATAATGTCAGGAAAATGCGTCCGTCTTACCAAAGGGGACTATTCCACTGCCAAATCCTACTCGGACAACCCCGTAGAAGTGGCGGAGCTGTTCAGGGACGCGGGACTTGAAAGCCTTCACATAGTGGACCTCGATGGAGCCAGGGCATCCTCGCCGCAAAATCTGAAAGTGCTGGAATCCATAGCGTCCGCCACAGGCATGAAGATAGAATGGGGCGGAGGCATCAAGGACAGGTCCGCCCTCGATGCCGTACTCGGCAGCGGGGCATCGCAGGCAATCTGCGGCAGCATCGCCGTCACGGACATGGAGGAATTCCGCAACTGGCTCACGGAATACGGGCCGGACAGAATCATCCTCGGAGCGGATGCCAGGGGCGGCAGGATAGCCACACACGGCTGGCTGCGGGAATCCGGACTGACAGTCGCTCAGTTGGTGGAAACGTATATTCCGTACGGACTCAAAAAAGTAATATGTACCGACATCGCCTGTGACGGAATGCTTCACGGACCATCTTTCGGACTTTACTCCAGTCTGCAGGAACTTTTCCCGGACCTTGAACTGACAGCCAGCGGAGGCATCGGCTCCATTGCCGACATCGCCGGATTGGACAGGATGGGAATCGGGAGCGTGATAGTGGGAAAGGCATTGTACGAAAACAGGATAACCCTCAATGAAATAAGGGAATACTGCAGGAAATGACTGTTAACTAACATTGAATCCATGCTGGCCAAACGGATAATACCCTGTCTCGACATCAAGGACGGTGTCACGGTAAAAGGAATAAATTTCGAGGGATTGCGGAATGTGGGCGATCCCGTGGAACTTGCTGCAAGATACGCTGCGGAAGGGGCGGACGAACTGGTATGTCTCGACATAAGCGCCACTATAGAAGGAAGAAAGACATTCGCGACCCTTGTGGAGAGGATTGCCGAAGTAATCGACATCCCTTTCACCGTAGGAGGAGGGATAGCTTCCGTAGAAGATGCAGGACGGCTGCTGCTCGCCGGGGCGGACAAGGTCTCGGTCAACAGCGCCGCTGTCCGCAGGCCTGAACTGATCGATGAAATCGCATCACGATACGGGAGCCAGTTCATAGTGGCAGCCATCGATGCGAAACGGATGGGCGGGAAATGGGTGGTCACTACTCACAGCGGAAGCAGGCCGACCGACAGGGAGCTTTTCTCCTGGGCGGGAGAGACCGTGGACCGGGGTGCCGGAGAAATCCTGTTCACGTCGATGGACAACGATGGGACAGGCAGCGGATATCCGTGCGAAACATACGCCGCCCTCTCGGAAATGCTTCCGGTACCTGTCATCGCATCGGGAGGGGCCGGTTCCGTAGAGGACATCGCGGAAGTCCTCACTTCGGGACATGCGGATGCCGCCCTTGCCGCCAGCATCTTCCATTACGGCAGGATAGGCATCGGAGAGCTGAAAGCCGCCCTTGCCGCCAAAGGGATTCCCATCAGGACAATGACTGACAATACAATTAAATCACGATACCATGATAGCATTTGAAGAACTCGACACAACCAAAAGCTGCGAAGGACTTGTACCGGCAATCATTCAGGATGACACGACACTTGCCGTGCTGATGCTGGGATACATGGACAGGAACGCCCTTGAAAAGACGCAGAAAGAAGGCCGCGTGACATTCTACAGCCGCTCGAAAGGCAGGCTCTGGACAAAGGGCGAGACCAGCGGCAATTTTCTGGATGTGGTATCCATCGCAAGTGACTGCGACTCGGACACCCTGCTCATAAGGGTCCATCCGCACGGCCCCGTCTGCCACACGGGTACGACCTGCTGTTTTGCAGATGAAGCCACCCGGCAGGCTGTAGCTGCAGGAGAGCGGGAGCACCGAACCGAAGGCTTCATACGGGAACTGGAGCAGGTCATCCGACAAAGGCACAGAGACATGCCGGAAGGCTCCTACACCTCGAAACTGTTCAACCGGGGAATACCCAAAATCGCACAGAAAGTAGGAGAAGAGGCAGTAGAGACAGTTATCGAGGCGGTGGCGCAGAACCGTGATGCAATGATCTATGAGGCATCCGACCTCATCTACCACCTGCTTGTCCTGCTCGAAGCCACCGGCTGCTCAATAGCCGACCTCGAAAAGGAACTCGAACGACGTCATCGCTGACCCTGGGGAGGAAGACCGGAAAAAGCCATGGAAATATTCTACTCGACGGATATCGCCGGAAATGCATGCCGGCTGGATGCGGACGAATCAGCACACTGCATCAAGGTGCTCAGGCACCGCAAGGGCGACATCATCTCCGTAATAGACGGGAAAGGGAGCCTGATGAAATGCAGGCTCGTCTCGGATTCTCCGAAAGGAGCCGAGACAGAGATTATAGAGACGGTCCGTAACTGGGGAGGACATCCATACCGGCTGCACCTTGCCGTATGTCCCACCAAAAACAACGACCGCTACGAATGGTTTGCGGAAAAGGCCTGCGAAATCGGAGTGGACACCATCATTCCGATAATCGGAGAACACTCGGAAAGGAAGGTGTTCAAGACCTCCAGGATAGAAAAGATCCTGATCTCAGCCGCCAAACAGTCTCTGAAAGGGGCCGTACCGGAAGTCGCGGATCCGATGCCGGTAAGGGAGTTCATCCTGAAATACGGCCGGGAGGGCGCGGATGAAACGTATGAAAATGCAGGAAAGGCGCAGCCGGCTGAAAAAGATGGAGTGTCGAGAATGATAGCATACTGCTTCGAAGACGGGAACTGTCCCCGCATATCGATAAGGGAAGTTCTGGAAAGTCTGCCATGCAATAATGAAGGTCAGGATAATTCCGGGAATTACGATAGAAACGGTCCTGACGGAAGAAGAATGCCGCAGGATATCTATATAATGATCGGTCCCGAAGGGGATTTCTCCCGGGAAGAAGCCTTGCTTGCTCTCAGGCACGGATTCATTCCTATCCACCTCGGACCATCCCGGCTGCGTACCGAGACGGCCGCAATCACTGCCGCCGAAGCCGTCTACTTCAGGTACATGTAAGGCCGCCCTTACAGGGAAGGACACCGGAACCTTCTGAATTTACGTTATATTATTTCCGGATTATGTCTATGGTACCGTCGAGACCTACCCTGATAATCGAGGAGGCTGCACCGGTGGACTGCCGCTCAAGTGAAGGGTCAAGGATACAGTCGACGGCATCCTTTATGGCCTGCGGGACCCCGGCAAACCTTTTCGGTGTAGGTTCTCCGGAAATGTTTGCGGAAGTGGATACTATCGGCTTTCCGAACCTGTGGACCAGATCCCTGCAGAAATCCGCCATCGGGATTCTTATCCCGACGCTTCCATCTTCGGCAACCGCATTTTCCGCCAGTCCCCGGTATTCCTTGCCTGTAATGGCATCCGGGTAGATTATGGTCATCGGCCGGTCATTCACCTCCACAAGCCGGATTGCCATATCCGGGATCTCCCTTATATACCTCGCTACCATGTCGAGGTCACTTGCAAGAAGCACAAGCGACTTGCTGTCGGGCCTTTTCTTTATGTCATATATTTTCCGTACCGCTTCCGGATTGGTAGCATCGCAGCCGAGCCCCCATACCGTATCGGTCGGATAAAGGATTACGCCTCCCCTGCGGAGAGTCTCCACCGCATCGGAAAAAACATTCCTGTCGTTTGTCCTGTCTGTCTTCATGTCTGTATTGCCTGCCGTCAGTCCGACGAATTTATTAATTTATACCGTATTGTCAATCAATGTATCTCTTTCAACCACCGGTTTCCGTCCGCCCGGTGCATTGTCTTCTGTCAGTCATTGCCGTCATCCGGCACCGACAGGGATATCTCCGTCACGACCGGATAATGGTCGGAATAAGGCTTGTGCGGCGTACGGTGGGAAACGGCCCTGAACCTCTCGGGATAAAGCACATAGTCGATCCTGAGCAGAGGCCACAGGAACGAAAACGTCGCCCCGAACCATTCTCCGGCCTTCCTGAAACTGTCATCCCTGCCCTTAGACAGTCTGTAGCAGGTATAGGACATCGGAGTGTCATTGAAATCGCCGCATACGAATGCATCCACAGGGCTGCCTGATATATGTTCCATTACCCGGTTGACCTGTCTCGGCCGTTGGGATATGCCTCTCCGCATCTTGTATTCCGTCTCCCTGAGAATGTCCCTGTCATTTCTCCGTATGGATCTCAGCAGGCCCGAAAGCGAAATGTTATAGCTCTCGAAATGGCAGTTATACACCCTGAAAGACTCATCCCCTACCGAATAATCCGTATATAAGGCAAGATTGGCGCTGTTGTCGAACTTTATCACTCCCTTGTCCTCCGCTTTCATGCGGCTGAGCGTGACGTTTCCATAATAGCCGTGCCTGCTGCGGTAGAAATAGTATTCCGCCCTGTAGTTCCTGAGCCATTTGGAAAGGAAAGCCCTGACCCTGCCCACATCCGTAGTATAGAACTCCTGCAGGCATATAATGTCGGCATCCTGCGCGGCCAGGAAATTGCGTACGGAATCCGTACAGGCCGGTCTGCCTCCGGGTACCTTCCTCTCATCCGCCTGAAGGAACCTGCCTACATTGTAGGACACCACCCTGACAGTCTCCTCACCCGGAGAAGGGTCTGCCGGTATGTTTCCCGACGGAAACTGGAAATATCCTCCCACGAAGAATACTGACGGGAACAATGCCGCAAGAGGGATGAGACATGCCCTCGACCTGCGTTTGAGAGCCCAGAGAAACAGGATCAGGTTGACTATGAACAGGGGCAGGAAAAGCAGTCCGAATACATTGAATATCCATGCCTTGGCCGGATTCACAAGCATGGATGCAAAGGACAGCACCTGCAGGCCGGCAAGGGCAAGCATGACTATACGGGCAGACACCCCGCCGAACGTTACAGGCCTTCTCCATGCGGAAAAACGGGAAGACCCGGACTTTTTATCTTTCCTGCGCTTCTGCATTTCAGTCGTACCTCTGGTACAGTCTGTTACGTCTTTTCCAATATATGATCAGCAGCCATCCGAACAGCATGCCACCGAGATGTGCGAAATGCGCAATCCCGCCTCCTGTACCCGTTATGCCGGTCAGGAGCTCTATTGCCGCGAATATTATCACGAACCATTTGGCTTTCAAGGCTATCGGAGGGAAGATCAGTGCCAGCACCGCATCCGGATAAAGCATCCCGTAGCCGAGCAGGAGACCGTAAATGGCTCCGGATGCCCCGACTGTAGGAGTGAGCTTCAAGGCATGCAGAGCCGCGGCAGCCGTCTGGCTTCCTTCTGCCAGCTGCGACATATAGTGACTGGCTTCAATCCACTGCACTCCGGTATGAAGGGCGGCGGCCCCGAGTCCCGTCACGAAATAGAAAAGCAGATATTTCTTTGTCCCCCAAACCCTTTCAAGTACGCTTCCGAATATGAAGAGGGTGTACATGTTGAAGAAGATATGCCAGAACCCTCCGTGCATGAACATGTGTGTAATCACCTGCCACGGCCTGAAAAACGGCGAAGAAGGATAGAACAGAGCGAAATTGGATATCATAAACTCCTTGTTCAGCTCCGTCATTATGAATACAAGGACATTTATTATTATGATACTCTTTGTGGCAGGAGGCCATGAACTCAGAAAACCTCCTCCCCTGTTGTAGCTGTAACCGTAACCCATCAATGATTCCGTTAAATAAAATTAAACCTGTCCCCCCTCCGCCGTCGGCCTGTCCGGTCAGAACTTTCTGTCCAGGTCCTCCACAGGAAGCATGGTCATCGTCCTGTGTCCGGAGCTTGTCAGTTCTGCATTCGAACAGGCGAAGAGCGTGTCTATCAATCTCTGTGCCTCCGCAGTGTTTGTCAGCTGGTCCCCTTCCGCAGCCCCTATCCTGGCGAATTTCTCCGCCATTGCGGAAGCCATCATTTCCGGCAGGTCGGGATGGCCATCCGACAGGGCAAGCATGATGTCGGACACGACCGTCCTCACCTTGCCCTCCTCTACGGAATATCCTTCAGGGACACCGTTCACCACAATCGTGTCCTTTCCGAACGGCGCTATGTCGAATCCTATGGAAGCCAGCAGCCCGGAATGTTCTTCGAACAGGGGCATGTTCTCCACTCCCACATATACCGACACCGGGAAAAGGGCGGTCTGGGTCACATGGGAATTGGCCTGAATGGCTTTAAGGAATCTCTCATACAGAATCCTTTCCTTGGCTCTCCTGATATTTATCACGAGCAGTCCCGACTTCACTGCAGTGAGAATGTACCTGTTCTGCAGGATTATCACCTGCTTCGATGGCATTGTCCTGTCCTCGAAGAGCCTGCCGTAACTTCCGTTCCTGTCTACCAGACCCTGATACTGACGGGGCAATCCGTTTCCGGCACCGTCCTCTCTCCGAAACGGCTCTCCTTCCCGGGATGGCGGAGTTCCATACGGGAAATCCGCTCCTGCCGCCGGATGCTGTCCGGCAGCCGGTCCCACCGCCTGCAGAGTGCCGTCTGCCGGCGGAAATACATCTTCCTGAAACGGATTATAGGCAGGGTCCACCGAAATGGCCGGCTCCGCTATCGGCCTGTACTCGCCATAATACTTCCCCACAGTCGGAATATCCGGCACGCCTTCCCTGTCGAAATCTATGCTGGCTCCGAATGAATTCTTGCCGAGAGTTTCACGGATGCAGGCATAGATGATCTGGAATATCACGCTGTCATCCTCGAACTTGACTTCTGTCTTCCTCGGGCTGACATTAACATCCACGGAATGAGGATCCACCTCAAGATAAATGAAATACGATGGGACCACCCCATCCGGAATCAGGTGCTCGTAACCTTTCATCACGGCCTGGTGCAGATACTTGCTGTAGAAATATCTGCCGTTGACGAAGAAATACTGGTTGCCGCGCCCTTTGCGTGCCAGGTCCGGGCGGCAGACAAAGCCTGACAGACGCGCCACCGAAGTCTCCGCAGATATGTCCACCACCGCATTGGCCATACCAGTCCCCAGCAGATCCTGAATCCTGAATTTCAGGGACATGGCCGGTTTCAGCACATAGAGGTCCTTACCGTTATGGGCAAGTGTGAACCCGATCTCCGGCCTGGTCAGGGCTATCTTCGTAAACTCCGATATGATATGCTTCAGTTCTACATTGTCGGATTTCAGGAACTTGCGCCTTGCCGGGACATTGTAGAACAGGTTGCGTACTGCGATATTGGAGCCTTTCGGCGCGGCCACCATCTCTGTGGAACGGTGGACGGAATCCGAGAAGAACACCTCGCAGCCGACCTCATCCTCTTCCCTGCGTGTCCTGAGGGTAACTTCAGCCACAGCCGCAATGGCAGCCAGGGCCTCGCCTCTGAACCCGAAAGTATGGATATCCATAAGATCCTCTGCCGTGGCTATCTTGGAAGTGGCATGGCGCTCGAAACACAGCACCGCCTCATCCGGAGACATGCCGCACCCGTTGTCAATCACCTGCACAAGAGTCCTTCCTGCATCCAGGATGATGACTGAAATATTGTCCGCACCGGCATCCACTGCATTCTCCATCAGTTCCTTGACAACAGAAGATGGTCTTTCGACCACCTCTCCGGCGGCAATCACATTGGCTATGCTCGATGGTAATATCCTTATATCCATTCCCGCCCCTGTCAAAGTATGGAGAAATACCGGGCAATCATGATCAGCACGACAAAGAACAGGATAAGTCCGACAATGCTTATTATCCTCTGCGCCTTGCCGTTGGAGCGGGTGCGCTGATAGTTCCCGTTCCTGAGACTGCCTTTTATATAGCTTCCGGGCACGTATGTGTCGTTTTTCCTCGAACCATCCACATGGCCGAACTTCTCCTTCAGCGCCTCCTTCTCCTCGTCATAATAACGCGGCCTGTAACGGAAGACCCTGTGTTCGGGCGTTCCGAAAAAATTGAAATTGAATCCCATGGCATCCATGTTTGTGTCAACCTGCAAATTTACTAAATTTTTGCTATTTTTACGGCATGGAAGATTTCAGGATCGGCAACGGATATGATGTGCATGCCCTTGCTCCGGGGCTCACGCTAATGCTCGGAGGAGTGAAGATAGAAAGTCCGGTCGGATGCATCGCGCATTCGGACGGGGATGTGGCGATACACGCCCTGTGCGATGCCCTTCTCGGCGCCCTGGCTTTGGGCGACATCGGAAAACATTTTCCCGACAGTTCGGACGAATTCAGGGGAATCGACAGCAAGATCCTGCTGTCCGGAACAATGGATCTTGTCAAAGGACAAGGCTATGCAGTGGGTAATGCAGACATCACCATTGCGCTCCAGGCCCCCAAGCTTGCGCCATACATACAAACCATGCGGGAGACGCTGGCAGGAATAATGGGAGTATCCGTTTCGGCAGTCTCCGTCAAGGCGACCACAACGGAACGGCTCGGCTTCGTCGGACGGGGTGAAGGCTGCGAGGTATACGCCGTCGCCCTGTTATACAGGGACAGCCGTTGACCCGACGGATATTTTCCGGTTCCGGACCGGTCTATAAATGGGATTTTCGACATTTCGGACTATTTTCTTGCAAAACTTTTTGCATTTTAGCAAAACATTAGTACATTTGCAGTCCCAAATTCAAGAGGGATTGAAATATTGAGATATGGTGTAATGGTAGCACTACAGATTCTGGCTCTGTCAGTGAGGGTTCGAGTCCTTCTATCTCAACAAAATCCGGACAGCACCGTCACATCGGACGGTAAGTCTTAAAGAACTAAGGCCATGATGGCGGGTTAGCTCAGCTGGTTAGAGCGCATGATTCATAATCATGAGGTCCGCAGTTCAATCCTGCGACCCGCTACAAGAAAGCGACATCACAGAATCCTCTGTGGTGTTTTTTGTATGCCAGGGCGCCAGCCCGTCAAGGACGAAGTCGTATACCATGAGAGCTGGCTCTCAATGGGATACGGACGAGGACGGAATTTTGTGTAAGCAGATGTGTAAGCAATTTTAGGTCACCCGGACATTTTCTAATCTATATGACAGTCGCTGCAGAAGATTGTCAGCCAAATTAAAACAGTTTTGTATATACGGAGGGGGCTTTATGTCCTCTCTTTTCGTATAGTTGAGATTGGCTTCCGGAAAAATTTGGAATGGATTTGGCAGGCACTTTATCCGGTTATAGATAAAAAGATTATATTTGCAAAGAAGCCACTAAATATTTACGATTATGACACAGATGATATTGAACATAGAGAATCCGGACATTATTCCAAGTCTGCGGAAAGTGTTGGGGCAGTTAAAAGGGGTTTCCGTAGCCAAGACGAGCAGGACGAAAACAGCCAAGTCGGAGAAAGAAGAAATCCTGCAGGACATAAAAGAAGCCTATACAGAAGTCCTTGAAGCGCAGAAAACAGGAAAGGAATTGCCCCGTCTTGAAGATTTGTGGTGTTCTGGGAATCCACTTGAAACTCTCACAATATCAGAAAGTCAGCGAAATGCTTCATGGCTGAATAATGTTAAAGCAGAATATCCAGACATTGAAATCATAGTGAAATAACTGAAAATGAATATGAAAAAGATTTTACTACTTGCATTGCCACTTATGGTGATGTGCGCAGTTTCGTGCGAGAAAGACAAAGGTAATGATGGGAACTCCGTTCAGAAACTTATTAAAGAAATTTCATGGATTGAGGACGGCTCATCAGTGGTAAGGACTTATGAATATGATTCGCAGAATCGTATCATAAAATTGATTGAAACATGGGATGAATCTTTTGTATCCGAAACTATTGTTGAATATGATGGGAACACCATTACTGAATCATGGAGAGAGGGAACAAATGGTGTATGGGACAATGAGGGTAGAGACATATATTATCTTGACAATAATGGATATGTGATAGCTGAATTCAACTTGCAAATGCAACAGAATTCTGATTAATAATTTGTTTAAATTTTTCGTTTGGCGTGAGGTA
>CALUPT010000019.1 GCA_944322715.1 uncultured Bacteroidales bacterium
ATATCTCTCCATTCGCTTGGTAGAGAAAACTTTTTCGAAGAAAGGTTTGTTGTATTCCATATTTTTTGTACTTTTGCATCGCAGTCCCGGGCGTTCCTCTCCCAGCTTTCAGTTACTGGTGATGAATCCGGGTTTTTTTATGTTCTGCTGCAAAGGTACTCTTTTCCATTGAAACCTTGCTTCCCATTATCTTCTTTTCCAGTATGTCGTTTTCATCATTCAGAATATGACACAAAAAATCCGTGGATACTCTCCAAAAAGACAGACTCGTGTCTTGAAAAGTATCCACGGACGATATATCTCCTGATGTACGCAGGAGTCGGCATGACAGTCCTGAATTCAGAAGCCTGAATATGGCAGCCAAGGCTTCACCCCCCACTGAAACTGTCAGGGAACGGACACCTGTGCATGCGGCAGAATGATATTCAGAACCGTTGTTTTGCAAAACTTTTGAAGAATTTTCCTTTGTACCCGAAGAATAACAAAAATATTTTATCTTTCTCTCATTCATTTCGGGGAGATTAGCGCTTGCTAATTTATACAAAATCACCGTAAATGTCAAATCTTGAATGATGGTAATGGATATTTTTGTATTTTTGACCGGATTTTCAGCCGGATTGGGGCATTCCCAACCATAATATTGGCATACAATATTTTACAATATATTTGATTATGGCAGCAATTGTAAAGACCGATTTCAATTTTCCAGGACAGGCCGGCAAATATGTCGGCAAGGTCCGCGATGTCTACGACATCAAAGATGAATACCTTGTAATGGTCGTATCGGACAGAATCTCCGCATTCGATGTCGTCCTTCCAGAGGGCATTCCATACAAAGGACAGGTACTCAACCAGATCGCGGCTAAATTTCTCGATGCTACGACAGATATACTTCCTAACTGGAAGATAGCCGTTCCTGACCCGATGGTGACAGTCGGCCACAAATGCGAGCCGTTCAAGGTCGAAATGGTCATCCGCGGCTACCTCTCAGGACACGCATGGAGGGAATACAAGGCGGGAAAACGCACAATCTGCGGAATGGAGATGCCGGAAGGAATGGTAGAGAACCAGAAATTCCCTGAGCCGCTCATCACCCCGACATCCAAGGCTGCCGAGGGGCATGATGAGGACATCTCCAAAGAGGAAATCATAGCTTCCGGTCTCGTGAGCCGCGAAGACTACGAAAAACTCGAGACTTACACAAAAGCCCTTTTCCAAAGGGGGACGGAGATTGCCGCAAAGATGGGACTTATCCTCGTCGATACCAAATACGAATTCGGCAAGAAAGACGGCGTAATCTACCTTATGGATGAAATCCACACTCCCGACTCTTCCAGATATTTCTACGCAAACGGATACGAAGAGAGACTCGCCAAAGGCGAAAGGCAGAAGCAGCTCTCAAAGGAATTCGTAAGGGAATGGCTGATGGCCAACGGCTTCCAGGGACAGGCAGGACAGAAGGTCCCGGAAATGACCCCTGAAATAGTGGCCGGCATAACCGACAGATACATCGAACTTTACGAACACATCACAGGAGAGAAGTTCGTCAAGGCGGAGGAAGGCTCCACGGCAGACATCCTCGCCAGGATAGAAAAGAATGTCACAGACTGCATATCTTCACTGCAGTAACGTCCATTCAATAAAAACAGGGGCGGCCCGAAGGGTACTATTCCACCTTTCGGGCCGCTCCTTTTCAATGTGAAATCCGCCTCGGACAGGTCCGGTTGCTTTGCCATGACCGGCGGATGACAGGCGGGGACCGTCAGGAGATGTTCCGCAGGCGGGAGATGAGTTCATCTCCAAGGGCCGTCTTGCGGCGGATATGGTCAAGGGTCTCCATGACGAACGGATTGGATTCGAACTGACAGCCCCTCACTTCCGCAAAGTCAAGGCTTCTCGTATCCGCATCCCCATCCGCTCCGAAACTTGTCATGGATGACAGGGAGAATTCCTTTCTGGCATCCTCATAGACCATCCTGTCCAGACCGACAACCGCATCTTTCCACTGTTCCACTATCCTTATGACATCCTCCGCCGTCATATCCTCGGGAGAGACGCCATAGAATGACCGGATCCTGCCGTATGCCCATGTCCATTCATATTCATAGTAATGCGAATGCATATCCAGGAATCGTGAATGCAACTGCTCCACATCCGTGATCCATCCGTGCTCTATGTCATCCATCAGAGACTCAACCTCCGCTTTCGGAGCAATCATTCCCGACACATCCACCCAGTCTCCGCCGCCCTTACCGGTATCCGGCCTGAACCTGTCCCGTATGCTGTCATCGCTGTCGAGCCGTATCCCTTCCAGCCTCTTGATTATGGAATTTCCGAGGAACTTGTTGATTGCCATATTGTAATAGCGCAATCCCTTTTTCAGGGATGAATTCCGGATTTTCGCCCCCGTGTACGAATACACGTCAGACATGTCTCCGGATGCGGACATGATCTTCCTGAGAATCCTGACGGCATTGAACATCTTCTGAATGGTGAACGGGCTGAGCAGGTTGTAGTTGACGCAGTCCAGCCTGTCAGGATCCGTCCTGCCATCCCGTTTCGGCCATTTTTTCGCATCCCTTATGGTTCCGACGCTCTTGAGGTTCACGCCAGGAAAGATATAGGATGTGCCCTGCTGCTCGATAAGATATGAGAAAGGCAGGTTGGAAGTGTCTGGATGCGAAACATGCCTGCCCATGACAAGCGAGAAAGCCCCTATCCTGGCAGGCCACAGCAGGTACGAATCGGAAGATGTCTTTGCTCCCCTCTCCATGATGCCCTGGTGTATCGGACCGAGCTTGTACATGTGGTTGCTCTGGTTGGAACCGGACCCGGCATTCATGAACGAGAACATTCCTGCTATCAGGAGGGTCGACTTGTGATGCGTCACCGTAAACGGTCCGGCGAATATCGCACATGCTTCCCCGTTCTCCCCCTGGCAGTTGCTGAAAAACAGGGAGTCCGAAGCGGAATAGGTATGTCCGAGACGGCATGCCTGGCCTATGAAGCACCGGGAGAATGTCACTCCATCTTCCACCGAAGAACCGCTGGAAATGATGAAATCATCCCCGATTACCCCCACTCCGACATGCACCGGGGCATCCGGATTGCTGTTTATGCTTCCGTTCTTCAGTCTTGCAGTCCCCTCTATCTTGCAGCAGTCACCTATCCTCACATTCTTGACATATCCGGCATCGGCAATCATCACATCCGATCCTATCCTGCCTGTAGAGGATGTCACGGACTTCACATAGTCACCGATAAGTTCCCTCAAGGCGGACACAAGGCCGGGACGATGCCGGTACAGGGCCATGATGTACGCCTGCTGCGCGGAAAGGCGGTCATATATCATCACCTCCCGTCCGCCGGTCTCGTTCAGCACGGAGACTTCGACCCCGTTGCCGAAACTGCTTTCCCCATCCGTCAGGATTATGTCTACATTCTCGATGAAGGTTCCGCTGCCGATCTCGTAGTTCGCTATATAGTTCTTCACGTTCTCTATACAGCAGTCATCCCCGACCGTGACATTATGCAGGGTAGCATGATAAAGGCCGGAATGCTTCTTCATGCCTCCGGCCAGTATGAATTCCTTTTTGAATGATCCGATGCGTATCCGGCCCGAAAACCTGGTGTGGGATACATGCTCCGTACTGAAATCCTCCGCAACCTCTATCCGCGACCAGTCGGCAGCCGTACACATCTGCGCTTTGAGCCGGTCGATCTCCTCCGGCGCAAGCGGGCGGTAAACTGTCATAACGACACTATAAAATATGCTGAAAGAACCAGAGCCACCACCAGGAAAGCCCCGACCCTTTTCCCGAATTCAAGCATCAATTCTTTCATATCACGACGACTTAAGTAAAAACACCGTTCCGAAAAACTGGAATATAGATGCATTGCCAGCCGGAAATGTTGCACTGCCGTCATGATTTTTCACGATGTTTTCAGCCGTTTTCCGGTCTGCCGCCCTGCTCTCCTCCGCGGACATACCTGTCAATGGCCGCGGCAGCCCTGCGGCCCGCTCCCATTGCAAGGATTACCGTAGCGGCTCCGGTGACGGCGTCCCCTCCGGCGAATACACCCGGACGGGAGGTGGCTCCATTCTCATCGGCGGCGATGCATCCCCTTCGGGTCGTCTCCAGCCCGGACGTCGTGCCGGCTATCAGAGGATTCGGAGATGTTCCCAAAGCCATGATTACCTCATCCGTCTCTATCTCGAACTCGGAACCCGGCACCGGAACGGGAGAGCGGCGTCCGCTTGCATCTGGTTCCCCGAGTTCCATCCGTATGCACCTTATGCCACGTACCCAGCCCCGCTCATCTCCGAGGATTTCGACAGGATTTGTCAGCATTCTGAACTCCACGCCTTCATCCTTTGCATGATGCACCTCCTCGCGTCTGGCCGGGAGTTCATTCTCCGTCCTCCTGTAGACTATGGCGGTATCGGAACCGAGACGGAGGGCGGTACGCGCCGCATCCATTGCCACGTTGCCGCCGCCGACGACAACCACCTTGTGTCCCCTTATCACCGGTGTCATGTAATCATCCCTGTATGCCTTCATCAGGTTGTTCCTCGTCAGGAACTCGTTAGCGGAAAAGACCCCGTTCAGGTTCTCCCCCGGTATTCCCATGAACCTCGGAAGACCTGCCCCCGAGCCTATGAAGACCGCGGAGAATCCTTCCGTATCCAACAGGGAATCCACAGTGACAGTCCTGCCGGCAACCACATCCGTCACTATCTTCACCCCGAGCGACCGCACATCATCTATCTCCGGCTTCACGACCTTCTCCTTCGGCAGCCTGAACTCGGGAATCCCGTATTCAAGCACTCCGCCGGGCTTGTGCAGAGCCTCGAATACCGTCACCTCATAGCCCATTTTCGCAAGGTCTGAAGCACATGCGAGACCTGCCGGGCCGCTGCCTATTACAGCTACCTTATATCCGTTGGATGGAGCAGGAGAAGGCCTGACAGCCTTGTTCTCCCTGTTCCAGTCGGCAACGAAACGCTCCAGATAGCCGATTGCCACCGGCTCGCCCCTGACCCCGAGAACACAGCTGCCCTCACACTGGGTCTCCTGCGGACATACCCTGCCGCATACTGCAGGAAGAGACGAATCCTCCGCAATCACCGATGCGGCCCCAGCAAAATCGCCGGCCGCCACGCAGGCAATGAACTGCGGTATCTTCACGTTCACGGGACATGATGCGACACATCGCGGGTTCCTGCAATGCAGGCATCGGGAAGCCTCCTCCATTGCCTCCCGGACATCATAACCATAGCACACCTCATCGAAATTGGTGGCCCTGACTTCCGGAGCCTGCTCCCTTGCAGGCACCCTCGGTATCCTTGCTGCCATTTTTATCCTCCTTTTCTTTAAGTCAGTCTGACGATCTGAGGTCTATCCTGCACACATGAGGCTCCGCCGACTTCTCTTCCTGCCGGTACATCGTCTGGCGGCGCATCGCCTCATCGAAATCCACCTCGTATCCGTTGAATTCAGGACCCTCCACGCAAGCGAATCTGGTCCTCCCTCCGACAGTCACCCTGCACGCACCGCACATCCCCGTACCATCCACCATCAGCGTATTCAGGCTGACGACAATCGGAAGGCCGAGCTTCCTTGCGGTCAGGGAAGCGAACTTCATCATTATCATCGGCCCGATGGCGACGGCCTGCGTATATCGTTTCCCCTGCACCGTCACAAGATTCTCGAGCATCCCGGTCACCATTCCGTGGAAACCTTCGGAACCGTCATCCGTGCATACATAAAGATTGTCGCAATATCCGGCCATCTCCTCCTTGTATATCAGCAGCCCGGAACTCTTGGCGCCGATGATTACATCCACAGGCACTCCTTTCGAATGCAGCCATTTCACCTGAGGGTAGACAGGAGCCGTTCCCACGCCGCCGGCGATGAACACATACCTCTGCCCCTCCAACTGCCCGGCCGTCATGCCAACAAAATCAGATGGCATGCCGAGAGGCCCCACCACATCCGCAAACGACTGTCCTTCCCCGAAAGAACAGATATCCGCGGTCGATGCGCCTATTTCCTGCGTGACAATGGTCACGGTCCCCTTCTCCGGGTCATAGTCGCTTATGGTCAGGGGAACCCTCTCCCCCCTCTCTTCCGTCCTGACAATAAGGAACTGCCCGGGACGCGCCGATGCAGCTATCCTCGGCGCCTCTACCTCCATCCTGTAAATCAAAGGCGTCAGCCTTTCCTTTTTCACTATTCTGAACATAACTATTCCTTTACCTCTACTTCATAGCCGAGCCCTGAAATGGCGTCCCCCAATTTCCGGACATCGGTCTTTTTCGGATCATAGACAATCTTGACCGTCTTGTCTTCAAGCGAGATTTCCAGTCCTTTCACACCTTTTTCATAAGATATGTTCTCCCTTATTTTCTCCTCACATTTCCCGCAATGCATGTTCACTGAGAATGTCACTGTCTTCAGCTCTTTGTCGGGTTTGCCTGCCGGCTGCATTCCGTATTCCATCCCTGAATTCCCGGCTTCCGCCCTGGCCGGCTGCACTGCCGACGAAATCCCTGCAAGCAATATCGCAGCCATGCAGATTGATGAAATATTTTTCATACCATATTATTGTTTAAGATTTTTTCCATAATGTAAACCTGACTCCCGCATATATCCTTATGCCCATCACGGGTCCCCATATCGCGCTTGCATCGAACGAAGGCTGCCGTCCCGAGACAACCCCATTCTCCTTATGGGACCCGAGAATCACATGTTTCTGCCTGAAATTGGTCAGATTCTCTCCCCCGACATAGACATCCACCCCTTTGAACCTTTTCGTAACCTGGCAATACAGAAGAGGATACACAGGCGTATAGCCGCCCGGATAAAGGAGATTCCCGTTCTCGTCAGTGTCGTCAGTCATGAAATTGTAGACTCGCGACGGACCGTTGACAGATGCAGTGAAATCAAACACCCACTTGTTGAGATTCGTGGCATACTGCAGGTTCAGTACACCCTTGAAACGGCTTGTCATCGGCTTCTCCACGGGATATTCCACCCCGAGAGTCTGGATTTTGGCATCCGTGTATCTGAATGTGGCAGTAACCGTAAATCTCTCCACCGGCTGCACATTGAAATCCACCTGATAATTGTCGGTAAACGATCTCCTGCCGTCCAGATTGTAGAACCATATCGAAGTGGCAGCCGCCGTGCTGTTCCCGTACTCGTAATCCACAATCATCTGCTGGGCAAACTGCGTCCTGAAATAATCGAAACTGAGATATGTGTCCGATGAAGCCCCGAACGGAAGATAGAATGTCAGATTCCCTCCGAAAGTCCAGGCATCCTCGAGGGTATGGGAGTCATAATTCCCGTTGAATGTCTTGCCTGTAGAGAAGACCCCGATGTTGTCTGTCAGCGGCGTCGCATACCTGAGCCCTCTTCCCCCGTTGAGTCTCAGCACAATGGCATCCAAAGGAGAATATTTGACAGTGACCCTCGGAGAAAACTTGAAATGCGATTTGCCGTCATCCACCCTGCTGTACCAGTCGCCTCTTATGCCTGCCACCGCCGTCAGCCTGTCATCCAAAGTATAGGTATACTCCCCGAAGACCCCGGCATTTGCAAGAGCCGTCTTCCGGAGTCCGTCCGTCCCCTGCACCGTCAGTGTCAGCCTGCGCAGGAAGTCCTCCCCGTACAGGTCATATATGCCGCCTGCCCCTACCGTGAACCTGTGGCTGCTGTTGATCTCGTTCTGATACAGGACATTCAGATATGAAGAATGCTGGTCGGCAAGATATTTCGTGGCACCGAACCACGAATCCATACCATACCATGTATAATCCGCCACCACGGCTATATTGCTGGAATTGTCCGGACCGAGAGGAATCCCCACTTTCAGATATCCGTTCAGGGAACGGTTCATGATCTCTGAGCCCCACGGCAGGACAGTCTTCCAGTCCTTGTCCTCCATCATCTGCATGTAGGCATCCTTGTCATAACCTTCCTGCCCGCCCTGGCGGCTGTCCTGAAGAGCCCTGACCCCGAAACGCACCTGCACACCGCTGTCTGCATAATACAGCCACCTGTTGGCGAAATTGAACTGCAACATCTTCGGATCGTCCATATAGCCGTCCCCGTTGTGGTCGAAATTTCTGATGTTGCCTGATACATGCCCGAGTAGCACGGTGCTCCATTTCTCGCCCATCTGAAGGGAAGAAGCCACATTGAAATCCATCTTGGAGTCGCTCATCACGGCCGCATTCAGAAACAGGGGCTTCTCGTCTGTCGGCTTCCTGTGCTCGAGGTTTATCTGTCCCGTCACTGACTCCACGCCGCTGATCACCGAAGCCGCCCCCTTGGCTATCTGTATGCTTTCAAGCCATTGCCCCGGCACATAAGAAAGCCCGAACGGGGAGGCAATCCCTCTCATCACAGGCCTGGTCTCGTCCAGCATCTGGGTATAGATTCCGCTCAATCCCAGAAGCCTGATCTGCCGCGCCCCTGTCACGGCATCTGAATACCCCACAGTGACACTTGCAGAATTCTCGAAACTCTCGGCAAGGGTACAGCAAGCCATCTTCCTCAAACCTGAAGAAGATATCACCTCTGTCCTGACAGGCTTTCCCCTGGACAGATAATTCCCTTCCTGTGCCGAAATGAAGACCGCAGCCGCCAGACTGTCGGTTCTGGGGCCGTACATGCCGGCAGTATCCACCGCTGTTTCAGACATGAAAGTCCGCCCGTATGCAGCCTGCGCAAACACAGACATCAGGAATATCAACAATAAATGCTGTCTCATAATATGAGAATCAAAGGTGCAAAAGTAAGAAATTTCTGATATAAATCCGTATTTTGGCGAGTTTGCGTATCTTTGTAGCCTGTGACAAACAATCAGACGATATGAAAGATTTTGTGAAAATGACGCTGGCGGCCATCCTCGGCTGCATAATTGTCGGAGCCATACTGATGTTCATGACATTCGGAATAATCGGTTCTCTGGCTTCTCTCGGAAATACGCAGCCGGTAATGCCCCGTGAAGGGATTCTGACGGTGGACATGTCTCGGATCACCCTCACCGAGCAGGCTGTCCCGACCGATATCAGGACCATGATAGAAGGAGAGACCCGCGTTTCCACAGGCATCTGGACCGCCATCAGGGCGATACAGGAAGCCGCACTCGATCCGGCCATCCGGTTCATCTATCTGAAACCTGACGGAGTTGCGGGTGAAATGGGATGCATCGAAGAGCTGAGGACTTCACTGGAAAGGTTCCGCTCCAGCGGCAAGGCCATCATATCATTCATAGAGACGCCATCCAACGCTTCATACTATCTGGCAAGCGTATCGGACAAGATATTCATGTCCGGCTACGATGGGGGGATGAACATGATTACCGGCTTTTCGAGCAGCCAGATGTTCCTGAAGGACATTTTGGACAGACTCGGAGTCAACGTGCAGCTCATCCGCCACGGCAAATACAAGTCGGCGGGAGAAATGTTCATCCGCAACGGGATAAGTCCTGAAAACAGGGAGCAGAACCAGGTAATGGTCAATTCGCTGTGGAAAGGCTGGGCGGACAGGATGGCCGGCTCCAGAGGGCTGTCATTCGACGAATTCAACGCCCTTGTGGACAATCTCAGCCTCAACTCTCCGGAGGATTTCCTCGAACACGGTCTGGTGGATGAACTGATGACAAAGGAAGAGCTCAGGGAAAGGCTGTGCGGACTCTACGGAGCGGAAAACATCGAAGACATCCGGCAGGTGACGCTTCCGGACTACGCTGCAGCCAGGGTCCTGCCGAACTACAAGGCCAAGGAAAAGATCGCAATCATCTATGCGAACGGAAACATAGTCGATGGGGAGGCAAAGGAACAGGTGGCTGGAGACAGGTTCGCGGCAATGATATCCGCCGTGAGAAGAGACTCTTCGGTAAGGGCGGTCGTGCTCAGGGTGAACTCTCCGGGCGGCAGCGTACTGGCATCTTCCAAAATCAGGAACGAAATAGACCTCACTCGTGAAGTGAAGCCCGTGATAGCATCCTACGGAAGCTATGCAGCTTCGGGAGGATACTGGATTTCAAGCAGCTGCGACAGGATCTTTTCCGATGCATCCACCCTCACCGGGTCCATAGGAGTGTTCAGCATGATACCCGATTTCAGCAAGACAGCGGAAAAGATCGGCATCGGCACGACAACCATCAGTTCCAACAGGCACGGGGACATGTACTCCGGCATGAGGGCGCTGGACAATGCCGAAATCGCATACATGCAGGAATCGGTGGAAGACATCTACGACACCTTCACGGCCATAGTGGCTGAAGGCCGCGGACTTGACAGGGAGTACGTGGATGAAATCGCGCAGGGCCGCGTATGGGCAGGTACCGATGCCCTTGACAAGGGACTCGTGGACCAGATAGGAGGAATAGAGGATGCCGTCAGCTGCGCCATCTCCATGACAGGCAGTGCAAATACCGACATAGGTTCATGGCTGATAGAGGAATACCCGAAGCCAATGACCACAATGGACATGCTGATGGAGATGCTGGGACAGAACGCATCCGTATTCGCAGGCACTCCGCTTGAGGCAGTAGAAACCGCATTCAGGGACTGGGATGAAAGCATGACAGGACAGGTGTACGCCAGAATGCCATACGAGATAAGCATCAGATAGACACGGACTCCGGAGCCCAGCAATCCGGCCGGCAACGGTCAGACAAGGGTCAGCACAAGCACCTCTTCCGTATCGGGAGCGACTTTCAGCGAATCATCGATTCTCGCTCCAAGTATTGCAGCGATATGGCTTCCGCGTCCATCCCCCCATACTGCAACCGGCGTGGAAGACTTCCTGAATGCATCAAGTTTAAGGTCAGTGAAAAAGTCGCTGACCTTTTTCCGTCCTTTCATGCCGAAAGGACGGAACCAGTCCCCTGCCTGCCATCTGCGGCATACGAACGGAAACGGAAGACGGGAACTGTCGCACATCAATGTCCCTGCAGGACATTTCAGGGACGGAATGTCTCTCCGCGGCTTCACTTCAACGGTAAAGGAGACGCCTCCGGAAACATATCTTCCAGGACCTGTCACCTCGACAGTTCCGTTCTCCGCAAGTGTATGATATTGATGGGATTTGACATCTGCTCCGAGATCCAGAGGCCTGATCACCAATGCATCCGATGCCGTGACAAGCAGATGGGTCCCGGAGCGGAAAAATTTCCCGGCGAGAGTCCCCCTGCCATCCGCTGCAGAGCGGAGGAGGCTCTCCACGGATGCGATGGCAGCACTGTTGAACCCGTATTGCTCTAAATGCATATACAGAAGATAGGGCCAGTGCCTGAAAGAAAGCAGTGAATGCAGGTCTATCCTTGCCTCCCCCTCATCCCCTGTCCCGTCACAGGACACATCGGAACCATCCGAACGGCACGGATGCGGCAAGCCGGGAAGCGCTGAGGACTGCAACAGTTCCTGCAGCAGGCCATCGGCCTGGGAAAAATACTCCATCTCCCGGTTGAACGTCCTGATGAAGGATGGGTTTATCCTTTCGAACAGAGGAAACACATCGTTTCTTATCCTGTTGCGTCTGTATGCGGTATCGACATTGGTACTGTCCTCCCTGAAAGAGAGTCCCCTCCTCCTCATATAGCCCTCTATCCGCTTCCTTGTGAAACCGAGCAGAGGCCTGCAGAGCAGCGGCTCTCCGATGGCGGGTATCCCCGCGCCCTGCCCGCTTGCAGAAGAACAGGCATACGGGATGGCCGATACCGTCCCCATTCCGGCAAGGCCGCGCAGCCCCGTACCCCTCAACAGGTTCAGCAACAGAGTCTCAGCATTGTCATTGGCATTGTGGGCCACCGATACGCCCGCATAGCCGTATTCTGCACAAAGCTGACCGAACCACCGGTAACGCAGTTCCCTGGCTGCCATCTCGATGCTCAAACCGTTTGACGAAGCGAATCCGGCAGTATCGAAGTCGGCAATATGTATCCTCATGCCGTTCTCCCTGCACCAGTCTTCCACAAATGCCGTATCGGAATCGCTCTCTGCAGCCCGCAGATGAAAATTGCAGTGCGCCACGGCAAATGCCACCCCCGCAGATGAATGTAGGGCAAGGTCAGCCATGCACATCGAGTCGATGCCCCCGCTCACAGCCAGAAGAACCGTCCCGCGTTCCTCCTGCTGCGTTCCGGAATCCCGGAAAACGTCCCTTATAACGGCATCGAACTGCCTCTGCATCATTTCTTTGTTGCAATGGTATATACAAAACCGAACGAGAGCGACTCCTTGAACTGCACCCTCTGGTGCGTCGCGCCATCCTTCTCGTTGAAAATCATCACCGTATCATCATAGATAAGGTTCGTAGTGAACATAAGTGAAAAGAACCTTGCGAGCTTCCACTCTATCCTGTTGTCCCAGTTCACACGGACATTCTGAGGATTCTTCAGATAGTTGGAGAACAGCAATATCTGGGAGGTATATTTGAAATTGTCATTCACATTCACCTTGATATCCACTTTCAGCTGGGCTCCGAACTCGAACCTCGCCGGACGGTAGCGCAGGCCGTTGGCCACCTTATAGTCATCCGTATTCTCGAAAGCAGACTGGTCCGGGGCTTCGGAGTTCTCATCCACGAGCGGCATACTGTAGCTTTCCCTCAGCCTCGGGTCATCCACGAACACTATGCCTCCGGTAAGCGGAGCAAGATTGACGGTCAGCCAGCTGAACGGGTTGTAGTCAAGACCGAGACCGAGAGTCATATTGGCCGGCGAGAAAAAACCCGACTTCAGGTTCCTCACCTTGTTCCAGTCCGCCGTGCTGTATTCCTCACCATCAGGCAGCGGGGAACCGTCCGCCCTTGCCGATGGAGTCGGATATTCGTAGGTATTTGTAAACTGCGACTTCAGGCTGTATTCCGCCGATATGAAAAGCTTGTCCACAGCCTTGTATCCGAACTTGCTCTCAAGATATATGCGGTCATCGCTCTTCTGCAGCACAGGCTTGTCCGCAGAATAGAGGAAACCGTAGTCGAGCTGAAGCCTGTTTGTCCACGATATATTGTCCTTCGCATAGTTGGCATTGCCATCTATATATGCCTTCAGAGAATAGCTGTTGTATCCTCCGGCAGCCCAGTTGAACAGGCCTGTATGTCCGAAATCTATCTTGGTCGACAGGGAGTTCGTCCAGTATTTCGGCCTGTCCGCAATCGTATTTGTGTTCTCCGGAGCATTGCTCATGGCAATGGCAGCCTCAGCCGCCGCCTTCTGGGCATCCGTCAGGCCTTCCTGTGCAGATACGGCAAGACAAGTCAACGGCACCAGCGCAAGCGCAAGCAGGGTCTTTTTCATATATCTGTAATTTAATGTCACTCAGGACACGGTTCCTTGTCCGTAAGGTCACTGCGCCATCAGTATGAACGGGCGAACAGCACTCTCCTGCCGGATGGTTTTCCGCTATAGATGCACTTCCCTTCCTCCTCGCATACAGCAGTGTCAATCGGGATGCACCTGATGGTAGCCTTTGTCTCCTCCTTTATCCTCTCCTCGGTCTCGGTAGTACCATCCCAATGGCAGAGAAGGAATCCACCCTGCTCTATCTTCTCCTTGAAATCCTCCCAGGTATCCACCTTAATGATATGCTCATCCCTGAACTTCAGTGCCTTGGCATAGATATTCCTCTGTATTTCATCCAGAAGTTCCTCTATCCTCCTGCCGAGACCCTCCTGAGGCGCGGATGTCTTCTCAAGGGTATCGCGACGGGCAAGTTCCACAGTACCGTTCTCCATATCTCGAGGTCCTATGGCAATCCTCACAGGCACACCCTTGAGTTCCCATTCAGCGAACTTGAATCCCGGCCGGAGAGTGTCCCTGTCATCAATCTTCACAGTATGTCCGTGAGCCTCAAGCTCCTTCTTCAGTTCATCCATCTTGCCAAGTATCGCACTGCGCTCTTCCTGTGACTTGTATATAGGGACCATCACCACCTGGATAGGAGCAAGGGCAGGAGGCAGCACGAGACCGTTGTCATCGCCGTGCGCCATGATAAGGGCTCCCATCAGACGGGTAGAGACACCCCACGAAGTAGCCCAGACATATTCCTGTCTGCCTTCCTTGTTGGTGAACTGCACATCGAAAGCCTTGGCGAAATTCTGCCCGAGGAAATGCGAGGTTCCAGCCTGCAGAGCCTTGCCATCCTGCATCATGGCCTCGATAGTCAACGTGTCGAGCGCACCGGCGAACCTCTCGTTAGGACTCTTGTGTCCCACCACGACAGGCATAGCCATATAGTTACGGGCAAAATCCGCATATACGTTGACCATCCTGGTCGCCTCTGCGACAGCCTCCTCGCTTGTTGCGTGAGCCGTATGCCCCTCCTGCCACAGGAATTCGGCGGTCCGCAGGAAAAGGCGGGTCCTCATCTCCCATCTCACTACATTGGCCCACTGGTTGCACAGGATTGGCAGATCCCTCCATGAAGTCACCCAGTTCTTGTACGTATTCCAGATTATGGTCTCGGAAGTAGGCCTTACGACAAGTTCTTCTTCCAGTCTTGCCGAAGGGTCAACCACCACTCCGGGACCGTCAGGATTGGCCATGAGCCTGTGATGCGTCACCACGGCGCATTCCTTTGCGAACCCTTCCACATGCTCGGCCTCACGGCTCAGGAAAGACTTCGGTATGAACAGCGGGAAATAGGCGTTCTGATGCCCTGTCTCCTTGAACATGGTGTCAAGTATATGCTGCATTTTCTCCCATATAGCATAGCCGTACGGCTTGATGACCATACATCCCCTCACGGCGGAACGCTCGGCCAGATCGGCCTTGACGACAAGGTTGTCATACCACTGGGAATAGTTCTCGGACCTCTTTGTAACCTCTTTTGCCATTATCGCTTTGTTTTATCCGTAAATTATTTTTACATTGTGACGGAATTTGCATCTATATCAAAGGTATAGATATTGCAATGTATTCCAAGCCGCAAAGGTATAAATATAATGTCAGAAACCGGCCAAATTTCAGGAAAAATTCAAGCCGGTTCCCGGACAGGAGACAAAAAGGAGGACGGATATGAAAAAGAGAAGCATAATTTCAATGTCGGCGGTACTGTTGCTGTCAGCATGCGGAACGGCTGCCCGATACTCCTCATCGGAACAGAGATTCGAGGACGGAATCTATGTCACAAGATCGGACAAGACACAGGAAAGGCAGATTGCCGCCGCGAATGCAGAAGAGATAGACAGACTGGTGGAAGAGACCAAAGGTTCGGAGATATATCTTCTCGAGGACGAGCCGGAACAGGTCACGGCGCCCAAGGGAACAGGCTCTGCCACCACCACAACGATACGCCTGACCAACAACACAGGCGCCACCGTCACCATCAGGGACACTTCGGATCTCACGATATATTTCGCCCCCGACCCTGATCCGTGGTACTATACGTCCATATACTGGGACCCGTGGTACTGGGGTGCGGGCTGGACATGGAGATATTACAGACCGTGGACTTACAGTTCATGGTACTGGAGAGACAGGTGGTACTGGAGCTGGACATCGCCGTTCTATGACCCGTGGTACTGGGGCGGCTGGTATGATCCATGGTACTGGGGACCTTATCATCACCACTGGGGCTGGTACGGACACCCGATCCATCACCATCACGGACCGGTATATGTCACGAACAACAACTACTATTACGGTTCGCGCGCCTCGACTGTGGGACGGCACAACAGTCCGGGATTCTCGCGTACGGGCAGCATCGGAAGAAGCTCCGCGGCGACAAGTGTCCGCACGTCATCTTCAAGTATGTCGAGAAGGTCTTCCGCTGCGGTGGCCACCCGCTCAGGGTCCGGTTCAGCGACTCCGGTATTGAGACGAAGCAGTTCTGCCGCCACGACATCAGGAAGGACAGTGACATCAACAGCCGCCAGCAGAAGGAGAGGCACCGGGACGGCCGTTTCCGCAGGCTCCTCCACATCTGCGGTCAGGTCTTCCGCAAGCCCGGCAAGATCGACATCAAGCGCAAGGACCGCCACCTACAGACGTCCGTCCGGGTCGACCTACGACAGAAGCGGTTCTTCATCATATAACAGAAGTTCATCCTCCAGCTACAACAGGAGTTCTTCATCCGGTTACAGCAGAAGTTCTTCTTCAGGCAGCTACAGGAGAAGCTCCTCTTCCGGCTACAACAGAAGCTCGACACCAAGCTACAACAGGAGCTCGTCTTCAAGCTATAACAGAAGCTCGACACCATCGTTCTCCCGCTCATCCGGATATTCCGGAGGGTCAAGGAGCAGCGGGGTGAGCAGAAGTTCTTCCGGAGGCGGAAGACGCAGATAGGATATTTACATTAATTATCAACGATATGAAAAGGACAGCGATTACATTACTGCTTGTTGTGATGGCGGCAGGTGCAGAGGCGCAGACTATGTATGACGCGCTCAGATTCAGTGAAAACAACTATGAGGGGACGGCAAGGACAATGGCGATGGGAAATGCATTCACTGCCCTTGGCGGCGATCTGGGTTCCATATCGATCAACCCTGCCGGCTCGGCGGTCGCCAGGTACTCCCAGGTCACGATAACTCCTGGAGTCGCCATCTCGGCCAACACATCCGGAGGGACATCTCCCGACTATTTCCAGAGGAACTACCGCACGCCGATGGGGAGGTTCTCGATGCCCAACATAGGCTTCACCATCAATTTCGACACATACCGGTCTTCCGGAATCAAGAACTGGTCGCTCGGATTCGTGGTAAACAGGACCAATACATACAACGACAACATGTATGTCAGGGGTCTCAACTCGACGACGACATTTGCCGGCGCATTGGCCACACTGGCTGCAGGCATAAACTATATGGATCTTGAACTTGCCACAGATGGGAGTTATGACCCGTATTTCGATTCCCCGTGGCCTTTTGATGTGATACTCGGCTACGAATCGGGCATCATAAGCAATGTGTGGGATAACAAGGGAAATAACAATCCGGATGATGACGAAATATACGCGGCCGATTATGCAGGCGTGACCGAAAACTATTTCCGTAACCCTGAAGGCGGAGTGGACCTGGAAAACATCGGCCTTGCGGGCAATACGATAGAGCAGATATATTCCAGAAGGATACTCGGGAACAAATACGACTATGTGTTCAATTTCGGAGCGAACATCTCTGACGTGGTATATTTCGGAGCGAACCTCGGCATCACCTCCCTGTCCTACAGCCAGGAATACTACATAAGGGAAATGTCGGGAGGAGAGGCCAGCGACTATGACTATTTCCAGACAGGATTCAGCTCACTTAGATACAACAACACCTACAGCGCAAGCGGGGTGGGGGTCTACGGCAAGTTCGGCATCATCGTAACTCCGTGGAAGGGACTCAGGCTCGGCGCTGCCATCCAGACCCCTACAGCCATGAGCATCAAGGAGAGATGGAAAGCATCCGCCGGCGTCACGACCTATTCCGACTACGGGAACGGAGATGCGGAAACACCTGACAGCGAATACGATTATGAGCTCACATCCCCGTTCAGGTTCAATGTCGGGGCGGCCTTCACCCTCGGGGATTTCGCAGTCATCAGCGCAGACTACGAGATGGCGGACTACGGGGGGATGTATATCCATGAAGCCCACACAAATGACAACACCCAGTTCGATGACCTGAACGAGGACATCCGCTCTCTGATGGGCGCACAGCATATTTTCAGGGCGGGAGTGGAGGTCAAGCCAGTCAGCAGTTTCGCGATAAGGGCCGGATACGGGCTCTCGACCTCTCCGGAAAGATACTATGATGAAAGCGGGCTGCTCCGGAAAGTCAGGGCCAACACCAACAGGTTCTCATGCGGACTCGGATACAGTTCTCCGGGCTCGTTCTTCGCAGACCTGGCATTCCAGGCCACGAAATATGCAGATGAATACATATATCCTTACGACTACTATGCTAACGATGGCAGTGTCATCGATATAACCAAAAACACTCCGGAAATCCTCAGCAGGAAATGGCTGTTCAACATAGCCCTCACACTCGGATTCCGGTTCTGATCACCTTCCCTGTCATTCTGAGCAAAGCGAAGAATCCGGTACAATGCTAAAAAGCCGGAGCGACAGATCCTTCACTCCGCCTGCGGCTCCGTTCAGGATGAGAGAGAAGACCGAATACGCTCTATATAGAAGACGGAATACGCTCTATATGATATAGGAGATGGAGTCCGGTCCTTCGTTAAACAACAGATCCATAATGGAAAGATTCGGGATGAAGCCGTATTTCAGGGAAAACACCTGGAAATACGGCTTTTCCTTTCCCAACCTGCGCAGAATGTCATCGGGGCGTTTGGGATGAATCACATCCCTGAGGTCACAGGCATCGTACCCGCTGCAATACGGCAGGCCTGACCATACGCCATCTCTGCACAGGCCGGATGGAGATGTAAATTCAGATGTCTGCCGGATTTCCACCGGAATGCCTATCTTGTCAATGAAAAAGCGGATAATCGCAAGATTCAACTCCCAAAGGGTCTCGGGACGGCTGTCGAGAATGGAGAAGAGTTCATCCTGATAGTATTCAAAAAAGGCGGATGTCCTGTAGGCGGAAATGATTGCCCTCTTGTGCTGCTGAAGCCACGGACGGGAATAGTCCACCCTTATTTCCTTTATGGGCAGAGAGACCGTACCGTTGCCGTGGACCACAGGAAAGGAAAGGGACTGCAGCCCGGAAGCCGAATAGAAATGGCAGCGGTTCCGGTACGACTGTTTCTGATAGTTTTCGCTTGCTTCCAGAAAAAAGCACTGTCCGGCAGATGCGGACAGTGCGGCAAAATATTGTATCGGCGGGAAATACGCCGTATCCAGCAAGACCTGCACTATTCGATTTCCCCTTTGGCGTTGAGTGAATTGCCTTTGACAATACCCCTTCTGGAGTTCTTGATGAAGTCGAGTATCGTGTCCCTTTCCTCGCTCTGAGGGAATCCCGCAGCCACCTTTGCACAGGCATCGGTCACATTCAGTCCGCTGGAATAGATGATGTCGTACATGTCCTTTATGTTGCGGATCTGGTCGGAAGTGAATCCCCTGCGGCGAAGTCCCACGATATTGACTCCTGCATACGAAATAGGATCACGTCCGCACAGGATATAAGGCGGAATGTCCTTGTTGATCTTGGAACCGCCGCCCACCATGGCGTGCTTGCCTATCTTGGAGAACTGGTGCGCCATCGTACCTCCTCCGAGGATAGCCCAGTCATCCACATCGGTCTCCCCCGCTATTCCGACATAGCTTACAAGGATACAGTGCTCGCCGACCGTACAGTCGTGGGCGACATGGGTATAGGACATCAGCAGGGTATTGCTTCCTATCTTCGTCACTCCCTTCCCGCTTGCCTGCGTCCCCCTGTTGATGGTCGCGCACTCACGGATATTCACGTTGTCCCCGATTTCAACGTATGTCACCTCGCCCGTAAACTTCAGGTCCTGAGGGATGGCTCCGATAACCGCTCCAGGAAACACCTGGCAGTTCTTTCCCATCTTCACATAGTTGAAGACCGTCGCATGCGGGAATATCCTGCAACCGTCCCCGATTTCCACGAATTCATCAATGAAGGCGTATGGCCCGATCTCTACATTGTCCCCGATCCTTGCGTTCGGATGTACTGTTGCCAGCGGATGGATGTTGTTCATTTTCTATAGGTTATTTAAGCAGCGACCTTATCTGTTTCGCCGCAGTTGTATTAATCGAATGTCCCGACTTGTATGCTGTCACCTTCGCTTTCAGGAAGCCTCCTGCAAGCCTGAGGTCGCCAATGAGATCCAGCAGTTTGTGTCTCGCGCACTCGTTGGAGAAGCGCAGTTCGAGATTCGTCAGATATCCCTTGTCCGAAATCTTGAGTTTCGGCACATTGAACAGCTTGGACATGTGCTCGATCTGTTCCTCTGACACAGGATGTTCCACAATGACTATCGCATTGTCGAGATCCCCGCCCTTTACGAGATTGTTCTTGAACAGGTACTCTATCTCATGGAAAAAGACGAAAGTGCGGCAGATGCCGATCTGTTCCGCATATACGATACCCGGATTCCACTTTGCCTTCTGTATCCCCAGCACTTTGGAATCGAAGTCTATCGTCAGTTCGTATTCAGGCGAATCCGCCGGCTCTATACGGAGATATGCACCGGTATCCTCACGCCTCACCTCCACCGGCTCCTTCAGTTCCACATATTTTCTCGGAGCGTCCTGCTGCACGAAACCATCTTTCCATATCGCATCTATGTAAGGCTTTGCGCTTCCATCCAGAATCGGCACCTCCACATTGTCAATCTCGATCCTCGCATTGTCCACGCCCATGCCTGTAAGAGCGGAAAGGAGATGTTCTATGGTGCCGACACTCACCCCTCCCTCGGTTATGGTCGTGCTTCTTGCCGTACTTGAAACATTTTCCGCAAGTGCCCTGACGACCGCATCATCCCCGATATCCACACGGACGAAACATATTCCGTAATCTGCCGGTGCGGGCTTGATCGTCATTCTCGCCACCTTTCCCGAATGCAGGCCCTTGCCTTCGAATCCGTATTCCTTCCTGAGTGTCTGTTGTTGCATCATTCTATCAATCAATCATAAAACGGGGCGCAAAGATAAATAAAAAATTTTATTTTTTACCCTGCTGCCTGAAAATAGTATATGCACGGAGGAATTCTTTCCACGGAATAGCCGGCGTACCCATGTAGGCCGTTCCCGGCTCCTTGATGTTGCTGAGCAGTCCTGCCTGGGCGGAAAACGATGTATGGTCCGCAATGGTAAGATGCCCTGCAATCCCCACCTGACCTCCGAGCATGCAGTATTTGCCGATCTTGGTGGATCCGGCTATACCTGTCTGGGCGGCCATGACGGTATGTTCCCCTATCTCGACATTGTGCGCTATCTGGCAGAGATTGTCTATCTTGACGCCTTTATGAATGACGGTAGATTCTGTCTGTGACTTGTCGATGGCGGTATTGGCACCTATCTCCACATCATCTTCTATGACCACGTTGCCCGTATGCTCTATCTTCTTGTATGACCCATCCGGAAGCGGAGCGAAACCGAATCCGTCGGCACCGATGACGGCATTGGAATGGATGATCACGTTGTTTCCGATCACCATTCCGCTGTATATGCGCACTCCGGGATAGATTATGCAATGGGACCCTATCTTCACGTTGTCCCCTATGTACACATGCTCGCTTATCCTGGTGAAATCCCCTACAGTCGTGTGTCTTCCCACGTATGCGAAATCCCCGACATATACCTTCCTGCCGAATTTCGTCGAGAAATGATACCTTGCGTGCAGTCCCCTGTGGCGTCTGTAGGAACGCCTTTTTTCAGTCACATAGTCGAGCAGGGTCGCGATGGCCGTGTATGCGTTGTCTACCCTGATCATGGTGGCGGACACCGGTCTCTGCGGGTTGAAAGACTTGTTGACAAGGATTATGCTCGCCTTGCATTCATATACGTAATGTTCATATTTCGGATTGGCGAAAAAGCAGACTGTTCCGGGTTTTCCGTTCTCGATGCGGGCAAAATTGGAGACCGCGACCTCCGGATCCCCCTCTACCGTTCCCTTCAGTATCTCCGCAAGTTCCTTTGCTTTAAATTCCATGACATGTAGCAGTTAATTGTCGTTCAAATTTTGCATTTCGGTAAATTTGTTATACCTTTGCCGCCGTGAGTTAGATAACGGGGTCCGGAACGGTCCCCTTTTTTATTGCAACACGACCGCAGTTATGGGTATTTCAGAGATTAGAGATGCAATGGAGAGTGCAATTGTTGCACGGGGATGTTTCATTGTCGGCATAAAAATATCAAATGACAACGAAATCGTGCTTACAATAGAGTCTGAAAGGGGTACCGTAACCCTCGATGACTGCGTGGAGCTGAGCAGGGTTTTCGAGGAGAAGTTCAGCCGGGATACGGAAGACTACGGGCTGACAGTGACTTCCGCCGGACTTGACCAGCCTTTCACCGTGCTGAAACAGTATCTGAAGGCAGTGGGGACAATGGTGGAGGTGCAGATGAAGGGAGGCAGGAAGCTGGCCGCCATGCTCGCCGGAGCGGATGAGGAAGGCGTGACATTGAAATACACCGTCAGGGAGAGTGTCGCCGGAAAAAAGAAAAAGGAGGATGTGGAGCATGTCGAGACCGTTCCCTACGGCGAATTGAACGCGGTACGGCCATATATCGAATTCTGATTGTACAAACAAAAGAAAAAGCGACAGATAACAGAAATGGAAAAGACAGAACTTAAAGATGCGTTTTCAGAGTTCAAGAACCTGAAGAACATTGACAGGCCTACAATGATGGGAGTGCTGGAAGATGTCTTCCGCACACAGCTGGCGAAGACATACGGCTCTGCCGACAACTTCGACATCATCATCAACATCGACAAGGGTGACTGCGAGATCTACTGGAACAGGGAGGTCGTGGAGAATGTGGAGGATCCCAACACCCAGATAGCCCTCTCGGAGGTCAACAAGGATGACGATGAATACGAGATCGGAGAGATGTACGCGACGAAGGTGGACCTGAAAAGTTTCGGACGAAGGGGTATCCTCAACCTGAGGCAGAATCTCCAGGGCCGCATCATGGACATTGAGAAAGCCAACCTGTACAACAAGTACAGCGGAATGATCGGGGAACTGTTCACGGGCGAGGTCTACCAGACCTGGTCGAAGGAAGCCCTCATCCTCGATGAGGACGGGAACGAGCTCAGGCTGCCGAAGTCGGAGCAGATACCGGGAGAGCATTTCAAGAAGAACGACACGGTCAAGGCCATCATCAAGAGCGTGGAGATGAAGAACAACACCACTCCGTACATCGTTCTGTCAAGGACATCCAACGAATTCCTCGAGAAGCTCTTCGAGCAGGAGGTGCCGGAGATATACGATGGGCTTATAACCATCAAGAAGGTGGTCCGTGTACCGGGGGAAAGGGCAAAGGTGGCCGTAGAATCATACGATGACAGGATAGACCCGATCGGAGCCTGCATCGGAGTGAAGGGTTCCCGCATCATAGGTATCGTCAGGGAACTGCGCAACGAGAACATAGATGTCCTCCAGTGGACAAGCAACACCCAGCTGCTCATACAGAGGGCGCTCAGCCCTGCCAAGATTTCCTCCATCGTGCTCGGCGGCGAGGACGAGAAGATCAAGGTCTACATGCATCCGGACGAGGTCAAGAAAGGTATCGGCAAGGGAGGCTGCAACATCAAGCTTGCAAGCATGCTCGTAGGCAAGGAAATCGAAGTGTGGAGAGAGCAGGATGACGAGGAGGATGTGCTCCTGAGCGAATTCAGCAACGAGATCGACCCGTGGATCATCGAAAGGCTCCAGTCCATTGGCTGTGACACGGCAAAGAGCGTGCTCGCATTCTCGCAGGCCGACATTGCCGAAAGGGCGGATCTCGAAGATGAGACCGTTGCCGAGATATTCAAGATACTCAGCGCGGAATTTGAAGAATAATTTAATCGGTAGATATGGCAGAAATCAGACTTAGCAAACTTACAAGACAATTCAACATCGGGCTTTCCACTCTTGTCGACTTCCTGACCGGCAAGGGGGTCACGGTGAATATGGATCCGAACGCCAAGATTTCGGACGAATATCTGCCGATGATAGAAACCAAGTTCGGTGAAGAGCAGAAACTGAAGCAGGACTCCGAAAAAGTGGCCATCAAGCTCAAGGAGATCATCGAAAGAGGGTCGAAGAAAAAGAGCGTGGACACGGAGGAAGAGGATGAGCCTGTACAGGAAATCATAATAAAGAGCACGAGTATCGCACCTGAGACTTCTGCCCCTAAGGTAGAGACGCCTGCAGACAGGCAGCCGGCTGAAGATACGGAAGAGACCGCAATGCCGGTCCGGGAAGAGAAGGAGGAGCCGGCAAAGGAGACCGGAGACCGGACAGGAACAGGATTCCCGCAATTCAAGGTGGTGGACAAGATCGATCTCTCCGTATTCGAGAAGCATCCTAAAAAAGGAGGCCAGGCGGAAACGGCAAAACCCCAGCCGGAAGCGGAAGAAAAGGAAACACCTGCGGAGCAGACTGCGCAGGCGGCACCTGCCGCCCCGGAGACTGCCGCGCCGCAGGTCAAGGAAGAAGTTCCGGAAGCGGAAGAACCGGTAAAGCCGGCTGAGCCGAAGGAAGTCAGGATAGAAGTCGAAAGGCTTGCCGGGCCGAAAGTGGTCGGGAAGATAGAGCTCTCACAATTCGAGACCCGCCGCGGAGGCAAGAAGAGGGAGAGGATAGCCAAGGGCGGCAGCCAGAAGGTGGATGTGACCAAAGTCCAGGCAGACAACGATGGAGGCCGCAAGGACAAGAAGAAGGATGGAGGGAAGAAGGATTCCCGTGAAGACCGGAAGAGCCGCCGCAACAGAGGCAACGACCGTTTCAAGCCGGCCATGACGGAGGCGGAGACCGAAGAGATGCAGAAGGAGATCCAGAAGCAGATCAAGGAGACGTACGCCCGCATGAACGAAGGCAAGGGCAAGAACAACTTCGGGGCAAAGCACAGAAAGGAGAAGAGGGAGCTTGCATCGCAGAAGATGCAGGAGGAGATGGAAATGCAGGAACTCGAGAAGACGGTTCTGAAAGTCACTGAATTCGTGACAGTGAACGACCTTGCGACCCTCATGAACACTCCTGTCACCAAAGTCATCGGAGCCTGCATGAACCTCGGGCTGATGGTATCCATCAACCAGAGACTCGATGCCGAGACTCTCGTGCTGGTGGCAGAGGAGTTCGGATACGAAATCGAGTTCGTAACCGCCGAAATGAACGAGGCCATCGCCCAGGAGAACGAGGCGGATGATGATGGCAACCTCGTTCCAAGGCCACCGGTCGTGACAGTCATGGGACATGTCGACCACGGAAAGACTTCCCTGCTGGACCACATCCGAAAGGCCAACGTGATTGCCGGAGAGGCGGGAGGAATCACCCAGCACATCGGAGCATACAATGTGATCCTTCCGGACGGACAGAGGATAACGTTCCTCGATACGCCGGGACATGAGGCCTTTACGGCCATGCGTGCGCGAGGCGCCAAGATGACGGACATAGCCATCATCATCATTGCGGCGGATGACGCGATAATGCCGCAGACAATCGAGGCTATCAACCATGCACAGGCTGCCGGCGTGCCTATGATCTTTGCAATCAACAAGATTGACAAGCCGGGGGCCAATCCGGACAAGATCAGGGAGCAGCTTGCCAACATGAACATCCTCGTGGAGGAATGGGGCGGCAAGTACCAGTGCCAGGAAATATCGGCGAAGAAAGGCATCAATGTGGACAAGCTTCTGGACAAAGTCCTGCTCGAAGCCGAACTGCTTGAACTCAAGGCCAATCCTGACCGCCGTGCCGTCGGGGCCATCATCGAATCATCCTTAGACAAGGGGCGCGGATATCTGGCGACAATCCTCGTGCAGAACGGAACCCTCCATATCGGGGACATTATGCTGAGCGGATGCTACACCGGAAGGGTCAAGGCGATGTTCAACGAACGCGGACAAAAGGTGGAAGAGGCAGGGCCATCGACTCCTGTATCCGTCCTCGGTCTGAACGGAGCTCCTACTGCAGGAGAGAAATTCAACGTGATGACAGACGAAAAGGAGGCGAAGGACATAGCCAACCGGAGGGAACAGCTTCTGCGTATCCAGGGCATCAAGACCCAGAAGCACATGACCCTCGAAGAGATCGGACGCCGTATCGCCATCGGGAACTTCAAGGAACTCAATATCATCGTCAAGGGAGATGTGGACGGCTCCATCGAAGCCCTTTCAGACTCTCTGCTCAAACTTTCCACTGAGGAAGTGCGTGTGAACGTGATCCACAAGGCGGTGGGAGCGATTTCCGAGTCAGATGTACTGCTCGCGGCGGCATCCGATGCCATCATAATCGGATTCCAGGTACGTCCATCCGTCAATGCCCGCAAACTTGCCGAGAAAGAACAGATAGAAATCAGGCTCTACTCTGTCATCTACGATGCCATCAACGAAGTCAAGAGCGGTATCGAAGGCATGCTGGCACCTGAAGAGAAAGAGGAGGTCACTGCAACTGCAGAGGTACAGGAAACCTTCAAGATCTCCAAGGTCGGGACCATTGCCGGATGCATCGTCAAGGAAGGCAAGCTCACCAAGACTTCCAAAGTGCGCGTAATCCGCGACGGCATCGTGGTATATACCGGAGAACTCGGCTCGCTGAGACGGTTCAAGGACGATGTCAAGGAAGTGTCTGCCGGAATGGACTGCGGACTCAACATCGCAGGATACAACGATGTCAAGGTCGGGGATGTCATCGAGGCATACAATATCGTGGAGATAAAGAGGACCCTGTAATCACGGGAATGGTATCCTGACACGACGGATACTGTCCTTAACGCTGTTTTGGCCTCGGAGCGTACACTCCGGGGCTTTTTCAGCCTGCCGCCATCAGGCCGGAAGCAGCGGCGGACCATGGTACAAGATCCGGACAAGACGTTTTCAATCGGATGGGAAAGACAGCTGAGATACTGAAGATAGGATTGCCGATAATGCTCGGACAGGCCTGCGTGGTAATCCTTAGTTTTGCAGACAATATAATGATCGGATGGTACGGAGTGAATGACCTCGCCGCATCATCCTTTGTGAACGGACTTATCAACCTGTTCATCATCACGGAAATGGGCTTTGCCAACGGCATGACTCCCGTGGTCGGGTCACAGTTCGGCGTCGGAGACAGGGCAGGGATAGGCAGGACATTGAAGAACAGCATTGTCCTCAACGGGGCCATCGCAATGGCAGGCCTGCTGATAATGGCCGTCATATATGCCTGCATCGACAGGTTCGGTCAGGAAGAGCAGCTGCTGCCGCTGATCAGGCCATACTATATAGTGGTAGCCATCTCCACACTGTTCGCCATGGGATTCAATACACTGAAACAGTTCACTGACGGCACATGCCAGCCGGTGGTCTCCATGACGGTGCTCATCGGAGGCAACATCCTCAACATCATTGGGAACTGGGTGCTCATCTACGGCAAGGCGGGATTCCCTGAACTCGGACTGCTCGGGGCGGGCATCAGCACCCTGGCATCGAGAATCATAATGTTCACTGTCTTCCTCCTGTACATAATGCATTCATCCAGATTCCGGGAATATGCCTCCGCATTCAAGGCCGCCAAGGTCAGCCGGACCAATATCCGCAGACTCTTCAATCTCGGCTTTCCGCTCGCCCTGCAGACAGGAATGGAGACATCCACATTCACCGCAAGTGCAATCATGGTCGGCTGGACAGGAGCGACAGCCTTAGCCGCACACCAGATAGCCCTCACCATATCACAGATCTGCTTCCTGCTGATGCTCGGTCTGACATCCGCCGTATCCATCCTCGTCAGCAATGCATACGGCAGACAGGACATGACGGCCGTAAGACAATACGCGGCAAAAGGCTACCTCATGACCTTGGGCATATCGGCACTCTTCTGCACGGTCATATTCATATTCCGATACGGGATCATCGGTCTGTTCACCGACTCTGCTGAAGTCACCGCAGTGGCGCTCTCGCTGCTGTTCGTGCTTTTCTCATACCAGTTCGGAGACGGGCTGCAGCTATGTTTCAGCAACGCGCTCCGGGGCATTCAGGATGTCAAGCCGATCATGCTGATGGCATTCATCAGCTATTACGTGATTGCCATCCCTGCTTCATACCTGTTGGGATTCAAGGCAGGACTCGGCCCTGTGGGCGTATGGCTCGGTTTTCCCATCGGCCTTACCATCGCCGGCATATTCTACTGGCTCCGCTTCCGGTCCCGCACTGCCGGCTGACCGTTCCGGTCAATATAACAAGCCGGTACCGGACAACATATCGTAATTGTTAAATTATTATGAATACTTGCAACAAAAAACAGACAGAATTTTACTATGGCATAGGGAAAGAGATTGTAAAGGAAGGTATTTTTGAGAGGTTCCCTGACCTTATACCTGCAGTGGGTGAATGTTATTGGAGAGAAGACGGTCAGCACAAGAAGATGCTTCTTGTCGGAGAAAGTAACTATTTTGATGATAAGGATATTCTTGACAGTGACTTTCGCGATGCAGAAATGTGGTATAAAGCCGAGGATGCGAAACTAATTCCTGAAGCAAAAAAAGTGCTTGTGAATAATTGGAAAGGCCAATATCCGACTTTTGATAGAGTATATGAAGTTATGGATGAGGTACTGTCTGCTGCCAATATAGAGCATAATGCTTATCTGCTTCAGGAAGCTGCGTTCTACAACTATTTTCTCCGGCCTGCTTACAATGATGGAAAACATAAAGGATTTATCCCACAAGATATTGATAGAAAAGTGTCAGGAGTGGCTTTGTCTGGAATAATAGACAGATTGAATCCTGACCTAGTCATATTCTTGAGCAAGAATGCGTATGACGAATTCTTGAAATATGTCCGCCGCAACAGTCTTCAGTATGGCGAATCCTTAATACAATTCGTCTATCATCCCGGCAATCATTTTTCATGGTACAATGCCAATGGAAAAGCAAAATTTGAGCAGTTGTTGAAGGAATATTGGATAAGCAAGTAGGCGAACTTATTCTGGACTGAATACCAAAGGTTTCATGTCCAGTTTCTGGAAATATGTGCAGAATGGAGAAAAAGAGAGTGGTGGACTTCATGTTTCAACTGGACAAGGAAGATGTTGAAATCTTGAAATCACAGACTGCGGTGGAAGTGAACATCCGCAGATTAGCCAATGCACGAATTGTTTTATCCTTTTTTTGAAATACATATTCCTCAATATTCAGAATAACGAAAAACCTTGTAATTTTGTACCCGGCAAGTGGGAAAGTAACCGATAATCCTTCTGCAAGCCTGAAATATTGACAAAAAAGCAAGGTAATAATGAATTATACAATATATGACTATTCGCTTTTCATTGCGCTGCCGTTGATGCTGTTCTTCGGCTTTTATTTTTTGTTGGCCAAAATACCGGAAAAAGTCATTTTCGGAAATTATCTGCGCTCCCGTCGGATCATGGGGATAGCGTTGCTGCTGCTTGCCGCCAATTATTCGATGCATTTCTTTTTCGGAATCCGGTTCAATAACGCCAATGCGGCCATTCTGATGAACCTTTCGACCTACTTCCTGTGTTACTGGCTTTTCAGTTCGGCACTCACGACATTGCTGGACCGCTTTTACATCACAAAGCGCCGGTTGCGGACTCATATCAGCCTTTGGGTCATTTTTTCCATCATTTCCTGCATCGTGCTGATGTTGTTGCCGGAAGGGATTTTGCAGACAATTGCGCTGTTTGCTCTGGCTGCGTGGCTGGTCACTTATGGATTCGTCTTGGCCCGCAGGCTTATTCTGGCATATAACCGTGACATCAGGATTTTCAACGAAACGTATTCGGATGACATAGGCGCGTATATCAAGTGGCTTTCTATTTTCACATGGTGGGCTGTCATATTCGGTGTGGGATGCGGACTGCTCACATTCCTGCCTGACAAATACGTTTATATCTGGATTCTGTCATCCATCCCGTTCTACGGCTATCTGTTTTATTCCTACCAGAACTACATGATATTCTATGAGCAGGTGGAGCGTACGCTGGAGATAGAGAACGCGGCGGATGATGAGAAGAAAAAGACAGAAACAGAAAAGGAATCACCCAAATATTTCGACGGCATAGAAAGCAGCCTGACGCCTTGGCTGGAAAACAAGAGCTATACGCAATCCGGATTCACCATACAGGACATGGCGAAAACGCTCGGCACCAACAGGACTTATCTGAATGCTTACATAAAGGACAAATATCATGCGACATTCTGCGAATGGATAACCGGCCTTCGGTTGGAATACGCGAAGACCATGCTGAAGGAGCATCCGGAAATGAGCATACAAAAAATCGCGGAGTCGTCAGGCTTTTTGTCCCGCAGTTATTTTATCAAGTCGTTCACTGAAAAGGAAGGATGCACACCCGCCAAATGGAGAAAACCATAGCCGGATACACGGGTTGCAGATTTGTGCTCAATCAGCAAAAAGTGCTCAATCAACAAAAATAAGTGCTCATATAACAATTTGCAAGTGCTCATGCAACAAATTCAGTAAAATACTGATTATTAGCCAAAAATAATCGGCGAGCATTTTGCGCGACAGATGTTTTTCCATAATTTTGTGGATGGCAACTGATAATAAATCAAGTTTATATGAGCAAAAAAATCCTATTTCTCACCCTATTTCTGTGGCTGACGGCAGTAATTGTTCCTGTCTTCGCGCAAGAGAAAGCGGACACCACCTACACCTTCCGTTTCGTGCCGCAGAAGGATATGTTTTATGTTCCCTGGAATGGGAATGACACAGAACTTGCCCGCCTGCTGGAGTGTAT
>CALUPT010000020.1 GCA_944322715.1 uncultured Bacteroidales bacterium
ATTTCAAAAAACCGTGTAATTGACTATATTTCAATAATTTCAAAGAACTATTTATCCACTTTTACGGGACAGTAGTATCCTGTGATATGAAATCATAGAAACATTCCCTTTCAATCGGCGCATTCCCAAATTCAAATATCAAATCAAATTGTATGGCGGCATTGATTTCTGAGGGATTTTCGGAATTGACATGTAAATCGCTTTCTTGTATGTAAATATAATTGTCTGGTTTGCCGCAGCCGAGACATATGCGTAAAACATCTATAATTGCTGTCTTTCCCGAATTGTTTTCTCCAATGAGGATGTTTATACCTTTCTTAAAATACAAGGTGATATCATCGAACACCCTAAACTTACTAATATGCAAACGACTTAAATACATGTTCCTACTATTTTGACTTTACACAAACTCTAAATAATTCTCCATGTCCATCACATGAAACTCGGCATGTAGATATCTCTTCTTGAAATACTTTGAGTATAGCATGCATTTGTTTTTCTTTTTCGCCATACATCCGTTATTGTTTCAGCATATTCTTCCCCTTTTCGGTAAGCCGGTATTTCTGCTTGGGATGTTTCGGCTGGTCCGGATAGAGTGGTTCTACAGCACCTTCCATAACGGCAATTTTCAAATATTCCTTTGTGAAATACCTGCGGTTATTCAATTGCAGTTTTTCCATAATTTCAGTAACAGAATATATTCCGTCTCCGATTGCTGCAATTAAGTTTGCTACTTGGGTGGTACTTGGGTGGTACTTGGGTGGTTAATGGATTCGTATCTGAAAATAAGCCTTACACTGTCAGCATCTGTCTTATATATCGGTTCAGGCAAACCTTCCCTGCGGCACTCAGAAATCATTAGCCCAATACCACGTCCCCAACTTTCCAAAACTTTTCTTTTGTATAACACAGTCGCTATAAGTGGATTCTGGGGCTTGGACTCGTGTTCTGCCATCATCTTCTCCAGGTCCCAGTTCGGAGGGAAACTGCCTAGATTCTCAATTTCTACCCTGTCATCATATATTGCTATGCCTACCGAACCTCCCGCATCTCTGTAAGACCTGTGTGTCAATGCATTTACTACTCCCTCTCTAATGGCCTTATATGGAATAGTCAGATGTTCCTCACGCTCCAGAGTATCAGTAGTTCCTGACAATGAGAGATGTTTGAAAATAAATGCCATTGCTGCATTGAGCAGCTGAAAAAAGTTTCCTTGTATACGCTGGTTATCCATGAATACCGTCTTGTCGATACCTCTGAAACGGGCCAGGCGTAGAAGCATTGGGGATATTCCATGTTTTCATGCTTCCCGAACAATACGGCGGCAGCATGGTTCAGTACTCCATTCCGCATAAGCCCGAATTTCTCCAATATGACCGGTATGTCATTGCCAGTGTCTTCAGGCAGACGGCCACACTCAATACCAAGTCTGACAGTCTTCAGCACTTCGTTGCCATCTATATCCTGAAGGGCTAAATCTTCGTTGTCAAATTGCTCCCAACGGTATTTCCCGCCGTCACGCTGCAACAGCAGCCTTTCGTATGCGGCCTGCGGCATCGTGGTCGTCATGCTTTCCACCCGCATATAAGGTCGCCCCTTGTAGGAGAACGGGCGGTTAAGCCTTGTATCCTCCACATGCAGGGCAATGACTTTCCTGTCACTGTCAGGAAGCGGCACATAGAATATCTGCACCGCCGCTGTCGGCTCCAGACGGCTGACTGCATCGGCAATGTTCCGTTTTGTCGTGTCTGCAACCTCCTGACCGATGATTTTCTTTCTGTCATTGATGCCGAACAGCACAGTTCCTCCCTCCTTATTCAGAAAGGCTCACAATGTCTCCAAACCTCGTTCCAACTGCCCGGTAGATTCCTTGAATTCAATCTTATCTGTTTCGGTATCTGAGGCTATCAGGTCTTTTATATCATTCAATGTCTCTAATTTCATTTGTGAAATGATATGCTTGATTATTTTACAAAATTACAAAAAATGCAGGAGATACGGACAGCACTCTAGCTTGATTCAATTCCGGGTGGATAAAAATGAAAAATTGCAGCAACTTTATGATATACATAGAGTTACTGCAACCTATTGGCGGTGCGGACGGGACTCGAACCCGCGACCCCGGGCGTGACAGGCCCGTATTCTAACCAGCTGAACTACCGCACCAGTATTTCAATCAACTCACCGTTACCGGAAAAGCGGTTGCAAATGTAGGGTGTTTTTTCCAATCTTGCAAATATATTTTCAAAATTTTCACTCTTTTTATGGCTGTTTTTCCACAACGGCAAGAATATCAGCGGCATAATTACTCCTCCCGGACATCCTCTTCATCGACACCCATATCCGACAGGGAATCGACTTTCTGCTTCAGACTCCTCGTATATCCGTAGCACTCTGCCACCAGCTTTCTTGTTTCATCGATGAGTTCATCGATCCTGTCCAGGCTCGATTCCGGATTCTTCACTATTGCCTCGATCTCCTTGAGCCGGGCAATATTCCTGATATAGTCCTGATTTGTCATTACGTCTTTCTGTTTTTACTGTCAATAAGTATTTGTCTGCAAATATCTCAACTCCTGTCCGCCGCACCGTTGCCGACTGCATCCTGCTTCACGTCATTTATCATGCATCCCCACATTCCATCCATGAATTTCAGGGCGAAACTGTCGCCCGCAGACTTGGATGAGACATTCTTCAGCACTGTTCCATCCGAATCCAGCGCAAGGACATATCCCTGCCTGAGGATGCTACGCGGGTCGGCCGCCCTGATGGACGCATCGGCAAGAGCCACATGATGTTCCAGGGCATTCACAGTGGCATTCAACGCAAAAAGTATATTGTTCAGACATCTTTTCACCTCGGCATCAAGGACATTGACCTTATCGGCAAGGGAATACCTTATATCGTGGAAAATCTGTCCTATACGCCTGTCTTCGTCCACAAGCCTGCCGGCTGCGGCAGACTGTACCGCAGCCAGGCAGTCGGACACCTGTTCCTCCACTCCGGCCGTCCAGTCCACCAGAAAATCAGCAAGGGCAGTCGGGGTCTTGAAATGGCAGTTGGCCACCATATCCGCCACGTGGTAGTCCCGCTCGTGACCTATGGCGGTCAGGACAGGCAGGGGACATTCCGCTATATGTCCGGCCAGTCCGTAATCATCATAACAGAACAGGTCGGATTCGGCCCCTCCGCCGCGCAAAATGAGTATCAGATCGAATTCTCCGCTGCGGCAGACGGCATCAATGCTTGAACAGATGGAATCGGGGCAGCTGTCCCCCTGCATCAGAGACTGGAACAGCGTAAGGCTGAACCGGAATCCGTACCGGTTGCCATCGAGATGCTTGACGAAATCTCCATAACCGGCCGCACCATCGGAGGATATCACAGCCACACGCGATGGCAGGAACGGAAGTGCCAGGGACTTCTGGCGGTCGATAAGCCCGGACTCGGCAAGGAGACGGATGGTCTCCTGTTTCTGCAGCTCGCGCTGGCCTATGGAATAGCCGGCATCTATATCCTGAATGACCAAAGAAAGCCCGTATCTGGCTGAATACTGCACGACAATCCTGACAACGACCGACAGGCCTGGAACAAGTGCACGGCCTGTCAGACTGCCGAACCGGGATATGATGGCGGCATTTGATTTCCAAATGATGCCCCGGGCCCTGGCAAGTTCATCTCCGGAAGATGACTTCTGTATCAGATCCAGATAATGGTGTCCCCTGACCTCGCTGTGGGAGGCGATCTCCACCCTGACCCACATGTCCAAAATCCCGATTCTGTCCCGGACGATATCCTGAAGGTCCGAAAGTTCTATGTATTCCCTGGTCTCCATTTGCATTCATGTTCCGGTACCGTCCCGACATTCAGAACCGGGTCGCGTTGACCGGCCCTTTCCTGACGTGACAGACGACGTCTGCAGAAGGTATTATCGAAGAACGTTTTTCTGCTTATGTTTCATCCTGTGACCGAAGAAATCCTTTTCTCCCACAGTCCTGAATCCGAGCCTTTCGTAAAGTTTCTCTGCCGAAGGGTTGTCCAGATCCACAAGGAGACCGACGACATCGTGTCCGAATTGCGCCGCCCGTCTGTCCATCGCATCAAACAGGGCGGAACCTATTCCATACCCCCTGTAGGCAGGATCCACAGCCACTGAATCGTAATAGAATTCACCCTCACCGGTTTCATCATCCCACTTCATGTCCGAAACACCGAACCTTGCGGCGAAAGCCTCCTCCACCGGCCGGCGGAGAGAACGAAGCCGCGCTCCATCATATCCGATCATTATGCCCACCACAGGACCGGTCTGTCCTGCTCCTGCGGCATCCGTCTCCTCCGGCAGGCCTTCCCGGATTGTACTGTCCGCACCGGCTCCTCCCGGCGCCAGCTCCGCTACGACAGTATTCCTGTAACTGTACAGCGTATCCTCCCTCGCTGCCATATCCGCCACGAGATCTATAAGGTCATCCACCGTCTGTCCGTGCCCGTGGGCAAGGAATGCCTCCACCGGCCATGCCATTACCACAAGCCTCGCTATATCCGCCGCATCCGACTTGCGCGCAGGCCTTACCGAAACGTGTCTTTTCATTTCTTGCATATCTGTCTTGTTTTTCTTCCGTACAGTCATGCGCAGACCGGCATCCGCTCCGGAAGCCATATTGCCGGGATACTCGGATACCGCCGGGACATGCTGCCGGCAGCACAAAGATAATGATATTTTCTTACTAACTTTGTCATTTCTCTCCCGCACCGGTCAGAGCGGCCGGAAACGACATGCATCGGGAGCCGACGCCTATGGACAAAAGGATATACATATCAGTCATTCTTCCGCTCAGGCTTGAGTGGGAACCCTGCTATTGGACAGATATCGAAGACATCGGTCCCGGCCAGAGGGTGAGGGTCCTGTTTGCCGGAAGGGAATATACCGGAACCGTAAGCGCAGCCGGGATAGAGCCGCAGCTTGCCCCGTCGAAGATACAGCAGGTAATTTCCAGGGAAGACAATATGGCCGGCATCCTTCCCGAAGAAATCCGGCTCTGGAAAATCATGGCCGGATATTACATGTGTACCGTAGGAGAAGTCTACAAGACCGCATATCCGGCGGGAAAGATAAATTCGGAAAAGAGCCTGGCAAAGAAAAAGGCCGCACTGCAGGAAGACGGGCAAAAGAGGAAAGGAAAGACTGAAGCCGGGGAGAAAACGGATATCGGACTGTCCTCCCCTCAGCAGGCCGCCCTGCAGCAGATACAGGAAGCGTTCAGTCATGAAAGGACAGTGCTTCTGAACGGGGTGACCGGCTCAGGCAAGACGGAAATATACATTTCCCTTGCTTCGGAAACCCTGTCAAGAGGGAAGGATGTGCTCTACCTTGTCCCGGAAAAGGCCATGAGCCGCCAGCTGGAAGAAAGGCTTCGCAGACATTTCGGGGATTCCCTCCTGACATTCCATTCCGGAGAAACGGCCTCCCGCAAGGCCGTAACGGCTGACAGGCTCAGGACATCGAACGGGAAAAGCCATATTGTCCTGGGTACAAGGTCGGCAATTTTCCTCCCTTTTCACGGACTCGGACTTGTCGTGGTGGATGAAGAGCATGACAGTTCCTACAAGCAGGACTCCCCCGCCCCGAGATACAACGGGCGGGATGCGGCCATCATGCTGGCCGCAATTCAGCGGGAAAAGCCAGATGGAGGCCTTGACGGGAACGGGCATGCAGTGAAATGCAATGTCATCCTTGGTTCCGCCACACCATCCCTCGAATCGCTGTACAACTGCATGTCAGGGAAATATGCTGAAGTACGTCTTGACAGCAGATACTATGACGGAGGGATGACCGATGTGGAGATAATCGACACGATTGCCGAAAGAAAGAAAAGAGGAATGGAAGGTTCCTTCTCAAGGAAACTGATCGCCCGCATCAACGATACGCTGTCTTCCGGAAGACAGGTGCTGCTTCTAAGGACGCGGAGAGGATATTCCACCGTACTGCAATGCTCGGAATGCGGCTTCATACCGAAGTGTCCGCGCTGCAATGTCAGCCTGACCTACCACAAGGACAGCGGACGGGCTGTCTGTCACCATTGCGGATATGCCATCGCGAAGCCTGACAGCTGTCCGCAGTGCGGAGGAAGTCTCAAAGAACTCGGGGCGGGGACACAGAAGATAGAGGAAGAAGTAGCGGTCCTGTTCCCTTCTGCAAGGACTGCAAGGCTCGACAGCGACTCTGCCCAGAGCAGAAGCTATGCTTCGGAAACCGTCAGGAAATTCGGGAAGGGCGAAATAGACATCCTGATCGGGACACAGATCATCACCAAAGGCTTTGACTTCGGCAATCTTGCCTTAGTGGCTGTACTTCAAGCTGATGCGATGCTCGGAATCCAGGATTTCCGCGCCGATGAAAAAGCCGTACAGACACTCGCGCAATTCAAGGGCAGGTGCGGCAGAAGAGGAGGGAAAAGCCTGTTCGTCATCCAGACCGCGCAGCCGGAACATCCTGTCTATCAGGTCCTTGCGCAGGACGATCCCGGACCCGTTCAGGATTTCATTTCAGAGCTGCTGTCGGAAAGGGCAGAATTCAGATACCCTCCATACACAAGAATAATAGACATCGTCATAAAAGACAGGGATGAAGAAAGGGCGGAAAGGATGTGCAGGGCACTTGCCATCAGGCTTGAGGGATTCGATGTTACCGGACCCTACACCCCTGCAAGCGGGAAAATCGCCGATGAATTTCTGAAATGCCTGAGGATAACCATGCCGAAGGACCGGACGCTGGCGGACAGAAAGGCCGCTTTGAAGAAAACGATAGAAAACTTCGAAACGACACGGAATTACAGCGGACACATCACACTGAATGTGGATCCCGCATGATCAGCCCCTGTGCAGGACATTGAGCCTCGATGGAAGTACTTCGAGACAGACAGGAACAGTCCCGATGATCTCTCCATCCGCCTCCATTATCTCGCAGCAGTCATCAAGAGGAAGGATCTCCACCTTCCTTGCCTTGGCAGACAGGACCTGCTTCTGGGACAGGAAACTGCCATCCACAAGCCTTAATGCAGCCCGAGGCATGTCCGACACAGGTATCGGAGGTATAACCGTCACATCGAGAAGGCCATCATCCATCACCGCTTCCGGCGTCTGCCTGAATCCGCCTCCTGAATATTTCCCTATGCCGAAAGCAATCGAAAGACATTCCCCCTCATAGAAAGACTTCCCGTCACAGATAACGGACACACGGAATATTTTCGAATGTATAAGATTGTGAATAAGTGAATTGACATAAAGCAGACGGCCTGATTTACCGGCATCCTTCTGAAGATTGACCCGTTCGCAGATCCTGGCATCCAGGCCTATCCCTCCGATATTTATCATATACGATGGCTCCTGCTTCCGGCCGGGACCGGAAATGCCGGGTGAAATGACCCGTACTATGTCCTGTGCCGCAAACGAACCATCCGCTATGAGTTCCGCGGCAATGCCGGCATCACATGGGACCCCGTGAGACCTGATCCAGTCGTTCCCCGATCCTATCGGTATCACCGCAAGGGTAAAATCAGACAGGTCCGCAGTCATCCCCTCTGCCTGCAGCACGGCAATGCCGCGCATGATACCATCGAGCATCTCATGTACCGTCCCGTCTCCGCCGGCAGCCATCCAGCGGCGTAAACCCTTCCTTGCCGCAGAACAGTCCAGTTCTGTCGCATGATGCCTGTTGCCGGTAGTATGATATTCGCAGGTTATGCCTCTGTGCCGCAAACGTTCCTCCGCATTCTTCCACAGGGAAAGCATTTTCCCGGAACCTGCGTGCGGATTCACGACGGCAAACCAGACTGTGTCAATATGATCCATTGAATCCGTTCCGTAAATCGGCAACAAAAGTAGCAAATTAAGGCAAGGAAAGAAAATTTTTTATAAATTTGCCAGGATTTCGGACAGTTGTCCGCAACTGTCTCTGAAGACAAAATAAAGGTAGAATGGGAAAAGTCATAGCAATAGCAAACCAGAAAGGCGGTGTGGGCAAGACCACGACTGCAATCAATCTCGCAGCATCTCTTGCCGTACTGGAGAAAAAGGTGCTCATCATCGACGCCGATCCCCAGGCCAACACCACTTCCGGACTGAACTTCTCCCCGGACAATGACCAGAAAAGGACGCTGTATGAAGTCGTTATCGGCAGGATCGACATAAGGGACACTCTCATACAGACCGAAATTGCAGACCTGCAGATGATTCCGTCACATATCAATCTCGTCGGGGCGGAAATCGAACTGCTGGACAATCCGCACAGGGAATCAGTGCTCCGGGATGCCCTTGCTCCCATAAGGAATGACTATGACTTCATCATCATAGACTGTTCGCCATCCCTTGGTCTGATCACGGTGAACGCCTTGGCGGCTGCCGATTCGATAGTCATTCCCGTACAGCCGGAATTCTTCGCTTTGGAAGGGCTCGGCAAACTGCTGCAGACCGTAAGACTTGTCCAGGGAGGAATCAACCCGGGACTCACCATAGAAGGATTCCTTGTAACAATGTTCGATGGCAGGACGAAAGTCCACTCGCAGGTGGTAAACCAGCTCAAGGAACATTTCGGAGACATGGTATTCAAGACCATAATCCAGAGGAACATACGTCTGAGCGAAGCGCCATCGCACGGCAAGCCTATCATCCTGTACGATGTGGTCTCCAACGGAACCACCAACTACCTCAATTTTGCCAGGGAAATCCTTGAAAACAACAGATTACAATGAGCAAGACACCAAGAGGATTAGGAAAAAGCCTGGATGACCTTCTGGGTGGCAAGGGGAAAGGCCTGGAAGCGCTTCTGGGCACCGGCTCTGACATGAACAGCGCCAGGAAACCCGTTGAATATATCAACAAGACCGTCGTGACGGAAGAGCAGCCGCAGAATACCGCGGACATCATGCTCATTCCCATAGACATGATCGAGCCTAACCCGTTCCAGCCGAGAAGTGCATTCGATCAGGTAGCGTTGGAGGAACTTGCCGATTCCATCCGCACGCTTGGCCTGATCCAGCCCATCACTGTGCGCAGGAAGTCTAACGGAAGGTATCAGATCATAAGCGGAGAAAGGCGTTACAGGGCAAGCAGGATAGCAGGACTGACTGAAATGCCGGCATACATCCGGGAGACCGATGACCGCGGAATGCTGGAAATGGCCATCGTCGAGAACATCCAGAGAGAGAATCTCGATCCTATCGAGATAGCGCTAAGCTATCAGAGACTCATAGATGAATGCAGCCTTACCCACGAACAACTCGCAGCAAGAGTCGGGAAGAAGAGGGCATCCGTGACCAACTATCTCAGGCTGCTCGATCTGCCGGCGAAAATACAGCATGATCTCAAGGTCGGACTTTTGAGCGTCGGCCATGCGAAGGTCCTGCTTGGAGTGGAATACGGGGAACTGCAGGACATGCTGTGCGATCTCGTAATCAAGGAGGGACTGTCTGTAAGGCAACTGGAGGAAAAGATCCGCAAGATAGAGAAAGGAGACAAGGCCAAGGAGAAAATCCAGGAACAGGATCTTCCCGAAGAATATTTCAGGGTACTGGAGATTGTCGGCAAATATTTCGACAACAGCATCAGCCTCAAGCGCAACTCCGGCGGAAAGGGTACAATGACCATCCATTTCAGTTCGGATGAAGAGATCCACAGGTTCCTCAAGGCCTTGGAGGCATCATCCATATAAAGGCAGACACGAGAAGATTCCGAAACCGTCCACACACAATGACGAAAAGTATCCTGAGATACCTTATCCCTGTTCTGGTCCTTATGGCCGGCTTTTCCGTCTGTGCCAATGCCCAGTTCAAGGAAGAGGCCTTCACCCAGTCATACAACGAACCGGATGATACCACATCGACCAACGACACCTCCGACAAAATGTTCTCTTTCAAGGAACTTTTCGGAGGTCTGGCCCATAAGCAGGATCTGCGGATAGGCACCATGTTCGCCGGTTCGGTAGTCATGCCCGGAATATCGCAGATATATAACAGGGATTACTGGAAACTTCCCGTCATCTACGGAGGCATCGGAGTATGCGCAGGTCTCGGAGGCCATTATCTGCATCAGTACAACCTGTCAAAAAAGGCATACGAAGCGGCTTACGCCATAGATCCCAATACGACCCTCACCGTAAACAACCGGGCCAAGACGACCGGAACCATACTGATGGTCGGAGCCGGACTCATATACTGGGGCTCGCTGATGGACGGAGTGATCTGCTACAAGAAAGACGTACATCCGCATCCCGGCAGGGCTACATTGTACTCCATACTTCTTCCGGGCCTGGGACAGGCATATAACGGGGAATACTGGAAAATACCGATATACTGGGGTTGCCTGATAGGTTCAGCGCACTTTCTCTATACCAACAGCGTCAACTACCAGAGATTCAGACGAATATACAATGACAGCTACAAAGAGGGCTACGATGGCCCGGTATCCCAGTCCACTGCCCTGTATTACAGGGACGTATACAGACGGTACAGGGATTATTCGGTGCTGGCGCTGGTAGGCTTCTATCTGCTGCAGGTGATAGATGCAAACGTGTTTGCGTACATGCATGATTTTGAAGTCAGCGATGACATATCAATGAGTGTGGAACCGGCCGTAATCGCACCGGACAACACATACGCCATGAGTGGCAGCGGATTCAGCAGCGTAGCGGGAGACAGCGCCATAGGTTTCAGGATAGGACTCAGGTTTTAATACGATGACAGCAGGCAAAATGATTTTCACCGCAATAGCGGCATCCATATTCGCTGCCGGAACCGTTACGGCGGCACCGTTATCCGATTGGGAACCGCGCAAGCCGCAGAAGACAAGGTCGGAACTCGTCAGGGAAAACGCCAGATACCGGGAGATCGTCGATTCGCTCAAGGCTGAAATAGAAAGTCTGAACCTCGAAATGGTACAGAAAGACAGCCTGACTACCGAAATAATGGAAATATACGAGGAAAATGACACCATTATATACAGCAACGAACTGACTGACAGCCTTCTGAATCTCTGGTATATCCATAAGGCAGTGGGAGATGAGAATGCAGGTGCATACGACATGGATACCGTACATTTCGAATCGGATGTACCGGATTCCGTATATATACGGAGAATCCGCAACATGAACTCCTTCATCACGCTGCCCTACAACAATATCGTTAAGAACTACATCGTCCTCTACTCCGAAAAGATGCCAGAGAGGATCGGGAAAATCATCGGACTCAGCAGATATTACATGCCTATCTTCGAGGAAATACTGGACAGATACGACCTGCCCGAAGAACTCAAGGCAATGGCCATAATAGAATCATCCCTGAATCCTACTGCCGTATCGCGTGCCGGAGCAAAAGGAATGTGGCAGTTCATGTACAGCACTGCCAAACTGTATGGATTGACCATCAACTCCTTTGTGGATGAAAGGCTGGATCCTGTCGCATCTGCGGAGGCCGCCGCACGCTATCTGAAGGATTCCTACAGGATATTCGGGGACTGGAATCTCGCCATAGCATCCTATAACTGCGGGGCGGGAAACGTGAACAGGGCCATCAGAAGAAGCGGAGGGAAAAGGGCTTTCTGGGACATCTACCCTTATCTTCCAAGAGAGACCAGAGGGTATGTGCCAGCCTTTGTCGGGGCCCTCTATACCATGAAATATTATAAGGAACACGGCATCGAACCGGAACCGGTTGCAATACCGGCAGCAGTAGACACGTTCAAGATCAACAGGATGCTGCACTTCAACCAGGTCAGCGAATTGGTGGGCGTTCCTGTAGAGGAGCTGAAGAACCTGAACCCGCAGTACAGACACGGGATAATTCCCGGCAACGAAAGGGAATACATCCTGCGCATCCCGTACAGCTATGTCAATGACTTCATCGAAGTGGAGGATTCGCTGTATGCCTACAAGGCCGACGAGTTCTTCAATCCCGTAACCATCAAAAAAATAAAGGATGGAGGCGATGGACAGAGAATAGTCTACAGGGTACGGAGCGGGGATGTGTTAGGGAAAATAGCATTGAGATACCGAGTGACCGTCAGCCAGATCAAAAGATGGAACAATTTAAGAGGCAACATGATACGCGTAGGGCAGCGGTTGGTCATATATTCCGGAGTCAAGCCTTCTGCCGAACCGGCTGCGCCGAAAAAGACCGTTGCGGCTTCTGCCTCAAAATCAGTTATCAGTCCTGATACGCCATATACGACATATACCGTCAGGAGCGGAGATACCCTTTACGACATCGCAAAGGCGTACCCTGGGGTCAGCGCCCAGAACATCATGGATTTCAACGGTATAGGCTCCAGGATCAAACCGGGGATGACAATCAGGATTCCGAAACTTGTTAAAGTTTCGGAATCCTCTTACCCCCTATAAGTCCCCCTTGGGGACACCACCCTCCAAACCTCCCTGATAGGGAGGCTTACCGGACTATCAACCATAGTTTCGGAATCCTCTTACCCCCTATAAGTCCCCCTTGGGGACACCACCCTCCAAACCTCCCTGACAGGGAGGCTTACAAACTGAACGAAAGCAATACCCTGCACTCATTTTTCGGCAGCCTTTCCGAAGCCATAGGAGACACCCACGGATACTGCAGGGCAGCTACCCTGAGATAAATCCTGAACCAACGCAGCAGTTTGAATCCCACTGTCATAGCCCCCCAACAACCCCTGCCGTAATACGCAGGAACATTGAAATTTCCCGGAGCATCCCTCTCGTAAACATATATCCTGTCCTGCCAGTTGTCTATACGGAAAAGCCCTGCCCTCAAATAGACGGACATCCAGTCCGGCTTCCATCCGCCCTCCGCATATCCCAGAATCCCAAGGGACCTGTTATGCAGACCATTGATTCTCATATTGCATGCCCAGTCTCCGGATGAATATTTCAGGTCAACCCTGACATCAAGCCTGCTCTTCTCGGTCCCGTTCCTCAACCTTTCCGACAGGCGGGCGGACAATGCGACCGACGGACTTACCTGCAACGTATAGTTCACCTTCAGTCTGAGTTGCGTCCCCGGACCGACGGACCCGTATTTCGGCTCGGGAAAATATGCCGCATCAGCACTGAACGTACCAGAATGCCGTTTTACGGTCGAACCGAATCCGGATCTGCCCTTCAACCGGATATCGTCTCCGGCCCGGAACCGTCCTCCGGCCGCTACAGAATACTGCCCGGCCGAATATCCTGTCCTGCATGCTAAAGTCAGGCACTCCCCCGCATTGAAAACCGCTCCGGCCACTGCAGAAACCTTCATCGCGATCGCATCCAAAGCCGCCTCCCCGAAAAGATCCACACCTTTTACACACCACCTGAAGTCCGCGGAACATCCTGCCGCAGACAAGCCCCTCTGCATACCTCCGGACCCGATGCTTCCGGCCCGGGCTTCTTCCATAACCCCGAATCCTGCCGTTTCCGCATATCCGGTCACTGACACCTGTGCATCGGAGCCGTACCACATCACATTGACTGCCGGAAGAAGCGACAAGCCGCGTGATTTTTCTCCCCTCATCATTTCCCTGAGACCGTTCAACGCTACGGATGAAGAAACGGCGAATCGTCCGATGTTGAAGTCCGCTGCCACACCCCGCCAGGATCCGGTCCCGGAATACGACCAGTACGGGGATATCCCGGATGGCCTGAGATAGAAGGATTCCGGAGAGTCAAGACTGGTCATCCTGAACCCGTTCCATAATGCAAGGCCCTGCCCGTACCTGAGGTTATAGTCCCCTATCACTATCTTTCCCAACCGTCTGCGCCCATAATACACAAGATGGAATGAACCTCCATCCGGATAATCAGTCCTGCTCCCGTACGTCCTGTTGGCAGTAACGCCGATTTCTATACAGTCATTCATGCTGAACCTGTATTTCAATCCGTATGCATATCCGGGTTCACCTGCCACATCCCGCACATTCGACCTTACAGACAGGGAATTGCGGATACGCCTGCCTCTTTCCGTTGCCGCTCCGGGAGCAGCCTCCGAGTAGAGAGAGACGAACGGGGCAAGGGCTTCGGCCCTCTCCTGCGAGAACCCGTCAACGGCCGCCAGTTCTTTCATGGACAGTATATCACCGTTCCGCTTTCTATAGTCGAGCAGAGACGCCACCTGATACTGGGTGAAAAGCCCGCTTGAAACGAGCCTGCTTCCTGCGGCAAGATTTATATCTATCGGATTTTCAATGAAAGCGGACAGTCTTTCCACTTCATATTCATCGAGCAGCTCCGGGGAATCAGTCCCGAGCAGACGCATTATGGCATCCGTATTTCCATCTCCACCCTCACATACTTCCGACACTTCCGCAAAGACTGCCGTACGGCAAAGACAGTCCGATGCGGGAAATGCCATGAATGCCAGTATCACAGCCGATACGGCCGAGGCAGATGCACCGCCTGCCGTTCCTGAACGTTTCTTCATTCTCCATCTCCTCATCCTCCCTCTTCGTCCGTTCTCGCCAACTCCGCCCCGAATTTATACAAGACCTGCGACTTTTCATATACTTCAGGCCATCCTGGATACAAGTTTTTCCGTTTCTTGGTAAAATTTTTCTGTATTTTATGTTATTTTTGTGTGCTGATTTAACAACCACTCCGCATGGAACAGATTACTCTAAACGGCAGGAAATTCAGGCCTTTCATTACCAATGACATCATCAGCAGGGCGATAGATGAGGTTGCGGCCAAGATAAATGCCGATTTCCGTGACAGCAAGGATATTCCCGTGCTTTTATGCGTGCTCAACGGCTCCATCATGTTCATGGCAGAACTGATGAAGAGGCTTGAATTCAATCTGGAAGTCGTATCCATCAAACTGACTTCCTATTCCGGCACATCAAGTACGGGCAATGTCCGTCAGGCAATGGGGCTGACTTCGGACATCAGAGGTCGCAGAGTGATAATAGTGGAAGATATCGTGGACACAGGCAATACCATCACGGAACTGAAGAACATCCTGAAGGAACGCGGGGCAGCCGAAAGCCGGGTTTGTACAATGCTTCTCAAACCTGAAGTATATACAAAGCAGGAAAAGCTGGATTACGTGGCGATAGAGATTCCTAACAGATTCATAGTGGGATTCGGACTCGACTATGATGAAATCGGCAGGAATCTCAAGGACATATATGTTCTCGATGAAGATTGACTCCGGCCTGACAGGGACGGATTTCCTGGATCTGAAATTTAAGCATTAATATATACATGATGAAATATTTTATTCTTTTCGGGCCTCCGGGTGCGGGCAAAGGCACCCAGGCAACTGCAATGGTAGAAGCATACAATCTCCGTCATATTTCGACAGGCGCACTTCTCCGCCAGGAGATTTCAGCCGGGAGCGAACTCGGACTCAAGGCCAAGGCTTTGATAGATGCCGGGGCGCTTGTTCCGGATGAGATAGTCGAGGGAATGATCGAATCCGAATTCAGGACGGTAAAGGGCGTCGACGGATTCCTTCTCGATGGTTTTCCACGCACCATAGAGCAGGCAAAGGCTTTGGACAGGATGCTTGCTGCAAACGGAGAGGAAGTCACATCTGTCGTATCCATTATGATACCTGATTCGATGATACGCGAACGCATCCATCACAGGGCCACCATCGAAGGTCGTGCGGACGATGCCAAAGATGAGACCATCAGCAACAGGATCGCGACATACCACAACCAGACAGAACCGCTTGTAGAATATTACAGCAAGGCCGGCAAATACAACGAGATCGACGGGACCGGTACTATCGATGATGTCCGCAAGGCCATTTTCGATCTGATGGACCGGTTCTGACATATCGGTCTGCAATATTCGCGTGCGTGCATTCTGCACCCGCAATACAGGTGTGGGAATTGTTTCAGTCCGTTTTCTTTTGGTTTGACCGAAACCTCTTGTGAGACAGACGAAAGAAGTTCCACACTTTTCTAGTATTGTTAATCCGCCGTTCAGGAACATGATAATACCTGTACATAAGTAATCAAAATAGCGGACAATGATAGTTTTTCTGCTCATAACAGTCTCCCTCATTTTCCTCACTATCGCTATACGGACACGCTCACCAAAAGGCGAAATCGGGGAAAAACGGGTAGCGCACATTCTACAGCGCCTGCCAAAAGAAGAATACCGGGTAATCAACAACCTGCTCCTGCAGACATCATCAGGCGGTACCACGCAGATTGACCATGTGGTAATATCCGAATACGGCATATTCGTCATCGAAACAAAATTCTACAAAGGGTGGATATATGGAGGAGAAAACAGCGAATATTGGACACAGAACATCTTCGGGCACAAATACTCCCTACGCAACCCTATCCATCAGAATGAAGGCCATATAAGGGTACTGAAACACCTCCTAAAAGATATTGGGGACATCCCCTTTATCTCCATAGTCGCATTCTCCAGACAGTGCCGCCTCGGAGTCAATGCATCCACTCCCGTCATCTACTGGAACCAGATACCACTGATAATCGACCGATTCAGAGACAAACGCCTATCCCACGCCCAGATTACCGGCATCCACAACCGTCTCATTGAATCCAACCGCGACTCCAAAGACGAACGCCAAATTCACATCCACAACGTACGCACCAACGAACAACGGCGCAACACCGCCGTTGCCTCCGGCAAATGCCCACGATGCGGTGGCACCCTCATCCTCCGCCACGGCCCATACGGCACTTTCTATGGCTGCTCCAACTACCCACGCTGCCGCTACATCCTCAAATAACTTGCTTTGCTCCATGCCTCTTTTTCCATACCTTTGCAAAGCAAATGAGCCTCCCAGGCGAGCCGCAAGACAGCATACTTGGGGGGCGTTTTCAATTTTATTCATCGCTTGTTCCCACCCGCCCAACTCAGCGGTGTCAGCCGTGCACCCGTCCTCACTCCGCACCTCAGTCACCTTCAATGTACCGACATCTTGGACATAAGATTGGTAATCAGGACACCTGCGATAATCAATGCCTGCTGCATTTGCGAATAACGACACAAGATAAGTATCTTTTCGTTACAAAAAGCAATATATGAACATATCGAACATAAGACTATTGAATCAACAATTGGTTAATCCGCAAATGTCAGACATTCATGACCTGGTCGCATGGATGGGGATGCTGCAGGCCCAGGAATACACAATGATACGTTGGGCAGTCGGCATTCGCCTGAAACGGCCCTCAATGTCATCATTCCGTAAAGCCTATGATTCAGGACAAGTTGTCAGGACGCACTTATTCAGGTGTACTTGGCAGTTGGTAGCAGCTGAGGATTTGCGCTGGATGCTGAAATTGTGTGCCGACAAAAACAAGAAGGCCATCAGATATTACGGACAAGGCATTTCCGAAAAAGACTTTGAACACGCCTGCGACCTCATCTGTCAGGCACTTGCCGGGCAACAATCCATGACCAGAGAAGCCATTATTGCCAGTTTAAGGGAACTAGGGCTTTCCAGTGATGCCTATACAATGACCAAATTTCTTCAAATGGCTGAAGCAGAAGGACTGATATGCAGCGGACATCTTGATGACAATCAAAACACATACGCTCTGATTGACGGACGAATACCATCAGCAAACGAACCCTCACGGGAAGAATCGGTAATCCTGCTTGCAAGAAAGTATTTCCGCAGCCATTCACCGGCCACATTGAAAGACTTTGCATGGTGGACAAACCTCAGCACAGGTGAATGTAAAAATGCCATAAATTCCATTGCCGGTGAATTGACGGCAGAACACCGTAACGATGATATATATTATATACATCATGATTGCAGGACAAGAGGCTGCCGTAAGAAAATCCTGTTGTTGCCATCCTATGACGAATACCTGATAGGCTACAAGAGCCGCCATCATGCGATCGCAGAACAGTTCTGCCGACAAGCCTACAACAAAAATGGCATTTTCTATCCCGTTATTGTACAGAATGGTGAAGTTATAGGAAACTGGCATCCTTGCAAACAAGCAAACTTCTTCGAAAATGAAAACAAGGTGGATATCTCACGATTACTTTCGGTCTTTCATCAATTCATGGACTGTTGAGGATGTCCACAAGCATGTCCTCGCACAATTCACCGCAACTGACCTCGATGCCGGAGCATAGCCCGAGCACACGGAAAACAAGCCTAAACTTAACCTGTCCAATCCCGCCCCGGCAAACAATGCTGAGACGGGATTTTTATTTCCAAATATTTCAGCAGAAGAATATCCCCACATCAAAAGAATCTCTATCTTTGCAAGACCATACGCATATCAGACATGCCAGACAGCAATTTCATAGACTACGTAAAATTACCTAGATAACCATCCATAACCAAAAAATAATATAATCCACTGATATAAAGCACTTTATCAGTGGATTACTTTTTTTGCCATTTACGAATATTATCCCCTTTTCAACGTATTTTCAGACAATTTTTGTTACCCATTTGTTACTCACTCGGAAATGTGAAATCTTGTTTATATGCATATAAAATTGCTATTTTGTAACAAATCATTACTCATTATTTTCAACATTTGTTACTCTATTGTCCATTTAGTTATTTTTTCTTATATTTGCTTTCGGAACTATATGATTGATAATGAATACAACCAAAGAGGACAACAACTTAAAGGAACCTGTAAAATTGCGGTACAAGGCACTCAAGGACGGAAACCAGTCCATTTATCTTGATTGCTATGTGAACGGAGTCCGTGAATACAAGTTCCTGAGCCTTTACCTCAGGCCCGAAAGCAACAGAGAGAACAAGTTGTGGAACAGAGAGCAACTAAGACTTGCAAACGCAATCAAAGCCCAGTACATCATCGACATCCAAAACGGAGAGTACGGATTCAAGGACAGGAACCGCAGCAGAAAACTCAACTTCATCACATACTGCGAGTCGATGGCCGCAGAATATGATGCCAACGGCCAGAATTCCTGCGCTGCCCTGATGCGCAGCGCCATCAAGCGGATGACCGACTACAAAGGGAAAAACATCACGTTCAATCATATAGACAAAGACTTCCTCATAGGCTTCATTGAATACCTCAACTCCGACATCCGGGACTTTGACAAGGCGGCGAAAGACAAGAAGCGCAAACCAAAGCCACTCAGCGAAGTATATAAAGAAGCCCTGTTCGCAAGAATAATGGTGGCACTCAACAAAGCAGAAAGAGACGGCATCATAGTCAAAAACCCAGGCAAAGACATAGACCGGAAACTCAAGCCCCACGCAGAGCAGAAAAGCCGATGCTACCTCACACTTGATGAGATCCAGAAAATCATTAACACCGAATACAAACCTGACAACGACATTAAGCCAGCCTTTCTCTTCTGTTGCTTCAGCGGGCTAAGGTACTCCGATGTACAGAAATTGACTTGGGAAGAAATAACGTTAAGCCCGGAAGGCTATGCTCAAATAGAAACCCAGATGCAGAAAACAGGCAAAGACATTACAATTCCACTATCCGACAACGCCCTCAAATGGCTGCCCGAAAGAAGTGGCCAGCCGGCCAGCAGCCGAATATTCTACAAACTGCCAGACCAGGTCAACAACGCAGATGTTCGCCTCCGCACCATAATCAAGAAAGCCGGCATTTCAAAGCACGTCACCTTCCACGTCGCACGTCACACCTTCGCCACCCTCACCCTTACATACGGAGCCGACCTATATACCGTCTCCAAACTGCTCGGCCACGCCAACATCCGCACCACCCAGGTCTACGCCAAAATAGTAGACGAAAGCAAGCGCAAGGCAGTCAACCTCATCCCTAAATTGTAACTACAGACACACGATATGGACAACAACACCCCGACAGTAGTAAAGATTCACGATGTGAACATAGACATGGATTACATCAACTGGATAGAAGAACTCAAATCCAGATACCGCAGCGCACAGATAAAGGCGGCGGTCAAGGTCAATGCCGAAAAACTGCACTTCAACTGGGAACTCGGCCGCGACCTTGTCATCCGCAAAGCCGAAGAAAGATGGGGATCAGGAGTAGTCGAACAGCTCAGCCTCGACCTCCAGGTCACATTTCCGGAATCCAAAGGATTCAGCGCATCGAATTTATGGAGGATGAAGCAGTGGTATCAATTCTACTGCAATGAAGCCGGGAAACTCGCACAAGTTGCGCGAGAATTACAAACTCATGATTATCAAAATGTAAGAAAACTCGCACAAGCTGCGCGAGAAAATCTCCATGCCAACAACATACAGAAAGAGGGAACTGATTTTCCAGATATCCTCGCCTGCGTTCCATGGGGTCATCATATTGAAATCATCGCCAAATGCAAAAATATCGATGAGTCGATCTTCTATATTCTGAAGACCATATCCGGAGGGTGGAGCCGCAACACTTTGATAAACTGCATCAAAGCAGACTACTATCACACATCCGGCGGAGCCATATCAAACTTCGCCGACAAACTCCCGTCCCCGCAGAGCGAACTTGCACAGGCTATCACCAAAGACACCTACGACTTCGGCTTCCTCACCCTCGAAGAAGGATACAAAGAAGAAGCCCTCGAAACCGAACTCGAAAAACACCTCACCCGCTTTCTCCTTGAACTCGGGACAGGTTTCGCATACCTCGGCAGACAGAAACAGATCATCATCGCAGGAAGACCCCGCAAACTGGATATGCTCTTCTACCATATCCACCTGCGCTGCTACATAGTCATCGAACTCAAAGCCACACCTTTCCAGCCCGAGTATGCCGGCAAACTCAACTACTATGTCAATGCCGTCAACGACCTGATAAAAGGTCCGGATGACAATCCCACCATCGGCCTGCTGATATGCAGCAACAAGGACGAAACAGATGTCCAGTACGCCTTCCAAGGCATTCAGACTCCCATGGGCGTAGCCTCCTACACCAATGTCCAAATTAAAGAAATTCAGGATCAACTGCCTTCAGTCGAAGAACTGACCAAGCGCATAAGACTGCTGGAAGAACAACTAAACAAGAAAAAATAATCTCCAAAATCAGAAAAACAACATAGACTCCAATTAGAGTCTAAGACCATACCCGAAAAATCCGTAGATATTTGTGCCGTGATTCGATAACCGAGTCACGGCAATCTTTTTCAGTGCGCACCGAGAAAGAAGCCATTGTTCAACAATTAAAAACAAAACAATGTCTTCTACTGAAAAAATTACATTCGACCAGCTGCCGCAGGCAGTAACCGAACTCCGGCAGGAAATATCAGGACTGAGAAACCTGATAGACGCTCTTGTCAGCAAATCACCGGCAGACGCTGCCGACCAATGGATGAACTTAGACCAGCTTAGGGAATATCATCCCGACAAGCCAGCCAGATCCACTGTGTATGAATGGGTCTGCCAGAACCGCATCCCCGTTCATAAAGACGGCAAGAAACTCCGGTTCCTTCGCAGTGAGATTGACCAATGGCTCTCCGGAGGCAAAATCAAAACAAAAGAGGAACTGGAGACCGAGGCCATGAACCGTATAACAGCAATAAAAAGGACTATACGATGAGCAAGCCGGAGCATATTCACGAGATTCTGATTCGCATCGCCTCAGACCTCAACGATCCATTCGGACACACACTAAGACAATGTCCATTCATTCAGGCAGAACTCATTCGCAGGAAACTCATCTGCCTCGACGACCTTACAGCCGAGCAATAGACAGACTCATTGAATGGGACCAACAAAACTCAAGTAAAAAATGAACAATACGGTCTAATCAATTCAGCCGTCCTTTGCCTTTCATCCTCCGTCTTACAATTTGCAAGGATCTCATCGCGTTTAGCAGTGTCTATGATGAAGGCTTCGTTATAGCCTGTCTTGATGCCATAATTAATTTGTATGTCCCAATCCTTTAAAGGAGTACCTACGGCTTCAATTTTCCGTTTTATGCTCTGCTCGATAGGTGTCAGGATAACCCAGCTTTCTTTTCCTTTGAAGTCGCAGATTGTCCCCTCCTGCCGCACGAAAACGCTGGTAATCACACATCAAGTTTTTCCTTTGTGATGAACCTGGCCAATGTATTCCGATCCACCTTGCAAATCTTTGCGATTTTCCGTTTCGATACCCCAGCCTTTAGCAATTCCATTATAAGCACCTCTTTCCCGTGCAACTTATACTTTTCTGGACTACTTCTACGTCCTTTAGGGCGGCCCAAGACCACGCCTTCAGCTTTCTTCCGCGCCAAAGCCTCCTTAGTCCTTTGACTGATAAGATTCCTCTCAATTTCGGCCGACAGTCCAAACGCAAAGGCAAGAACTTTACTCTGGATGTCTTCTCCTAGACGATACTTGTCTTTGATTGTCCATACTCGGCATTCTTTGGTCATGTAGATGTTAAGGATTTCCATAATCATGAACAGATTGCGTCCCAGTCGGGAAAGTTCTGCACAGATGATAAGATCATCCTTTTGAACTCTTTTCAGTAATTTACCTAACTCCCTCTTGTTGTAAGCCTTTGTGCCGCTGATGGTTTCCTCAATCCATCCGTCAATTACAAAATTGTTTTTCCTGCAGAAGTTATTTATCTCAAACCTCTGGTTCTCGACAGTTTGCTTGTCGCTGCTCACTCTAATGTATCCGTATATCATAGCCCATTTTGATTTTATGTACATTTGCACAAGTAATCAAAATAACGGATAATGATACTCACTCTGGTCATAATAGCCATCTTCATTTTTCTCGGCTTTTGGCTCCGCAGGTCGAAAGGCCGGATAGGCGAACATCGTGTTACTCATATTCTCAACAAACTACCAAAAGACAGATACCGGGTAATCAACAATCTGCTCCTGCGGACTTCATCAGGCAGCACCACACAGATTGACCATGTAGTAATATCCCAATACGGCATATTCGTCATCGAGACCAAATTCTACAAAGGCTGGATATACGGAGGAGAGAACAGCGAGTTTTGGACTCAGAATAACTACGGCAACAAATACACTCTCCGCAATCCCATTCTTCAGAATGCCGGACATGTCCGGGCACTTCGCCAATTGCTTAAAGACTATGGCGATATTCCATTCATTCCGATAGTCGCATTCTCAAGGCAAGCCACTCTTGGTGTATCTTCAGGCACGCCGGTTATCTACTGGAATCAAATCAGAAAAGTAATCGGCCAATTCAAAGAAAAGCGAATTGCGCCCGATGCTGTGACCGGCATCTACAACAAACTGATTGAATCAAACATACCGGACTCAAAAGAAAGCCGCAGAGAACACATTCGTAATGTCCGCTCATACGAGGATAGGCGCAACATTGCAGTAGCCTCCGGCAAATGCCCACGATGCGGTGGCAACCTTGTCCTCCGACACGGCAAATACGGCTCCTTTTACGGCTGCTCCAACTATCCCCGCTGCAAATTCACCACACACTGATCTTGGAATAAACACATTGCAGGCACGGGCATTATGAACATTTCTACAGTTCATAAATTGGAATTACTCCTCTATTATCCGGATTCTGCGACCACTGCGCCTGCCAGACACTCCCTGTATGAGTATCGAGTAATAAAAAATTGTAAATATTATCAGTCGGATGCAGCTTAAACCTTCCGGCAGTCTCCATTCCGTCAAAAGCGAGCGAAATATCATTTAGAACAACCTGAAAAGCATCCCCGTCACCGACTGCGTACTGCACCTGCCATATCTTCCCAGTTGAGGTCTCCAACTTCAGAAAAGTCCACATATTGTCCGTCCTGTACAATTCGTAAGTCGGACAGTCATTCATAATAGTCTTCAGCAGAGCCAGCCCCTGAATAGTCTCTTCATTAAAAATACTTTCAGTAGAATCCTGCTCCTGCCCACTGTAATCCTGTGCAGACAGAGTAACGGAGCATAACAAAACCGCAACAAAAGGCAATAAATATCTCATAGCTATCAGCATTAAATGTTATCAACTGACAACAAAGTTATCAAATCCGACACAACTTTGCCCGAATCTGCAAAACAATCGCTATCTTTAAATTCATATTTCAGGTTCACCATACCTATAAACCACTGATTAATAACAATAATGGACGATTTGATAGACATATTCGACAAAGTAGCCGACTGCGAATACAAAGGAGAACACTACTCCGCACGAGACAACGGCGCAGTCATGCGCCACCCCAAGACCCCCAACCGTCCCCGTCCGTTGGACAACAAATGGACATTCGGGAAAAAAGACGATAAAACCGGCTATATGTTTATCGGTTCGGCACGGGTTCATCAAATTGTCGCGACTGCCTTCCACGGGCAGCCTGAATTTGACGCAATGATTATAGACCATAAAGACACCAACAGATGCAACAACCGAGCTGACAATCTCCAGTGGGTCACAAGAATTGAAAATGCTCTGAATAATCCTATAACGAGAAGAAAAATCATACTCTGCTGTGGCAGTATAGAAGCGTTTCTTGATAACCCGGACCTTTTGAGGACAAATGCTTCTGATCCTAATACGACATGGATGCGCACTGTTTCCAAAGAACAGGCAGACAGATGCCGGCAACACCTCCAACGCTGGGCTGCCGAAGACAAAATCCCGACCGGCCAAGGAATCGGAGATTGGGTATTCAACGAAGCGGACACTTCACATAAGAGCAGTGATTTTGGAGAATCCTGGGACAAGGATTGGGTAAGCCGGGAATACAAATCACATTGGCAGGTTGAAAAGGAACAACGGGAAAAGGCCATTGCTGAAGAATGGGAAAGACTACATGAAGAATGGTACGGTCTCAAAGACTCTCTAACCCCCGGTGCGAAACAGAAAAACTGGAAAATACCGGCACTGTTTCCACTATGCCCGTCAAAGCCAGATCCTAACAAACCATTGGAAACATATCTGGCAAATTTAATATATAACTATTTAACCATTTGTAAATGAGTAGTTTATGAATTTTGTTTCTGAAACAAGAAA
>CALUPT010000021.1 GCA_944322715.1 uncultured Bacteroidales bacterium
TGAATACAAGGAGACGGCTCCCCTGTTACGGAAAGTGTCTTACGCCTCTGTCATTCTGAGCGACAGCGAAGAATCTGGAGGACACATTTCATGTACATTATCGTACCTCAGATCCTTCACTCCGCCTGCGGCTCTGTTCAGGATGACAGAGGGTTCAGGATGAGTTCAGGATGACATGGCGGTGCTTGTTCGTGTCGTGAAAATTCCTATCTTTGTCTGCTTTTAAAATTCGAGGAGATGGATGGATTCTATGATATTGACCGGATTGTCGAAAGGATAATTTCCGGTAGGGATGGAGTGACTTATGAGGAGGCGCTTGCTCTGTCACGGGATTGCAGCACGGAAGTGCTTGAATCCGCTGCCGCAAAGGTGACTGCTGCCTGCTCGTCTAAAAAATTCGATACCTGTTCCATAGTAAATGCGAAGTCGGGAAGATGTCCGGAAGACTGTCACTGGTGCGCACAGTCGGCACATTATCATACCGGAGCCGCAGAATATCCTCTAAAGCCGGTAGACGAAATGCTGAATGCGGCAAAGGAATCATGGAAACATGGGATAGGAAGATTCTCTTTTGTCACAAGCGGTAAAGCCTTGTCAGACAAAGATGTGAATAAGATATGCGAGACAGCTGCCGCAATCCGGAAAGAATGCGGCATTTCTCTCTGCATGTCATCTGGACTGCTTGACAGGCAGCAACTTGAAAGAATCAAAGCTGCAGGCATATCGAGATATCATTGCAATCTGGAATCCGCCCCTTCATTCTTCGGCAAATTGTGTTCTACCCATAGCCAGCAGCAGAAGACAGATACCCTGAATACTGCACGTGAGGTCGGGCTTGAGATATGCAGCGGAGGAATAATCGGAATGGGTGAAACCGAACAGCAGAGGATAGAACTTGCATTCGCATTGAAAAAATCGGGAGTTTTGTCGGTGCCGATAAATATTCTGTGCCCTGTCAAAGGAACTCCATTGGCCGAGATGCCTCTGATTGGTGATGATGAAGTCCTCAGATGCGTGGCTCTTTTCAGGCTTATAATGCCGAAAGCGTATCTCCGTTTTGCAGGAGGAGTTGCGAGGTTTTCCGAGGATACCATGGTCAGGGCGTACAGGGCAGGAATAAATGCCGCCATACTCGGGGATATGCTGACAACTGCAGGAGAAGATATTCTGACCAATATGAAAAGGATAAGGGGAGCCGGATATGAATTCTGAGAAATTACTTGTGACAGACTATGGAAGCGTCACTGACAGCTTCGACAGGGATCATCTTTGGCATCCATATACTTCCACTACCCGACCCTTGCCTGTATATAAGGTGGTGTCGGCAAAAGGTTGCAGAATCAGACTTGCCGACGGGACGGAACTGATTGAAGGCATGTCATCGTGGTGGTGTGCGGTACACGGTTATAACCATCCTGTATTGAACAAGGCGCTGAAAGAGCAGATAGACAGGATGTCGCATGTGATGTTCGGAGGATTGACCCATGATCCAGCCATTGATCTTGGCAAACTCCTTCTGAAAATCCTCCCGTCACAGCTCACACATATATTCTACGCTGACAGCGGTTCTGTAGCTGTGGAAGTGGCCATGAAGATGGCTGTCCAATATCAGTATGCCAAAGGGCTTGCTTCGAGGACAGATTTCGTTACGATCCGCTCGGGATATCATGGGGACACCTGGAATGCGATGTCGGTCTGCGATCCTGTTACAGGGATGCACAGCATTTTCGGCGCTGCTCTGCCTGCCAGACATTTTGTGTCGCAGCCATGCAGCCGTTTTGGCGGGACATGGAATCCGGAGGACATTGAACCGTTGAAGGAGATTATTGAAAAGCATGGAGACGAAATAGCCGCCCTGATTCTCGAACCGGTAGTCCAGGGAGCAGGAGGAATGTGGTTCTATCATCCGCAGTATCTTGTAGAGGCGGCAAGGCTGTGCAGGGAAAGGGGGATACTGGTCATTTTTGATGAGATTGCCACAGGTTTCGGACGGACAGGCAGACTGTTCGCATACGAACATGCAGGCGTCGTGCCTGACATCATGTGCATCGGCAAGGCTTTGACAGGAGGTTATATGACCATGTCTGCAGTAATCGCAACGGATAATGTGGCGGACACTATCTCCGACAATTACCCGTATGCATTCATGCACGGACCTACATTTATGGGCAATCCCCTTGCATGTGCAGTGGCAAAAGCATCGGTGCAGCTCCTTCTCGACAGCGGCTGGCAGGAAAAGGTCATGACCATAGAGTCACTGTTGAAGAGAGAGCTCGCTCCTGCCGCGGATTTTCCGCAGGTGGCTGATGTCAGGGTGCTTGGTGCAATCGGAGTCGTGGAAATGAAGAAGCCGGTAGACATGGCTGTCATTCAGAAACGGTTTGTAGAAGAAGGTGTCTGGGTGAGACCTTTCGGAAGGCTCGTGTATGTCATGCCTCCTTTCGTCATTTCACAAGAGGAGTTGTCCATTTTGACATCAGCGCTACTGAATATAGTGCAAAATATTGATGTGTAGTATAAGTAACAAATAAGTTAATATTAAAAACATTTTTGTTACATATTGGATTTTGATTTTGGAAACGGTATGAATGTATTTTTTGTCAGCGGAATAGATACCAATGTCGGCAAGAGCTATGCGACAGGCTGGATAGCAAGGGAATGGAACGCCAGAGGTGTCAGTACCATAACCCAGAAACTCGTACAGACAGGGAACGATGGCTTCTCTGAGGACATAGAACTGCACAGGAGGATAACGGGCTGCGGTATGCTCGATGTGGACAGGCAGGGACTGACGATGCCGGAAATCTACACCTATCCCTGCTCTCCCCATCTGGCAGCGGAAATAGACGGGAGGCCCTTGGATCTGGACAAGATAGAGGCTGCCACGGACGCTCTTGCAGCGAAATACGATGCTGTCCTTCTCGAAGGGGCCGGGGGACTGATGGTGCCTCTGACGAGGGAGCTTCTGACAATCGATTATATAGCGCGGAAGGGCTATCCGCTGATTTTCGTGACTTCGGGCAGGCTGGGGAGCATCAGCCACACCTTGCTCGGCCTTGAAGCGGTCAAAAGAAGAGGCATAGAACTGAAAATTCTGGCTTTCAACATGTTTCCTAAAGAGGATGACATGACCATTTCAAACGACACCCGGGAATACCTCAGGAATTATCTTTCTATAGAGTTCCCGAAGGCGGAATATATCGAGATACCGGAGATATGATTCAAAAATTTTTTGCAAATTTGCATGAATGCATACAAATCGTATAGGATATGAAAGGTTATTTAAAGTTCATTGCCATTGCAGTGGCCATATTTGCGGCAAGCATCGAAGCATCAGCCCAGTTCGGAGTCAATATCAGCTATATGAATTCCAACGGCCGGCCGGTACAATGGTCTGACGCCAAGAACCAGACCAACGGATTTACTGTCGGAATCGACAACGAACTCAAGCTGATAGGCAATTTTCTGTCCATACAGCCCGGACTGTACTACCAGCATCTGCTCGCGTCAGAGGATATAGTTGACTTGGGCAGTCAGATGAATGCCAGGAATACCTATTCGGATTATTTCATTGCTGTTCCGATTCATTTCAAACTCGGGTTCAATATTATTCCCGAAAGGATGCTCCGCATATACGTTTTCGGAGGTCCTACCTTCGAGATAGGACTGAAGTCGGCAGACAAACTGTCTATAGCAGGAATAGGCGAAATAAGCTATAATTATTATACAGGCAAGTTATCTTCAAGTTCCGTTGAAATCAATGATATCGTAGCCTCGTCAGGCCTGTTCCCTGACCAGAAAGTCTATGGCAGGTTCGATGTCATGGTCGGTGGAGGAGTAGGTATCCAGGTCATAAGGTTCCTGGATATCAAAGTCGGGTATGATTATGGTCTTGTCAACAGGTACCGTAAGGAAGTGGACAAGACTGTCAACAGGGGGCAGTTCTATGTTGGAGTAGGTGTCAGGATATAAGGGAAGAGGCCATGAAGGAATATATAGAGAAAAACAAGGAGAGATTTTTCCAGGAACTCTTTTCCCTGCTTCGCATACCTTCGGTAAGTTCCATGGAAGAGCACAGACCGGACATGCGGCGTTGTGCGGAGAGGCTTGCAGTTTTGCTGCGTGAGGCCGGAGCGGACAGGGCGGAAATATATCCTACCGCCGGGCATCCGGTCGTGTTCGCATCCCGTCATGTAGCGGATGATGTGCCTACAGTCCTGGTCTACGGGCACTATGATGTGCAGCCTGTGGATCCGGTAGAATTGTGGAAGTCGGACCCTTTCGAGCCGGAGATACGCGATGGGGCGATATATGCCAGAGGGGCGAATGATGACAAGGGGCAGCTGTTCATGCATCTGAAGGCTTTCGAGTATATGGTATCGGAAGGAAAGCTGAGGCATAACGTGAAGTTCATTTTCGAAGGAGAGGAGGAGATAGGGAGTCCGTCCCTTGCAGTATGGGCGCAGGAGCACAGGGATATGCTTGCCGCAGACATTATCCTGGTGTCGGACACTACGATGATTTCGGAGTCCGTCCCGTCCATAAATTGCGGAATGAGGGGGCTTTCGTATGTGGAAGTGAAGGTTACCGGGCCTGACAAGGATTTGCATTCGGGACACTATGGAGGGGCTGTCGCAAATCCGATCAACGTGCTGTGCGAGATGATTTCCTCGTTGATTGACAAGGACGGGCATATTACTGTCAAAGGCTTCTATGATGATGTCGTGGAACTGTCGGATGAAGACAGGGCACAGCTTGCAAGGGCGCCTTTCGACCTGCAGGAGTACAAGGATTTTCTCGGAATCAGGGAAGTCCGGGGAGAGAACGGCTATACGACACTTGAACGGACCGGCATAAGGCCGAGTCTTGATGTCAACGGGATATGGGGAGGCTATACCGGTGAAGGGGCGAAGACGGTGATACCGTCCGAAGCCCATGCGAAGATTTCAATGCGGCTTGTCCCGAATCAGGATAGCGACACGATCATGCGCCTGTTTGTGGAGCATTTCAGGTCTCTTGCTCCGGACTGTGTCAGGGTTGAAGTGAAGCCGTGTCATGGAGGAAACGGTTTCCTTATCCCTATTTCATCAAAGGCATATCAGGCTGCATCCCGGGCCATGACGGAAGTGTATGGAGTGGAGCCCGTTCCGAGCCGTGGCGGCGGAAGCATACCGATCCTGGCGGATCTGCAGAGGATACTCGGCATAGATCCGCTTCTGATGGGATTCGGACTTGAGAGGGACACTATCCATTCCCCCAATGAGAGCTATCTCCTGAAACAGCTTTTTGCAGGGATGGAATCAATCGCCCTTTTCTACAGATATTATTGAGGAACCGAATATTCAAATCATTGACGATATGAACAGGGAACAGTTGTTTGAACAGATAAGGAAGAAGGGAACGGTGCTTTGTGTCGGTCTGGATACCGATTTCGACAAGATGCCGGATCACATCAAGGCGCAGGCCCTCAAGGGCGAGGTTGCGGCAATGGGGCAGCTTTTCAAGGGCAGGGCAAGGTCGATAATAGAGTTCAACAAGGCCATAATAGATGCGACGGCTCCGTATTGCGTGGCATACAAGCCCAATCTTGCCTTCTATGAATGTTACGGCACGGATGGGATGAGGGCGCTTGAAGTCACGGTGGACTATATCAGGACAACATGTCCGGGCATGTTCATAATTGCGGATGCCAAGAGAGGTGACATTGGCAACACTGCGAAGATGTATGCAAAGGCTTTCTTCGCGAATATGGATTTCGATGCGGTGACGCTCGCTCCGTACATGGGAGCCGATAGCATCACTCCGTTCCTTGAGTACAAGGACAAATGGGCGATAGTGCTTGCTCTTACTTCCAATGCATCCGCATCGCAGTTCCAGATGGCGGAGAAGGATGGGAAACCTTTGTACAGGGCGGTAATGGAGGAAATGATGTCCATATCCACTCCCGACAACATGATGTTTGTGGTGGGGGCGACAAAGGCGGACAAGCTCGCCGAGATCAGGTCATTCTGCCCCGATAATTTCCTTCTTGTACCTGGAGTGGGGGCGCAGGGCGGTTCTGCGGAGGAGGTCATCGCCAACGGTGAGAATGATCATGCCGGGCTGCTGATAAATTCATCCCGAGCCATCCTTTATGCAGACAGCACCGAGAATTTTGCCAGGACTGCCGGAAAGGTAGCTGCGGACACGGCCAACTGGGTATCCCCGCAGAAATAGTCAGGTTTACCGGAGAGAATGCCCGAGGACGACCCGCTTTTGGGTCGTTTTCATTGCACTTCATCGTTAGGGAAACGGACGCCCCAGGAGTTGCGGAGGCTGTCCATGATTTTCATTACGCGCAGGGTCTCGCTGTGCGGCATATACTGAGTCTCGTTCCGGCCTTCCCTGATGGCATCGATGCATGCACGGACCTGGTATTCGAAGCCTGTGATCTGGGCAGGAGCATTGTATGTCCCGACAAGAGCATGTCCGGCATCGTACAGATCCGCCTTGAGCATGTTGTTGATGTTGTCGCAGACAATGTAGCCCCTGTCCCCGCAGACAATGCCCTGACGGTCGCTTGCGCACAGTGCCGTAGACTGCAGGTCTGCGATCCTGCCATCTGCATATCTGAATATAATGCTGTTCTGCAGGTCGACCCCGGTGTCGGATTTCGTGCAGGATGAAGTGATGTCGGCGATGTCGTTCCCGAACATCATCAGTGCGAAGTTGATGGCATAGACGCCCAGATCCAGGAGGGCTCCTCCGCCGAGTTCAGGACGGACAAGCCTTTCCTTGTCCGCAACCGGGTACCCGAGGTGCGCAGACAGCATCATCGGGCGTCCGATGGCCCCGCTGTCGACAATGTCCCTGAGCGTCTTCCGAAACGGCATATACCTTGTCCAGATGGCTTCGGCGAGAAATACATTATTCTCTTCCGATATTCTTGTCACCTCTTCCGCTTCGCGGGCGTTCGCCATAAAGGCCTTTTCGCAGAGCACGGCCTTCCCGTGACCGAGGCACAGCCTGACGTGGTCATAGTGGAGAGAATGAGGAGTGGCTACGTAGACAAGGTCGACGTCCGGGTCTTCAACGAGGGCTTCGTAGGATCCGAAGGCTTTGGCGAATCCGAATCTTCCTGCAAATGCAGCGGCTTTCCCGTACTGTCTCGAAGCGACTGCGTATGCTTCCGCTTCGGGCATTCCGTTTATTGTAGCGGCCATTTTTTCTGCTATGTGTCCCGCTCCTATGATACCGATTCTGAACATGTCTGTCTATTTGATGATGTTTGATGCTTCGAGTTCTTTTGCAAGTCCGCCCTCTCCCGTCTCCTTGTAGAGGGATGGCAGGTCCTTGCCTGTCTGTTTCATTACCCTGACCACATGGTCGAATGATACCCGGTGCAGGCCATCCGTATACAGGGCATAGATATTGGCATCCAGCGCCCTTGCTGCAGCGTACGCATTCCTTTCGATACACGGAATCTGCACCAGGCCGCATACGGGATCGCATGTCATTCCGAGGTGGTGTTCAAGTCCCATTTCCGCTGCATATTCTATCTGCGACGGGCTGCCTCCCATAAGCTGGTTGGCCGCCGCCGCGGTCATGGCGCAGGCTACACCGACTTCTCCCTGACAGCCTACTTCCGCTCCCGATATGGAAGCATTGTGCTTTACCACGTTCCCTACAAGGGCAGCAGTGGCAAGGGAGCGGATTATCCTCTTGTCGCTGTATTCATATACTTTCTTCAGATGGTAAAGCACTCCGGGGAGGACTCCGCAGGAGCCGCATGTAGGAGCCGTCACGATAGTGCCGCCGCATGCGTTTTCCTCGCTTACCGCAAGGGCATACGAAAAGATGAGGCCTCTTGTCCGCAGCACATCCTTGTATCCCTCGGCTCTGATGAAGTAGTTGGCGGCCTTTCTCCTCATGTGGAGAGGTCCTGGCAAGGCACCTTCCTGGTCGATTCCGCGTTCTACGGATGCCTGCATGGCCCTCCACACTTCTGCGAGATAGTCCCAGATTTCGGGATCCTCTATGCTGTCGACATATTCCCAGTATGCCCGACCGTTGGCGTTGCACCAGTTGAGCAGTTCCGTCATCGTATTGAGAGGATATATTTCCGGGCTGTCATTTATTTCCAGCCTGTCGCACTTGATAGCGCCGCCTCCGATGCTGTAGAATGTCCATTCATCCTGAAGGTCGCCGGAATCTCCCTGAACGGCTATTTTCATGGCGTTCGGGTGTTCCGGAAGGAATGTCTTGGGCTGCCATTCTATGCTGACTTTCCCGACAGGGGAGAGCGCTTCTCCGATGGCCACATCGGTAAGATGTCCTTTCCCGGTTGCGGCAAGCGAACCGAACAGGGTCACCTTGAATGCAGTCGCTCCCGGGTGATGGGCCAGGTATATTCGTGCTGCCCGGTGGGGGCCCATTGTATGACTGCTGGATGGTCCCTTGCCTATCTTGTATATTTCCTTTATGCTTTTCATTTGTGTCTTTCAGAGTCGGAATGATGTTTGTTTTCCTGTTTTCCGCATTTGCGGGTTAAAGATAGAGGCTGAAATAGTCCGTTACCTTATCCATAAGGTGCACCCTTTCCTTGCCGTACATATTGTGCTGGGCCGTAGGATACGGGAAGAAATCCACCTGTATGTTGTTGTCGATGCATGTCTGTATGAAATTGAGGCAATGCTGCCAGACGACCGTGTTGTCTATTGCTCCCTGGCATATCAGCAGTTTGCCCTTCAGGGCCGGAGCCTTGTTTATCAGGCTTGTCAGAGCGTAGCCTTCAGGATTGGACTGCGGAGTCTCCATATAGCGCTCTCCGTACATCACTTCATACCATTTCCAGTCTATCACAGGCCCCCCTGCAACGGCAACCTTGAAAATGTCAGGGTAATTGGTGATCAGGGAGATGGTCATGAATCCTCCATAGCTCCACCCGTGGACTCCGATGCGGTCGCTGTCCACGAACGGAAGCTCCATAAGCATTCTGATTCCCTCCATCTGGTCAGCCATTTCCGCCTGTCCGCACTGACGGTGTATGGTCTGCTCGTATTCCAGGCCCCTGTTCTGCGAGCCTCTGTTGTCCTGGACATAGACGATATAGCCTCTCTGTGCCATATACATTTCCCACAGCCTGATGTCCGCAAGGAAAGTGTTCCTCACCATCTGGGCATGGGGGCCTCCGTACACATAGAGTATGACCGGATATTTTTCCGTCGGATCGAAATCTCCAGGAAGTATCAGCCTGTAGTGGTTGTCATACTTCCCGTCGGCACTTTTGATGGTTCCGAAAAGCAATTCCGTATATGCGTAGCCCTCGGTCGGGTCTTCAGAGCGGAAGAGCACTTCAGTCCTTTTCCCATCGGTAGTGCCGAGATTGACCTGTCCGGGATTGTTTATGCTGCTGAAACAGTCTATATACTGTCTGCAGTCCGGACTCAGGTCTATTTCATGCCAGCCTTCATCCATCGTGAGCCTTGTCTTCCTGCCGTTTTTCATGTCCACCCTGAAAAGATGGTTTTCTGCAGGGGAGATCTCGGCGGATGTATAGTAGACATGCCTTCCATCGTTGTCGAGATATGCGACATCCGCATCTGCATCAGACAGTCTGGAAATGTTGCCGTCCGTGTCGCAGAGATAGAGGTTCCTGTATCCGTCCCGGTTCGCCGTCCTGTAAATGAACCTGTCGTTGCTCCCTTTTATGAAATACAGCGGATCGAGCGGTTCCACATATTTGTCATTGTCCTCGGTGAGGATTGTCTTCACGTATTCTCCGCTTGTGGCATCGTACATGTTGAGTCTTGCATGCTTCTGGCTCCTGTCCAGCACCTGTATGAAAATGTTGCGGCTGTCAGGAGACCATGTGATGCCCGTAAGGTATCTGTCGGGACCGAAATCGCTGACCTTGACGTGCAGAGTGTCCCTTGTCTCCATGTCATATACGCAGAGCCTGAGTATTTCGGATTCCATTCCGGCCATGGGATATTTCAGCGGAATCAGAGTGCCTGTCCTCGTACCAATGTCGAGGAGCGGGAATGTCGTGACATTGCTTTCGTCTTTTCTGTAGAATGCGAGTTTCGTACTGTCAGGCGACCAGAATGTGCCGGTGTTTATCCCGAATTCGTTCCTGCTTACTGTCTGGCCGTACACTATGTCCGTGTCTGCATCTTCCGCTACCGTGGTGACGGTTCCGGATGAGTCGCGCAGATACAGCCCGTTTCCTTGAGTGAATTCCTCGAACAACGGTTCCGGTGCGGCAGGCATGCTGTCTCTCACCGCCTTGTATCCTTTGCCATCCCTGAACCAGAAATACTGCGGATGCGATGGCCGGATATCCCTCGACAGGATTGTCTCTTCCATTGTAAGGATCTTCCCATCCGACGGGTTGGCCGGATGCCTTTCCAGTATGCCTGGAACCTGGGCGAAAGAAATCACCGCAATGTATGTTGCGGTGACTGTAGCCATGAATCTTTTCATTTTCTAACGTACTGATACTATACCGTCAACTATATATTTCTGCTGTCCTCTCCATGGCAATGCTCCGAGATATTCCTTGTAGTGGAGTTCGACAGTCTTTCCTCCGCAGTGCATCAGAGAGTCTGCTATTGCCTCATCCGTAATGGAGAAATCGAATTCGTAGGACTGGATGGTGTTGCCCGCCGTCCCTTTCTGGGCGCCTCTGAATCCTGCCTGGATCATCCTGCCCTCGTATGTCTTGAACACGTATCCCTTGTATACGACAAAGTTGAGGTCACCGGCTTTCACCCCTTCCCCGAAAACGAAATAGAATCTGAAGTAGATGAAACCGACAAGAACGACTGCTATTATCAGGATTGTCGCCGTGATTATTTTCCTTTTCATTTCATGCGGTATTTTGTGTTTCTCTAAAGTTCCCTTTGTCCTGCGCGGCCGATATTACAGTTCGATTACGCCTGCGCATACCAGAAGACCGATGAACGGTGTCTGCTGCCTCTTTATGTAAGGCTTGACCTTGGCGGTATTGATTTCTTCCAGTGTCTTGACGATGTCGTATGCGGGGATGAAATCCTTGCCTGTAAGATATTCTCCTTCCTTTGCCCTCTTCGTGCCCGGAGTGCCTCCCTTGATGAATATGCAGCTGCCGACAAAAGTGGCTGAATACGGAATGCCGGTCACGGATGTGAAACTGCCGTGGCTCCTTACATAATCCACGACAATCTTCCAGACATCGGCACCGCTCATCCCGAGATATTCTTTCCTGATTTCCATTTGACTATAACAATGTGACGAGTTCTTTCATCTTCTGTCTCGGCAGGGCGTTCCGGTACAGTATGTCGTAGACCATGTCCGCTATGGGCATGTCGACCCTGTGCTTGAAATTGATATGACGGATGCAGTCGGATGCAAAGTATCCTTCGGCAACCATCGTCATTTCGTTAAGGGCGCTCTTTACGGTACATCCCCTGCCAATGAGCAGCCCCAGACGTCTGTTGCGGCTGTAGTTCGAATAGCAGGTGACGAGCAGATCCCCGAGATAGGCCGGATCCATGGTGTCCCGATGGTCCGGATAGCTTTCCTTGAGGAATCTCGTCATCTCCTTGGCACAACTGGAAATAAGTACCGCCCTGAAGTTGTCCCCGTATCCGAGACCGGCTGCTATCCCGACGGATATCGCGTATATGTTCTTCATGATTGCCGCATATTCCACACCGTAGATGTCCGTCGAATATGACAGTTTCAGATAGTCCGTAGCGAGCTTGCCTCCTATCAGATGCGCATTGTCGGGATCGGTGCATACCACAGTGAGGTACGACAGTTTCTTCCTGCCGACCTCTTCGGCGTGCGATGGCCCGGATATGATGCCTATCTGCTTGTAAGTGAGATTGTATCTGTCATGAAGGTATTCCGCAGCCGTCTTGTAGTCACCGGGGATTATACCCTTGATTGCGGAGATGACGAACTTGTCCTCCAAAGAGACTGTCAGCGGGGCGAGGAAATCCTTGAGATATGCAGATGGGGCTGCCATGATGACGATCTTGGCGTTGGATACGACCTCATCGATGTCCATGCTGGGATGTATGGTGTCCTTGTCGAATTCGATGTCGCTCAGATATTTCGTATTGCGTCCATCCGTCAACAGCCCCTCGAGGACATCCGCGTTGCGGACGTACCACCATACTTCCTTCTCGTTTTTCACAAGGAGGGAGACGATAGCCGTTGCCCAGCTTCCGTAACCGATTACGGCACATCTGGCTTTTTCTCCTAACTTATATTCCATTGAAAAAAGTGTCAGGTTTTAGTACCGGACACAAAGGTAACAAATTATATTGTTCCGGCAGATAAAATTTGCTATCTTTCCTGAAAATTCAGAACTGAAATGAAAAAGATCATTGCATTGTTTACGGTCATTGCGGCAATGTCTGCAATACCGTACGAGGGCGATGCCTGCACCGGAATCGCCCTGACAGCCAAAGATGGCAGCAGGGTCGTCGCCAGGACAACCGAATGGGGAGGCTCCGTGCTGAACAGCAGCTATGTGATAGTTCCCCGGGGACATCAGCATATTTCATTTACTCCGACAGGGGCCGATGGGATGTCCTTTACGGCAAGGTACGGTTATGTCGGGATATGTACGGACCAGCCCCAGTTCGTTGTGGAAGGGATGAACGAGACCGGACTTTCGGCAGGCCTGTTCTTCTTCCCCGGCTATGGGAAGTATGTGGACTATAACCCTGACAACAAGGCCAATACCTTGTCCGACATGCAGTTCGTATCCTGGGTACTGGCATGTTTCTCGAGTATAGATGAGATGAAGGAGGCTTTCTCGAAGATAGATGTCGTTTCATTGGACAGCAGGATAGGCACTGTCCACTGGAGGATTTCGGAGCCGGGAGGAAGAATGGTGGTGCTCGAGTGCATCGATGGGAAGCCTGTGTTTTATGAGAACAGGCTTGGTGTGCTGACCAATTCCCCGGATTTCGACTGGCAGATGAAGAATCTGAACAATTATGTCAACCTGTACACCGGCAATGTCCAGCCGCAGGAACTCAATGATGATGTGACTCTCAGACAGTTCGGCGCGGGAGCAGGCTTTCTCGGCATTCCCGGGGATGCCACTCCTCCGTCCAGATTCGTGCGCGCGGCCCTTTACCAGAGTGCCACCCCGCAGGCGGATACCGGAGCGGAGACTGTGATGCAGTGTTTCCAGATTCTCGAGAGCTTCAATATCCCTATCGGACTCGAGCATAAGAAGAGCGATATTCCCGAAGGCCTTCCGAGTGCCACGCAGTGGACGGCAGCATCGGACCAGGCCGCAATGAAATTCTATTACAGGACTGCGTGGAACGCTTCAGTCAGATGCATAGATCTGGCTTCGGTCGATTTCGCCAGGGTCAGGTTCCAGACCAGTCCTCTCGACAAGGTCAGGGAGCAGCCTGTGGAAATGATCAAGGTCAGATAGTTCCTGGAGACATTCCAGTATGAAGGAAACCGCAGGCCGGGGAAAGCCGTCATGCTTTCTCCGGTTTTCCGTTAGTGTCCCTCCATCTTTTCGGAGAACAGCCGACAATCTTGACGAACTGGGTGTGGAAATTCGAGCGGTCACTGAAGCCGCACATTTCACCGATGAGGTTTGTGGAGGCCTGTCTGTCCTCCAGCAGCATTTTCTTGGCATCATTGATTCTCAGTTCCGTTCTCCAGTTCCTGAAATCCTGCCTGATGACCTTGTTGAAATACAGTTGCAGGAGTTCCTTGGTGGTGCCTATCTCCATTGCAATCTCTTCCTTGGTCTTGTCATATTCCCTGTATTTCTTGTCGGCGATCCATTGTTTTATGCTGCCGTTTATCTTCTTGAATTCGGCATCTCTCTGCTTTCTGTCGATGGCAGGCTCCATATCCTTCAGTTTCTGGGTTTTGGGAGGGAAAAGATCCTGTCCGGAGAGGGTCCGGTGCGCAAATGCATCCAGAATCATCCTGTGGCTCCCGATGAAGGAGATGAAATTGGCGGAGAAATACAGGATGAAAAGGACATACCATGCTATGTATATCTTCATGAATCCGTCCGGAAGCACCATATACACCAGAAGAAAGACATCGGTCAGCATGGCTATTATGTAGAAGAACCTCAGCCATCTTATCTTGTGGTCTTCATCTTCGTCGTAATATGCACTGAGGGCCAGCAGGGATTTCTTGTAGGCCTTGTCGAACTTTACTATATAATATGTGCTCTGGGTCACGAAAAGGCCGAGCGACAGGGTGAGCGCAATCAGGTAGTGCTGTTTGCCGCTGCCATCTCCGAGAAACGACTCCAGAAGGGCAAACGATGTTGCCGTAAGGAGGAATGTGTTGATGATGAACACATTCCCGGATATCATCCTGTCGTCTATAATGTTTACCATCGAGTACGAAATGGCCATGGTCGAGAACGATGCCGTTATCAGCATGGTCAGGGATGAGAACTGTTCATAGTCCCACACCGCAGGATATTTGTAGAGGGAGAATGCCATCATGAATCCGCATACCAGAAATGATACGGCGATGGTCACCTTGGCATTGTTGAGCCTTTTGGTATGTTCCGAGTGCGGAATCTTGATCATCAGCAATATAAAGGCCAGCATGCACGATGCCGCGCATGCCAGCCACTGTATTGTCCTGATGTCTGTAAGGTCGGTAAGAAAATCCATTTCGTCTTGTTGTCCGGGATAAGGCCTGTGTGCGTCTGAGCCTTACCAGCCGAGAATGTATGCGAACATCAGAGGGGCGACTATGGTTGCATCGGACTCCACTATGAATCTCGGAGTGTCGACATCCAGTTTGCCCCATGTAATCTTTTCGTTAGGAACGGCTCCTGAATACGAACCGTATGAAGTGGTGCTGTCGGATATTTGGCAGAAATATGCCCAGAGCGGGGTGCCGGTCCAGCCGAGATCCTGCTCCATCATAGGCACTACGCAGATAGGGAAGTCTCCGGCGGTACCTCCTCCGATCTGGAAGAAGCCGACCCCTTCGCCTGCGGAGTTGTTCTTGTACCAGTCTGTAAGGAACATCATGGTCTCGATTCCGCCCTTTATCATGAGAGGGTCGAATTCCCCTTTGATTACATGCGCTGTGAAAATGTTGCCTGTAGTGCAGTCCTCCCATGCCGGGACGATGATAGGGATATTCTTCTGGCATGCGGCAAGAACCCAGCTGTCCTTAGGGTCGATCTCATAGTACTGCTCGAGGACTCCGCTGCGCAGAAGCCTGTAGATTACCTCGTAAGGCAGAAGCCTTTCCCCTTTTGCCTTCATGTCTTTCCATACATCCACCAGATGGTCTTCAAGGCGGCGGAATGCCTCCTCCTCCGGGATGCAGGTATCCGTGACACGGTTCATGTGGTTGTCGAGAAGTTCCTTCTCCTGGGCGGGAGTCAGATCCCTGTAGTGCGGTACCCTGTAGTAATGGTTATGGGCCACGAGGTTCATTATGTCCTCCTCGAGGTTATTTGCGGAGCAGCATACTATCTGGATCTTGTCCTTGCGGATCATTTCTGCAAGAGAGAGTCCGATTTCGGCGGTGCTCATTGCGCCGGCCATGGCCAGCATCATCTTTCCACCTTTGTTGATATGCTCATCGTATGCTTTTGCGGCATCCATGAGAGCAGCAGAGTTGAAGTGACGATAATGGTGTGTGATAAACTGTGAAATAGGTCCTTTTTCCATTTTCATCTAATTTGTTAACATTGTTAAACTTCAAGGCGCGAAATTAACGAATTTTTCCCTATTTTTGCAATCGTTTTCGCCAATAATTGGTTTGAGAAATATAATATGTTGGACATCAGTAATATAGAATTTTTCGAGAAAGTAGAGACCCCGTTCTGGTTCTATGATATGGATCTGCTCAGGAGCACTGTGGAGAAGGTCGTGTCTCTTGCCGGACGGTACGGCATAGATGTCCATTATGCAGTCAAGGCCAACGAGGAGAAGCGGATTCTGGAATATGTCTCGTCGATGGGACTCGGGGCTGACTGCGTGAGCGGCAACGAGGTTTCCCATGCGAGGGATTGCGGTTTCCCTGCAGACAGGATCGTATTTGCGGGAGTAGGGAAGAGCGACAGGGAGATTGCCGAGGCGTTGAGGACCGGAATAGCGGCTTTCAATTGCGAGTCTCTCCAGGAGATATACATTGTCAATGCGTTGGCCGCCAGGCTCGGGATCAGGGCAAGGGTATCTGTCCGCATAAATCCGGGAGTGGATGCCCATACCCACAGATATATTACTACCGGTACATACGAGAACAAGTTCGGCATCTCCGATCATGAGTTTTCCCGGTTAGTGACACTGCTCCGCAGATGCGACTGGATAGATTTCACCGGGCTGCATTTCCATGTCGGGTCTCAGATTACGGATGTGGAGAATGTATTTTCTCTGGTCTGCGAGAGGGTCAATTCGATAGTGGAATGGTTTGAAGGCCAGGGTTTTCCCGTAGAGAGCATCAATCTCGGCGGAGGGCTTGGGGTTGACTATGAGAATCCGGATGGCCGTCCGGTGGCCGATTTCGAGACCTGGTTCGGGACTGTGGCCGGAAAGATACGCCGCAGGAATGGCCAGACCCTGCATCTGGAGCCCGGACGCTCGATAGTGGCGCAGTGCGGGACTCTTGTCTCCAGGGTGCTTTATGTCAAGGTAGGGGAGACCAAGAACTTCCTTATATTGGATGCTGGGATGAATGACCTTGTCAGACCGGCTCTGTACGGGGCCTATCATAAGATAGAGAATCTGTCTTCACGGCTGCGGCCTAACCTTCCGCAGTCGCAGATCTATGATGTAGTCGGTCCCGTATGCGAGTCCAGCGACGTGTGGGGAGCCGGGCGTTTCCTCCCTTTGAGCGTCAGGGGCGATCTCATGGCGATACGTTCCGCGGGGGCGTACGGGCAGTCGATGTCCAGCCGGTACAATCTTCGGGATCTCGCCCCGGCAGTGTATTCGGATGACATGCATGGAGCAAGGCTCAGAACAGAATATTTTCAGGAATAGAAAAGACGACAGGATATGTTTGAGAATTTGACAGAGAAACTCGAGAGGTCGTTCAAGATACTCAAGGGTGAAGGTAAGATAACCGAAATCAACATAGCGGATGCGCTGAAGGATATCAGGCGTGCGCTGCTTGATGCCGATGTCAGTTACAGGATCGCAAAGCAGTTCTGCGATGATGTCAAGAAAAAGGCAATAGGGCAGAACGTGCTTACGGCGGTGAAGCCGCAGCAGATGATCGTGAAGATCGTCCATGATGAGCTGGCGGCCCTTATGGGAAGCGGATCGTACGACATCAATGTCAAGGGGAATCCGGGGATCGTGCTGGTGGCAGGTCTCAACGGTTCCGGCAAGACCACGTTCTCCGCAAAACTGGCCTTGAATGTCAGGAGCAGGAAAGGAATGAAAGTCCTTCTTGCGGCATGCGATACCTTCCGCCCGGCTGCCGTCGATCAGTTGAAGGTGCTCGGCGAACAGGCGGGAGTCCCGGTATTTTCAGTGCCGGATGAGAAGGATCCTGTAAAGATCGCGAAGGCTGCCATCGCCAAGGCGAAGAGCGAGGGCTATCCGGTAGTTGTCATCGATACGGCCGGACGTCTTGCAGTGGATGATGAACTGATGGACGAGATATCCGCCCTGAAGGATGCCGTCAGTCCGACCGAGACCCTGTTTGTGGTTGATGCCATGACTGGACAGGATGCGGTGGAGACGGCAAAGACATTCAATGACAGGCTTGACTTCGATGGCGTGGTGCTTACCAAAATGGATGGAGATACAAGGGGAGGTGCGGCGCTTTCAATCAAGGCGGTCGTAGGGAAACCAATCAAGTTCGTCAGCACCGGAGAGAAACTCGAAGCCCTGGATGTCTTCCATCCTACCCGTATAGCCGACCGTATCCTCGGAATGGGAGATGTGGTCACTCTCGTGGAGAAGGCCCAGGAGCAGTTCGATGAGAAGCAGGCGCGGGAGTTGAAGAAGAAACTCGCGAAGAACCAGTTCACCCTCATGGATTTCTACAATCAGATACAGCAGGTGAAAAAGATGGGTAACATCAAGGACCTTGCATCCATGATTCCGGGTATGGGCAAGGTGCTGAAGGATGTCGACATGGACAATGATTCGTTCAAGGGTATCGAGGCCATCATACTCTCAATGACTCCTGCGGAAAGGGAAAGTCCGGAAATAATCAACGGAAGCCGCCGCAAGAGGATAGCAGATGGCAGCGGCACATCGGTTCAGGAAGTCAACCGGCTGCTGAAACAGTTCGAGACCACGCGCTCCATGATGAAAAATGTCATGGGCGGCGGACTCCAGAACATGATGCGCCATGGCGGGATGCGCCGCAGGTAGTCAGACCTGTTGTCTTTCCCTGTCGCGGTGCAGGCTCTGCCTGTATCTTCTGATGTTCTCTTCGAGGATGGTCCTTTCCGATGCGGGCAATGCCCAGTCAAGGAATCTTTCTGAAATATAGTCGACTGCCTGCGGGGAGGGGTGTACCATGTCTTCCGCATAGAACCTGTAGTCGCGCAGTTCGTCCATCATGATCTCGTATGCGGGGAAGTAGTCGCACAATGGAACGGACTGTCCTGCAGCGGATGCCCGGGCCGAAGCGTTTCCTGCCTGTTTGTCATTATCCATGACATTGTCGGTTGCCAGAAGAAGAGTGGCCTTGCTCAGCCTGTTGCCGTGCGCTCCATCTGCAAGATGCCTTATCGGGCTGACAGTGAATATTATCTGTTTTTCCTTGATGCGGGATCCGTCATTGCCTTTGCACCACCGCTTGATCTCTTCCAGCATTCCGGCGGATTCATCGACGGACAGTCTTTCCCTTGTGAATTCCCCGGCATTGCGTTTCAGACAGTTGCTGACAATTTGTCCTGCATATCTTTCTGAAGGCATTCTTCCTGGAAGACCGTCATTGCCGGATCTTCCTCCTCCGGCATATCTGAAACACCAGGCTGTGCCGAGAGTGATTATCAGCCTGTCGCATTCCCGGAAAAAGTCTGCGGCTTCGTCTATTCTTCTGTTGGCTTTTTCCAGAAACTCTTCTTCCGTTTCTCTGGCAAACGAAGTATGATGCCAGAAGGAGCATACCTTGCCGGCTCCGCTGCCCATCCATACACAGTCTTCGGTGGTGAAATGTGTCCCGCGGGCAAGGCGTTCCACAGACCGTGCTATCGATGCGGGATTGTACAGTGTCCCGAAAGGGTTTATGCATACATCGAATCCGTAGTCGGCCAGTTTCCGTCCCACATTGTCCGAGAAACAGCTGCCCAGCATCATGATTCTGTCCTTGTATGAAACCTGTACACGGCATTTGCCGTCCGCCACTGGAGTCTGGAGTTTCAGCATGTCAGATTTTGTGTTTATTCGAATAATTCGACTTTCCCTGATATTCCGTTGTCCGCACATCCCGGGATTTATGCTTGGTCTGTCAAATCTTTTTGGAAAACAGAGAGTGTTTTCCTGGTTAAACTTATATCTCCTTTTCAGTAGTATTGCAACTACTTTCAATCAACTCTTTTACCTCTTCAATGAATGCTTCAGCCTTTGGGTAAAGTTCATCAAACATTTCCTGGTCACAATATACAAAAGCATCATAATCACTACTGTGCCTTTGATTAAACAACACAGCCAATGTCTTTCCTGCAGAGCTTGACAATTTGCCTTTGGTAATGAAATGCAACCCAAGCATTGTCTTTACTCCACTATGAGTCTGTGCAGGAATATCATTTGCCAAAAGCAGGGCTACAGCAGCATAGTAGCAGGCATAATACAACCTGTTTATTGCAGCATTGTAAAAGGATTCATCTGCCAGCAGCTTGGCTTCATTCATGGAATCATAAGCCCTCTCCATTCTATACTTGATGAGAGCCTGTCTACTCTCTTCATCCAAAGTATCTTTCATAGTACTATACCCTCATTTACAACATTCACATAAAACGGTGTCTTAAATGGCCTGTTTTCCCAGCTTATTTTTGGCATAATAAGGGGATTGATAGAAACCCCTGTCTTGATTTCAAGTTCATAAAGTGGCCAGCTTATTTCTGCTTCATCATCAAAAGTGAGTTTCTCCTTATCCAAAAGCACCAGCAGGTCAATGTCACTGTCCTTCCTTGCATCACCCCTTGCCTCTGACCCATAAAGGATAGTCTTTGCAGTAGGGGCAACCCTGTGCACTATCTCCCTTATCTGGTTTACTATATGCTCCCTTCTCATAACCCAAAAGCATTTATGTCGCTAATATAACTATTTTTACTCAAATTTTGTTGTTGCCATGTTCCTTGCAGGTATTTTGCGGGTGATTCGGTGTAAATTTGCGCATTTTTGTGCAAAAAAAGTGCAACACATCGCTTGTTTTGAGCGTTTTTGTGTTGCACTTTAACTGTCTAAAGTCAAATCAGTGGCCTGATTTTCAATATTTTAGATTTTGTGGTGTCACCGGGAATCGAACCAGGGACACAAGGATTTTCAGTCCTTTGCTCTACCAACTGAGCTATGACACCGTTTTTTAAGAACAACCTTTCTTTCGATTGGGACTGCAAAGATAGGCAAAAATGTTCACACTCCAAATTTTTCTGATAAATTTTAACAAATTTTCCCGTGCATACCTTATAATCTGAGACGGAGCCAGTCCGTGCTGTCAACTGAAAGGTTATTTTTATATATTTGCAAGTCCGCTGCCGGCTGGCATACCATAATAAAAGGCAAGACAATGATAAACGTGAGTGAAATATTGACGGGAGCGCCGGAAAGTTTTAGCTCTTCTGTCCAGAAAAAGGCGTACGAAACAATGAGGGAATTGGGAATCCGTTTCGAGAGGGTGGCTACAGATCCTGCTGTCACGATGGAGGATTGTGCAGAGATCGACAGAAAACTCGATGTAAGGACGGTAAAGACGCTCTTCCTGTGCAACCGTCAGAAAACCATGTTCTATCTTTTTGTTACAAAGGGAGACAAGCCGTTCGTGACTAAGGATTTCAGCGGCGCCCTCGGCATATCAAGAGTATCTTTTGCAACCGGAGATCTTCTGTCATCAATGCTTGACACTTATCCGGGAGGCGCATCGGTTTTCTGCCTTCTTGCGGATGAACGGAAGGAGGTGAAAGCGGTTTTTGACAGGGAAGTGCTCGGCAGCGAGTGGTTCGGATGCAATGATGGTACTGCGGTCAATTATCTGAAAGTCAGGACTAATGACATTATGGACAGGTTTCTGCCGTATACCGGACATGAACCGGTTGTGATTGATGTATAACGGGCGCGATTAAATGCTGTCTTTGTGCCGTTTCGTGTCATAATGCTGCTTATGAGACATCTCCGAGAAGATATGATCGTTTTTGCCGGAAAATTTACCGGTACAGGCCCTCCTATTCGTATATGATATTCTGTTTTTTACTATATTTGCACCGGATTTGCGGGCGGGTGCGGTTTTTGCTCGCGCTGCCCCGTTTCAATGAATTTTCAGAACAATTTTTATATTGATTTTTATGGTTTATTCACACGAAGTGCAGCAGATGTGCTGCGTCAAAAAAGGACCGAACCACGGCCCGGCTCCAATCCCGGAGGAGGGAAAATGGGTAAAATCCAAGGAAATCACTGACATTTCAGGTCTTACACACGGTATCGGCTGGTGCGCTCCTCAGCAGGGGGCCTGCAAGCTTACCCTCAATGTCAAGGAAGGTGTCATCCAGGAGGCTCTTGTCGAGACTATCGGCTGCTCGGGTATGACCCATTCTGCAGCAATGGCATCGGAAATCCTTCCGGGCAAGACTATTCTCGAGGCGCTCAACACTGACCTCGTATGCGACGCGATCAACACTGCAATGCGCGAGCTTTTCCTCCAGATTGTCTATGGACGTACCCAGTCCGCTTTCTCGGAGGGAGGACTTATGATCGGTGCCGGTCTTGAGGATCTCGGCAAAGGTCTCCGCAGCCAGGTAGGTACTCTGTACGGGACACTTGCAAAAGGGCCTCGCTATCTTGAGATGGCCGAGGGCTATATCAAGACCATCGCCCTTGACAAGAACGATGAGATCTGCGGTTATGAATTCGTGCACCTCGGCAAGTTTATGGATCTCGTAAAGAAAGGTGTGGATGCCAACGAGGCTCTTAAACAGGTAACTGGTTCATACGGTCGTTTTACCAAGGAGGCCGGTGCAGTTAAATACATTGACCCACGTAAAGAATAAGGAGGACGGCTATTATGATTAGAGAAGTGAAATTTGAAAGCCAGGATCGCCGTATCAAACAGATCCTCGCTGCTCTCAACGAGAACGGTATCAAAGATATAGAGGAAGCAAACGCAATCTGTGACCAGTACGGTCTCGACCCTTACAAGACCTGTGAGGAGACGCAGCCTATCTGCTTCGAGAATGCAAAATGGGCATACGTTGTTGGTTCTGCCATCGCTCTGAAGAAAGGGTGCAAGAATGCAGCCGAGGCAGCAGAAGCTATCGGAATCGGTCTCCAGGCCTTCTGTATTCCTGGTTCAGTGGCAGATGACCGCAAGGTAGGCCTCGGTCACGGAAATCTTGCAGCTATGCTTCTCCGCGAGGAGACCAAGTGCTTCGCTTTCCTGGCCGGTCACGAGTCATTCGCGGCTGCAGAGGGTGCTATCAAGATTGCGGCAAAGGCAGACAAGGTACGCAAGGAACCTCTCCGCTGCATCCTGAACGGTCTTGGCAAGGACGCTGCGCAGATCATTTCCCGTATCAACGGCTTCACATACGTGCAGACACAGTTCGACTATTTCACAGGCGAGCTCAAGGTTGTCCGCGAGATTGCCTACAGCGATGGTCCTCGTGCAAAGGTAAAATGCTACGGTGCTGACGATGTACGCGAAGGCGTTGCCATCATGTGGCATGAGGGAGTGGATGTATCCATCACAGGTAACTCAACCAATCCTACCCGTTTCCAGCATCCGGTAGCAGGTACATACAAGAAGGAGCGTGTTCTCGCCGGCAAGCCGTATTTCTCAGTGGCTTCCGGTGGCGGTACAGGCCGTACCCTTCATCCGGACAACATGGCAGCCGGTCCTGCTTCATACGGTATGACCGACACTATGGGCCGTATGCACAGTGATGCCCAGTTTGCAGGTTCATCCTCAGTCCCAGCCCATGTGGAGATGATGGGATTCCTTGGAATAGGCAACAACCCTATGGTTGGATGTACTGTTGCTTGTGCTGTGGATGTAGCCCAGGCTCTCAGCAAGTAAAGTTACTTTACATATTCTGATAATTCCCTGTGATAGATAATATTGCAGGGATTTTTCGTATATGGAAGTGTCTGGAACTTGATGCAGGTTGACAGTAAAATTCGAGAGATTTCTTGTGTGTCATTGGCAGGATTTCAGATGAAAATTCACTGCAATTTCGAGGTGTGGAGTCACTGCTGTCCGGAGAAATTTTACCATAAAGTAGGTTGCTCGACAGAACCCGCCTCCGGAACACTAACGGGAGTTG
>CALUPT010000022.1 GCA_944322715.1 uncultured Bacteroidales bacterium
GAACAGCATCCAGTTCGCCCACAGGGGAGGATTCTATTCCAAGTCCTCGGACATCGTCGGCGGAGGCCTGCTGATGTGACCGCTGACCTGATACCAAATGTCTGCCAATACCCAAACATACACCTGACACAATCTGATTCAACCTAAAAACACCGTCATGTTCAAATCCATATCCAACAACTTCGGAGCACCCGGAATCACCTTCAGGGACTTCCAGACCGACCGCTATGCGGTTCTCAACGCCCGCTTCAAGTATGACCCGGCAAATGAAGCCTACCTTGCGGCATCTGAACTCGAGATAAAAGTCCCCGCCCTGTCCCTATCCAAAAGCACCGATGCGGGCGTGTTCGCCGTCTACAGGGACGAGAGGACATACCAGTGGGACGACACCCCGTCCCGGTACCACTTCGCCACCGTCCTGCGCAGCCGCATCAGGGACCGCAGCACCCTTTGCATCGAGAAACTCACCGACTTCGACGGCTACGGCCCGGTCACAATCTATATCTACGCCATGTACTCAACCCTGAACACCGGAAAGAGCACCGTCCTCTCCGAAAGGACACGGCTCAACATATCCACCGTCCCGGAGATGTCAACGGCACTGTTCACCAGCGCATGCGTCGTAACCCCGGACTGGGTATCCATCAATCTTATCCTGCCTTACAGCATCAGCTCTGTAAAAGAAGACATAGAGATAGTCATGGACGGATTTCCCTCCGATGCCGTATGCGGGGAACTGCCGATAATCGGGGTCAGCAACCAGTTCCATCAGGAACTCGGAGGAGTGCATTACGCAAGCATACGGGACGGCAGGATGCTCATACCTTACGCCACCCGCAACACCGGCTACAGCTCCGCAGACAGCCCTTTCGTCTCCCTCGTACTAGTGCGTGACGGCAATGCCCCATTGACGGCAGGCACAAATACTCACAGTCCATCAATTGATATAAAGAAATAATTTAGATAAAGCAATATAATTTATTGAAATAATATATTTTAATAGCAAATTATTCTTATCTTTGCATCAGCAATAAACCCTAAAACCCACAGCTATGAAGTACATTCCTTCCATCGCATTCGAGGAGATGTCAGGCTCCGCAAAGGGAGTCACCGCCGCCAAGACCATGGGGCGCAAGTACATCCGCAACAAGGGCTACGGCGGAGGAGTCCGCACCGCGGCGCAGGCCGCCGTCAAGTCCGTATTCAAGCAGCTCTCCCAGGGCTGGAAGTCCCTCACCAACGAGCAGATCCTCGCATGGAACAGTCTCGCCTTCTCCCAGGCCGGCCGCTCCGTCCTCGGCACCTCCTCCAAGATCACCGGCAGCAACCTCTACATGAGGCTCAACTACTGGATAGTCTATTGCGGAGGCGATGCCCTGACGGCCCCGCCCATGCTCCGCGGGGTGGAGGCTCCCTCCGGAGCCGCCATCTCCCTCACCGCAGACGCGTTCACCTTCACCCTCGACTCCGAGCCCACGGAGAACATGGCCGACCTGAAGCTCGTCATCATGGCCAGCGCTCCCCAGTCCAACGGTGTCACCCGCGCTTACTCCAAGGCCGTCGGCATCGGCACCCCGAAGGACCCGGTCAGCGACGAGTACGACCTCAAGGCCGAGTATGACGCCCGCCACGGAGCTCCAAGTGATGCCGCGCCGAAGGTCTTCATGAAGTGGTTCTTCGTTGACACCACCACCGGCGAGGTCTCCGGCGAGCAGATGGCCCTCGCGCAGCTCACAGCCGCCACAGAGCCTGACGCCGGAGTATAGCCTGAGCGCGATCACTGACCTGAACTTAAACCTGCATCTCCCGTCCCCGCTCCACAGGCAGGGACGGGAGATGTTTTAACAACACAAAGCCATGACCATAGACCTCATAATACAGCTCATAGCCTCGCTCACCGGCACTGGCGGCCTGATAGCCCTGTTTCTGATAACGGAGAAGAAAACAGCGGCTCAGCTCCAGAACACCAGGAAAATGGATGAGAAATGGCAGCAGATCATCGCACAGAAAGAGCGGGACTTCGCCCTGCTCAGCGACAAGTACGAAGCCGCCACCGCCAAGATCGAGAGGCTTTACGACGACAACTCCGAACTGCGCAACAGTCTCGACCAGGTGAACACCGACTGCGCCGTAAGCAGGATAATGCGCTGCGACTGCATAGGCTGCACATCCCGCAAGCCTCCTTTCGGAACATTCGACAACCAGATACAGCAGAGCCATGAAGAATGACAGGATATCCCGGAACTTTACCTATTCGGAGTTTGAGCGCAGCGACACTGCCGCCCTGCACGGAATAGACAACGCCATTCCGGATGACCGCATCCGGAGAGCGGTAAGGCTTCTTGTCGGGAATGTCCTCCAGCCTCTGCGTGATGTCATGCGAGTGCCGCTGCACATCAACAGCGGTTACCGCAGCCCCGCCCTGAACACGCTCCTGAGAGGGGTAAGGAACTCCCAGCACACAAAAGGCGAGGCCGCCGACATAGCCACGGCAGACCCGCTCCTCCTGGCTCAGACGGTGATAAGAAACCGCCTGCCTTTTGACCAGATGATACTCTACTCCACATTCGTCCACATCTCCCACAAGCCGGACGGCCCGCAGAGAGGACAGATACTGTACGACAGCTCATATAAAGAGCACTATCCTGATACACTATGAAAGCGACCGTCACGACAATCCTGATTGCGGCACTGGCCATCACAGTGCTGGCCCTGTCAGTGGCCCTTGTCTCAAGACGCCGTTCCCGTGCAGACTTCCCCATACCGGAAATCACGATAAGATCCGACACCGTACTCGTTCGCGACACCGTATTGATTGACCGCCCTGTTGAAGCCGGCGCAAGGGCCATAGACACCATCCTTGTCAGTACGGCTCTGCCGGTGCCGGGCGACACCGTCCGCCTCACGGACACCGTATATGTGCACCTTCCCGTAGAGCAGAAGCACTACAGCGCACCGGAATACGACGCATGGGTAAGCGGCTTCCGCCCGAGCCTTGACAGCCTGAAGCTCCACACCCAGTCCGCCCGGATAACCAACACCATCCCGCTCCCTGTACATCCAAAGTCCAAACGGTGGGGCATAGGTATCCAAGTGGGCTACGGAATGACAGCGGCACCAAGACCAGAGTTTCACCCATACATCGGAATCGGCATCTCCTACAACATATTTTCTTTTTGATTACCTTTGCCCCGGATGGCCTGCCATAAGGCCGTCCTTATTTGCGACCGGGGATGCTTTCTGATACCAATCAGATTGCATCCCTTTCTTCGTGAATATACCTCCCAAGGTCTATGATACTATCCATAGCCAGAAATTTATGTAGCCAAAACGTAGCCAAAAACAGGGTATAAAAAATCACCAACCACTGAATATCAGTAAATTGGTGATTAATAATGTGATCCGGTTGGGATTCGAACCCAAGACCCACAGCTTAGAAGGCTGTTGCTCTATCCAACTGAGCTACCGGACCGGTCCCGTGTCTGCGTCTGCAGACGGTGTTTCCGAATATCTGCCGCAGATCTTTTTCATAGAATGATCCGTAACAGGAAAGATGTACCGTGTGCTGGCAGAAGTGGCGACAAAGGTAGCAATTATTTCTTTAATTCAAAAAAGAATGTGCCATACTCTGTCCTTCTTCTGTTCTACTCTGTTCTGTTCTGCGGCCGTCTATGAACCGGAGCGCCTTGCACCGGAAAGGGGAACTCCGGAAGATGGGCGCATCGACCTGTCAGGCGTCAATGGACTGGCCGGAAGCGGCTGCGTTTCTTTTCCTGCCGATATGGTTGCTGACCAGTTCGATGCCTACTACGAGGAAGAACCCGATGAGGGCGAGACAGACCGCACCGCCGATATGGTAATCGATCATGCCGGAATACCGGTCAATGATTTCGGGAGCGAGGATTCCCGTCGCTTCGGCCGGTGCGAGTTCCGGATACTGGGACAGGACAATAGTCTCCATGTTGCGGCTGCTCCATGGCCATACCACCACCAAGGAGCCGATGATGAATCCTGCCATGACAAGCAGGGTCTCCCTGTGGTAGTGTTCGAGCAGCCAGTGCAGGAATTTCGCGAAGGCGATGATGCCGGCTGCGGCTCCGACCGCGAAGATGATGATCGTGATAAAGTCCAGCAGGTTGCCTGTCCCCGATACGATATCCGCTATGGTGCCCATCAGGTATTCGTATTTGCCGAGAATCAGCAGAATGAAACTGCCGCTGATTCCGGGAAGTATCATTGCGCAGATGGCTATCGCCCCGCAGATGAATATGAACCACAGCCCGTCAGGAGTCTGCGTGGGGGTAAGCGTGCAGACGACGATGCCGATTATTATGCCGAGAACCAGCATTGCGATATCCTTGAACTTCCAGTTGCTGATACCTCTGAGGATGAATATGGAGGAGGCCACGATAAGTCCGAAGAAGAATGCCCATGTCTGTATGGGATGGTGTACCAGCAGATATGTCATCAGCTTGGCCAGTGAAAGTATGCTGACGAGGATTCCCGCAATCAGGGAAAACAGGAAATTGCCGTTGATGTGTTTCCAGAATGCCTTGAACTTCCCGGAGAAAAGCAGCCTGACCGCTTCTCCGTTGATGGAGTTGATGGAGCCGACAAGTTCTTCATAGATTCCTGTCATGAAGGCTATCGTGCCGCCCGATACTCCGGGTATGACATCCGCTGCACCCATGCAGATGCCTTTTACGGTCACAAACAGATAGTCTGTAAATTTTTTCATTCCTTTATTCTATTTTCGTTATGATATCGGTGATTGTTCTGAATATCTCCTCCACGATACTGCCCTCCGTATTCTTCCTTTCCTGTGCCCCGCCATCCGTCTGTTCCTGTCCTTCCGGCTCTCTGTCCGTATCCGGAAGGCTTTCCGCCACTATCAGATCGAACGGATCTCCGTCAAAAGGTCTGCGTCCTATCTTGAATCTGGCTTTGGCGGATTTCGCGAGGTATTCGATGCAGTATGAATCATTGTCTGCAAGACACAGGAAAAGGTCGACAGGTTTTCCTGTCAGCAGTGCGGCCTTTTTCAGATCCGGTCTGCCGAACCAGTTGATGTCGCGGCGCCTGATGGTCTGTTCCCTGTCGGATTCCATTATGACGCCTTTGCCGGGTTTGCGAAGGTCTGTGAAAAGCATGGTAAGGACTATGCCTGAATCCTTGCAGAACTGTTTTATCTTTTCCGCGCAGGCAGCCCAGCCTGTTTCAGCCGCGTCTAAAAGGACCGCTGCGGAGTGTATTTCTTTCAGCGGAATCAGCCCGGTGGCTATATCGCTTCTGTCTTTTTTCAGTCTTCTTTTTCTGAATATCTTCTTGAACATGGTTTCAGAACGGATTAACGGGCATTGGTTTCAGATTCGGGAGTCTGCAGTATCGAGGCTGTCAGATCCCGTATCTCCTGTTTTGCAGCCTTCCATCTCGGGATGTCGATTTTGGTGCCGATGACCTCGACGACCTTGGCGGCAATGATCGACCCGATCTCTCCGCAGGCTTTTAACGGCAGCCCGAGAGAGTGGGCGTACAGGAATCCTGCGGCATACGTGTCTCCCGCTCCTGTCGCATCCACCGGTACTGCCGGCCATGCCTCTATATAATGGTATTCATCCCCGCTTTTGAGCATTGACCCGTCTTTGCCTATCTTGACTACGGCTATGTCGCAGTACCGTGCCATCTCGTCAAGGGCTTCACGCGGCTGGAGATGGGTGAATGATCTGGCCTCGGTTTCGTTGGCGAACACTATGTCCACATAGTTCTCGACTATGTCGTGCAGAAAGGCCTTGTTGGATTCTATCACATTGTAGGAAGCCATGTCTATGGAGATTATGCAGCCCGCTTCCTTCGCCATTTCGACTGCCTTCCGGATGAGTCTCTGGTTCTGGACAAGATAGCCTTCGATATGGAAATAGTCGTATCCCTCGAAGTACCCAGGTTTCAGGTCTTCCGGTACGAGTTCGAGAGCCGCGCCGAGATATGTCGCGAATGTGCGTTCTGCATTCGGGGCGGTGATGAACACCATCGCCCTTCCTGTCGGGCTTTCCCCCTTGAACAGTCTGGAACGTATCCCGTACTGTTCCTGGTCGCTCCTGTACAGGTGTCCGATTTCATCATCCCCCACCTTGCCTATGAATCCAGATTCCATTCCGAGAATGGCGGTGCAGGTGATGGTGTTTGCCGCTGAGCCGCCGGCGACATACTGTACGCCGATTTTCCTGAGAGTCTGCCATATCTTGTCGCTGGTCTCCCTGTCGACATGCTGCATGCTGCCTTTGGGCAGGTGGAGACTTTTCAGAAGAGTGTCATCCGGGAGTACGGCAAGTACATCCGTGAGGGCATTCCCCATTCCTAAAATTGACTTCATGGATATGAATTTGTCTTAAACCTGCAAAGTTAGAAAAAATATGGATAAATTTGCGGAATCCCGCGGTAGGGGGGACGAAGAGAAATGAATCGGATGAAAGAAAGATACAAGAAGATATTGAAATATGCGGTATCGGTGGCCGTAGCGGCTGTCCTGCTGTATTTTTCATTCAGAGGAGTGAAGTGGGAGGACTTCATGAACGGTCTGCGGGGATGCCGGTGGGGGTTCGTGATTCTGTCAATGGCTGTCAGTGTCGTTGCATTCTGGCTCAGGGGACTGAGGTGGAGACAGATACTCCTGCCCATTGATTCCGGTATTGCCCGTCTGACAGCTTTCGATGCCGTCAATATAGGGTATATAGCCAATTTCGTTTTCCCGAGGATAGGGGAATTTGTCCGTTGCGGAGTCATAAGCGCCAGAAGCAAGGCTACATACGACAGGGTGCTCGGGACGGTAGTGTTGGAGAGGGGCTGGGATCTGGTGGTGATGCTGTTGGTGGCAGTGGCGCTGCTGGCGTTCAGATGGGAGAAATTCGGGTCTTTCTTTGTCGACAGGATGTGGCATCCAATCGAAGACAGCCTGAATTTCAGTATGTGGTGGATTGTGGCTGTGCTTGTGCTTGTGATGGCGGTGTGCTGCGTGGCGGTATGGAAATACAGGGACAGGAACAGGGTATGTTCGAAAATCGTATCCGTATCGAAAGGAATATTGGAGGGCTTTACCAGTGCGTTCAGAATGGACGGGAAACTGACCTTCCTCCTGTATACAGTCCTTATCTGGGTCATGTACTGGCTGATGGCGGTATGTACGATGTATGCAATCCCCGATCTGGGCTATCTCAATGCGGTGGATGCGCTTTTTCTGATGATCGCGGGGAGTTTCGGATGGCTTGTCCCGGTCCCCGGCGGTTTCGGGTCTTTTCATTTCATTGTCTCGCTGGCGCTTTCGACAATCTATGGAATCCCGTTCGAGCTCGGGATAATCTTCGCGACCCTTTCTCACGAATCGCAGGCAGTGACCATGGCTCTGTGCGGCGGGATATCGTATTTCCATGAAACCTTCAGGAAATAGTCCGTCAGCCTGGCGGCTATCTGTAGACCTGCGGGCGTATGGAACTGCGGATGAACAGGATAAGCTGTGCAAGGTAATACGGGATCATTATAAGATACCGCTCGCCTGCTATCGGTGACAGGAATCTGTTCCAGCCGATGACGAAATCGGAGAATACGAACAGAATCGCGGCGATGGCGAACATGATGTCTTTCTGGGCGATGGCGGTCCACATCATTGTCAGGAGAATGGCTGCGTAGACCGATACTGCGGTCTTGGTGACAAGGTCCTGTACAGCTGATGATACGGATACGGTCGCGAAAGTAAGTATCGCGACAGTTATGGCTGTAAGGAGGAACAGGAATATGAACTGTCCGCTGCCGTTTCTGGAACTGTATCCGGATGAGGAGGAATAGAGCCTCTCCCGTATGGCTCTGGATATGAAATAGACTATGAGCATGAGCTGTGCCGCGGCGAAAAGTCCGGTCTGGAGGATGAAGTTCCCGTATGCTCCGGCAGCATCCCCCGCTGCGGAGAAGAGCATCGCAAGGCACATCTGCCAAGGAAGCACCCAAGGAGACATTATGGTCAGGATTGTCAGAGGGAAAGCGATCTTGTACGGTATGTCTGCAGGTACGAAATACAGTACAGCCAGCATTATGAAGATTATGGCTGCCGACAGTGTGATTCTGGTTCTGTGGGTTGTCGTGATGTTTCCCATTGCTGGAAGGTTTGTGAGGTTTCGGTGTACGTACAGGTGTCAGTCTATGTCCAGTTCCACGGGACAGTGGTCGGAGCCGTAGATTTCATTGTGGATTGCCGCTCCCTTTATGCGGTCCTTGAAATTCTCTGAAACAAGGAAATAGTCGATACGCCAGCCGGCGTTTCTGCTCCTTGCACTGAAACGGTATGACCACCAGGAGTATATGTCTTTCATGTCCGGATAGAAATAGCGGAACGTGTCTATGAATCCGCTCTTTAACAGTTCCGTCATCTTTCCCCTTTCCTCATCGGTGAATCCTGCATTGCGTCTGTTGGAGGAGGGGTTCTTGATGTCTATCTCCTTGTGGGCGACATTCAGGTCTCCGCATACAATGACACCCTTGGTCTCGGCGAGTCTGGTTATATAAGCCCTGAAATCATCTTCCCATTTCATCCTGTAGTCTAATCTTGCCAGGCCATCCTGTGAATTTGGCGTGTAGACGCAGATGAGGTAGAATTCGGGCATTTCCAGAGTTATCACCCTGCCTTCGTGGTCGTGCTCATCGATTCCCATGCCGTATGTCACGGAGAGGGGTTCATGCCGGGAGAATATCGCTGTGCCGGAATATCCTTTCCTGTCGGCGTAGTTCCAGTATGACCGGTATCCTTCGAACTGCAGGTCCAGCTGTCCTGCCTGCATCTTTGTCTCCTGCAGGCAGAAGAAGTCGGCGTCCAGGGCGGCGAATGTCTCCCTGAATCCGCCCTTGTCGCATACGGCCCTGAGTCCGTTCACGTTCCACGAGATGAGTTTCATAATTTAATGTCGTGTATGCTCAAGTTCAATAATGGTGCAAATAAATCAGGGTCGGGTGGCGGTCAATGATGTCGGAGCCGACACGGACCGTCGGCAAAGTCCGGCATTTATGAAATCGACCATTCCGTACCGTCCTTGGTGTCCTTGATGGTGATGCCGAGGGCGTTGAGGTCGTTCCTGATTTTGTCGGATGTGGCCCAGTCTTTCGCTTCCTTTGCCTTTTTCCTCTCTTCCAGCACCATTTCAACGAGTCCTCTGATAGTGGCGGCAGCCCTTTCTCCACCTTCTTCCTCCTCCCTGAGCCCCAGGACATTATCCACGATGCCATCGAAGACGGCAAGCAGTATTGCGCAGTCTTCCGGGGAAATCGTCAGTTTCTTGTCCTTGACAGAATTGATTATGCGCACGGCATCAAATATATGTGAAATGGCAACAGGCGTGTTGAGGTCATCGCACAGAGCCGCATATACCGCTTCCGCGATTTTCCCTGCTTCGCTTTCATATACTTTCCCTTCAGCCAGGGCTTTTCCCGTTTCAACGGCTTTCATATTGTCGTCTCCATCGGTCATTCCTGCCGCCTTTGCGATGTCTTTCAGGTCTTTGCCTGCCTGGAGGATCTTCCTTAGCCCTTTTTCAGCAGCCTGCAGGGCATCGTTGCTGAAATCCAGAGTGCTGCGGTAGTGTGCCTGCAGGATGAAGAAACGGATTGTCATCGGACTGTATGCCTGCTCCAGAAGCGGATGCGTGCCGTGGAACATCTCATCGAGGGTGATGAAGTTTCCGAGCGACTTGCCCATCTTCTTCCCGTTGATGGTGATCATATTGTTGTGCATCCAGTAGTGCACGCCGCCCGTCCCTCTTGAAGCAGTGTTCTGTGCCAGTTCGCATTCATGGTGAGGGAACATCAGGTCCATTCCTCCTCCGTGTATGTCGAATTCCCGGCCAAGATATTTCTCGCTCATTGCCGAGCATTCGAGATGCCAGCCCGGAAACCCTTCGCTCCACGGCGACGGCCATTTCATGATATGCCCTGGGGAGGCTTTCTTCCAGAGGGCGAAATCGTACGGGGCGTGCTTGTCATCCTGGCCATCAAGGGCTCTCGTCCCTTCCTTGGTCTCATCGAGCGTCCTTCCGGAAAGGATGCCGTACCTGTGCTCCCTGTCGTATTTCTCCACATCGAAATATACGGACCCGTTGCTGATGTATGCATATCCGGCATCCAGGATTTTCTTTACGAGTCCAATCTGTTCGATGATATGTCCAGATGCAACAGGCTCTATGGATGGCGGAGCCACATTCATTGCTTCCATTGCCTTGTGGTAACGGATGGTATATTCATGGGCTACCTCCATCGGTTCGAGCTGTTCGAGCCGTGCCTTTTTCTCTATCTTGTCCTCTCCCTCATCTGCATCGTGCTCGAGATGTCCAACATCAGTTATGTTCCTGACATAGCGTACCTTGTATCCGAGATGCCTGAAGAGCTTGACAAGAACATCGTATGTCACCCCCGGTCTGGCGTGTCCGAGGTGCGCATCTCCATAGACGGTCGGTCCGCAGACATACAGACCCACCCTGCCAGGACTGATTGGAACGAACAGTTCCTTCTGCCTGCTCAGTGTGTTGGTTATATAAAAATCTCTCATAAAAACCTTACCAAATTCTCGCGAATATAGTAAATTTTTCAGACTCTATGCGTCATCTTTCCCAAGTCATCGATGGAATGATCCAGGTGAACCTGATTTGCATCTGCCGCTGAATGTTGTCAGGATTTTACTTGTCTGAAATTCAGAACGATATGTCTCCGTTGACAGTTCCCTGGGACTCCCAGCCTATGATCTGCACTCCGTCCATCCTGATTCCGTCCGAAGAAATCACAAGCTGCACGGACAGCATTTTCCCTCCTTCAAGCAGACCGAGTGCCTGACCGTCCCCGGTGGTGTCCGGAAGAGTGAACGTCTTTTCCATATCCCGGAAAGAGACCTCGACAGTGACATTGTCTTTCTGCTGCGGAATCAGCATATATGATACGGAACTTCCCGTTTTTTCCATATATCTTGCCTGACGGGAAGCCGAACCGGGCACGACTTCGCCCTTGTTCAGATCCACCGTGCAAGATGACATCGCGTTGACGGCTGTGGTCACTTGTGAAAGGTCGGAATCAGAATAAGTGCCGTCGGACACATATTCTATGGCAAGCCTGTGGAAAGCATGAGAGAATGCCAGATCTACCGTCCCGGCCGGGTACTCAACCGGTACGGCCTTGGCCAGCAGAAGATCCGTCTCGCTGTCTTCTGGCATGTCAAAAAGGAAACTGCTGCCGGAAACTGCATTCTGTGCAGGATAGCACCCGGAAAAATACACCGTACCGGGATTTGCCGGAAGTTCCAGATCCGACCAGGACAGTTCCGTTTCCCCCACCGTGTAGTTCTTCCGTATATCGTCAAACCCTTCCCCTGAAACCGTCAGCTGGAACATGTCTCCGCTTACGAAATTCCCGGAGCCGTCCTGCCCGAGCTCAGGAGCCTTCACAATGGGACCTACAGTGGTTCTGATATTGATTTTTCCCGTCACTTCACCGTTGCCGGCATCCCCGGCTGGAAAAAAGGACTTGTGACAAGAAACGGCTGCCGGCAGAACCGCTGCCACGGCATATAGCAAAAATTTATAACTCTTCATATCCTCGTTTAAATAAAATGTCCGCAATATTGCCGGATGCAGGACCGGCATCATTTTCTGATTCAGTCGTCCGTGCGCACTTCAGGAAAGGCTTTCCGCCATACGTCACGCATAAGATCCATCGTAGTCACTCCGACTATCGCATACGATGTACCCTCCCCGATCAATAT
>CALUPT010000023.1 GCA_944322715.1 uncultured Bacteroidales bacterium
TGTGCAGGAGGGTCCCAGACAAGGCAATTCCATGATTTGCTGAAATATTCCGTCTGTTTTTCGAAAAGCCGGCGGTCTGCGGACAGTCCCGGCAGGAAGACAATCCGGATTCCGGTATCCTTATCCCCGCCAGACTGATTCGAACCGGATGTCCAGTATACTATCCTGCCTTTTTCCGTCTGCAACGTTTTCTTCTCCATACTCAGTTCCGCGTATTAACTGTTTCAAGTAAAGTCCTGATATCATCGATCCATCCACGAATTTCCCGGCTGTATTCCATGAACTTCTGCCCGTCTTTTTCGAAACCCGAAAGAAGTTTCAGCTGATGTTCCCAGTAGTGCTGCAGTTTTTCAAGGACATTGTACGGGACAGAAGTCCGGCTATTCACGCAAAACCACAGCATAGGTCTCCGGAGCGGAAAACACAGTCCGGATCACATTCAGACTGTCTTCCACAGACGTATGCGGTGGCCAGCCAGCAGGCTGGCCTATGGCTGGATCGTTGGCATATTTGTACAGCGATTCTGCATCGGATTCCATCCACGGCCTGAGGATGAGACGTTCCGTGGCAATCTCCTGTTCCAGCAATCCATTTTTTCCCATATATAATTCCCTTAATCTCGGTTTTCAATCAGCATCCTGATATCGTCTGCCCGATTCCGGATTTTCCGGCAGCAGTACAATACCGAAGTCCAAAGATACGCATTATTGCCGACCTGCCATTATCCGGAAATCAATTTCTGGCGGAAGAATCATCAGAATAATTTCAGGATATTATCCTATATTTGCAAGCCTGCAGGGAATCGGTATGCTTCATGCGGACATGCCCTTTCCCTAAATTCCTGGCAATGAGTAGAGAAGAGCGGAAATACCACTTTTGGCGCAGATTCGTATCCGGAATCTGCATTCTTTTCCTGTTTCCGGCCTTAGGCAGAGCAGCCGTCCCGGGAGGGCACAGGGATACGTTGTCCGTGGCGGAAAAGAAGGACAGCATCGTGGAGGCGATGATCACGGCAGACAGACATGCGGAACAGGCCCCAAGCCAGACCGGTCACAAGCGGCTGGAAAAGGGAGACTTCATATACGGAAATGTTGTATTCAGTTCACCGGACCTGATAAAGGCAATACAGAATCTTCCAGGGGTGAATGCCGGGACGGAACTGATGTCCGGACTTTATGTCCACGGGGGAGAGGGCTCTGACAATCTCTTCCTGCTCGACGGTGTCCCCATGTACCAGATCAGCCACCTGGGAGGACTGTTCTCGTCATTCAACACGGACGTCGTGGATCACCTTGACTTCTACAAGAGCGGCTTTCCGGCGCGGTATGGAGGCAGGATGAGCTCAGTGGTGGATGTCACGACACGGGACGGAGATCCGGAAAAATATCACGGGTCATTCATGATCGGACTCATTGACGGACGTCTTCAGTTCGAAGGGCCGCTGGTCCGGGGAAAGACCTCGTTCAATATAGCATTCCGGAGGAGCTGGATGGATGCGGTGCTCGCACCTGTCATATCCATGGTCAACAAAGGCACCACGAAAGGGGAGACCATCGGCGGGACGTATTCCTTCTATGACCTGAACGCCTCCGTCACCCACAGGTTCAGCCGGGACAACATACTTTCTCTCAAATTCTATCATGGACGCGACCATCTGAAGCTGAAACTGGACACGGAACAGTCCGGCACAGCCTCCGGGGATCCGGAAATGAATACACTGTATGGGACTGACCGGCTCCATGCGGACATCGCCTGGGGCAACACCCTTGCCTCTCTGAACTGGAGATACAGGATACTTGACAACCTCAAGATGAGGACAATCCTGTATTATACCGGGAGTGCCGCAGACGTGGAATATTACATGAATGACTGGGAAGTCGACGAGACGGAGCATAACACTTCAGTAGAAGAAACCAACAGGTCGAGAATCAGCGATGTTGCAGTCAGCTCGGATTTTTCCTGGCAGCCTCATGACTCTCATGATATCAGGTTCGGTGCATCATACCAGTTCCATCTTTATTCTCCATCGAGACAGAGCCTTATGACGGTGGATGCCGTCAGTGACAGGAACAATTCGGCCAGACGCTATCTCGGGAACGAATTCTCGCTTTATGCTGAGGATGAGATGACTTTTCTGGACCGTATTTCATTGAATATCGGCCTGAGATATGCCCTGTCCGGTGCTTCCGGCAAGCTCTGGAACAGTCTGGAGCCGAGAGCCGCACTGCGTGTCGAATGTTGTGACGGGGTGGATTTCAAGGTGTCGTACACGGAGATGAGCCAGTTCGCCCACCTGATTTCGACCACATATCTTGACATCCCGACCAACTGCTGGCTCCCATCCACACCGGAAATCCCACCGATGCACTCGAGGCAGGTGGCAGGCGGGATATATTGCAGCCTCCCTCTCAATTTCCGGCTGAATATTGAAGGCTGGTACAAGACCATGGACAACCTCCTTGAGTATTCGGGAGCGAATGCGCTTTTCCCGCCCCTTGACACATGGGAGACCTCTTTCTACAAGGGCAGGGGGCGGTCTTACGGACTTGAGACTGAATTCGGATGGCGTTCCCGGGCATTGTCACTGACTGCCTATTACACCCTGTCATGGAGCCAGAGGAAGTTCGATGACATCTGGACCGGATGGTACTCGCACAGGCATGACAACAGACACAAGCTCACCCTTATGGCCTGCTGGAAAATCAGCAGGGCAGTGGACATCTATGCCACCTGGAACTACAACAGCGGAGGATGGATGACCGTCGCCACCCACATATACAATCCGGGAGAGGTCTTCCATCGTATATACACAAAACCGAACAATGTCAATCTTCCTGACTATCATCGCCTCGATCTCGGGGCTAATTTCAGGAAGACATCGAAGGGCGGTCTGGAGCATGTCTGGAACATCGGCATATACAATGCCTATTGCCGGAAGAATGTCGTCTTTGTCGCTGTCAATGAACGCGAGGACAAGAGCCTGTACGGGACAGGACGCGCCATATTTCCCATAATACCTTCATTCAGCTACACATTAAAATTCTGAACAATGAAAAAATACTTGAAGATATCGGCTCTCTGTCTCTGCCTTACGGTATTTGCTGCCTGCGAGGTGGAGTTTGATTTCAGGAATCTGGACGAAGATCCGCTCTTCCTGCTCGACGGCAATATCATCGCCGATCTTTCCTCTTCAGGATCAGCCAGCTTCCAGATGTATCTCTACGCGGTACCGTCCGCTGCAGGGAACAGGGAGTTCAGCGAGGAAGCCAGGTGTACTCTGAAGGTCTACAGGAACTCAGAACTGATAGACGTGAAGGATTATATCACGATAGAGTCCTTCTACGGGCTCATCGCCGACGAATATGCGGTATCGCCTGGAGACGAGGTGACAGTGACCGCCGAGTCAGACGGCTTCCTGACAGCATCTGCCAGCACCGTCATACCGGAGAATCCCCCTGCCGTAGAGATAGCCTGTTCAAGGGACGGGGACAATCTTGATGTCCGGTTCTCTTTCGGGGACAATGCCGGTACCGATGATGCGTATGCCTTCAGTTTCAGAACATTGGCGTCGGACGGGAAACCCGGGGATAATGACCCGGGCAATCTGGTGGAGCTGCCGTACGGTGATCTTGGCTCACCGGTCATAGACAACGGGCCTTTCGATGTCGTCTGGGAAGACGGATACTCGTATTATTGTATCCGGGACGATTCGTTCAACGGAGGACGCAAGGAAATAGAACTGACATTCACTTCATTCCCGTTCTCTTCTGACATGACATCATATTTCCGTATCGAAGTACGGCACGTCTCTCCGGAAAGAATTCTTTACGAGACAGCAGTCGCCGACAAGGCAAACAATATACTCGGTTTTGTCGGCCTTGCTCCGGTCACCTTCGCCTATACCAATGTATCCGGAGGTTCCGGCTGTTTCTCCGGAGTGAACACAGCCTATACGGACTGGGTGGAGATACCGGACTAGCGGATATATGGTTACAGCCATACTCAGTGTGACTGTGTGGCAGACTGAGCCTTGCATCAGTGATGGCAGCAGCTCATAGTCGGGCCCCTTCCGCCCATGCGGACCAGCCTGGATGCAGCCGGAGACGTCTGTTCCCGTCGACCGTGAACTCCCCGGAAAAACGGAACAGAGCAGGGCTCCTCAGAGGAAATTCGATGATTTTCATTGAATTAAAATTTATCGAACTCACATTATTTATTATTGTGGGAGGTCATTTTCTTGAAAATTTCATCCATCCCTTCTGGATTCATCTCGTGCATCCTCCCGATTATTCCAGTGAGAGCGTTACCCTGACCCCGCCTTCGCCCAACGCGGACTTCAGCACGGCTTGCGTAACGTTGTCAATTTTTCCCAGACGGGTGAAATTCCACGAGTTGGTGTCGTAGTAGATAACCAGATACTTCCCCTGATAGAGAATGATGTCACCAGGTCCGGTAGTGGTCTGTCTGTCGTTGCGCGGCAGGCTTGTCCCTATCGGACCCACTTTCTCCATATTGCCGTAATCTTCCATCTCCACGGCGATGTTTCCTTTGGCAAGCAGTTCCTTCAGAGCGTTGGCAGAAGAATTATCTGCCAATGTGGCGGTAAACGTCCTGCCGCCCTCGATTGTCAGCACGATTGAATCTGTTTTCATACTCTTTTCTTTTTCATGTGATTGCCCCTCTGTTGGCATTGCCATTAAGACGAAAACCATCAAAGGGATAAATTTGATTGTCTTCATATAGTGTATTTGATGAATTTGGCAGGCACTCCGCCGACTACAGTGTTCGCCGGGACATCTTTGGTCACGACAGCGCCGGCCCCCACCACGGCATTGTCACCGATAGTGACACCTTGCAGGATGGTGGCGTTCGAGCCGATCCAGACATTCTTGCCCAGGACGATAGGGGCGGAATAAGTCATCTTGCGTTTCTCCGCTTCAATGAAGTGGTTCAGTGTGGCAAACACGACATTATGTCCTATCTGGCAGCCGTCACCGATTGTTACGCCGCCGTGATCCTGAAAATGGCAGCAGGCGTTGATGAATACGCCTTCTCCTACATGGATGTTCTTTCCGAAGTCCGTGTAGAACGGAGGGAAGACCCTGAATGTGTCCGGCACCTTGTAGCCGAACAGCTCGGACAACACTGCCCGGACTTCACCGGGTGTACGGTAGGCGGAGTTCAGCCGGAACGTGATACGCCGAGCCTCTCCACTCATTCTGTCCATAAATTGATGTATCTCTTCCGTGTCAAGCGGTTTGCCTGTTTTCACGAAATCCTTGAATTCCTCAAGTGTCATAATCGTTTTCCTTTCTTGTTATTTGTTATTGTCCAGCGATAAAGTCACAGTCACGCTACCTTCGCCCAATGCCACGAGGAAGTCGCATCCGTTTTCACGGGCAACCTTCGCACCGGCATCCACATTGCCCACGGTAGGGTTGGGCATTACACCGTCGAACAGGAAAGTTTCCACACCAGCCTTGTGCAGCTGCTCTTCCGTGCGCGACAGATAACCGTTGGCACGGGTTGATTTCCCGTTGGAGATAACGATTAGGGCTCGTTTGCCCGGCATCGGCTGTTCACTCAGTTTGTCCAGCATCCCTGCTCCGAACATAACTCGGGTAGGAACATACATGTCGTAAGTAAGATTTCGTGCATTGGCCGGGAGCGCTGCATGTGCAAGCAGGACACCTCCGGTCACTACAGAATTTCTGATGAAATCCCTTCTGTTCATCGTATCCTTCATGGCATTTCTTTTACTTTGTGCAAAAGTAGTCCGTATTATCACAGCAGCCCGTAACTCATTTACTGAGGTTTGTAACTCATTTACAGATTATGATGTTCATACCCCGGCCGGACAAGAGCAATTTTTTATAAATTTGCAGACAGCACTGAAAAATTAGATGAATATGATAACGGTTTACGGAATGTCTACCTGCCCTGACTGCAGGTATGTAGAAGAGCAGATAAAGGGGAACCCGGGATACAGGACAATAGACATAGGACAGGATGTCAGGAATCTGAAGGCTTTCCTCAGGCTTCGGGACACATGCCCTTCGTTTGAAGCGGCAAGGAAGTCCGGTTCCATAGGTATACCATGCTTCATACTGGAGGACGGCTCGGTGACCCTTGACCCGGCGGAGGCAGGCCTGAAATCTGCCCCGGTTGCGGAAGGACAGTCCTGCAGTATAGATGGGACAGGATGCTGAGCAGCCATGAGGGTGATTGAGGTTGTGGCCGCCGTCATTGTACGGGACGGTAAAATTTTCGCCACCCGGCGCGGCTATGGTGAATTCAAGGGCATGTGGGAATTCCCCGGAGGTAAGATTGAGCCTGGAGAGGGCAGAAGGCATGCTCTGAAGCGGGAAATAATGGAAGAGCTTGACACCGAGGTCAGTGTAGGGGATGAACTGTGTATTGTGGAATATGATTATCCTGATTTCCATATAAGGCTGCATTGCTTCTGGTGTACGGTGACAGACGGAAGCCTTGTACTCAAGGAGCATGAGGCTTCAGGATGGTTCCCTCCATCCGGATTGGGGGCGCTGGGCTGGCTCCCGGCAGACAGGCGGTGGTCAATGCTTGCCGCCTGAAAGATGCCGGGTATATAAAACGCAAAGACGGGACGTCGCGCCATTCATTCCGGCGCTTGTCCCGCCTTTCCCGTAGAGTTCCGGAAGATCTGCCCTAAAGCACCTGCATCTTGAGCATCGTTCCTTGCATGTTTACTATAGGCGCACCACTGCATTCCTTGGTCCTGCGGTCATAGCTGAAAATCCCTACGCCGTTGCTTTTAGTGGTCAGGCCGAACAGGATTTCGTCCCCGATATGGTTTATGGCGCAACTGATGGCATTTGTCCTCGGCAGAGGAAGCACTTCTGCCGTGCATTTGTAAAGGTCTCCCTTCATGGCGTAGTTCGTATGGTCTTCATAGAAAGTATTCGGGCTTTGTGATGCAAAAGCAGGACAGTAGCCGAAGAAATAGATTTCCCCGTCTCCTGCATAATGATAAGTAAGCACATACTGAAATTTTCCTCCCTCCACACCATCGAAGGTCATTTCAGACATGTCGAAGCAGTAGTCCTTGTCGAACACGTCCTCTCCGGACTTTATACGTAAAAGTCCGCTGTGGTGGGCAGGGTCGAATCCATACGAGCCCCAGCACGGAATGTAGAGGTCATTGTTTTCATCAATGAACATCCCGCCTTCTCCGATTGCCGTTGCGGAAGTAAGACGGTCATCCGAAATCATTTTTTCCGGAGTGTCGGTCTTTTCGTCTATTATCAGCATGTATGCTCCCTGTACCGTTGTAGGCATCTCAATGAACTGGCCGAGCCCGACATATACTTTCCCGTCGCGGAGGAACATTCCGAGCGGATTCGGAGTTTTTGCGCCCGTGTCAGTGGCGACGAATTCCGTGCTTCCGTCTTTCATAAGATTGATTTCCCCTGTCTTCGTCATGTCGGAAGGGTTGAAAATCACTATCTTATTTGATATCATTGCGGAAGCGTATGCCTTGGTCTCGCTGATTACAAGAAGATGCGCCGCTCCGTATCCTGCGCCATCGACAGTCAGCTGCCCCGCTTCGGACAGTGTCCCGTCATTGTTTATATTGAATTTCCGTATGTTGCCTCCTGAGGTCCCTTCGACGACGAATGCCCAGTCGTTGTAGGTAATGACGTAATTCGATGTCTTGACTTCATAGGCTTCATCCATGGACGCCCCGTCCGAAGCCAGGTCATAGACCGGTACCAGGTAGCCGTTGGATGCCTTGGGGCTCATGTCGATTGTAGCCAGGATTTCAGGTCTCTTACCAGGGACCGTTTCATTGTCATCCCCTCCTGTCTTTTCACAGGATGCAGCCAGTGCCGATACGGCACATACCGCAATAATCAAATGTCTTGTCTTCATTACAATATTGTTAGTGAATATTTCTACCATTCCAGAGTTGTGAACCTTACCTTTGCCGTCAGTGTCCTGCCTGCAAGAGGATAGTTGAAATTTGTCATTTCAGGCGAATCAAGCACGTTATGACATTCCACTCCGAAAATTATCTTTCTGTCAAGTATGCCGTATTCTAT
>CALUPT010000024.1 GCA_944322715.1 uncultured Bacteroidales bacterium
TTCAGATAGGCTGTTTCAGGATCGCTGTCAAACTTGAACCATACTCCTGAAGGGAAGTTCCACGGATAAAATTTATCATTATCTGTCAGCACTTTCACGGTCTCCTCATTGTAGTCAGGAGTTTCCGGAGTCTTGACTCCATATACCCAGCATATCTTCCCCGCATAGTCGGGATCAGGCGCCGGTTCCGGATCTTCCCCGGGGCCGACGCCGCCCTGATTCAGACTCAGGTTCAGCACCGTCTCCTTTCCGCTCTCCAGAGAAGTCTTGCCGCCGATTTCAGAAGGCGCCTTGAAAGTCGAGGTCTTGCCGTCCGCGGTTATTTCCACCCATCCGTCTGAATAAGGCTCCAGACTGCTCGGGAAAAGTATTGCGGAAAACTTGCCCTGACTCCCTTCCTCTTTCCTGGCATCTATTTTCTCCATTTCCCCTGACGGATGATTCAGGCTTCCGCTATAGATTGAAAGCGACCCCTCGGTCTCATTGAGGACCTTTACGGAAAGGTCTTCGGGCAATGTCCCGTCAGTGCCCGTAATGTTTATGACAAGCCTGTGCATGGCGTGTCTGAAAGGGAATTCTATCCTGTTGCCTGAAAGCGAGCCAGGATCAATGTCCAGATGGCTCCACAGAAGATCCGACTCCAGGTAGCCATCTCCGCTCTGGTCGGCATCCACCTTGTGCAGGTGCACGTTTGATTCAATGCCGGAGGCCTCCGATACCGGATAATATGCGGAAAGTCTGGCAGTGCCTGATCCCAGGTCGCTCTTCTTCAGGGACGGGGTCCATTTGCCGTTCTCCAGCGTAAGAACGATATGTCTGGAAGGACTGCCATATATATACAGCCCGACCTTGTCCCCTTCTGCAAAATTGCCGTTCCCGTCATCATTGATGTCAGCCTTCATTGAGGTGGACACCTGCGTATCGCCGGCAAAACCGCTTTTCGTGAATGCCAGTTCAATGAGCCCGTCATCCTGGACGGGAACAGGTTCTTCCGTCTTCGTGCAGGCCGATATGAAAAGAAGGGCAGCGGCTGCCGCTGCAAACGCACGCATCGCTGAAACGATATTATTACCCATAAACATTGTCATATAATTGGTCAAAAGATTGCAAATCTACAAAATTCTGCAGATAAATGCAAAAAAATGGTCAGCGGCAGAGTCGGGGCAGAATCAATATGGATTTCCTGTATTGGGCGCAAGGAAAATTTGACTACCTTTGTGGAGCTTTTGGATGTCATTCCTTATTCTTAAATATATGAAAGTTGCAATAATCATGGGATCTACAAGTGACTGGGCTGTGATGTCGGCCGCTGTAGAGACCCTTGCCGGATTCGGTATCGAGATCGAGAAGCGCGTCATCAGCGCACACAGGACTCCGGACCTAATGTTCGAGTTCGCCAGGACTGCCAGAGAGCGCGGAATAGGTGTCATAATTGCAGGAGCTGGCGGTGCGGCCCATGTGGCGGGTGTCGTAGCCGGTCTGACTACAGTGCCTGTTATCGGCGTCCCTATGCAGACGAAGGCCTTAGGAGGGCTTGACTCCCTGCTTTCGATTGTGCAGATGCCAGGAGGGGTCCCGGTAGCTACTGTCGCTATCAACGGAGCCAAGAATGCGGCTCTCCTTGCCGTGGAGATACTTGCACTTTCGGACCGGGAGCTTGAGAAAAAGCTTGAAGAATACAGGAGACAGCAGACAGAAACAGTTTTGAAGGCGGAGATCTGATGGAAAACTACCGAATTTTCGTAGAGAAATATCCCGAATTCTATGTGGAGGGCGACAGCCTGAGAAACGAGCTGAACGAAAATCTCCAGCTGAATATCAAGTCGTTGCGCCTGTTGAATGTATATGACCTGTTCGGTTTCACTCCGGAACTTCTGGAAAAGAGCCGCTACAGTGTGTTCGGGGAGATTGTGACGGACAGGGTGACAGATACCTGTGACCTTGAAGGCAAAAAATATATCGCGGTAGAATACCTTCCAGGGCAGTTTGACCAGAGGGCGGCTTCGGCTGTGGACTGCGTGCGCCTGATCGAGCCTGAAGCGGATGTAAGAATCCGGAGCTCGAGGCTGATAATCCTTGACGGGGACACTTCCGATGAGGATATGGCGAAGATAAGGCATTATTACATAAATGCGGTCGAGTCCAGGGAAAAGGACCTTTCCAGACTCAACGATACTGAGCATGCTCCTGTGCGTCCTGTGCCGGTGCTCGAAGGTCTGAGGGAACTGGGTGAGGATGACCTTGCCCCGTATTGCAGGCAGTACGGCCTGGCCATGAACGCGGATGACCTCCGCGAGGTGGTGAAATATTTCCGCAACGAGGGAAGGGACCCGTACGAGACCGAACTCAGGATTCTCGATACATACTGGAGCGACCATTGCCGTCATACGACCTTCACTACGATATTGAACGATGTCAGGATCGAGGATTCATTCATAAAGGACGAGATACAGGGGACATACGACCTCTATCTGAAGATCCGCAAGGAACTCGGCAGGGAAGGCAAGCCTCTCTGTCTGATGGATGTCGCTACGATAGGTGCGCGCTATCTGCGCAGCAGGGGGCTGCTGGATGATATGGAGGTGAGCGAGGAGAACAACGCATGCAGCATCTATGTGGATGTCGATGTGGACGGCAAGGATGAGAGATGGCTGCTGCAGTTCAAGAACGAGACACACAACCATCCTACGGAGATAGAGCCGTTCGGAGGGGCGGCTACCTGTCTCGGCGGGGCTATCCGTGACCCGCTTTCCGGAAGGAGTTATGTATATCAGGCCATGCGGCTTACCGGAGCAGGCAACCTGTGGCGTGCGGTCAAGGACACCCGCCCAGGCAAGCTTCCCCAGAAGGTGATAAGCCGCAAGGCAGCCGCAGGGTATTCAAGCTACGGCAACCAGATAGGTCTTGCTACCACAAATGTACACGAGATGTACCATCCCGGCTACGAGGCCAAGAGGCTGGAGATAGGTGCTGTCGTGGGCGCTGTCAAGGCGGAGAATGTGCGTAGGGAGTCACCTGCGCCGGGAGACATCGTACTCCTGCTCGGAGGACGTACCGGCCGGGATGGCATCGGCGGGGCGACGGGTTCTTCAAAAGAGCACACCGAGGCCTCTCTCGAGACATGCGGTAGCGAGGTGCAGAAAGGGAATGCCCCTGAGGAGCGCAAGCTGCAGAGGCTGTTCCGCCGTCCTGAGGTGACAAGGCTTATCAAGAAGTCGAATGATTTCGGCGCAGGCGGTGTCAGCGTGGCTATCGGGGAACTGACCGATGGTCTGGACATATATCTTGACAGGGTCCCTGTAAAGTATTCGGGTCTCAACACTACCGAACTGGCCATAAGCGAGTCCCAGGAGAGGATGGCTGTCGTCATTGAGGCAAAGGACAGGGAGGAATTCGAGAAATACTGCCTCAGCGAGAATGTTGAGGTAACATACGTGGCGGATGTGACGGATACGCGCAGGCTGAGGATGTATAACGGCGGGAAACTGATGGTTGACATCTCCCGGGAATTCATCGACAGTGCCGGAGCAAGGCATTATGCGGAAGCCACGATAGCTTCCGTGAGGCCGGCTGAACCGTTCAGCCCGGACCCTGATGACCGCCGGACAGTGAAAGAGAGAATCGAGGAGGAGCTTTCCGATGCCAACCACACATCGCAGAAAGGAATGGTGGAGATGTTTGACTCCACAGTGGGCCGTTCTACTGTGCTTATGCCGTACGGAGGTATGCTCCAGACGACGCAGGCGCAGGTGTCGGTGCAGAAACTTCCGGTAGACGGCTATACGGATACCGCGTCTGTAATGGCCTGGGGCTGTGACCCGTATCTCGGAAGCTGGAGCCCATATCATGCAGCTGCGTATGCCGTGGTGGATGCCTGCGCCAAAGTTGTTTCAGCAGGCGGGCAGTATGACAGGATGAGGTTCTCGTATCAGGAATATTTCCAGAGGATGACACCTGAGCGCCACACCTGGGGACTCCCGTTGAGCGCACTGCTCGGAGCGTTGAAAATGCAGGTGGAGCTCGGTTTGCCATCCATAGGAGGAAAGGATTCAATGAGCGGGACTTTCGAGGACCTGAACGTGCCTCCTACGCTTGCGGCATTCGGCATCACCACTGTAGATGCAAATGATGTCATTTCACCGGAACTCAAGTCTGAAGACAACCTCCTGTATCTTGTAAGGCATACGCCTAAGGAGAATCTGATGCCTGATACGGATCAGCTCAAGAGGAACTGGTCATTTGTAAACGACCAGATACTTGACGGTAACATAGTGTCAGCATACGCCGTGGGGTTGGATTCGGTTTGCGCTTCCATCTGCAAGATGTCGTTCGGCAATGCGTTCGGTGTGGATATCAAGGCTCCGGCGGATGTGCTGTTCGACTGCTGCTACGGCTCCCTAGTCGTGGAATGCGGGGAAGAGCTGGACTATCCGGATGCCGTATATCTCGGCAAGGTGACTTCAGGGGATGACGGTATGCTGCACATCAACGGCGAAAAGCTCGACATATTCGGCCTGATGGAACTCAACGGGGCGATGTTCGAAGAGATATATCCGTCTGTGGCAGAGGCACGTCACAGTGCCCTTGTCCCGTCAGGGATGGATAATGTCCGTCCTCTCAAGGTCAAGAGACAGGAGCTCAGGTACAAGGGCGAGCCAGTGCAGACACCGGTAGCCTATCTGCCGGTTTTCCCGGGGACCAACTGCGACTACGATACTGCGAAGGCGTTCCGCAAGGCCGGGGCGGAAGTCAGGATGACAACATTCTGCAACCTCAGGAGCGAGGATATCTTCCGTTCCATCGAGGAAATGAAGAAGAACATATCGGAGTGCCATATATTTGCCCTCTGCGGAGGGTTCTCCGCTGGAGATGAGCCTGACGGCAGCGGCAAGTTCATAGCGAATGTGCTTAACAACAAGGAGATAGCGGAGGAGATACACAAGCTTCTCGACAGGGGAGGGCTTATACTCGGAATCTGCAACGGATTCCAGGCTCTGGTGAAGTCAGGGCTTCTCCCGTACGGCCATCTCGGAATGGTGACCAGGGAGTCTCCTACCCTGTTCCGCAACGACATCAACCGTCATGTCTCCCAGATGGTGACGACAAGGGTGTCCACTACCAATTCTCCGTGGCTCTCTGGGTTCAAGGTCGGCGACCTGCATACGATAGCCGTAAGCCACGGGGAGGGCAAGTTCGTGGTGAACGGGGATCTTGCCCGCGAACTGTTCGCTAACGGCCAGGTGGCTTTCCAGTATGTGGACCCCATAGATGAGGAGGTCACTATGGAGTCTCCGTACAACCCTAACGGCTCATACTACGCCATCGAGGGTATCATCAGCCGCAACGGACAGATACTCGGCAAGATGGGACATACCGAGAGATACGAGAGGAACCTGTTCAAGAACATCCCTGACGATGGTCTGGAGCAGCCTCTGTTTGACAATGCAGTCCGCTATTTCCGAGGGGAATAGCGGCTGCTTTTGCAGTCTTGCGGCATACAACGTCTCAAGCATCTGATTTGTCATCCTGAGCGCAGCGAAGGATCTGATAACGGAAATTATGGAGAAAAAGGAAGTGATATACAACGGTGAATCGGTCAAGATCTTCGGAACGGAAGTCCCGGAAGATATCCTGGTCTGCTTCACTGACAGCATCACTGCATTCAACAAGATAAAGAAGGCCGCTATTGCCGGCAAGGGAAGACTGAATGCCGGAATAGCGGCAATGATATTCGGGATTCTCGGGAAAAACGGCGTGAAGACTCACTTCATCAGACAGGTGTCTGCAACGGAACTTTTGTGCCGCCGTCTCGATGTCATTCCCTTGGAGGTCATTGTCCGGAATGTGATAGCCGGTTCCATGGCCGCCAGGCTCGGGCTGGAGGAAGGTATGGTGCCGTCGGAGCCTGTCATTGACCTTTGCTACAAGAATGATGACCTGTGTGACCCTCTCATCAATGATTGTCATGCGGTCGCGCTCGGACTTGTCTCGCAGGACGAGCTGGATACGATATATGCAATTTCGCGGAAGATAGACGACATTCTGAAACCGCTTTTCCGCAATGTCGGGATAGACCTCGTGGATTTCAAGATCGAGTTCGGCCGTCTCCCGTCGGGTGAACTGCTTCTGGCGGATGAGATCACTCCGGACAATGCCCGTTTCTGGGATTCCGGGACGAAAGAGAGGTATGACAAGGACAGGTTTCGCAGGGATATGGGCAAGGTGGGGGATGCATACAGGATAATTTATGACAAGGTTTCGGAAATGGAGGAGTCTATATGACAGGAATGTTCTCACAGTCTCAGGGGTTGCATGAAGAATGCGGTGTCTTCGGCATCTGGGGAGTGCCTCAGGCTGCAAGCCTTGTCTATTACGGACTCCATTCCCTGCAGCACAGGGGACAGGAAGGCTGCGGCATAGTGGCCGTGAACGATGCCGGACAGCTGCGGAGGGTCAAGGGTGAGGGCCTTGTGACCGAAGTGTTCAACGAGGAGAAGGTGGCTTCGCTTCCGGGTCCGATGGCGATAGGCCACGTGAGATACTCTACCACAGGTGGAGGCGGTATCGAGAATGTCCAGCCTTTCCTTTTCCGTCACAACACAGGGGATTTCGCTCTTGCCCATAACGGGAACCTTGTGAATTCTGTCCAGCTCCGGAAATACCTTGAGGACAGGGGCAGCCTGTTCCAGTCTTCTTCGGACAGCGAAATCCTTGCCCATCTTATAAAGAAAGATGCCATTGACCGCCGCCAGCCAAGGATACTGGCAATAATGGAGGCTCTCAATATGATAGAGGGGGCGTTCGCTTTCCTTATCATGACGAAGAACAGGATATATGCGTGCAGGGACAAGTACGGGCTGAGACCGCTTTCCATTGCGAGGCTCGGGGACGGTTATGTCCTCAGCAGCGAGACTTGTGCCTTCGATACGATAGGGGCGGAGTTCATCCGGGACATCGAGCCTGGAGAAGTGGTCACTGTAGACGGTCACGGTATCAGAAGCAGGCATTATTCCGAGTACAGGCGGAATGCGATGTGTGCAATGGAGTATATCTATTTTGCAAGGCCTGACAGTGACATAGAGGGCTGCAATGTCCACAGTTTCAGGAAAGAGTCAGGCCGTCTGCTGTGGGAGGAGGCTCCTGCTGATGCAGATATAGTGGTCGGTGTGCCTGATTCAAGCCTCAGTGCGGCAATGGGTTACAGTGAAGCATCCGGCCTTCCGTATGAAATGGGGCTTATAAAGAACAAATATATCGGCAGGACATTCATCTATCCATCCCAGTCCATGAGGGAGAAGGGAGTGAGGATGAAACTGTCTGCCGTCAAGACTATAGTGAAGGGCAGGCGGGTCGTACTGATAGATGATTCTGTGGTCAGGGGCACCACTTCGCGCAGGATAGTGACGATGCTGCGGGAAGCCGGAGCTGTCGAGGTGCATCTGAGGATAGCATCGCCTATGATAAAGTCCCCTTGTTTCTACGGGGTGGACATATCCACATACGATGAGCTTCTCTGCGCCCGCAGAAATCTCGAGGAGGCAAGGCAGGCAATCGGCGCGGATTCCCTGGCTTTCCTGTCGGAAGAGGCGCTTTTCAAGGCCGGCGGCAGGAATGACCTCTGCCTGGCCTGTTTCAACGGGCATTATCCGACATCGCTCTACCAGAGCCTGGAGGAGGCCAACCGGGACGGCAAGTTCTGATGAATAACGGAATCATTTAATGTCAATACATTAGATGATAGATTGGAAAAATACTTATAATTGACATTAATAGAGAAAAACGAAGTTTTTCGGAAAAGTCCTCCCTGAGAGGGAGGATTTGAGG
>CALUPT010000025.1 GCA_944322715.1 uncultured Bacteroidales bacterium
GAAGAATGACTTTCATAGCCATTCTTCAAAAAATCATAGGTGAAATCTAAAAAAAATTTGGATTTAACTTAGAATTCGGTCTTTGATTTCCGGTGGTGGAGGTAGACGGAGTCGAACCGACGACCCCCTGCTTGCAAAGCAGGTGCTCTAGCCAACTGAGCTATACCCCCATTGCGGCTGCAAAGGTAGATAAATTTTCTTAATCTGCAAATTTTCCGTGCATGAAAACAAGAAAACAGGAAGGAAACAGGTATGAAAACTCGTAAATTGCGGCAGGCATTGCCGGATGGAAATGAATTGTTAACTTTGCCGACTGTTTCAGATGCATATCAGATTTATAGAAAATGAAAGTCAAGATAGTAAACAGATCGGCATGGCCGGTGCCGGCATACGCGACAGCACAGTCGGCAGGTATGGATCTCAAGGCCGATATTACGGAGCCGGTGGAGCTTGCTCCTCTGCAGCGGGCAATGATACCTACCGGGCTTTCGATTGCACTTCCTCAGGGAACAGAAGCACAGGTAAGGCCTCGGAGCGGACTGGCTGCGAAATACGGGGTTACGGTCCTGAATTCTCCAGGGACAATCGATGCTGACTACAGGGGAGAGATCAAGGTGATACTTGTAAATCTCTCTGACCGGCCTTTTACTGTCAATCCTGGTGAGAGAATCGCCCAGTTGGTGATGGCAAAATATGAGAGCGTGACCTGGGATGAAGTAGAGATCCTTGATGAGACGGCCCGGGGCGAGGGAGGATTCGGAAGTACCGGACGCTGACCGGTCGTCTGCAGCGGTACTCCGGCCCGGGACAGGGCAAGTCTGGGAAATGGAATCAGGTAATGTTCAGCTAAAGGATTAGTGCCGGATATCTGTCTGACGGTATCCGGTGCGTAAAATGACCGGACCATGGATATAGTGTATTTGTACGGCAAGTATAAGGAATGCGGAGGACGTGTGACGACCGACAGCCGCAGGATAGCGGGAGGCGAACTGTTCTTCGCTTTGAAAGGTGAGAATTTCGATGGAAACGAGTACGCCCTGAAGGCTTTGGAGGCCGGGGCTGCATACGCGGTGGTGGACAGGGGGGCTGCTGTAGCCGCAGGCCTGTCAGACGTTTCAGGTGCAGATGCTTCGGGCGGTTCCGTTATGGACAGTCCGGAAAAGTCCGTTGTCCCGGAAGGGTTTGAATCCAGGCTGATCCCTGTGGAAGACACCCTTGCAGCACTCCAGGCCCTTGCACGCTGGCATCGTTCGATGTCGTCTGCAGATGGAAAGCCCCTGCCTGTGATAGCCCTCACGGGAACCAATGGGAAGACCACCACGAAGGAACTGATAAAGGCGGTTCTGGAAACGGGATACAGGGTGACGGCGACGGAAGGGAATCTCAACAACAGCATCGGCGTGCCTCTCACGCTTCTGAAAATCACCTCCAGAACGCAGATTGCGGTCGTGGAGATGGGGGCGAGTCATCCCGGAGACATAAGGGAACTGGTGTCCGTGGCATTGCCTACATACGGTCTGATAACCAATGTCGGCAAGGCTCATCTGCTCGGTTTCGGCAGCTTTGAGGGAGTGATGGCTGCCAAAGGCGAACTGTATGATTATCTCCAGAGGACTGCCGACAAGGCATTCGTGAATGCGGACAATCCGTATCTCAATGAAATGGCATCGGCCAGGCCGGATCTGAGGACCGTCCGTTACGGACTCGGATATGAGGGCGCGGAAGTGCTCCCTGTATCCCCGCAGTCCCCTTATCTCAGGATAAGGCTCAGTAGCGGAACGCTGGTGGAGACCAGGCTTGTAGGGGAGTATAACGCAGACAATGTGATGGCGGCGCTTGCGGTCGGGAAGGAATTCGGTATCAAGGAAGAGGATGCGGTAAAGGCTATTTCCGGATATGAGCCGAAGAACAGCCGCTCGCAAATGATGAGGACGGCATCCAATGTCCTGATAGTGGATGCATATAATGCAAACCCTACAAGCGTGTCGGCGGCGTTGGACAATCTGGACTCCATGAAAGCGGAACATAAGGCCGTCATGTTAGGCAATATGCTGGAACTCGGACCTGAGTCGGTCAGGGAGCATGAGGCTGTCCTTGCAAGACTGTCACGGTTGAAGCATCTCGATGTCATTGTCCTGGTCGGAGATGAGTTCCGCAAGGCTCTGGATGCGGAAGACGGTGCGGCAGTGGCAGAAGCCTTGGGAAACAGGACAAAATGGTTCGCCACTTCCGAACTGGCGGCATCATTTCTGCAGGCCAATCCTTTGAAGGACTGCTGCATTCTGATAAAAGGGTCGAGAGGCTCCAGAATGGAGAATGTCGTTCCGGAACTGTGACCGGATCCTAATCCTGCCTGTTCAGGGCTTCCCACAGCATATCCTTCAGTTCTTTAAGTCCTTCTCCAGAAACGGATGATATGAAGATATGCTCCACTCCTGCTGGGAGCTGCTTTTCCATGTCCTCCTTCATCTGCCGGTCCAGCATGTCGGACTTGCTGATGGCAAGGAGCCGTACTTTCACCAGAAGTTCCGGGTTATACTGCCTGAGTTCATTGAGCAGAATCCCGTATTCCCTGGCTATGTCATCGCTGTCGGCCGGAACCATGAAAAGCAGGATGGAATTTCTCTCGATATGCCTCAGGAATCTCAGTCCGATTCCTTTGCCTTCATGTGCCCCTTCTATGATGCCCGGGATGTCGGCAATGACGAATGATTTGTCATCGTAATACTTCACAATGCCCAGATTGGGTTCGAGTGTGGTGAATGCGTAGTTCGCAATCTTAGGCCTGGCTGCAGTCACTGACGCGAGAAGGGTGGATTTCCCTGCATTGGGGAATCCTACTAATCCTACATCGGCAAGCACTTTCAGTTCTAAAATGAACCACCCCTCGCTTCCCGCCTCTCCCGGCTGCGAATAGCGCGGGGTCTGGTTTGTGGCAGACTTGAAATTGTTGTTGCCGAGTCCTCCGCGTCCTCCCTTGACCAGAATCCTTTCTTCTCCGGCATCTACAAGTTCGAACAGTACCTCTCCCGTTTCAGCATCCCTTGCGACAGTCCCGAGCGGCACATCTATATAGATGTCGGTCCCGTTTTTCCCTGTCCTCAGCTGTCCGCTGCCTGCCTCTCCATCTTCGGCCTTGATGTGTTTCCTGTATTTCAGGTGTATAAGGGTCCAGAATTGGGGATTCGCACGCAGGATTATATGTCCTCCCCGGCCTCCATCTCCTCCGTCAGGTCCTCCTTTCGGGATATATTTCTCCCTCCGTAGATGCATTGATCCTGCCCCTCCGTTTCCCGAAGCGCAGAATATCTTCACATAGTCTATGAAATTGCTGTCTGGCATATATGCTTATTAATTAATATTTTAAATGGTTCTTTTGTGCCGCGGATAGGGTAAAAGTAACAAACGGGTAACAAAATTTTTACGCTTTTCCGTCAAAAAACATATCCATTAAATTGAAAGCAGAGGTTCATTTCCTATCAGTTTTTATTGTTATTCAGGTGCTGAATTCCTCGTAACTTCAATTTCTCTGTCATAGAACTTTCAATTTTCATGTCACATTTCCTTCCGGATTTTTCCGGCTGATAATCTGACATATTTGACAAAGATAGCGAAACTTTTCTTTGCACCCTGTCAAAATCTGATAAAGTTGTAGGAGATGCCGATTTCGATGGAGAGACGGAGTTGGGGCTGGGTGGAGATTGAGATACCGTAACCGTCTTGTCCAACGAACTCATGGACAAGAAACCATACCTGAGGCAGGTTCTGAGAATAGATCTTGATAGGACCATGTTCTATGACGAATAAAAATTGACAATGGCAGCCACGCCTGCCATTGTAACAAAGGATAAATTGATATATTTGCAGAACTAAAAGGTCTGAGTGCTTACACCAGACACACTGATTGAAACACTACCAGATTAAGATAGGATTATGTTATGTAGATGCCGACTGGCTGACGGCATAGAGCGGAGCGGTGCCGTCATCAAAAAGGAGGCGGCAGGGAACTGCTGGATGCCCTTGTGGATATGCCGGACATCTGCAGTGAAAGGTTGTGTATGGGTGGGCTGTTGATGTGATGGAAGGCTATGCGGAAGAGGTGCTGTTTTCGATGAGATGGGCTTGGAGAAATGGCTCTTGATAAGTGTCTTGAAGTCCGGAGGTGATGTTGTGTCTGTATATATGCCTGGCTGTATGGTCCGGGCAGTCTTGTAAATTCCCTGACGGCTCGTGAGCGGAGCGAACACCGCTGTCGTTCTGAGGACCGCCCGTGAGTCTTGGGGATTTCAGAGCAGAGTGCGCGTAGTGGAGCCTGAATGACCGGAGGCCCTGGCCGCAGCGAGTGAGGATGGCGGAACGGAGTAAGCGGCGCGAAAAAAATCCCCAAGTCTCAATGGTCCGAAGTCTGATGGAGGACATCGGTGGGAACAGCTGCGGAGAGACTGCTCGACCTATACCGCTTTATTATTCACTCTGCTGACCGAGCGGACTTGTCCGGGAGGTGGGCAGGTATGGACTCTTCCGCTCTGCAAGTCTGATGCCTGAGCGGACAGAAGTGGACGGACGGAAGACGGCCACGGAGGGTGGCGCAGTCATCAGTCTTGCGTTTTATCGGGGCTTGTGGAGAGGTCAGCGGTGTGGCTGGCGGAACGGAGCCTGCGGAGA